>NZ_LMJK01000002.1:0-1278833 GCF_001428975.1 Microbacterium sp. Root280D1 | reverse complement strand
TAAGATAGAGAAGTTGCCCTTCGGGCCTGGTTGTGATGACTGGGTCGTGGGAGCATCCGATCCTTGAGAACTCAACAGCGTGCACTTGTCAAATGCCAAATAACCTCGATTCAGCTTCGGCTGGATGAGATTCCTTTGGATCAAAGACCAACCTCYTTGTGGGGTTGGCAACGGATAAAGTCAGCAATGATTTGTCTCTTTGGTCAGCATCAAACTCGCTGCGTCACCGTTTTCCCGGTGTCGTATGCATTTCTTTTTTACGGAGAGTTTGATCCTGGCTCAGGATGAACGCTGGCGGCGTGCTTAACACATGCAAGTCGAACGGTGAACACGGAGCTTGCTCTGTGGGATCAGTGGCGAACGGGTGAGTAACACGTGAGCAACCTGCCCCTGACTCTGGGATAAGCGCTGGAAACGGCGTCTAATACTGGATACGAGTAGCGACCGCATGGTCAGTTACTGGAAAGATTTATTGGTTGGGGATGGGCTCGCGGCCTATCAGCTTGTTGGTGAGGTAATGGCTCACCAAGGCGTCGACGGGTAGCCGGCCTGAGAGGGTGACCGGCCACACTGGGACTGAGACACGGCCCAGACTCCTACGGGAGGCAGCAGTGGGGAATATTGCACAATGGGCGCAAGCCTGATGCAGCAACGCCGCGTGAGGGATGACGGCCTTCGGGTTGTAAACCTCTTTTAGCAGGGAAGAAGCGAAAGTGACGGTACCTGCAGAAAAAGCGCCGGCTAACTACGTGCCAGCAGCCGCGGTAATACGTAGGGCGCAAGCGTTATCCGGAATTATTGGGCGTAAAGAGCTCGTAGGCGGTTTGTCGCGTCTGCTGTGAAATCCGGAGGCTCAACCTCCGGCCTGCAGTGGGTACGGGCAGACTAGAGTGCGGTAGGGGAGATTGGAATTCCTGGTGTAGCGGTGGAATGCGCAGATATCAGGAGGAACACCGATGGCGAAGGCAGATCTCTGGGCCGTAACTGACGCTGAGGAGCGAAAGGGTGGGGAGCAAACAGGCTTAGATACCCTGGTAGTCCACCCCGTAAACGTTGGGAACTAGTTGTGGGGTCCATTCCACGGATTCCGTGACGCAGCTAACGCATTAAGTTCCCCGCCTGGGGAGTACGGCCGCAAGGCTAAAACTCAAAGGAATTGACGGGGACCCGCACAAGCGGCGGAGCATGCGGATTAATTCGATGCAACGCGAAGAACCTTACCAAGGCTTGACATATACGAGAACGGGCCAGAAATGGTCAACTCTTTGGACACTCGTAAACAGGTGGTGCATGGTTGTCGTCAGCTCGTGTCGTGAGATGTTGGGTTAAGTCCCGCAACGAGCGCAACCCTCGTTCTATGTTGCCAGCACGTAATGGTGGGAACTCATGGGATACTGCCGGGGTCAACTCGGAGGAAGGTGGGGATGACGTCAAATCATCATGCCCCTTATGTCTTGGGCTTCACGCATGCTACAATGGCCGGTACAAAGGGCTGCAATACCGCGAGGTGGAGCGAATCCCAAAAAGCCGGTCCCAGTTCGGATTGAGGTCTGCAACTCGACCTCATGAAGTCGGAGTCGCTAGTAATCGCAGATCAGCAACGCTGCGGTGAATACGTTCCCGGGTCTTGTACACACCGCCCGTCAAGTCATGAAAGTCGGTAACACCTGAAGCCGGTGGCCTAACCCTTGTGGAGGGAGCCGTCGAAGGTGGGATCGGTAATTAGGACTAAGTCGTAACAAGGTAGCCGTACCGGAAGGTGCGGCTGGATCACCTCCTTTCTAAGGAGCATCTGACTCTTCGGAGTCCAGAACCCAGATCGAAGACGTTCGTTCTTCGCTGGGAGCTCATGGGTGGAACATTTGACATGGTGCGAAGGAAGAAGCTCTCGCTTAGTACACCGCTTGCGGTGGGAACGGGGAGGGTTTCGGATGTCGCACCTGCACGCTGTTGGGTCCTGAGGGACCGGATGCGATCTTCGGATCGTTTCTGTACCTCTGGGCCTCTTGTTGTTTCCCCTGTGGGGGTGGCGAGAAGGGGTACCGCCCGTACTTTGAGAACTACACAGTGGACGCGAGCATCTTGCAGCCGGCTTCGGTCGGTTGCACAAGATGATCTTAAAGATCATTAGTCAATTTCATGCCAGGCCTTCGTGCCTGGTGTCGATTCTGATTCAAACTCATGTGATTTCAAGTCTTTAAGAGCAAACGGTGGATGCCTTGGCATCTGGAGCCGAAGAAGGACGTAGCAATCTGCGATAAGCCTCGGGGAACTGATAAGCAAGTTTTGATCCGAGGGTGTCCGAATGGGGAAACCCCGCTGGGCGGCGTGCCGACCTAGTGACTCCCGCCTGAATATATAGGGCGGGTAGAGGGAACGTGGGGAAGTGAAACATCTCAGTACCCACAGGAAGAGAAAGCAACCGCGATTCCGTTAGTAGTGGCGAGCGAAACCGGAACAGGCTAAACCTAGCGTGTGTGATAGCCGGCAGGCGTTGCACGTTGGGGGTTGTGGGACTTTTCAGTCATCTCTGCCGAGATGGCGGCGTTACACGATGGTATAGACGAACGGTCTTGAAAGGCCGGTCATAGAGGGTGCCAACCCCGTAGTCGAAATGCCAACCGTGGCGCGAAGAGTATCCCAAGTAGCACGGGGCCCGTGAAATCCCGTGTGAATCTGTCAGGACCACCTGATAAGCCTAAATACTCCCAGATGACCGATAGCGGACAAGTACCGTGAGGGAAAGGTGAAAAGTACCCCGGGAGGGGAGTGAAATAGTACCTGAAACCGTTTGCTTACAAACCGTTGGAGCAGCCTTAGTAGCTGTGACAGCGTGCCTTTTGAAGAATGAGCCTGCGAGTTAGCGATATGTGGCGAGGTTAACCCGTTGAGGGGTAGCCGTAGCGAAAGCGAGTCTGAATAGGGCGATTCAGTCGCATGTCCTAGACCCGAAGCGAAGTGATCTATCCATGGCCAGGTTGAAGCGACGGTAAGACGTCGTGGAGGACCGAACCCACTTAGGTTGAAAACTGAGGGGATGAGCTGTGGATAGGGGTGAAAGGCCAATCAAACTTCGTGATAGCTGGTTCTCTCCGAAATGCATTTAGGTGCAGCGTTGCGTGTTTCTTGCCGGAGGTAGAGCTACTGGATGGCCGATGGGCCCTACAAGGTTACTGACGTCAGCCAAACTCCGAATGCCGGTAAGTGAGAGCGCAGCAGTGAGACTGTGGGGGATAAGCTTCATAGTCGAGAGGGAAACAACCCAGACCACCAACTAAGGTCCCAAAGCGCGTGCTAAGTGGGAAAGGATGTGGAGTTGCCTTGACAACCAGGAGGTTGGCTTAGAAGCAGCCACCCTTGAAAGAGTGCGTAATAGCTCACTGGTCAAGTGATTCCGCGCCGACAATGTAACGGGGCTCAAGCACGCCACCGAAGTTGTGGCATTGACATTATTGGTAGGCCTTCGTGGTCCAGCCGTGTYGATGGGTAGGAGAGCGTCGTGTGGCCAGCGAAGCGGCGGTGTAAACCAGCCGTGGAGGCTACACGAGTGAGAATGCAGGCATGAGTAGCGAAAGACGTGTGAGAAACACGTCCTCCGAAAGACCAAGGGTTCCAGGGTCAAGCTAATCTTCCCTGGGTAAGTCGGGACCTAAGGCGAGGCCGACAGGCGTAGTCGATGGACAACGGGTTGATATTCCCGTACCGGCGAAGAACCGCCCAAGCTAATCCAGTAGTGCTAAGTGTCTGAATCCCAGTGACTGATCCCTTCGGGGTGACGCGTTGGGCCTAGCGCACGACCCCATTCTGGTGCGGTTAGCGTATTAACAGGTGTGACGCAGGAAGGTAGTCCAAGCCAGGCGATGGTTGTCCTGGTGCAAGTGCGTAGGCCGAGAGATAGGCAAATCCGTCTCTCACATAGGCTGAGACACGATGCGGATAAAAAGTGGATGATCCTATGCTGCCAAGAAAAGCATCGACGCGAGGTTCTAGCCGCCCGTACCCCAAACCGACTCAGGTGGTCAGGTAGAGAATACCAAGGAGATCGAGAGAATCGTGGTTAAGGAACTCGGCAAAATGCCCCCGTAACTTCGGGAGAAGGGGGGCCTTCGACGTATTAGGACTTGCTCCGAAAGCGTTTGGAGGCCGCAGAGACTAGTGGGTAGCGACTGTTTACTAAAAACACAGGTCCGTGCCAAGTCGCAAGACGATGTATACGGACTGACGCCTGCCCGGTGCTGGAAGGTTAAGAGGACCGGTTAGCCGCAAGGCGAAGCTGAGAATTTAAGCCCCAGTAAACGGCGGTGGTAACTATAACCATCCTAAGGTAGCGAAATTCCTTGTCGGGTAAGTTCCGACCTGCACGAATGGCGTAACGACTTCCCAACTGTCTCAACCGCGAACTCGGCGAAATTGCATTACGAGTAAAGATGCTCGTTACGCGCAGCAGGACGGAAAGACCCCGTGACCTTTACTACAGCTTGGTATTGGTGTTCGGTGTGGCTTGTGTAGGATAGGTGGGAGACTGTGAAGCATGGACGCCAGTTCATGTGGAGTCATTGTTGAAATACCACTCTGGTCACTCTGGATATCTAACTTCGAACCGTAATCCGGTTCAGGGACAGTGCCTGGTGGGTAGTTTAACTGGGGCGGTTGCCTCCCAAAAAGTAACGGAGGCGCCCAAAGGTTCCCTCAACCTGGTTGGCAATCAGGTGTCGAGTGTAAGTGCACAAGGGAGCTTGACTGTGAGACTGACAGGTCGAGCAGGGACGAAAGTCGGGACTAGTGATCCGGCAGTGGCTTGTGGAAGCGCTGTCGCTCAACGGATAAAAGGTACCTCGGGGATAACAGGCTGATCTTGCCCAAGAGTCCATATCGACGGCATGGTTTGGCACCTCGATGTCGGCTCGTCGCATCCTGGGGCTGGAGTAGGTCCCAAGGGTTGGGCTGTTCGCCCATTAAAGCGGTACGCGAGCTGGGTTTAGAACGTCGTGAGACAGTTCGGTCCCTATCCGCTGCGCGCGTAGGAAATTTGAGAGGATCTGACCCTAGTACGAGAGGACCGGGTTGGACGAACCTCTGGTGTGTCAGTTGTTCCGCCAGGAGCACCGCTGATTAGCTACGTTCGGGATGGATAACCGCTGAAAGCATCTAAGCGGGAAGCCGGCCTCAAGATGAGATTTCCATACCTTCGGGTGAGAGGCTCCCAGCCAGACTACTGGGTTGATAGGCCAGATGTGGAAGTGCAGTAATGCATGCAGCTGACTGGTACTAATAAGCCGATGACTTGATAACACACCGTTTGTTGGTGCTACGCGTCCACTGAGTGGTTCTCGATGTACGGTCGAGAACCCTACAGACAACAATGATTTGTCTATAGGTTTGATTGAAACATCAATAGTGTTTCGGCGGCCATAGCGTGAGGGAAACGCCCGGTTTACATTCCGAACCCGGAAGCTAAGCCTCACAGCGCCGATGGTACTGCAGGGGGGACCCTGTGGGAGAGTAGGACACCGCCGGACTTCTTTTACCCCGGTTTACATTCCGAACCCGGAAGCTAAGCCTCACAGCGCCGATGGTACTGCAGGGGGGACCCTGTGGGAGAGTAGGACACCGCCGGACTTCTTTTAAGCAAATGGCCACCCATCGTTGGGTGGCCATTTTGCGTTAACAACATCTAGAACAGGGAGCATCATGCCGGAAGAGGAAGAGCGCCGTCCGCGTCGCAACAACGACCAGGGATCGCGCAGTAACCGACCTTCCGGAGGACGCTCGGAACAGAATCGCAGCAGCGGTCCGCGTCGCGACGACGCACCCCGCCGCGAGGGCGGTTACAGTCGTGACGGAGGAGCCCCCCGTTCTGGTGGGTACAACCGCGATGGTGGTGCCCCCCGTTCTGGTGGGTACAACCGCGATAACCGTGATGGTGGCGCTTCTCGTTCGGGCGGCTACAACCGCGACAACCGTGATGGTGGCGCTCCCCGTTCGGGCGGCTATARCCGCGATGGTGGTGCTCCGCGCACTGGCGGTTACAACCGCGATGGTGGTGCCCCGCGCACTGGCGGTTACAACCGCGACGGTGGGGCTCCCCGTTCGGGTGGGTACAACCGTGACAGCCGTGATGGTGGTGCTCCGCGTTCTGGTGGGTACAACCGCGACAATCGCGATGGTGGTGCTCCTCGCACTGGTGGGTACAACCGTGACAGCCGTGACGGTGGTGCTCCTCGCACTGGTGGGTACAACCGTGACAGCCGTGACGGTGGCGCTCCGCGTTCGGGCGGTTACAACCGTGACAGCCGTGACGGTGGCGCTCCTCGTACGGGCGGTTACAACCGTGACAGCCGTGACGGTGGCGCACCTCGTACCGGTGGCTACAACCGTGAAGGTGGCGCACCTCGTACCGGTGGCTACAACCGTGAAGGTGGCGCACCTCGTACCGGTGGCTACAACCGTGACGGTGGCGCACCTCGTACCGGTGGCTACAACCGTGAAGGTGGCGCACCTCGTACCGGTGGCTACAACCGTGACGGTGGTGCTCCCCGTACCGGTGGGTACAACCGCGACAACCGTGATGGTGGCGCTCCGCGTTCGGGCGGTTACAACCGTGACAGTCGCGACGGTGGCGCACCTCGTACCGGTGGCTACAACCGTGAAGGTGGCGCTCCCCGTACCGGTGGGTACAACCGCGACAGTCGCGACGGTGGCGCCCCCCGTACCGGCGGCTACAACCGCGACAACCGTGACGGTGGCGCACCGCGCTCGGGCGGCTACAACCGCGACAACCGCGATGGCGGGCCCCGCACGGGTGGCTACAACCGCGATGACCGCGCGCCGCGGCAGGACCGCGACTCGTCGCGCTCGTACCCGCAGCGTGGGGGAGTGGACCGTGAGCGTCCGGTGCAGGCATCGGGCGATCGTCCTCGCTTCAACGACCCGCACATCCCCGATGACGTCACGGCCCGTGACCTACACACGTCGGCGCGCAATGAGCTGAAGACCCTGAGCAAGGAGAACGCCGACCTCGTCGCTCGTCACCTCGCGATGGCGTCGCGTCTCATCGACGAGGATCCCGCTCTCGCTCATGAGCACGCTCTCGCAGCATCCCGCCGTGCCGGCCGCATCGCGATCGTCCGCGAGACCCTCGGGATCACCGCCTATGCGACCGAGGACTTCGCTCTTGCGCTGCGTGAGCTGCGCACGTACCGCCGCATCTCCGGCAAGGACGATCAGATCGCCCTGATGGTCGACAGCGAGCGGGGCATCGGCCGCCCCGACCGTGCGCTCGAGACCGGTCGCGCTGTCGACCGGACCGCTCTGACCACGCCCGTCCGTGTCTCGCTGGCGATCGCCATGTCGGGTGCACGTCTGGATCAGGGCGACCTCGAACTCGCGCTCGGCGAACTCGAGATCCCTGAGCTCGACCCCGACCGCGCATTCGAGTGGAGCCCCGCGCTCTTCGCTGCGCGCGCCGCCGTGCTCGAGGACCTGGGGCGCACCGACGAGGCAGAGTTCTGGGCGCATCGCGCCGAGGTCGCTGCGGAAGCGCTGGGCGTCGACGAAGCCGGTGATGAGGAGATCATCATCGAAGACGGTCTCATCGAAGGTGACTTCGATGACGACCATGCTGAAGACGGCCGGTCCGATTCTGAGTCCGACGATTCTGAGTCCGACGACTCGGAGTCCGACGATTCCGGGTCAGACGATTCTGAGTCCGAACTGGAGCCCGCCGAGTCCGACGAGACCATCGCGGCTGCAGGTGCTGAAGAGGCGGACACCGAGTCCGATATCGAGCCGGAACCGTCGATCGACGATGAGGTACGTGAGCTTCTCGGCGAGGACGAGGACGAGGACGGCGACCTCGCCGACATCGACGCGAAGCGCACAGCATCCGAGCCCTCTGAGGAGGCGTAGTGGGGCTGTTCTCCAAGAAGTCCGCACTGCGCACGCCGCTCGACGGCGTCGACGCCGTGCTCGCTGACCTGGATGGCGTCGTCTATGCGGGCCCTGGCGCGCTGCCCTACGCGGTGGAGAGCCTCAACGCGGCCGGTGAGACCGCGAGACTCGGTTACATCACGAACAACGCGTCGCGCACCGACGCGTCGGTCGCCGAGCACCTCAGCAGCCTGGGTCTCGACGTCGCCCCGGCTGATGTCATCACCAGCCCGCAGGCCGCCATGCGGCTGCTCGCCGGGATCGTGCCCCCTCCGGCGACGTTGCTGATCGTCGGGGGAGCCGGGCTCGTGGACGAGGCCGAGAAGGCCGGTTACACGGTGACTCGCAGTGCTGAGGATGCTCCGGATGCGGTCGTGCAGGGCTTCGCCCCTGAGGTCGCCTGGACGGACCTCGCAGAAGCGGCATTCGCCCTGAAGCTCCCCGAAGATGAGGGCGGCATCCCGTGGATCGCCACCAACACCGACTGGACGATCCCGCGCGAACGCGGCGTCGCCCCGGGCAACGGGACGCTCGTGTCCGCCGTGCACACGGCGATCGGTCGGCTCGCGACAGTGGCAGGCAAACCGGAGACTCCGATCTTCGAGGAGGCCACGTCGCGCTTCGGCGCGACGAAGCCGCTGTTCATCGGCGACCGTCTCGACACCGACATTCTCGGGGCGGTGAGGGCGGGTATCGACTCCGCGCTGGTGCTCACGGGCATCGACCGGCCGAAGCATGTGCTCGCGGCACCGGAAGGATCCCGTCCGACGTACATCCTGAGCGATCTGCGGGAACTGCACCAGCCGTACCCGGAGCTCACGTCCAAGGACGGCGTCTATTCGGTCAACGGCGCGTCTGTCCGCGTCAGCGGTGCGGATGTCGAGATCATCGCCGAGGGCGAGGCGCAGATCGATCTGCTGCGCGCCGGGGCAGCCGCGATCTGGGCTTCCGGGACACCGGTGTTCGTGCTTCGCGTCCCTGAGCGCCTCTACGACGACCCCTTCCACCGGCCCTGACGGGCAGCCGGGCCCTCGCCGTGGCTCCGACGACGTGTCGGCCCTGCCGCGTACAGTAGAAGCGTGAGCGAAGAGACGACGAACGCACCGACCGATGGTCTGTGGAGTCGCCTGCGCCTGATCGAGGGGCAGCCTCTCGCTGCCAGAGCAGACGCCTACTCCGGGCTGCATGACGAGCTGTCCCGCCGCCTCGACAGCGGCGCGAGACTCGATCAGCGCGATGCGCCGGGCGCCCGATGACGCGACTCGACGCTGCCCTCGCCGCGCGAGGACTCGCCCGCTCACGCACCCACGCCGCAACCCTGATCGCTGACGGTCTGGTGAGCATCGACGGCCGACCGGTCGTGAAGGCGTCGACGCCTGTCAGCGATGAGGCCGAGATCTCCGTCGCGGGTGCCGACCACTATGTCGGTCGCGGCGCGCACAAGCTGGTCGCCGCGCTCGACGGCTTCGGCATCTCTGCCGAAGGGCGCCTGGCGCTCGACATGGGTGCCTCCACCGGTGGCTTCACCCAGGTGCTGCGTGAGCGCGGAGCGCGTCGTGTGCTGGCCGTCGACGTCGGACACGATCAGATGGCCGCTGCCGTCGCGTCCGATCCCGGTGTGGTGCGCGTCGAGGGGTACAACGTCCGATACATGACCCCAGAGAACCTGAGGGAGGTGACCGGGGAGGACGCAGCCCCCGACCTCATCGTGGGCGACCTCTCGTTCATCTCGCTCGAGCATGTCCTGCCGGCCGTCGCGAGCGTGGCAGCGGCGGGATCCGACATCGTGCTGCTGGTCAAACCCCAGTTCGAGGTCGGTCGAACGGCCGTGCGCGGGGGACTGGTGACAGACCCCGCCACGCGCGCCGACGCCGTCGCGCGGACGGCCTGGAGCGCTTGGGACGCGGGGCTCGGCATGCTCGGCATCCTGTCCTCCCCGATTCTCGGGACCCACGGGAACACGGAATACCTTCTGCACCTCGCACCGGGCCGCGGCAGTGATCCGTCAGAATGGTCGGACCGCATCAACGAACTGACAGGGAGACGATGAACGAGCGCAACATCCTGGTCGTCGCCCATGCCGGCAGGGAAGACACGGTCGAAGCGGCCCTCCGCGTGGTCGATGCGCTGCGTGGCGCGGGGGCGCGCCCCGTGCTCGCCGCCGACGACAGCCTCGACCTGCGTGCCGTCGATGCCCGCTTCGCGGATGTCGACGTGCTCGGCGAGACGGTGCAGCAGGAGCAGCTCGAGCTCGCGATCGTCCTGGGCGGCGACGGCACGATCCTGCGAGCCGCCGAGCTGGTGCGCGGCTGCGCGGCTCCCGTGCTCGGGATCAACATGGGCCACGTCGGATTCCTCGCGGAGATCGACCGCGATGACATGGATGCCGCCATGCGCCGCGTCATCGACCGCGACTACGAGGTCGAAGAGCGTCTCGCGCTGTCGGTCCGGGTCAAGGACGTCGACGGCGAGGTGGTCTACGAGACGTTCGCCCTCAACGAGGCGACTGTCGAGAAGGCGAGTCGGGAGCGCATGATCGAGGTCGTGCTCGAGATCGACGGACGCCCCCTCTCGAGCTTCGGATGCGACGGAATGGTCGTGTCCACTCCGACCGGGTCCACGGCCTACAACTTCTCCGCGGGCGGTCCGGTCATCTGGCCGAGCGTCGAAGCCATCGCGGTGGTGCCGCTCTCGGCGCACGCGCTCTTCGCCAAGCCGCTGGTGGTCAGCCCCGATGCCGCCGTGGCCATCGAGATGCTCGAAGGCACGTCCGGCGCCGGCATCCTCTGGTGCGACGGGCGACGATCCCACGACCTGCCGCCGGGGGCCCGAGTCGTCGTGCGGCGATCATCGCGCCCCGTGCGCCTCGCGCGTCTGCACCCGACCGCGTTCACCGATCGTCTGGTGCGCAAGTTCCAGTTGCCGGTCGCGGGATGGCGCGGGCAGGGGGCAGCGTCATGATCGAGGAGATGCGGATGCAGGGACTCGGCGTGATCGCCGACGCCGTGCTGCCTCTCGGGCCTGGATTCACCGCGATCACAGGTGAGACCGGTGCAGGCAAGACGATGGTCGTGACCGGCCTCGGGCTGCTGCTCGGTCAGCGCGCCGATTCCGGAGCGGTGCGTGCCGGTGCCACCCAGGCCTCGGTCGCGGGTGTGTGGATCGTCCCCGAGACCGGCGACGTCGCGGACATCGTGGCAGACGCCGGGGGCGAGCTGGAACCCGCCGGTTCCGGTGCCGCAGAGCTGTACGTCTCACGCACGCTGAGCGCCGAGGGACGCAGCCGTGCGAGCGTCGGAGGACGCGCGGCGCCGGCGGGTGTGCTATCGGCCCTGGCCGAGGAGCTGGTCGTCGTGCACGGTCAGTCCGAGCAGCTCAGGCTGCGCTCTGCCGCTGCGCAGCGCGATGCGCTCGATCGCTTCGGAGGAGCGCCGATCGCCCGGGCGCTCGACGCCTACGCATCGTCGTTCACCCGGTGGCGCGAACTGGATTCCGAAATCGCGGACATCACCGAGAACCGTGATCGCCGAGCCGACGAGGCCTCCCGGCTTCGGGAGGCACTTGCTCTCATCGAGGCTGCCGCCCCCGAACCGGGCGAGGACGTCGAGCTGTCGGCACGGGCCGAGCGCCTGGCGAACGCCGAGGAGCTGCGCCTCGCGGCCTCGCTCGCCCACGGCGCGCTCTCGAACGAAGAGGGCGAGCCCGACGCATCCGCGTTGATCGCCGAGGCGCGTCGCGCGCTCGAACGGGTCTCCGACGCCGCGCTCACCGAGATATCCGCAGGCCTCGCCGACATCGGCTACCGGATCGCCGACATCGCCGGACAGCTCTCCGCCTACCTCGCCGATCTCGACGAATCGGGACCGCACGAGCTCGCGGCGGTGGAAGAGCGGCGCGCGGCACTGAGCACGCTCATCCGTGCGCACGGTTCGCTGGACGAGGCTCTCGAGCTGTGGCAGACCGGATCGACCCGGCTCGCCGAACTCGAAGACGACGGCGAGCGGCTCGCACGCCTCGAGGCCGAACGGGACGCCGCTCGTGCAGAGCTGGATTCCCGGGCCGAGGCACTGACCGCGGAGCGCACCGCAGCCGCAGCACGACTGGGCGTCGCCGTGAGCGATGAGCTGCACGAGCTCGCCATGCCGGACGCGACTCTCGAGGTCGCGGTCACGCCCGGGGCGGAGAGCGCTCACGGCCGCGACGACGTCGCCATCCTGCTCGCGCCCCACCCCGGTGCCGAACCTCGATCCGTCTCGAAGGGGGCATCCGGCGGTGAGCTGTCGCGCGTGATGCTCGCCATCGAGGTCGTGATCGCCGGCACCGACCCCGTGCCGACCTTCGTCTTCGACGAGGTCGATGCCGGCATCGGCGGTGCGGCGGCGATCGAGGTCGGCCGACGACTCGCCCGACTCGCAGAGAAGTCGCAGGTGATCGCCGTGACTCATCTGGCTCAGGTCGCCGCGTTCGCCAACAACCACCTGTCCGTCGTGAAATCCCACGACGGAGCAGTCACCGCATCGAGTGTCCGCCGTCTCGAAGGCCAGGAGCGCGAGGCCGAGATGGCCCGACTGCTGTCCGGATTGACCGATTCGGATGCCGCGATCACCCACGCCCGAGAACTTCTCAGCCTCGGCGCCCTCACCTCCTGATAGGATCGAAGCCCGTGATGAACTCTTCTTCTGCGGGGCCCAAGAACGACACGACCAAGCACATCTTTGTGACGGGTGGTGTCGTTTCGTCTTTGGGTAAGGGGCTCACTGCCGCAAGCCTCGGCAACCTCCTCACCGCACGCGGACTCCGCGTCGTGATGCAGAAGCTCGACCCGTATCTCAACGTCGATCCGGGCACGATGAACCCGTTCCAGCACGGTGAGGTCTTCGTCACGGATGACGGTGCCGAGACCGACCTCGACATCGGCCACTACGAGCGCTTCCTCGACATCAACCTGTCGCAGGCGGCGAACGTCACGACCGGTCAGATCTACTCGCAGGTCATCGCCCGCGAGCGTCGCGGCGAGTACCTCGGCGACACCGTGCAGGTCATCCCGCACATCACCGATGAGATCAAGCGCCGCATGCGTCTGCAGGCGACCGAGGATCCTCGCCCCGACGTGATCATCACCGAGGTCGGCGGAACGGTCGGCGACATCGAGTCGCAGCCGTTCCTCGAGGCCGCTCGTCAGCTGCGTCACGAGCTCGGACGCGACAGCGTGTTCTTCGTGCACGTCTCGCTGGTTCCGTTCATGGGCGCATCCGGTGAGCAGAAGACGAAGCCGACCCAGCACTCGGTGGCGGCCCTCCGTCAGGTCGGCATCCAGCCCGATGCCCTCGTGCTCCGCAGCGACCGGCCTGTGAGCGAGAGCAACCGCAACAAGATCGCACTCATGTGCGACGTCGACGCCGAGGGCGTCATCAACACGGTCGATCTGCCGAGCATCTACGACATCCCCTCGACGCTCAACGACCAGGGGCTCGACTCGTACATCGTGCGCCGCCTCGGACTCGACCAGAAGGCTGCCGATGAGGTGGACTGGTCGCGCTGGAGCAAGGTCCTCCACGCCGTGCACAACCCGAAGCACGAGGTCACCATCGGCCTGGTCGGCAAGTACATCGACCTGCCGGACGCCTACCTCTCGGTGACCGAAGCGCTGAAGGCCGGCGGTTTCGCACAGGAGACCAAGGTCAACATCCGCTGGATCCCGTCGGACCGCTGCGAGACCCCCGAGGGCGCCCGCGAGCAGCTCGCCGCACTCGACGGCATCTGCGTTCCCGGTGGCTTCGGCATCCGTGGGATCGAGGGCAAGCTCGGTGCGCTGAAGTTCGCGCGCGAGCAGGGAATTCCGACCCTCGGCCTCTGCCTCGGCCTCCAGTGCATGGTCATCGAATACGCCCGTGATGTCGCCGGCATCGAGGGCGCGTCGTCGAGCGAGTTCGACCCCGAGACGACCGAGCCGGTCATCGCCACGATGGCGGAGCAGATCGAGATCCTCGACGGTGGAGACCTGGGTGGCACGATGCGGCTCGGCCTCTACAAGGCGGCGCTGGCGGAGGGCTCCCTGGCGAGCGAGCTGTACGGCGGCCCCGAGGCGTCGGAGCGTCACCGCCACCGCTACGAGGTCAACAACGCCTACCGTGCGCGTCTCTCCGAGGCCGGTCTGGTCTTCTCGGGTCTCAACCCCGAGCTCGACCTGGTCGAGTACGTCGAGCTCCCGCGGGACGTCCACCCGTACTACATCGCCACCCAGGCGCACCCGGAGCTCCGCTCGCGCCCGACCGACCCGCACCCGCTGTTCCGTGGCCTGGTCGGGGCTGCGATCGAGCGTCACCGCTCGAGCGAGCTCTTCGACGTCGAGGCCGATGCCGAGTTCGGCGAAGCAGTCGCCTGAGCGTGGCGAAGCCCATGTCTGAGTTCGATGAGCTGAGAGACGAGCCCTTCCAGCCGGAGGTTCTGCAGAGCGACCTCGTCTACGAGGGTGCCGTCTGGAATGTGCGCGACGACCGTGTGCGTTACGGCGACGGGGAGATCCGCCGTCAGTATGTCGCGCACACCGGCGCCGTAGCGATCCTCGCGCTCGATGACCAGGGTCGCGTACTGCTGATCCAGCAGTACCGGCACCCGATCCGTCACCGCGACTGGGAGCTGCCGGCAGGTCTGCTCGACATGCCGGGGGAGGAGCCCCTCGCGGCAGCTCAGCGCGAGCTGGCGGAGGAGGCCGATCTCGTCGCCGCGCACTGGGAGCCGCTCGTATCGTCGTGGACGACCCCGGGTGGCAACGACGAGGTCATCCACGTCTTCCTCGCGAGTGGTGTGTCGACGGCGAACGAAGCGCACGCGCGCGTGGACGAAGAGGCTGACATCCGCGTGGAGTGGGTGCCGCTCGATGCCGCGGTCGCCGCGGTGCTCGATGGGCGGATGCGCAACGGCATCCTCAGCATCGGCGTCCTCGCGGCCGCCCAGAGGCTGCGCGACCGGAGCTGAGCATGCAGCTCGACCGAGCGTTGGACACGTATCTGCGCCACGTCACGATCGAGCGCGGCCTCAGCGAGCACACCATCTCGGCGTATCGACGCGACCTCGACACGTATCTGGAGTGGCTCGTGTCCGAGGGGGTGACGGACACCGCTGAGATCAGCGCTGCGGTCGTCGGACGCTTCATCGCCGATCGCTCCGGGGCCGATCCGGCTCCTGCGGCGACGAGCCTCGCCCGTCTGCAGTCGTCGGTGCGCGGATGGCACCGGTTCCTGGCGCGTGAAGGGATCGAACCGGATGACCCGAGCGGCCGTCTCCGTCCGCCCAAGGCCCCGCGGCGTCTGCCGAAGGCCCTGACGATCGACCAGGTCGAGAGCCTCCTCGGCGCCCCCAGCGCGGAGGATCCGCTGGGCATCCGTGACCGGGCCCTGCTCGAGCTGCTCTACGCGACCGGCGCTCGTGTGTCGGAGGCCGTCGGGCTCGACGTCGACGACCTCGCTCATGGCGATGTCCTGCGCCTCCGCGGCAAGGGGTCGAAGGAACGTATCGTGCCGATCGGCTCGTTCGCCCGCGCAGCGGTGGACGCGTACCTCACCCGGGTCCGTCCCGGGCTCGCAGTGAAGGGTCGGGCGTCGGCGCGGCTGTTCCTCGGCGCGCGCGGTGCGCCCCTGTCGCGCCAGAGCGCCTGGCTGGTCATCCGCGCGGCCGCGGAGAACGCGCACATCACCGCCGAGGTCTCACCGCACACGCTGCGGCACTCGTTCGCCACGCACCTGCTGCAGGGCGGCGCAGACGTGCGCGTCGTGCAGGAGCTGCTCGGACACGCCTCGGTCGCGACGACCCAGATCTACACGCACGTGTCTGTCGACACGCTGCGCGACATCTACGCGACGTCGCACCCTCGCGCCCGGTGAGCCGAGCTGCGGCCAAAACGCGGGATCGCCGCGGGCGAGGCGTGGAACCCTCCGGGCGATCGGTAGACTCGATCAAGCACGAAACGAGCAGGAGAATCGGTGGCTGAGAACGCGGCGAAGTCCAGGGCGAAGACGTCGAAGACCGACGACACCCCCATGGGACCCACCGGGCGTCCCTATCACGGCTTCGCGACCCCTGCTCCGCTCGCCTCGCATGGTCCCGCCCGCATCATCGCCCTCTGCAATCAGAAGGGCGGCGTCGGCAAGACGACGACCTCGATCAACCTCGCTGCGGCTCTCGCCGAATATGGCCGGAAGGTCCTCGCGGTCGACTTCGACCCGCAGGGCGCACTGTCGGCAGGTCTCGGCATTCAGACGCACGATGTGCCCACGATCTACGATCTGCTGCTCGACACCAAGCGCGACGCACATGATGCGATCGTGCACTCGGGTGTGGAGGGCCTCGACGTCATGCCGGCGAACATCGACCTGTCGGCCGCTGAGGTGCACCTCGTGAACGAGGTCGCCCGCGAGACGATCCTCGCCCGTGTCCTCCGCCAGGTCGCGGGGGAGTACGACGTCATCCTCATCGACTGCCAGCCCTCGCTCGGTCTGCTGACGGTCAACGCGCTGACCGCCGCTCACGGCGTCATCATCCCGCTCGAGTGCGAGTTCTTCGCGCTTCGCGGTGTGGCGCTGCTGATCGAGACGATCGACAAGGTGCGCGACCGGCTGAACCCGTCGATCACCATGGACGGCCTCCTCGCCACCATGTACGACCCGCGCACCCTGCACTCGCGTGAGGTTCTCGAGCGTGTGGTCGAGGCGTTCGGGGACGACGTCCTGGAGACCGTGATCGGTCGAACCGTCAAGTTCCCCGATGCATCGGTGTCCGGTGTGCCGATCACCGAGTTCGCTCCGGAGCACGCTGCCGCGCAGGCGTACCTGCGACTGGCGCGGGAGCTGGTCGCCCGTGGCGCTGTCGCCTGAGCTCGAGCCGCCAGACACCCCGGCTCAGTCCGTCTCGCCCGTTCAGTCCGTCGCGGACATCGGCTCAGACATCGCTGACACCGCACCGCCGGCGGATGCCGGGTTCCGCGTCTCACTGTCGAACTTCGACGGCCCGTTCGACCTTCTGCTGAACCTCATCTCGAAGCACGAGATGGACATCACCGAGGTGTCGCTGAGCGCCGTCACGAACGAGTTCATCGCATACCTCAAGGAGCTCGACGACGACGAGGAGCTCGATCAGGCGTCCGAGTTCCTGGTGGTCGCAGCGACGCTGCTCGACATGAAGGTGGCGGGACTGCTGCCTCAGGGCGAGCTGGTGGATGCCGAAGCCGTCGCTCTCCTCGAAGCACGTGACCTCCTCTTCGCGCGACTCCTGCAGTACCGCGCCTTCAAAGAGGTCTCGGCGTGGTTCGCCCGATGCCTGCAGCGCGAGGACCGTCGGCACGTGCGTGCTGTCCGGCTGGATGAGAAGCACAGGCGAAAGACCCCCGAGCTCGTGTGGTCGCTCAGCGCGGATGACTTCGCCGCGCTCGCGCTCCTCGCGTTCGCGCCGAAGGAGATCCCGCATGTCGGCCTCGATCACCTGCACGCTCCGCTCGTCAGCATCCGCGAACAGGCCGCGATCGTGGTCACTCTGCTGCGCGCGGCGGAGTCCGTGAGCTTCCGCGAGCTGGTCGCAGGTGTGAGCGAGCCCGGGATCGTGGTCGCGCGGTTCATCTCCGTGCTGGAGCTCTACCGGCACGCCGCACTCTCCTTCGAGCAACTGGAACCGCTCGGCGAGCTCACGCTGCGCTGGGCAGCCGACTCCTGGTCGGACGAGACACTGGCATCCCTGGGAGCCGACTATGACCGATGACACCGTTGACGCAGCGACCGGAGCCGTGACCGAGCCGGCCGTGCGTGACACGCCCCTCTCCGAGCGCATCGAGGCGATCCTGCTGATCATCGACGAGCCGATCGGACTCGTCGCTCTCGCCGCTGCCGTCGGATCACCGGTCGCGGCCGTCCGACAGACGATCGAGACGCTGGTCGACGATTACGACGGCAAGGGTCACGGACCGCGACGGGGTTTCGAGCTGCGTGAGGTCGGCGGGGGGTGGCGCCTGTACGTCCGGGAGGATCACGACGACGTCGTCGCGGAGTTCGTCGGGGGACAAGCGCCGGCGCGACTCTCGCAGGCGGCGCTCGAGACGCTCGCGGTGATCGCCTACAAGCAGCCCGTCACGCGCAGCCAGGTGGCGTCGATCCGCGCGGTGAACGTCGACTCCGTCGTGCGGACGCTCCTCGCACGAGGTCTCATCACCGAGCTGTTCGCGGACTCCGAGACCGGCGCCATCAACTACGGCACGACCGACGCTCTGCTGCAGCACCTGGGCATCAACTCGCTCGACGAGCTGCCCCCCATCTCTCCTCTGCTCGACGACGGCGCGGACGGCTTCGACGAAGGGACCATCCGATGATCTCGGTCGTCCTGACGGCAGCGACCGGCCGCGACGGCGCGACGCGCAGAATCAGTTTCAACGAAGGGACCATCCGATGAGCGGCTTCGAGACACCAGAGGGCATCCGCCTGCAGAAGGTGCTGTCGGCGGCGGGCGTGGCCTCGCGACGCGTGATCGAGCAGTACATCGTCGAAGGGCGCATCCGTGTCAACGGCGTGACCGTCACCGAGCTCGGCCGTCGCGTCGACCCCGAGACCGATCTCATCGATGTGGACGGCACCGCTGTTCAGCTCGATGTGTCGAAGCGCTATGTGATGCTGAACAAGCCCACCGGGGTCGTCAGCAGCATGCGGGACGAGAACGATCGCCCGGATCTGCGCCGGTTCACCGAGGACTACGAGGAGCGGCTCTACAACGTCGGGCGGCTCGACGCGGAGACCAGCGGGCTGCTCGTGCTGACCAACGACGGAGACCTCGCTCACGTGCTCGCTCACCCGTCGTTCGGGGTGACCAAGGTCTACATCGCCAAGGTCGAAGGCGAAGTGACCGCGCAGACGATCTCGAAGCTCACCCGGGGCATCGAGCTCGACGACGGTCCGATCGCGGCAGACAAGGCGAGGCTGCTCGACACCTCTCGCGGGTCGAGTCTCGTCGAGCTGACACTGCACTCCGGGCGCAATCGCATCGTCCGACGGATGCTGGCAGCGGTCGGCCACCCGGTGACCGAACTCGTGCGCCGCCAGTTCGGCCCGCTGCACCTGGGAACCCTCCCGGTTGGGAAGACGCGCGAACTGACTAAAATCGAACTCGGCGCACTCTTGACTCTGTCGCGCCGTGATTCCGGTGTCGCCGAGGCGCCAGGCGAGCAACAGGAGAACGAGTGACCGATACGACGAGTGCGCCCACGGGGGCTCGGAGTTCTGTCGCGCCACGAATCGCGGCCAGACTCTCGGGAACCGTTCGCGTCGTCGGCGCCGGGCTGCTCGGCGCGAGCATCGGACATGCCCTTCGTGCGAAGGGTGTCGACGTGGTGCTCGCCGACACCTCGCCCGCCCAGCTGCGTCTCGCGATCGACTACGGGGCGGGCCGCTCGGCCGCCGAGGACGATTCGCCGGTGCTGATCGTGGTCGCCGTGCCGCCGGATGTCACCGCGGATGTCATCGAGTCGGAGCTGAGTCGTTTCCCTCACGCTGTCGTCACCGACGTGGCGAGTGTCAAGCTCGAGCCCCTGCACAGCCTGCAGCACCGTGGCGTCGACCTCACCCGCTACATCGGCTCGCACCCCCTCGCCGGACGCGAGCGCGGCGGAGCGATCTCTGCGCGCGCCGACCTCTTCGTGGGCCGCCCCTGGGTGGTGTGCCGGGATGCCGACACGACCGCCACCGATCTCGCGCTCGTCGAAGCGCTCGCCCTCGATGTCGGAGCGATGCCGCTCGAGATGACTCCCGAGGAGCACGACCGCTCGGTCGCTCTCACCTCCCACGTTCCTCAGGTCGTCGCGAGCCTGCTCGCCGGCCGTCTCGCCACCGCCGACGAGGGTGCGCTGCGCCTCTCCGGCCAGGGCGTCCGCGACACGACGCGTATCGCGGCATCCGCACCCGAACTCTGGGTGCAGATCCTCGGAGCGAACGCCGGGCCCGTGGTCGAGATCCTCGACGCTCTGGCATCCGATCTCCGCGAAGTGTCGGACGCTCTGCGCGCGCCCGAGGCCCCCGGGGCTCGGCGTGTGGTCGCCGAGACGATCCGGCAGGGCAACGACGGCGTCGAACGTCTTCCCGGAAAGCATGGGCAGAACCAGCGATTCGAGTCCCTGGTCGTGATGGTCGACGACACCGCCGGCCAGCTCGGTCGACTGTTCGGCGAACTCGGAGAGCTCGGCGTCAACGTCGAGGACCTCCGTCTCGAGCACTCGCCGGGCGCGCAGTTCGGCCTGGCCGAGATCAGCGTCGACCCTGCTGCGCTGCACGGGGCGATCACCGGACTTCAGGAACGCGGCTGGCGGATTGCAGGTACGACCAATGACTGATTTCATCGCGATCGACGGGCCCGCCGGCTCCGGCAAGTCCAGCGTGTCCAAGGCGGTCGCTCGGGCTCTGGGCTTCGGCTACCTCGACACCGGCTCCGCGTACCGCGCTCTCGCCTGGCATGTGCTGGATCGAGGCACCGACACGGCGGATGCCGCGGCGGTGCTCGACGCCGTCTCCGACTTCCCTGTGCGCCTCGGCCTCGACCCCGACGATCGCACCGTGCTCGTCGGAGAGGTCGACGTCACGGACGCGATCCGCGAACCATCGGTCTCGAGCGCGGTGAGCGGCGTCGCCCGTGTGCCCGAGGTGCGGGACCGGGTCAATCGTCTCTTCCGCACCCTCGTCGCCGAGGCGCCGTACCCGGCGGTCGTCGTCGAGGGGCGGGACATCACCACCGTGGTGGCTCCCGACGCCCCGGTGCGCATCCTCCTCACGGCTGCGCCCGAGGTGCGCGCCGCACGACGTGCCGGCGAGCTCGCCGGCGAGAACGCCGAGGCCGTCGCGGCCGCACTGCACAAGCGCGACGCATCAGACAGCGCCGTCGTCGACTTCCTGAACGCCGCAGACGGCGTCGAGGTCGTCGATTCGACGGAGCTCGATTTCACACAGACCATCGACGCCGTCCTCGCGGTGATCGAACGAATCCGAGGAGTACACCATGGCTGACGACGAATACGAAGGCGGCCCCGACCAGCTCGCCGAGAAGATGGAGTCGCTCGACGAGCAGCTCGCCGAGGCGCGCGCCGAGACCCTGCGCGCCGGCCTCGCCGACTACGACCTGGAC
Organism: Microbacterium sp. Root280D1; assembly: GCF_001428975.1. Lineage (NCBI taxonomy): Bacteria > Bacillati > Actinomycetota > Actinomycetes > Micrococcales > Microbacteriaceae > Microbacterium > Microbacterium sp. Root280D1. Next base: position 1,257,758 of record NZ_LMJK01000002.1, on the reverse strand, counting down.
GATGAAGATGCCGCCCTTCTCGCCGGCATCACGATGGGTGAGGACGGGATCCAATTCTTCCCGGCCCTGCCGGTCGTCGCGATCGTCGGTCGACCGAACGTCGGCAAGTCGGCTCTCGTCAACCGCATCCTCGGCCGTCGTGAGGCAGTCGTCGAGGACACCCCCGGCGTGACCCGCGACCGCGTGACGTACAAGGCCGAGTGGGCCGACCGTCGCTTCTCGCTCGTCGACACGGGCGGCTGGGAGCCCGACGCCCGCGGCATCGACCGCTCGGTCGCCGCGCAGGCGGAGGTCGCGATCGACCTCGCCGACATCGTGCTGTTCGTCGTCGACGCCATGGTCGGCGCCACGTCGACCGATGAGCACGTCGTGAAGCTGCTGCGCAAGAGCGGCAAGCCGGTCTTCCTCGTCGCCAACAAGATCGACGACGCTCGTCAGGAGCCTGAGGCTGCGGCTCTCTGGAACCTCGGCCTCGGCGAGCCCTACCCGGTGTCGGCGATCCACGGTCGTGGCGTCGCCGATCTGCTCGACCAGCTGCTGAAGAAGCTGCCGGATGTCTCCGCGGTCGCGAAGGCCGAGATCGGCGGGCCGCGGCGCGTCGCGATCCTCGGTCGCCCGAACGTCGGCAAGTCCTCGCTGCTCAACAAGGCGGCCGGCGAAGAGCGCGTGGTCGTGAACGACCTCGCGGGAACCACCCGTGACCCGGTCGATGAGATTGTCGAGCTCGGTGGCAAGCTCTGGCGCCTCGTCGACACCGCCGGCATCCGCCGCCGGGTGCACATGGCGCAGGGTGCTGACTTCTACGCGTCGCTGCGCACGTCCGCTGCTCTCGAGAAGGCGGAGGTCGCGGTCGTCGTCCTCGATGTGTCCGAGACGATCAGCGAGCAGGACGTCCGCATCATCGATCTCGTGCTCGAGTCGGGCCGCTCTCTCGTGCTGGCATTCAACAAGTGGGATCGTCTGAACGATGACGACCTCGAGAACGCCGATCGACGTCGGTACCTCGAGCGTGAGATCGAGCAGGACCTGGCGCACGTCGCCTGGGCGCCCCGAGTGAACATCTCGGCCAAGACCGGTCGTCACCTCGACAAGCTCGTGCCGGCGCTCGAGACGGCGTTGGAGAACTGGGACCGTCGCATCCCGACGGGCAAGTTCAACGCCTTCCTCGCAGAGCTCGTCGCCGAGCACCCGCACCCGCTGCGTGGCGGAAAGCAGCCGCGCATCCTGTTCGGCACGCAGGCATCGACGCGTCCGCCGACGTTCGTGCTGTTCACGACGGGATTCCTCGACCCGGGCTACCGCCGCTTCATTCAGCGTCGTCTGCGCGAGCTCTACGAATTCGACGGAACTCCGATCGTCATCAACATGAGGGTCCGCGAGAAGCGCCAGCGCTGATCGCACCCGATTCGACAGCTGTGCCCGCGCGATTCCGCGCGGGCACAGCTGTTCCCGCGTATGACCCCGGCGGATGCCGACAGCCGGATGCTGTGACAGGCTGAAGGGGTGACTGTCGTACCTCCCGCCGCAGGTGAACCCCGCCGCCCAGATGGGCCGCGAAACCCGGGCGACGCCTGGGTGATCGCCCCCTCGGGGGAGAAGTACTGGGGGCGCTTCGGCGCGGCTGGACTGCTCGCCGTCGATCCGGAACGCGGGATCCTTCTTCAGCACCGGGTGTCCTGGTCGCACTTCGGTGGGACATGGGGGTTGCCTGGCGGCGCCATGCACGAGGGCGAGAGCGCGATCGTGGGCGCAGTGCGCGAGGCGCAGGAAGAGGCCGGGGTTCCGGATGCGGCCGTGCGACCCCGGTTCACCAGCGTGCTCGATCTGGACGTGTGGTCGTACACGACCGTCATCGCCGATGTGGTGCGTCCGTTCGACCCCGTGATCAGTGACCCCGAGAGCGTGGCTCTCGAGTGGGTGCCCGTCGATGAGGTGGACGCACGGCCGTTGCACCCCGGTTTCGGTAGCGCCTGGCCCGCTCTGCGCACCCTGCTCGATGTGCGCCTGTCGCTCGTCGTCGACGCCGCCAACGTGGTCGGCTCTGTGCCGAACGGATGGTGGAGAGATCGTGCCGGTGCGACGGCTCGTCTTGCCTCGCGCCTCGACGGACTCGCTGTGCCCGCGGCCGACCTCGGGGTCGGGGGAGCGACCTGGTTCCCGGAGATCGCTCTCGTCGTCGAGGGACAGGCGCGCGGGATCGTGACTCCGTCGTCGGACGCCGATGCGGAGGTGCCCGAGCTGCTTCCCGCAGGTGGCGTCTCGATCGTCCGCGCCGACGGGGGCGGAGACGATGCGATTGTGGCTGAGGTGGAGCGTCGGACGCATGCTGGGCAGCATGTCGTGGTCGTCTCGAGCGACCGCGAGCTGCAGAAACGCGTCGACGCAGCGGGCGCGGCGCAAGTGCGCTCGGCGGGCTGGCTGTTGAGCGTGCTCCCGCAATAGTCGGGGCCGCTTTCGTCTCAGTGCGTGCTCCGCTCCGTCTCAGCGCGCGCTCCGCTTCGTCTTGGCTGTGCGCCCCCTCGTCCGACGATGGCTGCGCTCAGCCTGAGGGGCGTTGCGCTCAGCGTGACGCGTGCTGCGCTCAGCGTGAGGATGCTGCGCTCAGCGTGACGTGTGATGCGCTCAGCGTGAGGGTGCCGCACTCAGCGTGACGTGTGCTGCGCTCAGACGAACATCACTCTTCGTCGCGGTGGGTCGACATACTCGCGGCCGAGCGGACTCGTCCACGTGAGCGACCCGTCAGAGGTCTGGCGCGCCGTCCACCGATGCCGCTCATGGATGTCCGGATGCTTGAGCGAGTGGTGCGTCGTGCAGAAGTGGCTGAGATTGTCGACGCGCGTGCGTCCACCACGGGCGTGGTCGTGGTTGTGGTCGATCTCGCAACGATGCACCGGCATCCTGCATCCGGGAAACCTGCAGTGCTGATCGCGCGCTCTGAGGAACCGCCGCATCTGCTCTGTCGGGGAGTAGGAGTCGGTCTCCGTGACCAGTCCCTGCGCGTCGAGGAACAGACGCGCCCACCCGGTGCGATGTCCTGCGAGTCCCCGCGCGACGTCGGGATCGAGCGGCCCGTGTCCGTCGAGTTCAGCGGGACGATCGTCCTCCCCGGCGAGAGTGCTTGCAGCGACGGTGACCTGGATGCGGGCGGAGATGTTCTCCAGCCCTGTGCCTGTCGCTTCGCTCGGATCGGCAGTGAGGAGCAGGTCAGCCAGCACATCGGCGCGCATCTGGTCGAATGTGCGAGCGTCGCCGGAGAGGTGCTCGATGTCAGGGCTCGAGGGGTCGGCCATCGGGTCGATCAGTCCGGCAAGCGGGTCGGTGACGAACGTGCCGTCGGCGGCGATCACCGCTGTGTCGAAGTAGGACTCGTATCGGGGATCATCGGGCGAGAGGTCGTCGAGGTAGAGCGAGCCCTCCGGTTCGTCCAGCGGCTCGAGGATAGGCTCCTGCTCGTTGCGGGTGCGAGTGATGTGCCGGGCCATCTGCGTGAGTCGATCGGAGATCGCCACCGCGACCCACTCGGGCAGGATCGCCGTGAGGGCAGCAAGCCCGTCGCCGACGGACTTGACGGTGACACACCGTTCCGCGGCCGCTCGGCGATGCTGCTCGACGACGGTCTCGCCGACGAGAGCTGCCGCCACCTGACGTGCATGGGTCTTCGTTCTCGGTGCCGTGTCGTTCTCAGCGACCACCAGAACGGCAGCCTCGTAGACGCTCATCGTCTCGGCGTCCACCCGCCCATCGCGGATGGCGTCGTCGACGATCTCGCTCGCTCGCACGATCTCACGGACATGACGCACGCCGATCGACCCGACAGAGAAGGCGGCCTGCACGGCCGGGAGCGTGCGCGTCAGAGTGCGTGCATCGGTGAAGGCGTACTCGACCGAACCTTTCGGGATGTGACCGGCCGCGGAGTACTCTGCGACCATCGAGCGGTAGATCGCCTCGCGATGGTGCGGGCTCTCCGAGACGTCGCTGTCGTGCATGCCGATCCGCTCGACCAGCAGCGCGTAGGACTCGGCCTCGAGCGCAGCGATCTGGCGGCGCGTGGCGACCCATTCGTCGAGCAGGCGGCAGCGCTCCTCGAGATCGAGGTCGAAGTCGGTACGCCGGGTCATAGGTCCACATTAGAACCTATGTTCGACCGCATCCAGGCTCAACCCTGGAATATGCCGTCATCCTCGTATCCTCGCCCGCGCAGCTTGTCGATGTCGCGACGCTCGCGTTTCGTGGGTCGCCCCGCCCCCCGATCACGCAGTCCGAGAGCCGCCTGCGGTTCGCGCTCCGGTGTGCGATCCTCATACGCCAGCGCAGCGAGAGGGGCACCGACGCGCTTGACGAGCAGCTGACGCACGATGAGAATCCGATCGAATCCGGCGATCCGGATGCGCAGTTCGTCGCCGACGCGGATGTGCTGAGCAGCCTTCACTTTGTCGCCGTTCACGCGCACATGCCCCGCACGGCATGCAGTGGTGGCGGCCGAGCGCGTCTTGTAGACGCGGATCGCCCAGAGCCAGCTGTCGACCCGTGCTGCATCCGCCATCAGATGTCTCGCTTTCTCAGTGCGATCAGGGTGCCGGCGATGATCAGACCCTGCCCGAGCGTGTAGGTGGCCATGATGGCGGGGCTGCTCCAGTCCGGCAGGGAACCGGGCAGGAAGAGCCGAAGAGCCAAGAGAGTGTCACTGGCGAGAAAGAAGGCGCCGCCGATCGACACGAGCGCAGAGCATCGAGTGGCGGCGGCCGCTGTGCTCGCGAGGACGAGACCGTAGACAGCCACCGCGATCAGCAGCCCGCCGGCGTGCGGACCGATGAACACCAGCATCACCACCCACCAAGCGGCGTAGACGAGCGCCCACCACGGCATCCGCCGCGCGGCGAGATGGCGCATGAAGAGCGCGATGTATGCCAGATGCGCGATGCCGAAGAACAGGAGCATCAGAGGCACTTCTGGCGCCGCCGGGAAGAACACCCCTGCGCTGTCGCCGAGCCACGAGAACAGGAGTGCCGCGATGGTCAACGCCAGCGCCGAGCGTTCCGCGGCGCGACCCACTGACACGAACACGGGCACGGCGAGCAAGGGCATGAGCAGGAGCTTCGTCGGCCCGGCTGCGGGGCTGCCGACGCTCAGCAGCGCCACGTGAGCCGCCGATGCCGCCGCATAGGGCAGAAAGGCCCAGAGAAGCGGGTCGGACGGACGGCGTCGCTGCATCTCACCATCGTAGGGCGGGATCGAACGCGCTCAGCCTCGCTCAGGATTCGACCGTCACCTGGGTGATCTGACCGTCGGCACCGAGGTGCACGGCGGGCCAGTAGCCCTCGGGGAAGTGCTGGCCGCAGGTGTCGATGAAATGGAGCACGACCGTGCCATCGGACGAGGCTTCGAGCGTCTCGAGGGTGAGGTCGGTCGCCGCGTCGTCGAGCTCGTGCTGCTCCGGGGCCGCATTGCTGAAGGCGGCGACGACTGCATCCGTCGCCAGTCGTCGTAGGACGCCGAGGGCGGCTATGGTCTGATGCACATGGGGGAGCAGTGCGGCAGCCTCACCGGCATCGGTGCCCTCGATCATGAGATCGAGAGGGGCGGCGGCGACGACCGTGCCGCCTGCATACCAGTCATGGGTCAGTACCGTTCCGTCGGACAGCTCGGTCGTGGCGCGCGTGAGGGTGCCCAGTTCGGGATCTTCGATGGTCGGGTTCTCGTCGCTCATGTCACCACGCTAGCGCTCGCTCACGGCCCGAGAGTCGAGCCGCGGGACTCGAGGTGCTCGCGCAGGATGCGAATGGCCTTCGGCCCGACTCCGTGGATGGCGAGCAGCGCCGCCTCGGACGCGTCGTCGAACCGGTCGAGACGTGTGAACCCGTGGAGCGCGAGCCCTCGTCGTGCGACCTTGCCCATGGACGCCGGTAGGTCCGTCTCTTCGTTCATGACGACAGATCCAGTGCGACCAGGGTTCGGCCGGGCTTCATCTCCGCGCGTTCTTCGAATCCCGCCGCCAGGAACGTGGTGAGCGTGCCGTGGAACAGATCATTGGTGCGCTTCTTCTCGCCACGGGTGTCGACGGGGTACCCCTCGACCAGTCTGGCGCCGGAGCGTCGAGCGAGATCGACGGCGGTGCGCAGCAGCTCGAGGGTGATGCCCGAGCCGCGGTGTTCGCGACGGACCACGAAACACGTCACAGCCCATACCGACTCGTCATCCAAGGGTTCGGTCGATGCCGCCGCGATCATGCGCGTGCGTGGCACCCGCTGCTGCAGAGTTCGCGGCCCGATCCTGATCCACCCCGCGGCCTCGCCGTCGATGTATGCGATCAGACCAGGCGGAGGGCCCGCCTGGATCTCATCGCGCAACATCTCTGTGCGTTGCGGCGTGGTCGTCTCATTCCACTCCTTGTTGCTCAGCATCGGCCAGATGCACTGGCAGCTGGCACCGTCGCCGCCGCCCGTCAGCGCATGCCGAACGTCATCCCATCGGGCGCTGGTCGCCACCTCGGTCGTGATCGTCACCATGGATGCGACCGTACGCCGGGGCTCCGACACCCCGCAACGCCCGGCGCTCACCCGGTTCGCGGAGATCCGTCGAGTGGGGCTAAGATAGGGGAGTTGCCTGCGCGAGAGTGCAGAACAACGGGCTGTGGCGCAGCTTGGTAGCGCACTTGACTGGGGGTCAAGGGGTCGCAGGTTCAAATCCTGTCAGCCCGACCGAGAAAGGCCCGGAAACTCGCAAGAGTCTCCGGGCCTTCTGCATGTCCGGGACAGTCCGAGGGCAGCAGGCATAAGGCCGTCACGCTGGGCGGCGTCGAGTGTGCCAGACACGCCCTCATCACGGAGGGTGGCGACGGCCTGCCGGGTCTGCGCCTTGGCTTAGGCCCGGCAGGCCCTCGGTCGAACATCGAGACCGAAGCCGTCCATGGAGTGAGTGGCGGTGCTGACACGGAGGTACAGCACGGCGTTCATCGCGATTCCGGCATACTGAGCACATGAACATCGCTGACCCTCACGGGCCCATGAGTCCGTACGGCAAGGTCGGCTCGATCGTGAATGTCGTCATGTCCGCAGTATTCGGCGGGATCGCCGTCGTGGTGGGCATCGTTATCGGTGAGCCAATGCCGTTCGTCGGGGGGCTCGGCTTCTGGGCGATGTGTGCCTTCGCCTTCGTGCCGATCATGCGTCGCGCGATCAAGTACGAGCGCGAGACGAACGCGCGCCGCGCTGGCGCGATAGCCTCCCCGCATGAGGACATACCCAACCGTGGAGATCGCACTCTGGACTGAGGACGCGATCGTGCTGATGGACTGGCTGGAGACGGTCGACTTCGACGAAGTTCCGTCAGAGCACAAGGCAGTCGAGCAGGCGCTGACGGACCTCGCGTCGCGGCTGGAGGAAGTTGTCCCGTATGAGTCGCCCATGACGCCCGAACGAGTCGCGACTGCGCAAGAGGCTGTCAGTCGGGGCATGGGCAGGTGACCAGAAGTGACGAATGTCGACGCGGGGGAGGCGGTCTCTCCGTTAACTGATGATTCCGGGCCTGCCGCCAATTCCGTAGAACTGGCGGTGACCGGAAGAATCGGCGTCGTCCGCCATGAACAGGAGACGCTCGATGCTGATGCCGAGTTCCCGGCGACGGCGGACCCGGTCGATTTTGTCTGCACTCATTCGCGCTGCCGATTGTGGGGCTCGCTCATCGTGGACCGGAATCCGGCGGCGTCAAGACTCCACGCACGACGAAGCGGCCACAGTCATCTGGGCGGGCAGTACGGTGCCCCGACCGGTTCTGGGGTACCTATCGGGACACCTAGCCGGCTTCGCTGGGGAACTCCACCGGCTCGGGGCCGCGTCTGTGTGGCCACGGCCAACGTAACCCCAATGCAGCGCTGTATCTAGTGGTTGCGGATGCGCCTCAGTCCGATCCTGTGAACGGCGATCGGCGGATCTCCGTTCATGCTCAGCGGCATCGAGATCCCGAGGCCCAGCCGCGTTTCGTGCAGAAGAGCGTACGCCCGCGCGCCGTCGTCCACCACGCCATGTGACGTGGCTCCTATCGGGCGTATCCTTCGCTCGAGAGCCTGCCCCGACCACGGTCTGGGGACCCCGGCGGGGCCGCTCCGGTCGAGGGACTCTTCCTTCACATGATCACTCGTGATCCGGAGAGAGAGTCCCTCCGCTGTGCGATCCGTCGTCCTTCCGTCCGATTCCTCCTCACGTCAACCCCCTCCTCGTGTGCGTGGTCGACCGCATACCGTCGCCTCAACCGACAGAGGAGATGCAATGAGCGATCTGCAGAACACGCACGGAACTCCCGGTGGCGACGAAGAGGCGGACACCGCCTCGGGCGGTGCGCCCGACGAGTCGTCGTCGAAGAGCACCGACGAGATCATCGAGGACGAGACCACCGACGAAGACGGTGCGCCCCTCGAGAACCCGTCCGGCGGCTGACCCCGACGACGTCCACACGGAGAAGACCCCCACCGGCGCTGAGTCCTGTGGGGGTCTTCGTCGTCGGCGGGTCGCTGCACCTAGGCCGTGCGCACCGTCAGCATGCGCCACCCCTCGGGCACCTTCGCCTCGAGCGACGCCATGTCGTCGGCCTCGATCTCGCGCACGCCGTCGACACGGGTGAACGTGCCCGTCGCCTCCATCTTCGCTTCGCCCTTCAGCATCCGCACGGGCGCCGACGTCAGATAGAAGCCCGGCTTGCGGTGCTGTTCGAGCTCGACGAGCACCTCGGCCAGCGTCGTGCCGATGACATCTGCAGTGCTGGTCTCGATGGGACGAATCAGAGCGATGAGCATCAGGCCAGCCTATGGCGCGGCCCTTGGGATTCGACGTACCGCTCCGCGCAGCGCATCAACTGACCGTCGTCGCGAGCGGAGGAAGGTGCGGGATCGTGACCGGCGACGTCGATCGGCTCGGCGGGTTGTGGAACCGCTGCAGGTCGCTGAGCACCTCTTCCGCCGACATGTACGAGCTCGCCAGCGGAAGGTTGCGCAGCCAGAGCACATCGACCTCGACGGCGTCGACCTGATAGATGCAGGCGACAGTCTGGCGCGCATCGTGCGCCTCGTATCTGTGGTCGACGATCAGCCACTCGGTCTCCGTGACCCTTCGGAGCTCGAACCTCGGATCGGGCATCGCGGACATCTCAACACTCCAATCAGTCGTTGTCACCATCGGCTGACAGAGGGAGCGCTCCGCGCCCGGGCGGGAAGACACCACCGCCTGGTCGACGGGCGCCCTCTGCCCGCCAGAGTTCACCAGAATTATAAGAACTCACCGGTATATCGCTCAAGTGAGCCGTGAGGGATGCGGCGGACAGCGCGCCTCAGGCTTCGTGCGCGGTCTTCCCGGCGATCACGGTGCGCAGGACTCGCGCTGTGAGCAGCGACGCGCTGCCCTCCGAGAACGGATCGACGTCGAGCACGGCGAAGTCTGCGACCTGGCCCACCGCGATCCGGCCCCGCCAGTCGCCATCGCCGATCGAGACCGCAGCGTCACGAGTCGCATGCACGACCGCGCGTTCGAGGGGAAGAGCGAACTGCGGATGCACCGCCGGCACATCCGGGTCGAGAGCGGACGCCCGCGTTGTGGCGACGTACATATTCGCGAGCGCCGCGTGCGGTGCGGTGGGGGCGTCGGTCGAGAAGGCGAGCAGCGCACCGGCATCCTCATACTCGGGCCACGCGAAGGCCCGATCCGCACGATCGTCGCCCAGCTGTGCTGCCCAGTTGGCGAAGATGGCGGGGTCGGCGTGGACCGGCTGCATGGAGGCCGTCACGCCGATCGGCAAGACGATCACTCATCCGGCGGTCATCGCCGCCTACGACGACCTGGCGACCGCTCTCGTCGACGGCGGTTTCCCCGAGGACGAGGTGCTCACGGTGATCGCGATCATCGACGCGTTCGCGATCGGTTTCGGCCTCGATCTGGCATCGCCGGACGAGGTCTGGGAGCCCGGGGAGGGGACGCGGACGCTCGGGCGCGTGATGGAGGGCGCCGAGCGCGGGACAGCCCGCGCGGATCGGACCTTCGAACTCGGCGTCGGTTTGCTGGTCGATTCGCTCCGTGCTCGCCTCACCCGATGACCCGGGAGCCGGTGGAGCGGCGGTGACTGCTCAGGATCCGGTGCGTGCGGCGACGAGCGCCTGGAGCGCTGCCGCATCGTGCGGTGCGTGCCCGCGCGCGTCGTTGTCGAAGTAGACGTACACGTCGCGCGGTCGGCCGTCGCCGGCGCCCGTGCCGTCCGACCAGGCGCAGAGCAGGTCGGCCCATTCGTCGAGCTCGGCGGCGGTGTAGGCGCTGTGATAGAGCATCTGTGCGCCATGAAGCCGGACATAGATGACCTCGCTCGTCAGGGCGTCGAAACGTGGCCATCTGCCGGCGGTGTCGGCGATGACGAGCGAAGCGCCGTGGTGACTGAGGATGCGCAGTGCCTCAGGATCGTCGAATGTCTGCGACCTCGGCTCGATCGCGTAACGGATCGGCTGGTCGCTCTCGAGCTCCGTCCAGGCTCGTCCGTCGAGACGCGAGTCGTGCGTCATCGCCAGCTTCTGAGCATCGCCCGTCGTGCGGGGGAGTGAATCGAGGAATCGTTCCAGGACCCCGGCGTCGAACTTCTCACGCTCCGGCAGCTGCCAGAGGATCGGTCCGAGTTGGGTTCCGAGGGCGAGGATGCCGGAGGCGAAGAAGTTGGCGAGTGCCTGTTCCGTGTCGCGGAGCCGCAGCATGTGCGTCACATAGCGGGATCCCTTGATGGCGAAGCTGAAGTCGTCAGGCACCTCGCTGCGCCAGCGACGGTAGCTATCCGGGCGTTGCAGCGAGTAGAACGATCCGTTGAGCTCGACGGTGGGGAAGTGCTGTCCGATGTGATCGAGCTCCCGGCGTTGAGGCAGACCCCGGGGATAGAAGTCACCGCGCCAGCTGGCGTACCGCCAGCCCGACACGCCTATCCTCACCTGCGCAGCGCGTGCGGCGGTCATCGACTAATCCTCCTCCGCTGCCGCCGTGATTCGGGCGGCGTGAGGCGACGATAGGTGCGATGCCGCAGATGGGGAGCGGGGTTGACGCCCGTGGGCCACGTTGGTCGCGACGTGCTCTCTCGCTCGGCTGTACGTGAAGGCGAGGATCGCGCGTGGTGCGAGGACTGGTTGCCCTCTCGAGTCGTCCAACCCCATTTGGATCACTCGAGAGGGCTCACCGTCCTTCCCGGACGGTAGGGGAGGCGGCGAAGATTTTCGCTGCTCTCTCGACTGATATCCCCAGATGTTCAGCCGGTAGCCCCCGCTACTCCTTGCAGAATATCGCTTAATAGCTCTGTCCGCCATTTGGGGGACAAAGAAATCTACGAATGTTTCTTCCAAGACTGGGGCTTGCCGCGGGAACGTGCACTCATAGAGTGGGTTCATGGACAGAAAGCTCGTGCTGAACGCGCACCTCGCCATCGCCCACGGGCACCGCGTCGAGGTGACGGAGCGCATCGACGAGCTGACCGGAGAGTCGCTGATCCTGTCGGTCAGAGACCTCGACACGGGCATCCGGTATCGCCGCGTCGAAGAGCCGCGGGGTGAGTTCCTCCGGTGGCTCGGCCGTGTCGTCGACTGTACCGTGACCATCGGCGGCCACTCCTCGCAGACGACACTCACCGTCGACGCCGATCGCGACGGATCAGGGGCGACGAGCGCCAGGGCTGCTCTGAACGGGGCGGATGCGGCGGTCGACGCCGCGAAGGCTGAAGCCGATCGCTGGGGCGGCGGAGACCGCGTCCCCGAGCCTGAGCCCGAACGCTTCTGGTGAGCCGGTCACCGGAAGTCCCTCGAACGATGCGTCACCCCCGTTCGGAGATCTTCGAACGCGTCGGCGAGGACGTTCACGACGCCCTCCGCTGAACGCTCGAGGATGCCGCGGATGATCAGCGCAGGAGAATCGCGCGCCACCCGGTGGTAACGACCCCACACCCCAGTCGAGCAGATGACGTTGACGAGACCGGTCTCATCCTCGAGGTTGAGGAAGGTGACACCGGCTGCGGTCGCCGGACGTTGACGGTGGGTCACAAGACCGGCGACCTCGATGCGTCGCCCCGTCTCGTGGCTCTGCAGATCTGCTGAGGTGAGCACGCCCCGTTCGCGCAGGAGCCCGCGGAAATGCGCCATCGGATGGTCGTCGGTCGAGACGCCGGTCGCCCAGAGATCTGCGGAGAGCCGCTCATAGCTGGACTGATCGCTGAACAGCGGCGGTTGCACGGCGATCGTCGTGCCGGGAAGGAACCGGGATCGGTTTTCAGCGGCTGCCCCGGACAGCCAGATCGCCTCTCTGCGCCGGAGGCCGAGGCACTCGAACGCGCCGGCGGTCGCCAGGGACTCCAGCTGCGCAGCGGTGGCATCCGTGCGCCTCACCAGATCGTTCAGATCGCGGAAAGGTCCGGCTGCCTCGCGCTCGGCGACGATCTTCTCCGCCAGTTGAGTGCCGATGCCGCGCACACCGCTGAGACCCATGCGCACCGCATAGGCGCCATCTCGACGGTGTGCCGCCGATTCGTCCGGAGAGGAGCGATCGAAGCGCGGCACCCGGGGCTGCAGAGGGTCGCTGCAGGTGTCCCGCCCCGTCGGCATCCGCAGCGGTGAGCCCTCGAGGGGTTCGAGAGTCTCGGTGGCCCCCGAGGCGTGCAGATCGGGTCGACGCACCTCGACCCCGTGTCGTCGTGCATCCGCGGTGAGTGTCGACGCGGAGTAGAAGCCCATCGGCTGCGACCGGAGGAGCCCCGCGAGGAACGCCGCGGGATAGTGCAGCTTGAGCCAGGAGCTCGCATAGACCAGGAGCGCGAAGGACAACGAGTGGGACTCTGCGAATCCGAAGTTCGCGAAGGCCTGGATCTGCGCGTAGATGCGATCCGACTGCTCGGCGGAGAGTCCGCGTCTGGTCATCCCCGCGTAGAGCTTGTCTCGCACCTTGTCGATCTTCTCGAGCCCGCGCTTGGACCCCATCGCGCGTCTGAGCAGATCGGCCTCGTCGGCGGTGCAGTCGCCGATGGCCGTCGCCATCTGGATCAGCTGCTCCTGGAAGATTGGGATGCCCAGTGTCCGCTCGAGGATCGGCTTGAGGTCATCGTGCGGATACGGGATCTCGAGCACCACGGGCTCTTCGCCACGGGCGGCTCTGGCGAGATTCTCCTCGTCGAGCGCATCCTTCGCCATCTTGCGGCGGACGAAGGGATGCACGGCCCCGCCCTGGATGGGCCCGGGGCGGATCAGCGCGATCTGGATGGCGAGGTCGTAGAAGGCCCGAGGCTGCAGGCGGGGGAGAAGGCCGATCTGCGCACGGGATTCGACCTGGAACACCCCGATCGAGTCGGCGCGGCAGAGCATGTCGAAGACGGCCGGCTCTTCTTTCGGAAGGGTCTCGAGCGTCCACCGCTCACCCGTGGCGTCGTGGATCAGGTCGAAGCAGTGCTGGAGCGCAGCCAGCATCCCGAGCCCGAGGAGATCGAACTTCACCAGCCCCATCCAGGCCGCGTCGTCTTTGTCCCACTGGATCACCGTGCGGTTCTCCATGCGTGCATGCTCGACGGGAACGACCTCGCCGACAGGACGCGCGGTGAGCACCATGCCGCCGGAGTGGATGCCGAGATGCCGGGGAGCCTTCAGCAGTTCGCCCGCGTAGTCGAGCACGTTCGCCGGGATGTCGTGCTCGTCGGCCACCTCGAGTCCGGCGCTCCACCCATCGACCTGCCGGGACCAGGCATCCTGCTGTCCCGGAGAGTAGCCGAGAGCTCTCGCCATGTCGCGCACCGCGTTCTTCGGACGGTACTGGATGACGTTCGCCACCTGTGCCGCACGTTCGCGTCCGTACTCGCGGTACACCCACTGGATGATCTCCTCGCGGCGATCGGAGTCGAAATCGACATCGATGTCCGGTTCTTCCTGTCGGGTCGTCGCGAGGAAGCGCTCGAAGGGCAGACGGTAGAGGATCGGGTCGACGGCGGTGATGCCGAGCAGATAGCAGACGGCGCTCGCCGCGGCCGAGCCGCGCCCCTGGCACAGGATGCCGCGACGGCGCGCTTCGGCGACGATGCCGTGCACGATGAGGAAGTAGCCGGGGAAGTCCTTCTCCTCGATCACATCGAGCTCGCGTCCGATCCTGCGACGGCCGTCGGCATCCAGGCGCGGATACTTCGTCGGCACGGCCTCCCACACCAGGTGGCGCAGCCAGCTCATCGGCGTGTGTCCGTCAGGGACCTCCTGCTTCGGGAGGGCAGGTCGTGCACGGCGGAGGGAGAAGGCCGACGCTGCGGCGAGTTCGAGGCCGTAGGAGATCGCACCGGGGTGGCGCCGGAAGCGCGCTGCCATCTCCGCGCCGCTGCGCAGATGCGCTCCTCCGTGAGTCGGAAGCCACCCGTCGAGCTCGTCCATGCTGCGCACGGCGCGCACGGCGGCGACCGCTTCGGCCAGTGATGCACGCTCGGGCGCTGCATAGTGCACGTTGTTCGTCGCCACCACCGGCAGTCGCATCCGTCTGGCGAGATCGGCGAGAGCGTCGTTGCGTCGTGTGTCCAGCGGGTCGCCGTGGTCAAAGAGCTCGACGGCGACGTGATCCTGGCCGAACAGATCCACCAGTCGGCGCAGCGGCGTCTGAGCATCTCCCGCCTCTAGGCCACGGCGGACCCCGCCCTTCCGGCATCCGGTGAGGATCGTCCAGTGCCCGTCTGAGGCGGCTGCCAGCTCCTCGAGGTCGTAGACGGGGCGGCCCTTCTCGCCACCGCGCAGGTGGGCGGCCGTCATCGCGCCGGAGAGACGGTGGTAGCCCTCCAGCCCGTCGGCGAGCACCAGCAGATGGTCGCCGACGGGATCGGGGGCGCCCCGCTGCGGTGCGTCGAGGCCGAGCGAGAGCTCTGCGCCGAACACGGTCTGGACGCTCACATCCATCAGCTCTGCGACCTCGGCGAAGCGGGCAGCACCGTAGAAGCCGTCGTGGTCGGTGAGCGCCAGTGCAGTGAGTCCGAGACGCTCGGCCTCGGCGAGCAGGTCCTCCGGTGAGGAGGCGCCGTCGAGGAAGGAATAGGACGAATGCGCATGCAGCTCGGCGTACGGGACGGCGTCCTCTGGCCTGCTGACGGACGTCGGTGGGTTCCGTGTGCGCTTGGTGCTGACGGGGCCGGGGTCGGGTCGGCTGCCGGGCGGGATGCCTCCCGTCGGGTAGGGCGATTCCTCGCCGCTGAGAGTGCGCTCCAGCTCGTTCCAGGACAGGGGAGGGTTGTGCCAGCCCATCAGCGGTACCTCCCCTCAGCCCACCACCGGCCTCCGGTGCAGAAGACGAGCCAGGCCCGATCATGATCGTCGACGATCTGCAGGCGGTGCCCTCTCTTGCCGCCGGAGTCCTCCCATCGGCGTTCATGGATCGGCCACGGACCGGCCCACGCCTGAACGTCGTCGCCGTCGATGCGAGCGGGCGCCGCCGAGAGCGCACCCCGTTCGTCGACGAGGACGGTCTCGCCGTCAGGGGAGAGCACTCCGATGGGGCGAGGAGGGCGGAACACCTCGGCGGGGAGAGGGTCGGGAAGGCTCCCCGGCCAGGGCTGCGCTGGGTCTCTGGGGGCGACGGAGCGTTCGCCCCACGGAGTGAGCACCTGACGATCGGCGAGCCAGCGCCCGCCGGAGAGGGCAGCGGTGACGACGCCCTCGTGGCCGAGCATCGTCTGCACGCGCGAGATGGCGTGATGCAGGCGTTCATCAGTGCCGGACCCGAAGAGGCCGGGCTGGTGATGGGCGGCATCGTCGACCGCCACGGGGACGATCCGCACCAGAGAGATTCCGCCGAAGGCACGAGCCTCATCGACCGGCTCCTTCGCGGATTCGGCTCCCAGTGCTTCGAGCTGCCAGCGCACCCGGTCGACGAGATCAGCGGCATCGAAGCAGGTGGGATGCAGCCAGGGGCGCGAGAACACCTTGCCGTCGTCGTCGGTGAGGTCGATGCGGACCTCGGTGCACACCACCGAGGCCTCACCGAGGGCGAGCATGACCGCATCGGCCGTCTGCCGCACGGCGAAGGCCACCTGATCGGCTCCGGCGAGTGGCGAGTCGAACTCGATGGAGCGAACGAGCTCGGGGTCAGGAGGTCGTGCCACCACCGCGCGGGAATCGGCGCCGGCGGCGAGGGCGTGCAGACGCGCGCCGCGCTCGCCGAAGCGATCGCGCACCTCGATCTCGTCGAGGGCCGCGAAGTCGCCGAGCGTGCGCACACCGAGCCGGACGAGCAGACCGGTGAGCTGCTCGTCTCTCAGAACGTTCACCGGGAGTGGGGCGAGGAAGTCCTTCGCGAGTCCTGCAGGTACGACGGTGCACGGTGCGCTCCCTCGCGCGGCGAGCTCGGCGGTGAAGGGACCGTCGGCGATGCCCACGCGCACCTCGGGGAACCCGGCGTCGGTGAGGATGTCGATCAGGGCACGCCCCGCCTCGGCCTCGCCGTCGTGATAGCGCGCGATGCCCCGTGCCCGCACCGCCGCCAGCCCTGGACGCAGCAGTGCCGCACCGGGCGCGTGCTTCTCGATGAGTTGCAGCACGGGGAGGAACGCTCTCTCATCGCGGGCGGGGTCGTGGGGCATCACGCGCAGTGACGAGATATGGCCCTGAGCGACGCGGCGACGTTGGCCGGCGCGCACGCCGTGCTCCCTCGCCGATGCGGTGCACGCCACGACGGTGTTCGCATGCACCAGAGCGGTCGGCGGATGAGGCGGTGGCCCGCCGAGAGCTGCTCTCAGCGGCCAATCGGGAAGCCACAGGACGAGGACGCGGAGTGGAGCGGCGGTCATCCGGCCACCGCCAGACGCGGGTACTCGAGCGGAGCGGCCTCGCCGCCGCGCAGGCCGGTCAGCCCTGTGATCTCGGCCATGGTCTCGGTGGCGACGTGCTCCGCCGGCAGCTCTTCCACTGCGCCGTGGGAGCCGGGAAGACGCACGCGCACGCTCGACGTCAGCGGACTGTGCCTCGTCCGCGCCGACACCGTCGCCGTGGAGCCTTCGATGAGCCCCCACCCCTCGCCGATGCCGAGCCAGTGCTGGTCGTGCAGCCGGATGGACCCCTCGCTCTGCGGCCAGGCGCCGGACTCCGCGGACTCGGTGACGAGCAGGGTGCTCCCGCGGTCGCGCAGCCGTGCGCTCAGTCGGGACACATCCGCATCGCGGGCCCTGCCTCCGGGCTGCACGGCGATCAGCGGAACCACCTCGGCGAGTGCAGAGGCCACGGCGAGCCAGCGGTCTCCTGGTTCGGGGACGAGGATCAGGCGAGGAAGCGCGATTCCGAACGCCGCTGCGGCTTCGACACCCAGTGTGGGCATGCCCACGACCGCGCACCAGTGGCCCTTGCCCGAGGCCGCGGCGAGCAGTGCGAGGACGAGACTGGGGGAGGGAGAGACGGTGTACGTCGCCCCCGTCTGCAGCCCCTCTTCGGGGAGCAGCGAGGAGAAGGCCGGATCGAGAGGGAGAAGCGGGTGCTCGCTGCGTCTGCGCTGCATGCGGCTGATCTCCCGGCGCAGCCGAAGAACCTCTCCGGCGCGGGAGTCGCCAGCCGGAGAGAGCGCGGTCACCGCATCGAGCCCGATCCCCATGAATCCATCCTCGAAGATATGTACTAATAAAGCAACTGGAGTAGATGACGATAGTTCGAACCTCCGACATCGCGGCGTGACGTTATCCACACGCGGTCATCGCCGCCGTCCGAGTTCTCCTAACCTGCGGGCATGGATCTCCGTACTGTGGCCGTCGTGACCGTTCATCTGGCCCTGTTCGCGATCGCCTGCCGACTCGTCGCCGTCGACATCCGCACGCATCGGCTGCCGAACCGGATCGTGCTCCCCACCCTCGCGGCGCTCATCGTGCTCGGAGTCGTCGACGCCATCACGGTCGGCCAGAGCGCCCCATTGGTCAGGGCCGTATCCGGGTTGCTGATCCTCGGCGGCTTCTACGCGGCGCTCCGTCTGCTCAGCCGGGACGGCATGGGCGGAGGCGATGTCAAGCTCGCCGCCGTCATCGGTCTGGTCCTCGGATGGCACAGCTGGCAGGCGCTCGCCGTGGGAGCAGCATCCGCCTTCGTGCTCGGCGCCGTGTTCTCCCTCTCGCTGATGATGCTCCGCAGGGCGGACGGCTCCACGCGGATCGCCTTCGGACCGTGGATGATCATCGGCGCGCTCCTCGGCATCCTGATGGAGTGAGGCGCCGTGCAGGGTGCCGTCGGCGATAGGGTGAGGACATGGCACTCGCACGACTTCACGGCGGCCCGCTCGACGGGCAGATCATTCCTCTCGGCGACGCGGACGACAAGCTGATCGTCCCCTACAGCGAGACCCAGGTGGTGTACAACCGGCGCGGTGACGCGCAGAACACCGGCGACACCGACGGTCCCACCGAGATCGACTACTGGTACGACGAATCCCTCGAGGACATCAGCCCGTCGGATGACTGAGCACCCCAGCGAGTCGCCGTCTGGCTCCGAGCCCTCCAGGGTCGTCGAGGTCGAGCGCAAGTACGACGTCGATGACTCCACGCCCCTTCCGGTGTGGGTGGGGATCCCCGGAGTGGATGCCGTGTCGTCCGGAGAGGTGCGCGAGCTCGACGCTCGCTACTTCGACACCGTCGATGCACGGCTCTCCCGTGCAGGGGTAGCCCTTCGTCGCCGCACCGGCGGCCCCGATGCCGGATGGCACATCAAGGGACCGCGAGAAGGTGACGGTCGCCTCGAGATCGGCTGGCCCCTGGGCGAAGACGACAGCATCCCGGATGCCGTGACCGAGACCATCTCGCGATGGGCGACGGCGCCGCTCACACCCCTCGCGCGGATCGAGAACACCCGCACGGCGTACCTGCTCACCGGGACGGCCGGAGTCGTCGCCGAGTTCGTCGATGACCGCGTTCGCGCGACCGATCTCCGACACGACGTGCAGCGGGAATGGCGGGAGTGGGAGTTCGAGCTCGGCCCCGCCGCGCCTGCCGATGCGGCGGGGCGAGCAGCCCTCTTCGACGCCGTGGAGCGGGTCGTCTCCGATGCCGGGGGTCGCGACGCGTCATCCGGCTCGAAGCTCGCGCGTGCTCTGGGTTTCTGACGCCCGATGCAAGCCCCTTCCGTGCTGGCGCGCGGTCATGCTTGAGTGACAGACATGACCCGCGCTGCCGTGCTCCGCTCATTGCGGACGATCGTTCCCGACACCGTCATCGAGCAGCACGAGGTGCGCGACATCTTCGCCTCGCAGCCCGATGTCGGACGCCTCGCCCAGCGGATCATCGGGGCGTCGTTCAACGGCTCGGGCATCGACACCCGCCACACCGTCATCCGAGAACTCTCGCCCGCGGCCGGCACGGACGACAAGATGTTCTTCGACCGTGAGACGGGCCGCCTGCAGTCGCCGGGCACCGCAGCCCGCAACGACCTCTATACGCGCGAGGCGTCGCGTCTCTTCGTGGAGGTGGCGCGCAGCGCCTTGGACGCAGACCCCGACATCGTCGCCGCAGACGTCACGCACGTCATCACCGCATCCTGCACGGGCTTCCACGCGCCGGGCCCCGAGTACGAGATCGTGCGCGGACTGGGGCTGTCCGACAGCGTGCAGCGCTATCACCTCGGATTCATGGGCTGCTACGCCTCGCTGCCGGCGCTCCGTGCGGCGAGCCAGTTCTGCGCAGCCGACCCCACGGCCGTGGTGCTCGTGGTCAGCGTCGAGCTGTGCACCGTGCACCTTCGCTCGTCGGAGGACCCGGATCTCATCGTCGCCAACTCGCTCTTCGCCGACGGGGCGGCCGCCGGCATCGTCACCGCACGCGACCTCGCCACTCCTGTTCCTGCGGTGCGTCTCGACGGCTTCCACACGGCGATAGCCGCGGAGGGCGAGAAGGACATGGCCTGGACCATCGGCGACCACGGCTTCGAGATGATCCTGTCGACGAAGGTGCCGCAGATCATCGGGGAGACCATCATCGGTGCGATCCGTCCGCTGTACGCGCGCGAGGGCGAGCTCGCAGCCGCGTTCGACGAGGGGCGTGTGGGGGAGCGGGTGGAGCACTGGGCCATCCACCCCGGTGGACGCAGCATCCTCGACCGCGTGCAGGAGCGACTGAATCTCAGCGACGATCAGCTCTTCCCGGCCCGGGAGACGCTGCGCGAGAACGGCAACATGTCGAGCGCCACTGTGCTCTTCGTCATCAAGCGGATCCTCGACGACGGCGCGGGGGACGGGTCGCGCGTCGCCGCGATGGCCTTCGGCCCTGGGCTGACCGCCGAGAGCGCACTGATGACGGTCACCACCGGCATCTCGTGAGACACGACCTCTCGACACGCGCCACCGAGGCGCGCGAGCTCATGGACGACCCGCATGCGGACATCGGGATGCTGGAGCGCACCTACCGGCGCTTCCGTCTCGTGAACGCGCTCGTCTCCCGACCCCGACTGCTCTATCGCCAGGACATCCTGCCGCGCGCCCGCCGCGGCCCGATCCGCATCCTCGACATCGGCGCGGGTGGCGGAGACGTATGCCGGATGATCGCGGCGCGGGCGCGGCGAGCGGGTCTCGAGGTGGAGATCACGGCGCTGGACGCCGACGAGCGGGCGATCCGCTGGGCGGCGGAGCACGATGGAGGAGCCGGCATCGCATATCGCTGCGCCTTCTCGTCAGACCTCGTGGCGGAGGGCGAGCAGTTCGACGTGGTCTTCTCGAATCACGTGCTGCACCACCTCACCGGGGCGGAGCTCGACGGCCTGCTGCGGGACTCCGAGGCGCTCGTCGGCAGCGGCGGTGTCGTGGTGCACCGCGACATCGCCCGCACTCGACTCGCCTACGTGCTGTACGACGTCGCGACGTGGATCCTCGCGGGCACGCTGTTCCGGGGCTCGTTCATCCGAGAGGACGGCCTCATCAGCATCCGTCGCTCGTACACGAGGGGAGAACTCGCCGCGCTCGCGCCGTCCGGATGGACCGTGCACTTCGGACTCCCCTCGCGGCTGGAGCTGCGCAGGCGAGCCGACGCGGTCTCATGACGCACGAAGGCCCGGCCACGCGTGAGCGTGCCGGGCCTTCGAGTCGATCGCGGTGATCAGAAGTTGATCATGTGACCTGCGAGGCCGTGGAAGCCCTCCTGCAGCGCCTCCGAGAGCGTCGGGTGCGTGTGCACGTTGCGAGCCAGCTCGAGGGCCGTGAGGTCCCACTTCTGGGCCAGCGTCAGCTCGGGCAGGAGTTCCGACACGTCGGGGCCGATCATGTGGGCGCCGATGAGCTCGAGGTGCTCGGCGTCGGCGATCAGCTTGACGAATCCGACGGGCTCGCCGAGTCCGTGCGCCTTGCCGTTGGCCATGAACGGGAACGTCGCGACCTTGATCTCGCGTCCCTCGTCCTTCGCCTGCTGCTCGGTGAGACCGAACGAGGCGACCTGCGGCGAGCAGAACGTCGCGCGCGGCATCATGCGGTAGTCGCCCAGCGTCTGGGTCTCCGCGCCGCCGATGGTCTCTGCGGCCACGACGCCCTGCGCCTCGGCCACATGGGCGAGCTGCAGCTTGGCGGTGACGTCGCCGATCGCGTAGATGCCCTCGACGTTCGTGCGCATGTGGTCGTCGATGTCGATCGCGCCGCGCTCGGTGAGCTTCACGCCGGTGGCCTCGAGACCGAAGCCCTCGATGTTGGGGGCGAAGCCGACCGACATGAGCACCTTGTCGGCCTCGATCGAACTCTGCTGACCGTCCTTGCCGGTGTAGGAGACGGTGACGGACGAGCCGTTGTCCACGACGGACTCGACCTTGGTGGAGGTCAGGATGTCGACGCCGTAGTTCTTGTACTGCTTGGCGATCTCCTTCGACACGTCGGCATCCTCGTTGGGGAGGGCACGGTCGAGGAACTCGATGATGGTGACCTTGACGCCGTAGTTCGTCATCACATACGCGAACTCCATGCCGATGGCGCCGGCGCCCACGATGACGATGGACTTCGGCAGCTCGCGCGAGAGGATCTGCTCTTCGTACGTCACGACGTTGTCGCTGAGCTGGACGCCCGGAAGAAGTCGGACCTTCGAGCCCGTGGCGATGATCGCGTTGTCGAAAGTGATTTCTTCGGTCGAGCCGTCGGACTTCGCGACCGAGATCGCCTTCGGGCCCGTGAAGGTGCCGCGACCGTCGTACTCGGTCACCTTGTTCTTCTTCATCAGGAAGTGGATGCCCTTGACGCGACCGTCGGCGACGACGCGGCTGCGGTCGAACGCCTTGCCGTAGTCGATCGTGAACTCACCCGAGATGCCGAAGAAGTCGGCCTTGTGGTTGAGCGTGTGCGCGAGCTCCGCGTTCTTCAGAAGAGCCTTGGAGGGGATGCAGCCCACGTTGAGGCACACACCGCCCCAGTACTTCTCTTCGATGATGGCGGTGGACAGACCGAGCTGCGCGCTGCGAACCGCAGCGACGTATCCGCCAGGACCTGCACCGAGGATGACGACATCGTAATGTGGCATGCCTTAAGCCTATCGCTCCGGGGAGAGGTCGGAATCGGCGGATGCCGGGTCGCGACGACCGCGGACGACGAGCCAGACGACGATGCCGACGATCACGAGGACGCCGACGATCGAGAGCACCCAGATCATCGTCATCGGCGCCGCTGAGTCGTCGCTCTCGGGGGCCGGGGTGGCGTCCGTCCCGGGGCCCGCGGTCGCAGCCGGCTCGGGTGCTGCGGTGGCGCTGGCAGTGGGCTCGGAGCTGGGCTCCGAGGTGGGCGCGGCCTCCGTGCTGTTCGTGACCGTGAAGTCGAACTCTCCCGAGGTCGGATGGCCGTCGCTCGACACGACCTTCCAGATCACGTGATAGCCGCCGGCTGGGGCCTCGGCGGCGAGCGGCTGAGTGACGATCGCCCCCTCGACCGTGGCGGCTCCGTCGGTGACCGAGTTGCCGGACGGATCCGTCACGACGACCTCGGTCGCGCCGGTCTCGTCGATGAGCTTCGCGCTGAAGGTGAGCGTCAATTCGGTGGGAAGCGTGTCGACCGTGCTGTCGGCCTCGGGGGAGGAGGCGAGCAGGCTGTCGTGGGCCGAGGCGGAGAGAGGTGCGAACAGCACGAGGAATGCGGTCAGGAGGGCGGCCGCAAGGGCGATCGGAGCTGCGGGGAGGCGACGGGCTGTGGTTTTCACGTGATCAGCCTATGAAGTGTCGGTATGCGGTGCCTGATAGTGACGCGAGCTCCCGCGAGCGCCGTCCGATCAGTTAGTCTGGACGACTAGGAGGGCATAGTGACAGACAGCCAGAATCGATCGGGCGGAGACGCCGCGATCCACCGTCCCGGCGAGCAGAGGCACGACGTGACGCAGACGTTCGGGCATGACTCGGACCTCTCCTTCGTGCCTTTCGGCGTGGAGCTCACCGACGTGGAGCAGGGCGCCATCGCGGCCCTTCCCTCCGGTTCCGCACTGCTTCTCGTGCGCTCCGGAGCTCTTGCGGGGGCCCGCTACCTTCTCGACACCGATGTGACGACTGTGGGGCGCCACCCCGAAGCCGACATCTTCTTCGACGACGTGACCGTCTCGCGCCGTCATGCGGAAGTGACTCGCAACGGATCGACGTTCGAGATCATCGACCAGCGTTCGCTCAACGGCACGTATGTGAACGGTGAGCGCGTCGACCGCAGTCCGCTGGTCGACGGCACCGAGCTTCGCGTCGGCAAGTTCCGGTTGAACTTCTTCGCCTCTCCCGTCGATCGCGTCGCGGCGATCGACTGATGGCGGCTTCCCCCGCCCGCGAACGCTCAGCGTCCGCGGGCCTTCTGAGCATCGGGCAGGTGCTGGCCCGGCTCACGCCCGAGTTTCCCGAGCTCACCTCCAGCAAGCTCCGTTTCCTCGAGGTGCAGGGGATCGTCAGCCCGTCGCGCACGGAGTCCGGCTACCGCAAGTTCTCGCAGGCCGACATCGAGCGGCTGCGTCTCGGTCTCACGCTGCAGCGCGACCACTACCTGCCGCTCAGCATCATCCGCGAGCAGCTCGACGAGGCAGAGGCGAACGGTGAATCCGCGACCCTGGCTCCGCCGCCCTCGATCGCGCCCACTCCCCGGCGCTACCGCCGAGGAGAGCTGCTGTCGGCAGCAGGCGCGGGCCCCCAGCTTCTCAACGACGCGATCAGCACCGGCGTGATCGTCGCGCAGGAGAGCTACCCCGAGTCGACCGTCACGCTGCTTCGCGGCCTGGTCGCCCTCGATCGCCACGGCATCGAGCCCCGCCACCTGCGCTCGCTGAGGCAGGGTGCCGAGCGAGAGGTCGCGCTGATCGAGTCTGCGATGTCGTCTCTGCTGCGTCGTACGGACGCCGCGTCGAGGGCGAAGGCGAGTGAGATGGCACCGAGCCTCGCCTCGAAGATCGACGAGGTGCGCTCGCTCTTCGTCAAGGACGCGCTCACCAGGTTGCTTTCGTAACGAACTGATTGCGACACACCTTCGGTGTCCCACGGATGTCATTGCCGGTGCCGGAGGCCTGCTCTAGCGTGGAGGTAACAGCTCCAGGGAGGATTTCAAATGAATGCGGATGAGCGTGCAGGCGACCCGCGGTTCGTGCCGGAACTCCTCTTCACCGACGGTCTGCCGGCGATGGACGACGAGGTCGGCTACCGCGGTGCGGTAGCGGCGCGGGCGGCCGGCATCACCTACCGGCAACTGGACTACTGGGCTCGCACCGAGCTGGTGGAGCCCACGGTGCGCGGCGCCAGCGGTTCCGGGTCGCAGCGTCTCTACGGCTTCCGCGACATCCTCGTGCTCAAGCTCGTGAAGAGCCTTCTCGACACCGGCATCTCGCTGCAGCAGATCCGCACGGCGGTCGATGAACTCCGCCGCGCCGGCATCCGCGATCTCGCAGGAACGACGCTGATGAGCGACGGAGCCTCCGTCTACCTGTGCACCTCGAACGACGAGGTCATCGACCTGGTCAGTCGCGGTCAGGGAGTGTTCGGCATCGCTGTGGGCAAGGTCCTCCGCGAGGTCGAGTCGACGCTCGTCGAGTTCGATGCGACAGTGCCCGACCCGGTCGACGAGCTGTCGGCACGGCGCTCGAAGCGTTCCGCCTGAGCATTCGCCACCGAAGTCCCGCGAGCAGAGTCGCGCGACACGAAGAAACGGCCACCCTCGCGAGAGGATGGCCGTTCTGCTGTCCGGGGTGAGTCAGGCCTGCACGCCCGAGTCGGCGACCTGGATCCGGCCGGTGCGGATGATCCGGTCGAGCAGCTGATCGAAGTCGGAAGCGAGCTCCTGGGCCGAGTCGCCCGGCCAGATGTGGAGCGGCTTGGCTGCTCCCTGAGCCTGCTGCAGCGAGGTGCGCTCGGGAAGCTGGGGGGAGAGCACGAGCGGACCGAACATGTCGCGCAGCTCCTTGATGCGGAACTGATGCTCGATCGACTGGGGGCGCACCCGGTTCACGACGATGCCGAGAGGCTGGAGTCGGGGGGAGAGGCCGCGACGGATCTCTTCGATCGCGCGCAGCGCGCGGTCGGCCGCAGCCACGGAGAAGAGCCCGGGCTCTGTGACGACCATCACCCGATCGCTCGCTGCCCACGCGGTGCGGGTGAGGGCGTTCAGCGACGGGGCGCAGTCGATGAGGACGAGGTCGTAATCGGCCTCGACGGCAGCGAGCGCCTCTTCGAGCTTCCAGACGTCGCGCACGCTCGGGTGCGGGCCGTCGAAGTTGATCGCGGACGGACTGCCGATCAGCACGTCGATGGTCCCGGGGTGCACCTTCGCCCAGCCGCTCGAGGTGATCGCCTGACGGACGACCTTCTCCTTCGGGTTCGCCAGGACATCGGCGATGTTGAGCCGACCTGCCACCTGGATGTCCATCCCGGTGGACACATCGGACTGTGGGTCGAGGTCGACGACGAGCGTTCGGACACCACGGGCGAAGGCTGCTGAGGCCAGGCCGAGTGTCACGGTCGTCTTGCCGACGCCTCCCTTGAGAGAGCTGACGCTGAGTACGTGCACGAACACCACGTTACCTTCCCCTAGGCTGGGTGCACACTCAGCCCCGCCCCATGCGCGCCGTATTCCGATGCGTATCGAGCTCCCAGAGGTGTGCATGTTCCAGAAGATCCTTGTGGCGAACCGCGGCGAGATCGCGATCCGTGCCTTCCGTGCGGCTTTCGAAGTCGGGGCCAGGACTGTGGCGGTGTTCCCGCACGAGGACCGTGGTTCGGTCCATCGGCTCAAAGCCGACGAGGCCTACGAGATCGGCGAACGCGGTCATCCGGTGCGCGCCTACCTCGACGTCGATGAGATCATCCGCGTCGCGAGGGATGCCGGAGCAGATGCGATCTACCCCGGATACGGCTTCCTCTCGGAGAACCCGGAGCTGGCCGAGAAGGCCGCCGCCAACGGCATCGTCTTCATCGGGCCCCCTGCGAAGGTCCTCGAGATGGCGGGCAACAAGGTCGAGGCCAAGCGTCATGCCATCGAGGCCGGCGTTCCGGTGCTCCGTTCGACGGAGGCGTCCGATGACATCGATGCACTCGTCGCCCAGGCCGCTGAGATCGGCTTCCCGCTGTTCGCGAAGGCCGTCGCCGGCGGTGGCGGACGCGGCATGCGACGCGTCGAGTCCGCAGGTGAGCTCGCTCCGGCACTCGCAGAGGCCATGCGCGAGGCCGCCAGCGCGTTCGGCGATCCGAGGATGTTCCTCGAGCAGGCTGTCCTTCGTCCTCGGCACATCGAAGTGCAGATCCTCGCCGACAAGACGGGCGAGACCGTGCACCTCTTCGAGCGGGACTGCTCCGTGCAGCGCCGTCACCAGAAGGTGGTGGAGATCGCCCCGGCACCGAACCTCGACGACGGCATCCGCACCGCGCTGCACGGCTACGCCGTCGCGTTCGCCCGTTCCATCGGATACGAGAACGCGGGAACGGTCGAGTTCCTGCTCGAGACCGCGGGGGAGCGCACCGGCGAGGTCGTCTTCATCGAGATGAATCCGCGCATCCAGGTCGAGCACACGGTCACCGAGGAGGTGACCGACGTCGATCTCGTGCAGAGTCAGATGCGCATCGCGGCCGGACAGACGCTCGCGGAGCTCGGTCTCGAGCAGAAGGATCTCCATGTGCGGGGAGCTGCGCTGCAGTGCCGCATCACGACGGAGGATCCCACTCAGGGGTTCCGTCCCGACACCGGCAAGATCACCACATACCGCTCACCGGGTGGCGCAGGGATCCGGCTCGACGGCGGCACCGTCCATCAGGGCGCGCAGATCAGTCCGCACTTCGACTCGATGCTCGCGAAGCTGACCTGCCGTGGTCGCGACTACCCTGCTGCCGTGGCGCGCGCGCGGCGCGCGCTGGCGGAATTCCGCATCCGCGGCGTCTCGACGAACATCCCGTTCCTGCAGGCGCTGCTCGAGGATGACGCGTTCATCGCCGGCGACGTGAGCACGTCCTTCATCGACGAGCGTCCCGACCTGCTGCGCGGACGCGAGTCGAAGGATCGCGGTACCCGGATCCTGAACTGGCTGGTGGACGTGACGGTCAACAAGCCCCACGGCATCCACCCCGGCTCGTTGGATCCGCGGGCCAAGCTTCCGGCCGTGGACCTGTCCGCCACCCCGGCATCCGGTTCACGGCAGCGCCTGCTCGAGTTGGGACCGGAGGGCTTCGCGAAGAGCCTCCGCGCGCAGAGTGCCCTCGCCATCACGGACACGACCTTCCGTGATGCGCACCAGTCGCTCCTGGCCACCCGGGTGCGCACGAGGGATCTCGTCGCGGTCGCACCGCACATCGCCAGGCTGACGCCGGAGCTGTTCTCGGTCGAGGCCTGGGGAGGTGCCACCTACGACGTCGCTCTGCGCTTCCTGGGCGAAGACCCCTGGGAGCGTCTCGACAAGCTGCGGGCCGCCCTTCCGAACGTCGCGATCCAGATGCTTCTCCGGGGACGCAACACCGTGGGCTACACGCCCTACCCGACGGCGGTCACCGAAGCGTTCGTGAAGGAGGCGGCGGCGAGCGGGGTCGACATCTTCCGGATCTTCGATGCCCTCAACGACATCGAGCAGATGCGCCCAGCGATCGACGCGGTGCGGAACACGGGTACGGCCATAGCCGAGGTGGCGCTCTGCTACACCGGCGACCTGCTGAACCCGGCCGAGGACCTGTACACCCTCGACTACTACCTGAATCTCGCCGAGCAGATCGTCGGGGCCGGCGCGCACATCCTGGCGATCAAGGACATGGCGGGCCTTCTGCGTCCTGCGGCGGCGGCGAAACTCGTCACCGCGCTGCGCGAGCGCTTCGATCTGCCCGTGCATCTGCACACGCACGACACCCCCGGCGGACAGCTCGCCACCCTGCTCGCCGCCAGCGCGGCGGGTGTGGATGCGGTCGACGCGGCATCCGCTCCGCTTTCCGGCACGACCAGCCAGCCCTCGCTCTCTTCTCTCGTCGCCGCGCTCGCGCACACGGATCGGGACAGCGGCATCTCTCTCGACAGCGTCTCGAACCTCGAGCCGTACTGGGAGGCGGTCCGCCGGATGTACGCGCCGTTCGAATCCGGACTTCCGGGCCCCACAGGCCGGGTCTACCACCACGAGATCCCGGGCGGCCAGCTGTCGAACCTGCGTCAGCAGGCGAAGGCGCTCGGCCTCGCAGAGGACTTCGAGCTGATCGAGGACATGTACGCCGCCGCCGATCGGATCCTCGGCCGGGTTCCCAAGGTGACCCCCTCGTCGAAGGTGGTCGGCGATCTCGCGCTGCACCTGGCAGCGGTGAAGGCGGACCCCGCCGATTTCGAGGCGAATCCCGAGAAGTACGACGTGCCCGACTCCGTCGTCGGGTTCATGGCGGGTGAACTCGGCGACCTCCCGGGCGGATGGCCCGAGCCCTTCCGCACCAAGGTTCTGGCGGGACGGTCGGTGCGCACAGGCATGACGGAGATCTCGGCCGACGATGAGGCGGCCCTCGCAGGTGACGGTGCGACCCGTCGGGCGAGACTGAACACGCTGCTGTTCCCCGCGCCGATGCGCGAGTTCACCGAGCGACGCGACGTGTTCGGCGATCTCTCGGTGCTCGACACGGCCGACTACCTCTACGGTCTCGTCCAGGGGCAGGAGCACGTCGTCGAGATCGATCGCGGCGTCCAGCTGTACGTGGGGCTCGAAGCCATCGGCGATGCGGACGACAAGGGCATGCGCACCGTCATGACGACGCTCAACGGTCAGCTGCGACCGGTGTTCGTGCGCGACAGATCGGTGGCAGTGGACGTGCACGAGATCGAGAAGGCCGACACCTCGGTGCCCGGTCAGGTGGCCGCACCGTTCTCGGGCGTCGTGACGCTCAAATCGGAAGTCGGTGACTCGGTGCGCGCCGGCGAACCGGTCGCATCCATCGAGGCGATGAAGATGGAGGCCGCCATCACGGCCCCCGTCGACGGTGTGGTCGAGCGGCTCGCGATCGGTGCGACGCAACAGGTCGAGGCCGGCGATCTTTTGGTCGTGATCCGCCCGGCGCACTAATCTTGTGCGGGCGAGGCCGCGTTCGACGAAACGCACCCGAGGCCCGCACAAGCTTGGAGTGACACAGTGACCCCGAAGAACGTGGCAGACAACCCGGACGATGAGTCCAGAGGGGTCCTCGACGACGCGACGTCGTTGGACACCTCGGCGATCGGGATCCTCGGCACCGCGCAGGTGAGCGTGGTGTTGCCGACGGACGATGACGACGACCTGGAAGACGACGGCGTCATCGAGGGCGAGGTCGTCGCGGATCTGATCGTCGACGAGCCCGTCGCCGCGGCGAAGGCTGCGGCGGAGATCGCACCGGCACCGCTCGGTGCGGCGCCGATGATCATCGAGCTGCCGCCGGAGCCCGCGAAGGAAGAGATCCAGCGCCCCGAAGTCGAGGCGGAAGCAGAGCCCCAGGCGGAGCCTGAGCCTGCGGTAGAGCCTGAGTCTGAGGTCGAGCCTGAGTCCGCAGTCGAGCTTGAGCCTGAGCCTGAGCTCGAAGTTGAGCCTGAGGTCGAGCCCGAGCCTGAGCCTGAGGTCGAGCCCGAGCCCGAGCCCGAGCCCGAGCCTGAGGTCGACTCCGAGCCTGAATCTGAGGTCGAGTCTGAGATCGAGCGTGAAATCGAGCCCGAGCCCGAGCCCGAGCCCGCGGTCGCTCCCGCGACCGAATCGCAGTCGGAGACCGAACAGGACGCTCAGCCCGAGCCCCGGCGCACGCGTGAAAGCACTCCGGTGACTGCATCAGCCACGGATGCCGGCGCCATTCCGTCCGCGAAGCCGGCTGCAGCGCCTGCTGATGCCGTCGCCGCGGAGGAGGCCGCTGCCGCCGCGGCGTTCATCGCCAAGGCGAAGGCGGACTTCGACGCCGCGCCGACCTCGAGGAGAGCGTCGGCGGCATCATCTCTCGCCAAGAAGGAGACTTCGGCAATGGACGCACAGAAGCCCAGGAACGCCGTGGCACCCGCGACTCGATCGACCCGGGCCGACGTGCAGCTCTCGTCGAAGCGTCTGGACGACCTCGGCGACTCCTCTCGCGAGAGCGCCGACCTCCTCACCGCCGACCGACTGCTCGATCCGCACCGTCTCACCAAGCCCGAACCCGAAGGGGCGTGGAGTCACTTCCTCTACGCCATCTCGGGGCGTCGGATCAACATCGGCGACGGACGCCGCGCCCGCGAGCGGAAGGCTCTGAGCGCGCGGATCGCCGCTCCGATCGTCGGGGGAGCCCGGTTCGTCCCCGTGCTGTCGCGGAAGGGCGGAGTCGGCAAGACGACGATCACCGCTCTGCTGGGCATGGCCCTCGCCGACGCCAGGGACGATCGCGTCATCGCGGTCGATGCCAACCCCGACCGCGGCACCCTCGCCGAGCGCGTGGTGCGGCCGCACCACAACAAGTCGGTGCGCGACCTCGTTCGCATCCATGACGAGGTCAGGGGGTATCACGACATCTCTGCGATCGTCGCGCGAGACGCCACCCGCCTCGACGTGCTCGCGTCCGACTCGGATCCTCGGATCGCCGAGGCGTTCAGCGACAGCGACTATCGCGACGTGGCAGGCGTCGCCGCGCACTACTACTCGCTCGTGCTCACGGACACCGGAACAGGCATCGTGCACTCGGTCATGTCGGCCACGCTCGATCTGGCCGATCAGATCGTGATCGTGTCGGGGCTGAGCGTCGATGAGGCGCGGCTGGCGTCGGAGACCCTGACGTGGCTCGAGAGCAACGGGTACGCCGAGCAGGCCCGCGAGGCGGTCGTGGTGCTGAACCAGTCGACGCCCGGCGCCCCGCTGGTGCGCCTCAACGAGCTCGAAGCGCATTTCGGCACGAGGGCGAAGCATGTGGTGCGGATGCCGTACGACTCGCAGATCGCCGGGGGCGGGACCATCGTCTTCGCCAATCTCCAGCCTGAGACACGGGTGGCGGCGCGGGAGCTGGCTGCGCTGCTCGTCGAAGGTCTGCGGGCGAAGGGCGCCTGATGGCGGTCCGTGAGATCCGGGTCTTCGGAGACCCCGTGCTTCGCTCTGTCTGCGCACCGATCGACCGTATCGACGAGGGGGTGCGCGCGCTCGTCGCCGATCTGATCGACACCGTCGAGCTGCCTGGCCGTGCCGGTGTCGCGGCTCCGCAGATCGGCGTCGCGCTCCGCGCCTTCAGCTACAACATCGACGGTGACATCGGCTACGTGCTCAATCCCGTCCTGACCGAGGTCCGGGGTGAGCCGGTGCCCACGGGGGAGGGGTGCCTGTCGGTCCCCGGCCTGTGGCACGACGCCCTGCGACACCCGTGGGCCCGCGTCGAGGGCATCGACCTCGACGGCGAGCCGGTGGTGCTCGAAGGAAGCGGTCTGCTGGCGCAGGCGCTCCAGCACGAGACCGATCACCTCGATGGGAAGCTCTACCTCACGAGGCTGGATGCCGAGACCCGCAAGCGTGCGATGCGCGAGGTCAGAGAGAGCGCCTGGTTCTGATCCCCGGACACTGAGAAAGGCCCCGCCGGAGCGGGGCCTTTCTGCTGTCTCGCGAGCCTCAGCCGCCGATCGCGACGTTGGTCGTCGAGACGGGTTCGTCGTAGATGGCAGCGATCTCGTCGGCGAAGTCGCTCATGATCACGTTGCGCTTGATCGACAGCTTCGGAGTGAGGTGACCGGAGGCCTCGGTCCATTCGCTGTCGAGAACGGTGAACTTGCGGATGGACTCCGCGCGCGACACGCGCGCGTTGGCGGCATCGACCGCCTTCTGGATCTCGGCACGGACGGCATCGTTCGTGGCGGCCTCGGCGAGCGACATCTCCTTCGGGAGGCCGGCGTTGCCGAGCCAAGTCGGCAGCATCTCGGGATCCAGCGTGATGAGCGCGGAGATGAACGGACGCTGGTCGCCGACGACGACGACCTGTCCGATGATCGGATTCGCGCGGATCGGGTCTTCCAGCGCGGCCGGCGCGACGTTCTTTCCGCCGGCCGTGACGATGATCTCCTTCTTGCGACCGGTGATGGTCAGGAAGCCCTCGGAGTCGAAGCTGCCGATGTCGCCCGTGTGGAACCAGCCGCCGTCGCTGAACGCCTCTGCGGTCGCCTCGGGGTTGTTCCAGTACTCCTTGAAGACGTTGATGCCGCGGACCTGGATCTCACCGTCGTCCGCGAGTCGCACACCCACACCGGGGAGCGCGGGGCCGACGGTGCCGATCTTCGACTTGTCGGCCAGGTTCACGGTCGCCGGAGCAGTCGTCTCGGTGAGACCGTATCCCTCGAGGATCACGACGCCGAGGCTGTGGAAGAAGTGGCCCAGACGCGAACCGAGGGGAGCGGAGCCCGACACCGCGTAGACGACTCTGCCGCCCATGGCTTCACGCAGCTTGCTGTAGACGAGCTTGTTGAAGAGTGCGAACTTGAGCTTCGTCCCGATCGGGATGCTCTTGCCCTCCTCGACGAGCTTCGAGTGCTGGATGGCGACGTCGGCGGCGGCGCGGAAGATCTTCCCCTTCCCACCGGCCTCGGCCTTCTGCTCGGCGGAGTTGTAGACCTTCTCGAAGACGCGCGGCACGGCGAGGAGGTAGGTCGGCTTGAACGACCCGAGCGCCGGCAGCAGCTGTCGAGTGTCGGGCTGGTGTCCGGTGCGCACGCCGGCGTGGATGTTGAGGATCGAGATGAAGCGCGCGAACACGTGTGCTGTCGTGATGAAGAGCAGCGTGGAGGAACCCGGTGTCTGAACCACTGCGTCGAGTGCCGTCGCGGAATTGCGGCACAGCTCGACGAAGTTGCTGTGCGTGAGGACGCAGCCCTTGGGGCGGCCGGTCGACCCCGAGGTGTAGATGAGGGTGGCGATGTCAGAACCGACGGCG
Source organism: Microbacterium sp. Root280D1 (assembly GCF_001428975.1). NCBI lineage: Bacteria > Bacillati > Actinomycetota > Actinomycetes > Micrococcales > Microbacteriaceae > Microbacterium > Microbacterium sp. Root280D1. Next base: position 1,224,481 of record NZ_LMJK01000002.1, on the reverse strand, counting down.
ATGTTGCGGAGACGCTCGATCTCGGCATCGGTGACGGATGCGCCCTGGGCGGTCAGCGAATCGATCGCTCCGAGGTGCAGCTGCCACACCTCGCGGAGCAGCGGGAGGTCGCCGCGCACCTCATCGAGCCGAGCGAAGTGCTCCGGTGACTCGACCACGAGGGCGATGGCACCGGAATCCTCGAGGATCCACTGGATCTGCGACGGAGAGCTGGTCTCGTAGATCGGGACCATCACGGCGCCGGCGTAGAACAGCGCGAAGTCGACGAGAGTCCACTCGTAGGTCGTGCGTGCGAGGAAGCCCACCTTCTCACCCGGCTGGATGCCCGCGGCGACGAAGCCCTTGGCCAGCGCGATGACCGCAGTCTCGAAGTCGGCTGCGGTGATGTCGCGCCATCCGTCGCCATCGGGCACTGCGAAGAGGGGGCGATCGGGAGTCGCCTGGACGCGCTTCGCCAGCAGGTCGGCGATGTTCGCGTCTGGGTCGGCGGGGACGACGGCGGGGACTTCAAACTGGACCACGGCAGCTCCTTCGGTACCGGTCGGGCACTGGGTTGCACACGAGTCTAGAGCATGACACTCGGTCGCATATCAGGTGACACTCAGTCGCCGATCGGGTCTCGCGAGACCGCGGCTGTGGCGGATGCCGAGCACGACGCTAGACTTCACCTCGATGTTCTACTGGCTGATGAAGTACGTGGCGATCGGTCCCGTGGTCAAAGCGATATTCCGACCATGGGTGGTCGGGCGCGCGAACATCCCGGCGAACGGCGCGGCGATCCTCGCCAGCAACCACCTCTCCTTCGCCGATTCCATCTTCCTGCCGCTGATGATCGACCGACCGATGTCGTTCCTCGCCAAGAGCGACTACTTCACCGGGCGCGGGATCAAGGGCTGGGCAACCAAGTTCTTCATGAAGGCGACGGGGCAGATCCCGATCGACCGCTCCGGCGGCAAGGCGTCCGAAGCCTCTCTCAACACCGGCCTGCAGGTCCTCGGACGCGGCGACCTGCTCGGCATCTATCCGGAGGGCACGCGGAGCCCCGACGGCCGGCTCTACCGTGGCCGCACGGGCATCGCCCGGATGGCGATGGAGGCGAAGGTCCCGGTGATCCCGGTGATCATGGTCGACACCGACACCGCGATGCCCATCGGGCAGCGCCTGCCGCGCGTGGTGCGGGTCGGGATCGTCATCGGAGAGCCCCTGGACTTCTCCCGCTACGCGGGCATGGAGAACGATCGCTACATCCTCCGCTCGGTCACTGACGAGATCATGGTCGCCCTCCAGCGACTGGGTGAACAGCAGTACGACGACGTGTACGCGTCGACCGTGAAGGACCGGCTCCCGGCCCGCGTCACACAGCGCTCCTGAGGCATCCCGGCTTCGTCACGAGCACTAGGCTGGACACATGCTCCAGCACCACATCGACGCGCTTGATGCGTGGCGCTCGCTCCCGATCAAACAGCAGCCTCAGTGGCTCGACGCAGAGCGTGTCTCCGAGGTCTCCACGCAGATCTCGACGCTCCCGCCCCTGGTGTTCGCCGGCGAGGTCGACAACCTCCGCGATCGTCTTGCGCGAGCAGCGTCCGGCAAGGCGTTCCTGCTGCAGGGCGGCGACTGCGCAGAGACCTTTGCGGGTGCCACCGCCGACCAGATCCGCAACAGGATCAAGACGGTCCTGCAGATGGCCGTGGTGCTGACGTACGGCGCATCGATGCCCGTGGTGAAGATGGGTCGCATGGCCGGGCAGTTCGCCAAGCCGCGGTCGAGCGACACCGAGACCCGTGGCGATGTCACGCTTCCCGCCTACCGCGGCGACATCGTGAACGGCTACGACTTCACCGAGGCGTCCCGCCGCGCCGATCCCGGCCGCCTGCTGCAGGGATACCACACGGCCGCGTCGACGCTGAACCTCATCCGCGCGTTCACGCAGGGTGGCTTCGCCGATCTGCGCGAGGTGCACTCGTGGAACAAGGGCTTCGCGCAGAACCCGGCGAACCAGCGCTACGAGCGCATGGCGGCCGAGATCGACCGGGCCATCAAGTTCATGGAGGCGGCCGGCGCCGACTTCGACGAGCTCACCCGCGTCGAGTTCTTCACCGGGCACGAGGGCCTGCTGATGGACTACGAGCGCCCGATGACCCGCATCGACTCCCGTACGGACACGCCGTTCAACACCTCGGCGCACTTCCTGTGGATCGGGGAGCGCACGCGTGAACTCGACGGTGCGCACGTCGACTACTTCTCGAAGATCCGCAACCCCATCGGCGTGAAGCTCGGTCCGACCACGTCACCCGAGACGGCGCTCGCGCTGATCGACAAGCTCGACCCCGACCGCGAGCCGGGCCGTCTGACGTTCATCACGCGCATGGGCGCGGGCAAGATCCGCGACGCGCTGCCGCCGCTGCTCGAGGCCGTCCGCGACTCGGGCGCGCAGCCGCTGTGGGTCACCGACCCCATGCACGGCAACGGCATCACGACGCCCACGGGGTACAAGACGCGTCGCTTCGATGATGTCGTCGACGAGGTCCGCGGCTTCTTCGAGGCACACCGGGCCGTGGGCACGTTCCCCGGCGGCATCCACGTCGAGCTCACCGGTGACGACGTCACCGAGTGTCTGGGCGGATCCGAGCACATCGACGAGGCCGCCCTCGCGACCCGCTACGAGAGCCTGTGCGACCCGCGTCTCAACCACATGCAGTCGCTCGAGCTCGCCTTCCTCGTGGCCGAAGAGCTCGAGAAGCGCTGACCACGATCCATCAGACAGAAAGGGTCCTCTCCGTAGTCGGAGAGGACCCTTTCTGTGTGGCGGCGGCGGCGACGGGCGGCCGGCGTGCGGCCGCGGGCGATAAGCGCGGGGACCGCCCGCCTCCTAGAACGCGCTGCTGCGGATCTGGAGGGTGATCTCGGTGCCCTTCGGGCGCTGCGCGCCGGCACCCGGATCGGACCCGCTGACCTCGGTGAAGTCGTTGGGGAACGCGTTCCAGATGCCGTTCCAGGTCGGTTCGAAACCGGCATTCCGGATCACCTGGGCGGCCTCGTCGCGGCTCATCCCCTCGACCTCGGGCACGGGGAACAGTTCGGGTCCTTTCGAGACGATCAGCTGAACAGTATCGCCGGGGCGCCGATTGCCCTCTTCGGCGCGGTCGGTGACGCCGATGACGACATCCTTCGCGATCGAGTCGCTGAAGACGAACTGCGAGTCCGGGTTGACCTCGACGCCCTTGTCGCGCAGCGTGTTCGTCGCCTGATCGACGCTCATTCCCGCGACATCGGGGAACGCGCCGGCGGAGACGTACAGCTCGACCGTGTCGTCCTCGCGCAGCTCGCAGCCCTCGGCGCACGCATAGACCTCGCCGCCGTCGCGAGGCGTCACGAAGGCGTTGATCACGCGCCCCGTCTCGGCGTCGGAGAAGAGCTGCAGGGAGGTCTCTGTGACGTTGATCCTGATGTCCGCGAGGTAGTCGCGAGCTTCCTGCTCGGTCTTGCCGTTGAGGGTCTCCACCGTGTGCGACGCCGGACCCGAGGACACGAAGACGGTGATCTCGGTGCCCTTGTCGAGGCGTTCGCCCTCGCCGGGGTCCGTACGGATCGTCTCACCGGCGGCGATGTCGATGGAGCTCTCCTCGCCGCGCACCGGCACGAAGCCCTCTGCAGTCAACGCCGATGCGGCGTCGTCGTACGACAGACCGGCCACCTCCGGGACGGCGACGAGCGAACCAGGACCGGACCCGAACCACCAGCCGACACCACCGGCGACGGTCGCGAGAAGCAGCACCAGCGTCAGAAGGAACGCTCCGCGCGCGCGACGTCGTGATGAGCGGCGACGCAGGAGCGTCGCGTTGTCGACGGCAGCCGTGACCGGGGCGGTCGGGTCGGCGATGACCATCGTGCTCGGCATGACCTTGGTGAGGTCCGCGGAGTCGGCCTGCGAGCGCTGCGACGTCGTCGCAGCGGCGACGGCGGGTGCGATCCCGAGCCCGCGCTCGATCTCGCGCAGTCGCTCCAGCATCTGCTGCGCATCGTCGGGACGCTCATCCGGCGATTTCTCCGTGGCCCAGAGCACGAGTTCGTCGAGCTCCTCCGGCACGCCGGGATTGCGCACGCTCGGGCGCGGCACGGACTCGGTGGCGTGCTGGAAGGCGATCTGCATGGGCTGCTCGCCCTTGTACGGCTGTTCGCCGACGAGCATCTCGTACAGCATGATGCCCAGCGCGTAGATGTCGCTTCTGGCGTCGGCAGTGCCGCGAGTGACGAGCTCGGGTGCGAGATAGGCGATGGTTCCGAGCAGCTGCTGTCCGGTGGCCGTGTTCGCGGTGGTCGCACGGGCGAGACCGAAGTCGCCGATCTTGATGCGTCCGTCTTCGGCCAGCAGCACGTTCTCGGGCTTCACGTCACGGTGCACGATCCCGGCGCGGTGCGCTGCGGAGAGGCCGGCGAGGACGGCATCCATGATGGTGATCGTCTGCGGGATCGTGAGCCGCTTCTGCTCGCGCAGCAGTTCGCGCAGCGTGATGCCGGGAAGGTACTCCATCACCAGGTATGCGAGTTCGCCGTCCTGGCCCTGGTCGAACACGTTGACGACGTGGGGATCGGCCAGCCGCGCGGCAGCACGTGCCTCTTGGATGAACCGGCTCTGGAAGGCGGAGTCGTCGCTCAGGTGCGCGTGCATGACCTTCAGAGCGATGCGCCGCTCGAGGCGGAGATCGGTGGCGACATAGACGGTCGCCATGCCTCCACGGGCGATTCGGGCGCGCACGCGGTACCGACCGTCGACAAGCCGCCCGATGAGGGGGTCGGCCTGCTGATTGGTCGTCACGTCAAGATTCTATGGAGAACTGCCTGAAAGCCCCGGGAGCGGCTCGCCCCTTGCACCTGCGGGTTTGCCCGGAAGCGCGTCACCCGTGGACACCGAGCCACTGGTGGGCCTGCGTCTCCCACTGGCCGTAACGATCGGGGTACGCCGAGATCTGGACGGCCTGCGCGGCATCCGTGAACGACATGCTCTCCCAGCCTGAGATGTCGAAGAGCCCCCGCGAGGCCTGCCCGTTCGGATCCGACGAGCCGCCGAAGAAGACGCGGGTGCTCCGGTCGGCGTCGACCGCCTGCTCGGGCGAACCCCAGCCCATGCTGGGGCGCTGCTGGAAGAGGCCGAGGGAGTCGCGGTCACCCCACGACAGATTGCGCATGCTGGATTCGACCATGGCGGTGGCGAGAGCGATCGCGATGGCGCGGTCGGGCGCGCCGAGCTCGCGTCCGACGCGGATGATGAGCGAGGCGTTCGCGGCCTGTTCGGCGTCGAGGTTCGCGAACAGCTGGGGAGGGGGCGTGGCCGCCGCCGGGGCGGGCGTCGGAGCCGGAGCCGGCGCCGGCGCGACGGTCAGCGACTGGCCGGGGTAGATGATGGCTCCGGAACCCAGGCCGTTCAGCGCGAGGAGCTGCGCGACGGTCGTGCCGTACTTCTTCGCGATGGCGAACAGGGTGTCTCCTGCGGCGACAGCGTGCGCCTGGCCACCGGTCGCGGTCGGAACGGGGGCGGCTGTCTGCGCGGGGGATGCCGGTGGTGCGGCCGACGGAGCTGACGCGCCGCTGAGCGCGAGCTGCTGGCCGGGGTAGATCACGGACGACCGGTCGAGGCCGTTCGCGGCGAGAACAGCGTCGACGCTCGTCCCGTGCTTCTGCGCGATGCCGAACACGGTCTCGCCGGCGACGACGGTGTGCGTCGCCGTCGGTGCCGCCTGAACCGGGGCCGGGGCCGGCGAGGGGGCACTCGCTCCTGCCAACGACAGCGTCTGCCCCGGGTAGATCACCGAACGCCAACTGAGTCCGTTCCAAGCGAGGACCTCGACGGTGCGCAGACCGAACCGGTTCGCGATCGACGAGATCGTGTCGCCCGGCCGCACCGTGTACACGGCAGGAGGCGCCTCGGTCGGCGCGATCCGCGTCGGCGTCGCCTGCAGTCGTTCGATCGGAGACGAGACCGCGTCGGCGGATGCGGGGGTGGCAGCGATCCCCGCAGACAGCGTGCCCAAGAGGGCGGCGGGCACCCCGAGCTGAAGAGTGCGCGTTCGTCGCGCGACGGCAGGCGTTCTCACGGGGATCCCCCTTGTTCGGCGTCCGCCCACGCTGACACGGATGTAAACGGATGTCAACAGGAGTGACGGATGGTGCGGATGGTGCCGATGTGAACCGAAGCCCCGATGCGGAAAGTGCGATCGGCGCTCAGAGGTGAGATAGTTGCAACGTGTCTGTGCCGTCTGAAAGCAACCCGTCTGAAACCTCGCAGCCCGAGGCTGCGTCCGCGAACGCTGTGAGCGCCGCCGGCGTCACCGCCACCGAGTGGCTCACGATGCCCGACCTCGTGGAGGTCCTCGACGAGGCCCTGGGACGTGTGCGCAGGCTCATCGACGAGCACTACCTCGTCGGCTCGCGCCGCTCCGGCGTGTTCGCGGTTCCGTCGGTGTTCATCGTCGACAACCACCCGCTGCCCTCGCTGCGCGGCACGATCATCGTGCTTCAGGATGCGGGCTTCTCGGACGACGAGGTCATCGACTGGCTCCTCGCTCCCGAGGAGGAACTGGGTCGCTCGCCGATCGATGCGCTCCTGGCCGGACACAAGAGTGCTGTCCGCAGGGTCGCCCGCACCCTCGCCTGAACCGAGCTCTCTGAAGCGGTTCGCGCTCAGGCCGAGCGCACCGTCGCAGCGCGTGCGAGGTCGCGCAGGTCTCCGACAGCGGTGGTGTCGAGCCGCGCTCCGGAGAGAGCGCGATCTGCTTCCCGCGCATAGTCGTCGATCATCCGCTCCACGCGCTCCCTGGCGCCGGAGGCCGTGATCGTCGCCTGGAGGAATGCGACCTGCTCGCTGGTGAGGTCGGGATCGCCCAGCATCTCATCGAACAGGGTGCGAGCGGACGCGTCGAGAGTCTGCCTCGTCAGAGCGACCAGCACGGTGCGCTTGCCCTCGCGCAGGTCGTCACCGGCAGGCTTGCCGGTCACGGCGGCGTCGCCGTAGACGCCGAGCAGGTCGTCGCGCAGCTGGAAGGCCATCCCGACCGGATGGCCGAACTCGCGAAGCGCCAGAAGCTGGTCCTCGTCGGCATCCGCGATCGCTGCACCGAGCACGAGGGGCTGCTCGATGCTGTACCTCGCGGATTTGAGGGAGACGACGCGAAGCGCACGCTCGACGTGCGAGTCCGTGGCGTGGACGCTCCAGGCGGACTCCTCCGCGATGTCGAGGAATTGGCCCACGGTGACGTCCCGGCGCATCCGTCCGTATTCGCGGCGGACCGCCGAGGCATGGGGGAGCGGCTCGATCGCATCCTCGAGGAGGTCGTCGCTCCAGGCCACCAGCAGGTCACCGAGCAGGATCGCCGACGAGCGGCCGAAGGCGGCGGGGTCGCCTCGCCATCCGGCTGCGACGTGCGCGCCTTCGAGCGCGCGGTGGGCCGCCGGACGCCCCCGCCTCGTGTCGGAGTTGTCGATCAGGTCGTCGTGCACCAGTGCGGCCGACTGGAAGATCTCCAGAGCCGCGCAGACGTCCCAGAGGCCCGTCGATTCTTCGGCGTCGCGGTCGCGGAAACGTGCGACCGACTGCCATCCCGCGTGGCAGAAACGGGCCCGCAGGCGCTTGCCACCCACGAGGGTGTCGGCTGCCGAGTCGATCAGGCCTTCGGCATCCGGGCCGTATTCGGCCGACTCGCCTCGCATCCGGTCGAGGAAGAGGCGCAGGCGTGCGGCGACGGCGTCGGAGACAAATGAGGGGGACGGCACGACTCCCAGCATACGTAAAGCCAACGGAGGCCCTTGAAGCTAGCCCGCAGCGGCATACCGCGCGTAGAATGGACGGACGAATACCCGAGGGGGACGAAATGCCACTCTCCGAACAGGAGCAGCGTCTGCTCGACGAGATGGAACGCCATCTCCTCCACAACGACGCCGATGTCGTTACTGCGCCGTCTGGTGACCGCGCTCTCAGCTATCGCAACCTCGTGTACGGAGCCCTTCTGCTCCTCGCCGGTGTGGGCGGGCTGATCGTCGGAGTCGTCCTCGGGGACGTCTGGGGAGTCGTGGTCGGAGTGATCGGATTCGCCGCCATGCTCGGCGGCGTCATGATCGCTGTGACCCCCGTCCGCAAGCCCCTCTCCGCTGCACCCCGCGAACGCGCGGCGAAGCAGCAGAGCTCAGCGTCCTTCATGGATCGCATGAACGATCGATGGGACCGCCGCCAAGACGGCAACTGACCCACACACCTTCACGAAGGCCCGGATGCTCTGAGCATCCGGGCCTTCGTGCGTTCGGGCCCGTATGCCGGCCCGGGTCTGCGTCGTGATGCCGGGCTCCGTCCTCCACTCGCGCTCCACCGTCCTCCACTGCCCTTGAGCCGCGGAAATCCGCGGCTCTTTGTCGTACACGCACTCACAGGAGCGGTCTGTACAGGGATTGACCGTAGGTTTGTGGAGGAAAGTGGAGTAAAGTGGGGCGCACCTCGAGTTGGCCGGACGGAGAGGGGGTGATGGCTGATGTTGCTGGGAACGCATTCTCCGAAGTTGGACGACAAAGGACGGGTCATCCTTCCTGCGAAGTTCCGCGAGGACCTCGGTGGCGGCATCGTCGTCACCCGAGGGCAGGAACGCTGCCTCTACGTCTTCAGCACGGCCGAGTTCGAGACGATGCACGAGCGGATCCGCCAGGCGCCGCTCGCGAACAAGCAGGCGCGTGACTTCATGCGCCTGTTCCTCTCCGGTGCGAGTGCGGAGATGCCCGACAGTCAGAACCGCATCACCATCCCCGTGCACCTCCGTCAATACGCGGGGCTGCAGAAGGAGCTCATCGTCACCGGAGTCGGCGCCCACGCCGAGATCTGGGATGCGGAGAGCTGGAACACCTACCTCGCAGCAGGCGAGGAAACCTACGCAGATCTCGAGCAGGAGGTGATTCCGGGCCTCTTCTGACCACGGCTGTGATGCCCCGCCGCTCCTGCCCCGACACACTTCCCCGGTGCCGGGTCGTGAAGCGGAGGGGGATCAGGGCCCTGGTCACCGAGATACAGAGATCACCCGAGAAAGATCATGAACCTCCGCGACATCCACACCCCCGTACTCCTCGAACGCTGCGTCGAGCTTCTCGCCCCTGCGCTGCAGGCGGACGGAGCGGTGCTCGTCGATGCCACCCTCGGCATGGGCGGTCACTCCGAAGCGCTGCTCGAGCGGTTCCCGAACATCCGCCTCGTCGGCCTCGATCGGGACACCGACGCTCTGCGCATCGCGGGGGAGCGTCTCGCTCGTTTCCGTGACCGGGTCACGCTGGTGCACACGGTCTATGACGAGATCGGACTGCACGCTCAGGGCGCATCGGGCATCCTCTTCGACCTGGGCGTCTCGTCCCTGCAGCTCGATGAAGCCGAACGCGGCTTCGCCTACTCGAAGGATGCGCCGCTGGACATGCGGATGGATCAGACGAAGGGCGTGACGGCCGCCGAGGTGATCGCGACCTACACCGAAGGCAACCTGCGTCGCATCTTCGAGCGCTATGGCGAGGAGAAGCTCGCGGGACGCTATGCGCGCTTCATCATCGCCGCACGCGAGAAGAAGCCGATCACGCGTTCCGGCGAACTCGTCGAGATCCTCCAGGCGGCGACGCCCGCAGCTGCTCAGCGGGCCGGGCACCCGGCCAAGCGCGTCTTCCAGGCTCTGCGGATCGAAGTGAACACCGAGCTCAACGTACTCGCGGATGCGATTCCCGCAGCCATGGATGCGCTCGCGGTCGGCGGACGCATCGTGGTGATGTCATACCAGTCTCTCGAGGACCGACTCGTGAAGCAGGCCTTCGCCGCCGGTGCAGCCTCCACCGCACCGCGGGGACTCCCCGTCGAGCTGCCGGAGCACGCGCCGCGGTTCCGCATCATCACCAAGGGTGCGGAGCTCGCCGACGACGCCGAACGGGCTCGCAACCCCCGCGCCATCCCCGTCCGACTGCGTGCCGCAGAGAAAGTGCGTGAGAGCTCATGAGTCTGAACGTCGCAGCGCCGAGGCCGAGGGCGCTCCCCGAGGCACCCGAACGCGCACCGCGTCGGCGTCTCGAGCCGGTGACGGGAACCCCCGTCCGCCGCAAGCCGAAGCTCGCCTACGCGCTGGTGGCGCTCGCAGGAGCCATGGCCATCGGAGGCGTGCAGATCGGCCTCTCGCTGGCGATCACCCAGGACTCCTTCGTGCTGGCAGGGCTCACGTCGCAGCAGCACGAACTGGATCTGCGGACGAACGCCCTGCAGGAGGATCTCACCGGGATGAGCTCGCCCCAGTCGCTCGCCGCCAGTGCCGCATCCCTGGGCATGGTCGTGGCAGGGGCCCCGTCCTACCTCCGCCTGAGCGATGGAGCCGTCTTCGGCCAGGGAACCGGCGCGACCGGCTCGTCGACCATCGATCCGAACGGCGCCGGTGCGGTGAGCAACTCCCTGCTGAACGACGTGCCGGTGAACGCCTCCACGGCAGACGACCCCGCGCCCGACGGAGCGGCCGGGCACTCTGCGCAGGAGCTTCCGCCGGCGATCACCGACGGACTCCCGAGCCCCAGCACTCGCTAGACGACCACACCCACCATCGAGACCTGACGGAGAGAGTCCATGACGACACGAGCCACCCGGACACCCCGGCGACGCACGGTCGTCGCTCTCGCGGTGATCCTGGCGATCCTGGCCGCCTTCGTCGTGCGGCTCGTCGACATCCAGGTGGTGAAGGCCGACGAGCACGTCGCACAGTCGCTCGAGTTCATCGCGCACCGCACCGCGATTCCCGGTGAACGCGGCTCGGTGGTCGACAGCGACGGATCCGTGCTGGCCGAGAGCGTCATGGTCTACGACGCGCAGCTCAGCCCCCAGGTCATCCGCCTCCTGGAGGAGGACGAGAAGAACCCGCCGCCACTGCCCTGGGCTGAGGCGTCGACGCGCATCGCCGAGATCATGGGGCTGGATGCGGACGAGCTGCGTGCCGATGTCGCCGCTGCCCTCGCCGAGAACCCCGATTCGCAGTACCTGCCGCTGGTCAAGGGCCTCAGCACCGAGAAGTACATCGAGCTGCGCGACCTCAAGGTCGGCTCGTATCTCGTGATGAAGCCGCGCGAGGTCAGGGTCTACCCGAACGGCGCCGTGGCGGGAAACCTGCTCGGATACCTCGACGGGACCGGCACTGCGCAGGCCGGCATCGAGAAGATGGACGAGAAGTGCCTCGCCCCCACGGACGGCGAGGAGTCGTACCGCACCGGCAAGAACTCGGTCGTCATCCCCGGCAGTGAGAGCAGGGTGGACGCGGTCGACGGCGGCACCGTGCAGCTCACGATCAACAGCGACCTGCAGTGGTACATGCAGCAGATGATCGCCGAAGAGGCGCAGGCCCAGGGCGCCAAGGGCGGCACCGTCACCGTCGTCGAGGTGGGCACCGGAAAGATCCGCGCCGCGGCCGAATGGCCGACCATGGACCCGAACGATCTCGACGCCTCAGCGCCCGAGACGTGGGTGAGCAAGCTCTTCACCTACCCGTTCGAACCGGGATCGACGTTCAAGGCCGTGACGGCCGCTGCGGTGATGGAGAACGGCGGTGTGACGATGACGAGTCCCACGGTGTCGGCCTCCTCGCACGAGAAGTTCGACAACGGCGCCGTGATCAACGACGCGTTCGTGCACCCGACCTTCCAGTACACCCTCGCCGGCGCGCTCATCGATTCATCGAACGTCGCGCTGTCGAAGTTCGGCACGATGGTGAGCCCGGATGTCCGTCACGACTACCTCGAGCGCTTCGGCGTCGGCGAGACGACGATCGGCTTCCCCAGTGAGACCTCGGGGGAGATCCACCCCACGAGCGAGTGGGACAACCAGTCGCTCTACACCACCACGTTCGGTCAGTACTTCACGGTCACGGCGCCGCAGCTCGCCGGCGCCTACCAGGCGATCGCCAACGGCGGCGAGAAGATCGGTCTCTCGCTGATCGAGTCCTGCACGGCCGCTGACGGCACGGTGGTCACGCCGGGTGCTCCCGAGTCCGAGCAGATCATCAAGCCCCAGACCGCGGCCGACCTCACGCGGATGCTCGAGAACGTGGCCGTCCAGGGCGGCAACGCCGACCGCATCCAGGTTCCCGGCTACCGGGTGACCAGCAAGACGGGTACCGCGCAGATCCCGGACGGCAAGGGCGGCTACAAGTCGGGCGTCTACTACACGAGCATGGTGGGCTTCGCGCCGGTCGACGATCCGCAGTACGTCGTGGTGGTGACTCTCGACGAGCCGACTAGAGTTACATCGTCTGCTGCTACCGCTTCTGCCTTCCAGAAGGCGATGACCCAGACCATGAAGACCTACCGCGTGATGCCGTCCTCCAGCCCGATGGACGCACTGCTTCCGAAGTTCGAATAGACGGCGCCCCGCCGCGCCTGGAGACGTCATGATCGCCCTGTCGCTTGCTGAGATCGCCGCCGTCCTCGGGGGTGATCTCCGCCTCGCCGGTTCTGCCACCGCCGACACCGTCATCGACGGTGTCGTGGACACGGACTCGCGCACCATGGCCCCCGGCTCCGTGTTCGTCGCGAAGCCGGGCGCGGAGACGGACGGACACCGGTTCGTCGGCGCTGCGCTCGCTGCGGGGGCAGCGCTCGCGATCGTCGAGCACCCGGTCGACGAGGAGATCACCCAGATCGTCGTCCCTGACGTCATCGTCGCCCTCGCCGATCTCGCCCGCGAGGTCGTCGCCCGCGTTCGCGCAGCCGGAGACCTCAAGATCGTCGGGATCACGGGGTCGAACGGCAAGACGACGACGAAGAACTTCCTCGCCCGCATCCTCTCCGACGAAGGCGAGACGATCGCCCCCATCAACTCGTACAACAACGAGGTGGGCGCGCCCGTCACCATGCTGCGCATCACGCACGGCACGCGGTTCCTCGTCAGCGAGTTCGGAGCCGACGGGCCCGGCAGCATCGCCCGCCTCGCCGGACTCGTCGAGCCGGACGTCGCTGTGGTGCTGATGGTCGGCATGGCGCACGCGGGCGGCTTCGGCGGTATCGAGGCGACGGCCAAGGCCAAGTCCGAGCTCGTCGCCGCCGCGAGGCCCACGGGAACGGCGGTGCTCAACGTCGACGACTCACGCGTCGCGGCGATGGGCGCGCTCGCGACGTCCCGCGGGATGCGGGTCGTCGGCTTCGGTCAGAGCGACGCGGCCGATGTCCAGGCGCACGACCTCGAGGTCACGGCATCCGGCACCTCGTGTGTCATCCAAGCGGCGGGGGAGCGTCTTCCGCTCCGCCTGCAGGTGCTCGGCGCCCACCACGTCGGCAACGCCCTGGCGGCCATCGCCGCCGCGGGCGTTCTCGGGGTGTCGACGGCCGACGCGATCGACCGTCTCGAGACGGTCGAGATCGCGGAGCGCTGGCGTATGCAGCCCATGGGCAGCGACCGCGTGCGCATCATCAACGACGCCTACAACGCCAGCCCGGACTCGATGGCCGCAGCCCTGCGGACTCTCGCGCAGATCACCGGTCCCGGCGAGCGGACGGTCGCCGTGCTCGGCGCCATGAGCGAGCTCGGCGAGACCGCGGGCGAGGAGCACGACCGGATCGGTCTGCTCGCCGTGCGTCTGAACATCCAGCGCATCGTCGTGGTCGGCCCCGAGGCCCGCCGCCTCTTCATCTCCGCGATCGGCGAAGGGTCCTGGGACAGCGAGGCCGTGTTCTTCGCTGACCAGGATGCCGCGTTCGAGTACCTGCGCTCCGAACTCCGCGACGGCGACCGGGTGCTCGTGAAGTCCTCCAATTCCGTAGGGCTCCGGCACCTCGGCGATCGTCTGGGAGAATTGTTCTCGTGAGATCTCTCATCATGGCGGCGGCCATATCGCTCGCCTTCACTCTTTTTCTTACTCCCGTCTTCCTCCGGCTCTTCCGGAAGTGGGGCTGGGGCCAGGTCATCCGCACCCCGGAGGCCATCGAGAACCCGAACCACGAAGCCAAACGCGGCACGCCGACCATGGGCGGCGTCATCTTCATCGTCGGCACGATGGTCGGCTACTTCACGGCCACGTACGTCGGAGGCGGGACTCCCGCGCTGTCCGCGCTTCTCGTGATCTGGCTCATGGTCGGTTTCGGCGCAGTGGGCTTCATCGACGACTACATGAAGGTGCGCAGTCAGCGCAGCCTCGGGCTCTCGGGGTGGCGCAAGATCATCGGGCAGCTCGTCGTGATGATCCCGTTCGGCATCGTCGCGCTGAACTTCCCGAACGCCTTCGATCAGACTCCGGCATCCGGCTCGATCTCGCTCTTCCGCGACATCCCGTGGTTGAACCTGTTCGCGTTCACCGCGATCCTCGGCTGGGCGCTCTATCTGCTGTGGATCTCGATCATCGGCGTCGCGACCTCGAACAGCGTCAACCTCACCGACGGGCTCGACGGTCTCGCAGCCGGCGCCGGGGTCATCGTCGTGGGGGCGTACAGCCTCATCGCGTTCTGGCAGTTCAAGCAGTCGTGCGTGGGCGAGGGTGTCGAGACCGCCGCGCTCGGCGGATGCTACGAGGTCCGCGACCCGTTCAGCCTGGCGATCATCGCGGCCTCCTTCGCCTCGAGCCTGATCGGCTTCCTGTGGTGGAACGCTCCCAAGGCGAAGGTCTTCATGGGCGATGTCGGCTCGATGGCGATCGGAGGCGTCATCACCGCGATGGCGATCCTCACCCGCACCGAGCTGCTGCTGTTCGTGATCGCCGGCGTCTTCGTCCTGGCCTCCGGATCGGTGATCCTGCAGCGCGCCTACTTCAAGATCACGCGCGGAAAGCGACTCTTCCTGATGAGTCCGTTCCACCATCATCTCGAGATGCGCGGATGGTCCGAGGTCACGATCGTGGTCCGCATGTGGATCATCGCGGGCCTGCTCGCGATCTCAGCAGTCGGACTCTTCTACGTGGAGTGGCTGACTCGTGTCGACTGACGAGAGGCTCGCGACTCTGACGAGCTGGAACGCCGACTGGTCGGGCCTGCGCGTCGCCGTTCTCGGGCTGTCCATGACCGGCTTCTCGGTGGCGGACACGCTCACCGAACTCGGTGCGGACGTCCTGGTGTTGACCGAGTCGGCGGAGGAGGAGTATGCCAAGCTCCTGCCCGTGATCGGTGCTCGTCTGGAGCTGGGAACGCTGGACCGGGTCCCTGAAGCTCTGACCGAGTTCGCGCCGGAGGTCATCATCGCCTCGCCAGGATTCCCTCCCTCGCACACCGTGATCCGCTGGGCGCAAGATGCCGGCATCGCGCTCTGGGGCGATGTCGAACTCGCCTGGCGTCTGCGCGACAAGGTGACCCGCGCCGACGGCTCCCCGGCCGACTGGGTGCTCATCACGGGCACCAACGGCAAGACGACGACGACGCAGCTGACCGCGTCGCTCCTCGTCGAGGGAGGTCTGCGTGCGGCGCCGTGCGGCAACATCGGCGTGCCCGTTCTCGACGCGGTCCGCGACCCCGCCGGTTTCGACGTGCTCGTCGTCGAGCTCTCCAGCCACCAGCTCTGGTACCTCGGACTCTCCGAGACCGAAGGCGAGCTGTATCCGCACGCCTCGGTGTGCCTGAACCTCGCGGACGACCACCTGGTGTGGCACGGCAGTGCGCAGGCGTACCGCGATGCGAAGGCCCTGGTGTACCGCAACACGAGAGTCGCCTGCGTCTACAACAAGGCCGACGAGGCGACCAGGCTCATGGTCGAGGACGCCGAGGTGGTCGAGGGTGCCCGCGCGATCGGATTCGATCTCGGCATCCCCGGCCCCAGCGATGTCGGCGTGGTGGAGGGGCTGCTCGTCGATCGTGCGTTCTTGGACGACCGGGCCAGCAGCGCACTCGAGCTCACGACCGTCGCCGACCTGCGAGAAGCCGGCCTGGCCGCCCCGCACATCGTGCAGAACATCCTGGCGGCGAGTGCGCTCGCTCGCTCTCTGGGCGTCGAGCCGCGCGCCATCCACTCGGCTCTGCAGTCGTTCCGTCTCGACGAGCATCGGATCCAGGTCATCGCCCGCCATCGCGGCATCACCTGGGTCGACGACTCCAAGGCCACCAACCCCCACGCTGCCGCGTCATCGCTCCGCGCATACCCTGGTGCGGTCTGGGTGGTCGGCGGCGACCTGAAGGGCGTCGACATCGGCGAGCTGGTCGCCACGGCCGGGACCACCGCCCGGGCGGCGGTCGTCATCGGAGTCCAGCGCTCAGCCGTCGTCGCCGCATTCGAGCGACACGCGCCGGGGGTTCCGGTGTTCGAGGTGGATGCTGGCGAGACTGGTCAGGTCATGAATCGCGTCGTGGAGATCGCCGCGGGAATCGTCGATGGCGAGGGAACAGTCCTGCTGGCCCCCGCCGCCGCGTCCTTCGATCAGTTCTCCGGTTACGCGGATCGAGGACACCGCTTCGCCGAAGCGGTGCGGGACTGGATAGACCGGGGGAGCACCGATGACGCAGGTCGAACGCCCCCCGCGCTCTGATCCCGGCAGCACCGGCTCCCGCGGTCTCGCGGCGAGAGTGTCGCTCGGGCGTCGTTTCACCCCCGTGTCGACCGAGTTCCTGATGATCGCATCGGCGGCGCTGATGCTGACGATCTTCGGCCTCGTGATGGTGCTCTCGGCGACGAGCGCGACCGCGGTCTCGAAGGGTGAGAATCCGATGGACGGCGCGCTTCGGCAGGGCATCTTCGCCGTGCTCGGCGTGCCGCTGATGTTCCTGATCTCCCGACTCCCGATCACGTTCCT
Organism: Microbacterium sp. Root280D1; assembly: GCF_001428975.1. Lineage (NCBI taxonomy): Bacteria > Bacillati > Actinomycetota > Actinomycetes > Micrococcales > Microbacteriaceae > Microbacterium > Microbacterium sp. Root280D1. The sequence goes on along the minus strand of NZ_LMJK01000002.1, from coordinate 1,207,739 downwards.
CAAGCGCATGGCGTGGCCGGCACTGTTCGGATCCATCGCGCTCCAGCTGCTGGTCTTCACCCCGCTCGGCATCGAGGACGGCGGAAACCGCAACTGGATCATGATCGCCGGGTTCACCCTGCAGCCGTCGGAGTTCCTCAAGCTCGCCCTCGCGCTGTGGATCGGCTACGTCCTGATGCGCAAGCAGACCATGCTCGGCACCTGGCATCAGGTCTTCATCCCCGTGGTGCCCGTGGGAGCCCTGGCGATCGGGACGGTGATCGCAGGCAAGGACCTCGGCACCGCGATGGTGCTGGTCATCATCCTGCTCGGCTGCCTCTTCTTCTCGGGGGTGAAGCTCCGGCTGTTCATCCTGCCGGTGCTGCTCGGCGTCGTCGCCGTCATCGCGCTGGCCGTCACGAGCCCTGACCGCATGCGTCGCATCACGGCGACGTGCTCCGACATGTCGGCGTACACCGGCGACTGCTACCAGTCGATCCACGGGATCTGGGGAATGGCGTCGGGAGGAATCTTCGGCGTGGGTCTCGGCAACTCGCAGGAGAAGTACGGCTGGCTGCCCGCCGCCGGCAACGACTTCATCTTCGCCATCGTCGGCGAAGAGCTCGGCCTGATCGGCTGCATCGTCGTGCTGGCCCTCTTCACGCTGTTCACCATCGGTGCCTTCCACATCATCCGCAAGACCGCCGATCCGTTCATCCGGGTCGCGGCCGGCGGGATCACCGTCTGGATCACCGGTCAGGCCGTGTTCAACATCGGCGTCGTGATCGGACTGTTCCCCGTCATGGGAGTGCCGCTGCCGTTCATGTCGCAGGGAGGAACGGCTCTCCTCGCCGTCCTCATCGCGTGCGGAGTGCTGCTGTCGTTCGCGCGCACCATCCCCGTCGCCGAGGGTCGTTCGGTGGCACGGACTCCTTCAGCAGGGCGGGGTAAGGTCACACGGTGACCACGTACCTTCTCGCCGGCGGTGGAACCGCCGGTCACGTCAACCCCCTGCTCGCCGTCGCCGATGCGCTGCGCGCCAGGGACGCCGATGCCTCGATCCTGGTGCTCGGAACGGCCGAGGGACTCGAGTCCCGACTCGTGCCGGCTCGAGGGTATGAACTCCTCATCGTCGACAAGGTGCCGTTCCCGCGGCGGCCCGACAAGCAGGCAGCTTTGTTCCCCGCCAGGTTCCGCCGCGCCGTCGCCCAGGTGCGCGATCACATCCGCGCTCACCGCGTCGACGTCGTCGTGGGCTTCGGCGGCTATGCCTCCGCCCCGGCCTACGTGGCAGCAGGCCGCGAGCGCGTGCCGTTCGTCGTGCACGAGGCCAACGCGAAGCCGGGCCTCGCGAACGTGCTGGGTGCTCGACGTGCCGCCGCCACGGGAGTCGCATTCGCCGGAACCCCTCTGCGCGGCGGCGAGGTGGTCGGCATGCCGCTGCGTCGAGAGGTCATCGAGCTCGACCGTGCGGCCTCTCGCGATGAGGCCGCCGCGCACTTCGGGCTCGACCCGGCGCGCCCGGTTCTTCTCGTCTTCGGCGGGTCGCTGGGTGCCCAGAGGCTGAACGAGGCCATCGCAGACTCCTGGGGCGACATCCTGGCCGCCGACTGGCAGTTGCTGCACGTCACGGGCGAACGCAGTGATCTGGCCGACCCCGAGGTGCCGGGATACACCATGCGCCGATACGTCGACCGGATGGACCTCGCCTTCGCGCTCGCCGACCTCATCGTCTCCCGTTCCGGCGCAGCCACCGTGAGCGAGATCAGCGCCCTGGGGATCCCCGCGCTGTACGTGCCGTACTCCGTCGGCAACGGGGAGCAGCGGCTGAACGCGGCGTCCGCCGTGGCAGCCGGGGCCGCTCGTCTTCTCGACGACGCCACCTTCGACGGCGACGCGGTGCGCCGCCTCGTGATCCCCGTCATGAACGATTCGCAGCAGCTCACGGCCATGCAGTCCGCCGCCGAGCAGGTGGGCACCCGCACCGGCACGGAGAACGTCGTCGCACTCGTGGATCGCGCCCTCCGGTCCTCCTGATCTCACCGTCGACACGGCTCCTCGACGCCGAATCGTCCTCACCGAAAAGTAGACTGAAACCGACATGATCAGACCTGACCTCTCCCTCCCGATCCCCGAGTCGATCTCCTCCGCGCACTTCATCGGCATCGGCGGATCCGGCATGAGCGGCCTCGCCAAGATGTTCCTCGACGCGGGGATCCGCGTCTCGGGAAGCGATCGAGCCGACAGCGACAACCTGCGCGCACTCGCGGCCGCCGGAGCGGATGTGCACGTCGGGCACGACGCGGCGCATCTCGGCGATGCCGACACGGTCGTCCACACCGGAGCGATCTGGCCGGAGAACCCCGAGTTCGTCACGGCGAAGCAGCGCGGGCTGCACGTGATCCACCGCTCGCAGGCCTTGCACTGGCTGATCGGATCGCGTCGACTGGTCTCCGTGGCCGGCGCGCACGGCAAGACGACGTCGACGGGCATGATCGTGACCGCGCTGCAGCAGCTCGGAGCCGACCCGAACTTCGTCAACGGCGGCGTGATCGAGCAGCTTGGCGTCTCGAGCGCCACCGGATCGGGTGAGCTCTTCGTGATCGAGGCGGATGAGTCCGACGGCACGTTCCTGCTCTACGACACGGCTGTCGCGCTGATCACCAATGTCGACCCCGATCACCTCGACCACTACGGGTCCGACGACGCGTTCCACGACGCGTTCGTGCGGTTCGCCGACGCGGCCACGGAGGCGGTCGTGATCTCCAGCGACGACGCCGGCGCCCTGCGAGTGGGAGCGGGGCTCTCGCACCCGAACGTCGTGACGTTCGGGCAGGCGGAGGATGCCGATGTCAGGGTGACCGACATCGTGGCGGCCGGGCCCGTCTCGGCCACCGTCAGCTCCGGAGCCGAGAGCGTGCGCCTCCAGCTCGCCGTGCCCGGCGTGCACAACGCCATCAACGCGGCAGGCGCCATCGCGGTCCTCCTCTCGGTGGGTTTCGGCCTGACCGAGTCCGCCAAGGCCGTCGAGGGCTTCGCCGGCACGGTCCGCCGCCTCGAGCAGCACGGCGTCGAGCGCGGCGTCACCGTCTACGACGACTACTCCCACCACCCGACCGAGGTGCGGGCGGCTCTCGAGGCGATGCGATCGATCGCCGGCACGGGCAGGATCATCGCGATCCAGCAGCCCCACACCTACTCGCGAACGCAGCACATGTTCCGCGAGTTCGCGGACGTGCTGGAGACGTATGCAGACCACACGGTCGTGCTCGACGTCTACGGTGCTCGCGAGGATCCGGTCCCGGGCGTCACGGGAGAGCTCGTGAGCGGGGCGTTCCACGACCCGTCGCACGTCCACTTCGTCGCCGACTGGCAGCAGGCAGCCGATTACACGGCATCCGTCGCTCGCGACGGCGATTTCGTCGTCACGCTCGGCTGCGGCAACGTCTACCAGATCATCCCGCAGGTGCTCGAGTCTCTGCGGACCACCGAGGTCTGACGCATGCGTCGTCCGCCTCCGCTTCCCACGCCTCCCGCGGGCACCGCGGAGGACACGCCCAGGCGACGGGAGGGTCCGGCGACGCGAGGGCGCGCGCGGGACGTCGAGCAGGACGAACGCACAGGTCCGCAGGCCGCGGCGGTCGGCCTCGACTCCGACGTCCGTGCGGACATCGACGGGGATGCCGGGGTGCGGCCGACATCGACGCGGGACGTCTGGCGGGCGGCGCGAGCGAGACGCAAGGCGCTGCGGGCCGAGATCCGACGGTTCACGCAGCGCTCCCGACGGCGTCGCATCATCTGGCTGAGCGCGGTCGGTGCTGTCGTCCTGCTGATCGGTGGCACCACCGCCGCGGCGTACAGCCCGCTGTTCGCCGTGGAGAAGATCACGGTCGTGGGCGCGACGACGCTGGATGCCGCGGCGGTGGAGGCCGCCCTCGGCGAGCAGGTGGGCACCCCCTTGGCGCTGGTCGACTCGAGCGAGGTCAAGGCCGCGCTGCTGGGATTCCCGCTGATCGAGACCTATGCGCTCGAGGCGAAGCCGCCGCACGATCTCACGGTGCGGATCGTCGAGCGCACGCCGGTCGGCGTGATCCGCTCGGATGCGGGCTATACGCTCGTCGACGCCGCGGGCGTCGCGCTGGCGACGACCTCCGATCAGCCGGCGGGACAGCCGGTGCTCGACATCGACGGCGGCACCGACTCGGTCGCGTTCGAGAGTGCGGGTCTCGTGGTGCGCTCGGTCCCCGCTGATCTGCGCGCGCTGCTGACCGGAGTGCAGGCCACGACAGCTGATGACGTGACGTTGACGCTCAGCAGCGGGCTGACGGTCGTCTGGGGCAGCTCGGATGACTCCCCGATGAAGAGCGAAGTGCTCACGAAGACGCTGCTCAGCAATCCTGAGGCGTCGACGATCGATGTCACATCGCCGCATGCGGTGGTCGTGGGCTGAGGTTTCGACGGCAAACGGGCGACACGCCCGTGTCGCTGCGTGTGCGCGGGGACGTGACGCTTACCTTCGAACAAGAGAAACCAATACCGGGAAATACTTTACACCTCTAGTTGAGGTTTAAGGTTCGGCCCGCGGAATCTCACCCCAGACAGGCTCGACTATTCGGAGGCCGGCCATGAGCCAGAACCAGAACTACCTCGCCGTGATCAAGGTCGTCGGCGTCGGCGGTGGCGGCGTCAACGCCGTCAACCGCATGATCGATCTCGGGCTCCGCGGAGTCGAGTTCATCGCAGTGAACACCGACGCGCAGGCGCTGCTCATGAGCGATGCCGACGTCAAGCTCGATGTCGGTCGCGAGCTCACTCGCGGACTCGGCGCCGGCGCTGACCCCGAGGTCGGCCGTCGCGCCGCCGAGGATCACGCCGAGGAGATCGAGCAGGCGCTCACCGGTGCCGACATGGTCTTCGTGACCGCAGGCGAGGGCGGTGGAACGGGAACGGGTGGAGCCCCCGTCGTCGCGCGCATCGCGAAGTCGATCGGCGCACTGACCATCGGCGTCGTGACGAAGCCCTTCTCGTTCGAAGGCCGTCGTCGTCAGAGCCAGGCTGAAGCCGGTGTGGTGAAGCTGAAGGAAGAAGTCGACACCCTCATCGTGGTGCCGAACGACCGTCTGCTCGAGATCAGCGATCGCGGCATCTCGATGATCGAGGCCTTCGCGACCGCGGACCAGGTGCTCCTCGCCGGTGTCCAGGGCATCACCGACCTCATCACGACTCCCGGTCTCATCAACCTCGACTTCGCCGACGTCAAGTCGGTCATGCAGGGCGCCGGTTCGGCACTGATGGGAATCGGATCGGCACGCGGTGCCGACCGTGCCATCAAGGCCGCCGAACTCGCGGTCGAGTCGCCGCTCCTCGAGGCCAGCATCGAGGGTGCTCACGGAGTCCTGCTCTCGATCCAGGGTGGTTCGAACCTCGGCATCTTCGAGATCCACGACGCTGCGGATCTCGTGAAGGAAGCCGCGCACCCCGAGGCCAACATCATCTTCGGTACGGTCATCGACGACACGCTCGGCGACGAGGTGCGTGTCACCGTGATCGCGGCCGGCTTCGACAGCGGTGAGCCTTCGCTGCGCCTCGACCCCATGGTCGTCTCGCGGCCCGCCGCGGCCAGCACGCTGCCCGAGGTGGCGCTCTCGAACGGCGAGGAGAGCAAGCCCGCTGCCGAGGCGCCCGCGCCCGAGAAGCCGCAGCAGCGCGTCCCGGCGACGAGCATCGAGCCTGCTTTCGCGGACGACGACATCGACATCCCCGAATTCCTGAAGTGACGCAGGCGCAGGGCCAGGCCGGGTCCGGTCTGGCAGCGCGGCTGTCGGCGATCGATCATCGGATCGCCGACGCCGCGCGCCTGGCCGGCAGGGACCCGGCGGAGATCTCCCGCATCGTCGTGACCAAGTTCCACCCGTCGTCGCTCGTTCGCGAGCTGCACGCGCTGGGTGTGCGCGACGTGGGGGAGAACCGCCAGCAGGAGCTCTCGTCGAAGACCGCCGAGCTGACGGACCTCGACCTCCGGTGGCACTTCATCGGGCAGGCGCAGACCAATAAGGCCGGTGCGATCCGCCGCAGCGCGGATGCCGTGCACTCGGTAGACCGCGACCGGCTGGCCGACGCACTGCATCGGGCGGCCGACGGGGATGACCTTCTCGACGTGCTCGTGCAGGTCAATCTCACCGATGATCACGGACGCGGCGGCGTCGCGCCCGCCGAGGCGGCCTCTCTCGCCGAGCACATCATGACGCTGCCCTCGCTGCGGCTTCGCGGTGTGATGGCGGTCGCGCCGCTCGATGAGGAACCCGCTTCCGCGTTCGCGCGCCTGCACTCGATCGCAGAGAGCGTGCGCGCCGTCGAGCCGTCGGCGACCTGGATGTCCGCAGGGATGACGGGCGATTTCGTCGAGGCCATCGAGGCCGGCGCGACACACCTGCGGATCGGCTCCGCAATCACGGGACCCCGCCCCGACCGGGGTTAACCTGTGAACAGACCAACCCGACACGTTCGAACCGGAGGACACGATGGGTAACCCGCTGAAGAAGACCATGGTGTATCTCGGCCTCGCTGACGAGGAAGAGGTCTACGAGGAGGAGCCGACCCCGGCCCGCTCGCACCGCGAGCGCGAACGCGAGGAGCCCGCTCCCGCGCCCGTGACCCCGCTACGGCGCCCCGTCGCCGTGCGCCAGCCCGCAGGAGGGGCAGTGAACGAGATCCTCACCGTGCACCCGAAGCAGTATCGCGATGCTCAGCTCATCGCGGAGAGCTTCCGCGAAGGTGTGCCGGTCATCATCAATCTCTCGCAGATGAGCGACGCAGACGCCCGCCGTCTGATCGATTTCGCCTCCGGACTCTCGCTCGGCCTGTACGGCCGCATCGAGCGGGTCACGTCGAAGGTCTTCCTCCTGTCGCCGGAGAACATCGCGGTCTCGGGTCACGGGGGAATCGCGCACGCGGACGCCGAGTCCGCGGGCTTCGACCAGTCGTAGACCGTGGGGTTCGTCGTCTCCATCGTCGCCAGCATCGTACATCTGGCTCTGCTGCTGTACCTACTGGTGCTCTTCGCCCGACTCATTCTCAGCTACATCCCGATGTTCAATCGGGAGTGGCGACCGAAGGGCGCCGGACTCGTCGCGGCTGAGCTCGTCTACACGGTGACCGATCCGCCCGTCCGGTTCTTCCGGCGGATCATCCCTCCTCTGCGAATCGGCTCGCTCTCCCTGGATTTCGGCTTCTCGATCACCATCCTGATCGTGCTGATCCTGATGAGCGTCGTCCGAAGCTTCATCTGAGACCCCTGGGACTTCGGCGCTCTGGAGTGTCGCGGGATCGCGACTGACAGGCTCGGGGACTATGCTTGGCTCCCAGGTGCGCGCCCCGGGTTCGCGCCGAATCTCGACCACGCCATTCCAAACTGGCAACCGAACTCATCGAAGGAGCCACCATGGCACTTACCCCGGATGACGTCGTCACCAAGCAGTTCCAGCACGTCCGCTTCAAGGACGGCTTCGACCCGGACGAGGTCGACGACTTCCTCGACGAGATCGTCATCGAGTGGCGCAAGGCCCTCGAAGAGAACGTCGAACTCAAGGCCAAGCTGGCCGCGTACGAATCCGGCGATGCACCGGCCGCTCCCGCAGCCGCTGCAGAGGCACCCGCCGCCGTGGTCGAAGAGGCTCCTGCGCCTGCTGCTGCCGCTCCCGCGGAGCCCGCTCCGTCGGGTTCGGCGACTGCGACCGCCGGCATCATCGAGCTCGCTCAGCGCCTTCACGACGAGCACGTCGCCGAGGGTGAGGCCAAGCGCGCCCAGCTCATCGCCGAGGCCGAAGGCGAGGTCAACCGCATCCGCACGGAGGCCGAGGCCAAGCAGCGCGAAGAGTCGGCTCGTCTCGAGCGCGAGCGCAACGCCCTCGAGGCCCGGATCACCGAGCTCCGCAACTTCGAGCGCGATTACCGCTCGCAGCTGCGCGGCTACATCGAGGGTCAGCTCCGCGATCTCGACGAGAAGTCGGCGTCGACGGACTCGACTCCGGTTTCCGCGATCGGACTGTAGGTCGTCCTTTTGCCAGGACGCCGTCCCCTTCGTCGGTCGGCGGCCGGCGCGATAGTTGCGGTTCTCGCAGCGATCGTGCTGGCCGCCGATCAGTTTGTGAAGTACCTCACGACCGAGAACCTGCCGCTCCAGCAGCCGGTGCCGGTGCTCGGTGAGTTCCTTCAGCTGTACTACGTGCGCAACCCCGGCGCAGCGTTCTCGCTCGGATCCGATGTCACATGGATCTTCACCATCGCTCTGGCGGTGGTGGCCGGTGTGATCGTGTGGAAGGCCCTGGGTCTTCAGTCACGCCTCTGGGCCGTCGTCCTGGGCTGCCTGCTCGGTGGAGTGCTCGGAAACCTCACCGATCGTCTCTTCCGCGATCCTGGTTTCCCCATGGGGCACGTGGTCGACATGATCTCGATGCCGTGGATGATGCCGGCGATCTTCAACGTCGCCGACATCTTCATCGTCACCGGGATGATCTCGGTCGCGCTGCTCGTCGTGCTGGGACTCCGCTTCGACGGCACCCGGGAGCGTGACCACGCTCCTGTGGAGACCGATGACGAAGCCGAGGCTGCCGCGTTGGCCGAGGAGACCGGAGGCGAGACCTCTCGCCCGGGTACCGCCTCTCCGGATGCCGCCGCCGCGGACGGACGCTGAGCATGGAATTCCGCACCCTCCCCGTTCCTGACGGGCTGGACGGGACGCGCGTCGACGCGGCACTCGCGAAGATGCTGGGCTTCTCGCGCACCTTCGCCGCCGAGGTCGCCTCGGCGGGCGGCGTGCGCGTCGACGGGGTGACGCTCGACAAGTCCGATCGCCTGCGCGGCGGAGGGTGGCTCGAGGTGGAGTGGCAGCCGAAGGAGGAGCCGCGGATCATCCCGATCGCGGTTCCGGAACTCGGAATCGTCTACGACGACGACGACATCGTCGTGGTCGACAAGCCCACGGGCGTCGCCGCTCATCCCTCGCTCGGATGGGAGGGGCCGACCGTCGTCGGCGCTCTCGCAGCGGCGGGGTTCCGGGTCGCCACGAGTGGCGCTCCGGAGCGGCAGGGGATCGTGCATCGTCTGGATGTCGGCACCAGCGGGCTCATGGTCGTCGCCAAGAGCGAGACGGCGTACTCGTCGCTGAAGCACGCGTTCAAGGAGCGCACGGTGGAGAAGATCTATCACGCCGTCGTCCAGGGGCACCCCGACCCGCTGACGGGGACGATCGATGCTCCGATCGGCCGGCATCCGAATCACTCCTGGAAGTTCGCCGTCGTTCCCGACGGCAAACCGTCGGTGACGCACTATGAGACCCTCGAGGCCTTCCCGGGAGCCTCGCTGCTCGAGATCCATCTCGAGACCGGACGCACGCACCAGATCCGCGTGCACATGGCGGCCCTGCGGCACCCGTGCGCGGGCGACCCGCTCTACGGAGCAGATCCGACGCTGTCGGCACGGCTCGGACTCACCCGACAGTGGCTGCACGCGCACAAGCTCGCCTTCACCCACCCGGCGACGGGGGAGTGGGTGCAGTTCGAGTCGGGGTACCCCGCGGATTTCGAACGTGCCCTGGAGATCCTGCGCGGCGAGTGAATCGACGCCGTCGATGTCGGCGGTGTGGGTCAGACTGAGCCCATGAGCATCGAGGTGCGACCCGCTACCGACTTCGACGACGTGGCCGCTCTCGTCGGCCCCAAGAAGCCGACGTCGAACGTGTGCTTCTGCCTGAGCTACCGCATCGGCAGCGCCGAGAACAGGGCGCTGCGAGGCGATAAGCGAGCGGAGCGCGTGCGTGAGCTCTGCCACCAGGATCCGCCTCCAGGCGTGATCGCGTACCTCGACGACGAACCCGTGGGCTGGGCGGCGGTGCATCCGCGCAGGGAGACGAGCTTCGCGCGCAACAGACTGATCCCGCATGTCGACGATCTCGATGTGTGGTCGCTCTGGTGCATCCGCGTCCGTCCAGGCCATCGGAAACAGGGCATCTCGCACGCTCTGATCGACGGAGCGGTGGCTCATGCGAAGAAGAGCGGCGCGCCCGCGATCGAGGGGTATCCGGTCGACAACCGTGGCGAGACGGTGAATCTCACGATGGCCTACGTCGGCACGATGGGGCTCTTCGAGAGTGCCGGATTCGCGAAGGCGGCCGACACCGGCTCGACGCTCGACGGCTTCCCGCGGGTGCTCATGCGACTCGATCTGCGAGATCCGCGCAACGGATCGAAGAAAGCGTGAACCCGACTGCACGTCAGAGGCAATACATAGTGTGAGCACAGACAGTGAGATCATCCGGCGGTCGCTGAGTCGGCCTGAGGCGTTCGCCGAGCTGTTCGACCGACATGCACGTGCGGTGAACGCGTTCGCGACATATCGGGTGGGTGCCCATGCCGCCGAGGACGTGCTCAGCGAGACCTTTCTCGTCGCCTTCCGCCGTCGAGGGGACTTCGACCTGAGCAAGCACTCAGCCTCTCCCTGGCTGCTCGGAATCGCCTCGCGGCTCATCCGTCGGCACAGAGCCGTCGAGGCACGGCATTGGCGCTCGTTCGCCGCGGTCGTCGGGGAGGACCATACGTCGCTCGGTGGACTCGATGACGCGATGCGGCGCGTGGACGCCGAGCGCGAAGTGCGTGCCCTGCGGCAGAAGATCGCGGCGTTGTCGCCCAAGGATCGGGAGACGCTTCTGCTCTACGCCTGGCAGGGGCTGAGCTACGAAGACATCGCGGAGAGTCTCGGTGTGCCTGTGGGGCACCGTGCGCTCCCGGTTGAATCGCGTTCGCACGCGACTCGATCCGGCGCGAAAGGCCCGTTCGTTCGAGATGCAGCAGGAAGGAGAAGTCCGTGGACGTGTTTGAGAAGGTTCAGAAGACCAAGCCGGATGTCGATGGTGTGGACTCGCATCTCGACTCGGCCCGCGCTCGACTGATGAGCGAGATCGCCGCGGGGAAGACCTCGGTGTCCGCTCGCCCTGCCGCACCGAAGCGGCTCGTGGCCGGCGTGCTCGTGGGCGCCGCACTGGCGGCCACGGCGGGCGTGCTGGTGATCGCGGGACTCACCGAACAGCCGAAGCCCGCGATCGAGGCCGTTCCGACGCGGGAGCCAGGACAGACGCTGAAGCCGTCGCCGACGCCCGCGCCGACACAGGAGCCGATGACGGCTGCGGGGGCCTTCGGCGCCGCCGCGACTGCGGCTCGGTCGTTCACCGGCCTGACGTTGGCACCGGGACAGTACCTGCGCGTGCACACGCAGTCGGAGCAGATCGTCTATCACCAGCCCGATCCGAACGGCGGGCAGTATCAGGCGGATCGGTCGAACGCTCAGAACGCCTGGCGCGGAAGCTCCTCCTGGAACTCCTATGCGCCGGCCGACCCGACGCAGCAGTGGTTCTTCGCCACCGATCAGCCCTGGACAGTGAGCGACACCTTCGGGCCGGACGCCGCGGCGCTCGCCCAGGCGCACAAGGAGGCGATGGCCTCGGGCGGCGATCCGTACTTCTCGAACGGGCCATCAGCACCCTGGGCCACCCCGGACGGGTACGGGCTCGTGGCGTTCTTCTCGGCGATGCCCACGGACCCGGCGGCGCTCATCGCGTGGATCCGAGAGAATCAGGGGATCGTCGCGGGCGATCAGGACTACAAGGTCGGGTGGGTCCTCATCGAGCTTCTGTCGTACAACATGGGGTCGGGGGCTGAGCGGGCGACGATGTACGACGCCCTCAGCATGCTTTCCAGGTCTGAGATCGTGTCCGCCGATGCGACCTCGGCGACGCTGCGGTTCTCGGCGTCGACAGAGGCTCTGTCGGGTCAGCCAGCGGTTCAGCGGCGCTCGATCACGATCGACACGACCACGGGGCTCGTCACGGAGACGACCGCGGTGCTCGACGTCGCCTCTTCGCTGATCCCCGCCTCCCTGGCAGACGAGAGGCACGTCTTCACCGTGAGCATCGTGGACTCGCTCCCCTGAAGCGATGCGGGACCCCGGCGGCAGGTGCGGCGACGCTCGATGTCGGATGCCGAAAGTAGACTCGAAGGCATGGCATCCGACTCCTTCGTCCACCTGCACGTGCACAGCGAGTACTCGATGCTCGACGGGGCGGCGAAGATCGCGGCGATGACGCAGGCGGCGGCAGATTACGACATGCCGGCCATTGCCGTGACCGATCACGGCAACACCTTCGCGGCGTTCGAGTTCTACAAGGCGGCGAACGCCGCGGGCGTCAAGCCGATCATCGGTCTCGAGGCCTATGTGACTCCCGGCACGCATCGCAGCGACAAGACGCGTGTGCAATGGGGCTCCCCGGATCAGAAGAGCGACGATGTCTCCGGCTCCGGTGCCTACACCCACATGACGATGTGGAGCGAGAGCACGCAGGGGATGCACAACCTGTTCCGTCTCAGCTCGCTGTCGAGCATGGAGGGCTACTACTTCAAGCCCCGCATGGACCGGGAGCTCCTGCAGACATACGGCAAGGGCCTGATCGCCACCACAGGATGCCCCTCGGGTGAGATCCAGACGCGACTGCGCCTCGGCCAGTACGACGCCGCACGTGCGGCGGCCGCCGAGTTCCAGGACCTGTTCGGCAAGGAGAACTACTTCGCCGAGATCATGGATCACGGTCTCTCCATCGAGCGCAGGGTGATGACCGATCTGATCCGGCTCGCCAAGGATCTGAACATCCCGCTCGTCGGCACCAACGACTCGCACTACACGCACCAGCATGAGGCCGATGCCCATGAGGCGCTGCTGTGCGTGCAGTCCGGTTCGACGCTCGACGATCCCAACCGGTTCAAGTTCGACGGCGACGGGTACTACATCAAGACCGCCGCAGAGATGCGTCAGCTGTTCCGCGACCACCCCGAGGCCTGCGACAACACGCTGCTCATCGCCGAGCGGTGCGAAGTCGAATTCAACACCGCGGCCAACTACATGCCGCGCTTCCCCGTGCCGGACGGCGAGACGGAGGACAGCTGGCTCATCAAGGAGGTCGAAGCGGGCCTCCACTACCGATACCCGAGCGGCATCCCCGACAAGGTGCGCAAGCAGGCCGAGTACGAGACCGGCATCATCCTGCAGATGGGGTTCCCCGGCTACTTCCTCGTCGTCGCCGACTTCATCAACTGGGCGAAGGACAACGGAATCCGCGTCGGTCCGGGCCGTGGCTCGGGCGCCGGGTCGATGGTCGCCTACGCCATGAAGATCACCGACCTCGACCCGCTCGAGCACGGTCTCATCTTCGAGCGCTTCCTCAACCCCGACCGCGTCTCGATGCCCGACTTCGACGTCGACTTCGATGACCGTCGCCGCGGCGAGGTCATCGACTACGTGACGAGGAAGTACGGCTCCGAGCGCGTCGCTCAGATCGTCACCTACGGCACGATCAAGTCGAAGCAGGCTCTGAAGGATGCGGGGCGTGTGCTGGGATTCCCGTTCAGCATGGGCGAGCGGCTGACGAAGGCGATGCCGCCGCCCGTCATGGGCAAGGACATGCCTCTCGACGGCATGTTCGACTCGGCGCACCCCCGCTACAAGGAGGCGAGCGAGTTCCGTGCGCTCATCGAGACCGATCCCGAGGCGAAGACGGTCTTCGACCGCGCCCTCGGTCTCGAAGGTCTGAAGCGCCAGTGGGGCGTGCACGCCGCCGGTGTGATCATGTCGTCCGAGCCCCTGCTCGACATCATCCCGATCATGCGCCGCGAGCAGGACGGCCAGATCGTCACCCAGTTCGACTACCCGTCCTGCGAGTCGCTCGGGCTGATCAAGATGGACTTCCTGGGGCTCCGCAACCTCACGATCATCTCGGACGCTCTCGACAACATCCGCACCAACCGCGGGGAGGAGCTCGACCTCGAACACCTCGCCCTGGATGACCGCGGCGCCTACGAGCTGCTCGGTCGCGGCGAATCGCTCGGCGTCTTCCAGCTCGACGGCGGGCCGATGCGATCGCTGATGCGCCTGATGCGTCCGGACAACTTCGGCGACATCTCCGCGCTCATCGCGCTGTACCGCCCGGGTCCGATGGGTGCGAACTCGCACACGAACTATGCGCTGCGCAAGAACGGCCAGCAGCCGATCACACCGATCCACCCGGAGTTCACCGAATCGCTCGCCGACATCCTCGACGAGTCCTATGGCCTGATCATCTACCAGGAGCAGGTGATGGCCATCGCCCAGCGCGTGGCCGGGTTCTCGCTCGGCCAGGCCGACATCCTGCGCCGAGCGATGGGCAAGAAGAAGAAGTCCGAGCTCGACAAGCAGTTCGAGGGCTTCCAAGCCGGCATGCACGCGAACGGGTACTCCGACGGTGCCGTCAACGCGATCTGGGAGATCCTCCTCCCGTTCTCGGACTACGCCTTCAACAAAGCGCACTCGGCGGCATACGGGGTCGTCTCGTACTGGACCGCCTACCTCAAGGCGCACTATCCCGCCGAGTACATGGCCGCGCTGCTCACCAGCGTCGGCGACTCGAAAGACAAGATGGCGCTCTATCTCAACGAGTGCCGTCGAATGGGCATCAAGGTGCTCCCGCCCGATGTCTCAGAGTCGATCAAGTACTTCGCCGCTGTCGGCGACGACATCCGATTCGGGCTCGGTGCCGTCCGCAACGTCGGCAGCAACGTGGTCGAGGGCATCATCGCGGCCCGCAAGGATGAGCGATTCTCCTCGTTCCATCACTTCCTCGAGAAGGTCCCGCTGCACGTCTCGAACAAGCGCACGGTCGAGTCTCTGATCAAGGCCGGCGCGTTCGACTCGATGGGCGACTCGCGCCGTGCGCTGCTCGAAGTCCACGAGGATGCCGTCGAGGCGGCTGTGGATCGCAAGCGGAACGAAGCACAGGGTGCGATCGGCTTCGACTTCGACAGTCTGTACGACGGAATGGAAGAGGCGCCGCCTGCCAAGGTGCCCGCCCGCCCCGAATGGATCAAGAAGGACAAGCTCGCTTTCGAGCGCGAGATGCTCGGGCTCTACGTGTCGGACCACCCCCTGGCCGGGCTCGAGGTGCCTCTGGCGAAGCACGCGTCGATCTCGATCCACAACCTCATCAACTCGGAGGACATGCAGGACGGTGAGCAGGTCACCGTCGCCGGTCTCGTCACGAGCGTGCAGCATCGCGTCGCGAAGGCCAGTGGCAATCCGTACGGAATGATCACCGTCGAGGACTTCAACGGCGAGGTGACGGTCATGTTCATGGGCAAGACGTACACCGAGTTCCAGCACATCCTGCAGCAGGACTCGATCCTCGCCGTGCGCGGCCGGGTGTCGAAGCGTGATGACGGACTCAACCTGCATGCGCAGTCGGCGTTCGCGCCGGATGTCGGTTCCTTCGACGCCGCGGGTCCGCTCTCGCTCGTGCTCGCCGAGCAGAGGGCGACGGAGCGGGTGATGCACGAGCTCGCCGACGTGCTGCGCCGTCACAACGGGGACACCGAGGTCGTGCTGCGGGTGCACCGCGGCGGCACGGCGAAGGTCTTCGACGTGCCGATGCCGGTCAAGGTCTCGGCCGATCTGTTCGGAGATCTCAAATCGCTGCTCGGGCCGACCTGCCTGGGCTGAGCACCAGCGGACGCTGCCGCTCGATGGGTCCTCACGGACGCACCGGGTAGTATCGGGACGCGTTCGGGTGCACGACGACTAAGGCTCTGCACCGTGGCGAAAGGACCCTCCCCATGAGCACGGAATCACCCTTCCTGAACAGTGACGACTCAGCTGCAGACCGGTCGTCGGCGTCAGACGAGTCACCTCTCGACGAGGACTTCTCCGATGACGACGGCGTGCTCTATGACGATGAGGTGACGCCGGAGTACGGCATCCTCGGATTCACCTTGCGGGAGCTGCTCATCGTCGGCGTGTGGCTGATCGCCTTCATCGCGTCGTTCTTCCCGTACGTCGGAGACTCGTCCATCTGGGGTGCCGGAATCCAGTGGGTCCTCCCGATCGGCGTGCCGACGGTCGCCGTGTTCCTGCTGGTCCTCCGCCGTTTCTCACCCGACGGCATCCGCCGGGTCGGCTCGCTGGGGATCGACCAGTTCGCTTCCGTGGCGTTCTCCGTCTCAGCGGTCTTCTGGCTCGGCGCACTCTGGAACGCCGTCGCGTTCGCGATCGAGTTCGGTGTCTTCGGGCTGCCCTGGAACGGCGTCGTTCAGCTGCTCGCAGCGCTCGCGCTCGTCGTCCTCACGGTCTTCGCTCCGCTGGTGCCCGGCCTCAAGGAAGACTTCCAGGGCCGACTCGTCACGCTCGCGCACCGCAACGCCAATCCGGTCCGACCGGTTATCGCGCGTCCTCGCCCCGAGCCTGCCGCCCCGGGCGCCGACGCTCCCGTCGCCGTCGAGGCCGATACTTCGGCCGACACGGACCTGCGACCTGCGTCGTACGCATCGCCCGCCTCGTCGAGCGATGTCGCTCCTGAGGCCCACACCGCCGCGACGGATGCCGCGCCGACGGCCTACGCGACGGCCTACGCGACGGACGCTGCACCGACGGCCTACGTGACGGACGCCTACGGGACGGACGCCGCGCCGACGGCCTACGGGACGGACGCCGCACCGACGGCCTACGCGACGGACGCTGCCCCGACCGCCTACACGACACCCTCGGCGGAGGGGATCGACGTCGAACTGTCCCGTGAGCAGGCGACCGATGAGGTCGCCCGTCTCGATGTCGCCGAGCAGGTGCCGCTGTCCTCCCACGCGTCGGGCGGGGGGACCGGGACCGAGGAGACGACCTCCGATGAGGAGTACACCCCGGCGTACTCGCGCCGGTCGCGCGGCCAGGAACCCGAGATCGTGTCCGACACCGGAAGCATCGAGTCGCTTCTCGGTGCGACCGCGCGAGATGTCTCGTCGCCCGAGACGACCGCGTTCCCCGCCGTCGAACACGACTCGGACTTCGCCGCGACGAGCCCTCAGGACGCCTACTCGACCCCGCAGCCCTTCTGGATCCTCGCGCCGACCGAGCGGGACGTGCATGACGAACGCGGCGAGGTCATCTTCCGAATCGGACCGAATGCGTGGGCGCTCGTCATCGAGGACCGCGGTGGCGCCTATGTCATCCGACACGACGACGGTCGCATCGGCTACCTGCACGACATCTCAGACATCACGAAGGGCTGATCTTGCGCACGATCGATCTGCGAGGGCGCACGCTCTCGCCGGCTGACATGCTCGCGGCCGTGCCGCGAGCCACCCAGGCACGGGCCGAGGCTCTCGACACCGCCACGCGCATCGTCGAGGACGTGCGCGAGCGCGGCGAAGAGGCGCTGCGCGAGCAGGCTGAACGCTTCGATCGTGTCACGGGTCATGAGATCCGCGTGCCCGCGCAGCACATCGCCGATGCTCTCGAGACCCTCGCGCCTGCTGTCCGCGATGCCCTCGACGAGGCGATTCGCCGGGTGCGCATCGCCTCCGAAGCCCAGGTTCCCGAACGTCGGATCACCCGGATCGGCGCCGGCGCGACGATCACCCAACGCTGGCAGCCTGTGCACCGCGCGGGCGTGTACATCCCCGGCGGCAAGGCGGTGTATCCCTCCAGCGTCATCATGAACGTCGTCCCCGCCCAGGTCGCGGGCGTCGAGCAGATCGCGCTCGCTTCACCGCCCCAGGCGGATCAGGGAGGTCGCGTCCACCCCACGATCCTCGCCGCGGCAGGCCTCCTCGGCATCACGGAGGTGTACGCCATCGGCGGCGCCGGCGCCATCGGTTCCTTCGCGCACGGCGTCGCCGGCATCGGACTCGACCCGGTCGACGTGCTGTCAGGGCCCGGCAACAACTACGTCGCCTCCGCCAAGCGGGCGGTGGCCGGGGTCGTCGGCACGGACTCCGAGGCGGGGGCCACCGAGATCCTCGTCGTCGCAGATGCCGCCGCCGACCCGCGTCTCATCGCCGCCGACCTCGTCAGTCAGGCCGAGCACGACGAGCAGGCTTCGGCCGTCCTCGTCACCGACTCGCCTCAGCTCGCCGATCGTGTCGCCGAAGAGGTGGCGCGGCAGGCCGGCGCGACCCGTCACGCGACCCGGGTGGCCGCAGCTCTCGACGGACCGCAGTCCGCGATCGTGCTCGTCGACGACCGTGCCATGGCCACGGCGTTCAGCAATGCGTACGCTCCCGAGCACCTCGAACTTCACCTCGAGGATGCCGAGGACGCCGCCGACAGCTTCACGAGCGCAGGTGCGGTGTTCGTCGGCGACCACACGCCGGTGAGTCTGGGCGACTACATGGCGGGCAGCAACCACGTTCTGCCGACCGGGGGACAGGCGCGCTATGCGCCGGGACTCGGCGCCTACACGTTCCTTCGTCCGCAGCAGGTGATCTCCTACGATCGGGCCGCCCTGGCCGAGGTCCGTGAGGGGGTCGTCGCCCTCGCCGAGACCGAAGTGCTCCCCGCGCACGGCGAGGCGATCGAGGCGCGTTTCACCGCGTAGGATCGGTCAGATGCACTGCCCCTTCTGCCGTCACTCGGACTCTCGCGTCATCGATTCCCGCACCAGCGACGACGGTCTCTCGATCAGGCGCCGTCGTCAGTGCCCTGAGTGCGGCGGGCGTTTCACGACCACCGAGACGGCCAGCCTCAACGTCATCAAGCGTTCGGGCGTCATGGAGCCGTTCAGTCGCGAGAAGGTGATCTCCGGCGTGCGCAAGGCGTGTCAGGGGCGCCCCGTGACCGAGGCCGATCTGGCGGTCCTCGCTCAGCGTGTCGAGGAGGCCGTGCGGCAGACAGGTGTCTCGCAGCTCGATACGAACGAGATCGGCTTGGCCATCCTCGGACCCCTCCGCGACCTCGATGAGGTCGCATACCTGCGGTTCGCGAGCGTGTATCAGGCTTTCGATTCGCTCGAGGATTTCGAGAGCGCGATCACGGATCTGCGCGCCGACCACGTCAAGCCGGAGCCTGCCGACCGGTAATCTGGCAGTGATGTATCCGCTGCTCTTTCGCGCTGTCCTGTCGCGCTTCGACCCCGAGTTCGCCCACCACGCCGGTATGGCGGTGATCCGCGTGCTCGGAGTGCCTCCGCTCTCCTGGGCGACGCGGGCACTGACGAAGCCGGACCCGTCGCTGCGGGTGGACGCACTCGGACTGAGCTTCTCCTCGCCCTTCGGCATCGCCGCCGGGTTCGACAAGAACGCGATCGGTGTCCGCGGCCTTGCAGCGCTCGGCTTCGGCCACGTCGAGGTCGGCACCGTCACCGCGATCCCGCAGGAGGGCAACCCGAAGCCCCGACTGTTCCGGCTGATCGCCGATCGTGCGGTCATCAACCGCATGGGATTCAACAACGAGGGCGCGGATGCTGCGGCCCGGCGCCTCGCGCGGTTGCGTCGCGGCGCCCCTGACACGGTCATCGGAGTCAACATCGGCAAGAGCCGTGTCGTCGACGTCGAGGACGCCACCGCCGACTACGTCGCTTCGGCGACGCGGCTGGCCCCGCTGGCCGACTACCTGGCCGTCAACGTCTCGTCCCCGAACACCCCGGGTCTTCGGGGACTGCAGGCGGTGGAGACGCTGGCTCCGCTGCTCAGGGCGGTGCGCGCGGCATCCGGAAAGACTCCGCTGCTCGTCAAGATCGCCCCCGATCTGGCTGACGACGAGATCGCCGCGATCGCGAAGCTCGCCGTCGACGAGGGCCTCGCCGGCATCATCGCGCACAACACCACGATCAGCAGGGATGGACTCACGACGGACGCGGCGACGGTCGCGGCCATCGGAGCGGGCGGCCTCTCCGGCGCGCCCCTCAAGGAGCGCTCGCTTCAGGTGCTGCGTCTGGTTCGCTCGACCGTGCCCGCAGAGTTCTGCGTCGTCGCCGTCGGGGGAGTGGAGACGCCCGCGGACGTTCAGGAGCGACTCGAAGCGGGCGCGACGCTCGTGCAGGGCTACACGGCGTTCCTGTACCGCGGTCCGTTCTGGGGACGCGAGATCAACCGGGGCCTCGTCGCACGCTGAGAAGCTGCGCGTACGAACAAGAGAGGCGCCTCGTGCTCATAGAGCACGAGGCGCCTCTCTCGATGATTCAGGGGATCAGGCGGGGCGGTCGCCGCGCTTGACCTGCGGCTTGGGCAGACGCATGAACCGCATCTGCAGCGACCGCATCGCGGCGTACCAGCCGAGACCGCGCTCCATGCGGTCCTTGCCGAACTTCGCGGCGACCTTGCGCTTGACGCGCATCCCCAGCAGGATCATGCCGCCGATCGCGAGGATCAGGTACGCCATCATGACCAGGTACGCCCAGCCGGCGATCGCGAAGCCGCCGATGGCGAGGTTGGCCGGAAGGAGCGAGATGAGGATGACGAGCACCATGACGCCCATCACGAACTCGGCGGGGTGCCATCCGGCGTCCACGTAGTCGCGGACCCAGCGGCGCTGCGGGCCCTTGTCGCGAGCCGGGAGGTACTTCTCCTCGCCGGCCGCCAGACCGGCCTGCGCGCGGTTGCGTCGCTCGCTGAGCTCGGCGCGCGCTGCGGCCTTGGCCTCCTTGGTGTTCGCGACCAGAGGACGGCGGCGGGCCGCTTCCTGCTCGGCCCGGGTCGGCGTCGCGCGTCCCTTGCCCGACGCGGTCGTCTCGGCGGCGTCGTCGTTCGTCGAAGGGGGGACAGGGGTAGTGGCCACGAGGTTCCTCGGTTCAGTGAAGGCGGATCACCTTAAGATTACTCGCATGACATCTCCTGCCCAGCCCGGTGACCAGAATCTGTCCAGCGAACGCGAGCCGGCCGTCCTCGAGGCCGCAGCCACAGGGTTCCCGGCCGCGCTGAGCGACCTGGGCGCACTCGTCCGCATCCCCGGCATGGCCTGGCCCGCGTTCGACCAGACGCAACTCGAACGCAGCTCGGAGGCGGTCGCCGCGCTCGCGACGGCGACGGGGGTCTTCGACGACGTGCGGGTGCTGCGCGCCGCGATCCCGGGCACCGACGAGCACGGGCAGCCTGCCGTGCTCGCGACGCGTGCTGCGCGCAACGGCAAGCCGACGATCCTGCTCTACGCGCACCACGACGTGCAGCCTCCGGGAGACGACGCGCTGTGGGAGACGCCGCCGTTCGAACCAACGGTGCTCGACGGACGCCTGTACGGGCGCGGAGCCGCCGATGACAAAGCGGGCATCATGGTGCACATCGCCGCGATCCGCGCTGTGGCCGAGGTCGTGGGCGACGATCTCGAGCTCGGGATCGCGATGTTCATCGAGGGGGAGGAGGAGTACGGATCGCGCTCCTTCGCTCAATTCCTCGCGGACAACAAAAAAGCGCTCCGGGCGGATGCGATCGTGGTCGCCGACTCGGGCAACTGGGATTCGGTCACCCCCGGCCTCACCGTCTCGCTGCGTGGCAATGCGCGCTTCACCGTGCGCGTGCGCACCCTCGACCACGCGTCCCACTCGGGCATGTTCGGCGGAGCGGTTCCGGACGCCATGATGGCCACGGTGAGGATGCTCGCCACGCTCTGGAACGAGGACGGCTCCGTCGCCGTCGAGGGGATGACCGAGCGCGACGCGCCGACGCCGGAGTACACCGAGGACACGCTCCGCGATGAAGCGGGTCTTCTTCCTGGCACGTCTCCGGTCGGCGGCGGCAGCATTCTCAGCCGGATCTGGAACAAGCCGGCGGTCACGGTCATCGGGATCGATGCGACGAGCGTCGCCGCGGCGTCGAACACCCTCCTTCCCGAGGTGACGGTGGTCGTGAGCGCGCGCGTCGCGCCAGGTCAGACGGGGGAGGAGGCGTATGCCGCCCTCGAGGCGCATCTGCGCGCGAACGCGCCGTTCGGTGCGGAGCTGATCTTCACCGACGTCGACCTGGGAAACGGCTTCCTCGTCGACACCAGCGGCTGGGCGGTCGCCCTCACCCGCGATGCGATGCGCGACGGGTACGGTGTGCCGCCGGTCGACCTCGGCGTCGGCGGTTCGATCCCGTTCATCGCTGATCTGGTGCGGGAGTTCCCCGACGCGCAGATTCTCGTGACCGGCGTCGAGGACCCGCACTCGCGTGCCCACAGCCCGAATGAATCGCTGCACCTCGACACGTTCCGCCATGCGGTCGCGACCGAGGCTCTGCTGCTCTCGCGCATGAACGACATCATCATCTGAGCCGCATCCGCGAGCCTGAGGGTAAAATCGAGATACCAGCCGTGCGAGCGCGGCCCGTCACAAGGAGCGACATGAGCGACACCACACTGACTTCGGCAGAGACCACCCAGGCGCACGGCGTGAAGCTGACCGATGCCGCGGCCACGAAGGTCAAGAACCTTCTCGAGCAGGAGGGCCGCGATGACCTGCGTCTGCGCGTAGCCGTTCAGCCCGGCGGATGCTCCGGCCTGATCTACCAGCTGTACTTCGACGAGCGATTCCTCGAGGGCGACGAGACCGTCGACTTCGACGGCGTCGAGGTCATCATCGACAACATGAGCGTCCCGTACCTCGACGGCGCCTCCATCGACTTCAAGGACACGATCTCGGAGCAGGGCTTCACGATCGACAACCCCAACGCCGCAGGCAGCTGCGCCTGCGGAGACAGCTTCCACTGATCCGAACCCCTCCGCCAACCTGCGTGGTTGGCATGAATCAGGTGTGAGGTTGCCCTAGACTTGGGTGTGCCCTGTCCGCAATCTGAAAGGTGCATCGTGCCCTCGAAACGCCGCCTTCGTTGGGCCGCTCTCCCCCTGGGAGTAGCGGCAGCCGTGGCCCTGGCGGGATGTACTGCCACTGAGCTGAACGGTTACCTCCCGGGCTTCGTGGAGGGTGAGCCTGCGGCCACCAACCAGACCGAGCGCGTCTCGTCGCTCTGGGTCAACTCCTGGATCGTCCTCCTCGCCGTCGGCGTGATCACCTGGGGCCTGATGGCCTGGGCCGCGATCGCCTACCGTCGCCGGAAGGGTCAGACCGGACTGCCCGTGCAGATGCGGTACAACATGCCGATCGAGATCTTCTACACGGTCGTGCCGCTGATCCTCGTGCTGGGCATGTTCTTCTTCACCGCGCGTGACCAGTCGGCGATCGAGACGAAGTGGGACGAACCCGACGTCGAGATCACGGCCATCGCCAAGCAGTGGGCGTGGGACTTCCAGTACGACGGTGAAGAAGAGGACAACTCCGACGCCGTCTGGACGATGGGAATCCAGGCCCAGCCGGACGCGGACGGCACCATCGATCAGGCGCAGCTCCCGACGCTGGTGCTGCCGGTCGACCAGAAGGTCACGATCAACCTGCAGTCCCGCGATGTCATCCACTCGTTCTGGATCATCGACTTCCTGTACAAGAAGGACATGTACATCGGGAAGGACAACTCCTGGTCCTTCATCCCGACCCGAGTCGGCGAGTACGCCGGCAAGTGCGCCGAGCTCTGCGGCGAGTACCACTCGATGATGCTCTTCAACGTCAAGGTCGTCGAGCAGGACGAGTACGACGCCTACCTCCAGACTCTCGAGGAGGAAGGCAACACGGGAGACATCACGGACGCGTACGACCGTCTGTCGAACTACCCGGGGACCACCGCCCCGACCTCCGAGGAAGGAGAGGAGTAAGCCATGTCGACCACTGAAGCCCCCCGCACCGACGAGGCCCCTCGCTCTCGACCCACCACCCTGCCCGCACGTCAGGCTGCTCTCATGAGCTCGTCGCGTGTCGAGCAGAAGGGCAACATCGTCGTCAAGTGGATCACCTCCACCGACCACAAGACGATCGGGTACATGTACCTCATCGCCTCGGTGCTGTTCTTCCTCCTCGGCGGCGTGATGGCACTCGTCATCCGTGCTGAGCTCTTCGCTCCGGGAATGCAGATCATCCCGACCAAGGAGCAGTACAACCAGCTCTTCACGATGCACGGCACGATCATGCTGCTGATGTTCGCGACACCGCTGTTCGCCGGCTTCGCCAACGCGATCCTGCCGCTGCAGCTCGGCGCCCCGGACGTCGCCTTCCCGCGTCTGAACGCGTTCGCGTTCTGGCTGTTCCTCTTCGGCTCGACGATCGCCGTCGCCGGCTTCCTCACCCCGCAGGGTGCGGCCTCGTTCGGATGGTTCGCCTATCAGCCGCTCGCCAGTGCGTCCTTCTCTCCGGGTGCCGGTGGAAACCTCTGGATGCTGGGTCTCGGCATCTCGGGCTTCGGAACCATCCTCGGCGCCGTGAACTTCATCACCACGGTGATCACGATGCGCGCACCGGGTATGACGATGTGGCGCATGCCGATCTTCTCGTGGAACACGCTCATCACGAGCCTCCTCATCCTGATGGCCTTCCCGGTGCTCGCCGCCGCGATCTTCGCCGCAGGTGCGGACCGCGTGCTCGGCGCTCACATCTACGACCCGGCCAACGGCGGTGTCCTGCTCTGGCAGCACCTGTTCTGGTTCTTCGGTCACCCTGAGGTCTACATCATCGCTCTGCCGTTCTTCGGCATCGTCTCCGAGATCTTCCCGGTCTTCAGCCGCAAGCCGATCTTCGGATACAAGACGCTCGTGTACGCGACGATCGCGATCGCCGCACTGTCCGTCGCCGTGTGGGCTCACCACATGTACGTGACCGGCTCTGTGCTGCTGCCGTTCTTCGCCCTCATGACGATGCTCATCGCAGTGCCGACGGGTGTGAAGATCTTCAACTGGATCGGCACGCTGTGGCGTGGATCGGTGACCTTCGAGACCCCGATGGTGTTCGCACTCGGCTTCCTGGTGTCGTTCGTCTTCGGTGGCCTGACCGGTGTCATCCTCGCGGCTCCGCCGCTGGACTTCCACCTGTCCGACTCGTACTTCGTGGTCGCGCACTTCCACTACGTCGTCTTCGGCACCGTCGTGTTCGCCATGTTCGCCGGGTTCTACTTCTGGTGGCCGAAGTGGACCGGACGCATGCTCAACGAGCGCCTGGGCTACGTGCACTTCTGGATGCTGTTCATCGGCTTCCACATGACGTTCCTCATCCAGCACTGGCTGGGCGTCGACGGCATGGTGCGTCGCTACGCCGACTACTCGCCGGAAGACGGATGGACGTGGGGCAACCAGGTCTCGACGATCGGCGCGATCATCCTCGGTGCCTCGATGCTGCCCTTCTTCCTGAACGTGTGGATCACGGCTCGCAAGGCTCCGAAGGTCACGGTCAACGACCCGTGGGGCTACGGCGCTTCGCTCGAGTGGGCGACGTCCTGCCCGCCGCCGCGTCACAACTTCACGTCGATCCCGCGTATCCGCAGCGAGCGTCCCGCGTTCGACCTGAACCACCCCGAGGCTGCGGAGTTCACGCCCGCTGCGCCCGGCGAGCGAGAGGGCCACTGAGCCATGCGCGACAATGTCATCCTCTGGTGGGTCCTGACCGCCTTCTTCGCCCTGGTCGGCGTCGTCTACACCGGCTGGCACATCCTCGCCACGCCGTCGGACAACTTCGCCGCGCGGATCGAATGGGTCGGCACCGTGGCGCTGTTCTTCGCCGCGTTCATGGGCGCGATGATCGCGTTCTACCTCGACCGCACGCACAAGGCTCAGAACGGCGAATTGCCTGAGGACATCCTCACGAGCGACATCGACGACGGAGACCCCGAGCTCGGCGAGTTCAGCCCCTGGTCCTGGTGGCCGATCGTCCTCGCGGGTTCCGCTGCCGTCTTCGTCGTGGGACTGGCCGTCGGACACTTCCTGCTTCCGATCGGCCTGGCGATCTTCGTCGTCGCGATCGTCGGCTGGGTCTACGAGTACTACCGCGGGAACTTCGCCCGCTGATCTGCATGCAAAAAGCCCCTGGGATCTCCATCCCAGGGGCTTTCTGCATGTCCTGTCGCTACGCGCGGCTGCGGACACGGGCGATGCCCGTCAGCGGGTCGACAGGCCGACGGTGGACGCCGTCGGCGTCCTCCACGGGATAGCCCTCCCTGACCCAATACTCGAACCCGCCGATCATCTCGCGAACGGCGTAGCCGAGCTTCGCGAGCTCCAGAGCGCCCTTCGCGCCGGCGTTGCACCCCGGGCTCCAGCAGTAGACGACGACGGCGGCGTCGAGGGGGATCTCGGCAGGAGCGCGGCTCGCGATCTCGCTGTAGTGCATCTGTGTCGCTCCAGCGACGCGTCCCTGCGCCCACGCTTCCTCTGAGCGGACATCGATGATGACGATGTCGTCTTCGGAGCGGAGAGCGGCATACACATCGCTCGCATCGGTCTCGTAGGTGAGCTTGGCGGCGTAGTAGTCAGCGCGATCGATCATGCGCTCAGCCTAGGCAACGGCGCGAGGTCCCGCCGTCATCATCCGGACGGCGGCGCACTGGAATCCGCCAATGTGGACTGCAGGCTCAGAGCTCCACTGTCATCTGGACGCGGCGTCCGTATCGGTCGAGGCCGAGGGAGGCCTCGGTCTCCACCAGGCCGCGCTGGAACGGCGTCTCGGGGATGCTCTCGAGGAACCCGCACGACGAGTAGAAGGGCGCGTTCCACGGGATCTCGGCATAGGTCCGCAAGGTCATGCGCGTGTAGCCGCGATCCCGCGCCTCATCGAGTGCAGCGCTCACAAGGCGGCGACCGAATCCCTGTCGTCCCACGGTGGGGAGGACAGACAGCTGTTCGAGGTGCGCATGACCGTCGGAGTCCAGGACATGGACGAAACCCACAGGGGAGGAGCCCTCTGACTCTTCCAGAACGAGAACGAATCCCGGCTCGGCGAGGCGTTCGGCACCGTTCGCAGCGGGAGGCCAGACTGGCGCCCCCAGGCTGTCGATCAGGAGAGCGTCAGCCTGGGCCTCGATGGCGGTCAGGAGCTCCGCATCCTCGGACGTGGCGGGCCTGATCGCAGCGCTCATCGGTTCGCCTCCGCGATCGCAGCGACCGCTTCGATCTCCACCAGCTGGTCGTCGTACCCCAGCACGGTGACGCCCATGAGGGTGCTCGGTACGTCGTGCTCCGCGAAGGCCTCGTGAACGACGTTCCATGCCGTGACCAGATCAGCCTGAGACGACGACGCCACGAGGACCCGCGTGCTGATGACGTCGGCGATCGTGGCGCCACTGGCGCGCAGCGCGAGATCGAGGGTCTCCAGGCAACGTGACGCTTGCGCGGCGTAGTCGCCGGGGGCCGTGGTGGTTCCGTCGTCCTCGAGCGGGCAGGCGCCCGCGAGGAAGATGAGTCGGGAGCCCGCCGGAGCAGTGGCGGCGTAGGCATAGGGGGCGGCAGCGAGATCGGCGGATCGGATGAGTTGGACTGCGGAGGTCATGGCACGATCCTTCCACGTTCATTTGAGAGCCTCCCGGACATGAAGAAGGCCCTGTCCGAAACGGACAGGGCCTTCTTGCGGGGGAGCGGCGATGTTACTCGTCGTCCTCGGACTTCTTCTTGCGAGGCTTCTTCACCGGCTCGGTCGCGATGACCGTGCTGGGAGTGTTCGCCGTCTCGTCGACGTGCGTCTCGCTGACGGTGATCGGAGCGTCGGGGACGCCGGCGCGCTCATGGGCGCCCTGGATCTCCGCCGCCTCGGTCTCATCGTTCTGAGCCGTGACGTGGTGCTGGTGAGCGTCCGCAGCTTCGATCTCCGCCTGCGTGAGCGGCGCGAGCCGGTCCTCGAAGAACCACCGTGAGATGGAAGAACGGAGGTTCTCCGTCCACGAGATTCGTCCCTTCGCGTTCGGACGCACGACCAGAGGCTCGTAGTTGTCCACATCGATGAGCTTCCAGCGGTCGTACGTGTCGACCGGCTGGTGCACCTCGATGAACTCGCCGCCGGGAAGGCGGACGATGCGTCCGGACTCGAAACCGTGCAGCACGATCTCGCGGTCCTTCTTCTGCAGCGCGAGGGCGATCCGCTTGGCGATGAAGTAGCCGAGGACCGGTCCGACGAACAGCAGCGCCTGGAGCGCGTGGATCACGCCCTCCATGGTCAGCATGAAGTGCGTCGCGATGAGGTCGGAGGATGCTGCAGCCCACAGGACGGCGTAGAAGATCACGCCGGCGACGCCGATCGCGGTGCGGGTCGCCGCGTTGCGCGGACGCTGAGCGATGTGGTGCTCGCGCTTGTCTCCCGTGATCCACGCCTCGATGAAGGGGTAGATCGCGACGAGCACGATGAAGAGCCCGAGGACGACCAGCGGCAGCAGGATTCCGAACGACCAGGTGCGATCGAGGAAGACCACGTCGAGGTTGGACGGAGCGAGGCGCAGGGCGCCGTCCGCGAATCCGATGTACCAGTCAGGCTGAGTACCGGCGGAAACGGGGGAGGGGTCGTACGGGCCGTAGTTCCAGATCGGGTTGATCTGGAAGAACGTCGCGATCAGCACGATCGTGCCGAAGACGATGAACAGGTAGCCGCCCATCTTCGACATGTACACCGGCATCATCGGGTAGCCGACGACGTTGTCGTTCGTACGGCCGGGGCCGGCGAACTGCGTGTGCTTGTTGACGATCATCAGCATGAGGTGCACGGCGATGAGACCGATCACCAGCAACGGCAGCAGCAGGATGTGCAGCGTGTACAGGCGTCCGACGATGTCCGTACCCGGGAACTCGCCGCCGAAGAGGAGGAACGAGGTCCAGGTGCCGATCAGCGGGATGCCCTTGATCATGCCGTCGATGATGCGGAGGCCGTTGCCCGAGAGCAGGTCGTCGGGAAGCGAGTATCCGGTGAAGCCCTCGGCCATCGCCAGGACGAACAGCACGAAGCCGATCACCCAGTTGAGCTCGCGGGGCTTGCGGAACGCGCCGGTGAAGAACACGCGCAGCATGTGCACGCCGATTCCCGCGACGAAGACGAGTGCGGCCCAGTGGTGGATCTGGCGAACCAGGAGACCACCGCGGAGGTCGAACGAGATGTGCAGCGACGACTCGAGTGCCGCCGACATCTCGATGCCGCGCATCGGAGCATAGGCGCCCGTGTAGTGCGTCTCGACCATGGAGGCCTGGAAGAAGAACGTCAGGAAGGTTCCGGACAGGAACACGACCACGAAGCTCCACAGCGCGATCTCGCCGAGCATGAACGACCAGTGGTCGGGGAAGATCTTGCGGCCGAGCTCCTTGACGAAGCCGGAGATGCTGGTGCGCTCATCGATGTAGTTCGACGCGGCGCCGACGAATCGGCCGCCGAGAGGCGCCTTGTTGTCCTTGTCCTCTTTGGACAGCGTTGCGGTGCTCAATGGCGCTCCCAGAAGCTCGGGCCGACGGGCTCGGTGAAGTCACTGCGTGCGACGAGGTAGCCCTCGTCGTCGACGGTGATGGGCAGCTGCGGCAGCGGACGCGCGGCAGGTCCGAAGATGACCTTGGCGTGATCCGTGACGTCGAACTGCGACTGGTGGCAGGGGCAGAGGAGGTGGTGCGTCTGCTGCTCGTAGAGTGCCACCGGGCATCCGACGTGCGTGCAGACCTTCGAGTACGCGACGATGCCGTCGTACGACCAGTCCTTGCGGTCTTCGGCCTCGATGAGCTGCTCGGGGCGCAGGCGCATCATCAGCACGATGGCCTTGGCCTTCTCCTCGAGGTAGCCGTCGTGGTGGCTGAGCTCTGCGAGATCCTCGGGGATCACGTGGAATGCGGATCCGAGGGTCACATCCGCTGCGCGGATCGGGGTGCCGTCGGGGTCGCGCACGAGACGCTGGCCCTTCTCCCACATGGTGTGCTTCAGCAGCGTGACCGGATCGCCCGCGGTGGGGTCGTCGGGTGTGCTGTGCGGAGCGAGACCGCGGAAGAGCGTGACACCGGGGATGATCGAGGCCACGATCGCCGCGAACAGCGAGTTGCGGATCATCGTCCGTCGTCCGAAACCGGACTCCTCGTTGGCCGTGGCGAACGCCTCGACGACGGCCTCTCGCGTCGAGTCCTTGCCCCGGGTGGGGTGACGGTGCTCGATGTGCTCCTTGTCGCTCATCAGCGCCTTGGACCAGTGGATCGCGCCGATGCCGATCGAGAGCAGCGCGAGTGCGATGCCCAGACCGATGAAGAGGTTGTTCTGACGGATGTCGATGAGCGCGCCGCTCTCGATGGGGAAGAGCATGTAGGCGGCGACCGCCCAGATGCTTCCTGCCAGTGAGAGATAGAACAGCGTGTAGACCGTGCGCTCTGCAGCCTTCTCAGCGCGCGGGTCCTTGTCGGTCATCCGCGCGCGGTGCGGCGGCAGCCCCGGGTTCTGCACGGGATCGCTGACTGCGACACCCAGCCCCGGAGAGGGCTGGTA
The DNA here is from genome assembly GCF_001428975.1 of Microbacterium sp. Root280D1. Lineage (NCBI taxonomy): Bacteria > Bacillati > Actinomycetota > Actinomycetes > Micrococcales > Microbacteriaceae > Microbacterium > Microbacterium sp. Root280D1. The sequence goes on along the minus strand of NZ_LMJK01000002.1, from coordinate 1,177,654 downwards.
GGCCCTGTCAAGAGCCTGCGAGTCGTCGTCGTGTGCCATGGTGCTCCTCGTACGTTCCTCTTCGATGAATAAGCGTCAGTTGGACTTCGCCGTGATCCACACGGTGATGGCGACGAGCGCGCCGATGCCGAAGATCCAGACGAACAGGCCCTCGGAGACGGGACCGAGCGAACCGAGCGAGAAACCGCCGATCTGCACGGACTGCTGCTGGTAGAGCAGAGCCGAGATGATGTCGCGCTTGTCTTCGTCCGACAGGTTCATGTCGCCGAAGACGGGCATGTTCTGGGGGCCGGTGACCATGGCTGCGTACATGTGCAGCGCGCTGGTCTCGGTCAGTGCGGGGGCGTACTTGCCCTCGGTGAGTGCTCCTCCGGCGGCCGCCACGTTGTGGCACATCGCGCAGTTGACGCGGAACAGCTCCGCGCCGTTGGCGACGTCGCCTTCACCGTCGAGGATGTGGTCCTCGGGGAAGGTGGGGCCGGGAGCCGACTCCTGCACGAAGGAGGAGATCGCGAGGATCTGCTCCTCGGTGAACTGCGGCTCCTTCTGCGGCGCCTGGGGCCCCTGCATCTGCAGCGGCATGCGGCCGGTCGACATCTGGAACTCGACCGCGAGCTCGCCGACGCCGTAGAGGCTCGGTCCGTTCGCCGTGCCCTGCAGATCGAGACCGTGGCAGGTGGCGCAGTTGGCCGTGAACAGCTTCTCGCCGTCCTCGACGGTGAGCGTGCTCGCCGCGGTGGTCTGGGTGTCGGTCGCAGCGAAGGCTGCGGACGTTCCGGCGTACACGGCGCCGGTGATCATGAGGCCTGCTCCGATGAGGGCTGCCGCAGCCAGGGGACTGCGACGGCCATTCGAACGGCGCTTCTTCTCTCGTGCCATCTCGGGGATCAGCTCCGCTCTTATTTCAGGAAGTAAATGACGACGAACAGCACGATCCAGACGACGTCGACGAAGTGCCAGTAGTAGGACACCACGATCGAGGAGGTCGCCTCCTTGTGCCGGAAATTCTTGACGGCGTACGCACGGCCGATGACGAGGAGGAAGGCGATCAGACCGCCGGTGACGTGCAGGGCGTGGAAGCCGGTCGTCAGGTAGAACGCGGATGCGTAGGAGTCAGCGCTGATCGGCATGCCTTCTGCGACGAGCTGCGCGTACTCCCAGACCTGCCCGGAGACGAAGATCGCGCCGAGGGCGAAGGTGAGGAAGAACCACTCGACCATGCCCCAGCCGAACAGGCGACGGCGGCCGGCGCCGTTCTTCTGTCCCTTGGCGATGCGGTACGGCTGCAGGTCCTCGGCCGCGAACACGCCCATCTGGCACGTGAACGAGGAGAGCACGAGGATCGCCGTGTTCACGAACGCGAACGGGACGTTCAGCAGTTCGGTGCGGTCGGCCCAGAGCTCGGGGGAGGTGCTGCGGAGCGTGAAGTAGATCGCGAAGAGTCCCGCGAAGAACATCACCTCGCTGCCGAGCCACACAATGGTGCCGACAGCTACCGGGTTGGGGCGCTTGATCGTTCTTGCCGCCGGGGCATACGTCGCTGAGGTCGTCACCATTCCATTATGGCCGATCTCCGGGCGTGATTCTCGCACCGGAGGCCCTCGTTTCGCCCGCGAACGACTTAGGGGACCCTAAGAAAACGCTGCGAATCCTCGGTGAATACGCGGGAAACGAGGGATGATCGACGCCCGGCGCCCGTTCTGCAAGAGTCTGCACGTTTTCCCTGCGCCGATAGGATCGCACACATGGCTGATTCCCTGACCTGGTCCGACGTGCTCACCACTCTTCTGGAGCGTCGCGACCTCAGCGTCTGGGAATCGACGTGGGCGATGCGTCAGATCATGCGCGGCGACGTAACACAGGCGCAGCTCGCCGGTTTCCTCGTCGCCCTCCGCGCCAAGGGAGAGACGATCGATGAGATCGTCGGATTCCGTGATGCGATCCTCGAGGCGGCGGTCCCGCTGCCCGTGTCGCCCGACGTCCTCGACATCGTCGGCACCGGCGGTGACCGTGTCGGCACGGTCAACGTGTCGACCACCGCGGCGGTCATCATCGGGGCGACCGGCATTCCGGTGGTCAAGCACGGCAACCGCGCAGCCAGCTCCGCCTCCGGCTCATCCGACGTGCTGAGCGCGCTCGGGCTGGAGCTCACCCTCGATCCCGCGGCGGTGTCGTCGATCCTCGACCGCACGGGCATCACGTTCGCCTGGGCGGGCGCCTTCCACCCCGGGTTCAAGCACGCGGGCGCCGTCCGTGCCGAACTCGGCGTCCCCACCGTCTTCAACATGCTCGGCCCCCTCTGCAACCCGGCTCGGGCCGAGGCGAACGCCGTCGGGGTGGCGCAGCTCGAGCGCGTCCCCCTCATCACGGGAGTGTTCCGGACGCGGGGCGCCACGGCCCTGGTGTTCCGCGGAGACGACGGACTCGACGAGCTGACGACCACGGGGCACAGCCGCATCTGGGAGGTCACGCGCGGTGACATCCACGAGCACGATCTCGATCCTCGAGATCTCGGGATCCCGATCGCGGACCTCGCGGATCTGATCGGCGGAACGCCCGACCACAACGCGGCGGTGCTGCGCCGGACGCTCGAGGGGGAGACGGGCGCGGTGCGAGACATCGTGCTCCTCAACGCGGCGGCCGGGATCGTCGCCTTCGAGCTGTCCCAGGACGCGACTCAGGTACAGCGACCGATCCTCGAGCGTCTCCGCGAGGGCTACGAGCGGGCAGCCGCGGCGGTCGACGACGGTCGCGCCATAGCGAAGCTCGACGAATGGATCGGCGTCAGCCGCGAGCTGGCATCCGCATAGGAGATGTGATGGACCCGATCGCCGCCCTGCTCGAGATCGCCTCGCTGCTGGAGCGGGAACGCGCGTCGCGGTACCGGGCGAAGGCCTTCCGTCAGGCAGCTGCGACCCTGCAGCACCTGCCGGAGGACGTGCGCTCGGATCCGACGAGGCTGCGCGCGGCGAAAGGGATCGGCGAATCGACCTTCGGAGTCATCCGACAGGCGCAGAGCGGAGAGGTTCCCGACTATCTCGTGGAGCTCCGAGGCGACGTGGAGCCCGAGCGCGTGTCGGCCCTGAGAGCGAAGCTCCGAGGGGACCTGCACGCGCACACCGACTGGTCGGACGGAACCACGCCTATCGGCGTGATGGCGTCAGCGGCGCGGGCTCTCGGTCACGAGTATCAGGCGATCACAGATCATTCCCCGCGTCTGCGGGTCGCCCGCGGACTCTCCGCGGAGCGGCTGCGCGAGCAGATGCCGCTCGTGAGGGCGGAATCGGGTGACGGGTTCACGCTGCTGGCGGGGATCGAGGTCGACATCCTCGAAGACGGCGCGCTGGATCAGGAGGACGCCCTCCTCGGGGAGCTCGACATCGTGGTCGCATCCGTCCATTCGAAGCTGCGGATGGACGCCCGGCCCATGACCGCACGGATGATCGCCGCCGTGAGCCACCCGCGCGTGAACGTGCTCGGGCATTGCACCGGACGGCTGGTGCAGGGGGACCGAGGCACTCGTCCGGAATCGCAGTTCGATGCCCGTGCCGTCTTCTCCGCATGCGCCGAGAACGGCGTCGCGGTCGAGATCAACTCCCGGCCGGAGCGTCAGGACCCGCCCGACGATCTGATCGCGTTCGCCCTCGAGGCCGGCTGCCTCTTCTCGATCGACTCGGATGCGCACGCACCGGGTCAGCTCTCGCTCCTCGATCACGGTGCCGAGCGTGCCGAGAAGGCGGGGGTGCCTGCCTCCCGCATCATCACGACCTGGGGTCTCGACCGACTGCTGGCCTGGGCGAGCTGAGTCAGGCGTCGATCGTCGCGATCGCGGCGACGGCCCTGGTCATCGAGCCGCCCAGGTTCCACCGCTCAGCCAGTGCGGTCGCAGCATCAGCCTCGGACGGGTCGAGCGGACGCAGCGGGTCGCTCGGCGAGGTGATCGGGAGGTCGGTCGCGACGGCGACGACGGTGGGGGCGACCTCGAGGTACGTCGCGGCGGCGAGCACCTTCGCCCGGACCCCGGCGCTCATCCCCTCACCCGCCTCGGCAGCCGCGCGGATGCCGGCGAGATCGCCATGGGCCTGCAGGAGCGTGGCCGCGGTCTTCTCGCCGACGCCGGCCACGCCGGGAAGTCCGTCCGATGCGTCGCCGCGCATCGTCGCGAAGTCGGCGTACTGGCTCGGCAGCACGCCGTACTTCGCGACGACCACGGCATCCGTGACGATCTCGAGATTGCTCATGCCTCGTGCGGTATAGATGACGCGCACGTTCCTCGCGTCGTCGACGAGCTGGAACAGGTCTCTATCGCCCGTGACGATGTCGACCGGCATGGTGGCGTGCGTCGCGAGCGTGCCGATCACGTCGTCCGCTTCGTGCTCCGCGACGCCGATGATCGGGATGCCGAGCAGGGCGAGAGTCTCGCGGATGAGGGGGATCTGCGCCTCGAGGGGGTCGGGGACCTCCTCGACGTCGGGCCCCGCGGGCACGACCTCGACGACACGGTGCGCCTTGTAGCTGGGGATCAGGTCGACTCGCCACTGGGGTCGCCAGTCGTCGTCCCAGCACGCGACCACATGGGTCGGCTCGTACAGCGTCACCAGCTTCGCGATGATGTCGAGGAGTCCTCGTGCGGCGTTGATCGGGGAGCCGTCCGGCGCCGTGACCTTGTCGGGCACCCCGTAGAACGCACGGAAGTAGAGGCTTGCGGTGTCGAGCAGGAGGAGCTTGTCGGCGCGGGGCATGCAGACAGTCTGTCAGCGCGCCGAACGCGGATGGTATCGAGTCCGTCATATCGTCTCGGGATCTGATAACCTTGACTGTCACTCGTGGCGTGCCTATGCATGCCCGGGAGGCAGAAACCAATCAATCGCTGCAGAGCTCATGATCGGCCGTGCGCGGCCGGAGCCCTCAGCCCGAGTCTCCATTCACAAGGACAACCCACTACATGACTACCGCAACGACCGCCCCGGCCACCAAGCAGGTCGCCATCAACGACATCGGATCTGCTGAGGACTTCCTGGCCGCGGTCGAGAAGACCCTGAAGTTCTTCAACGACGGCGACATCATCGAAGGCACGATCGTCAAGATCGACCGCGATGAGGTCCTCCTCGATGTCGGATACAAGACCGAGGGCGTCATCCCCTCGCGCGAGCTCTCGATCAAGCACGACGTCGACCCGAACGAGGTCGTCAAGGTCGGCGACGAGGTCGAGGCCCTGGTTCTCCAGAAGGAGGACAAGGAAGGCCGTCTGATCCTCTCCAAGAAGCGTGCTCAGTACGAGCGTGCCTGGGGAGACGTCGAGAAGATCAAGGAGAACGACGGCGTCGTCACCGGTACGGTCATCGAGGTCGTCAAGGGTGGACTCATCGTCGACATCGGCCTCCGCGGCTTCCTGCCGGCCTCGCTCATCGAGCTGCGCCGCGTCCGCGACCTCACGCCGTACCTCGGCCAGGAGATCGAGGCCAAGATCCTCGAGCTCGACAAGAACCGCAACAACGTCGTGCTCAGCCGCCGTGCGCTGCTCGAGCAGACGCAGTCGGAGTCGCGCACCACGTTCCTGAACAACCTGCACAAGGGTCAGGTCCGCAAGGGTGTCGTGTCGTCGATCGTCAACTTCGGTGCATTCGTCGACCTGGGCGGCGTGGACGGCCTCGTGCACGTCTCCGAGCTGTCCTGGAAGCACATCGAGCACGCCTCCGAGGTCGTCGAGGTTGGCCAGGAGGTCACCGTCGAGATCCTCGAGGTCGACCTCGACCGCGAGCGCGTCTCCCTGTCGCTGAAGGCTACGCAGGAGGACCCGTGGCAGGTCTTCGCCCGTACCCACGCGATCGGACAGGTCACGCCGGGTAAGGTCACCAAGCTCGTTCCGTTCGGTGCGTTCGTTCGCGTCGCAGACGGCATCGAGGGCCTCGTCCACATCTCCGAGCTCTCCAGCAAGCACGTCGAGCTGGCCGAGCAGGTCGTGTCGGTCGGCGAAGAGGTCTTCGTCAAGGTCATCGACATCGACCTCGAGCGTCGTCGCATCTCGCTCTCGCTGAAGCAGGCGAACGAGGCAGTCGACGTCAACGGCACCGAGTTCGACCCGGCGCTCTACGGAATGCTCGCCGAGTACGACGAGGCCGGCGAGTACAAGTACCCGGAGGGCTTCGACCCCGAGACCGGTGCGTGGAAGGAAGGCTTCGACACCCAGCGCGAGGCATGGGAGCAGGAGTACGCTGCAGCCCAGGCTCGCTGGGAGGCGCACAAGGCTCAGGTTGCCAAGGCAGCCGAGGCCGAGGCGGCCGCTGGAGACGACTTCGGTGGTCAGGTCTTCTCGAGCGAGGCCGCAGGCGCGGGCACGCTCGCGGATGACGAGGCTCTCGCGGCTCTCCGCGAGAAGCTCTCGGGCGGCAACGCTTAAGCATCACGCTCTGAACGGGCCGTCATCCTTCGGGATGGCGGCCCGTTCTGCGTCTCGACGCGTCCTCGGATCTCCATGACCGATCATTACGCTCGCATTCGTCACATTCCGGCGGGTTGGACAGCATGGGGACATGACCTCTCTGCTCTCGGCGCCCTCGACGGCCGGCGCGTCGGCGATCGCCGGCACCGCACAGCCGGTGCGCCTGCAGGGGGTGGAGCGCAGCTTCACGCTCTCCCGCGGCCGGCGCGACGTCCTCCGCGCGGTCGACGTCGACGTCGCCGCCGGTGAGATCATCGCCATCGTCGGTCCCTCCGGGTGCGGCAAGTCGACGTTGCTGCGGCTCGTCGGGGGACTGGATGCGCCGACCGGCGGCAGCATCCGCATCCAGGACACGCGCGTGGCCGACGTCGACGAGCGCACCGCCGTCGCGTTCCAGGAGCCCCGCCTGCTGCCATGGCGGACCATCGCCCAGAACATCGAACTCGGTCTGCCCCGTGGCACCGCGCGCCGCGAAGGCCGGGAACGTGTGCGGGAGCTCATCGAGCTCGTCGGCCTCGAGAAGGCCGCTGATCAGCGGCCACGCGAAGTGTCGGGTGGCATGGCGCAGCGCGCCTCGCTCGCACGCGCCCTCGCTCGCAATCCCGGCGTGCTGCTGCTCGACGAGCCGTTCGGTGCGCTCGATGCGCTCACCCGCCTGCGGATGCACGATCTGCTCCTCAAGATCCATGCGGCTGAGCCGACCACCGTGCTCCTCGTCACGCACGATGTCGAAGAAGCCCTCTATCTCGCCGATCGTGTGCTGCTGCTGCGCACGCTCGGCGACGCCGACACGGAAGCGCCGTCCATCGTGCGCGCGATCACCGTCCCCGGCATCCGACCCCGGGACCGCGCCGATCGCGGTCTCGCCGACCTCCGCGCAGAGCTCCTCGAAGGACTCGGCGTGGACACCCACCACCGCACCGCCACCGAGGAGACCCGATGAGCACCATCACCCGACGAATCATCCCCGCGATCACGATCGCAGGGACGATGATGCTCGTCGCCACCGGCTGCGTCGCCGGTGAGAACGCCACCGCCTCGGACTCGTCGTCCGACGACGCGGCAGCCTCGGGGGAGTGGTCGGCGGACACTCTGTCCATCGACTTCGCGACCTACAACCCGCTCAGCCTCGTGATCCGCGACCAGGGGATCCTCGAGGAGATCCTCGGCGACGACGTCGAGGTCGAGTGGGTGCAGTCCGCGGGATCCAACAAGGCGAACGAGCTGCTGCGCTCCGGCTCGATCGACGTCGGCTCCACGGCCGGCTCGGCGGCACTGTTCGCCCGATCGAACGGCTCACCGATCCAGGTCATCGACATCTTCTCGCAGCCCGAATGGTCGGCGATCGTCGTCGGCCCCGACAGCGACATCACCTCGGTCGAGGACCTCGCGGGCAAGTCGGTCGCGGCGACGAAGGGAACGGACCCCTATTTCTTCCTGCTCCAGTCTCTTGAGGAAGCAGGCCTCTCGGTCGACGACGTCGAGGTCCAGAACCTCCAGCACGCCGACGGCCGTGCCGCTCTCGACAGCGGCTCGGTAGACGCGTGGGCGGGCCTCGATCCCATCATGGCCGCGGCCGAGGTGGAATCGGGCGATGAGCTCATCTACCGCAACGTGGACTTCAACACCTACGGCTTCCTCAACGCCACCGAGGACTTCATCGAGAACCACGCGGACCTCGCGCAGGCGGTCGTCGACGCATACGAGCAGGCGCGCGAGTGGGCCCTCGAGAACCCCGACGAGACCGCGGCGCTGCTCGCCGAGGTCGCAGGGATCGACCCCGCGGTCGCGACGACCGTCATCGAGGAGCGGTCGAACCTCGACGTCAGCGGCATCCCCGGTGAGGCGCAGATCGCCGTGCTCGAGAAGATCGCGCCGGTGCTGGTCGAATCCGGAGATGTCCAGGGTGGCGAGGCTTCGGTCGAGAAGGCTCTCGACTCCCTCATCAACGCCACCTTCGCCGAGAAGGCGGTCGGCGGCGAGTGATCACTCCCGACCAGCGCGTGGTGGTGCCCGCGGATGCGCAGGATGCGATCGACGCGGCGCGCGGAGTCCGGCGTCGTGACGAGGCCGGTGCCCGTCATGCCTGGGATCGACCCGCGGTGCGTCTCGTCGGCGGACTGCTGCTTCCGCTCATCATCGTCGGTGCCTGGCAGCTGGTCACGACCACCGGGCTCGTCGCGCCCTACCTGCTCCCTTCGCCGGCATCCGTCTTCACCGCGGGGGTCGAGCTGGCCGAGCGCGGCACGCTGTGGACGCACGTCGCCATCTCGGTGCAACGGGTCCTGCTCGGGTTCGCGGTCGGTTCTGTCATCGGACTCGCGGTGGCCGGCATCGTCGGTCTGTCACGGGTCGGCGACGTGCTGCTCAGTCCGACGCTCTCCGCGATCCGAGCGGTGCCGTCGCTCGCCTGGGTGCCGCTGCTGATCCTGTGGATGCAGATCGGCGAGGAATCCAAGGTGACGCTGATCGCCATCGGCGCGTTCTTCCCGGTCTACACGACTGTCGCGTCCGCACTCCGCCACGTCGACCCGCAGCTGGTAGAGGCGGGACGCTCGTTCAGTCTTCGCGGATGGTCTCTCTTCCGCACGGTGCAGCTGCCGGCCGTCGTGCCGTCGGTCGCCGCGGGGCTCCGGCTGGCGCTCGCGCAGGCGTGGCTGTTCCTCGTCGCCGCCGAGCTGATCGCGTCGTCGATGGGACTCGGCTTCCTGCTGACCGACTCGCAGAACAGCGGCCGCGTCGATCGGATCATCCTCTCGATCGTCCTGCTGGCGCTGCTCGGCACGATCACCAATGCGATCCTCGTGGTGGTCGAGAAGTACCTGCTCCGTCGGTGGATGTGACGATGACCGAGGCGCGCCTGCACGAGACCCGTGCGTACCCGGCCCCTGCTGCGTTCGCCGCTCAGGCGAACGTCGCCGATGAGGCGTATGCGAGGGCCGCCGCGGATCCCACGGCCTTCTGGGAGCAGGCCGCGTCCCGACTCGACTGGGCAGAGCACTGGCACACGGCCCACGAGTGGGATCCGCCTGCGGGCGATGCCGTCCCGGCGGCGCGCTGGTTCGTGGGCGGGCGCCTCAACGTGGCGTACAACTGCGTCGAGCGTCATGTCGACGCCGGGCGCGGGGACAAGATCGCCCTCCACTTCGAAGGAGAGCCGGGGGACAGGGCTTCGGTCACGTACGCGGACCTCCAGCGTCGCGTCTCGCAGGCGGCGAACGCGCTGACCGCGCTCGGCATCGAACCGGGCGACCGGGTGGTCGTCTACCTGCCCGTGCTGATCGAGACGGTCGTGATCACGCTCGCATGCGCACGGATCGGCGCCGTGCACTCACTGGTGTTCGGCGGCTTCTCGGCCGAAGCGGTGCGCTTCCGTCTGATCGACACCGGCGCCAAGCTGCTCGTCACGAGCGACGGGCAGTTCCGCCGCGGCACCGCGACCGAGGTGAAGTCGACGGCCGACATCGCCGCAGCGGATCTGCCGGACCTCGAGCATGTGCTGGTCCTGCGGCGCACCGGCCAGGACGTGCCGTGGACCGACGGCAGAGACGTCTGGTGGCACGACACGGTCGGCACAGCCTCGTCCGACCACATCGCGCAGGCGTTCGACTCCGAGCATCCGCTGTTCATCATCTACACATCGGGGACCACCGGAAAGCCCAAGGGCCTCGTGCACACCTCCGGTGGCTACCTGACGCATGCGAGCTGGGCACACTGGGCGCACTTCGACGCGAAGCCCGACGACGTGCACTGGTGCACGGCGGATCTCGCGTGGGTGACCGCTCACACCTACGAGATCTACGGGCCTCTCTCCAACGGGCTGACCCAGGTGATCTACGAGGGAACGCCGGACACCCCCGATCGCGAACGTCATCTCGAGATCATCGAGCGGTACGGCGTGACGGTGTACTACACGGCGCCGACGCTGATCCGCACCTTCATGACCTGGTTCGGGCCCGAACTCCCGTCGGGTCACGATCTCTCGACCCTCCGTCTGCTCGGGACCGTCGGCGAGGCGATCAATCCGGAGGCCTGGATCTGGTTCCGCCGGAACTTCGGGCGCGATGAGCTGCCGGTCATCGACACCTGGTGGCAATCCGAGACCGGGGCGGCGATGATCGCGCCGCTGCCCGGGGTCACGACCCTCAAGCCGGGGTCCGCGTCCGTGCCGCTGCCCGGCATCGATGCGACGGTCGTCGACGCGGACGGCCACGAGGTCGCTCCCGGCCGGTCGGGCACGCTCGTGGTGCGCCGCCCGTGGCCGGGTATGGCGAGGACGGTGTGGGGCGACCCTCAGCGCTACCGCGATGCGTATTGGTCCGCCTACGCCGGGCACGGCGAACACGGCGGCTACTACGTGGCGGGCGACGGTGCGACGAGAGACGCCGACGGCTACATCTGGATCCTGGGGCGGCTCGATGACGTGGTGAACGTGTCGGGCCACCGGCTGTCCACGATCGAGATCGAGTCGGCGCTGGTGGCGCACGAGACGGTGGGCGAAGCGGGAACGGCCGGCGTCGCAGACCCCATCACAGGCCAGGCGGTGGTCGCCTTCGTGACTCCCTCCGGACGATCCGAGGTGTCGGTCGCCGCGCTGCGGTCGCAGGTGGCGGCTGCCATAGGTCCTGTCGCCAAGCCGAAGCACATCGTCGTGGTCGCCGACCTGCCGAAGACCCGCTCGGGAAAGATCATGCGCCGACTTCTCGCCCAGCTGTGGGAGGCCGAGCAGGATCGTCGCTCGGGACGAGCCCCAGCTCCGCTGGGAGACACGACATCGCTGCAGAATCCGTGGGCCGTCGGCGAGATCGCCGCCGTGCTCGAGAACGCTGAACTGAGGACATCATGACGGAAGAACATCGCTTCGGGTTTCGCACGAGGGCGCTGCATGCCGGCGGGACTCCCGACGCAGCGACCGGCGCCAGGGCCGTGCCGATCTACCAGACGACGTCGTTCGTGTTCGACGACGCGGCGGACGCCGGCAACCTCTTCGCCCTCCAGAAGTACGGGAACATCTACTCGCGCATCGGCAACCCCACCGTCGCCGCGCTCGAGGAACGCCTGGCCTCGCTCGAGGGCGGCATCGGCGCGGTCGCGACCGCCTCGGGGATGAGCGCGGAGTTCATCACGTTCGCGGCGCTCGTCGGAGCGGGCGACCATGTGGTCGCCGCGGCGCAGCTGTACGGGGGCACGGTGACCCAGCTCGACGTGACCCTGCGTCGTTTCGGCGTGGAGACGACGTTCGTCGCGTCGACCGATCCCGCCGACTATGCCGCCGCCATCCGTCCGGAGACCAAGGTCGTCTACGTGGAGATGATCGGCAATCCCTCGGGTGAGATCGCCGACATCGAGGGGCTGGCCGAGGTCGCTCACGCCGCAGGTGTGCCGCTGGTCGTGGACGCCACGCTCGCCACCCCGTACCTCGCGCGCCCTCTGGAGCACGGCGCGGACATCGTCATCCATTCGGTCACCAAGTTCCTGGGCGGACACGGGACGACGCTCGGCGGCGTCGTCATCGAGAAGGGCACCTTCGACTGGGGCAACGGCCGGTTCCCGCAGATGACAGAGCCGGTCGAGTCGTACGGCGGCATCAAGTGGTGGGACAACTTCGGCGAATACGGCTTCCTCACCAAGCTCCGCACCGAGCAGCTGCGTGACATCGGCCCGGCGCTGAGCGCGCAGTCGGCGTTCAACCTCCTCCAGGGAGTCGAGACGCTGCCGCAGCGGATCGATGCGCACCTTGCGAACGCGCGGATCGTGGCCGAATGGCTCGACTCCGACCCCCGGGTGGAGTATGTGACGTGGGCGGGTCTCGAGCATCATCCGCACCACGAGCGCGCAGCGAAGTATCTGCCGCTCGGTCCTGGTTCGGTGTTCGCGTTCGGGGTCAAGGCCGACGACGGTCGCTCGGCGGGCGAGACGCTCATCGAGAATCTTCAGCTGGCATCGCACCTCGCGAACATCGGGGACGCGCGCACGCTCGTCATCCACCCGGCATCGACGACCCACCGTCAGCTCACGGAATCGCAGCTCGTCGCGGCGGGCGTGCGACCTGACCTCATCCGCATCTCGGTGGGCCTCGAGGACGCAGAAGACATCATCTGGGATCTTGACCAGGCCCTCACGACAGCGACAGGAGCCACTCGATGAGCGGAATCGAGACCACCGGCGCCGACGCCTGCGCGCTGCCGACCGCCCAGGATTCTGCGGCCTGCGCCCTGCCCGCATCCGCGCCGGCGCACCCGGATCGGACCTGGGAGGGCCCCAGCCAGCAGCAGCGCTTCGGCATATTGCGACGCGCGAAGTCGGTCGCCATCGTCGGCGCGTCGAACAATCCCGCGCGCGCCTCGTACTTCGTCGCGACGTACCTGCTCTCCAGCACCGCATACGACGTCTATCTCGTCAACCCGCGGGAATCGGAGATCCTCGGTCAGCCGGTCTACTCCTCACTGTCCGACCTGCCCGTGGTTCCGGACATCGTCGACGTCTTCCGCCGCCATGACGACCTGCCCGGCGTCGCCCAGGAGGCGATCGAAGCCGGGGCGCAGACCCTGTGGCTGCAGCTGGGATCGTGGAATGAGGATGCCGCGGCGATCGCCGAAGGCTCAGGGCTCTCCGTGGTGATGGATCGCTGCATCAAGATCGAGCACGCCCGGTTCCACGGAGGCCTCCACCTGGCCGGTTTCGACACCGGCGTCATCAGCTCGCGACGGCAGCTGCTGGCCCGCTGATCCACGATCTCAGCCCCGTTTAGACTGGCGAGATGCCTCTCATCGCGCTCACCGGCGGCATCGCCTCGGGCAAGTCGACCATCGCACGACGACTCGCAGAGCTCGGCGCGGTGGTCGTCGACGCCGATCAGATCGTCCGCGACGTGCAGTCGCCCGGCTCCGAGGTTCTGGCTCGGATCGAGGATGCCTTCGGCGCGGACGTCATCTCGGCGGACGGCGCACTCGACCGCGCCGCCCTGGGGGCCAAGGTCTTCGCCGATCCGGAGCAGCTGGCACGACTGAACGCGATCGTGCATCCGGCCGTCCGTGCCGAGTCGCAGCGACGATTCGAGGCGGCAGCGGCCGCCGAACCGGGCGGTGTGGTCGTGTACGATGTGCCCCTTCTGGTCGAGGCGCGCGTCGATGACCCCTGGGACCTGATCGTCGTCGCCCATGCGCCTGCCCAGGAGCGCAGACGGAGGCTCGTGGAATTGCGCGGCATGGCGGAACAGGCTGCGCAGGAGCGGATCGATGCGCAGGTCTCGGACGAGCGTCGGCTGGCGATCGCCGATGAGGTCGTCGACACATCCGGATCCCTGGAGCAGACGATGCTGCAGACCGATGCCCTGTGGGAGCGGATCCGCTCGTCGTGACCTTCACCGGTCACGCACCCGGATCCCCTGCCTATCGGCGTCTCATCGTCGGGCTCTTCTTCGCCGGCATCGCGACATTCGCCCAGCTCTATTCGCCGCAGGCCGTTCTGCCGCAGCTCTCGTCCGATCTCGGGATCACGCCTGCCACCGCGGCACTCGCTGTATCGGCCGCGACGCTCGGTCTCGCGGCGGCGGTGATCCCGTGGTCGATGGTCGCGGATCGCATCGGCCGAGTGCCGGCGATGGGGACCGGCATCCTCGCCGCTACCGTTCTGGGTCTGGTCGCTCCGCTCAGCACCGGCATGGAGATGCTGCTGGCGCTGCGCCTGCTCGAGGGCATCGCACTCGGCGCCGTGCCGGCCGTAGCGCTCGCGTACCTCAGCGAGGAGGTGAGTGCGCGGCATGCCGCGGCGGCCGCGGGGAGCTACATCGCCGGGACGACCGTGGGTGGTCTGCTCGGTCGCGTCGTGTCCGGATTGGCGGGCGAGCAGTGGGGGTGGCGTGCGGGAATCTGGGTCGTGGCCGGTGTCTGCGCGATGGCGGCCGCTCTCTTCCTCTGGCTGACGCCGAAGGCCCGGGGGTTCGTGCCCGGTCGGCTTCGCCAGGGTGCGACAAGCGGGATGCTCGCGCGTCTCGTGTCGCCGATGCGCTCCGCACCGCAACTCGCCCTCTACGCGCAGGGCTTCCTTCTCATGGGGGCGTTCGTCGCGGTGTACAACTACCTCGGATTCCACCTCATCGACGCGCCGTTCTCTCTTCCGAGCTGGCTGGTGACCCTGCTCTTCCTCGCCTACCTCGCGGGCACCGTCTCGTCACCGACCGCCGGTGCTCTCGCATCTCGCTTCGGTCGGTACCCGGTGCTGCTGTGCTCGATCGCGATGATGGGCATCGGAGCGCTCGCCATGCTCAGCCAGGCCGCGCTGCCGGTGGTCCTCGGACTGCTGCTCTTCACGGGCGGCTTCTTCGGCGCACATGCGGTTGCGTCGGGGTGGGCTCCGGCCGCTGCCACGCCGGACAGTCGTGCGCAGGCATCGTCGCTCTACTACTTCGGCTACTACGCGGGCTCGAGCCTGTTCGGATGGGCGCTGGGAATCGTGTTCGGCAGGGCGGACTGGGCGTGGTTCGTGGGCGCGATCATCACGATGTGCGCGGTGTCGGCGGCACTCGCGGCGCGCGCGCTCCGGTCGTCGCCGACTGGACGCATATGATCGCGAGGCGGCACCGCCGCGCAGCCGCTCGTCGGCGCGACCGACCCGAAGGACCAGCACCATGCGCATGAGGCATCTTGCAGCGTACGACCACGAGCTGCGCACGGATGCGGAAGTGGTGCATGCCCTCGATGTGGCGACGCACGGACCGCTGCGTCTCGCCGCCTTTCCGGGCGGGCGCGGGTTCGTGTCCTACGCCGATCTCGGCGGGGTCGATCAGGGCGGCATCGAGGCGCTCGTCGATGCCGCGCTCGCGCACTTCGGGAGGCGGAGCGACATCGACTCGATCGAGTGGAAGACGCGCGGGCATGACCGGGCACCGGGGCTCGGCGGGACTCTCGAAAGCCGAGGCTTCGTGCCGGAGGAGACGGAGTCGGTGATGATCGGCGAGGCGGAGCTGCTCGCCCAGCCGGTGTCGCTCCCCGCCGGAGTCGAGCTTCGGCGCGCGCGAACGGAGACCGAGGTGTTCGCGATGGAGGAGATGCAGGGCAGGGTGTTCGGCGATCCCCGGTGGCGGGTGCGGGTCGAGACGACGCTGCAGCGCATCCGCGAGGACGACACGGTGGAGCTGTGGACCGCCGTCGCCGGAGACGAGGTGATCAGCGCTGGACGGCTCGAACCGGTCACGGGCACGCGATTCGCCGGTCTGTGGGGAGGTGCGACGCTGCCCGAGTGGCGGGGCCGCGGCGTCTATCGGGCTCTGACGGCCCAGCGGGCGCGATCCGCCCTCGCCCTCGGCAAGGTGTATCTGCACTCGGATTCCACGGAGTTCTCGCGGCCGATCCTCGAGCGGGCCGGGCTCGTCACGGTCACGACCACCACTCCCTACGTGTGGACGCGGTCGACTGACTGACGGGCAGGGATTCCGCTGGGGGCTCTCGTGGCCCCGATGTCGGTGGCCCGGCATACGCTGGAGGTATGCAAACCACGCGCAGCGTCCGTCCTTTCGAGGTCATCAGCGAATACGCGCCCGCCGGCGACCAGCCGAAGGCCATCGCCGAGCTCGCGTCGCGCATCAACGCCGGCGAGACAGACATCGTCCTGCTCGGTGCCACGGGTACCGGAAAGTCCGCGACGACCGCCTGGCTGGTCGAGCAGGTGCAGCGTCCGACGCTCGTCCTCGCGCACAACAAGACTCTCGCCGCGCAGCTCGCCAACGAGTTCCGCGAGCTGATGCCGAACAACGCCGTCGAGTACTTCGTCTCCTACTACGACTACTACCAGCCGGAGGCGTACGTCCCGCAGACGGACACCTTCATCGAGAAGGACTCGTCGATCAACTCCGAGGTCGAGCGTCTTCGCCACTCGACGACCAACTCGCTGCTGAGCCGTCGGGATGTGATCGTGGTCTCGACGGTCTCCTGCATCTACGGTCTGGGTGCGCCGGAGGAGTACCTCCGGGCGATGGTCGCGCTCCAGGTGGGGGAGCGCTACGACCGGGACGCGCTGATCCGACAGTTCATCTCGATGCAGTACAACCGGAATGACGTCGACTTCTCCCGAGGCAACTTCCGCGTGCGGGGAGACACCATCGAGATCATCCCCGTATACGAGGAGCACGCGATCCGCATCGAGCTGTTCGGCGATGAGATCGAAGCGCTCTATTCGCTGCATCCGCTCACCGGAGAGGTGATCGAGAAGCTCGACTCCGTGCCGATCTTCCCCGCCTCGCACTACGTCGCCGGCACCGACGTGATCCAGCGCTCCATCGGCACGATCGAGCACGAGCTCGAAGAGCGGCTCAAGGAGTTCGAGCGTCAGGGAAAGCTCCTCGAGGCCCAGCGCCTGAGGATGCGCACCACGTTCGACCTCGAGATGCTGCAGCAGCTCGGGTTCTGCTCGGGCATCGAGAACTACTCCCGGCACATGGACGGGCGCCAGCCCGGCGAGCCGCCGCACACGCTGCTCGACTTCTTCCCTGACGACTTCATGCTCGTGATCGACGAGTCGCACGTGACGGTGCCGCAGATCGGTGCGATGTACGAGGGCGACGCCTCCCGCAAGCGCACGCTCGTCGAGCACGGCTTCCGGCTTCCGAGCGCGATGGACAACCGGCCGCTGCGCTGGGACGAGTTCAAGAACCGAATCGGACAGACCGTCTATCTCTCTGCGACACCGGGCAAGTACGAGATGGGGATCGCCGACGGCGTGGTCGAGCAGATCATCCGCCCGACCGGACTCGTCGACCCGCACATCATCGTGAAGCCGTCGAAGGGGCAGATCGACGACCTCCTCGAGGAGATCCGGCTTCGGGTCGAGCGTGACGAGCGTGTGCTCGTCACGACACTCACGAAGAAGATGTCCGAGGAGCTCACGGACTTCCTCGGCGAGCACGGCGTACGCGTGCGATACCTGCACTCGGACGTGGACACTCTGCGACGGGTCGAGCTGCTCAGCGAACTGCGTGCCGGGGTGTACGACGTCCTCGTGGGAATCAACCTGCTCCGAGAGGGGCTCGACCTGCCTGAGGTGTCCCTCGTCGCGATTCTCGACGCCGACAAGGAAGGCTTCCTCCGGTCAGGCACCTCGCTCATCCAGACGATCGGTCGCGCGGCGCGAAACGTCTCCGGCGAAGTGCACATGTACGCCGACAAGATCACCGACTCGATGGCGAAGGCGATCGAAGAGACCGATCGCCGCCGCGAGAAGCAGGTCGCGTACAACCTCGAGAACGGTATCGACCCCCAGCCGCTGCGTAAACGGATCGCCGACATCACCGAGGTGCTCGCGCGTGAGGGCGCCGACACCGCTGAGATGATGTCCGGGCGCGGGAGAGCGACCGGCAAGGGCAAGTCGCCGACGCCGAACCTGCGGCGCACCGGCATCGCCGCAGAAGGAGCTCAGCAGCTCGAAGCGGTGATCCAGGACCTCTCGGATCAGATGCTCGCGGCTGCCGCCGAGCTCAAGTTCGAGCTCGCCGGGCGGTTGCGCGACGAGGTGCAGGACATGAAGAAGGAACTGCGCGCGATGGAGAAGGCCGGCCACGCCTGAGAAGCTCGGAGGCACCAGGATGGATGCAGCGGGCGAGGAGCTCGCCGATCGAGTGCGAGCGCTCCTCACACTCGATGAGAACGTCGAGGAGAAGCGCATGTTCGGCACGCGCGCCTTCCTCCTCGATGGGCACATCCTCGTCGGAGCGCGCGCGGGCGGGGTTCTGCTCGTCCGGGTCGATGGCGAGCACGGTGACTCGCTGATCACCCGCCCCGGGGTGGCGGTCGCGGTCATGGGTGCGCGGACGATGGGCACCAGCTGGCTCGATGTATCGCCGAGCGTGCTCGTCGACGACGACGATCTCGCCTCGTGGCTCGACGTCGCACGCCAAGACGCGCAGCGCGACGACTGAGAGCGAGAGTCTCCGCTGACGCGCGAGGGCGAGTCTCAGCCGACGGGTGAGAGCCTGTGTCAGGGGCAGTGAACGAGGGTCTTCGGACCTGAACGGTCGATCTCGTGCTCGCTCATCGGCGCACCGCACAACGGGCAGGCGCGCTCCGCCCGCTCGGACGGGCTCGGCGGGGGAGTCTTTTCGTAAGGGCCGACGGAGGCGGGGCCCGCGAAGCGGATCAGATTCGAGTTGATCCACGCGTACAGTCCTCCGGCCTCGCGAATCCGAGTGCGGAGCGGAGGTCGATCGTCAGAACTGGCCATGTTGCTTAGTGTACTAACTATTAGGGTCAATGTATATTCGAAGCCGTGACCGCATCGGACGACCTGCTCAAACTCGACAATCAGCTCTGCTTCGCCCTGGTGACCGCAGCGCGCAACGTCGTGGCGATCTACCGGCCGATCCTCGAGCCGCTCGGGCTCACGCATCCGCAGTATCTCGTGATGCTGGCGCTCTGGGAGCGTGCTCCGCGTCCCTTGAACGATCTTGCGGCTGACCTCGCTCTCGAGCCGGCGACGGCGTCTCCCCTGGTGAAGCGTCTGGAAGCCGATGGGCTGGTCGCCAGACAACGCAGCGTCGAGGACGAGCGCCGTCTCGACATCACCCTCACGGACACGGGTCGAGCTCTGCGAGATCGCGCTCTCGACGTTCCTCGACAGGTGATGGCCGCCGTGGGGATGGATCTCGAGCAGGTAGCCACACTGCGCGACGGGTTGTCGGCATTCGCGGGTCGCCGCCCCGCCATGGAGTGACCGCACCGTAGGGTGTGGGCATGCCGAGCGAACCCCAGACGCGTCTTGCGCGCCGGAGCGTCGATCGCATGGTCCTCTCGACTCTCGTCGTGGGACTCTTCGTCGTGGCCATGATCGCTGCGGCGATCCAGGGCGCGCCGACGTTCCGCCCCGCCGCGCCGATTCCTCGGGGGACAGCGGAGCCGCTGCCATCCAGTGATCCGGGTGCCACCGGGGTTCCCGAGCCGATGGAGATCGACTCCACCGCCGCCGCGGTCGTTCAGACGCTCGCCGTGATCCTCATGGCGCTGGTCGCTGCGGGGCTCATCGAGCTCCTCGTGATCGCCGCGAGAGCCCTGCTGCGAGCGTGGCGGGATCGCCCGCTGGGCCGTCGTGACGCGGCGGCGGTCGCATCCGAGGTCGATCACCTCACCTCGGCGCCGGAACCCGAGATCGCCGTCGCTGTGATGCAGCGCGGGATCGCCGGGGCGCTCATGCAGATAGACGAGCGCGCCCGAGCGTCTGATGCCATCGTCGCCGCGTGGATCGGCCTCGAAGAGAGTGCCGCAGACGCAGGGGTGAAGCGAGCGGCGACCGAGACTCCCGGCGAGTTCGTGGTGCGGATCATCACTCTGCGGCCCGGGGTGGCCGGCGACGCCGCGTCGCTGCTGCGTCTCTACGAGAGCGTCCGATTCGGAGCCGGGTCGGCCGACGAGGGCGACCGGGCCTCGGCGAGAGAGGCCCTGCGACGCATCGAGGAGGTGTGGCGGTGACTGTCCGCAGAACGCTGGTCGCAGCGGGGGCGGCGGTCCTCGTCGCTCTGGCGCTCCTCGGCTTCGGCTTCACCTGGCCGTTCGTGATCGCATGGGGTCTCCTGATCGGTGCGGTCGGTCTGCTCGCGCAGCTCGCGATGCCGCTCGAGCCGGGGTTCGACGCGCCGCGCATAGACGTGGAGCCGGATCGACGACCTACCGAGATCTCTCGCATGGCGTGGGCACTGAACACACACACCGGCATCGCGGGAGCGCAGATCACGCGCCGTGTCGGGGTGATCCTGCGTCAGCGGCTGATGCGCCACGGAGTGGATCCGGATGACCCTGCCCACCGCGACCGACTCCCGCGGCTGATCGACCCGGGAGTCTGGGAGCGCCTGACGGGACCGGAGACGACGATCGTCGACGTCGAGAGGGCGCTGGACGCGATCGATCGACTGGATCCCACCTCGCCGGACGAACCGTCACCCCGGTTGCACGTACCGACCCCCGACCACGGGCGGCCCTCGCCGCCGCGTCGATGAAGGAGATGCCATGACGAGCCCCGCAGAGATCGCCGCCACCGGAGCCCGGATCCTGGCTGCCGTGCGAACAGTCGTCGTGGGCATGGACGACCCGGTCGAGATCGCTCTGGCCTCGATCCTCGCCGGCGGTCACGTGCTGTTCGAGGATGTGCCGGGCCTGGGGAAGACGCTCGCCGCGCGCAGCCTCGCCTCGGCGCTGGGGCTGTCGTTCCGGCGCTTGCAGTGCACTCCGGACATGCTCCCCGGCGATGTCACGGGGTCGTACGTCTACGCTCCGGACTCGGGGGACTTCGTCTTCCGGCCGGGGCCGATCTTCACCGGACTGCTGCTCGCCGACGAGATCAACAGGACCACGCCGAAGACGCAGTCGGCGATGCTCGAGGCGATGGCGGAGCGTCAGGTGACCGTCGAGGGCAACAGCTTCGCGCTGCCCGCGCCGTTCCATGTGATCGCGACGTCGAATCCGATCGAGTACGAGGGCACGTACGCGCTGCCCGAGGCACAGCTCGACAGGTTCATGGTGCGGCTGTCCGTCGGCTATCCGGCGGCGGAGAGCGAGGCCCGCATCCTGGAGAACCGCGTGAGCAGGCGCCAGGAGGCTGCTCACATCGCTCCGGTCATCGACGCCGCTCAGCTCATCTCCCTGCAGGAGGCCGTCGAGGCCATCCACGTCGACCCGGACATCTCGCGCTACTGCGTCGAGATCGCACGCGCCACCCGGACCGCGGCCAACGTCGAGGTCGGTGCGTCGCCGCGCGGTTCTCTGGGGCTGCTGCTGCTGGGACGAGCGCTCGCGGCTCTGGATGGCCGCGACTTCGTCCGTCCGGACGACATCAAGCGGATCGCCGTGCCCGTGCTGGCGCATCGTCTCACGCTCACACCTCAGGCGTGGGCCCAGGGCGCGTCGGCATCCGATGTGGTGCGCTCGGTCGTCGGACAGGTGGCTGTTCCGCCGACCGTCGGAGTGCTCGGATGACGGACGGACCCGACGCGGGGCGTCGCGGTCCTGTGTTGTCCGTGGCGATCGGAGGCGCTGCCCTGCTCGCCGCGGTCGGCCTTCTCGCGGGAAGACCCGACGTGGTGGCGATGGGGCTTCCTCTGGCCATCTGGAGCGGTCTCGCGATCGCGCGGGGCACATCCGGCGCGGTGGCGAAGATCGCGATCGACCCGGTGCCCGGGCGCGATGGCGAGCTGCTCACATCGATCGCGGTGGACAGCGATGCGGATGCCGTCGAGGTGGTGGTCGTGCAGTCGGAGCGTCGCAGCAGACGCGTGATCGTGCCCGGCGGTGGCTTCACATTCACTGCGCGGAGCAAGGTCCTGCACTCCGGTCCGACGATCCCGGTCCAGGCGGCAGCGAGGGGGTTCTCCTTCGAGGGAGCGGCGCTCTCGTCGACGTCGGACCTCGCCGCCATCAGGCGTCAGGTGGCCCCGCCCCGCCGATCACTCGACGCGCTCCCGCTGCCGCGACGACTGACGGGGTCGCACGGCGCGCACGAGGGGCGTCGGGCGGGTCAGGGCGGCGACTTCCGGGACATCCACCCCTTCGCGCCCGGCGACGAACTCCGCCGCGTGGACTGGCGGGCGACGGCGCGGATGTCCCGTCGGCCAGGCGATCTGATGGTCCGTCGGACCAATACGCTCAGCGACTCGTCGGTCGTGGTCGCCATGGACACGTCTGAGGATCTGGGTGAGGTCGTCGCCTCGTGGGGGAGCGGCGACCGCGAACGCAGCGGCGTGACCTCCCTCGACCTCGTGAGGGAGGCTGCGCGAGCCATCGCCGACTCGGCCATAGGCGAGGGCGACCGCGTCGCACTTCACGTGCTCGTGCACGGCGGCCGGTCGTTGAGGAGCGGCGGCGGCTCGAGGCACCTGGCACGGGTCATGGCGGCCATCGCCGCGACGGGCCAGGCGAGAGACGACGCGACTTTCCGTCGCACTCCTCCCGTGCCGCACGGCTCGGTGGTCTTCGTGCTGTCGACCTTCTTCGAGGGCGCCGCCGCTCGGACCGCGCTGATGTGGAGGGCCAGCGGCCACAGAGTCGTCGCCGTCGATGTCCTCCCTCCGCTCGACCGTGCTCGGCTCACCCGTGCGCAGCTGATCGGCTTGCGCACCGTGCTCGCAGAGAGGGGGAACGTGTTCGCGGATCTCCACGGCGCCGGAGTCGACGTGGTCTCGTGGGCCTCGGACCCGTCCTCGGCGATGCGTGCGATCGCGAGGGCCGGGCGATGAGAGCGAACGACACGCTACGGACGGGTCCTTCCGTCCCGGGACTCGTCGTGAGGGGCGCGCTCGTCGTCGCCGTCGCCGCGGGTGCTGCGATGCTGTGCCCGTTGCTCGGATGGCAGGTGGCGGCAGTCGTCCTGGCGATCATCGCCGCCGCTCTTCCGCAGACCTTCGCGGCCTGGGGGTCGATCGGATGCCTCGTGATCGGGATGCTGATCTCGGAGCCCGACGTCGGGCGCGCGATGATCGCTGTGCTCGCGGTGCAGGTGATCCATGTCCTCATGTCGCTCTCCCTCGTGATCCCGGCCGGCTCCCGCGTGATCGTGACCGTCCTCCGTCCGAGCCTGGTGAGGCTGATCGTCGTGCAGGCGATCGCCCAGCCGATCACCGTGGCCGTCATGGTGGTCATGCGCATCGACACCCCCGCGTCGCTGCCGACAGTGCCCTGGGCCGCTGTCGTCGGGGCCGGAGCCGTGGTCGCACTCGTCGCGACCCTGCTCACGCGGGCGAACCGCGGTACTCGAGAGCACTGATCGCTTCCCTGTGAGCCCTCACGGAGCCAATGTCGGTGGCCACTCGTAGACTTGATCAGTGCCTATCGTCCCGGTTGCAACCCCAGGAAAACTCAGTGTCCGCGGTGCCCGCGTACACAATCTCAAGAACGTCGACATCGACATCCCACGCGACTCCCTCGTCGTGTTCACCGGCCTGTCCGGATCGGGAAAGTCCAGTCTGGCCTTCGACACGATCTTCGCTGAAGGACAGCGTCGCTACGTCGAGTCGCTGAGCGCCTACGCGCGTCAGTTCCTCGGTCAGGTCGACCGACCGGACGTCGACTTCATCGAGGGCCTCAGCCCTGCGGTGTCGATCGACCAGAAGTCGACCAACCGCAACCCGCGGTCCACGGTCGGAACCATCACCGAGATCTACGACTACATGCGTCTGCTGTGGGCGCGGATCGGGATTCCGCACTGCCCCGAGTGCGGTGCGCGCATCCAACGTCAGACCGTCCAGCAGATCGCCGACCAGCTCATGGAGCTGCCCGAGCGCACCCGCTACCAGATCGTCGCGCCCATCGTCTCGCAGAAGAAGGGCGAGTTCGTCGACCTGTTCCGCGAGCTGGGGGCCAAGGGCTACTCGCGCGCGATCGTCGACGGCGACCTCATCCAGCTCGCCGAGCCGCCCACGCTCAAGAAGAGCTACAAGCATGACATCGCCGTCGTCGTCGACCGCCTCGTCGCGGCAGACGACATCCTCGGTCGAGTCACGGACTCGGTCGAGACGGCGCTCGGGCTCGCCGGCGGCGTGGTGCAGATCAACTACGTCGACGCAGAGGGCGACGACGCGTGGCAGTCCTTCTCCGAGAAGCTCGCCTGCCCGAACGGCCACGCGCTCACCCTCACCGAGATCGAACCACGCACGTTCTCGTTCAACGCGCCCTTCGGTGCCTGTCCGGCCTGCTCGGGTCTCGGCACCCGCATGTCCGTCGACATCGACCTGATGCTCGGCGACGAGGAGCTCTCCATCCGCGAGGGCGCGATCATCCCGTGGACCACTCAGGGCAAGGGACTCTTCCAGTACTACGAGCGGCTGCTCGAGGGATTGGCCGACGACCTCAACTTCTCTCTCGACACCCCGTGGCAGGATCTGCGCGTCGACGTTCAGGACGCGATCCTGCGCGGCGACAACTACAAGGTCACCGTCAAGTTCAAGAACCGCTATGGGCGCGAGATGCGCTATGCATCGGGGTTCGAAGGCGTCGTGCCGTACATCGAGCGGCAGTACGCCCAGGCCGAGTCCGACACGCAGCGCTCGCGCTGGGGCGAGTACCTCCGCGAGGTCCCCTGCCCGGTGTGCGACGGCAACCGACTCAAGCCCGAGGTGCTCGCGGTGCAGGTGCACGGGCATTCGATCGCCGAGGTGTCGCACCTGAGCCTTGCCGACGCGCGGTCGTTCATGGAGACCCTCACCCTCACCGATCGTGAGGCGAAGATCGCGGCTCAGGTGCTGCGTGAGATCCGCCTGCGACTCGACTTCCTCCTGCAGGTCGGGCTCTCCTACCTCAACCTCAGCCGGTCCGCCGGGTCGCTCTCCGGTGGAGAAGCGCAGCGCATCCGGCTGGCGACGCAGATCGGCTCCGGGCTCACCGGCGTCCTCTACGTCCTCGACGAGCCGTCGATCGGTCTGCACCAGCGTGACAACCGTCGTCTGATCGACACCCTTCTGAAACTTCGCGACCTCGGGAACACGCTCATCGTCGTCGAGCACGACGAAGAGACGATCGAAGCCGCTGACTGGGTCGTCGACATCGGACCGGGTGCCGGCGTGAACGGTGGAGAGGTCGTGCATTCCGGTCCGTATTCGGCTCTGTTGAACGAGCCGAACTCGATGACGGGCGAATACCTCTCGGGTGCGCGCGAGATCCCCACTCCGGCGAAGCGTCGCAAGCTCGACAAGAAGCGCATGCTGAGCGTGGTCGGCGCCCGCGAGAACAACCTCAAGAACGTCAGCGTGAACTTCCCGCTGGGCGTTCTCACGGCGGTGACCGGCGTGTCGGGTTCGGGCAAGTCGTCGCTCGTCAACGACATCCTGTACCAGGTGCTGGCCTCGCGGCTCAACGGCGCCCGCACGGTTCCCGGAAAGCACACGCGTGTGTCAGGGCTCGACAACCTCGACAAGGTCGTGCACGTCGATCAGGCACCGATCGGCCGCACGCCGCGGTCCAACCCGGCCACCTACACCGGCGTGTTCGACCGCATCCGCTCGCTGTTCAGCGAGACCCCCGAGGCGAAGGTCCGTGGCTATCAGCCAGGGCGATTCAGCTTCAACGTCAAGGGCGGCCGCTGCGAGGCGTGCTCGGGCGACGGCACGATCAAGATCGAGATGAACTTCCTGCCCGACGTGTACGTCGACTGCGAGGTCTGCCACGGCAAGCGCTACAACCGCGACACGCTGTCGGTGCACTACAAGGGCAAGAACATCGCCGAGGTCCTCGAGATGCCGATCGCGGAAGCGGCCGAGTTCTTCGAGCCCATTCAGGCGATCCACCGCTACATGAAGACCCTCGTCGACGTCGGGCTCGGGTATGTGCGCCTCGGTCAGTCGGCGACGACTCTCTCCGGCGGCGAGGCTCAGCGCGTCAAGTTGGCCACCGAGCTCCAGCGGCGCAGCAACGGTCGCAGCATCTACGTCCTCGACGAGCCGACCACCGGTCTGCACTTCGAGGACGTGCGCAAGCTCCTCGAGGTACTGAACGGACTCGTCGACAAGGGCAACACGGTGATCGTCATCGAGCACAACCTCGATGTGATCAAGTCCGCGGACTGGGTGATCGACCTCGGGCCCGAGGGCGGCTCGGGCGGCGGCGAGATCCTGGCGACCGGCACTCCCGAGCAGATCGCGCGAGTCGAGGACAGCCACACGGGTCAGTTCCTCGCCGAGATCCTGGGTGAGGGGCGCTCTGCGCGGAAGGCCAGCTGATGGCCGACGTCCTGCCGTACAAGCCGCGGGCTGGTGAGATCCCCACGAACCCCGGCGTGTACCGCTTCCGCGATGCTGATGGACGCGTGCTGTACGTCGGCAAGGCCAAGAACCTGCGCCAGCGACTGTCGAACTACTTCGCTCCGCTGCGCACGCTCCACGAACGCACGCGGCGGATGGTCACCACGGCGTCGTCCGTCGAGTGGACCGTCGTCTCGACGGACGTGGACTCGCTTCAGCTGGAGTACATGTGGATCAAGGAGTTCGATCCGCCCTTCAACGTCCGCTACAAGGACGACAAGTCCTACCCGTTCATGGCCGTGACCCTGGGTGATGAGGCGCCGCGCGTGATCGTGACCAGGAACCGCAAGATTCCCGGTGCCCGCTATTTCGGTCCTTATCCCAAGGTCTGGGCGGTGCACGAGACGATCGACCTGATGGTCAAGGCATTCCCGATCCGCACCTGCAGCGACTCCAGCTACAAACGCGCGATGCAGACCGGCCGGCCGTGCTTTCCCGGGCAGATCGGCAAGTGCGGCGGGCCGTGCTCGATGACGGTGACGATCGAGGAGCACCGTGCCATGGTCGACGACTTCGTCGCCTTCATGGCGGGCGGCGATGAGCGCTTCACCCGAGAGCTGACCAAACGGATGCTGGCGGCGTCGGCCGCGATGGATTACGAGGCCGCCGCCAGATACCGTGACAAGCTCACCGCGATCGAGGCCGTGCTCGGCAAGAGCGCGCTCGTGCTCGCGACCGACGAGGATGCCGACCTCTTCGGCATCGCGGAAGACGAGCTGGCTGCCGCCGTGCAGCACTTCGTGATCCGCGGCGGGCGCGTCCGCGGTGTTCGCGCGATGACGATCGAGAAGGAGATCGACATCTCGACAGCCGATCTCGTCGACCAGGTGCTGCAGCGCGCGTACGGCGATGCGCAGGATGTGCCCCGGCGGATCATCGTGCCGACCCTTCCCGACGACGCGGCCGAGCTCGAGGTCTGGCTGCGCGAGCGGCGAGGCAAGAAGGTCGAGATCGCCATCGCCCAACGGGGGCAACGCGCTGATCTCATGCGCACGGCGACCCTCAACGCGCAGCAGGCCCTGATCAGGTACAAGACCCGTCGTACGAGCGACTACGTCGCACGAACCCAGGCTCTGACCGATCTGCAGGAGGCGTTGGGGATGTCGGAGGCGCCGCTTCGCATCGAGTGCTTCGACATCTCGCACCTCGGTGGCACGAACGTCGTCGCCTCGATGGTGGTCTTCGAAGACGGACTTCCCCGCAAAGACCAGTACCGGTCGTTCAACATCGCCGAGACCACCGACGATACGGACTCGATGTACCAGGTGCTGCGTCGTCGACTCGCCTACCTCGATCGTCCGGAAGAGATCGATGAGCCCGCATCTGCAGCGGTCCCCGTGGAGGCGGGAGACGAGTCCGATGACGTCGTCGTGGAGGTCAAGCGCAAACCGCGCTTCGCCTATCCGCCGCAGCTGCTGCTGGTCGACGGCGGACAGCCCCAGGTCGAAGCGGCGGCACGGGCACTGCGAGACGCCGGGCACACCGAGATCGCCGTGTGCGGCATCGCCAAACGGCTCGAGGAGATCTGGCTCCCGGGGGAGGACTTCCCGGTGATCCTGCCGCGCACCAGCGAGTCGCTCTACCTGCTGCAGCGGCTGAGAGACGAGGCCCACCGGTTCGCGATCACGCACCAGCGCAAACGACGCAAGAATGACATCACATCGATCCTGGCCGAGGTGCCAGGCCTCGGCTCCTCGAGGATCAAGGTCCTCCTGAAGCACTTCGGCTCCGTCACCGCGCTGCGCTCCGCACCTCTGGAGGCGATCCAGGAGGTGCAGGGGATCGGTCCTGTCCTCGCACAGAACATCCATACGCATCTCTCCACTCGCTAGGCTGGAGCCAGCGGGGGGAGAAGGAGTAACCATGACTGACGGGGACAAAGGCGAGTTCCTCATCGTCACGGGCATGTCGGGCGCAGGGCGCACGACGGTAGCCAACGCACTCGAGGACCTCGGCTGGTACGTGGTCGACAACCTGCCGCCGCAGATCCTCCGACCGCTGCTCGACCTCACGGACATGGGCGGTGACGCTCTGCCGAAGGTCGCAGCGGTGGTCGACGTTCGCGGGCGCAACCTCTTCGACGACTTCCCGGGCGTCGCGAGGGCGCTGAGATCGCGTGGTTCCGTCCGCGTGCTGTTCCTGGACGCGTCGGACGATGTGCTCGTGCGTCGGTTCGAGGCGGTTCGCCGACCCCACCCGCTGCAGGGGGACGGCACTCTGCTCGACGGCATCCGCGTCGAGCGCCAGCGACTGGCGCCGATCCGCGAATCGGCCGATCTCGTGGTCGACACCTCCGCACTCAACATCCATCAGCTCGCCACCCAGGTCTCCGACCTCTTCTCGGAAGCGGGCGCAGCGAGGCATCGTGTGACGCTCATGAGCTTCGGTTTCAAGTACGGTCTCCCGACCGACGTCGACCTGGTCGCGGATATGCGCTTCCTCCCGAACCCGTTCTGGAACGAAGAGCTGCGGGGCCTGACCGGTCAGGACGAGTCCGTCAGGGACTACGTGCTGTCACGCGAGGGCGCCGCCGAGTTCCTCGATTCGTATTCGGCGGCACTCACTCCGGTGCTCGAGGGGTATCAGCGCGAGAACAAGAGCCATTCGACCGTCGCGATCGGCTGCACCGGCGGAAAGCACCGCTCCGTGGCCATGGCGGAGGAGCTGGCCCGTCGGCTCGCCTCCGTGCCGGGAGTGGCCGTCAACGTGCGTCACCGGGACCTCGGCAGGGAATAGCAAGAGCCTCCGTCAGAGTAGGCTGGAGGTTTGCGCCGCGATCCGGCGCGTGAGCGTAGAGGAGTGTCGTGGCACTAACGACCGACGTCAAGGCTGAGCTGGTCAGCATCCGTAATGCACCCCCGACGGTGCGTGTCGCGGAGGTCACCTCGATCCTCCGGTTCGCCGGCGGACTGCACTCCATCGCCGGGCGGGTCGCCGTCGAGGCGGAGGTGGATGCCGAGATCCTCGCGCAGCGTGTCGCGCGAGACCTCGCCGAGATCTACGGGGTCCGACCGGAGATCGCACAGGTGCAGTCGAGCACGGTGAATGACGGCGCGCGATGGGCTGTCCGGGTCATCGCCTCGGGGGAGACCCTCGCACGCCAGACCGGTCTGCTCGACCAGCGTCGGCGTCCGGTCCGCGGACTCCCCAACCGTCTCACCACTGGCTCTCGCGCTGAAGTGGCCGGTCTCTGGCGGGGTGCGTTCCTCGCCGCGGGAACGCTGAGCGAACCCGGCCGATCGGCCATGCTCGAGGTCGCCTGCCCGTCATCCGAGGCCGCCATGGCACTCGTGGGCGCGGCGCATCGCCTGGGTGTCGCCGCCAAGGCGCGCGAGGTGCGAGGCATGCCGCGCGTCGTCGTGCGTGAGGGCGAGGCGATCCGCACCATCCTCAGCGAGATGGGTGCTCAGAAGACCGCGGTCGCCTGGGAGGAGATGCGCCAGCGTCGCGAGGTGCGTGCGGGCGTCAACCGTCTCGTCAACTTCGACGATGCCAACCTCCGTCGCTCCGCGCAGGCCGCCGTCGCCGCCTGCGCGCGCGTCGAGCGGGCCCTGGAGATCCTCGCCGACGAGGTGCCCGACCACCTCAAGGTCGCGGGTGAGCTGCGTCTCGCGCACCGCGACGCGAGCCTCGACGAGCTGGGTCACCACGCCGATCCGCCCATGACCAAGGACGCCGTCGCCGGCCGCATCCGCCGTCTTCTGGCGATGGCGGACAAGCGTGCCCAGCAGGAGGGCATCCCGGGAACGGAAGCAGCCGTGCCCGCGGGTCTCGACGTCTGACCACAGCGAACGACATCAGCGAGGCGATCCCTGTCAAGGGGTCGCCTCGCTTCGTCATATGGGGGAAGGATCAGGGTCGGCGACGCGTTGTCGTCACTAGGATGAGTTACGTCCGCTCTACGTCGCACATCGGCGGCGCAGAGGATCGGCAAGCGCCGCGGCGCGGCGCGGATTGGATGAAAGCGACATGGCGACCTACACGCTCCCCGACCTTCCCTACGACTTCGCAGCCCTCGAGCCGCACATCAGCGGCAAGATCATGGAGCTGCACCATGACAAGCACCACGCGACCTACGTCGCCGGCGCCAACACCGCCCTCGAGCAGCTCGCCGAGGCGCGCGACAGCGGCAACCTGGCGAACGTGAACAAGCTCGAGAAGGACCTCGCGTTCAACCTCGGCGGTCACGTCAACCACTCCATCTTCTGGACCAACCTCTCGCCGACCGGCGGCGGACAGCCCGAGGGCGAGCTCAAGGCAGCCATCGACGAGTTCTTCGGTTCCTTCGAGAAGTTCCAGGCGCACTTCACCGCGAACGCCCTCGGAATCCAGGGCTCCGGATGGTCCGTCCTCAGCTGGGACTCGATCGGCCAGCGCCTGATCATCCAGCAGCTGTTCGACCAGCAGTCGAACACGGCACAGGGCACCGTGCCGCTGTTCCAGCTCGACATGTGGGAGCACGCCTTCTACCTCGACTACCTCAACGTCAAGGCCGACTACGTGAAGGCCGCGTGGAACATCGCCAACTGGGAGAACGTCGCCCAGCGCTTCGAGGTCGCCCGCGAGAAGACGAACGGCCTGCTGGTACTGTCGTAATCGGGTCGCGTCCCGACGGGCCAAGTCTCGTCGGGACGCCATCTCAGCCAAAAACCCCCGCGCACCGCGCACGCACGATTGCTGCGCACAGCGCACGAGAAACAGGGAGACCTGAGTGTCTGTCAAGATCGGTATCAACGGCTTCGGCCGTATCGGACGCAACTACTTCCGCGCGGCTCTCGCGCAGGGAGCGGACATCGAGATCGTCGCTGTCAACGACCTCACCGACAACAAGACCCTTGCCCACCTTCTGAAGTACGACTCCGTGGGCGGCGTCCTCGATGCTGACATCAGCTACGACGACGAGAGCATCACGGTCAACGGCAAGGCCATCAAGGCGTTCGCCGAGCGCGACCCCGCCGGCCTCCCGTGGGGCGAGCTGGGCGTCGACATCGTCATCGAGTCGACCGGCTTCTTCACCAAGGCCGAGCTGGCCAAGAAGCACATCGAGGCAGGGGCCAAGAAGGTCCTCATCTCGGCTCCCGGCACCGGCGTCGACGGCACGTTCGTCATGGGCGTGAACGAGGACACGTACAACCCGGAGACGGATCACATCATCTCCAACGCCTCCTGCACGACCAACTGCCTCGCCCCGCTGGCCCAGGTCTTCAACGACGCCTTCGGCATCGACCGTGGCTTCATGATGACGGCTCACGCCTACACGGCAGACCAGAACCTGCAGGACGGTCCGCACAGCGACCTGCGTCGCGCACGCGCCGCAGCGATCAACATCACCCCGGCGTCGACCGGTGCCGCGAAGGCGATCGGCGAGGTTCTGCCCGAGCTCCAGGGCAAGCTGAGCGGCTCGTCGTACCGCGTTCCGGTTCCCACCGGCTCGATCGTCGACCTCACGCTGATCACCGACCGCGAGAACCTCACGGTCGAAGAGGTCAACGAGGCGTACAAGAAGGCTGCTGCCGACGGACGCCTCGCCGGTTTCCTGCAGTACAACGAAGACCAGATCGTGTCGAGCGACATCGTGCACAACCCGCACTCGTCGATCTTCGACGCCACGCTGACCAACGTCAGCGGCAACCTGGTCAAGGTCTCCAGCTGGTACGACAACGAGTGGGGTTACTCCAACCGTCTCGTCGACCTGACCGAGTACGTGGCAGAGCGTCTCTGAGACATCTCCCATGACTCTGCGCACCCTGGATTCACTGGGTTCGCTCGAGGGCAAGCGCGTCATCGTCCGTTGTGATCTCAACGTCCCCCTGCGGGATGGGATCATCACGGACGATGGCCGTGTCCGCGCCTCGTTGCCTACCCTCAACGCACTGATCAACGCGGGCGCCCGCGTCATCGTGTGCTCGCACCTCGGCCGCCCCGACGGTGCGCCCGACCCGCAGTACAGTCTCGCGCCGGTCGCCCAGCGGCTGTCCGAGCTGCTCGGCAAGCCGGTGGCGTTCGCTCGCGACACCGTCGGCGAGTCGGCGCAGGAGGCCGTGGCCTCGCTCGAGGACGGCGGCATCGTCGTCATCGAGAACCTGCGGTTCAACCCGGGGGAGACCTCGAAGGGCGACGCCGAGCGCGGCGCCTTCGCGGCTCAGCTGGCAGAGCTCGGAGACGTCCTCGTCTCCGACGGCTTCGGTGTCGTGCACCGCAAGCAGGCGAGCGTCTACGACCTCGCCGAGCTGCTGCCGTCGGCCGCCGGTCTACTCATCGCAGCCGAGCTGGACGTGCTCGACCGTCTCACCGAGAACCCCGAGCGCCCGTACGCGGTCGTCCTCGGCGGGTCGAAGGTCAGCGACAAGCTCGGAGTCATCTCGCACCTGCTGCCGCGCGTGGATCGCATCCTCGTGGGCGGCGGCATGCTGTTCACCTTCCTGAAGGCGCAGGGCCACGCGGTGGCGTCCAGCCTCCTCGAAGAGGACCAGCTCGAGACGGTCCGCGGCTACATCGCCGAGGCCGAGAAGCGCGGTGTGGAGCTGGTGCTCCCGACCGATGTCGTCGTCGCATCCTCGTTCTCCGCTGATGCGGAGCACGAGGTCACCGCCGCCGACGCCATCGAGAGCACCGCGTTCGGCTCCTCCGGCATCGGCCTGGACATCGGCCCGGAGACGGCTGCGCGGTTCGCGGAGGTCATCCGTGGGTCGAAGACGGTGTTCTGGAACGGCCCGATGGGCGTGTTCGAGTTCCCGGCCTTCGCCGGCGGCACCAAGGCCGTTGCGCAGGCGCTCACCGAGGTCGACGGCCTCAGCGTCGTCGGCGGCGGAGACTCGGCCGCGGCCGTGCGTCAGCTCGGCTTCACCGACGACCAGTTCGGTCACATCTCGACCGGCGGCGGCGCAAGCCTCGAGTTCCTCGAGGGCAAGAAACTACCCGGCCTGGAGGTGCTCGGATGGGTGTGAACACCCGTACCCCGCTGATCGCGGGAAACTGGAAGATGAATCTCGACCACCTGCAGGCGGTCGCCTTCGTGCAGAAGCTGCACTGGACGCTCAAGGACGCCAAGCACGAGGACGGCTCGGTCGAGGTTGCGGTCTTCCCGCCCTTCACCGACATCCGCAGCGTGCAGACGCTCATCGACGCCGACAAGATCCCGTTCGCCCTCGGCGCGCAGGACCTCTCGGCTCACGACTCCGGCGCCTACACCGGCGAGATCTCGGGAGCCTTCCTGGCGAAGCTCGATGCGAAGTACGTGATCATCGGTCACTCGGAGCGCCGTGAATACCACGCGGAGTCCGATGACGTCGTCGCGGCCAAGACGAAGGCCGCGCTGAAGCACGGTCTGTCGCCCGTCATCTGCGTCGGGGAGACGGCTGAGGACCTCGAGAAGTTCGGGGCCAGCGCAGTGCCCGCGGGGCAGCTCGAGGCCGCTCTCCAGGGTCTGTCGAAGGATGCGGACATCGTCGTGGCGTACGAGCCGGTCTGGGCCATCGGCTCCGGGCAGGCGGCGACGCCGCAGCAGGCGCAGGATGTCTGCGCTGCGCTGCGCACGGTGATCGCCAAGGTTCTCGGTGACG
The DNA here is from genome assembly GCF_001428975.1 of Microbacterium sp. Root280D1. Lineage (NCBI taxonomy): Bacteria > Bacillati > Actinomycetota > Actinomycetes > Micrococcales > Microbacteriaceae > Microbacterium > Microbacterium sp. Root280D1. Next base: position 1,143,885 of record NZ_LMJK01000002.1, on the reverse strand, counting down.
ACGCTGCGGCGCGTACCCGGATCCTGTACGGCGGATCGGTCAAGGCGGCCAACATCGCCAGCTTCATGCGCGAGCCTGATGTCGATGGCGCACTCGTCGGAGGCGCGAGCCTCGTGGTCGACGAGTTCGCGGCGATCATCCGCTTCGAGAAGCACGTCGGCGTGTGAGTGTGGCGGGGCTCCGGCCCCGCCGCACCGTATACTTGACCGTTACCGGGGCAATCCTGCCCCAGCGAAAGGCTCTTCCTCGTGGAAATTCTCGAGTTCGTCCTGCAGGTGGTGCTGGGCATAACCAGCGTCCTGCTGACTCTCCTCATCCTCCTCCACAAGGGTCGCGGTGGCGGCCTCTCCGACATGTTCGGTGGAGGCATGACGTCAGCTGTCGGCTCGTCGGGTCTCGCTGAGCGCAATCTCAATCGCTTCACGGTCATCCTCGCTCTGGCGTGGTTCGTGTCGATCGTGGCGCTCGGTCTCATCACGAAGTTCGAGGTGATCTGATGGCTACCGGCGGCAACGCGATCCGAGGGACCCGAGTGGGTTCCGGCCCCATGGGCGAGCAGGACCACGGCTACCACGCCGACCGCATCGCGGTCTCGTACTGGGACGGTCTCGGCAACGAGACGGTCCGCTACTTCGCCGCGGGGCTCCCTGAAGAGGAGATCCCCGAGACGATCGACCACCCGCAGTCCGGTCTTCCGGCGGGTCGCGACAAGGCCAACCCGCCTGCCCTCGCGAAGCCGGAGCCCTACAAGACGCATCTCGCGTATGTGAAGGAGCGTCGCACCGACGCAGAAGCCGTCCAGCTTCTCGAAGATGCGCTCACCCAGCTGCGTGAGCGTCGGGGTCAGTGACCTCGATCTGATCTCCTGACAGAAGCCGCCGCGATCCGATCGCGGCGGCTTCTCTCGTACCAGGCGGACGTGCTCACCGGCACCCGTACGCGGCGTCGATGTAGGACTGAGGCGGGTAGCCGTACGCCCAGACGCCGTTGGCATCGTCGGTGAAGCCCATGCTGATCGCCCACGCCGTGGCCCATTTCTCGATGCTGTCCTGCGTCGACGAGTCGTACATGTCCTCGCACTTCACGCTGATCGCGTGGCCGACCTCGTGGGCGATGAGAGCCTTGCTCCGGTCCGCCGGCCACTGCTCGGCGACCGAGTTCGACAGCTCGATGGCGGCGCGGTCGGGATCGTCCCACCACCAGGTCGTGAGGCCTCCCATGCTGCCGTTGGAACCGGCGTTGTTGACGATCTGGTTCCAGTCGAACTCGAGCAGCACCCCGGGTGCGAGCGACCGGGCGAAGGCCTCGATCTCGAGGCGATCGCCCTGCAGCGGTCCCGCCTTCTCGGCGAGTTCGGCCTGTTCGGTCGCCACGACCTGTCCTGCGGCGTCCTGCATGGACACCAGTGATTCGACCGCCGTCACATCGAGGAGCATGGTGTCGGGTACTCGCGACGCCGCATCGCGCAGGGCGATGACGGCGTCGTTCTTGGCCGAGAGGTGTGCCGACTCGAAAGCCGGGGCTGCGTCGGCCGCCGAGCGCAGGAGGGCCACGCCGGCCTCGGTCACTTCGGCACTGGCGGCGGTCATCGCAGGTGTCGCCGCGTTGAGGTCGGCAGCCAGCTCGTCCAGGTCGCCGGCGTCGACGGCGAGCTGATCGGATGCTGCGAAGAGCTCCCAGAACGCCGACGGCTTGGAATCCGCCGAAGGCAGCGGTTCGGTGAGCAGTTCCTCCGCCGGGCCGGCTGCTTCATCGGCATCCGTCGACGCCGTCGTGAGCGCGTCCCTCGCGGAGGGCACGGTGAGGACGCCGGTATCGGCCGTCTTCAGCAGATCAGCGACATCGGTAACGGATGTGAGCGTGTCGAGCTCCTGCTGGACCGTCGTCGCGCTGTCGCGAGCCGAGGCCGCCGCTGCGTCGAACTCGGCGCGTGCCGCGTCGTATCCGAGGCTGGCGGTGACCTGGAGCACGCCGACGGCCGCCGCGACCAGGACTCCCGCAGCGCCCAGCATGAACCCGATGCGCCGTCCTCGGCGCTTCGGCGCTGCGTCGTCGGTGCTGGCGAAGTGCGGGGGGAGTGCGTGGCCTCCGGCGGGGGAGGTGGCCACGTCGACGGATGCAGTCATGCGGGGGGACCTCCGTGGGGAACCGGCTCATGATGACTCTAATCAGTGAGCCGTCCGGTGCGAGAACCCCCGGGGACGAGAAAGGCCCCCGCATCGCGGGGGCCTTTCTCGAGTGGAGGGGCTGACGAGAATCGAACTCGCATCATCTGTTTGGAAGACAGAGGCTTTACCACTAAGCTACAGCCCCGTTGTCAGCTGCATCCGGGAGGACTGTGCCGACTCATCGATCATAGCGGACTGACGGAGGTGCTCGTGTCCGTTAGACTCGGTGGGGCTGAATCTGCATGCGGATTCCCCGGGGCGTAGCTCAGTTTGGTAGAGCGCCCGCTTTGGGAGCGGGAGGTCGCAGGTTCAACTCCTGTCGCCCCGACATGGCTTCAACGGCCTGACAGCCGCGATTCAGCGCGGAAATCACAAGGAGAGCACACCAGAATGGCGAACAGCACCGTCGAGAAGCTGACCCCGACCCGGGTCAAGCTCAGCATCACGGTCACCCCTGACGACCTCAAGCCCAGCATCGCGCACGCCTACGAGCACATCGCTCAGGACGTCCAGATCCCCGGCTTCCGCAAGGGCAAGGTCCCCGCTCCGATCATCGATCAGCGCATCGGTCGTGGCGCGGTCATCGAGCACGCGGTCAACGAGGGCCTCGACAAGTTCTTCCGCGACGCGACCGTCGAGCACAAGCTCCGCGTCGTCGGACGTCCGGCCGCCGACATCACCCAGTGGCCGAACGAGAAGGACTTCTCGGGCGACCTCCTGGTCGACATCGAGGTGGACGTGCGTCCCGAGATCGAGGTCCCGGCATTCGACGGCATCACCCTGACGGTCGACGCCGTCGAGGCCGACGACGCCGCGCTCGACGCAGAGCTCGAGAACCTGCGCGCGCGCTTCGGAACGCTCGTTCCCGTCGACCGTCCCGCCGCGAAGGGCGACTTCGTCGAGCTCGACCTGGTCGCCACGATCGACGGTGCGGAGATCGACCGCGCCGAGGGCGTCTCCTACGAGGTCGGCTCGGGTGAGCTGCTCGAGGGCATCGACGACGCGATCGAATCCCTCACCGCCGGTGAGGACACCACGTTCCGCTCTGCGCTCGTGGGCGGCGACCACGCCGGCTCCGAGGCGGAGGTCTCCGTCACCGTCAAGGCGGTCAAGGAGCGCGAGCTCCCCGAGGCCGATGACGACTTCGCGCAGATCGCGAGCGAGTTCGACACGATCGCCGAGCTCCGCGCGAGCCTCGCCGAGCGCGTCTCGCAGCAGGGCGTCTTCACTCAGGGTTCCGCGGCTCGCGACAAGCTCGTCGAGACGCTGCTCGAGCAGATCGAGATCCCCGTGCCGCCGAAGCTCATCGAGGACGAGGTGCACAACCACCTCGAGGGTGAGAACCGCCTCGAGGACGACGTGCACCGCGCCGAGGTCACCGAGGCCAGCGAGAAGCAGTTCCGCACGCAGGTTCTGCTCGACACGATCGCCGAGCAGGCTGACGTGCAGGTCTCGCAGGAGGAGCTCTCGCAGTACCTCATCCAGTCCGCCTCGCAGTACGGCATGGCTCCCCAGGAGTTCGTCGAGGCTCTGCAGTCGTCGAACCAGCTTCCGGCGCTCGTCGGAGAGGTCGCCCGCAACAAGGCCCTCGCGATCGCCCTGGGCAAGGTCAAGGTCGTCGACACGAACGGCAAGCCCGTCGATCTGTCCGACTTCGTCGTGACCGACGACGAGGCCGAGTCCGAGACGGCTGCCGACGAGAAGCCGGCCAAGAAGGCTCCCGCGAAGAAGGCTGCCGCGAAGAAGGCCGACGACGCCGACGCCGCTGAGAAGCCGGCCGCGAAGAAGCCCGCTGCGAAGAAGGCGCCCGCGAAGAAGGCCGACGACGCGGAGGCCGCTGAGAAGCCCGCCGCGAAGAAGCCCGCAGCCAAGAAGGCTCCGGCCAAGAAGGCTGCCGACAAGGCGGAGTGATCGGACACGATCTCATGAGGGGCGGATGCTGCGGCATCCGCCCCTTTCGCGTCAGCGGGGAGAGCAGATGAACGAGGAGACCATGAAGACCTGGGACGAACGCATCGACGAGGTGTGGGACGACGCGTCCGGCGAAGAGGTCGGAGACCAGACGATCGCCCGGATCGACGCGCTGGCCGCCGAGCGCGGCGTCGATGACGCCCGCGCGGAGTTCGAGCGCGCCGGGGCACGTGATTCGGCCGGCCGCCCCGCCGAGGCAGTCGAACTCTACCGGCGTGCGCTCGCACTGGGTCTCGACGACGAGCACCGCCCGCAGTGCGTGATCCAGCTGGCGAGTTCACTGCGCAATCTGGGCGAGTACGACGATGCCCTCGCCGTCATCCGTGCGGAGGAGGAGCTCTCGGCGGACGGCCCCTACCGGGATGCCGTGGCGACGGTCCACGCGCTGATCCTGGCGAGTTCCGGACGCCCGGCGCGGGGCCTGTCGGTCGCTCTCCTCGCACTCGTGCCGCACCTGCCGCGGTACCACCGCTCGATGACCGCGTACGCACACGAGATCGCGGAACTCGACGCCTGATATGCCGACGGCGAACACGGCCTGAGCGCTGCGTTGTCGCCGGTAGATTCGAATCACTGAAACACGGAATCAGGAGCTGACATGGCTGCAGAACCCCTCCTCGCTACGAGCGTCTTCGACCGACTGTTGAAAGACCGCATCATCTGGCTGGGATCGGAGGTGCGCGACGACAATGCGAACGAGATCTGCGCGAAGATCCTCCTTCTCGCCGCAGAGGACTCCGAGAAGGACATCTACCTCTACATCAACTCGCCCGGTGGATCGATCACCGCGGGCATGGCGATCTACGACACGATGCAGTTCGTCCCGAACGACATCGTCACCGTGGGCATCGGCATGGCCGCATCGATGGGTCAGCTGCTGCTGACCGCGGGCACGAAGGGCAAGCGCTACATCACGCCCAACGCCCGCGTGCTGCTGCACCAGCCGCACGGTGGCTTCGGCGGAACGTCGAGCGACATCCAGACGCAGGCGCAGCTGATCACCTCGATGAAGAACCGCCTCGCCGAGATCACCGCGGCGCAGACCGGCAAGTCGGTCGAGCAGATCAATGAAGACGGTGACCGCGACCGCTGGTTCACCGCCGACGAGGCGCTCGAGTACGGCTTCGTCGATCACATCCGCGACTCGGCCACCGACGTCATCGGTGGCGGCGGAACCGACCAGGACATCAAGTAACGGAAAGCGAAAGGACTCTCATGTACGCACCCACCTTCCGCTCTGCCGGCGACCTGCCCTCCAGCCGCTACGTGCTTCCTCAGTTCGAGGAGCGCACGGCATACGGCTTCAAGCGCCAGGACCCCTACAACAAGCTGTTCGAAGATCGAGTGATCTTCCTCGGCGTCCAGGTCGACGATGCGTCGGCCGACGACGTGATGGCGCAGCTGCTCGTTCTCGAGAGCCAGGACTCCGAGCGTGACATCACCATGTACATCAACTCGCCCGGTGGTTCGTTCACCGCGATGACGGCGATCTACGACACGATGCAGTACGTCGCGCCGCAGATCCAGACCGTGGTGCTCGGCCAGGCGGCTTCGGCCGCATCGGTGCTGCTCGCAGGCGGTCACCCCGGCAAGCGCCTGGCTCTGCCCAACGCCCGTGTGCTCATGCACCAGCCGGCGATGGGCGAGGCGGGGCACGGGCAGGCATCCGACATCGAGATCCAGGCGGCCGAGATCCTGCGCATGCGCACCTGGCTCGAGGAGACCATGGCTCGTCACACGGGCAAGTCGGTTGAGCAGGTCAACCGCGACATCGACCGTGACAAGATCCTGTCCGCGGCTGAGGCGCTGGACTACGGCATCGTCGACCAGGTGCTCACCTCGCGCAAGCGCATGTGATCGCATCTCCATGGTGAGAGGACGTCGGCCCTTCAGGGTCGGCGTCCTTTCGTCGTCTCCGGCGAATGTGCGACCACTGGAAGCGTCAATGCTCATATGAGCATCAGGGTGCGCGAACGGTGCTACGGACGTATGCTGGAGACGGAAGGAGGATGCCATGGAAGAAGAACTGATCATGGTCCGCGTCGCCGAGCTGTACTACGACGAGGACAAGACGCAGGACGAGATCGGCGCCCTCCTCAAGCTGTCCCGCTGGAAGGTGGGGCGCCTTCTCACACAGGCCAGAGAGCGTGGCATCGTCCGCATCGAGATCGTGCACCCGCGTGCGCGCCGACTCGGACTCGAGCGCCAGCTCGTCGAACGCCATGGCCTCACGGCTGCCGTCGTCGTTCCCTCCCCGGACGGCGATGACGGGACCCTCGAGCGGGTCGCCCAGGCCGCGGCCGACTACCTCACTGCGATGCGGCCGGTGCCCCGCACGCTCGGCGTCAGCTGGGGGCGTACGTTGCGCGCCGTCGCAGAGTCGCTGCCCGAAGGATGGGCGACCGGCGTCACCGTCGTGCAGCTCAACGGGGGAGTGAGCCTCAACCGCCGTTCGGGCGGAGCCGCGGGCCTCGCCGTCACCATCGCCCAGCGTGCATCCGGACACGTGTCCCTCCTGCCGAGCCCGGCGATCCTCGAACGCGTCGAGACCAAGCAGGCGATCGAAGCCGACCGCACCGTCGCGGCCGTCCTCGTCGAAGCGGCCGAGGCGCAGGCGTTCCTGTTCACCGCGGGGCCCTGCGATGCGACCTCCGCGCATGTCGAGAACGGCTACCTCTCGGCATCCGATGTCGAAGAGCTCGCGCGCCGTGGTGCCGTAGGCGACGTCCTCGGGCGGTACATCGACGCCGACGGCAACATCGTCGACCCGCAGCTCGACGCCCGGACGGTCGGAGTCGACCTCGGGCGCCTGCGCGCCGCGAAGCGCTCGATCTTCGTCACCGCCGGTGACGCCAAGCATGACATCGCGCGCACAGTCGTGACCAGCGGCCTGTGCAGCGTTCTGGTGACAGATGAGACCACAGCACGAGCATTGTTGGAGGAACGATGACGACCCAAGAACTCAGCCGCAGATCGGCGGTGGACGTTCTCGGCGGTGAGCCGGATGACGCCACGCTCCGCCGGTTCCTGCACGGACTCCCGGGTGTCGACACCGTCGGCCTGGAGCAGCGCGCGGCCGCACTCGGCACGCGTTCGATCAAGACCACGTCGAAGGCCTGGGCACTCGACACGATCATCAAGCTGATCGACCTCACCACCCTCGAAGGCTCCGACACCCCCGGCAAGGTGCGCTCGCTGGTCGCCAAGGCGAAGAACCCGGATGCCGCCGACCCGACGACCCCCCGGGTCGCCGCCGTCTGCGTGTACGGCGACATGGTCGGCGACGCGGTCGAGGCGCTCGGCGCTCTGCACGGCGATCCGGATGACGGACTCATCTCGGTCGCCGCGGTCGCCACCGCGTTCCCCAGCGGACGTTCTTCGCTGGCCATCAAGCTGGCCGACACCGCCGAAGCGGTCGCGGCCGGCGCCGACGAGATCGACATGGTCATCGACCGAGGAGCGTTCCTCTCGGGCCGATACGGACTCGTGTACGACCAGATCGCCCAGGTGAAAGAGGCATGCCGTCGTGCCGACGGTTCATACGCCTCGCTCAAGGTGATCCTCGAGACCGGCGAGCTCAACACCTACGACAACATCAAGCGCGCATCGTGGCTCGGCATCCTCGCCGGTGGCGACTTCATCAAGACCTCCACCGGGAAGGTGCAGCCGGCGGCGACGCTGCCGACGACGCTGCTCATGCTCGAAACGGTGCGCGACTGGCACCGGGGTACGGGAGAGCGCATCGGCGTCAAGCCCGCCGGCGGGATCCGCGCGTCGAAGGATGCGGTGAAGTACCTCGTGACGGTCGCCGAGACCGTGGGGGAGGAATGGCTCCAGCCGCACCTGTTCCGCTTCGGCGCCTCGAGCCTGCTGAACGACGTGCTGCTGCAGCGCCAGAAGCTCACCACCGGCCACTACTCCGGCCCCGACTACGTCACGATCGACTAGGAGCCCGCATATGTCATTCCTGGAATACGCTCCGGCACCGGAGTCGAAAGCAGTACTCAACCTCAAGGACAGCTACGGACTGTTCATCGACGGCGAGTTCGTCGACGGATCGGGCTCGAGCTTCGCGACGATCTCGCCGGCTGACGAGAGCCACATCGCCGAGATCGCCTCGGCGAGCGACGCGGACGTCGACCGGGCGGTCGCCGCCGCGCGTCGCGCCTACGAGAAGACCTGGTCGAAGATGAGCGGCCGCGATCGCGGCAAGTACCTCTTCCGCATCGCACGTCTCGTGCAGGAGCGGGCTCGCGAGCTCGCGGTCGCCGAGAGCCTCGACAACGGGAAGCCGATCAAGGAGAGCCGCGATGTCGACGTGCCTCTCGTCGCCTCCTGGTTCTTCTACTACGCGGGGTGGGCTGACAAGCTCGACTACGCCGGACTCGGCGCCAACCCGCGTGCGCTCGGCGTGGCCGGGCAGATCATCCCCTGGAACTTCCCGCTGCTGATGCTCGCGTGGAAGCTCGCTCCTGCTCTGGCGGCAGGCAACACCGTGGTGCTCAAGCCTGCGGAGACCACGCCGCTGACGGCGCTGATCTTCGCAGAGATCCTGCAGCAGGCGGATCTGCCGGCCGGTGTCGTCAACATCATCACGGGTGCCGGTTCCACGGGGGCCACGCTCGTGCGTCACCCCGACGTCGACAAGGTCGCCTTCACGGGGTCGACCGGTGTCGGCCGCGACATCGCACGGGCCGTCGCGGGGACCGACAAGAAGGTCACGCTCGAGCTCGGCGGCAAGGCCGCCAACATCGTGTTCGATGACGCGCCGATCGACCAGGCCGTCGAGGGCATCGTGAACGGCATCTTCTTCAATCAGGGGCATGTGTGCTGCGCCGGAAGCCGACTGCTCGTGCAGGAGTCGATCCATGACGAGGTCATCGATCGCCTGAAGAGCCGCCTGTCGACGCTGCGCCTCGGCGACCCGCTCGACAAGAACACCGACATCGGCGCGATCAACTCGGCGGCACAGCTCGCCCGCATCCGTGAGCTGAGCGACATCGGCGAGGCCGAGGGCGCAGAGCGCTGGACCGCGGACTGCGCGATCCCCGACAAGGGGTTCTGGTTCGCTCCGACGATCTTCACCGGTGTCGAGGCGTCGCATCGCATCGCCCGCGACGAGGTCTTCGGGCCCGTCCTGTCGGTGCTGACGTTCCGTACGCCGGCCGAGGCGATCGCCAAGGCGAACAACACGCCGTACGGCCTCTCCGCCGGCATCTGGTCGGACAAGGGCTCGCGCATCCTCGCGGTCGCCGACCGTCTGCGTGCCGGTGTCATCTGGGCGAACACGTTCAACCGATTCGACCCGTCGAGTCCGTTCGGCGGCTACAAGGAGTCCGGATACGGCCGTGAAGGCGGACGTCAGGGTCTCACCGCATACCTGAAGGGGGCCTCCGCATGAGCAAGCGATTGACCGTTCCGAAGACTTACAAGCTGGCGATCGGCGGCGCCTTCCCGCGCAGCGAGTCCGGCCGCACCTACGAGGTGCTGTCGGCGAAGGGGGCATTCCTCGCGAACGCCGCCCAGGGCTCGCGCAAGGACGCACGGGATGCCGTCGTGGCCGCACGTGCCGCCGTGAAGGGGTGGTCCGGCGCCACCGCATACAACCGCGGGCAGGTGCTGTACCGGGTCGCCGAGGTCCTCGAGGGTCGCCGCGCGCAGTTCATCGACGAGATCGCCGCGCAGGAGGGCGTCTCCACGTCCGCCGCCGCCGCGCAGGTCGACGAAGCTATCGACCTCTGGGTCTGGTACGCCGGCTGGTGCGACAAGTACGCGCAGGTCGCGGGCAACGCGAACCCGGTCTCGGGTCCGTACTTCAACATCTCGGTGCCGGAGCCGACCGGCGTGGTCGCGATCGTCGCACCGCAGGACTCCGCGCTGCTCGGTCTTGTCTCGGTCGTGGCTCCTGCGCTCGTCGCAGGCAACACGGTCGTCGTGATCGCGAGCGAGCGGTTCCCGCTGTCGGCCATCAGCCTCGCTGAGGTGCTCGCCACGAGCGATGTGCCCGGGGGCGTCGTCAACGTGCTCACCGGGTCTCCCGCCGAGATGGCGCCCTGGCTCGCCTCGCACCAGGACGTCAATGCGCTCGATCTGGCCGGTGCCGGCGATCTCGAGTGGATCGACATGCAGATCGCCGCCGCCGAGACGCTCAAGCGCGTGCTGACTCCCGGCGCGGTCACCGCGTCTCCGGAGCGCATCGGCGCCTTCACCGAGGTCAAGACCGTCTGGCACACCAAGAGCCTCGTCTGATTTGAGTCGTGACCTCAGCGACGGTTACTGCGCAAGAGCAGCTGCGTTCGATGCTGCGAGAAGATGTCGCGCCGATTCTGCGGGCGGCGGGATTTCGAGGTACGGAGCGGACGTTCGTGTTCCCCGATGCCGACTGGTTCGCTCAGGTCGGTATTCAGACGTCGGCTGCGAGTACGAGCAGTCGGTCGAGGTTGACGATCAACGCGCAGGTGATCCCGAAAGCCTTCTGGAACCAGGTGCGCGCGGAGCGACACTATCCGGCGAAGCCGTCGCCGAACGTCGGATACGGGCGCATAGGAGAGTTCTGGGAGGTGCGAGCAGGGCAACTCATCGACGGCCAGGACCGTTGGTGGTCGCTCGATGCGAGCGGGAGGGGGCGCCGAGAGCTCGCGGTCGAGATCGCTGACCTGATCGTCGACGTCGTGCTTCCGGCGATGCAGCTCTGCATGGCCACGGGTGACCTGACCGAGCCTGGAAACACGTAGACCGTCTGGCACACCAAGAGCCTGGTCTAGCGTCGGCGGAATCCGCCCCCCGCGCGCACGAGAGCCCCGCAGCATCAGCTACGGGGCTCTCAGCATTCGGCATCGTTCGAGTGGACCGGCACTGCCGATCAGAGACCCGGCAACTCCTGATCGTGCGATGACGGCATGGTGCGGGAACCCCTGCGAGCTGGCCGCCAAGCCGCTGGCGACGTCGCGTTCTCTCTCGAGACCGATGATTTCGAGCAGCAGCACGCGCGCATGCTGGCCCACGGCATTCGGTTCCGGGAGGACCCGCGTCGCCACGGACAGTGGCCAGGTCCTTGCCGTCGAGACGCACTACATCGCACAGGGTCGCACTGATATCCCTTCGCCTTCGGTGACGGGCTATTTCGCCTGGCGCAGATAACGTGCCCGCCGATGCTCTGCGCGGAGTCTGGGCGGAGCAGACGCGGACGGGCGATACGGACTCGAGATGTACGACGCCGCGCCAATGCGTCCCGGTGTCGGATGCAGCGGTTAGGCTCAGTAGACGATCTCAGGATCCCCCCTAGGAGGACGCGCATGGCCCGTATCGGCGAAAGCGCTGACCTGTTCAAGTGCTCGTTCTGCGGAAAGAGCCAGAAGCAGGTGCAGCAGCTCATCGCAGGACCCGGTGTGTACATCTGCGACGAGTGCGTCGAGCTGTGCAACGAGATCATCGAGGAGCGGATGGCCGAGTCCTCCGCCGACGGCACGGCGGACTTCGAACTCCCCAAGCCGCGCGAGATCTTCTCTTTCCTCGAGGAGTACGTCGTCGGACAGGAGCCAGCCAAGAAGGCACTGGCCGTCGCGGTGTACAACCACTACAAGCGGATCCGCGCGCACGGCACCCTCCAGACGGCCGAGCAGAAGGCCGAGAGCGTCGAGATCGCGAAGAGCAACATCCTGCTCATCGGGCCGACCGGATGCGGCAAGACCTACCTCGCCCAGACCCTCGCGAAGAAGCTCAACGTGCCGTTCGCTGTCGCGGACGCCACGGCGCTCACCGAGGCCGGCTACGTCGGCGAGGATGTCGAGAACATCCTGCTCAAGCTCATCCAGGCGGCGGACTACGACGTCAAGCGCGCAGAGCAGGGCATCATCTACATCGACGAGGTCGACAAGATCGCCCGCAAGGCGGAGAACCCCTCGATCACCCGCGATGTCTCAGGTGAGGGCGTCCAGCAGGCCCTGCTGAAGATCATCGAGGGAACGGTCGCATCGGTGCCCCCGCAGGGCGGGCGCAAGCACCCGCACCAGGAGTTCCTCCAGATCGACACGTCCAACGTGCTGTTCATCGTCGCGGGCGCTTTCGCGGGCCTCGAGGACATCGTGTCGGCACGCGTCGGCAAGCACGGAATCGGCTTCGGTGCTCCGCTGCACGACAAGGGCAAGGACCTCGACCTGTTCAGCGAGGTGCTTCCGGAGGACCTGCACAAGTTCGGTCTGATTCCCGAGTTCATCGGTCGTCTTCCGGTCGTGACATCGGTGTCTCCGCTCGACCAGGATGCGCTCATCGACATCCTCACGGGTCCGCGCAACGCACTCGTCAAGCAGTACCAGCGCATGTTCGAACTCGACGGCGTTCAGCTCGAATTCGAAGAGGGCGCGCTCCGTTCGATCGCCGACCTCGCCGTCGAGCGCAAGACCGGCGCTCGCGGACTGCGGGCCATCCTCGAAGACGTGCTCGGTCCGATCATGTTCGAGATCCCCTCGGCCGAAGACGTCGCCAAGGTCATCGTCACCCAGGCGGCCGTCGACGAGGGCGCTCCGCCGACGATCGTGATGGAGCGCAAGCGCAAGAGCGCGTGAGTTCCGCTCCCTCGCCCTGGCGGGTGGTCGACAGCAAGCTGGTGCATGCAGACCGCTGGATCCGCGTGCGCGCGGATGACTGCGTCGACGAGCGAGGACACTCGATCGCTCCGTACTACGTGCTCGAATACGGCGACTGGATCTCGGTGCTCGCCGTCGATCGGGATGGCCACGCGATCGTCGTCGACGAGTATCGCCATGGTGCAGGAATCGTCGCGGTCGGGACGATCGGTGGCGGTCTGGAGGCCGGCGAGTCACCGGAAGCGGCCGCCATCCGCGAGCTGCGCGAGGAGACCGGGTACGAGCCCGACGAGATGATCGACCTCGGTCCCACCTGGGCCAACTTCGGCAGCCACACCAACCGGGTGCATCACTTCCTCGCGCGGGGCTGCGTGCGAGTCACCGAGCAGTCGCTCGATGAGAGCGAGGCGATCGCCGTGCACGTCGTGTCTCTCGACGGCCTCGGCGATCACCTCGCGCAGAGCTACCACCAGCTCACCTGGTACAAGGCGATGGAGCTGCTCGACCGCTGAGGTCACGCGGCGTGCGACCTGATCACGCCTCGAGTCCGCGCCGCTTCAGGAGCGGTGCGATCTCTGCATCGCGCCCGCGGAAATCGCGGTAGGCGTCGAGCGGATCCTTGGACCCTCCGACGCCGAGGAGACGGGAGCGGAACCGGTCGCCGTTCTCGCGGGTGAGTCCGCCGTTCTCGCGGAACCACTCGACGGTGTCCGCGTCGAGAACCTCACTCCAGATGTAGGAGTAGTAGCCGGCGCTGTATCCGCCCGAGAAGACGTGTGCGAAATAGGTCGACGAGTAGCGGGTCGGCACGGCAGGATCGTCGAGTCCGATGTCGGCGAGGGCGGCGGCCTCGAAGTCGGCCACGTCGAGGATCTCCGTCTGCGTGCTCACGCGATGCCATGCCTGGTCAAGCCAGGCGGCTGCGAGGTATTCGCTCGTGTCGTGGCCCTGGTTGAACGTCTCTGTCGCGCGCAGTCGTTCGACGATCGCGGGGTCGAGCGGCTCTCCCGTCTCATGATGCCGGGCATAGTTGTCGAGGACCTCGGGCCACAGGATCCACATCTCGTTCACCTGACTCGGGAACTCCACGAAGTCGCGGAAGACGTTCGTTCCGGCGAAGTGCGGGTAGGTGACGACGGCGAAAAGGCCATGCAGAGCGTGGCCGAACTCGTGGAAGAGCGTCGTGACCTCGTCGAGGGTGAGCAGCGTGGGCTCTCCCTCTCCGGGGAGCGCCACGTTGAGGTTGTTGACCACCACGGGCAGCGTCCCGCGCAGGCGCGACTGGCTCACGATCGGATTCATCCAGGCGCCACCGCGCTTCGAGTCGCGGGTGTAGAGATCGAGCACGTACAGTCCGACCGCGCTCCCGTCCGCGTCCCTCACCTCGAACACACTTGCACCCGGGTGGTAGGCCCGGAGGTCCCGGCGCTCTGTGAACGTCACCCCGTAGAGCTTCGTCGCAGCGAAGAACACGCCGTCCTTCAGGACCCGCTCGGCCTCGAACCACGGACGGAGCGCGCTCGTGTCGATCGCGTATCGGGCGGTCCGCACCTTCTCCGTGTAGAAAGCCCAGTCGTGCGCCTCGACCGCGAAGGGCGTCGCCTCGGTCTCGTCGACGATCGCCTGCAGGGCTTCCTTCTCGGCTCGTGCGTTGCGTGCAGATGGCGCCGCGAGATCGCGCAGCATCCGCTCGACCGCGTCCGGCGTGCCGGCCGTCTCGTCTGCCGTCACGTACGCGGCGTGCGAGGCATAGCCGAGCAGTGCCGCGCGCTCGGCGCGGAGGCGCACGATCTCGGCGAGCACGGGACGATTGTCGTTCCCGTTGTTACGCGACGCGCGCGACTGCGAGGCCGCCAGGATGCGGCGACGCGACTCGCGATCGCGGAGCTGCGCCAGGTACGGATGCCCGGTGAACAGCGGGAGGGAGATGACGAAGCGTCCGTCGAGGCCGCGATCCGCCGCCGAGCGAGCCGCTGCGGAGAGCTCACCGCTGCTGAGGCCCGCGAGCTCCTCCGGCGAGTCGAACACCACCGCGAGGTCGTTCGTGTCGTTGAGGAGGTTGCGCTCGAAGGTGTTGTTCAGCGTCGACAGCTGCTGGTTCAGGGCGGTGAGTCTGCTCTTCGCCTCGTCGCCGAGGGCCGCGCCCGCGTGGGTCATCTCGCGGTGGTGCCGTTCGACGAGGTACCGCTGCTCATCATCGAGCTCGAGATCGTCGAGGTGCGAGTGCACCTGCTGGACGCGCCAGTACAGCGCAGCGTCGAGAGTGATGGCATCCTGATGGGCCGCCATGAGAGGAGCGAGCTGTTCGTCGATCTCCTGGATCTCCGGCGTCGCATCGGCCGAGGTCACGGTGTAGAACGCATGCGCGACGCGGTCGAGCAGCTCTCCTGAGCGCTCCAGCGCCTCGATCGTGTTCTCGAAGGTGGGCATCGAGCGCACCATCGTGATCCGGGCGATCTCTCGGAGGTGCTCGTCGAACGCGGCCTGGAATGCCGGCAGGTAGTGCTCGGGCCTGATGGCAGCGAAGTCGGGAAGACCGTAGGGGAGCGTGGACGGCTGAAGCAGGGGATTCGCGACGTCGGTCATCCTCTGAGCCTAGCCATCACCCGCTACAGGGACTCGCTTCCCGGCGGCGGCGTCCGTGACGGCACGGGCTCTGGCCGTATGACGCAGACGCGTGCAAAGGTTAATTTGCAAAGATTAGCTTGCAAAGAAGTCTTTGCAAGAGTACCGTCGACGGTATGGAAGACGAACTGCAGTTGCGACGCCTCGACGCGGGGGCGCTCAAAGCCCTCGCTCACCCGCTGCGTGTGAGGATCTTCGACCTGCTCAGCACTCACGGGCCGCAGACGGCGAGTTCGCTCGCCTCGATGCTGGGCGAGACGTCCGGGTCGACCAGCTATCACCTGCGAACGCTCTCGGCGCACGACCTCATCCACGAGGTCGAGGGCCGCGGCACGGCCCGAGAGCGCTGGTGGGAGCTTCCCGAAGGACGCATCGACATCCCCGGTCCCAGTCAGAGCATGTCACCGGCGAATCGAGCCGCGGCGCAGATCGTCTCGTCCGAGTTCTTCCGACTTCGCCACGAGACCCTGATGTCCTACGTGAATCGGCCGGACACGGACGTGCCCGAGGGCTGGAAGGACACCGGGTTGATCGCCACGACTCTGCTCGAGATGACCCCCTCGCAGATGGCGGGTCTCAAGGATGAGCTCATGGCGGTGGTCGACAGCGCGGTCGAGCGATTCCGCGGCCAGACCGGGCCGGATGTGCGCCGGGTGTCGCTGCGCACCGAGCTCTTCGACCTGCCGGCCTCCGGTGCTGTGCTCGCGGATGCCGCCGACTCGAAGACGGAGGAATCATGACCAGCGCGACCATCCGACTCGTCGCCCCGACGCGCACTGAGCGCAGGCTGCTCGGCCTCGCCGGGCTGCTCACGGCCTTCGTGGAACATCGCATCGAACGTCGGGCCGAGAGGCGGACGCTCGCGCTGGATCTCCTGCGCGAGCAGCAGACCAGACGCCAGGATCCCCACGCCGTCGACCACATGCTCGCGCAGCTCGGCCTGCCGCGTCGATGACATCGCCACACGCAGCGAAGCCCCCTGTCTGGAGTTCCGGACAGGGGGCTTTCTGATCAGAGTTCGTCAGTCCTCGAACGGGCGGGCGATCACGTCGCCGGCCCCGGTCTGCACGACCTCCCAGCCCGCATCGAGCTCGGCGATCGCACGGCCCTCGAGCCATGTGAGCGTCCAGTGTCCGGTGAGGCCGCGGGATTCGACCTCGGCGATCGCCGGCCGGAGCGCGGCGGGAACGGATGCCGGCGGCTCCGAGCCGGTGGCCCACCGCGTACCCAGCTGCATCATGCCCCCTCGACCGGAGTGAGCTCGATCGCGGTGACCGCGAACTCGTCGGCCTCGGTGAACTCGAGGTCGGCGATGCGGCCGACGGCCTTGAGATCTTCGGCTGCGGCGCGGAGTGCGTCGAGCTTGGCGGCGGGCGCCGCGATCGCGGCACGAGATACCGGAGTCTTCTGCGATGCCTTCGCCTCGGTCTTGGCGCGGCGGATGCCGATCAGTGCCTCACTCGCGGCCGACAGCACCGCCGTGTCACCGTCGATGCCGAGAGGTTCCGGCCACGCGGCGGTGTGGACCGAGCCTTCTTCGAACCACGACCACACCTCTTCGGTCGCGAACGAGAGGATCGGCGCGAGAAGGCGCAGCAGCGTGGACAGCGCCAGGCGCAGTGCGAGTGCCGCGGAGGCCTGGCCCACGTCGTTCTGGTTGTAGGCGCGCTCCTTGACGAGCTCGAGGTAGTCGTCGCAGAACGTCCAGAAGAACGCCTCGGTGACCTCCAGCGCCTTGGCCTGGTCGTAGTTCTCGAACGCCTTGGTCGCCTCGGCGATCACGGCGTCGAGGCCTGTCAGCATCGAGGCGTCGAGGGCGTGCGTCACCTGGGCGCCTTCGGGCACCGGGAACGACAGCACGAACTTCGCCGCGTTGAGCACCTTGATCGACAGTCGGCGGCCGATCTTGACCTGCGTCGGGTTCTGCGGGTCGAAGGCGGCATCCATTCCCAGGCGGCTGGAGGCGGCCCAGTAGCGCACCGCGTCCGATCCGTGGGTCTCGAGGATGTCCGCCGGCGTGACGACGTTGCCCTTCGACTTCGACATCTTCTTGCGGTCGGGGTCGACGATGAAGCCCGAGATCGCGGCGTTGCGCCACGGCGAGCGCCCGTCTTCGAGGGTCGAGCGCAGCATGGTCGAGAAGAGCCAGGTGCGGATGATGTCCTGTCCCTGCGGGCGCAGGTCGAACGGTGCCGTGAGCTGCCACAGCTCCTCGTCGCGCTGCCATCCACCGGCGAGCTGCGGAGTGAGCGACGAGGTGGCCCAGGTGTCGAGGATGTCGGCCTCGGCTTCGAAACCACCGGCCACGCCGCGCTGATCCTCGGTGTATCCCTCCGGCACGTCGGTCGTCGGGTCGATGGGGAGACTGGCGTGATCGGGAGCGATCACGCGGTCGTAGTCGCGCTCGCCGTTCTCGTCGAGGCCGTACCAGAGCGGGATCGGCACGCCGAAGAAGCGCTGACGCGACACCAGCCAGTCTCCGGTCAGACCTCCGACCCAGTTCTCGTAGCGAACCCGCATGAAGTCCGGGTGCCACGCCAGCTGCGTGCCGCGCTCGAGCAGCTCGTCGCGCAGGTTCGCGTCGCGTGCGCCGTTGCGGATGTACCACTGGCGGGTCGAGACGATCTCGAGAGGGCGGTCACCCTTCTCGAAGAACTTCACGGCGTGGTTGAACGGCTTGCCGACGGCCGTCATGTCTCCGGTCTCCTGCAGCTTCTCGACGATCGCCTTGCGCGCGGAGAACACCGTCTTGCCCGCGAGTTCGGCGGTGTACCAGTCGATCGCGTCGGCGTCGGCGACGATCGACGGCGCCGTCGGGAGGAAGCGTCCGTCGAGGCCGATCGTGGTCATGTTCGGGAGGTGGTCGCCCGCCGCCGTGCGCAGCTCGCGCCACCAGATGATGTCGGTCACATCGCCGAAGGTGCAGACCATCGCGGCGCCGGTGCCCTTGTCGGGCTGTGCGAGGTGGTGGCCGTGGATCTCGATCTCGGCGCCGAAGAAGGGCGTGCGCACCTTCGTGCCGATCAGGTGCTTGTGCGGGCCCTCGGGGTGGGTCACGATCGCGATGCACGCGGGAAGCAGCTCGGGGCGGGTGGTCTCGATCGTGATCGAGCCGGATCCGTCGGCGAACGGGAAGTCGATGGTGTGGTACGCGGCCTGCTGGTCGCGATCCTCGAGTTCGGCCTGGGCGATCGCCGAGCGGAAGTCGATGTCCCACAGCGTCGGAGCGAGCGACTGATAGGCCTCGCCGCGCTCGAGGTTGCGCAGGAATGCGAGCTGGCTCTGACGGATCGTGTCGTCGGAGATGGTGCGGTAGGTCTGCGTCCAGTCGACCGAGAGGCCGAGCTGGCGGAACAGCGCCTCGAACTGCTTCTCGTCCTCGATCGTCAGACGTTCGCAGAGCTCGATGAAGTTGCGGCGGCTGATGGGCACCTGGTCGGCAGCGCGGCTGGACTTGTTGTCGCCGCCTTCGAACGGCGGGGTGAAGTCGCTCTGGTAGGGGAGCGTCGGGTCGCACCGCACGCCGTAGTAGTTCTGCACGCGGCGCTCGGTGGGCAGTCCATTGTCGTCCCACCCCATCGGGTAGAACACGTTCTTGCCGCGCATGCGCTCGAAGCGCGCCTTGACATCGGTGTGCGTGTACGAGAAGACGTGCCCGATGTGCAGGCTTCCGGATGCGGTCGGCGGGGGAGTGTCGATGGAGTAGACGCCCTCGCGGCCGGACTCCGCGGCGCGGATGCGGTCGAACAGGTACGTGCCCCGCTCGGACCAGGTCTCACCCCACTTCGCTTCGAGACCTTCGAGTGCGGGCTTGTCGGGAATAGCGGACATGAAGGTTCTCCTCGAGCGATGTATGCGGCACTGTGTGAGCGTGCCTGAGTGTGGATTGTGTCCCACAGTCTAATCGCCCGCGGCAGTGCAGAGTTCCGGTCCTGCCGCGCAGCGCCGGGGGTGAAGAGGACGCTCTAGAATTGGATCCAGTCCAACAAACGACGCGTCCGCGTCCCTTCGCCTTCCCTCCCGAGGAACAGCATGCCCACCACCTTCCTGCGCCGCGCGATCCCGCTCGGTGCCACCGTCGCCGTGAGCGCCCTCCTGCTCAGCTCCTGCGCCGCGCCGTCCTCCGAGTCCGACGGCGGAGAGCTCGTCTGGTCGATCGAGGGCGCGAACCTCTCTGCCGGGCACATGGATCCGCAGGTGAGCCAGCTCGACGTCTCCGGCATGGTGCAGCGGGCAGTGCTCGACTCGCTGGTCTTCCAGGAGGACGACGGCTCGTTCAGCCCCTGGCTGGCGAAGGAGTGGACCGTCTCCGACGACAGCACGGAGTACACCTTCGTCCTCCGTGACGACGTGACGTTCACCGACGGCGAGGTCTTCGACGCCGAGGCGGTCAAGGCGAACTTCGACCGCATCGTCGACCCCGAGACGGAGTCGGCGCAGGCGGCGTCGATGCTCGGAGCAGACTTCTACGCGGGTACGGAGGTTGTCGACGAGCACACCGTCACGGTCAGCTTCACCCAGCCGTACGCGCCGTTCCTGCAGGCGGCCAGCACGCCGCAGCTCGGGTTCTACTCACCGGCCGTGCTGGCGGAGTCCGCCGACCAGCTGAAGGCCGGAGGGCCCGATGTCACGGTCGGCACCGGTCCGTTCGTGCTCACCGAGTACACGCCCGATCAGGAGCTGGTGTACACCCGGAACGATGACTACGCCTGGGGGCCGCACGGCGAGGATGCGGCGGAGGTCGAGACGCTGCGCGTCGAGATCCAGCCGGAGGCCTCCGTGCGCACGGGCGTCGTGCAGAGCGGCGAGGCGGACCTCGCGAGCAACATCCCCCCGAACCTCGCGGGAGATCTCGGCGACGGCATCACCGTGGACTCGGTCGAGTACCCCGGCCTGCCGTACTCGCTGTACCTCAACGAGAAGTACGGTGTCTTCGCCGACGAGAAGGTGCGCCAGGCATTCGCTCGGGGCATCGACGTCGACGCCGCCGTCGAGGAGATCTTCTTCGGGCAGTTCCCACGAGCATGGAGCGTGCTCGGCTCGACGACTCCCGGGTACGACGCCTCCCTCGAGGACAGCTGGCCTTTCGATGCAGCAGCGGCGAACGCTCTCCTCGACGAGGCCGGCTGGACGGAGCGCGACAGCGACGGCATCCGCATGAAGGACGGTAAGCGCCTGTCTGCGCGGTGGATCGCATGGACCCCGGTGCCGGACGACCGGGCCGCCCTGGCGAACGCCATCCAGTCGGATCTCAAGGGGATCGGGTTCGAGGTCGTGCGCGAGGTGCTGGAGCCCGGCGCCTACAACGAGCAGTACGGTCCGAAGACCTTCGACCTGACGGACTGGGGATTCTCCGGCGTCGACCCCGACTTCCTCCGTGCGCACCTGCACACAGAGGGGTTCCAGAACGCCTCCCAGGTCACCGATCCGGAGATCGACGCTCTGCTCGACCAGGCCGTCGCCTCCAGCGATCAGGACGAGCGCAACAGCATCTACACGCAGCTGCAGGAGTGGAATGCGGAGTACACGGCCATCGTCCCGCTCTACAGCCCCTCGGCGATCACCGCCGTCGGCGAGCGGGTCAGCGGTCTCGACTACGACCTGTACGGACGTCCGCTGTTCTACGACGTGAGCGTCGGCTGACCGCTGAGTCGTCGAGCCCCCTTGGGCATATCGCTGCGGTATCGTTCGTGAGCGAGCGCCGCGTGCCGAAGGGTGCTCAGAGATCGTCGAGAGGGCGCCAACGGTGAAGGCAGCGCTCATCCGGATCGCCGGTCTCGCGGCATCCGTCGTGATCGTGCTCTGGGGCGCGGCGACACTCGTCTTCCTGGCGTTCCGCGTCATCCCGGGCGATCCGGTCTCGGTGATGCTCGGGCCGCAGGCTCAGGTGAGCGAGGCGGTCAAGGACGGCATCCGTGCGGAGCTCGGCCTCGATCGACCCCCGCTCGAGCAGTATCTGACCTTCATCGGTCAGCTCGCCCGGGGAGACCTGGGCGAGTCGTATCAGCTGCGGATGCCGGTGACCGAGGTCATCGGCCGTCAGCTCGGATCGACGCTGCAGCTCTCGGCGCTGGCTCTCGTGATCGCCGTACTGCTCGCGCTCGCCGTCGCCCTGCTGGTGCGAGGCCAGGCAGGACGAGCCGTCGCCGCGGGCATCGAGCTCGTCATCCTGTCGTCGCCCGTGTTCTGGATCGGACTGATCCTGCTCAGCGTCTTCGCATTCGGACTGGGGTGGTTCCCTGTCTCGGGTGCCCGCAATCCGGCGACGATCGTGCTGCCGGCCATCACGCTCGCGCTTCCCGTGGCGGCGCTGCTCAGCCAGGTGCTGCGGGATGGACTCGTGCAGGCCGAGCGGATGCCGTTCGCCGAGACCGTGCGGGCGCGGGGTGCGAGCCCATCCTGGTTCACGCTGCGTCACGGGCTGAGACACGGTGCCGCGAATGCCGTGACCCTGGCGGCCTACCTGACCGGATCGGTGCTCGGAGGAGCGGTGCTCGTAGAGACCGTGTTCGCCAGGGCGGGCCTCGGCCGGGTCACCCTCGCGGCCATCACGAACCGCGATCTGCCGGTGATCACCGGGATCATCCTGCTCAGTGCCATCGTCTTCGTGATCGTGAACCTCGTGATCGAGCTGCTGCATCCGCTCATCGATCCTCGGCTGCGCACCGGGCGGGGAGGAAGGCGATGAAGCGCGCGCAGACCGTGCTGCTCTGGTGCGCCGTGGCCGTGCTGCTGGTGCTCGCATTCGCTGCGGCCTTCCCCGCTGTCCTCGCCACGCACGACCCTCTTCAGACCGACGTGCGCGCATCGCTTCTGCCGCCCAGCGCCGAGCATCTGTTCGGCACCGATCAGAGCGGGCGTGACGTCTACTCGCGCGTGCTCTACGGGGCCGGGCGCTCGATCGGCATCGGCCTGCTCGCCACGGGCATCGCGCTCGCCGTGGGGCTGCTCATCGGTGCGCTCGCCGGCCTCGCCCCGCGGGGAGTCGACGCGGCACTCATGCGGGTGAACGATGTGCTCATGGCCTTCCCCGAGTTCCTGGTCGCGCTCGTGGTCGTGGCGGTGCTCGGGCCCGGACCGGTCAACATGGCGATCGCCGTGACGCTCGCCGCCGTCCCCGTCTACATCCGGTTGGCGAGGGTGCAGACCCGCACCCTCCGCAGCGCCGAGCACGTCGAGGCCGCCCGGATCCTCGGCGTCCCCCCTGTGCCCGCGTTCGTCCGGCATGTCGTGCCGGGTGTGCTCGGGTCGCTGAGCGTGCTCGCGACGATCGGCATCGGCTCGAGCATCCTCGCGGCCGCCGGACTCAGCTTCCTCGGTCTCGGCCCATCGGAGCCGACTCCCGAGTGGGGCCTCATGCTCGCCGGAGGACGCAACGTGCTCGGACAGGCCTGGTGGATCGCCGTGTTCCCCGGCATCGCGATCACCGTCACCGTGATCGCGGCGACGATCGTCGGCCGCGTGCTGCGTGCCAGAGCAGAGGGGCGGACGTCGTGACGGAAGCGCTCGAGCTGCAGGGGTTGCGCATCGACTTCGGTGGGACGCCCGTCGTCGACGGGGTGTCGCTGTCGGTGGCGCGAGGGGAGTGCGTCGCCATCGTCGGTGAGTCGGGCGCGGGCAAGTCGCTCACCGCGCGGGCACTTCTCGGACTGACGCCCGCAGACGCACGGGTGCGGTTCGAACGGTTCATCATCGACGGGACGGATGTCGCGCGGTTCGGCGAGCGGCGTTGGCGGTCTCTGCGCGCCGCGGGCATCGCGCTCGTCTCGCAGGATGCCCTCGTCTCGCTCGATCCGCTGCAACGGGTGGGATCGGAGATCGCCGAACCCCTGCGTCTCCACGGCCTCAGGTCCGGACGAGCGGCGCTGCGCGAAAGAGTGCAGGAGCTGCTGCACCGCGTCTGGATGCCGGACGCCGCCCGCCGAGCGCGGCAGTACCCGCACGAGCTCTCCGGCGGACTCAGGCAGCGGGCACTGATCGCCTCGGCCATCGCGGCCGAACCCGCGATCCTCGTCGCGGACGAGCCGACCACGGCTCTCGATGCGACGGTGCAGGCGAGGATCCTCGGACTCCTCCGCGACATCGCCGACGCCGGCACCGCGATCGTGTTCATCAGCCACGACTTCGCGGCCGTCCGTCGCATCGCCGATCGCGTGCTGGTGATGCGCAACGGCGTGGTCGTCGAGTCCGGGCCCGTCGGCGAGGTTCTCGAGAAGCCGCAGCACGCGTACACCCGACAGCTGATCGCCGCGACGATGCACGAGCCGCGTGTGACCTCTACCGACGACGTGACACCCGTGCTCGTCGCCACAGGCGTCACCAGGACATACGAGGAGATCGCCGCCGTGAACGACGCGTCGTTCGCCGTGCATCAGGGACGCACACTCGGCATCGTCGGGGAATCGGGGTCGGGCAAGACGACGCTCGCCCGGATGATCGTCGGCGTCGAGCAGCCGGACGACGGCGGCCTGCGCTGGATCGGCGAGCACCGCGTGCAGCTCGTGCACCAGAATCCGCTCGGCGCATTCGATCCCCGATGGAGCATCGGGCGGTCGCTGAGGGAGGCGCTCGCCGCGGGCGGCGTGCCTCGGGCGCTGCGGGCCGCGCGGGTGTCCGAGCTTCTCGCCGAGGTCGACCTCGACCCCGTATTGGCGACCCGGCGGCCGTCCGCGCTGTCGGGTGGGCAGCGACAGCGTGCCGCCATCGCTCGGGCACTGGCTGCCGAGCCCGAGGTGCTCGTGCTGGACGAGCCGGTGTCGGCTCTGGATCCGTCGGTGCGTGAGCGCGTGATCCAGCTGCTGCTGAGGCTGCAGCGCGAGCGTCGGCTGACCATGATCTTCGTGTCGCACGATCTCGATGTCGTCGGGGCGGTCGCCGACGACGTGCTGGTGATGCAGGACGGCGTCATCGTCGAACAGGGTGCAGTCACGGACGTGTTCGAATCGCCGCAGCATCCGTTCACTCAGGAGCTGCTCGACGCGAACCGGCCCGTCAGTCCCTGACCTGGATGCCGATCCCCGCCGCGAGTACCGGTGCGAGCTGTTGCACCTGGAAGCTGCTCAGGGTCGTGCCGCGGAGGCTGTTCGCATCGAGGAACGCCGAGGCGTCGAGCCCGCGCAGGTCGACGTGCGTGGCGCGCATGCCGCGGGAGTCCACCTCGTCGCAGCGCGTGTCGGTGAAGCGCACGCGGGTGAGCTCGGCCTGGGGCATGTCGATCGTCCGGATGCTGCACGCGGTGATCTCGATGTCCGTGGCCTTCGACGCCCCCAGGTTCAGATAGTCGATCCGCACGTCGCGGAGCTCCAGCTCGTCGATTCGGGCGCTGCTCAGATCGAGCGTGCCGATGCGTCCGCCGCTGATGCGCACGCGACGGATGCCGGCATCCCGCATCTTGAGCGAGGCGATGCGGACACCCGTCATGTCGACGTCGATGAGGGTGGCTCCGGTCAGATCGACACTGTCGGCGTCGGCCGTGATCGTGCACTGCTCGAGTGAGGCGTGGGCGAGATCGGCTGCGACCTCGAGATCGAGCTGTGCCGCCAGCAGGTCGGCGCTGCGCCGAGCCGTCGCCGACTCGAACTCGAGGGGAAGGTCGGGAGGCGAAACGCGGGGAGCCGCAGGGGATTCGGGGGAGCGGGCCATGCTTCGAGGGTAGGGGGTGGGTGAGACACTCCTCGGTTCGGCTGCTCCTTCCTCGGTTCAGCTGCTCCTTCCTCGGTTCGGCCGCGCCTTCCTCGGCCGGATGCGCTTCACTCGGCCTATCGCGCGGAATCGGACCGAGGGAGGTGGATTCGGCCGAGCGAGAGTGGGAGCACGAGAGTGGCGAGCGAGCGACGTCTGCGGACGCCTCGACCGCTCCTGCACAGAACGCCACGAGACGCCGTTGTGCGCACAAGCCTGGAACGGGGGGCGACGCGCACGCGATACGTCCCACACTGGCTGGGTGCGGAGAACGTCAGAGGACTTGCTTGCGACGATGACGGAGCTCGGCGGCGTCGTGCGTGTCACCGTCATCCAAGAGCGCGGATTCGCTCGGAGCCTGGTCGCGTCGGCGGTCGAAGGCGGTGTGCTGATCCGGCCGCGACGAGGATGGCTCGCGGTGCCTTCCGCCGACGGGATGCTGATCAGCGCGGCGCGCCGAGGCGTCGTGCTGACCTGCCGTACTCAAGCCGCTCGGCTCGGTCTCTGGCTGCACGACGATTCGGGCAAGCCACACGTCGCCGTCGGGCCGAACGCCGCGGGGAGGCGACGTGTCGACGCGCAGGTGCACTGGGGCAGTCCGATCGTGCCGCGTCATCCGGATGTGCTCGTCGATCCGATCGAGAATGTGCTGGCGTACATCGCTGAGTGCGAGCCTTTCGAGCGGGCGCTCGCGACCTGGGAGTCAGCGCTCAACAAGTCGCTCGTCACGATGGAAGCTCTGCGCGGATACTCGTGGAAGCCGGCGGCGCGGCTGATTCTCGAACGGGCCACTCCTTTCGCCGATGCGGGGCTGGAGACCTACCTTCGTGCGCGACTGCGGTGGTTGAGAGAGCCGATCCGCGTGCAGATCTGGATCGCGGGCCACCGCGTCGACGCTCTGATCGGCGACCGATTCGTCGTACAGATCGACGGGGCCCACCACGTCGGTGCGCAGCGATCCGAAGACATCCGGCACGATGCCGAACTGCGGCTGATGGGGTATCACGTGATGCGCGTGTCGTACACGCACGTCATGTTCGACTGGCACATCGTGCAGGACCTGATCATGCGCGCGGTCGCGCAGGGACTGCACCGCGCGGGGTGAGTGACCCGCCGTTCAGACGCTTCGCACCGTCGGACAGATGGTCGTACCTCGGCCGAATTCCCGGAGACTGGCCGACGGAGGTGCATTCGGCCGACGGGGGCGCGGGCCCCGAAGACAGAACCGACGTCGGAAGCGCGCACGGACTTCGGCCGCGCTCAGGAGGCAGGAGGCGCACGCGCCGCACCGCGCGTACAATGGGAGACAAGAGCTGTGATCCGGACATCACCGGGGAGCTCTCGGAAGAACGGTCGGCTCGCGAGGGCGGACTCAGTAGAACCGAGCGGGGCAGGCCCGTCACAGCCGCAGTGAGAGTGGCTCCGCCGTGAGGCGCGGCACGCGAGGTGGTACCGCGGTCCCCGGAACGACAAGCCGGACGGATCGTCCTCGCAGCAGCATCCGCCACGACTCCTGCGAGACGACATGACCTACCCGCGTTCCTCCTTCGGCCCCGCCGCCGACCAGGCTGCCTCCGTCGCCCCGAGCCCTCGGTTCCCTCAGATCGAGCGCGAGGTGCTCGACTTCTGGGAGACCGATCAGACCTTCCGCGCCTCGATCGAGCAGCGCGAGGGCGAAGACGAGTGGGTCTTCTACGACGGCCCGCCGTTCGCCAACGGCCTGCCGCACTACGGGCACCTGCTCACGGGCTACGCCAAGGACGTCTTCCCGCGATTCCAGACCATGATCGGCAAGAAGGTCGATCGTGTCTTCGGCTGGGACACCCACGGTCTGCCCGCCGAGCTCGAGGCCATGAAGCAGCTCGGCATCACCGAGAAGAGCCAGATCGAGGAGATGGGCATCGACGTCTTCAACGCGAAGGCGAAGGACTCGGTGCTCAAGTACACACATGAGTGGCAGGACTACGTCACTCGTCAGGCTCGCTGGGTCGACTTCGAGCGCGGATACAAGACGCTCGACCTCGGTTACATGGAGAGCGTGCTCTGGGCGTTCAAGACCCTGTTCGACAAGGGACTCGCCTACGAGGGATACCGCGTGCTGCCGTACTGCTGGCGCGACGAGACCCCGTTGTCGGCGCACGAGCTGCGCATGGACGACGACGTGTACCAGAACCGTCAGGACCCGTCGGTCACCGTCACGTTCCCGCTGACCGGTGCGAAGGCTGAGGCCCTCGGTCTCACCGCCGTGCGGGCACTCGCCTGGACGACCACACCCTGGACCCTGCCCACCAACCTCGCGCTCGCCGTCGGCCCCGACATCGAGTACGTCGTGCTGCCCGCCGGTCCCGGAGGAGCTGCCGACGTGCACCAGGTCGCGGGAACGACGGATGCCGCCGTCGAGGCCTCGGCCCACCGCTACCTTCTGGCGCGTGAGTTGCTCGGCGGCTACGTCAAGGAGCTCGGATACGAGAGCCTCGACGAGGCGCTCGCCGCGGTCGACGCGACGGTGCGCGGAGCCGAGCTCGAGGGCGTCACCTACGACCGGCTCTTCGACTACTACGCCGACGCCGAGACCTACGGCACGGAGAACGCCTGGCGCATCCTCGTCGACGACTACGTCACGGTCAGCGACGGCACCGGCATCGTCCACCAGGCTCCTGCCTACGGTGAGGACGACCAGCGGGTGGCCGGTGCTGCCGGCATCCCGACGATCCTGTCGCTCGACGATGGCGGACGATTCCTGCCGAACGTCACCGACGTCGCCGGGCAGCTGTGGATGGACGCGAACACGCCGCTCATCCGCCTGCTGCGCACCGAGGGGCGCCTCCTGCGCGAGCAGAGCTACGTGCACTCGTACCCGCACTGCTGGCGGTGCCGGAATCCCCTGATCTACAAGGCCGTGTCCAGCTGGTTCATCCGCGTCACCGACATCAAGGACGACCTGCTCGCGAACAACGAGCAGATCACCTGGGTGCCCGAGAACGTGAAGCACGGCCAGTTCGGCAAGTGGCTCGAAGGCGCGCGCGACTGGTCGATCAGCCGCAACCGCTACTGGGGCTCGCCGATCCCGATCTGGAAGAGCGACGACCCCGAGTACCCGCGCGTCGACGCCTACGGCTCGCTCGAGGAGATGGAGCGCGACTTCGGCACGCTCCCGCGCAACCCCGAGGGTGAGATCGATCTGCACCGCCCATACATCGACGACCTCACCCGTCCGAACCCCGATGACCCGACCGGCCGGAGCACGATGCGCCGCATCGAGGACGTCTTCGACGTGTGGTTCGACTCCGGCTCGATGCCGTACGCCCAGGTGCACTATCCGTTCGAGAACCAGGAGTGGTTCGACACGCATGCGCCCGCCGACTTCATCGTCGAGTACATCGGGCAGACGCGTGGCTGGTTCTACGTCATGCACGTGCTCTCGACGGCGCTGTTCGATCGACCGGCGTTCACGGGCGTCAGCTGCCACGGCATCGTCCTGGGCAACGACGGCTACAAGATGTCGAAGTCGCTGCGCAACTATCCGGACGTCTCCGAGGTGCTCGACCGCGACGGCTCCGACGCGATGCGCTGGTTCCTCATGTCGAGCTCGGTGCTGCGCGGCGGCAACCTCGCAGTGACCGAAGAGGGCATCCGCTCGGGCGTGCGCGAGTTCCTGCTCCCGCTGTGGAACTCGTGGTACTTCTTCGCGACGTACGCCAACGCGGCGAAGCCCGGCGGATACGAGGCGACCTGGCGCACTGATTCGACTGACGTCCTCGACCGCTACATCCTCGCTCGTCTCGGCGACCTGGTGCGCGAGGTGCGAGCGGACCTCGAGGGTCTCGACTCCACGACCGCGTCCGCGCGTCTGCGCGACTTCGCCGAGGTGCTCACCAACTGGTACATCCGTCGCTCGCGCGACCGGTTCTGGGAGGGGTCGAGCACAGACGCCTTCGACACGCTCTACACGGTGCTCGAGACGCTGACCCGGGTCGCCGCGCCTCTCGTGCCGCTCATCAGCGAGCGCGTGTGGCAGGGGCTCACGGGCGGACGCAGCGTGCACCTGCAGGACTGGCCGGATGACACCGCGTTCCCCGCGGCGGACGAGATCCGCGACGCGATGGATGCGGTTCGCGAGCTGTCGAGCGTCGGCAACGCCCTGCGCAAGAAGGAGAAGCTCCGTGTGCGGCTGCCACTCGCACGCCTCACGGTGGTGTCACCTCTGGCGGCCACGCTCGGCCAGTTCGAGGACATCCTGCGCGAGGAACTCAACGTCAAGTCGGTCGAGCTCGTCCAGCAGTCGGACACGACCGCCGGCGGATACGGGATCAGCCACCGGCTGAGCGTGAACGCCCGTGCGGCGGGTCCGCGCCTGGGCAAGAACGTGCAGACGGTGATCAAGGCCGCGAAGTCCGGCGACTGGTCGGAGGTCGACGGCGTCGTGACCGCGGGTGGCATCGTGCTCGAGCCGAGCGAGTACGACCTCGTGCTCGAGACCACCGGCCGGCCCGAGGGGGAGGCGCTCGCGATCGTGCCGAGCGGCGGATTCGTGCTGCTCGACACGACGACCACTCCTGAGCTCGAAGCCGAGGGACTGGCGAGAGACGCCATCCGCGTCGTGCAGGAGGCCCGCAAGAATGCGGACCTCGATGTGAGCGACCGCATCGTTCTGGCACTGAACGTGGGCCCGGCCGATGCGGAGGCGCTGCAGGCGCATGCGGACCTGATCGCGGGGGAGACCCTGGCCGTCGCGTTCGCGGTGCAGGCGACCGACGACATGGACACCCTCGTGCAGGAGGTCACCAGCCCCGGCGACGGCGTCTTCCGCAGTGGTGCGACCGCCCTGGGCGCCGACAAACGCCCGATCATCGTCACGATCGACGTCACGACGAAGGAGCCCGCCGAATGAGCGCACGCGACAAGGCCGATGCCGTCTACGACAAGCTGCTGAGTCGTGCGGGGGAGCGCTGGGTGCAGCCGCGCAAGGAGCGCACAGCGCGCATCCTCGCGTATCTCGACGATCCGCAGCGCACGTATCGCGTCGTGCACATCACGGGTACGAACGGCAAGACCTCGACCGCTCGCATGATCGAGACCCTGCTGCGCGCGCACGGGCTGCGCACGGGCCTCTTCACCAGTCCGCACCTCGAGCGCTTCACCGAGCGCATCGTGATCGATGGAGAGCCGATCGAGGATGCCGCCGTCGTCGACGCCTGGAACGAGATCGAACCGTTCGTCGAGATCGTCGACGCCGAGCTCGAGGCAGCGGGTGAGGAGCCGCTCACGTTCTTCGAGCTGCTCACCGTGCTCGCCTTCGTGGCGGTGGCGGATGCCCCGGTCGACGTGCTCGTCCTCGAAGTGGGAATGGGCGGCGAGTGGGACTCGACCAACACGGCCGACGGTGATGTGGCGGTGTTCGCGCCCATCGACATCGACCACGCCGATCGTCTCGGCGGCACGATCGCCGAGATCGCGACCGTGAAGGCGGGAATCATCAAGGAGGGCGCTGCCGTCGTGTCGGCCCAGCAGCCCGCGGAGGCCGCCGAGGTGCTGCGCCGTGTCGCTGCCGAGAGGAATGCCACGATCGCCTTCGAAGGGGAGGAGTTCGGACTCGCCGAGCAGAAGCTCGCCGTCGGCGGACAGCTGCTGACCATCCGCGGTCTCGCCGGAGCGTATGTCGAGGAGTACCTGCCCCAGTACGGAGCGCACCAGGGACACAACGCGGCTCTCGCGGTCGCAGCCGTGGAGTCGCTCATCGGCGGGGCGCAGCAGCCGATCGCCGCCGACATCATCTCGGAGGGCCTGCAGGGCTCGACTTCGCCGGGGCGACTTCAGCTGTTGGGCGTCGCTCCCACGGTGATCGTGGATGCTGCGCACAACCCGCACGGCGCAGCCGCGCTCGTGCAGGCGATGGATGACAGCTTCGACTTCGACGAGTGGGGTGTGGTGCTCGGCGTGCTCGCTGACAAGGATGCCGCCGGTATCGTCTCGAAGCTCGCACCCGCGGCGGCCCATGTGTTCGTCACGGCGCCCGAGTCCGACCGTGCGAGCGACGCGGATCTCATCGCCGATCTCGTCGAGTCGACGGGACAGCGCGCGACGGTGCACCCGACGCTCGCCGAGGCAGCGGACGCCGCGCGCGAGTGGGCGGCGTCATCGGATCGCCGGGCCGTCGTGATCGCCGGCTCGGTCGTGCTCGCCGGTGAGGCGATCGCTCTCGCCGAGGAAGAGGACTGGAAGTCGGGATGGCGCGCGTGACCGCTGCATCCCGCCCGGCCCGTCCGCCACGTCCCCCACGCACTCTGGTGCAGAAGCTGGCGCCGATCGTGCTCGGTTTCGAGTCCATCGTCGTCTTCCTCGCGGGGCTCACGGTCTTCGGTCTGAAGACGCTGCCCGCAGGCATCCCGCAATGGTGGGGGATCGTCGGCGGTGCCGTCGTCGGGCTCGCCTGCCTCGCCCTCGCCGGCATGATCACGAAGCCGTGGGCGATCACGGCGGGCTGGGTCCTGCAGGTCGTCATCGCTCTGGCAGCTATCCTGGTCCCCGCGATCCTGCTCGTCGTCGTGGTTTTCGGCGGCATGTGGGGGTATGCGACGATCATGGGGGCCCGATTGGACGCACGACGTCCCGACGGGCCCACGACTGAGACTCAGACAGAGAGTGAATGACATGGCCACCGAAGAAACCCTCGTCCTCGTCAAGCCCGATGGTGTCGCCCGCGGCCTCACCGGCACGATCCTGGCGCGCATCGAAGCGAAGGGCTACGCCCTCGTCGACATCCGCCTGGTCGAGCCCGACCGCGACCTGCTCGCCGAGCACTACGCGGAGCATGAGGGCAAGCCCTTCTACGAGCCGCTCCTGGAGTTCATGCTCTCGGGCCCGTCGGTCGCCATCCGCCTCGCCGGCAACCGTGTGATCGAGGGCTTCCGCTCGCTCGCCGGCACGACCGACCCCACCACCGCCGCGCCCGGCACGATCCGTGGCGACTTCGGCCGCGACTGGGGTCTCAAAGTGCAGCAGAACCTCGTGCACGGCTCGGACAGCCCCGAGTCGGCCGCACGCGAGCTCGGCATCTGGTTCGACTGACCGATCCGCACACGATGAAGCCCGCCGCACGAGATCGTGCGGCGGGCTTCGTCATGTCCGGGCGGGGTCAGAAGATGATGCGCGCCATCTCGCCGAGGAAGTCCAGGCCCTGCAGCTGCGCCATCATGATGATGACCGCGTAGGCCAGGATGGTGGCCAGCGGAACCCATACCATCAGCTTGTCGGCGCGTTCCCGGGTCTTCTCGTTCCGTGTGAAGGTGCCGTTGCGGGTCAGATGCAGCATCGTCGCGAAGAAGGTCGGGATGGTCACTGCCCACGTCACCATGCACCACGGGCACAGAACCCCGAGGTTCGCGGCGTAAAGGCTCTGGCCGATGAGCCAGCAGACGAGTCCGAAGGCGAAGGTGATCCCCGCGCCGAAGGCCGCCCAGAACCACCGCGGGAACCTCGCCCCGGCGAGGATCGCGACGCCGATCACCAACGGGGCCATCCACCCGGTCAGTCCGAGCAGCGGGTTGGGGAAGCCGAAGATCTCACCCTGCCAGGACCCCAGGTTCTTGCTGCACTGGATGAAGGGGCTCACATCGCAGGCGAGCGCATCGGTCGGGTTCTCCAGAAGCACGAACTTCTCGACCGTCAGCTGGAAGGCGGCGAACCAGCCGATGACGCTCGCGATGATCAACCACACGGCATAGACGACGGGGCGGGTGCGCTGCTCGCTCATGTGTGGATTCTCTCAGCGATCGCTATGTATCGGGCGTGAGCGCGCCGGAGAAAACGACCCGGAGTCGCGAGGATGCCGCGAACCGGGGCACTTGGTGCGATAATGGCCTGTGATGCATCGCTCGACCCCGTCGTGGCGCGCATCGACGCAGACTTCGGGGCCGTATGCCCCTCGTGATCAGAGCCATGGGCCGGTCGCACACCGAATGAGTTCGCGACACCTGCGGGTGTCGCATGAGAGTTAGCGGAACACGAAGTGTCCGCGCGAGGAGCAAGCCAGAGATGGCCGATGAGAACAATGACTACGACGCCCCTAC
Organism: Microbacterium sp. Root280D1; assembly: GCF_001428975.1. Taxonomy (NCBI): domain Bacteria; kingdom Bacillati; phylum Actinomycetota; class Actinomycetes; order Micrococcales; family Microbacteriaceae; genus Microbacterium; species Microbacterium sp. Root280D1. Next base: position 1,110,786 of record NZ_LMJK01000002.1, on the reverse strand, counting down.
CCTCGACTTCACTGCGGATGCTGACGCGCCCGCAGAGGTAGTCGCCGACGCTCCGGAGGCTGAAGCATCCGACGCTCCGGCCGACGGCGAGGGTTCGACGAGCGAGACCGCCTCGGCCGAGGAGACTCCTGCGGAGGAGGCTCCTGCTGAGGATGCTCCTGCTGAGGAGGCTCCTGCTGAGGATGCTCCTGCTGAGGAGGCTCCTGCTGAGGATGCCGCTGCTGCGGAGGCTCCGTCGCAGGACGCGCCCGACGCCTCTGCAGAGCAGCCCGCTGTCGAAGCCGCACCCGAGCAGCCCGCTGCCGAGAAGCCCGCTGCCGAGAAGCCCGCTGCCGAGACCGCACCCGAGAAGCCGGAGGAGCCCAAGCCCCTCACCGCCGTCTCGCTGGGGCTGCTCCCCGAGGTCTTCGTCTCGCAGGTCTCGACCCAGCTGCACTTCTACGCACCCGAGGTCCTGCCGCTTCCTGCGCGCACGGGTCGTGAGCGTGTGTTCGACCGCATCGCCGACCGCGAGCAGGACGAGCCGGCCGGTCGCCGCGGCCGTCGTCGTCGCGGCGGTTCGGACGACCTCGACACTCGCGATCAGCGTGAGCCGCGGGAGCAGCGCGATGAACCGCGCCAGCCCCGTCAGCGCGTCGTGGAGTACATCACCGAGCCGAAGGCCATCAAGGGCTCCACGCGCCTGGAGGCGAAGAAGCAGCGCCGCCGCGACGGACGTGACGCAGGTCGTCGTCGCCCGGTCGTGACCGAGGCGGAGTTCCTCGCACGTCGCGAGTCGGTCGACCGCAAGATGGTCGTCCGCTCCAAGAACGGCCGCACGCAGATCGGCGTCCTCGAAGACGGCGTGCTCGTCGAGCACTACGTCGCTCGCAACCAGGACGCATCGCTGATCGGCAACGTCTACCTCGGTCGCGTGCAGAACGTGCTGCCGAGCATGGAGGCGGCGTTCGTCGACATCGGCCGCGGCCGCAACGCCGTGCTGTACTCCGGTGAGGTCGACTGGGACGGCGTCGAGACCGGCAACCAGCCGCGTCGCATCGAGCTCGCGCTGAAGGCGGGCGACCGCGTCCTCGTGCAGGTCACCAAGGATCCGGTGGGCCACAAGGGCGCGCGTCTGACCAGCCAGATCTCGCTCCCGGGCCGCTACCTCGTGTACGTGCCGGGCGGATCGATGAACGGCATCAGCCGCAAGCTTCCCGACAACGAGCGCACGCGCCTGAAGCGCATCCTCAAGGAGGTCCTGCCCGAGTCCTCCGGCGTGATCGTCCGCACGGCGGCCGAAGGCGCCACCGAGGACCAGCTCACGCGTGACGTCCAGCGGCTCACCAGCCAGTGGGAGCACATCCGCAAGCAGGTCGAGAACCAGCAGGCACCCGCACTGCTGCACGCCGAGCCCGACCTCCTCGTCAAGATCGTCCGCGACGTCTTCAACGAGGACTTCACGAAGATGCTCATCCAGGGCGAGGACGCGCAGCGCACGATCCGCGCCTACCTCGAGAGCGTCGCACCCGACCTCCTCGAGCGCGTCGAGTCGTATGAGGACGAGACCGACCCGTTCGACGCTTTCCGGATTACGGAGCAGATCGAGAAGGCGCTCGACCGCAAGGTGTGGCTGCCCTCGGGCGGTTCGCTGGTCATCGACCGCACCGAGGCGATGACCGTCGTCGACGTGAACACCGGCAAGTTCGTCGGCTCGGGCGGAAACCTCGAGGAGACCGTCACCAAGAACAACCTCGAGGCGGCCGAGGAGATCGTCCGCCAGCTGAGGCTGCGTGACATCGGCGGCATCATCGTCGTCGACTTCATCGACATGGTGCTCGAGTCCAATCGCGACCTGGTTCTGCGTCGCCTGATCGAGTGCCTCAGCCGGGACCGGACGAAGCACCAGGTCGCCGAGGTCACCTCGCTCGGCCTCGTGCAGATGACCCGCAAGAAGCTGGGCCTCGGCCTGCTCGAGACGTTCAGCGAGGCGTGCGACGTATGCGCCGGCCGCGGCGTCATCGTCCACCACGACCCCGTCGTCAAGCACCGCTCCAGCAGCAACGGGAACGGCAACGGCAACGGGAACGGCAGCTCTCAGTCCAACCGTCGCCAGCGCGGCGGCAACGGTCAGTCGCAGAGCGCTGCTCCGGCCGCGGTGACGACGCACAGCATCCCCGAGGGAGCGAAGTCGGCACTCGCGCAGATCGCAGCCTCGACGCGCACTCCGAATGCCGACGAGCCGGCAGAGGCCGTCGCTCCCGTGGCTGAGCCGACGGAAGCGACCGCACCGCAGGAGCGCGCCAAGAAGCCTCGCAAGAAGCGTGGATCCGACCGCAAGTCGTCGCCGAAGTCCCCGGCGGAGGCGCTGCTCGATTCGGTGCTCGATGCTCTTCCCGAGCCGAAGGCGCCCGGTCAGGGTCGCGGTCGTCGCCGCGTCTCGACGGCTGCCCTCACAGGCACGCCCGTCTCGGTGAACTCCGAGCCGTCAGCGCCGGTCGCGAGCGGGGATTCGCAGTCCTGAGGCGATCAGCCGCCTGACCAGCTCCTTGCCGCCGACATGCTGTGCGCCGGCGGCGAGGAGCCGGGGGATGATCTCTTCCGGAACGTCGTAGTGGTCGAGATCGAACGCGCGCGCGGGCACGTCATGCGCCCTCGCGAAGTCGTGCAACTCCTGCAGGGTGTCATCGCTGACGAGATGAGCCCACAGGCGCCCGTGCGCAGGCCACAGGGGGTCATCGACGAGAACGGTCATCCCTTCAGCCTATGACCGGACACACCGGGCGGCACGTTTTGCCACAGTGTCCCGCATCCGGTAAAGTAGTCCCTTGGTGCGTATGCCGCGTCGTCCTGGACGGTCGGAGCGGAGAGTCTTGCGTTCGTGCCCGTCGCCCCGCGATGCATGCAAGCAACAGTCTTCCCGTGAGATCTCGGAGCCGCGAGCTCCCCAACGAAACAGGTATGAAGTGGTTTACGCAGTAGTGCGCGCCGGTGGGCGGCAGGAGAAGGTCGAGGTCGGCACGATCGTTCAGCTCGACCGTGTCAAGGCTGCACAGGGCGAGAAGATCGAGCTGGCCGCAGTGCTGCTCGTCGACGGCGCCTCGGTGACCACCGACGCTGATTCGCTGGCGAAGGTCAAGGTCACGGCAGAGGTCATCGGCAACCTCCGCGGCCCGAAGATCATCATCCAGAAGTACAAGAACAAGACCGGCTACAAGAAGCGTCAGGGCCACCGCCAGGAGCTCACGCGCGTCAAGATCACCGGCATCAAGTAAAGACCGAGGAGACCAGGACATGGCACATAAAAAGGGCGCAAGCTCCACCCGTAACGGTCGTGACTCCAACGCTCAGCGACTTGGCGTCAAGCGCTTCGGTGGACAGCAGGTTCTCGCCGGCGAGATCATCGTCCGCCAGCGCGGCACGCACTTCCACCCCGGCGTGAACGTCGGCCGTGGTGGCGACGACACTCTGTTCGCTCTGGCCGCCGGTGCGGTCCAGTTCGGCGCGAAGGGCGGCCGCAAGGTCGTCAACATCGTCGCCGCTGCTGAGTGATCACAGCACGACACTAGTCATCCGATTCGGGGCGGGCTTCGGCCCGTCCCGAATCTGCGTTTCCGGCCGAGTCCACATCTCAGGCCGCATCAATTGAGGAGAGAGACATGGTCAGCTTCGTCGACACCGTGACGCTGCATCTGCGCGCGGGCAAGGGCGGCAACGGCTGTGTCTCGGTGCACCGCGAGAAGTTCAAGCCGCTCGGCGGCCCGGACGGCGGCAACGGCGGTGACGGCGGCGACGTCGTGCTCGTCGCCGACACCCAGACGGGAACGCTCCTCTCGTACCACCACTCTCCGCATCGCAGCTCCGGAAACGGCGGCCCCGGAATGGGCGACCACCGTGCGGGGTTCATGGGCGAGGATCTCGAGCTTCCCGTTCCCGTCGGCACCGTGGTGAAGAACCCGGCCGGCGAGGTGCTCATCGACATGATCGAGCCCGGTGAGCGCTACGTCGTCGCCAAGGGCGGGCATGGCGGACTCGGCAACGCCGCACTCGCCACCCCGAAGCGCAAGGCTCCCGGGTTCGCGCTGCTCGGGACCCCCGGGTACGAGGGCGATGTCATCCTCGAGCTCAAGACCGTGGCAGACGTCGCTCTGGTCGGCTACCCCTCGGCGGGCAAGTCCAGCCTGATCGGCGCGATCTCGGCCGCACGCCCCAAGATCGCCGACTACCCCTTCACCACGCTGCACCCCAATCTCGGTGTCGTGCAGGCAGGGGACTCGCGATACACGGTCGCTGACGTCCCCGGACTCATCGAAGGAGCGAGCGAGGGACGCGGTCTCGGACTGGAGTTCCTCCGTCACGTCGAGCGCTGCACCGCACTGCTGCACGTGCTCGACTGCGCAACGCTCGAGCCCGGTCGTGACCCGATCTCCGACCTCGATGTCATCCTGGGAGAGCTCGCCGCATACGAGGTTCCCGAGGGGCAGACCCCTCTGCTCGAGCGCCCGCAGCTCATCGCCCTGAACAAGATCGACGTGCCGGAGGCCCGCGACCTCGCAGACCTCGTGCGCCCCGACCTCGAGGCTCGCGGATTCCGTGTCTTCGACATCTCCACGATCTCGCACGAGGGTCTGCGCCCGCTGACCTACGCGCTCGGCGAGATCGTCGACCAGCACCGTGCCGAGCTCGCCGCGACCGAGGTCCCGCGTGAGCGCGTCATCCTTCGCCCGCGTGGCCCGAAGAAGGGCTTCGAGATCCGCGTCGAGGGCGGCAGCTACGGCAACGTCTACCGCATCCTCGGCGAGAAGCCGGTGCGCTGGGTCCAGCAGACCGATTTCCAGAACGAAGAGGCGGTGGGCTACCTCGCCGACCGTCTCGAGAAGCTGGGCGTCGAGGACGAGCTCTTCCGCCTCGGTGCCGTGCAGGGGTCGACGGTCGTCATCGGCGAGGGCGACAGCATCGTCTTCGACTGGGAGCCCACCATGACGTCTGCGGCCGAGCTGATGACCGCACCCCGTGGCACCGACCCGCGTCTCGCCCCCAACGGGCGTCGCACCACCTCCGAGCGTCGTGAGAACTACTACGAGCGCATGGATGCCAAGGCCGAGGCTCGCGCCGAGGTCGAGGCTCAGCGGCTCGCGGCCTACCGCGAGGACGGGGAGTGACCGCCCGCACGAGGGCGGATCTCGCCACAGCCTCACGGATCGTCGTCAAGGTCGGGTCTTCCTCGATCAGCGGGGAGTCCTCCTGGCGCATCCCCGTTCTGGTGGAGGCACTGGCGGCAGCGCACGCGCGCGGGGCCGAGGTGATCCTCGTCTCCTCCGGAGCGATCGCCACGGGCATCCCGTTCCTGCGTCTCGATGCTCGCCCCACGGACCTGGCCACTCAGCAGGCCGCAGCCGCCGTCGGACAGAACATCCTCGTGTACCGCTACCAGGAGTCGCTGCGTCCTTTCGACATCGTCGCGGGACAGGTGCTGCTCACGACCGGTGATCTCGAGAATCCGACCTCGCGCAGCAACGCGCGACGGGCGATGGAGCGACTTCTCGGTCTTCGCATCCTGCCGATCGTGAACGAGAACGACACGGTCGCGACGCAGGAGATCCGATTCGGCGACAACGACCGCCTCGGCGCGCTCGTGGCCCAGCTGATCGAGGCGGATGCGCTCGTGCTGCTCAGCGACATCGAGTCGCTGTACACCAAGCCGCCGTCCGACCCGACCGCTGAGCCCATCGACGTCGTCGCTCCGGACGCCGATCTCTCAGGCCTCGAGTTCGGCTCGACGGTCGTCAACAGTGTCGGCACCGGGGGAGCGGCGACGAAGGTGTCCGCCGCCCGACTGGCGGCCGCGTCCGGGATCGGTGTGCTCGTGACCAGCGCCGACCTCGTCGACAAGGCCCTCGCGGGCGCCGACATAGGGACCTGGTTCGAGCCCGCGCTCTCCTAGACTGGGCGGATGACCGACCAGACCCCGCAGGTGCGGCTCGAGCGTGCCAAAGAGGCGTCCCGCGCCACGGCCAGACTGACCAGCGACGACAAGTCCCGCGCGCTCGAAGCCATCGCGGTGGCTCTCGAGGGGAATGCGGCCGCGATCATCGAGGCCAACGGCCGAGACATCGAGCGCGGTCGATCTGACGGCATCGGCGAGTCGCTCATCGACCGACTGCGCCTCGATGAGAAGCGCGTCGCCTCCCTCGCCGCTGCGGTCCGTCAGGTGGCGGCTCTTCCCGACCCTGTCGGTCGTGTCGTCGGAGGGCACCGGATGCCGAACGGCGTCGCTCTCGAGCAGGTGCGGGTGCCGTTCGGGGTAGTCGGGGCGATCTACGAGGCGCGCCCCAATGTCACGGTCGACATCGCGGCGCTCGCGCTGCGCTCGGGGAACGCCGTGGTCCTGCGCGGTGGCAGCGCCGCACGAGACTCCAACGCGGTGCTCGTCGAGATCATGCGCCAGGCACTCGAGGAGGCAGGCGTCACCGCGGAAGCGGTGCAGACCGTCGACGACTTCGGTCGCGACGGCGCCACCGCCCTCATGCACGGACGGGGTTACATCGACGTGCTGGTGCCTCGCGGCAGTGCGGGGCTGATCGGGACCGTCGTGACCGAGGCGACCGTGCCCGTGATCGAGACCGGCGCCGGCAACGTGCACATCGTCCTCGACGAGAGCGCCCCTGACGACTGGGCGCAGGACATCGTCGTGAACGCGAAGGTGCAGCGCCCCAGCGTCTGCAATGCGGTCGAGACGGTCCTCGTGCTCCGTCAGGCCGCGCCACGGCTCGTCCCGCTGGTCGCGAGTGCGCTGCAGAGCGAGGGCGTGGCCATTCACGGCGACGACATGGTGGTCGGCCTCGTCTCGAACGTGATCCCCGCGACCGAGGAGGACTGGGCGACGGAGTATCTGAGCCTCGACATCGCGATCAAGGTCGTCGACACGCTCGATGACGCTCTCGACCACATCCGTCGCTACAGCACCGGCCATACGGAGTCGATCATCACGACGGATTCGCGCAACGCGGAGCGGTTCCTGGCCGAGGTCGACTCGGCGGTCGTGATGGTGAACACCTCCACGCGGTTCACCGACGGCGGGGAGTTCGGGTTCGGTGCCGAGGTCGGGATCTCGACGCAGAAGCTGCACGCGAGGGGCCCGATGGGGCTTTCCGAGCTGACCAGCACGAAATGGCTGGCGCGTGGGGCAGGGCAGACGCGCGGCTGAGGGCTAGACTAGGGGGCGCTGTGGCTCTTCGTGAGCCACGCCCGCCAGCCACGAAACGGAGTCAGGATGAACCTCGTCGCACAGATCGCGATGGTCGCTGCCGAAACCGAGCACCACGGCAATGTCCAGCTCGAGACGCTGATCTTCGGCGTCATCGCGATCATCGTCTTCGCCTTCCTCGGCCTGGTCACGCTGTCATACAAGAACGTCGCCAACCGTCACTCCGCCAAGGCTGACGCCTGGGCCGCGAGGCACGGCAAGGACGGCCACGAGGCAGGGCACGGCCACTAGGCCCATATGAACGACACGACCTCGCGTCCGGCGCGCATCGGTGTGATGGGCGGCACGTTCGACCCCATCCACCACGGGCACCTGGTCGCTGCGAGCGAGGTCGCGCACTCCTTCGATCTCGACGAGGTCGTCTTCGTGCCCACCGGACACCCGTGGCAGAAGTCGGATGTCACCCCCAGTGAGCACCGCTACCTGATGACCGTGATCGCGACGGCGTCCAACCCGCAGTTCACGGTGAGCAGAGTCGATATCGACCGTGAAGGGCCGACGTACACGATCGACACCCTCCGCGACCTGAAGGAGAAGCGGCCCGACGCCGAGCTGTTCTTCATCACGGGTGCCGATGCCGTGGCGCAAATTCTCAGTTGGAGGGACCATGATGAACTGTGGGAGTTGGCCCACTTCGTCGCGGTCTCACGTCCAGGACACGTCCTGAGCACTGACGGCCTCCCGAGCGACAACGTCAGCCAACTGGAGGTGCCGGCGCTGTCCATCTCGTCGACGGCCTGCCGGGCGCGGGTCCGTGACGACGAGCCGGTCTGGTACCTCGTCCCCGACGGAGTCGTTCAATACATCGCGAAGCATCATCTGTATCGGAGCAAGGCATGAGTACATCGGATCGGCAGGAACAGGGTCCGCTGACGCGAAAGCAGTTGCGTGAGATCCGGTTGACCGGCTCCACACCGGTCATCTCGGCGGAGGAGGCTGCTGCTGCCGCTGCGGTCGCGACTCCGCCCGCCGCAACGCCGCCCGAGGAGCAGGACGCCGCCGAGACCGAACCCGCTGCACCGTCGGCACCGGCCGTCCGCGGCGAGACCGAGCCGGGGAACACGCCGCTGACGCGTCGCCAGGTTCGCGAGCGCGAACGCTCCATGACCGGATCCGTTCCCGTCGGCGACGCTGACGAGTCCGACGCGCCGGACAGTGCGGATGATGCGGACTCGACCGACGAGGTTCCGCCCGTCGAGGTCCCCGCGGCTGAGGCAGCCGACGCTCCCGACTCCGACGTCCACGACTCCGACGTCCACGACTCCGATGTCCACGACTCCGATGTCGTTGACGACGATGACCAGGAAGACGAGGACTCGGCTGCGGCGGACCTGCCCGCACCGGTCAGCGCCTCGACGAACCTCGACACGACGGACGACGACCGCGAGCCGGTCACCTCCGGCGCGGGCGACACGAGTGCCGCCGTCGCGGAGCTCGGAATCGATGCAGAAGCGACCGACGAGGTCGACGCAGGCGACGTTCTGGCGGATGTGGACGACGCCGACGACGACATCGCGGACGGGGAGCGCCCCGTCGTCAACTCCGCCTTCGGTCAGGATCTGCTCAGCGACGACGCGGAGACACGGAAGCCCTTCTCGCCGTCTTTCGACGAGCTGCTGACCGTCGGCGACTCGACCGGTTCTCAGCATCTCGCTCCGAACACCCTCATCTTCAACCCCTCCCCGGGAGAGGGGTCGCTCTCAGGCCCCGTCGCCTCCACGGGAGAGATCCTCGTGACCGGTTCCTACGAACTTCCCAAGGGACTCGGTTCGCAGGGCCACGCGCACGGCACCACGGACGGCAAGGACGTGGACGCCGTGCTCATCGACGGCGAGCTGCCCCCGGCATCCTCGCCCACGCCGATCGCCGCCAGCGCGGCCGTCAGCACCATCAAGCCCGCCGGCGAGGTCATCCGCCCGCCCGCCCCCGAAAAGGGCAACAAACTCATGCTCATCCTCGCGATCGTGGCGGGTGGTCTCGCGCTCGCGCTGGGCGTGTCCCTGATCGTCGCCTTCACCACGAATGTGTTCTGATGCAGTCACCTGAAACCGCCGAAGAGATGCTCCAGCTCGCGGCCGACGCCGCCGTCTCGAAGGGCGGTGAGGATCTCGTCGCGCTCAACGTCTCGGAGCCTCTGCCGCTCGTCGACATCTTCCTGCTCGTCACCGGAAACAGCGAGCGCAACGTCGCCGCCATCGCCGATGAGATCGAGGACAAGCTCATCGAAGCCGGTCACAAGCGGGTCCGCCGCGAAGGTCGCGCGGAGGCACGATGGGTTCTCCTCGACTTCGGCGATCTGATCGTCCACGTCTTCCACCAGGAAGAGCGCGTCTACTACGGCCTCGAGCGTCTGTGGAAGGACTGCCCCGTCGTGCCGTTCGAGCTCGCAGACTCCGCCGCAGCAGACCGCGACTGACGTGACCGTCCACCTGATCACCGGCGCCGGATCCGGCATCGGCGCGGTCGTCGCGCGCCGCCTCCTCGATCGGGGCGATCAGGTCGTGGTGCTCGCCCGCGATGCCGGGCGCGCCAAGGAGATCACCGCGGCGCTGCCTGGAGCCTCGGCCGTCGTCGGCGACCTCGCGCAACCCGGCAGGCTGTCGTGGGCACTGTCGAAGCAGGCGCTCCCCGAGCGCATCGACTCGCTGGTGCACACGGCGGGCGTCGTCGACCTCGGACCCGTGGCCGACCTTCCGGCGAATCTCTGGGAGCGCCAGCTCGCGGTCAACCTCGTGGGGCCTGCCGAGCTCACCCGTCTGCTCCTCCCTGTGCTGCGCGTCTCTCGCGCTCGGATCGTGTTCGTCAACTCTGGTGCGGGATTGCACGCGCACGCCGGATGGTCGGCGTATGCCGCCTCGAAGCACGGACTCAAGGCTCTCGCCGACGCATTGCGGGCCGAGGAGAGCGAGCATGGTGTGCGGGTCACATCGATCTACCCCGGACGCACCGCGACCCCCATGCAGGAGCGAGTGCACCAGCAGGAAGGGCGGGATTACGACCCGGAGCGGTTCATCACGGCGGATTCCGTCGCGACGACGATCCTCACCGCGCTCGACCTGCCGGACGACGCCGCTCTCACCGATCTGACCATCCGCCCTCGGGCGTGACCCCCCTGAAGTCTCTCGTCTCAGCTGTCAAGCCCCTGTGACCTTTCGGTCGGAGCGGGGATGATCTGAGTGGGGAGAGAGTCTTGGAGGGAATCACATGTCCGGAGATCCAGATCCTAGATACGTGCTGCATCGCGTCACACCGTCGGAGTGGGTGATCAACGACCGACGATACGAGACGAACGATCCGCGGCACGTGGTGGCATGCGTCTACGAGTACGCGGACACCGAGGTCGAGGTCGTGTGGCTTCGCGACCTGCCTCTGGCAGTGCGGTACACGACCGCTTACGAAGTTCTCGAAGAGGTGACGCGAGTGCAGGATTCGAGCCGGGCGACGAGGCCCATCGCGATCCCGCACCTGCCCCCTCTTCTCGCGACCTGAACAGGCTGCGCGGCAGGACCCGGGGAGGGGCCTGCCGCGCAGGGGCGTGCTGGGCGAGGACTCAGGAGTCCTCGCCCAGCGGCTTCTCCGACGCCAGGCGGTCGGCCGCGGCGCCGTCGACCTGGTCGGCATCCGCATCCGTGTCGAGAACGGGCTCGCCGTCGACGTCGCGGTGAGGCACGCCGTCGATCTCTCCTTCGTCGTCCGGGCGGGGGACCAGCGGCGGTATCGGGTTGTTGGTCATCATCGACTCCTCTCGTGAGATGTGCGCGCCACGATAGGTCGCGCGTGCACCGACAGGGAGTGGGTTGACGACCGAGGTCCGGAGGAGTATCCGGCGGTGCGACGATTCTGCGGCACTCGACGTGTCGGCGGTGTCACACCGTTTCGGGGCGCTTCTTGCGGAACGGCTTCGCGGGGGTGTGCGGGCCGTCCCACACCGTGATGATGCCCCAGGCGACAGCGGCGATCGGCACCGATAGCACCGCGCCGACGATGCCGCCGAGGATGGTGCCCGTGGTCAGGGCGAGGAGGATCACGAGAGCGTGGAGCTTGAGGGAGCGGGCCATCACGACCGGCTGAAGGAAGTTGCCCTCGAGCTGATTCACGAGCACGACGATGCCGACGACGATGAGGGCTGCCACCGGGCCGTGCGTGACGAGCGCCACGAGAGCCGCGAGGATCCCGGCGGCGGTTGCGCCGACCAGCGGGATGAACGCCGTCAGGAAGACGATCACGGCGAGGGGGAGTGCAAGAGGGATCTGCAGGATCGCCAAGCCGATGCCGATGCCGAGAGCATCGGCGGCGGCGACGATCGACGTGCCGCGGATGTAGCCTCCGAAGACGTCGACGGTCTTGTCGCCGATGCGGCGCGCACGCTCATAGCTGTTCCCGGTGAAGGGACGGAGCAGGAACTCCCAGATGCGCGGTCCGTCCTTGAGGAAGAAGAACAGCACGACGATCATCAGGGCGAGGCCGGTGAAGAAGCTCGCAGTGGCCGAGACCCCCGCGAGAGCGCCGCGTCCGAACGAGGCGCTGGTCAGGAAGTCGCCGACTCCTGCCCACACCTCGTCGAGATCGATCGATGCGATGTCGAAAGGCAGGGTGTCGAGCCAGGCCGTCACCTGCGTCACGCCGTCGGTGGCCGACTCGATCAGATCGTCCCACTGGGAACGGACCGTCAGCACGATCACCCAGACGATGCCGCCGAGGATCGCGAGGATGCCGATCAGCGCGATCCAGGTGGCGAGGATCGACGGCACTCCGCGACGCCGCATGAACGCGACGAGCGGGTGGATGGCCGAGGCGAGGATCAGCGCGATCGTCACGGGGATGAACACGAGAGAGAGCTGCGTGATCACCAGCACGCCGATGGCGACCAGGGCGAGCACCGAGAGGGTCTGCAGACTCCGTGTGGCGGCGAGGCCGAATCCCCGCGACCACAGCCGCGTCTCCGTCATCGGGGTCGACGTGTCTGACAGAGACGATGACATGGTCTCCGGTCGTCGGAACAGTCCCAGCACGTGCGTCCTCCACCTCGTCGAAGACCGTCTCGGTGACGAAGACGGCCTGGCCTTTCTATCCGGCGCAGCGGACGATGGCAAGTCCCTGGCGCTCTGCCATGGGCGGCCCTTCGCCGATGACGAGGGCGCCCGCGCGCGCCGGTGTGTCGGATGAACGAGAAGAAGGCCCCGCGATCTCTCGCGGGGCCTTCTATCGGGTGGACCTGGGGGGACTCGAACCCCCGACCCCCTGCATGCCATGCAGGTGCGCTACCAGCTGCGCCACAGGCCCAGAACTGCTTCGTCACTGCTCGAAGCAACTTGAACAGAGTACTACACGGATCGCGCGCAACACCAATCGGCGCGGGGCCCCCGGGCGCGTCGCATTAGGCTGACCGCATGACGACGATCACCGCCACCGTAGAGGCCGACTTCGACGAATGGGCCGGTCTGTGGCGCGGGTATCTGACCTTCTACGGCGCGGAGCTCCCTGACGAGATCACGACAGAGTCGTTTCGGCGGATCGTCTAGGGGCGGGATCTGCACGGAGCGGTCGCGCGCGACGGCGACGGGCGCGCGATCGGCATCGTGCACTGGCTCACGCACCCGGCGACGTGGAGCACGTCGCCCTACTGCTACCTCGAGGACCTCTATGTCGACGGCGAGTCCCGAGGCTCCGGGGTAGGGCGGCTGCTGATCGCTCACGTGCGTGCCTGGGCTGTCGAGAACGGGTGCGAGAAGGTCTACTGGCTGACGCAGGAGACCAACATGACAGCCCGCGCGCTCTACGACAGCGTGGCGACGCACACCGGGTACACGCACTACCAGATCGCCCTCTGACGCCCCGGAACAACCGCGTGATCGCGGGTGTTGTCATCATCGTGAGCATCCTGGACAGCGTCGTGATCGGCGCCGGTCAGGCCGGTCTGTCGGCCTCCTTTCATCTGACCCGTCTGGGCATCGGTCATGTCGTGCTCGACTCGGACTCCGAGCCCGGGGGCGCATGGCGGCACCGGTGGGATGCTCTGACGATGCGCGACGTGCACGGAGTGGCGGAGCTGCCGGGGGATTCTCCACCGCCGCGAGACGGGCAGCGCGCCAATATGGCCGTGCCGGCATACTTCGCGGCGTATGAGCGCGCTCATCGCCTGCCGGTGATCCGGCCCGTGGGAGTCGACCGGGTGGTCGACGAGGACGGCCTCCTGGTCGTGCGCGCGGGGGAACAGGAATGGCGCAGTCGGACGCTCGTCAACGCGACCGGGACCTGGACGCATCCGTTCCTGCCGCACTACCCGGGGATGGAGACTTTCGTCGGCGAGCAGATGCACACGGTCGACTATCCGGGACCAGAGCACTTCGTGGGCAAGCGCGTCCTCGTCGTCGGCGGGGGCGCGTCGGCTGTCCAGTTCCTCGGAGCTCTGGCGCCGATCACCGACACACTCTGGGTGACGCGGCGTGAGCCGGTGTGGCGCAGCGACGACTTCACCCCCGAAGCAGGAGCAGCCGCCGTCGCGCTCGTCGAGCGACGGGTCGCCCAGGGGCTGCCTCCCGAGAGCGTGGTGAGCGTCACAGGGCTCATGCTGCGGCCGCAGGAACGGGAGGCGGAGAGGCTCGGCGCCTACGCTGCTCGCCGCCCGATGTTCTCGCGCATCGAGCCGGACAGCGTCCGCTGGGCCGACGGCACCTTCGAGCGGGTCGACGTCATCCTCTGGGCGACGGGGTTCCGCCCGGCGATCGCGCACCTCGCGCCGCTGCACCTCCGCAGCGCGGCCGGGGGCATCCAGCTCGACCGCGGCGGGCGGGGGACGACCGCGGTGCAGGACCCGCGGATCCAGCTCGTCGGCTACGGTCCGTCGGCGAGCACGATCGGTGCGAACAGGGCGGGACGCTCAGCGGCGAAGGGCGTCCAGCGGGCGCTGGCCGTCGCATCGGTCCGGAGCCCCTGAGCGATCTCGGCCCGTTCGTCCCGAGCCGACGTCGGCGAGGGCGCGTAGGGTGAAGACATGTCGCGAATCATCGTCTTCGGCGGCCACGGCCGCATCGCACTGCTTCTCGCTCCTCTTCTCGTCGACCGGGGTGACGAGGTGACCTCGGTCATCCGCAACCCCGACCACGTCTCGGAGGTCGAGGCGACAGGGGCGCATGCGCTGGTCGCCGACGTCGAGACCCTCGACACGTCTGAACTCGCGGAGATCATCCGCGGTCACGATGCCGTCGTCTGGTCGGCCGGGGCCGGTGGGGGTTCCGCGGATCGCACGTACGCCGTCGATCGTGACGCGGCGATGCGCACCATGGATGCCGCAGAGGCGGCGGGTGTCATGCGCTATGTCATGGTCTCGTGGATCGGTTCGAAGGCCGATCACGGAGTGGCTGAGGACGACGGGTTCTTCGCCTACGCGGATGCGAAGTGGGCGGCGGACGAGCACCTGCGATCGACGGACCTCGACGGTACGATCCTCGGCCCCGGCACGCTCACGTTCGATGAGCCGACGGGCCGCATCCTGCTCGACCCGGACGGCAAGGGCGAGGTCGCGCGCGCCGATGTGGCGGCTGTGATCGCAGAATCGCTCGGCAACCCCTCGACGTTCGGCCGCACCATCCGATTCGGAAACGGCACGGCCGACTCCGGCGTGCCCATCGCCGACGCTCTCACCACCTGACTTCATGCTGCGACGTCGCTTCGGAGCGGTCAGTGCCGCGGCGTTCGTCGCCCTCGCGACGGCGGCCGGACCGGCCTCTGCCGCGGCTGTCGGCTCGGTGCAGGGCGGTCTCGCCCATGCGCAGATCTCCTCACCAGCGATCGGCGAGCACGCCGAGGCTCTCGTCGCCGAGATGACGACGGTCGAGCGGGCGGCGAGCGTTGTGATGGGGCACATCCCGACGACGGATGCCGGAGCGCTCCGCGCCTACATGCAGCAGGGCCTGGGCGGTTTCATCCTGATGGGAGCGAACATCCCGGCGACCGACGACGAGCTCCAGACCCTCACGTCTGCTCTCACGGTCGACCCCGCGCTGCCTCCGCTCGTGGCGGTCGATCAGGAGGGCGGGATCGTGTCGCGCCTCGTCGGCGATGGTTTCCCCGCCTCGACCGTCTTGAAATCGCAGCCGGTCTCCGACACGTCGTCGGCCTTCTCCGCCCGCGCGGCGCTGGTGGCGAGAGCGGGGATCACCGTGAACTTCGGCACGGTCGCAGACGTGACGTCCGACCCGTCGTCATTCATCTACGGCAGGGCACTCGGCACCGACCCCCAGACAGCCGCCGAGCGAGTCGCTGCCGCCACCACGGCGCAAGAGCAGATCATCGCCTCCACGCTGAAGCACTTCCCCGGTCATGGGGCGGCGCCGGGCGACTCCCACAGTGCTGTCCCTGCCACAGCCGAGACCATCGATGAGTGGCGTTCCACGGACGCGGTGCCTTTCGTTGCAGGTATCGAGGCCGGTGCCTCTCTGCTGATGTTCGGCCACCTGGCCTACACCTCGATCGATCCTGCTCCCGCGTCTCTGTCGGCGCGCTGGCACGAGATCGCCCGTGAACAACTGGGATTCGACGGCGTGATCGTGACCGATGACCTCGGGATGCTGCAGTCCTCGGGGATACCCGAGTACGCCGACCCCGTGACGAACGCCGTGTCGGCGGTCGTCGCCGGGAGCGACCTCGTGCTGATGATCGCCGGTTCGACTCCCGACACCGCCGGCCAGATCGTCCGCGGGCTCGCGGATGCGGTCGATGCGGGGGTGCTGCCCGCCGATCGGCTCGCCGACGCGGCCACCCGCGTGATGACGTTGCGCCTGCAGTCGACGTCGGCGACCACCGACTGGGCACCGTGCCCGGAGTGCGAGCCGGCGGACTGATCGTTCAGCCCGCTCACGCCGGTCAGCCCGCGAGCGTGACGGCGGTGGTGGAGCCGAGCCAGGCATGCAGCAGCTCGCCGCGCAGATGCCCACCGCGCTCTGCGAACACGCGCTGCCGGCGGACGTACTCCGCCTTGCCCTCGGTCGTCTCGATCGGTACGGGCTCGACACCCCACGGTGCCAGGTCGTACGGCGCGGCCTGCATGTCGAGGAGGCGGATGTCTCTTGCGAGCTCGAACGTGTCGAGCAGAAGTTCGCCGGGCACGAGGGGGCCCAGCTTGACCGCCCATTTGTACAGGTCCATGCCGGCATGAAGGCATCCGGGCTGCTCGAACAGGGGCTGCTCGTCGCGGGTCAGTTCCGTGCGGTTGCGAGGCACGGCCGCGGGTGTGAAGAACCGGAAGGCATCGAAGTGGGTGCATCTGAGGTCATGGCTCTCGACGACCAGATCCGTTGCGTCCTGCCCGAGACGCAGGGGCACCGCGTGTCTGTGCTCATCCGCTCGATAGACCATCGCCCACTCATGCAGTCCGAAGCATCCGAACTGCCCGGGTCGAGAGGCGGTGCGACGCAGCATCCGCTCGATGAGGCCAACGAGGTCTGCCTTCTCGCGCGCGAAGGCAGCGGCATCCGGCACCGCACCGGCTCTGGTCGCGCCGGGGGAGTACCACCGCCAGGTCAGCCGCTCGTCGGCCTCCTCGAGCTCGACCCCGGCGCCGGGGTGCCACCGACGCAGCTGCGCGGGCTTGTAGCTGTAATAGGTGAACAGGAAGTCCCATACCGGGTGCTTCTCGCCCCGCGCGGCTCGTTCCCGATGCTCAGCCGTGAGGGCGTCGGCTCTCGTCTGGTGCGCTCGTTCGCGTTCCAGCCAGTCGGTCCGCGCCAGCGTCATGGTCACCTCAGCGGAGGATGCCGGCTTTGCCGAGCAGGTCACGGAGCCCCGCGCCGTCCTCGGCACTGACCCAGGGGGCGACGTCGTCGGAGTGCGGCTCGTGGCCCGCGCGACCACCGGCGAGCACGGCCTCGGCCGGGAGCAGCCGACGGATGGCGACGCCGGCGACGGAGTCCGGGTGCTCATCCATGAACTCGGAGTAGATCGCCTCGTCGTGCTGGCCGTCGTCGCCGATCAGCAGCCATTTCACGTGCGGGAACTCCGTGGCCAGGCGACGCAGGTTGGTGAGCTTGTGCTCGCGCCCGCTGCGGAACCATCGGTCATGCGTGGGGCCCCAGTCGGTGAGGAGCATGGAGCCTGCGGGGAACAGGTGGCGCCCGAGGAACCGGCGGAGAGTCGGGGCGACGTTCCAGGCTCCGGTCGAGAGGTAGACCATGGGAGCACCGGGATATTCGCGGAGCACCTGATCGAGCAGCACGGCCATGCCCGGCACGGGGATGCGCGCGTGCTCGTCGACGACGAAAGAGTTCCAGGCGGCGATGAAAGGTCGGGGGAGGGCGGTGACCATCACGGTGTCGTCGACGTCGGAGACGACCCCGAAGTGGGTCGACTCGGCCACGATGAACGCGGTCGTCTCGACCGGGTCCTGACCCTCGACAGAGAACGTGAAGGTCTGCCATCCTGGCTCGAGCTCGGCGTGCACGACCGAATCGATCACACCGCCCCGGTCGGCGACGACATAGTGCACCGAGTCGCCGATCTGCACGGCGACCTTCGCGAAGCTCACGGGGATGCCGACGAAGCTCCGCCAGCCGCGGACGCTGGCCGGTTCGCCGTCCTTCGTGCTCCGTGCGGGAGGGACGATGAGAACGCGACCGACGACACGCACCCAGCCGGGCCCGCCGTAACCGGGGAAGGGGAGGATGGTCGCGGTGCGGCCGCGACGGCGCGCTCGCCCCTCGCGCCACACGTGGAGGCGGTGTTCGAGGCGCGCGAACCAGTGGATCCGGGGCGCCGGAGGTGACGAAGCCATTGCTTCAGTCTTTCACGTCGGTCGAGTCCTTCGCGTCGGAGATGTCGAGATGGCGCGCCTCGAGGCGCGAGATCACCTTCTTGCCCACGAACACGGCGACGAGGAAGAGGGCGATGATGCCGACGAAGATGTATCCCGCGTAGTGCACCCGGTCGGCGAGCTCATCGAAGCTGCCGGCGGCGAGCGAGGTGATGCTCACGTAGGCCGTCGCCCAGAGCAGGCAGGCCGGCGCCGTCCACGCGAGGAAGCGCCGATAGGAGTAATGGCTCATCCCCACGGTCAGCGGCACGAGGGAGTGCAGCACCGGCAGGAACCGCGAGAGGAAGATGGCGATGCCGCCGCGGCGGGCGAGGTAACGCTCCGCCCGCACCCAGTTCTCCTCGCCGACGCGTCGGCCGACCCAGGAGGCACGGATGTGCGGGCCGACCCACCGCCCGAGCCAGAAGCCGATGCTCTCGCCGATCAGCGCGCCGACGACGACCGAGACGACCATCGCTACGGCCTGAGGGAGGCTGGTGATGCCGATGGAGGCGACGAGCACGACAGTGTCACCGGGGAATACGAGCCCGATCAAGACGCTCGTCTCCAACATCACGGCGAGCCCCGCGACGAGCGTGCGAGTGATCGGGTCGATGGACCGCATGAAGTCGATCAGCCACGGCACCAAGTCGTCCACCCCTTGAGAATACGGGAGTGCACGCCGCCTAGGCTGAGAACGTGCCCGAACCTCTGAGCGCCCGCGTCCTGCCCGATCGGGTGACGCCTGACGCGCTCTTCCTCGCCCTCGAACGGTCGTGCGCCGACCTGTTCTGGCTCGACGCCGGGGCGGATGCGACGGAGGGATGGAGCTTCGTCGGGACGGGCGATCCGGCGTCGTTCCCCGGTGAAGTGCGGATGGATGCCCGCACGGCTGCCGCGCATCCCGGTCCTCCGCTGCGGGGCGGGTGGGTCGGCTGGTACGACTACGAGACGGGCGCCCGAGCAGCGGGAGCACCCGTATCGGAAGCCGCTGACGAGCCCGGCGACGCCTGGTTGCGGGTCTCCCGGCTCGCGGCGTTCGATCATGCGACCGGCACCATCTGGGTTGCCGCAGCCCATGCCGATCTCGACGAGTGGAGCGCCGTCGTCGCTCGCGTCACCCCCTCCGCCGTGCCGCGCGGGGAGACGGTGTTCAGTGCTGCCTCGTCCGTACGTAGCGAGGCGCGACACACTCCGACGGAGTACGCAGGACTCATCGAGCGCTGCCGCGAGCTCATCAGAGCGGGGATCGCCTACCAGCTCTGTCTCACCACCCGGTTCACCGTGCCGGGGGAGCACGACGGAGTCGCGGTGTACCGACGCCTCCGTGCCGCAACTCCCGCTCACCATGGCGGCTTCATCCGGATCGGCGGCCGCTCCTTGCTCAGTGCGAGCCCCGAGCAGTTCCTCCATGCTGACGGCGGCATCATCCGCACGCGGCCGATCAAGGGGACGCGGCCCCGCGGCGTAGACGCCGCGCACGATGCCGAGCTCGCCGCCGAGCTTGCGGCGGACCCGAAAGAACGGGCTGAGAACGTCATGATCGTCGATCTGATGCGCAACGATCTGTCGAGGGTGTGCCGACCCGGGTCGATCCGGGTCGAGGCGCTGTGGGCCGTGGAGACGTATCCGGCGGTGCACCAGCTCGTCAGTACCGTCAGCGGCACGGCGGCCGCGGGAACGACGGCGAGCGAACTTCTCGCAGCGACCTTCCCGGCGGGCAGCATGACAGGCGCGCCGAAGCTCTCGGCGATGACGCGCCTGCATGAGCTGGAGGGAGGGCCGCGCGGTATCTACGCCGGGTGCTTCGGTTACATCGGCGATGAGGGGTCGCTCGACCTCGCGATGGTCATCCGCAGCATCGTGATCGACGGTGCGGGCGCTGTGGTCGGCGCAGGCGGGGGGATCACCTGGCGATCGGTCGCCGCCTCGGAGGTCGCCGAGGTCGCGACGAAGGCTCGGGCGCCGCTCGCTGCGCTGGGAGTGGAAATGCCCGCGGCCTGGGCTTCCGATATCCTGAACTGATCCCCTTTTCTCTTCAGATTGGTCGTGCGTTCGTTGTCTGAGAACCTGTCCACCTCTCCCGTCGCCGAGGAGACCTCCTCGGCGCACGCTATCCAGGCCAAGTGGCAGAAGTACTGGGCGGAGAACGAGACGTTCCTCACCGGCGGCGACGATGACAAGCGGCCCCGCCGCTACGTGCTGGCGATGTTCCCCTACCCCTCCGGCGACCTGCACATGGGGCACGCGGAGAACTACCTGTATTCGGACATCGTGGCCCGGTTCTGGCGCCACCGCGGGCACAACGTGCTCAACCCGATCGGCTGGGACTCCTTCGGACTGCCTGCGGAGAACGCGGCGATCCGTCAGGGTGCGGATCCCCGTGAGTGGACCTACCAGAACATCGCTCAGCAGAAGCAGGCGTTCCAGAACTACGGCGTCTCGTTCGACTGGTCGCGAGTGCTGCACACCTCCGACCCCGAGTACTACCGCTGGAACCAGTGGCTGTTCCTGAAGCTGCACGAGCGAGGTCTGGCGTACCGCAAGAAGAGCGCGGTCAACTGGTGCCCGAACGACCAGACCGTGCTCGCGAACGAGCAGGTCGTCGACGGCCGTTGCGATCGCTGCGGTGCCGAGGTCGTGAAGAAGAAGCTGACTCAGTGGTACTTCAAGATCACGGACTACGCCGACCGGCTGCTCGATGATCTGAACCAGCTCGAGGGCTTCTGGCCGCACAAGGTGCTGCAGATGCAGCGCAACTGGATCGGACGCTCGATCGGCGCCGACGTCGACTTCCGCATCGAGGGGCGCGACGAGCCCGTCACCGTGTTCTCGACGCGTCCTGACACCCTGCACGGAGCGACGTTCTTCGTCGTCGCCCCCGATTCCGACCTGGCTTCGGAGCTCGCAGCGGATGCTCCGGCCGACGTGCGCGAGCGATTCCAGAAGTACCTGGCCGATGTGCAGAAGACCACCGACGTCGACCGACAGGCCACCGATCGCCCGAAGACCGGGGTCTTCCTCGAGCGGTACGCGATCAACCCGGTCAACGGCGAGAAGCTGCCGGTCTGGGCGGCGGACTACGTGCTGGCCGATTACGGTCACGGAGCGGTCATGGCCGTGCCGGCGCACGACCAGCGAGACCTGGACTTCGCCCGCGCCTTCGACCTGCCCGTGAAGGTCGTCGTCGACACGACGGCGCCGGTCACCGGTGCGATGCCGGTCATCGAGGTCGATGAAGAGGGCGTGCCGATCGACACCGGCGCGGCGCTCGACGAGCAGAACCCCGCCTCCACCGGCATCGCTCTGACGGGAGAGGGCCGGATGATCAACTCCGGACCGCTCAACGGTCTGTCCAAGCGCAATGCGATCGCCCGTGCGATCGAGCAGCTCGAGGCGTCCGGCACCGGGCGCGCCGCCAAGAACTACCGTCTGCGCGATTGGCTGATCTCGCGTCAGCGCTTCTGGGGCACGCCGATCCCGATGCTGCACGCGGAGGACGGCCGGATCATCCCCGTGCCCGAAGAGCAGCTGCCGGTGAAGCTGCCCAGCGTCGAGGGGCTCGACCTCAAGCCCAAGGGATCGTCGCCGCTCGGCGCCGCTGAGAGCTGGGTCCGCACGGTGGATGCCGCCAGCGGTGACCCCGTTCTGCGGGATCCGGACACGATGGACACGTTCGTCGACAGCTCGTGGTACTTCCTGCGATTCTTGTCGCCGAACAGCGACACGGTCGCGTTCGACCCGGCTCAGGCCGCCCGCTGGTCGCCGGTCGACTCTTACATCGGCGGCGTCGAGCACGCCATCCTGCACCTGCTGTACGCGCGATTCATCACCAAGGTGCTGTTCGACATGGGGCTGATCGACTTCACCGAGCCCTTCTCGAACCTCATCAACCAGGGCATGGTCCTGCTCGACGGCGCCAAGATGTCGAAGAGCAAGGGCAACCTGGTGCTCTTCGAAGAGGAGCTCGACGCCTACGGCGCCGATGCGCTGCGCGTGGGTCTCGCGTTCGCCGGACCGGTCGAAGACGACAAGGACTGGGCCGACGTCTCGACGACCGGTGCGCAGAAGTTCCTGGCCCGCGCGTTGCGCATCGCCCACGAGGTGTCCTCTCCTGTCGACGTCGTGTTCGCGGGCGGAGATGCGGCGCTGCGTCGAGCCACGCACAAGCTGCTGGCAGATGCTCCTGGGCTCGTCGAGCAGACGAAGTTCAACGTCCTGGTCGCGCGTCTGATGGAGCTGGTCAACGTCACCCGCAAGACGATCGACGGTGCCGCAGGCGCCGCTGATCCGGCGGTGCGTGAGGCGGCCGAGACCGTCGCCGTGATGCTCGATCTGATCGCCCCGCACACCGCGGAGGAGATGTGGGAGATCCTCGGACACGAGCCGTCCGTCGGGCTCGTCACCTGGCGCTCCGCCGACCCGGCGCTGCTCGTCGAGGACACCGTGACCGCCGTCGTGCAGGTGGGCGGCAAGGTCCGCGCTCAGCTCGAGGTGCCCGCGCGCATCGGCGAGGCCGAGCTCGAATCGCTCGCCCGTGCCGACGAGCGGGTCATTCGCTCGATCGGCGACCGCGAGATCGTCAAGGTCGTCGTGCGCGCCCCGAAGATCGTCAGCATCGTCGTGAAGGGCTGACCGACCGCGTCGCCAGCCGCTCTGCACATCCGGCCGCCCACGGGGGTTCTCCCCGACGGGCGGCCGGACGCATGAGAGGCGTCCGTTCGCTGGCATAGCGTTGCGGGATGCCCGAATCCGCCGCTTCCTCACCGGCGCCCCGCCGGTCGCGGCTGGGGGTCGGCGCCGCCGTCGTGCTGGCGCTCGTCGTGCTGTCCGCGGCCGTCGGGCTCGGGCTGATGCGGGGGCAGGCCGTGCCGACCGAATCGGTGCCGTTGGCCACCGAGGCCGCCGAGAGCGGCGGATCGACGGGAGAGCTGTACGTGCACGTGCTGGGCGCGGTCGAGCATCCGGGACTCTATGTCCTCGATCTCGACTCCCGGCTGGTCGATGCGGTGGCGGCGGCCGGCGGGACCACTGACGATGCCGACCTGACCGCGGTCAATCTCGCCCGCGTGCTCTCGGACGGCGAACAGATCAGCGTGCCGGTCGTGGGTGCCGCAGCCGCGGAGGGGCCGCCGGGAGCAGGCGCGCCCGCGGACGATCTGGTGGATCTCAACACCGCAGATCAGGCGGCGCTCGAGACTCTGCCGCGCATCGGCCCCGCCCTGGCCGAGCGGATCATCGCCTGGCGTGACGAGAACGGTCGGTTCACATCGGTCGATGACCTGCTGTCGGTCCCCGGCATCGGAGAGAAGCTGCTCGCCGGCATCCGCGACGGTGTGCGGGTGTGATGCGCGGTCTGCGGGCGCTGTCTCTCTCTCGCCTGAGTCCGAGCGTCGTCAGCTGTGCAGCGACGTGCCGCTTCTCGACGCCCCCGAGTCGGTCAGGACGGCACGTGCGGCACGCTCGCCGGAAGCGAGGGCGCCTTGGATCGACGCGGTGTCTCTGTGATCCCCGGCTGCATACAGCCGCTCGGCGTAGCGCGGCGATCGCGGTGGGCCGAGCGGTGCCGGTTGGGCAGGCAACGCGTCGACGATGTCGTCGCGCCGGATCAGCTGCCACGCGCTGATGTCCGTATCCCAGACCTCTTCGAGGTGGCGGCGCACGTCGAACTCGTCGGCGGATGCGCCGCCACGCGGCAGCAGGCAGGTCGCGGCGATGAGGTGACGTCCGGCCGGCGCATACGAGGGCACGGTGTGCGTCATCACGACGGTGTTCACGACGGGGCCTCCACCTCGGCCGTCGACGGTGAGCAGTGCGGATCTGCTGGGAGGTTCAGTGGCGGCGAACCACCACGTCTGCAGACCTCTCGTGACCGGACGGGCGAGACCGGTGAGGTCGCTGACGGCATCGGCGCCGACTGCGACCACCGCCCGAGCCGCTCGCACGGAGTCGCCGTCGCTCAGCCCCACCGTGATCTCCTCTCCTCCTGCTGAGATGCCTCCCGCGCGCGCGCCGAGACGGATGTCAGTACCCGCCGCGCGCGCGTGCGCGGCGAGCTGCTCGGGGACAGCGGCGATCCCCTGTGCGGGAAGCCCGGGTCGGCCGAGCGCGAAGTAGCGTACGAGCAGTCGCGCGAAGGCGTTCGATGTCTCGCCGCCTCTCTCCGCCAGAACCCCGGCGAGAAACGGCTCGAGTACAGCGGTGCGAAGCGGGCCACGAAGCCCCGCGGCATCCCATCCCTCGCGCATGGTGGCATCGTTCCGAGCCAGATGCGAGAGCGGACGCACCAGTGCCGGCGCGGCCCAGCGTGCCAGCGCGACGGCATCCCGACCGCTCACCAGGTCGCTGCGCAGAGACGTGACGATCGACAGCGGATGCCGAAGCGGATGCCGCAGCTCGGCCACCCCGTCCGTCGTGCGCACCCGCACGCCCACAGGGAAGCTCCCGAGCGCGAGTGCGTCGAGATCGACGCTGCGCCGAAGTGCCGGGTAGGCCGGGTTGAGGACCTGGAACCCGCGGTCCAGCCGGAAGCCGTCGATGATGTCGGTGCGCTGGCGTCCGCCGACCGCATCCGCGGCCTCGAGGACGACGACGTCGAGTCCGTGAGCGGAGAGCAGTCCCGCGCAGCGGAGCCCTGCGAGGCCGGCGCCGATCACGATCACGTCATGCATTCGCGATGACCTCTGCTCGGCGCGCCAGAAAGTTCCGCACCAGAGTCAGGTGACTGGGCTGGTGCTCTGCGATGTCGCGTACGTCGACCATTCCCCGAGTATGCCTGAGTCGCTCGGTGTGGTGGACGGTGTCGGCTGTCGGAACGGCCCGCGGTCGGTGAATCGAAGTGCCCGCGGTCCTCACGCAGAGATCATCGCTTCGCATTCGGCGCTCCTGCACGCCGCGTCGGCATCGATGTGTTGTCCACCGACCGGGGCGCGGTTGCGCTGCGAGGTGGTCGCACGCCGCTACGTTGTCCTGATGCACCGGCTGCCGATGAGATGCGACCCGCGGGTTCGACCGCGCGATGACGCGCGGGTATGAGCCGGGATCTGCGTCTGCTGCCGATCGCGGGCGGAGTGTGGGCGTTCGCCCTGGTCTGCGTGTTCGTGCCTCCAGCTGCGCAGTGGTGCCTTCTCGGTGGCGTGCTGGGGGCGGCGGCGTCGCTGTTGTGGATGCTGCGGCGGTCGTCCGCCGCGGCGTCCATGGCCGGGGTGGTGCTCGTGATGCTCGCCGCGATCGCCGCTGTCTCCGTCACTGCTCTTGCCGCGACACCGGCGCGCGAGGGCGCCGCGTCGTGGGACGGTCGTGTGGTCGAGGTGACGGGGGAGGTCAGCACCTCGGCGTCGGTCGGTCGGGATGGGCGCCTGTGGATGGAGGTGCAGCTCACGGGCATCGGGTCGCCGGGGTCGGTGCGGGCGGCATCGGCTCCGGTGCGGATCGGCATCGACCCGGCCGACGGGTTCGATCTCGGTGCCACGGTCCGGGTGAAGGGCGAGGCAGCGGCGACGGATCCGGGGGAGAGGGCAGCGCTCGTCGTGTTCGCGAGCGAGGCGTCGGTCGAGGAGCCGGCATCCGGGGTCTTCGCGGTCGCGGCCGGATTGCGCAGCGCTTTCATCGACCGGGCGCAGCGACTTCCCGAGCCCGGAGCGGGCCTGCTTCCCGGACTCGCAGTCGGCGACACCCGCGCGGTGTCGACCGAGCTGAACGATGACATGCGCACCAGCGGTCTCAGCCACCTGACGGCGGTCTCCGGAGCGAACTGCGCCATCGTCGTCGGGGCGGTGTTCTGGCTGGCTGCGCTGTGCGGCGCCGGACGGGGGACTCGAGTCGTCGCGGCCGCTCTCGGTCTCACGGGCTTCGTCGTCCTCGTGACGCCGGAACCCAGCGTGATCAGGGCGGCGGTCATGGCGGGTGTCGCGATGCTGTCACTGCTTCTCGGGCGGCCGAGCGCGGGTGCGGGGATGCTGGCGCTCAGCGCGAGCGGCATCCTGATCGCCGACCCGTGGCTGGCCTCGACTGCGGGATTCGCGCTCTCGGTCGCCGCATCGGGTGCGCTGATCCTGCTCTCGCCGTCGCTCACCCGCGGACTCGCGCGATTCATGCCGCAGCCTCTCGCTCTCGCGATCGCCGTGCCGACGTCCGCACAGCTCGTGTGCGGCCCCGTCATCGCCCTCTTCGCAGAGCAGCAGTCTCTCGTGGGGCTCGTGGCGAACCTGCTGGCTGCGCCCGCGGCGCCGATCGCCACTGTCATCGGCCTCCTCGCGTGCCTCGCCGCTCCGGTGGGTGTTCTCGCCGACCTTCTGGCGGCGTCGGCATGGTTGCCCGCCGCGTGGATCGCGCAAACGGCCAACATCACGGCCAGGCTGCCGTTCGCTCAGATCGCCATGGTGCCCGGCATCGCCAGCGCAGTGCTGGTCGGCGTCGTGAGCGCGGCGATCGGGGTGACTCTCGCCGATGGGTACCGCGCGGTGCCGGTCGTCAGGGGTGTCGCAGCGGCCGTGCTGGCGGTCGCGCTCGCCCTGGGCGGTGCGCATGTGGTGCTCAACGGTCCGCTGGCGACCGCGACCACTCCGGACGAATGGTCGGTCGCCGCCTGCGATGTGGGCCAGGGAGACGCACTCGTCGTGCGCTCCGAGGGGGCGATCGCACTGATCGATACCGGGCCGGAACCGGAGCCGCTCGCCTCGTGTCTGCGCGAACTCGGTGTCGAACGCGTGGATCTGCTCGTGCTCACGCACTTCGATCTGGATCACGTCGGCGGGGTCGAGGCTGTTCAGGGGAGAGTCGAGGCGGTGCTGCACGGGCCACCGGGGGAGAGCGGTGACGAGCGGATGCTGCAGCACCTCGCCGGCGGCGGTGCGACGGTCGGTCAGGCGGCAGCGGGCATGCGGGGTGACCTGGGCGCGGCGTCCTGGCAGGTGCTGTGGCCGCAGCGTGGGTCGGAGGCGTTCCCGCCGGGCAACGACCAGAGCGTGGTTCTGGAGATAGGTGGCGGCGGCGTGCCCCGCTCGCTCTTCCTGGGCGACCTGTCGGGGGAGGCGCAGCGGATGCTGGAACGCACCGCGCATCTCCGAGGCGGCTACGCGGTGGTCAAAGTCGCCCATCACGGCAGCGCCGACCAGGACTTCCCGCTCTATCAGGACCTGCACCCGAGTGTCGCGCTGTTCAGCGCAGGCGTTGACAACGACTACGGGCATCCGCGAGCGGAGACTCTGGCATCGCTCGAAGCTGCCGGTGCGCGAGTGCTGCGGACCGACCAGCAGGGCCGTCTCCTCGTGGGCCTCGCGGGGGACGAGCTTCAGCTGTGGGCCGAGAAGCAGCCACCCTGACGACGGGGTCGACGTCTGTGGCCCCCGGTAGTCTGGAGACATGGCTGCTTCTCGTACTCCTTCCCGCGGTGGGACCAAGGCAGCCAAGGTCCCGCAGGTGTCGTGGCGCGATCCGCGTCCGGCGCCGGTGGTGCTCGTGTTCGGCCCGGAGGAGGTCTGCGCAGAGCGCGCGATCGCCGGAGTCCGCGACTACCTCCGCACCGAAGACCCCGCGCTCGAGGTGACCGATGTCCGCGCTGATGACTACGCGCCCGGGACTCTCCTCGCGCTGACCTCGCCGTCGTTGTTCGGGGAACCCCGGCTGGTGCGCGTGTCGGGGGTGGAGAAGTGCTCGGATGCCTTCTTGCAGGAGGCTGTGTCCTACCTCGACCACCCGCAGGAGGGTGCGACAGTGATCCTGCGCCACACCGGGGCCAGCGTCCGCGGCAAGAAGCTGCTCGATGCGGTGCGCGCCGGGACGGGCGACGGCATCGAGATCCCGTGCCCTGCGATCAAGCGCGACGGCGACCGCGTCGACTTCGCTGCCGGCGAGTTCTCTGCGGCGAAGAAGCGGATCGCCCCGCCTGCGTTGCGCGCTCTGGTCTCGGCCTTCGCCGATGACCTCACCGAGCTCGCGGCGGCATGCCAGCAGCTGATCGGCGACGTCGAGGGCGATGTCACCGAAGAAGTCGTCACCAAGTACTACGGCGGGCGGGTCGAAGTCTCTGCCTTCGTCGTCGCTGACACGGCGATCGCCGGACGCTATGGCGAGGCTCTCGTGGCCCTGCGCCATGCCCTCGCCTCCGGCGCCGACCCCGTGCCGATGGTCGCGGCATTCGCCATGAAGCTGCGCACCATGGCGCGCGTCGCCGGAAACCGCGAGCCGAGCCGTCAGCTCGCGCAGCGACTGGGAATGAAGGACTGGCAGGTCGACCGTGCGCGACGCGACCTCGCCGGATGGAACGAGCGTTCGCTGGGAATGGCCATCCAGGCGACGGCGCGCGCCGATGCCGAAGTCAAGGGTGCCGCCCGCGACCCGATCTTCGCTCTCGAGCGGATGCTCACCGTCATCGCCACCCGCCAGCCGTTCGGCGAGTGAGCGCGGTCTGACGCGCGGCAGCTGCCTCGTCCGTCGAGATCGCTGGCACACACGGTTCCGAGCACGCGAAAGAGCCCGCCCCGCGAACGGGACGGGCTCTTGTCACACCGTCAGGCGTGGAATCGGCTCAGAGAGCGGAGACCTGCTTGGCGATGGAGGACTTGCGGTTCGCAGCCTGGTTCTGGTGGATGACACCCTTGCTGACGGCCTTGTCGAGCTTGCGGGAGGCAGCCTTCAGAGCAGCCTCGGCTGCAGCCTTGTCACCGGAGACGACAGCGGCGCGGGTCGCGCGGATGTGCGTCTTCAGCTCGCTCTTCACGGCCTTGTTGCGCTCGTGAGCCTTGTCGTTGGTCTTGTTGCGCTTGATCTGCGACTTGATGTTTGCCACGTGTGGACGCTTTCTGTACGGAGTTGTTAGGAAATGCCGGCAGAAGAAGAGGGCTTCCACTCGGCGGTCGTGAGGGAAGAACCCACACGCAAGCCAAGAACCAACTCTACCAGCATCCGGGCGGTTCACCCTAAACGAGCGAGGTGTCCTCGTCACTGATGCGGTGTCGGTGCGTGTGGGTGCACAATCATCAGTATCCCGACACTCGCGTCGCGACCCCGACGTCAAGGAGCGACATGAGCCCCGCCCTCCCATCCGGATCGCCGGTGTCCGCTCTGCGGAGAGTCGGACCGCCATGGATGACCGTCTTCACGCTCGCCTGGCTGGCGATCTGGACGGTGCAGCTCACTCCGGTCCAGTTGCTCCTCCCCTTGCAGTTGAACACGTCTGAGAAGGACTGGATACCCGGCGTCATCTCGTCCGGGCTGGTGCTCGGCATCGGCGGTCTCGCAGGGATCGTCGCGGGCCCGTTGGCCGGGGCGCTGTCGGATCGCGCGGCCGTCGGACGGCGGCGTCGGCGACCATGGGCGATCGGTGGCGTGCTCGTCACCGCGCTGTTCCTCGTGGTGACCGGTTTCAGTGAGGGGCCCTGGGCCGTGGGAGGAGCCTGGGTCGGTGTGTCGATCGGCGTCGCGGTGTCGTCGGCCGCCTTCACCGCACTGATAGCGGACCAGCTTCCTCCGACGCAGCGTGGCGCCGCATCCGCCGCCGTGGGCTCCAGTCAGGCGGTGGGCATCGTGCTCGGCGTCGGGCTCGTGGTGCTCCTCGGGCTCGGCATCCGTGAGGGGTACCTGCTGCTCGCCGGGATCATCGCGACGGTGGGAATCGGTGCAGCGCTGCTTCTGCCCGATCCGCCCGCGGCCGTCGACGCGACTCCGGTGACGCGTGATCGTCATCTGCTGGCATCGCTGCGCGATCGGGATTTCGCCTGGATGCTGTCGGGCCGGCTCGTGACCAACATCGGCAACGCGCTCGGCACCGCACTGTTCCTCTTCTTCCTGCTCCATGGTCTGCACCAGGAGACGACGGTGGCGCAGGACAACCTGCTGCTCCTGATCGTGGTCTACACGCTGTTCGTGGTGCTCGCATCGGTGTTCACCGGTGTGCTCTCCGATCGCACGGGCAACCGGCGTTCCCTCACGATCCTGGCGACCCTGGTGCAGGCGGCCTCCGGCGTCGTGATCGCCGTCGTGCCGACCTTCGAGGCGACGATGGTCGCCGCCGCGCTCATGGGGCTCGGCTACGGCGCGTTCTCGACCGTCGGGCTCGCCTTCGCCGCCGACCTGCTGCCCGGCGAGAGGGACCACGCCCGTGACCTCGGCATCGTCTACGTCACGGCGGCACTCGGCCAGCTGATCGGCCCGGTGCTCGGGGCGGGGCTCGTCGCGCTCGTCGGGGGATTCTGGCTGGTGTTCGCAGCAGCCGCCGTGCTGTCGCTCGTGGGCGGTGCGCTCACGGCTCTGGCGAGGCAGCCGGCGCGGGAGCCGCGGCCTCACCCGTAGCATCGGATTCGATGGTCGCGACGGCCAACCGCAGGACGGCGTTGAAGATCTGCGGACGCATCGCCGTGACGAGGTGCGTGGTGCGCGGCACGACGATGAGCTCTGCGTGAGGCGCGAGCCGTCGGAAGAGGGCCTCGTTGACTCGCAGCTGATCCCACTGTCCGTTCACGAACCACAGCGGCACGCGGATGCGGGCGACCGCTGTCGCGAGATCGAGCGTGGCGAGATTTCGCAGTGCCGTGTCCTGGGTGTCCAGCGCATAGCCGCCGGCGGCGAAATCGGAGCGCGTCTCTTCGGGGATCGTCGCTTCGAGGATGCGTTTCGTGATCCACATCCCGCGATCGGGCAGCCGATCGACGGCGCGCGCGATCGCGCGATACGCCGCGAGACCGGCGCCTCGGGGGAGCGACGTGCACGACGCGGCGACGAGCCCCGCGACCCTCGGTGCCTCCGCTCCGCCGACGTAGGCGAGTGTCAGCAGGCCGCCCATCGAGTGCCCGACGAGCAGCACGGGACCTCGCGTCGCTGCGTCGCGCACCGCGACGTCGATGGTGTGGAGCGCCTCGTGCAGGGTGAAGTCCTCCTCCATCCGGGTGCCATGCCCGGGAAGGTCGACAGCGACGGCCCCGATGCCCTGCTCCTCGAGGAAGGCGAGTTGCGACCGCCACATCGTCGCGGACGTACGGATGCCGTGCACGAAGACGATCTGGACGCTCACGCGTTCGGCATAGAGAAAAGCGGGGCCGGTGGATGGACCACCGACCCCGCTGCGAAGCTCTGACGAGTCAGGCTCCGAATGGATTACTTCTCGTATCCCACGTTCTCCACCGGCGTGATGCCGAAGAGGTCGAGACCCACGTAGGGCTCGGGCGTGAGGTTGGCGAGGCCTTCCTTGACGGTCCAGATCTCCGGGCCGTTGAGGACCGGGATGATGCCCCAGGTCTTCGCGAAGATCTCGGACTCCATCTCCATGGCCTTCTTGGTCTGCTCGACCGGGTCGGAGATCGTCTCGAGCTCCTCGTGGATCATCGTGTCGATCTCCTCGGTGCCGGTGCCCGACAGGTTCAGGCCGCTGTCCGAGCAGTACAGCTGGCAGAACCAGGCGGCACCGAACGGGTCGGACGAGGTGAAGTTGAGGAAGAAGATGTCACCGTTCTGCGTGGTGTAGTCCTCGGCGAAGTCGGCGGACGGACGGGTGTCGATCGTCACCTCGACGCCGACCTCCTTCAGCTGCGCCTGAACGGCGAGCGAACGCGCGCGCGCGGTCTCGGTGTCGGAGTGCACGGGGAAGACGAGCGACAGGCGCTGGCCGTCCTTCTCGCGGATGCCGTCGGCACCGGCGACCCAGCCGGCCTCATCGAGGAGCTTGTTGGCACCCTCGGTGTCGCCGTCCTTGCGGCCGGCCTCCTCCAGCGCGTTGACATAGTCAGGCTGGAACGAGAAGAGGGTCAGGGACCCTGCGGGCTCCTCGGTGTAGTTCAGACCGTTGAAGACGATGTCCTTGACCTGCTCGATGCTGATCGCCTCGAACACGGCCTTGCGGACCTCGAGGTCGGACAGCACCGGGTTGGTCGAGTTCAGCGTGAAGATCGCGTTCGCGGTCGCCTGACCCTTGTAGGTCTTGACGCCTTCGAGACCCTCGACCTGTGCGAGCAGCTCGGCGCTGCCGGTCTCGGCCATGTCGACCTCGCCGTTGCGCAGTGCGTTGACCGCCGCGGTCGGCTCCATCTGGATGAAGGAGACCTTGTCGAGCAGCGGGGCGTTGCCCCACCACTTCTCATTCGGGACGAGCGTGACGACGCCGCCGGTCTTGTCGAAGTTGTCGACCGTGTAGGGGCCTGCGGCCCATTCCGGGTGCCAGTCGCCGAGGAACGCCGTGTTGAACAGCTCAGGCGTGTTGACGGCCGGGTGCAGCAGCTGCGAGTAGACCATCTCGGGCCAGGCGAACTCGCCCTTGAAGGTCACGATGACGTCGCGGTCGTTCTCGCCGGCCTCGACGGACTCGATCTCCTTCCAGCCGTCGGTCGCGTTGGGCTGGTACTCCTCGTTCTCGCCGCTCTGGGCTTCCCAGGTGGCCTTGAACGCGGTGACGTCGATGGGCGTGCCGTCGTTCCAGACAGCCTTCTCGTTGACCTTGAAGTGCAGGACGGTCTTGCCGTCTTCGACACCGAAGGAGTAGTCGTCGAGGTATGCGTCGTTCTTCTTGACGGTGCCGTCAGGATCCATCAGCAGGATCTGGGGGCGGAACCACGTCCCGATCTGGGTGACGCGGGCGTCACCGTCGCTGTGGAAGTAGTTCAGCTGCTCGGCGATGTTCGAGACGGGGATGCGGAGTTCGCCGCCCTCTGCGAGGTTCTCACGGGGCTGCGGGTTGTAGTCCGCGCCCTCGACCGTCTGAGCTTCGCCTTCACCGCTGTTGCCGCCGCCGTTGCCTGCCGGTGCGCACCCGCTCATGACGAGGGCGAAGGCGGCGCCGAGAGCAGCGATGCCCATCAGCTTCTGATGCCGTTTCATGGTACTCCTTAGTGCCTGTCGGCCTTACTTGGGATAGGGGCAGACTAACCCCGCAACTCTCGGGCGAAACCCCAGTGACACGGAACCGTTATCGGACTGTGCACATCGGTACACAGGTCAGCTGACGGCGATGGCCTCTGCGTCGAAACCCTCGACGGGAAGGATGATCCGCTCGCGCGTGCGCTCGATGTCGGGGTCGGGGATCGGGATCGCCGAGAGCAGCGCCTTCGTGTAGGGGTGCTGCGGATCGTCGAACACCTGATCGACGTCTCCGTGCTCGACGAACGAGCCCTTGTACATCACTGCGACCCGGTCGGCGATGTGGCGTACGACGGCGAGGTCGTGCGCCACGAACAGGTAGGACAGCCCGAGCTTGGCCTTCAGCTCGTCGAGCAGGTTGATCACGCCGGCCTGGATCGAGACGTCGAGAGCCGAGACGGGCTCGTCGAGCACCACGATCTTCGGGTTGGTCGACAGTGCTCGTGCGATGCCGATGCGCTGACGCTGACCACCCGAGAACGCCTGGGGGAAGCGGTCGCTGTGCGCCGGGTCGAGACCCACGAGACCCATGAGCTCCTCGACGCGATCGAACACGTCGTCCTTGCTCATGCCGATCGCGAGCATCGGCTCGGCGATGATGTCCCAGACCGTCATGCGAGGGTCGAGCGCCCCCATCGGGTCCTGGAAGACGATCTGAAGATCACGACGGAGCTTTCGCTCCTCCGCTCGGTTCTTGATGTCAGCGACGCTCGTGCCGCCGATGCGGATGTCGCCGTCCTCCTGGGCGACGAGATCCATGATCTGGAGGAGCGTCGTCGTCTTCCCGCTGCCCGACTCGCCGACGATCGCGAGGGTCTCGCCCTGGCGGATGTCGAAGCTGATCCCCTTGACGGCGTGCACCTCGCCGACCTTGCGCTTGAAGAGCGCACCCTTCATGAGGGGGAAGGTCTTGTTGAGGTTGACCGCCTCGAGGGTGATGGGACGATCCTCGCGGGGCACCTTCGCCAGCCCGCTCTCGGGGATCTCCGGGATGGGGAAGACGGGGAGCCCGCCGATGCGTCCGTCGTCGTCGATGTCGTTCGCGCGGATGCAGGCGACGGAGTGGTCGGAGTGACCCTCGGTGGAGATGGGGAGCAGATCGGGCTCGCGCTGCAGGCACGCGTCGATCGCGATGGGGCATCGCGCCGCGAACGGGCACGCATCCGGCAGATTGATCAGGAGTGGGGGGTTGCCCTTGATCGGGATCAGCGGCACCTTCTCGGTCTTGTCCACCCGCGGGATGGCACCCAGAAGGCCGATCGAGTACGGCATCCGGGTGCGGTAGAACAGCTCGCGCACCGGGGCCTGCTCGACGGGCTTGCCGGCGTACATCACCAGCACGTCGTCGGCGGTCTTGGCGACCACCCCCATGTCGTGCGTGATGATGATCATCGCGGCGCCGGTCTCCTGCTGCGCCTTCTCCATGAGCTCGAGGATCTGCGCCTGGATGGTGACGTCCAGTGCGGTCGTCGGCTCGTCCGCGATGATGAGCTTGGGATTGTTGGCCATCGCGATCGCGATCACGACACGCTGACGCATGCCGCCGGAGAACTCGTGCGGGAAGGCCTTCATGCGGCGCTCCGCCTCGGGGATCCCGACGAGCTTCAGCAACTCGACGGACCGATCCCAGGCGTCCTTCTTCGACAGCCGACGATGCACCGTGAGAGCCTCGATCAGCTGGTCGCCGATCGTGAACACGGGCGTGAGCGACGTCAGCGGGTCCTGGAAGACCATGGCCATCCCGTTGCCGCGGATCACCGAGAGCTGCTTGTCGGACTTGCCGAGCAGTTCCTGGCCGTCATAGATGATCGACCCGGTGACCTTGGCGTTGTCGTCGAGCAGGCCCATGATCGCGAGCGAGGTGACGGACTTGCCCGAACCGGATTCGCCGACGATGCCGAGGGTGCGACCCTCTTCGAGGTCGAACGAGACGCCGCGCACGGCATCGACTCGACCGGCTTCCGACGGGAAGCTGACCTTGAGGTCTCGGACGGAAAGGACAGTACTCATGCGCGACCTCCAGCCGCAGAGGTCGGATCCAGGGCGTCGCGCAGACCGTCGGCGATGAGAGCCATCGAGACGGTGAGCAGGGTGAGCGCCGCTGCAGGGAAGTAGAAGAGCCACGGTGCGCTCACCAGAGTGCTGGAGCCGTAGCCGATCAGGGCGCCGAGCGAGACGTCGGGCAGCTTCACACCGAAGCCGAGGAACGAGAGCGCGGTCTCGGTGAGGACGGCCGACACGACGCCGAGCGTGAAGTTGATCACCAGCAGCGACCCGATGTTCGGGAGCATGTGACGCAGGACGATCCGCATCCCCGAGAGCCCGGCGTAGCGAGCGGCATGCACGTACTCGCGCTCGCGGATCGACAGCGACAGGGTCCAGATGATCCGGGCAGGGAAGAACCAGCCGACGACGAAGATCATGACGAGCGAGATCACCAGCCAGTTCCCGCCGGCGTCGTTCGAGATCATCGCGAGGATCAGGAAGTTCGGGACCACCATCATGAAGTGGATGATCGCGAGCATGATCCGCTCGTACCGGCCGCCGAAGTAGGCGGCGGTGGCACCGATGAGTGCAGAGACGACCGTGGTGCCGATGGCCACGAGGGCAGCGATCATCATGGAGCGCTGAAGACCGACGGCGACCTGGGCGAAGTTGTCGTTGCCCGAACCGTTCGTCCCGAACCAGTGCTCGGCCGAGGGAGCCTGGCGCAGTGCGAGGAAGTCGAGGTCGGTGTGCGAGTACGGAGCGATGAGCGGTCCCACGATCGCGAACACCACCAGAAGCGCGAGGATGACGACGCCGATCAAGGCACCGCGGTTGCGCAGGAACCGACGCGTGTACAGCGTCAGCATCGAGGTGCGCTTGCGGTTCTTCGGCTTCTCCGGCTCGGCGATCTCGGGGGACACCCCGATGGCTTCCAGGGACATCAGCTCACCCGCACTCTCGGATCGAGGACGACCACGGCGACGTCAGCGAGGATCGCGCCGATCGCCGTCATCAGGGCGCCGAACGCCGCGACTGCGACCACGCCGTGAATGTCGTTGTTGTTCAGGGTCTGGATGAAGTACCGACCCATTCCGTTCCAGTTGAAGATCGTCTCGGTCAGCACCGCTCCGGTGAAGACCGCGGGGATCGTGAACGCGACCTGCGTCGTGACGGGGATCAGCGACGTCCGCAGCGCGTGCTTGCGGATGGCCTGCTGCTTGGTGAGTCCCTTGGCACGGGCGGTGCGAACGTAGTCCGCCTTGATGTTGTCGAGCAGCAGCGAGCGCTGCAGGAAGTGGATGGACGCGTAGCCCGTGAGCACCAGGCCGAGTGTGGGGAGCGTCAGATGTTGGAGGACGTCTATGAGGACGGGGAAGAATCCCTCGACCCCCTGACTGGAGGATCCGACGACGTAGAAGACGGTCGTGCCGACCGCGTTGTTGAAGTTGATCGCGAGCAGAACCAGAGCGAATCCCGCAACGACCGTGGGGATGTTCATCGTGATGATGCTCGTGCCCTGACCGATGCGGTCGGCCAGTTTGTACTGACGGGATGCCGTGTAGACACCGAGGGCGATGCCCAGGATGGTCGTGATGATCGTCGCCCCGAGCACGAGCTCGGCGCTGATCCAGACGCGGTATGCGACCTGCTCGTTGACGGACTCGCCTGTGGGGCCGACTCCCCAGTCCCAGCGGAAGAGGATGCTGGAGAACCAGGTCCACCATCGTTCGATCAGGGGGACCGATTCGCTGAGGTTGCGAGGCTTCAGCAGCGCATCGATCTGATCGGGCGAAAGCGGAGGTCGACGTCCGACGTAGTTGTTCTCGGGATCGAGATACAGCCACGCGAGGAAGTAGGTGATGTTCGTCGCGATGACGATCATCAGCACCCATCCCAGCAGGCGGCGCAACAGATACTTGATCAAGGTGATGATTCTTTCTCTTTTACAGACGCGCGCGGGATCCGCCGACGCAACGCTGAGCCGGGAAGACAGTCAATCACCATCAGCCGATCTGCGCGACACGACGCCTGCACTTGGTCTGTGACGGAGTCTTATCGCTCACGGGATCCGGTGTCACGGATGGCTCCCGGGCAACCTCGGCAGAATATCACCGGATCGCACGAAGCGGGCATAAGCCTCACCTCACCGTAGAATCGTCAGGACATGTCACCACGCGCTCTCACTCCGCTTCAGCCTGCCGCGACGCCTTCGGCGCAGATCCGCAACTTCTGCATCATCGCGCACATCGACCACGGCAAGTCGACCCTCGCCGACCGCATGCTCCAGATCACCGGCGTGGTCTCGGATCGCGACATGCGCGCGCAGTACCTCGACCGCATGGACATCGAGCGTGAGCGCGGCATCACCATCAAGAGCCAGGCCGTGCGGATGCCGTGGGAGATCGACGGCGAGACCTTCGCGCTCAACATGATCGACACCCCGGGGCACGTCGACTTCACCTACGAGGTGTCCCGGTCTCTCGCCGCCTGCGAGGGCGCGATCCTGCTCGTCGACGCCGCCCAGGGCATCGAGGCCCAGACTCTGGCGAACCTCTACCTCGCGCTCGAGAACGACCTGCACATCATCCCGGTGCTGAACAAGATCGACCTGCCGGCGGCCGACCCCGACAAGTACGCCAAGGAGCTGGCATCGCTCATCGGCGGCAAGCCCGAGGACGTGCTCCGTGTCTCGGGCAAGACCGGTGTCGGCGTCGAGGAGCTGCTCGACCGACTGGTCAAGGAGATCCCCGCACCCGTCGGAGACGCCGATGCTCCGGCCCGCGCCATGATCTTCGACTCCGTCTACGACGCCTACCGCGGGGTCGTCACCTACGTCCGCATGGTGGACGGCAGCCTGTCGCCCCGCGAGCGCATTCAGATGATGTCGACGGGTGCCAACCACGAAGCGCTCGAGGTCGGCGTGTCGAGCCCCGAACCGGTGCCGTCCAAGGGGCTCGGCGTCGGCGAGGTCGGCTACCTCATCACCGGAGTGAAGGACGTCCGTCTGTCGAAGGTCGGTGACACGATCACGACGGCACGCAGGCCCTCGACCCAGGCTCTGCCGGGCTACACCGACCCGAAGCCGATGGTCTTCTCGGGGATCTACCCGATCGACGGCAGCGATTACGCGGAGCTCCGGGAGGCGCTCGACAAGCTCAAGCTCTCCGACGCCTCGCTGCAGTACGAGCCTGAGACCTCGGTCGCCCTCGGTTTCGGCTTCCGCTGCGGGTTCCTGGGACTCCTGCATCTCGAGATCATCACCGAGCGTCTCGAGCGAGAATTCGGCCTCGACCTCATCACCACCGCACCCAGCGTGATCTACGAGGTGCTCACGAGCGACACAGGCGAGACCGTGACGGTGACGAACCCGAGCGAGTACCCCGACGGTCGCATCGGCTCGGTGTCGGAGCCGATGGTGAAGACCGCGATCCTGCTGCCCAAGGACTACGTGGGCACGGTCATGGAGCTCTGCCAGTCTCGTCGCGGAGCGCTGCTGGGCATGGAGTACTTCTCCGAGGAGCGCGTGGAGCTCCGCTACATGATGCCGCTCGGTGAGATCGTCTTCGACTTCTTCGACCAGCTCAAGTCCAAGACCCAGGGCTATGCCTCGCTCGACTACGAACCCGCCGGACAGCAGGAGGCGGACCTGGTCAAGGTCGACATCCTGCTGCAGGGTGACAAGGTCGACGCGTTCAGCTCGATCGTGCACCGCGACAAGGCCTACGCCTACGGCACGCTGATGACGGAGCGACTGCGCAAGCTGATCCCTCGCCAGAACTTCGAGGTGCCGATCCAGGCCGCTATCGGCGCCAGGATCATCGCCCGCGAGACGATCAGGGCGCTGCGCAAGGACGTGCTCGCCAAATGCTACGGCGGTGACATCAGCCGCAAGCGCAAGCTCCTCGAGAAGCAGAAAGAGGGCAAGAAGCGCATGAAGATGGTCGGTCGTGTCGAAGTGCCGCAGGAGGCGTTCATCGCAGCGCTCTCCGGCGACGTCGAGGGCAAGGACAAGAAGTAGGACCTTCAGGCCGGGCTGTTCCCGGCGTGGAGGGTGATCGTCCAGGGAACGGGAAGTAGGCTGGAACGCATGCGGCGCGGGACTTTCCGAGACGACACGGTTGACTATGCGGCCGTGGGTGCGACCCACGCGCCCGATCTGATGCAGTACCCGCCGGAGCGCAGCATCCCGGCGGAGAACTCCTGGCGGATCGGCAGCGGTCATGACCGCTTCCAGTCCGCGGGCGAAGCTCTGCTGACCTGGACCGCGCAGCGCGCGGCGGGCCTCAGCATCGAGGATGTGCGTCCCGCGCCCGGTCCCGCCTACGCCGGTGTCAGCTTCGACGCCGAGGGCACGCCGATCGCACCGAGCAAAAACGACGTCGAACAGCGCTTCGACGCGGAAGGCACCCCGTTCGCCGGCCCGGGCATGACGTTGCGCCTGCATGGGCGGGTTGCCGGCATGCGGGCGGATGCCGAGCTGCGCGTGATCTCCGTGACCGAGGAGAAGCGCCGGATCGGATTCGTGCTGGGCACGGTCGGAGGCTCGGTGGTGCGCGGTGAGGAGTCCTTCGACATCGACTGGCGTGAGGACAACGACGAGGTGTGGTTCTCCGTCCGTGCCTTCGACGCGCCGAACTCCCTGCTCTACCGCGTCGTCCCGCCGCTGGTGAAGCGCCGTCGCCGGGAACTGTTCGCACGCTATCTGCGGGCGATCTCGCCGCTGTACGCGACTCCGGTCTGATGGTCGCACCTCTCTGATGGCCGGTCCGCTTCCACTCGGCGATCCGGCACCGGCAGACGGACATCTGCCCTCCGATCTGCCGATCGATTCCTCCGTGCCCTTCTCCGCATATCTGCACGTCCCCTTCTGCCGGGTGCGGTGCGGCTACTGCGACTTCAACACCTACACCTCGGGAGAGCTCCGCGGCGCGAAGCAGGAGGACTACGCCTCGACGCTCATCACCGAGATCGCCCTGGCGAGGCGCGTTCTCGCGGATGCGGGCGCGCTGCGCCCGATGGACACCGTGTTCTTCGGCGGCGGCACGCCGACTCTCCTGCCCGCGGGAGATCTCGCCCGGATGCTCGGTGCGGCGACCGACGCGTTCGGCCTCGTCGACGGCGCCGAGATCACGGTCGAGGCGAACCCCGACACGGTGACGCCCGAGGTCGCGCGGACCCTCGCGGATGCCGGCGTCACGCGGCTGTCGATCGGCATGCAGTCGGCAGTGCCGCATGTGCTCGCCGCTCTCGACCGCACTCATCGCCCTGAGAATGTGACGACAGCGGTCGCCGCGGCGAAGGACGCTGGCCTCGCCGTGAGCGTGGACCTCATCTACGGCGCCCCCGGTGAGTCGATCGGTGATTGGGAGGCGTCGCTCGATGCGGCGCTCGCACTCGAGTCGGACCACATCTCGGCGTACGCGCTGATCATCGAGGACGGCACGAAGCTCGCGCGACAGATCCGCCGAGGCGAGGTGCCGGCGCCGGACGACGACCTGCAGGCCGACATGTACGAGCTCGCCGATGCGCGTCTCGCAGCGGCGGGCTTCGACTGGTACGAGATCAGCAACTGGTCTCGCTCGCCCGAGCAGCGTTCGCGGCACAATCTCGCCTACTGGCAGGGGAGCGACTGGTGGGGATTCGGTCCCGGCGCGCACAGTCACGTCGCCGGCCTGCGGTGGTGGAACGTCAAGCATCCGGCCGCGTATGCACAGCGGCTCGCCGCAGCGGAGTCTCCCGCCGCCGGCACGGAGCGGCCGGACGAGCAGTCGACGACGCTCGAGCGCATCCTGCTGCTGAGTCGCATCCGCGAGGGCATCGCCGTCAGCGACCTCGCCGCGGACAAGAGGACACGCGTCGCGGGTCTGATCGCGGATGGGCTCGTCGACCCGGCCGCTGCCGTTCGCGGACGCGTGCAGCTCACACTGCGGGGGCGCCTGCTCGCCGATGCCGTCGTGCGTGAGCTCACCGACTGATCGGCGACCGCTGAGTCCGGACATCGTGCCGGATCAGCACGTGGTCGGCGTCGGCGGGTAGAATTGGCACTCGTAGCCAGTGAGTGCCAAGAGGGAGGGAGTTGCGATGGTCAGCGAAAGAGGCCTCCAGGTTCTCCGCGCGATCGTGCAGGACTACGTCGAGACCCATGAACCCGTCGGCAGCCGATCGATCGTCGACCGCTACTCCTTCGGCGTGTCCGCGGCGACGATCCGCAACGACATGGCACTGCTCGAAGACGAAGAGCTGATCGCCGCCCCGCACACCTCCTCCGGTCGCGTCCCCACCGACAAGGGCTACCGCGTGTTCGTGGATCATCTCGCCCAGCTGCGGCCGCTGTCGGTCGCGCAGCGCACGGCCATCGAGTCCTTCCTCACCGCTCCCTCCGACCTCGACGACCTGATGGTGCGCACGGTCCGAGTGCTCACGCAGCTCACGGGGCAGGTCGCGCTGGCGCAGTACCCGTCATTCGCGCGCGCGCATCTGACGCATCTCGAACTCGTGGCGCTGGCGCCGAATCGTCTGCTCATCGTGCTCGTCACCGACGCGGGCGGCGTCTCGCAGCGCATCGCCCCGCTGCCCGTCGACGTCGACGACGCCGACATGGCGCTGCTGCGTGCTCGTCTCTCCGCCCTGATCACGGGCCGGGCGGTGAGCGACGCCGCTGAGCGGCTGCAGGCGCTTCTCGCGGACGACGCACACAGTCATGACGTCGTATTGCGCGCTCTCGCGACGATCGTCATCGACGAGCTCGGCGCCTTCCGTCAGGAGCGCCTGGTGATGGCCGGAGCAGCGACTCTGGCTCGACGCGAGCAGGACTTCCGCGGCAGCATCCACCCTCTGCTCGAGGCGATCGAGGAGCAGGTGACGCTGCTGCGGCTGATGAGCGAGATGGAGGCGGACTCCCACGGTCTCGCCGCCAGCATCGGCACCGAGAACGCGTCCTTCGGCCTCGGCGAGGCATCGATCGTGGCCAGCAACTACGCCGCCCCCAGCGGCACGGCGCGAGTCGGCGTGATGGGGCCGACGCGCATGGACTATCCGAGCAATCTCGCGGCGGCGCGGGCCGTGGCCCGCTATCTGTCTCGGATGCTCGACGAAGACGAGGCGGCCCGCTGACGCGGCCGCCCAGAGAACAGCACACGCAGAAGGGCCATTGTGGCAGACCACTACGAGGTACTCGGCGTCTCTCGTGACGCCTCCACCGACGAGATCAAGAAGGCGTACCGACGCCTCGCTCGTCAGCTCCACCCCGATGTGAATCCGGGTGAGGACGCGGCCGAGCAGTTCAAGCTCGTCACGCATGCATACGACGTCCTGAGCGACGACGATTCCCGTCGCCGCTACGACATGGGCGGCGGAGACGGCGCCGCCGGCAACTTCCAG
The DNA here is from genome assembly GCF_001428975.1 of Microbacterium sp. Root280D1. Lineage (NCBI taxonomy): Bacteria > Bacillati > Actinomycetota > Actinomycetes > Micrococcales > Microbacteriaceae > Microbacterium > Microbacterium sp. Root280D1. The sequence goes on along the minus strand of NZ_LMJK01000002.1, from coordinate 1,068,541 downwards.
GGCTTCGGCGGCTTCGGTGACATCTTCGAGACCTTCTTCGGCGCGGGCCAAGGCGGTGGAAGGGGCGCGCGTCCGCGGTCACGCCGCGAACGTGGACAGGACGCCCTCGTCCGGGTGACCCTCGATCTCGGCGACGTCGTCTTCGGTGCGCACCGCGACATCGAGGTCGACACGGCCGTGCTGTGCGAGACGTGCAACGGCTCGTGCTGCCAGGAGGGCACGTCGCCCGTCACCTGTGACATCTGCGGCGGCTCCGGCCACGTTCAGCGTCAGGTGCGGAGCCTGCTCGGCAACGTCGTGACCTCTCAGCCCTGCGGCACCTGCGAGGGCTACGGCACGACGATCCCGTATCCGTGCGGCACCTGCGGCGGCCAGGGGCGGGTGCGCTCGCGTCGCACCGTCTCGCTCGACATCCCCGCCGGCGTCGAGACCGGGCTGCGCCTGCAGCTGCCGGGCTCTGGCGAGGTCGGCAAGGCGGGTGGCCCGAACGGCGACCTGTACGTCGAGGTCACCGTGAACCCGCACCCGTCTTTCAGCCGCGACGGCGACGACCTGCTGGCGACGCTGGAGGTGTCGATGCCGGATGCGATCCTCGGCACCGAGACCACGATCCAGGGTCTCGACGGCGAGGTCGATCTCGAGATCCGCTCGGGCGTCCAGTCCGGCGACGTGCTGACGATCAAGGGCCGCGGCATCACGCCGCTGCGGGGCAACCAGCGCGGCGACCTCCGCGTCGGCGTGCAGGTGGTCACTCCGACCCGGCTCGACTCCGCGCAGCGCGCGCTCATCGAGGACTTCGCGAAGAAGACCAAGGCACCGGGCCCGCAGCTGGCGCAGTTCCAGCAGGGGCTGTTCTCGAAGCTCCGCGACCGCTTCCGTTCGCACTGATCCGGACGGCGCTCATGGCACTCCACTTCCTCGTCGAGAACTCCTCGGATGCCGCGGTCGGCGACCTCGTGTCGCTCACCGGCGCCGAGGCGAAGCACGCCGCCGTCGTCCGACGGCTCCGCGTCGGCGAGGCGGTGACGGTCGGCGACGGCTCGGGGGTGTGGCTGACCGGCGTCGCCGAAGAGGTGTCTCCGTCCCGCGTCGACGTGCGCGTGGCCGAGCGATCGGTCGACCCCGCGCCCAGCCCTCGCATCGTGCTCGTGCAGGCTCTCGCGAAGGGCGATCGCGACGAGCTCGCCGTGCAGGCGGCATGCGAGCTCGGCGTCGATGAGATCGTGCCGTGGCAGGCGAGTCGAAGCGTGTCCCGATGGGATGGTCCCAAGGCCGTCAAGGGGCGCGAGCGGTGGGCGACGATCGTCCGCGAGGCGGCGAAGCAGGCTCACCGGGCGTGGGTCCCGGAGGTGGCGCCTCCGGCGTCGACCGCCGACCTCGCGAGACGCGCCGCATCTCAGCGGGTGCTGCTTCTCGACCCGACCGCCCCCGTGCGGTTGTCCGAGCTCGAGCCGGACGGCAGGGACATCGTCCTCGTCGTCGGGCCCGAGGGCGGTATCTCCGACGACGAGCTCTCGAAGCTGTCGGACGCCGGCGCCGAGCGTGTGCTGCTCGGAGACACCGTGCTGCGCACGTCCACGGCGGGCCCGGCCGCGATCGCCGTGCTGTCGGTCGCACTCAGCCGCTGGTGATCAGGCTACGGACCCGGCAGTGCTGCGGTCAGTAGACTGGGAGCATGTCCGAGCCCTCGATCTTCACGCGCATCCTCAACGGCGACATCCCGGGTGAGATCCTGCTCGACACCGGCCGCGTGTTCGCGATCCGGGACATCAACCCGCAGGCACCGCTGCACGCGCTCGTGATCCCCAAGACCGAGGACTACCGCGACGTCACGGAGCTCGCCGAGGGCGACCCCGGTCTGCTCGCGGAGATCGTCGCGGCTGCGAAGCAGCTCGCCTCCGAGCATGCGAACGGCGAATACCGCCTCATCTTCAACAACGGCGCCAGCGCCGCCCAGTCCGTCTTCCACGTGCACGCCCATGTGCTCGGCAACATCGAGGAGAGCAAGCTCGTTGGCTTCTGACGAAAACGACCTGACCGCATCCGACACCGCCGTCGAGAAGATCTACGCCGACGGCGTCGCCATGGTGCAGCTCCTCGGTCCGCAGGATCGACTGCTCCGGATGCTCGAGAAGGAGCACCGCGACGTCCAGGTGCTCGTGCGCGGCAACGAGATCACGCTCACCGGCGCGCCGGAGGCAGTCGCGAAGGCGAAGACCCTGGTCGACGAGCTGATGACCATGACCAAGGCAGGCCACGACCTCGCCCCGAGCGACGTGACGAGCTCGGCCCGCCTGCTGCGCAACGACGGCGGCCCTCGCCCGAGCGAGGTGCTCGGAGAGGCGATCCTGTCGACCAGGGGTAAGGTCATCCGTCCCAAGACGCTGGGGCAGAAGGAGTACGTCGACGCGATCGAGGAGAACACGATCGTCTTCGGCATCGGCCCGGCGGGTACCGGAAAGACCTACCTCGCGATGGCCAAGGCCGTCCAGGCCCTGCAGCGCAAAGAGGTCACCCGCATCATCCTCACCCGCCCCGCGGTCGAGGCCGGAGAGCGGCTCGGATTCCTGCCCGGCACGCTCACCGACAAGATCGACCCGTACCTCCGCCCGCTCTATGACGCGCTGAACGAGATGATGGACCCCGAGATCGTCCCTCGTCTGATGGCGACGGGCACGATCGAGGTCGCCCCTCTCGCCTACATGCGCGGCCGCACGCTCAACGACTCGTTCGTGGTGCTCGACGAAGCGCAGAACACGACTCCCGAGCAGATGAAGATGTTCCTCACGCGTCTCGGCTTCGGGTCGAAGATGGTCGTCACCGGTGACATCACCCAGGTCGATCTCCCGCAGGGATCCTCGGGACTCCGGCTCGTCACCCGCGTGCTCGACGGCATCTACGACATCCATTTCGCGCGGCTCACGAGCGACGACGTGGTGCGTCACTCGCTGGTCGGACGGATCGTCGACGCCTACAGCGAGTATGACGAGCGGCGCACCGCCCAGCGCTACGAGCGCGAGCAGGCGGCGGAGTTCGCCAACCGTGCCGACCGGCGGGGCGCACAGCGACCAGGACCCCGAGACCGGATGCCGAAACGAGGCCTCTCCTGATGAAACGAGCACAGCCATGATCGAGATCAACAACGAGTCGGCCATCGACGTCGACGAGACCGTGCTGCAGCGCCTGACCGACTTCAACCTCGCGCAGATGCATGTCAGCCCGGACGCCGAGGTCGCGATCGTGCTCGTCGACGAGGCTGCCATGGAGGCACTCCACGTGCAGTGGATGGATGAGCCCGGTCCGACCGACGTGCTCAGCTTCCCGATGGACGAGCTGCGCCCGGGCACCGAGGATCGCCCCACGGCCCCGGGGCTGCTGGGAGACATCGTGCTGTGTCCTCAGGTCGCCGAGGCTCAGGCACAGGCCGCCGGCCACACCCTGATGGACGAGCTGATCCTGCTCACCACCCACGGTCTGCTGCACCTCCTCGGCTTCGATCACGCCGAGCCCGACGAGGAGCGCGAGATGTTCGGACTGCAGAAGGAGCTCATCCAGGGCTTCGCCGCGGCTGAACGTCGACGATGACCGCGGCCCTCCTGCTCGCAGGCGCTGTCCTGCTCGTCGCCTTCGGCGGCCTGATGGCGGCGATCGACGCCGCCTTCGGCGTCACGTCCCGGTCGGACATCGAGGAGATGGGCGCGGAGGGGCGCAACGGCCCCCAGCTGGTGCGCATCGCCGCCGACCCTGACGCACACGTCAACGCCGTCGCATTCATCCGCGTGCTCGCCGAGACGGCGGCCGCGGTGCTCGTCACGGTGGCGTTCAGCATCCTGTTCGACAACATCTGGTGGGCGATGCTGGCCGCAGCGCTGCTCATGACGGGTATCAGCTTCGTGCTGGTGGGGGCGAGCCCTCGATCCTTCGGGCGGCACCACGCCGAGGGCATGCTCCGGGCCAACGCACGCATCGTCCGCGGGCTGCGCATCATCCTGGGGCCACTCGCTCACGGACTCGTGGTGCTCGGCAACCGGGTGACCCCCGGGCGGGGACGCAGCTCGTTCACGTCCGAGGAGCAGCTGCTGAGCATGGTCGACGAGGCCGCCTCGAACGATCTGATCGAGGCTGACGACCGCGACCTCATCCACTCCGTATTCGACTTCACCGACCAGTTCGTGCGTGCGGTGATGGTGCCGCGCACCGAGATGGTGACGGTCGATGCGACGGCGACCACGAGCGAGGCGATGACGCTGTTCCTGCAGCGGGGCGTCTCCCGAATGCCTGTGGTCGACGACGACGCCGATGACGTGGTCGGAGTGCTCTATCTGAAGGACCTGGTGCTGTTCGCCTTCCGCGACGAGAACGCCTGGCGAACCGCATCCATCCGTCCGATCTCGCGACCCGCGACCTTCGTGCCGGAGTCCATGCGCGCCGAGACCCTCCTGCAGCAGATGAAGCGGGATGCCGTGCACGTGTGCCTCGTGATCGACGAGCACGGCGGCATCTCGGGGCTCGTGACCCTGGAGGACCTCATCGAGGAACTCGTGGGCGAGATCTCCGACGAGTACGATCAGGTATCGGCAGAGGTCGTCGAACTCGGCGACGGACGCTATCGCGTGAGCTCCCGACTCTCGCTGGAGGACGTCGGCGATCTGTTCGGCCTCGAGCTCGAGGACGAGGACGTCGATTCCATCGGCGGTCTGCTGGGCAAGGCACTCGGACAGGTCCCGCAACCGGGATCCACAGCGACGGTCGAGGGATTGACCCTCACCGGCGGCGCGTCTCGAGGACGAGGGCGCGGAATCGCGACCGTCTTCGTGGAACGAGCGGCAGACGACGCGGGTCATGCCGCAGATGAGAGAGACGGAAACGATGACTGAGCAGACGCGGAGCGGGTTCGTGACCTTCGTGGGACGACCGAACGTCGGGAAGTCCACTCTCACGAATGCGCTGGTGGGCGAGAAGATCGCGATCACCAGTGAGAAGCCGCAGACGACGCGACGGGCGATCCGCGGGATCGTGAACCGTCCGCAGGGGCAGCTCGTCATCGTCGACACCCCCGGCATCCACAAGCCCCGTACGCTCCTCGGCGAGCGCCTGAACGACCTCGTCGAACAGGTGCTCGGCGACGTCGATGTGATCGGCTTCTGCGTGCCGGCGACCGAGAAGGTCGGGCCCGGCGACCGCCGCATCGCGACGTCCCTCGACGGATACCGTCGTGCCAAGAAGATCGCCATCGTCACGAAGACGGACGCGGCCAGTCGCGACCAGATCACCGAGCGACTGATGGAGGTCGACGCGCTGCGCGAGGACTGGGACGCCGTGATCCCGATCTCCGCGCTCACGAACGACCAGCTGGAGGTGCTCGCCGACGAGGTGCTCGCACTGATGCCCGAGGGGCCGGCTCTGTACGGCGAGGGTGTCACGACCGATGAGTCGGAAGAGGACCGGATCGCCGAGATGATCCGCGAGGCCGCGCTCGACGGGGTCCGCGACGAGCTTCCCCACTCGATCGCGGTCGTGATCGACGACATCGCCCCGCGTGAGGGAACCGACCTGACCGATGTGCATGCATCCATCGTTGTGGAGCGTGACAGCCAGAAGGCGATCATCATCGGCCACAAGGGCAAGCGTCTGGCCGATGTCGGACGTCGGGCACGTGTCGGGATCGAAGAGCTTCTCGGCACGAGGGTGTTCCTGGGCCTCCATGTGAAGGTCGCGAAGGAATGGCAGCGCGACCCGAAGCAGCTCGGCCGCCTCGGCTTCTGACCCTCGACACGAGAGACGGCGAGGATCCGGCGCTCCAGCGGCACGGCCGCAGGACTCTCCCGCAGGGGTAGGGTCGCGATATGACACTCGCACAGCACTGGATCGCATCGTCGTGGGGCGCGCCTGAGACATGGGAGTTCGTCGACTACGAGGTGCCGTCTCCCGGCCGCGGTGAGGTGACGATCCGCGTGGAGGCCGCCGGGGTGAATCCCGCGGACGCCAAGCACGTCGCGTCTGCTCACCAGGGCGTGCAGCTGCCTGTGCCGATCGGCTACGAGGTCTCGGGCACGATCAGCGCGATCGGACCCGGCACGCGGATCGGCTCGGGGGATGCGAAAGAAGGTGACGAGGTCGTCGCCTTCCGCGTGCGCGGGGGATACGCGACCGAGCTGACCGTGCCCGCCGAGAAGGCCTTCGCGAAGCCGACCACACTCACGCACGCGGAGGCCGCGAATCTGCTGCTCGCGGGCACCACGGCCGCTGAGATGCTCTGGGTGACCGGCGCGGCACCGGGGGAGACGATCCTCCTGCACGGCGCGTCGGGAGCGGTGGGAGTGAGCGTGCTGCAGCAGGCCGCGCTGCGGGGGATCCGAGTGATCGGCACCGCGAGCGCCGAGCGGTTCGACGTCGTCCGTCGTCTCGGGGGAGTCCCCGTGCGATACGGGGCCGGCCTGGCGGATCGGGTCCGGGGGGCCGCGGGCGAGGCGGGCGTCTCGGCAGCCCTCGACGCGGTGGGCACGGACGAGGCCGTGGACGTGTCCCTCGAGCTGGTCGCAGACCGCCAGCGCATCGTCACGATCGCAGCGATGGGCAGGGCCGCCTCCGACGGCATCCGGGTGATCGCCGGTTCGATGCCCGTCAGCGCCCGATTCCGGGACGAGGTGCGCGGGGAACTGATCGCTCTCGCTCAGAACGGAGATCTGATCGTTCCCGTGGCGCGGACGTTCGCCCTGGAGGAGGCTCCGGCGGCACTCGCTCTGCTCGCCGAAGGGCATCCCGGCGGAAAGCTCGCTCTGATCCCGTCATCCTAATCGATCTCGCGCAGCGCCGAGGTCACGACCACGACCCCATCTCCGTACGCCGCATCCATCGCGTTCTGCACCGACCCGTCGTCCCACACGACCTGCATCCAGACATAGCCGCGTTCGGTCCACAGGGTGAGCGCATCGCGTCCCACGGTATTCGACAGCTCGTCGGACACCTGCGCCAGCTCAGCCTCGGAGCTCGCGCCTGGGACACCGCCCGTGGGATCCTCCGGTCGGACAGGGTCGTACAGGGCGAGCATGATCGGAGGATCGGTGACCGCGTATCGCTCGCCGTCGAAGGTTCCGTACACCGCGTAGGTTCCCCACGTGGTGTCGCCGCTGGATTCGCTCCCGTCTACCCCGTCCCAGGTCCAGCCGTCGAGGGGAAGGCCCGAGCACTGCGGTGGATACGACTCGGCGACGATTCCGAGGCAGAGCCGAGGCTCACCGTCCACATCGAGCACCGTGCCGGTGCCGATCACCCGTCCTTCCGGCGGTGGGACGCTCGCGGCATCCCAGGTCGGTGAGGCCGAACTCGTCGGCGCGGATGCAGCTCCGGAACCGGACGAGCAGGCGGCGAGGCCGCACATCCCGATGACGGCGACGGCGGCGAGAAGCATGCGGCTGTGCGATGTGCTCATGCCTGACAGTGTCTCGTGACGGGTGATCGTCTCACGGCGGCTCGGAGCGGATCGGCATCCCTGCTACCATGGCCGCATGCCTTTCGGCGGTCTGCTTCTTCTTAGCTGCCGCGACGAGTCCTAAAGCTAGGGCCTTCCTCGTCGCGGCGCTTGTGTTGGCCCGTTCACAATTCTGACGAAGAGAAGAAGCCCCATCATGCAGAACACTCAGCGCCCGTCTGCGATGCCGATCCACAAGTATCGGCCGTACCACGAGCAGATCACGGTCAACCTGCCCGACCGCACCTGGCCGGACGCCCGCATCACCGAGGCGCCCCGTTGGTGCGCAGTCGACCTCCGCGACGGCAATCAGGCGCTCATCGACCCGATGTCGCCCGAGCGCAAGCGCGTCATGTTCGAACTCCTCGTCAGCATGGGGTACAAGGAGATCGAGGTCGGATTCCCCTCGGCGAGCCAGACCGATTTCGACTTCGTCCGTCAGCTCATCGAAGAGAACCTGATCCCGGATGACGTCACCATCCAGGTGCTGACTCAGGCGCGCGAGCATCTGATCGCCCGCACGTACGAGTCGATCTCCGGGGCCAAGCAGGCGATCGTGCACCTCTACAACTCGACCAGCGTGCTGCAGCGCGAGGTCGTCTTCCGCACCGACAAGCAGGGCATCATCGACATCGCGCTCGAGGGTGCTCGGCTGTGCCGTCAGTACGAGAAGACCATCCCCGACACGAAGGTCTACTACGAGTACTCGCCCGAGAGCTACACGGGAACCGAGCTCGAGTTCGCCGTCGACGTCTGCAACCAGGTGATCGAGGTCTTCGAGCCCACCCCCGACCGCAAGGTCATCGTCAACCTGCCGGCGACCGTCGAGATGGCCTCGCCGAACGTCTACGCCGACTCGATCGAGTGGATGAGCCGCAACCTGGCGCACCGCGAGAACGTGATCCTGTCGCTGCACCCGCACAACGACCGTGGCACGGCGATCGCGGCGGCCGAGCTCGGCTACATGGCCGGGGCCGACCGCATCGAGGGCTGCCTGTTCGGCAACGGCGAGCGCACCGGAAACGTCGACATCGTGGCGCTGGGCATCAACCTCTTCACGCAGGGCATCGATCCGCAGATCGACTTCAGCGACATCGACCAGGTCAAGCGCACCGTCGAGTACTGCAACCAGCTGCCGGTGCCCGAGCGGTCGCCGTGGGCGGGCGACCTGGTCTTCACCGCGTTCAGCGGGTCGCACCAGGATGCGATCAAGAAGGGCTTCGAGGCGATGGCTGCCCGTGCCGAGGCTGAAGGCGTCACGGTCGACGACATCGAATGGGCCGTCCCCTACCTGCCGGTCGACCCGAAGGATCTCGGACGCTCCTATGAGGCCGTGATCCGTGTGAACTCGCAGTCCGGCAAGGGCGGCGTCGCCTATCTGCTCAAGGCGGACCACGCGATCGACCTGCCGCGCAAGCTGCAGATCGAGTTCTCGGGCGTCGTCCAGAACAAGACCGACGCCGAGGGCGGCGAGGTCACGAGCGAGCAGATCTGGTCGATCTTCAACGACGAGTACCTGCCCGCCACTGACACCGAGGCAAAGTGGGGGCGGTTCGAGCTGCTCTCGACGCAGACCCGCAGCGACATGTCGGGTGACGTGGTGCTCGACGTGACACTGCGCGACGACGATCAGCAGGTGTCCGTCGCCGGTAACGGCAACGGACCGATCGCCGCGTTCATCGAGGTGCTGCGCGGTCAGGGCTTCGACATCACTCTCTACGACTACGTCGAGCACGCACTCAGTGCAGGTGGCGACGCGCAGGCTGCGGCGTACGTCGAGCTGCAGGTCGGCGATCAGCGCCTGTGGGGCGTCGGCATCGACGGAGACATCTCGACGGCATCCCTCAAGGCGATCGTCTCGGGCGTCAACCGCTCGATCCGCACGCGCCAGCTGGAGCTGGCAGCGGTCTGACGGTCGACGAGAACGCCCCCGCGGTCATCGACCGCGGGGGCGTTACGTCTGCCCCGTGCCGAGGATCGGTCACTCAGGGCTCGGCTTGACGACTTGGATCACTCCGGTCTCTGCGGCGACCTTGCGGCGATACAGGCGACGTTGCTCCGGAAGCGAGACGTCGAAGCTCACGGCGAGCACTCGGATCACCGCGGTGACGACGATGCCGAGGACGGCGGCGAGCGTGATCGACATCCCTAGTCCGTTCGCGGTGGCGATGAAGACGCAGCCGGCGCCGGCGGCGACGGCGTAGAGCGAGCCGACATGCATGATCGAGGTCGGCAGGCCCATCAGCATGTCGCGCAGCACGCCGCCGCCGACCGCTGCGCAGACGCCGATGAACACCGCGGGAACGGGAGGGATGCCGAAGGCGATCGCCTTGCTCGTGCCGAACGCGCCGAACATGCCGATCACCACGGCGTCGAGCACCACGATGACGGTGTTGAGACGGTTGAAGAGTCCCGCGAGCAGCATCCCGAGCAGCGAGGCGCCGGTGGCCGTGAGCAGGTACCAGTTGCTCTGCAGCGTGGCCGGAGTCTGACCGAGCAGGATGTCGCGGATGAGACCGCCGCCCATGCCGATCATGATGCCGATGATCGCGACGCCGAGCCAGTCGAGTCGTCGCTGCCCCTGGAACCCCGACGCGAACATCGCGCCCTGAACGCCGCCGAGGCCGACGCCGAGGAGGTCCGCCCAGAGCGGAATGGTGAAGAGCGGTTCGGTCACGCCTCTATTCTCCCGCACGGAGGATAATCGAACGGTGCCCACCTACCGAGACGAAGCGGTGATCCTGCGCACCCACAAGCTGGGTGAGGCGGATCGCATCGTCACCATGCTGTCGCGTCAGCACGGCAAGATCCGTGCGGTGGCCAAGGGCGTCCGGCGCACGTCGTCGAAGTTCGGGTCGCGCCTCGAGCCGTTCATGGTGGCCGACGTGCAGCTGTACCAGGGACGTTCGCTCGACATCGTGCAGCAGGCGGAGTCGCTCGGCTCCTACGGTTCCGACATCGCGGCCCACTACGACCGGTTCACATCGGCGAACGCGATGGTCGAGACCGCCGATCGGCTGAGCGACTCCGAGGCGACGCCCGAGCAGTACCTGCTGCTGGTGGGCGGGCTGCGTGCGCTCTCGCGGGGCGAGCATTCCCCCAGGAGCATCCTCGACTCCTACCTTCTGCGCGTGATGGCGCTGTCGGGATGGGCGCCGTCTCTCGGCGACTGCGCACGATGCGCCGCCCCCGGCCCGCACGCGCACTTCGTCGGTCAGCTCGGAGGCGCCGTATGCGTGAACTGCGCGCCGGCCGGAAGTCCGAAGGTGGCAGAGAAGACCCTGTCGCTGCTGCGATCCCTCATGACCGGAGAGTGGGAGGCGATCGATGCCGCGCCTCACGCGGACAACGCCGCGGCATCAGGCCTCGTCGCTGCCTATGCGCAGTGGCACCTGGAGCGCGGCATCCGCTCGCTGGCCCACCTCGTGGCCGACATTCCTCGAGAAGGAGCACGGTGAGCCCCAAGCCCTACACCCACAAGGATGCCGTCGCCTATCGTCCGCTCGACTGGACGGGCGTCCACCCGCCGGCGTTCCGAGCGGTGCCCGAGCACGTCGCGATCGTCATGGACGGCAACGGCCGCTGGGCGAACCGCCGCGGACTGAACCGCGTCGAGGGGCACAAGGCGGGGGAGGAGGTGCTCCTCGACGTCGTCGCCGGTGCGATCCAGGCAGGGGTCAAGCATCTCTCCGTCTATGCGTTCTCGACTGAGAACTGGGCCCGGTCTCCCGAGGAGGTGCGCTTTCTCATGGGGTACAACCGCGACGTGCTGCACCGTCGACGTGATCAGCTCAACGAGTGGGGCGTGCGCGTGCGATGGGCTGGACGCAAGCCCCGGCTGTGGGGCAGCGTGATCAAAGAGCTGCAGTACGCGGAGCAGCTCACGAAGAGCAATGACGTGCTCACCCTCACCATGTGCGTGAACTACGGCGGGCGTATCGAGTTGGTCGACGCGATGCGCGCGATCGCCGCCGATGTCGCGGCGGGACGGGTGAAACCGAACGTGATCACCGAGAAGATGATCCGTCGCAACCTCTACGTGCCGGACATGCCCGACGTCGACCTGTTCCTGCGCAGCTCCGGCGAGCAGCGCACCTCGAACTTCCTGCTCTGGCAGGCGGCGTATGCCGAGATGGTGTTCCTCGACACGCTCTGGCCCGATTTCTCTCGCGAGGAGCTCTGGCGCGCGATCGGGGTCTACCTGTCCCGCGATCGTCGTTTCGGCGGGGCGATCGACACCCCTGACGCTTCCGCCTGAGCGCGCAGCCATCGTTCCGTCTCTCGCGGGTGGCGCAGCCGGACGATGAGAAGATGGGGCTGCTCGCTCACGACGCCGGGCATCCGCTCGGTCCAATTGTGCAGCGTTAGCGTCTGCCAGGCGATGATGTTCTCCTCGGGATCTCCCGAGAACATCCGCCAGATCGGCTTCTCGACGTTGCCGTTCCACATGCGGGTGCGCAGGATGCTGCGCCCGAGCGTGCGCCGCAGCAGACGTGCCCGGACCACGCGATACGGGTAGTCCAGCCAGATCACGACCTTCGCACGAGGAGCGAGGATCTCATCGGTTCCCTTGCTCGTGTACTGCCACTCGGTGACCCAGCGGTCCTCCGCAGCGAAGGCGCGGACGTCGTCGAGGAAGGACGGCCGTGGAGTCCAGTTCTCACCGTGGAAGAGTCCGTCGATCTCGACGTGACGCAGATCCCAGAGGTCGGCGATGCGTCGTGCGAGCGTCGTCTTGCCCGATCCTGTGACACCGGCGATCAGCACTCTCTCCGGCCGAAGCGGCAGCGGATCGTCGGCGGAGAGCATCTGAGAATCCTAACGACGGAATAGCCCATAGGTGCATACGGTTGGATGTCAATGTGAGTGAAGCCATCTCGATCGACATCTGGTCCGACATCGCCTGCCCGTGGTGCTACATCGGCAAGCGCAACCTCGAGAAGGGTCTCGAAGCCGTCTCCGGCGACGACGATGCGCCGCAGGTGAACATCACCTTCCATTCGTTCGAGCTCTCGCCCGACACCCCGGTCGACTTCGACGGGGATGAGATTGACTTCCTCGCCGGTCACAAGGGGATGCCGCGCGACCAGGTCGAGCAGATGCTGTCGCACGTCACCGGAGTCGCCGAGAACGCCGGGCTCGCGTACCGCTTCGACCTCCTCCAGCACACCAACACCGTGAAGGCGCACGAGCTCCTTCACTTCGCGAAGGCACAGGGTGTGCAGCACGCGATGGAGGAGCGGCTGATGTCCGCGTACTTCACCGAGGGCAAGCACGTCGGCCGTATCGACGACCTGGTCGAACTCGCGGTCGAGGTCGGACTCAACCCGGATGACACGAGAGAAGCACTGGTGTCCGCTCGTCACCTCGCCGACGTCCGCCAGGACCAGGCGCAGGCCCAGGCCTATGGGATCCAGGGCGTGCCGTTCTTCGTGATCGACGGTCAGTACGGCATCAGCGGAGCGCAGCCGCCCGCAGCGTTCGAGAACGTCCTGCGTGACCTCTGGGCCAAGCGCGGTGAGACCGAGCCGGAAGCCGAAGCCGAGACGGCCGCGGTCTAGCGGGTCAGCGCGGCTTCGATCGCGCCGACGATCTCGGGGTCGTTCGGCTTCTGCTTCGGGCGGAAGCGGACGACCTCTCCGTCGGGAAGCACCAGGAACTTCTCGAAGTTCCACTCGACGCGACCCGCCTTGCCGCCGGCATCCGGGGTCTCCTTGAGCGTCTTGTAGAGATCGGTGGCGTTCTTGCCGTTGACCTTCACCTTGTCGTTGATCGGGAAGGTCACACCGTACGTGGTCGAGCAGAACTCGAGGATCTGATCGACCGATCCCGGCTCCTGCCCGAAGAACTGGTTGCAGGGGAACCCGACGACGCTGAACCCGCGGTCGCCGTACAGGCGCTGCAGCTCCTCGAGCTGCTCGTACTGCGGAGTGAGGCCGCACTTCGAGGCGACGTTCACCACGAGGACGACATCGGCACCCAGATCATCGAGTGTCTTCTCGTTGCCGTCGGCGTCTGTGAAGGGGATGGAACGGACTGCGGGATCGGTCATATTCACAGCTTAGGTCGATGCGCCGAGACCGGCTCCGTGTCTGGGAGAATGGAGGGGACATGACTCTCGCCACCGCCTCAGCTCGCACCCTCAACATCGGTCCGATCGCCCTCGACGTGCCGGTCGTCCTCGCACCCATGGCGGGTATCACGAACACCGCGTTCCGCAGGCTGTGCCGCGAATACGGTGCGGGGCTCTACGTGAGCGAGATGATCACCTCGCGCGCACTGGTCGAGCGCAACGAGACCACGATGCGACTCATCCGCCACCACGAGTCCGAGACTCCGCGGTCGATCCAGCTCTACGGCGTCGACCCGCACACGATCTCCGAGGCCGTCCGCATCATCGTCGCCGAAGACCACGCCGACCACATCGACCTGAACTTCGGATGCCCGGTCCCCAAGGTCACGCGCAAGGGCGGGGGAGCGGCGCTGCCGTGGAAGAGCTCTCTCTTCTCGCAGATCGTCACCCAGGCGGTCAAGGCGGCGGGCGACGTGCCCCTGACCATCAAGATGCGCAAGGGCATCGATCCCGACCACCTCACGTTCCTCGACGCCGGGCGCGCTGCCGAAGACGCCGGTGTCTCGGCCATCGCGCTGCATGCGCGGACGGCGAGCGAGTTCTACTCCGGCTTCGCGGACTGGAACGCGATCGGCGAGCTCAAGCAGGCCGTCACCAGCGTCCCCGTGCTCGGCAACGGCGACATCTGGTCGGCCGACGACGCCGTGCGCATGATGCAGCAGACCGACTGCGACGGAGTCGTCGTCGGACGTGGATGCCTCGGTCGTCCCTGGCTCTTCGGCGAGCTCGCGGCGGCCTTCGGCGCGGAATCGCATCCGGTCGACGCGACCCTCGGGTTCGTGGCCGATGCCTTCCGTCGCCACGCCGAGCTGCTGGTCGAGTTCTTCGAGGATGAGGACCGCGGATGCCGCGATGTCCGCAAGCATGTCGCGTGGTACTTCAAGGGCTATCCGGTCGGCGGCGACATCCGGACGGGGCTCGCGACAGCATCCAGCCTCGCCGAGATCGACGAGCTGCTCGGCCAGCTCGATCATTCGGCGCCGTACCCCGGCGCCGATGCCGAAGGACAGCGCGGTCGGTCCGGTCGCCCGAAACGCCCGGCGCTGCCGGACAAGTGGCTGGAGTCGCGGGAACTCGCGGCGTCGGCCTCAGAGATGATGCGAGGGGCGGAGATCGAGAACAGTGGCGGCTGATCCTCAGGCATACCCGGCTCGCGGACGCTCGGACGGATACGACCCGCGCGATGCCGAGCGATTCTTCGCCGAGACCCATCGATCCGAACGAGACGACTTCGCCCGCGACCGTGCGCGCGTGCTGCACTCGGCGGCTCTGCGTCGACTGGCCGCGAAGACCCAGGTGCTCAGCCCGGCCAGCACAGCCGATTTCGCCCGCAATCGTCTGACCCACTCGCTCGAGGTCGCCCAGGTCGGACGCGAACTCGCCACCGCACTCGGAGTCTCGGCCGATGTGGTCGACACCGCGTGCCTCAGTCACGATCTCGGACACCCTCCCTTCGGGCACAACGGCGAGCGTGCGCTCAACGAGTGGGCCGAACCCATCGGCGGGTTCGAAGGCAATGCGCAGTCGCTGCGCATCCTGAGCCGTCTGGAGGCCAAGGCGATCGACGACGACGGGCGCTCTGTCGGACTCAACCTGACGCGAGCCAGCCTCGACGCGACCTGCAAGTACCCGTGGACCGCCGACAGCCCCGTGCCCGACCCGGGAGGTCGACTCAAGTTCGGCGTGTATCCCGAGGACGAGGCGGTCTTCCGGTGGCTGCGCGAGGGAGTCCCCGGACGCCGACGCTGCATCGAGGCGGAGATCATGGATCTGTCCGATGACATCGCCTATTCGGTGCACGACTTCGAGGATGCGATCGTCAACGGCTACGTCGATGTCGCGCAGCTGTCCGATCCGCGTCAGCATGAGGCGCTCATCGACCGCATCCAGCAGTGGGTCGGGTACGACTTCACCCGCGACGACCTCGCCGATGCCCTGTATCGACTCGCCTCCCAGCCGATGTGGCTGCAGTCCTTCGACCGATCACGGCATGACCTCGCCCGGCTCAAGAACCTGACGAGCGACTTCATCGGCCGCTTCGCGAGAGCAGCCGTCTCGGCGACGCGTGAGGCATACTCCGGCCCCGCTCTCGTGCGCTACAACGCTCACGTCGTGGTGCCGCGGGTGATCGAGGCTGAGATCGCCGTGCTCAAGGGCATCATGGGGCAGGCGATCGTCACGATCGATGCCCGTAAGGGCGTGTACAAAGAGCAGCGGCGGGTGCTGAAGCGTCTGGCCGATGCGCTCTGGTCGACCGACGCGCTGTGGTCTGCCGGCGCGGACGTGCTCGAGCCCGCCTTCTCGGCGGACTTCCTCGCGGCGACGAGCGACGCCGAGCGCGCCCGCGTGATCGTCGATCAGATCGCGAGCCTCACCGATCAGAGCGCGATCGACTGGCACAACAGGCTCGTCGGCGAGATCGACCCTGCAGAGGTCGGGATCTGGACTCCGAGACATGCGCGACCGGGTGCTCGTCAGCACACCCCGCGTCAGGCGGTCATCGAAGGGGGCGGCTGATGCCCCGCATCCGCCAGGCCGACGTCGACGAGGTCAAGGCCCGCACGAACATCGCCGACATCGTCGGGGAGCGCGTCGCACTCAAGTCCGCCGGCGTCGGCTCGCTGAAGGGCCTGTGCCCGTTCCATGACGAGAAGAGCCCGAGCTTCCACGTGCGGCCCCAGGTCGGCTACTACCACTGCTTCGGATGCGGTGAATCGGGTGACGTCTACTCGTTCCTGCGCGAGATGGACCACGTCAGCTTCACCGAGGCCGTAGAGCGACTGGCCGGCCGCCTCGGCTACGCGCTGCACTATGAAGACGGCGGGTCGGCACCGGAGACGAGCGGACGCAGTCGTCTCTATGCGGCCAACACCGCTGCCGCCGAGTACTTCCGCGGCCAGTTGCTCACCGCCGATGCGGAGGCGGGACGCCGGTTCCTCGGGGAGCGCGGCTTCGACGCCGGTGCTGCCGCGCACTTCGGCGTGGGCTTCGCGCCGCGCGGGTGGGACAAGATGTTGAAAGCCCTCACGGCTCAGGGGTTCACGCGCGAGGAACTGAGTGCTGCCGGTCTGGTGTCGACGGGTCAGCGCGGCGTCTACGACCGCTTCCGTGGCCGCCTCGTCTGGCCGATCCGCGACGTCTCCGGTCAGACGATCGGGTTCGGTGCGCGCAAGCTCTTCGACGACGACCAGGGGCCGAAATACCTGAACACGCCTGAGACGCCGATCTACAAGAAGGCCCAGGTCCTGTACGGCCTCGATCTCGCCAAGCGCGACATCTCGCGGGGCGATCCCCGCCGGGTCGTGGTGGTCGAGGGATACACCGATGTCATGGCGTGTCACCTCGCCGGCCTCACGACCGCGATCGCGACGTGCGGCACGGCGTTCGGAACCGATCACATCAAGGTGCTCCGCCGGGTGATGGGCGACGACAACGCCTCCGGAGAGGTGGTCTTCACCTTCGACGGCGACGAGGCAGGTCAGAAGGCCGCGCTTCGCGCCTTCACCGAGGACGATCGCTTCAACGCGCAGACGTTCGTGGCGGTGGCGCCCGACGGCCTCGACCCGTGCGACCTCAGGCTACAGCGCGGTGATGCCGCCGTGCGCTCCCTCATGGAGACCAAGCAGCCGATGTTCGAGTTCGCGATCGACAGGAAGCTCAGCGGCTTCGACCTCTCGACGGTCGAGGGCCGGGTGGGCGCGCTGCGCGCGGCAGCGCCGATCGTGGCGGAGATTCGCGATCGTCTGCTGCGACCCGGATACGAGCGGGTGCTCGCGCGAAGGCTGGGCATGGACCCGACCGAGGTGCGCAACGAGGTCGAACGTGCCGCACGTGGGGGAGCGCAGTCCGCGCGGCACGAGGCGGCCAGGCACGAGACCACGATCGACCCCGCCACAGTGGCGCCGGGCATGGCTCCGGTGACTCTTGCGAGCCTGCCGCGAACCGCGGATGTCGCGGTCGAACGCGACGCGCTGATGGGCGCCCTGCAGTACGGTCACCAGATCGATCAGGCGCTGCTCACCCGCGCCCTCAGCGCTCCGTTCCGCACCCCGGGGCTCGACGCCGTGCGCGAGGCCGTCGCGGCCGCGGCTGACCGCACCCGCGCCGGTTGGGTGACGGATGCCGTGAACTCGGTGCGCGAACCCTACCGATCGCTCGCGGGCGAGCTGCTGATGACGCCGTTCCCGGCTCGCAACGAAGACGGCGCCGTCGCCTCGACGACCGATCTCGCCAAGCGGCTCATCATGCGCATCCTCGAGCACGAGAAGCAGGAGCTCCTCGGTGCCGTGCAGCGGGTTCCCGCGGACTCGGACGGCGGGCGCGCCCTGCGGATGCGTCTTCGCGACATCGACGTCGAGCGTCAGCGGTTCGCCGAGTCGTAACGCCGGCTGTCAGGCGCGGCAAGGCAGGATGGAGGAATGTTCTCCCGGCCCGAATCGACCAACGCGATCGACAGCTCTGATCTGGTCATCGATCGAATCGGGCACAGCGGCCCCACCCGCGCGATCGACGGGGTGAGCTTCGCTCTCGCACCGGGCGAGCTCATCTGCGTCGCCGGCCCGACCGGCTCGGGCAAGTCGACGCTCGTCGCGGCGCTGGCAGGATCCACGGATCCGTCGGTCCGGGTCGTCGGAGGCAGCGCTCAGGTGTGCGGAGTCGACATCCGCCGGCCGGGACGCAAGCATCGCCTGCTGACCTACCGCACGGGATTCGTTCCGCAGGGCGCCGGTGCCGACCTCCCTCCCCAGCTCACGGTGAGCGAGATCATCTCAGAGCCGATCCTGATCCGCGAGAAGCGGGTCAATACCCAGGCGCTCTCCATCCGCGTCGCGACGCTGCTCGACGAGTTGCACCTGCCTCTCGGAACAGCCGCGAGGTTCCCGTACGAGTTGAGCGCAGGCATGCGTCAGCGCGTGGCGATTGCGCGATCGTTCGTGCTCGAGCCCTGGGTGCTCATCGCCGACGAGATCCTCGCCAACCTCGATCTCGAGGTGCGGCCCGTGGTGTTCGACGCGATCACCCGTCGGCGCAAGGAGCAGGGGATGGGCGCGCTGCTGGTGACGAACGACGCCGACTTCATCCGTGAGCTGAATGCGGAGACGCTGATGCTGCGCGGGGGTCACGTGGTCGCCCGCGGTGTCGGCAAGGACCTGCTGTGGGCGCCCAACGCCGAGGCGGATTCGGGCCACTGACAGGGGTGCCGACGACACGCCCGACCTGCGGCCGGTGTCACGAGCACGCTCCGGAGTTTGCTAGGATTGACGAGTTGCCCGCACAGCGGAGCACATTCCTCGGTAGCTCAATTGGCAGAGCAGCCGGCTGTTAACCGGCAGGTTCTTGGTTCGAGTCCAAGCCGGGGAGCCAATGAAAAGCCCCTCTTCGGAGGGGCTTTTCCCTTTCTGCGGTGCGAGTCCCCGCTATTGTCTCTTCGAGGTCATTCGATGGTGACCTCCGGATACGCGAACGAGGCCCCGTCGGATGACGGAGCCTCGTTCGGTGATCAGAGCGAGATCAGCGCGCTGCGCCCTTGAGTGACCCGGTGGTCTGGCCGGCGGGGTCGGAGATCACGCACTGCACGACGCGGTCGTTCAGCTCGTCCCAGGTCTGCTGGGTCGGCGTGATCGGGTAGACCTCGAGCACCGAGGCCTCGAAGGCGACACCGACGAAGCTCGTGTAGGCGTCGCCGATGCACTCCTGCGACGCGGCGTCGATGTTCTCCTCGGAGAACTCGCCGTCGTCCATCGTGATCTCGTAGTAGACCTCTTCATCGTGCGGCTGGTCGCACGGGACGACGTCGGCGTCCTCGATGAGACCGCTTGCACTCGCCATCTTGCAGTCGCCGAGCTTCAGCGAGAAGATGTCGATGTTCGAGCTCTCGGTCACCTGTCCGGTGTCCTCGTCGCGGTCGGCGTCGCCCGAACCGCCCCCCAGGATGCCGTTCAGCGCGCTGCAGCCGGTCAGTGCGACCGACAGCGCCACAGCAGAACCTGCCAGCGCCAGTGCGCGTCGCGTGCGCATCTTCATCATTTCGTCCCCTCCAGAGCCTCTTGGTGAGTGGCATATTGAAATACCACCTCAAGCACGGTATCCGGGCCGGAGTCTGTGATGCAACTCCGAGAAGACTGTGAGCGGGCTGGGAGGGAAGGTCAGGCTTCCAGATCGTCGATGCCGGGGACCCAGCTCGCGCCGGGCTTGCCCCACCCGCGCTTCTTCGCGATCTTCTGGACGGTCTTCCAGTCGCCGTCCGAGAGGCGGTCGATGTAGAGGATGCCGTCGAGGTGGTCGAACTCGTGCTGCATGATGCGGGCGCGCCAGCCGTCGACCGCGATCTCCACCGGCGCCCCGTCGAGATCGACGCCTGAGACCCGCACCCGCTCCGAGCGCCGTAGCGGGAATCGCTCACCCGGGAACGAGAGGCAGCCTTCGGACTCCAGCTCGTCGTCCGGCTCGCCGGGCTCCAGCGGCACCATCCAGAGCTCCGGGTTGATGATCACGCCACGCCACGGCTGCTCGTCATCGTCGACGTACGCGTACGTGTAGATGCGCAGCGGCACGCCGACCTGGGGTGCGGCGAGACCGACGCCCGGGGCCCTGTCCATCGTCTCGAACATGTCGGCGACGAGCGTGCGGATGTCGTCGGAGATCTCCTCGACGACGGAAGCGGGGGAGTGCAGGACGGGGTCGCCCATGATGCGAATAGGAAGAACAGCCACGCCATAACCCTACTCGGCGCACATCGCCGGGTAGGGTCGAAGGGTGAGCATCTCCGTATGGATGACTGGGGCGGAAGACGTCACCGAGCAGCTGGTCGGTGTCTTCCAGAACCCGAAACTGCTCCTCGGCATCCCCCTCGCGCTTGCGGGTGCCGTCTTCATGTCTCTCGGCGCGCAGTATCAGCATCGTGGCGTCGAGAAGGTGGAGCGGCTCAGCGGATCCGACGGAGCCAGCGGTCTGAGCATGAGCCAGATGAAGGGCCTGCTCACCCGGCCCTCCTGGATAGCCGGAACGCTGATGCTCGGCCTGGCGATCGTGTGTCAGCTCGCGGCGCTCTCTCAAGCGCCGCTGATGGTCGTGCAGCCGCTCGGCGCCATCGCGCTCGTCATCACCACGCTGCTCAACGCACGGATCTCGGGTCATTCGCCGACCAGGAAGTCGATCATCGCGATCGTCTGCTGTGTGGGCGGCATCTTCCTGTTCGTCTTCTTCGCAGCGATCTACGCCACGGAGAAGGAGATCACCGACACCGAGCTCTTCACGATCCTGGCGATCCTGCTGGTCGTCATCATCGTGCTCGGCGCCTGCTGGCTGGTGCTCCGCCACCGCATGCGCGCTCTGTTCTACGTCATCGGCGCCGGCATCCTCTACGGTTTCGTCGCCACTCTCGCCAAAGCCGTCATCAGCCGGATCAGCGCCGGCAACTTCGAGTGGATCACCCTCGTGTGCGTCATCGCGCTGATCGCGGCCGGCGCCGTCGGAGCGTACTTCGTCCAGTCCGCCTACAGCTCGGGGCCGCCGGATCTCGTCATCGCCGGACTGACGGTCGTCGACCCCATGGTCGCCGTGCTCATCGGCATGGTCGTGCTCGGAGAGGCCGCGGCGTCACCGCCGTGGGTCCTCGTGATCTTCGCCGTGGCCGGTGCCATCGCGATCTGGGGCGTCGTCAACCTCGCGCGGTACCACCCGCAGGTGCTGAGCGACAGCCAGGACCTCGGGATCACGCGCGGCAGTGACGACGCGACAAAAGACCCCGGGGCCTGAGTTCTCTGGACTTCAGTACGCCGGGTCGATGAGGTCGGGAGAGACCTCCGACGCAGCGGCCTCGTCGACGAAGAAGACGGTGCGCTTGCGGCCCTTGGCGCCCGCGGCCGGAACGTTGGTGTAGCTCGCGCCCGCGAGGGCGAGTCCGAGCGCCGACGCCTTGTCCGCGCCGGTGAGGACCAGCCAGACACGCTTCGACGCGTTGAGCACCGGGCGCGTCAGCGTGACACGCTCCGGCGGAGGCTTGGGAGAGTCGCGAACCGGCAGCGCGGCGGCGTCCGTCACGGTGACCTCGGGGCGATCGGGGAAGAGTGAGGCGATGTGGCCGTCGGGCCCCACACCGAGGAAGCAGACCGCGAACGACGGCCACGGGTGCTCGTCGGTCCCGTAGCGCGCGAGATCCGCCGCGTACGCCGCCGCGGCCTCGTCGAGGGTCAGCCCCTCGTCCGCAGCAGCGACCTCGTGGATGTTCTCGGCGGGGACGGGAATGTGGTCGAGCAGGGCCTCACGCGACTGCAGCGCATTGCGATCGGCGTCGTCGCGAGCGACGAACCGCTCATCGCCCCACCAGAAGTGCACCAGCGACCAGTCGATCTGAGCCGACCTGGGGTCGTCGCGCGTCGCACGCAGAACCGCACCGCCCATCGAACCGCCGGTGAGGGCGATGTGGGCGATGCGGCCGTTGCGCGTGCGCGCACGAAGGCGCGTCAGGAATCTGTCGGCCACGCTCGCGGCAAGTGCTGCGGGCGTGGCTTCGACCACGACCCGCTTCTCTGCGGGCGCTGTCTTCGTCGACATCATTCTCCTGTCTGGGGCGGACCCAGTTTCTCCCAGCCCTCGGTGATCACTCGACCGTACAGGACGTCGGGGTCGAGGCGACGCAGCTCCTCGGCGAGGCACTCCCGCAGCGTGCGGCGCGGCAGGTGCAGGTCGTGGTCGGGCTGGTCGGGCTGCGTGAGCACGGCCAGCCCGGGCGTGGGGCGCTCGAGCAGGATGTCGCCCGACGAGCGGCGCAGACGCACCGACTTGATGCCCTCCTGCCAGTTCTCGGGGTCTTCGTACGACCAGGTCACCGGGACGTCGAGGGCCATCTGCAGCCATGCGGCGAGAAGCGCGGTCGACGGCGAGGCCGATCCACCGCGCACCTCGACCGCGGTGACCTCTTCGAACGGCGGCTGATCGAGCACGGCGGCGAGCTGCTCGCGCCAGTGCGTGAGACGGGTCCACGCGAGGTCGGTGTCGCCGGGCGCGTGGGTCTCGCCGAGCAGTCCCAGGCGGTCGCGAACATCGGGTGCGGTCGCGGCATCCGTGATGCGGCGCTGCGCGATCTTGCCGAGGGGAGACGAGGCCGGCGATGTCGGCGCCTCTTCGGGCCACCAGGCGACGACGGGGGCGTCGGGCAGGAGCAGACCTGTGACCAGGCTCTCCTCGTTGCTGGCGGCGTCGCCGTAGGCCCGGAGGACGACGACCTCGGAGGCGCCGGCGTCACCGCCGACGCGGATCTGAGCGTCGAGACGCGACTCGCCCTCACCCGTGGTGAGAACGATGACACGCATGGGGTGCTCGCGGGACGCGTCGTTTGCCGCGTCGATCGCTGCCTCTGCGACGCCGTTGCGTGCAGAGATGATCAGCGTGAGCACACGGCCGAGTGCGACGGCGCCGCCCTCTTCGCGCACCTTGACGAGCTGCTTGGCGACCTGGCTGACGGTCGTGTCGGGAAGGTCGATGATCATGGGCGTCTCCACACTCGTCCATCACGGGCAAGGAGGTCGTCGGCGGATGCCGGACCCCACGAACCGGGTGCGTACTGGTCGACCGGGCCGCCCTCGGCTGCCCAGTACTTCTCCACGGGGTCGAGGATCTTCCAGGAGAGCTCGACCTCCTCATGGCGCGGGAACAGCGGCGGGTCGCCCAGGAGCACGTCGAGGATCAGACGTTCGTACGCCTCGGGGCTCGCCTCGGTGAACGCGTGGCCGTAACCGAAGTCCATGGTGACATCGCGCACGTTGGTGCCGTTTCCGGGCACCTTCGATCCGAAGCGGATCGTGACGCCCTCATCGGGCTGGACGCGGATGACGAGTGCGTTCTGGCCGAGCTCTGCCGTGTTCGAGCGGCCGAAGAGGTGCTCCGGTGCCTTCTTGAACACGACGGCGACCTCGGTCACACGACGCCCCAGACGCTTCCCGGTGCGAAGGTAGAACGGGACGCCGGACCAGCGTCGGGTGTCGATCTCCAGCTTGATCGCGGCATAGGTCTCGGTCGCGGACTCGGGGTTCATCCCGTCCTCGTCGAGGAATCCGGTCACCTGCTCGCCACCCTGCCAGCCGCCCGCGTACTGCCCGCGGGCGGTCGCGAGCGAGAGATCCTCCGGCACGTGGACCGCAGCGAGAACCTTCTCCTTCTCGGCACGCAGGTGCTCGGCGGACAGGCTGATCGGCTCTTCCATGGCGGTGAGCGCGAGCAGCTGCAGCAGGTGGTTCTGGATGACATCGCGCGCCGCACCGACGCCGTCGTAGTAGCCCGCACGGCCACCGACGCCGATGTCCTCGGCCATCGTGATCTGCACGTGGTCGACGTAGTTGCGGTTCCAGATCGGTTCGTACAGCTCGTTCGCGAAGCGCAGGGCCAGGATGTTCTGGACCGTCTCCTTGCCGAGGTAGTGGTCGATGCGGAAGATCGAGTCGGCGGAGAACGCCACCTCGAGGGCGGCATTGAGTTCGCGCGCCGACTCGAGGTCGTGGCCGAACGGCTTCTCGATCACGACGCGTCGCCAGCGCTCATCGTCGTCGTCATTCGCTCCGACGAGGCCGGAGTCCTTGAGCTGCTTCGCGACGAGGGGGAAATCCTTCGGCGGGATCGACAGGTAGAACGCGTGGTTGCCCATCGTGCCGCGTTCGACGTCGAGCTGATCGACCGTGTCGCGCAGCTTGCGGAAGGACTCGGGGTTGTCGAACTCGCCCGAGACGAAGCGGATGCCCTGCAGCAGCTGCGCCCACGTCTCTTCGCGGAAGGGCGTGCGTGCATGCTGCTTCACGGCGTCGTACACGACCTGGGCGAAGTCCTGGTCCTCCCAGTCTCGACGGGCGAAGCCCACGAGCGCGAATCCGGGAGGCAGGAGTCCGCGGTTGGCGAGATCGTAGACGGCGGGCATGAGCTTCTTGCGTGACAGATCTCCGGTCACACCGAAGATCACGAGGGCGCTGGGCCCGGCGATCCGGTTGAGGCGGCGATCATCGGGGTCACGCAGCGGGTTGTGCCCGCGCGAGATGGGAACAGACATCGGTGGGGGATTCTCCTGGCTGTTACTTCTGTGCGGCTTCGAAAAGGGTGAGGACGTCGGCCGACGAATCGGTGATCGTCAGGGAGACGACCGGACGGCCGTGCTCGGCGAGGACACCGGCATCGCCGGCGGCCTGTGCCTCGATGAGCTGTCCGAACGTGAACGGGCGCTCGGGGATCTCGAGGTCGACATCCGTGCGCTCCAGGATCTGCAGGAACACGCCCTGCGCCGGCCCGCCCTTGTGATACTGGCCGGTGGAGTGCAGGAATCGGGGTCCCCATCCGAACGTCGTCGGCCGACCGGAGTCGGCGGCGACGAGCTCGCGGAGACCCTGCAGCTGCGGGACGTCGAGCCTGTTGACGTATGCCTGGATCGACACGTAGCCGTCTTCCGGCAGCACAGCCCACAGCGCGTCGAGCACGCCCTCGACGGTGCCCGACGCCGCGAGAGCGGGGTCGGAGACGCGGACCTCGACGCCGTTCTCGACGAACGCCGGTGCCGTCGGAGCGGGACGTGCATCCAGCAGTCCACGGGCGGCGACCTTCGCCGACTCGACGTCGGGCTGGTCGAACGGGTTGATGCCGAGCAGATACCCGGCGATGGCGGTCGCGTACTCCCAGACGATGAGCTGCGCACCCAGCGAACCGCTGACGAGGATCTCGCCCTCGTGACGTTCGCGCAGGTGGAACTCGTTCGCGTCGTCGACGAGCCGCACGATCTGGAGATCGGCGGGTCGGGAGTCGAGCTCCGGCGACACGGGCAGCAGGACGACGGGAAGGATGCCGGTGCCGTCCTTGCCGGTGGACTCCGCGATGAGCTGCTCGATCCAGTCGGGGAGCCCGTTGATGTGCGTGCCGTCGGTGATGAGACCGAGCTTGTCGCGTCGCGGCGTGGTGGCGGAGATCGCCGCGGCCAGCCGGAGTGCCGGGTTGTCGGCCGAGTCGATGGCGACCTCGAGGAGCGAGGCCTCGGCCTCGTCGAGGAGCTCGGCGATGTCAGCGCCCGCGAGCCCCGACGGTACGAGGCCGAAGGCGGTGAGGGCCGAGTACCGTCCGCCGACGTGCGGGTCGGCGTTGAACACGCGGTAGCCGGCTTCACGGGCGGAGACGTCGAGCGGCGAGCCCGGGTCGGTCACGACGATGATGCGCTCGAGCGGGTCGATGCCCACGTCGCGGAACGCGGCCTCGAAAGTGCGACGCTGCGAGTCGGTCTCGACGGTCGAGCCTGACTTCGAGGAGACGACCAGCACGGTGTTCTCCAGGCCCTCGTCGAGCGCGGCGAGCACCTGGCTCGGCGCGGTCGAGTCGAGAATCGTCAGCGGGACACCGGCGGTCTGGGCGATCACCTCGGGGGCGAGCGATGACCCGCCCATGCCGGCGAGCACCACCCGATTCACACCCTTCGCGTGCAGATCGGCGCGGAGGGCGACGATCTCGGCGACGAGGGGGCGCGAGACGGATACCGCCTCGACCCAGCCCAGGCGGATCGACGCCTCGGACTCGGCGGCGGGACCCCACAGGGCTGCGTCACCGCCGGTCACCCGCGAGGCGACCAGGTCGTGGACGAGAGCGGGAACCGTCTCGTCGATCGCGACCCGAGCCGCGCCCGAGGCGTGGATCGCAAACGTCATCGCTGCGCCTCGAGGCCCTCAGCCACCTGCGTCAGCAGATCGTGCCAGGAGTCGATGAACTTGGCGACGCCCTCGTCCTCGAGCACCTGGGTGACGTCGGTGAAGTCGATGCCGAGGTCGGCGAGACCGGCGAACACGGCGCGAGCCTCGTCGTAGCCGCCCGTGATCGTGTCACCGGTGACGACGCCGTGGTCGAAGGTGGCCTCGAGCGTCTTCTCCGGCATCGTGTTGACGACGTCCTTCGCCACGAGCTCGGTGACGTAGAGCGTGTCGGGCAGGGCCGGGTCCTTGACGCCGGTCGACGCCCACAGCGGACGCTGCGGGTTGGCGCCCAGCTTGATCAGGTCCTGCGCACGCTTCTCGGCGAACTTCTGCTCGTAGAGCTCGTAGGCGAGACGCGCGTTCGCGAGGCCTGCCTTGCTCTTGAGCGCCTCGGCCTCGTCGGTGCCGATCGCCGAGAGGCGCTTGTCGGTCTCCGTGTCGACGCGCGACACGAAGAACGAGGCCACGGAGTGGATGCTCGACAGATCGAAGTCGGCGCTGTGCGCGCGCTCGAGACCGGTGAGGTAGGCGTCGATGACCTCGGCGTAGCGCTCGAGGCTGAAGATCAGGGTGACGTTGACGCTGATGCCCGATGCGATCGCCTCGGTGATGGCAGGCAGGCCCGCCTTCGTCGCGGGGATCTTCACGAGCAGGTTCGGACGGTCGACCTTTGCCCACAGCTGCTTGGCCTGTGCGACGGTGCCCTCGGTGTCATGCGCGAGGTCGGGGGAGACCTCGATGGAGACGCGGCCGTCGACGTGGCCCGACTTCTCCCACACGGGGCGGAAGACGTCGAGAGCGGCGGCGACGTCCTGCGTGGTCGCGGCGAACACGGCCTCTTCCGCCGTGGCGCCCGACGCTGCGAGCTCGGTGACCTGAGCGTCGTACGAGGTGTTGTTCTTGTCGGTGATCGCGTTCGCGAAGATCGTCGGGTTGGTGGTCACGCCGACCACGTTGCGCGACTCGATCAGCTCGGCGAGGTTGCCGGACGAGATGCGGGTGCGGGACAGGTCGTCGAGCCAGATGCTGACACCGGCTGCTGCGAGGTCTGCGGTGGGGGTGCTCATGCGTTCTCCTTGATGGTCTCGCGTGCGGCCGCGATGACGGCCTCGGTGGTGATGCCGAACTTCTGGAACAGGGTCTTGTAGTCGGCGGAGGCGCCGAAGTGGTCGATGCCGACCGAACGGCCGCGGTCGCCCACGATGCCGCGCCAGCTGAGGACGGAGCCGGCCTCGACCGAGACGCGGGCGGTGACGGCCTTCGGCAGGACCGACTCGCGGTATGCCTCGTCCTGCTCGTCGAACCACTCGAGCGAGGGAGCGGAGACGACGCGGACGTTGACGCCCTCGTCGGCCAGGGCCGCACGGGCGTCGACCGCCAGCTGGACCTCGGACCCGGTCGCGATGATGATCACGTCGGGGGTGCCGTTCGGCGCCTCGGCGAGCACATATGCACCCTTCGAGACACCGTCTGTCGAGGCGAAGAGGTCGCCGTCGGCTGCACCCTGGCCGCGCTCGAACACCGGGATGTTCTGACGGGTCAGCGCGATGCCGGTGGGGCCCTCGTGGCGTCGGAGGATCTCGAGCCAGGCGGCCGAGGTCTCGTTGGCGTCAGCCGGACGCACCAGGGTGAAGTTCGGGATGGCGCGGAGCGTCGCGATCTGCTCGACGGGCTGGTGCGTCGGGCCGTCCTCTCCGAGGGCGACGGAGTCGTGAGTCCAGACGAAGATGCTGGGGACGTTCATCAGCGCGGCCAGACGCACCGGCGGGCGCATGTAGTCGCTGAAGATGAGGAAGGTGCCGCCGAAGGCGCGCGTCGGGCCGTGCAGCACGATACCGTTGACGATGGCGCCCATGGCGTGCTCGCGGATGCCGAAGTGCAGCACACGGCCGTAGGGGTCGCCCGACCACTCGTGGGTCGACCACTCGGCGGGGATGAAGGACTTCGAGTCCTTGATCGTGGTGAGGTTCGACTCGGCGAGGTCGGCCGATCCGCCCCAGAGCTCGGGGAGCTCGGCGGCGAGGGCGTTGATGACCTGACCGGAGGCCGCACGCGTCGAGACGTCCTTGCCGCCTTCGAAGACGGGGAGCGCCGAGGTGATGTCGGCTGGCAGCTCCTTCGCCTCGAGGCGGTCGAGCAGCGCCTTGCGCTCAGGGTTGGCCGCGGCCCACGCGTCGAACGACTTCTGCCACTCGGCGCGGGTCTCCGCGGCGCGATCCGCGAGTGCGCGGGTGTGGGCGATGACGTCGTCGGCGATGGCGAAGTGCTCTTCGGGGTCGAAGCCCAGGACCTTCTTCGTTGCGGCGAGCTCGTCGCCACCGAGCGCGGAGCCGTGGATCTTGCCGGAGTTCTGCTTGCCG
The DNA here is from genome assembly GCF_001428975.1 of Microbacterium sp. Root280D1. Taxonomy (NCBI): domain Bacteria; kingdom Bacillati; phylum Actinomycetota; class Actinomycetes; order Micrococcales; family Microbacteriaceae; genus Microbacterium; species Microbacterium sp. Root280D1. Next base: position 1,039,867 of record NZ_LMJK01000002.1, on the reverse strand, counting down.
GGCGAGGGCCAGCCGATGATCGTCTTCAGGATGATGAGCGACGGCTTCGAGGTCTCGCCCTTCGCGGCCTCGATCGCCGCGTTGAGCTCGGCGACGTCCTCGACGTACTCGCCGGTCTTCTTCCAGTCGACGAGCTGGACCTGCCAGCCGTAGGCCTCGTAGCGCTTGGCGACGTCTTCGGTGAAGGCGACGTTCGTGTCGTCCTCGATCGAGATCTGGTTGGAGTCGTAGATCGCGATGAGGTTGCCGAGCTCCTGGTGGCCCGCGAGCGAGGAGGCCTCGCTGGTGACGCCTTCCTGGAGGTCGCCGTCACCGGCGATCACGTAGACGAAGTGATCGAACGGGCTGGTGCCCGCCTCTGCCTCGGGGTCGAACAGGCCGCGCTCGTAGCGGGCGGCGTAGGCGAAGCCGACGGCGGAAGCGAGTCCCTGTCCCAGCGGGCCGGTGGTGATCTCGACGCCCTTGGTGTGACCGTATTCGGGGTGGCCCGGGGTGAGGGAACCCCACGTGCGCAGTGCCTTGAGGTCGTCGAGCTCGAGGCCGAAGCCGCCGAGGTAGAGCTGCACGTACTGGGTGAGAGAGGAGTGTCCGACCGAGAGGATGAAACGGTCACGACCCAGCCAGTCGGTGTCGGTCGGGTCGTGACGAAGCACCCGCTGATAGAGGAGATACGCGGCCGGAGCCAGGCTCATCGCGGTGCCGGGGTGGCCGTTGCCGACCTTCTCCACGGCATCCGCAGCCAGAAGACGCGCGGTGTCCACCGCGCGTCGGTCGATCTCATCCCACTGCAATTCCGACACTGTGAAGCCCTTCTGCAACTGTTCGAGAGCGCCGGATTGCACGATCGCAGTCCGCAACGATACGGAGGGGTTTGTGATGTGCGCCGGACGCGCGAGTCATTTCAGCATAGCGCCGAGGTTCGACTCGTTACCCCCCTTTACAACGCTCCGCCCGTCCAGTAATTCCATGCCTTCGTCGAGACTTCCGATGAGCGGTGGAACTGCGGATCAGGAGTCCTGGAACGCGATCCCGTCGCGTCCCGGGAGCCCGGATGCGAGGGCCGGTGGAGCGCTGATCATCGGGGCGGGCGAGCCCTGCGCCCGGCGTGCCCTAGACTGGGAAACGCTGTCGTGACGCGTGTGGAGGAGGCGATCGAGATCTCGACGATGTCTGATCAGACCGTTGTGAAGAAGTCCATCGGTCGCACCGTGAAGGCGTACGTCGCCCTCACCAAGCCGCGCGTCCTCGAACTGCTGCTGGTGTCGACCGTCCCGGTGATGTTCCTCGCTCAGGGCGGTCTTCCCGACATGTGGCTCGTGCTGGCCACCGTGATCGGCGGCTCGCTGAGCGCCGGCTCGGCCGCGGCGTTCAACATGTACCTCGACCGCGACATCGATGCCCACATGCATCGCACGGAGAACCGTCCGCTGGTGACCGGCGAGATCAGCCCGCGAGGCGCGCTGATCTTCTCCTGGACGCTCGCCGTCGTCTCGACCGTATGGCTGTGGTTCACCACGAACTGGCTGGCGGCCACGCTGTCGGCATCCGCCATCTTCTTCTACGTCGTCATCTACACGATGATCCTCAAGCGACGCACCGAGCAGAACATCATCTGGGGCGGCATCGCCGGGTGCTTCCCGGTGCTCATCGGCTGGGCTGCCGTCACCGGCTCGCTCGACTGGCCCGCGTTCATCCTGTTCGCGCTCATCTTCCTCTGGACGCCGCCGCATTACTGGCCGCTGTCGATGAAGTACAAGGACGACTACGACGACGTCGACGTGCCCATGCTCGGTGTCACCCGCAACGCCTCACAGGTCGGCCTCCAGGTCATCCTCTATGCCTGGGCGACCGTCGCCTGCTCGCTGCTGCTGATCCCGATCGCGAACATGGGCCTCGTCTACGGCGTCTCCGCCGCGGTGTTCGGCGGCTGGTTCATCTATGAGTCGCACCGCCTGTACAACCAGGCGGTGCGAGGCAACGAGGCGCGGCCGATGCGAGTCTTCCACGCCTCGATCACTTATCTGACGCTGATCTTCGTGGCCGTCGCGGTCGACCCGCTGCTGCCGTTCTGATCCTGCTCGGCGTCGCCGACCAGCTCGTCGTCCGCCGCTGTCGCGGGGATCTCGGAGTCGATGGTGTCGGCTTCATCGGCCTCAGCTGACTCGTTCGTCCCGTCGATCGGCCCGACGACTGCGGGTGCAGGAGAAGGCAGGAGCGCCTGCACCGCACTCAGACCGACGGCGATCAGCACGCCGATGACGCCGGCGCCCAGAAGCGCGGCTCCGACGACGACGAGCGACTGCCCCACGTAGACCTCGATGCCGGTCGCCGTGCCGTCGAGCAGAGTGCTCGTCATGGTGCCGACCTGGCCGGCGATCAGCCACCCGCCCACTCCCGCTGAAGCGAGCGAGAGCACGAGGAGGAGCCAGAAGCCGATGCTGCGTGTCAATGACTTGTTCATGTCCGCAACGGTGCACGACGAACTGATGAGCCGCTGATGCCCGGGCTATGCATCCCCTGTGCGCAGCCGGGGTCAGGCCTCCGCAGCGGCCGGCTTCTTCAGGTTCAGCACCACCACGGTGTACGCAGCCGCCGACAGCGAGGCGAGCACCATGTGGATGCCCACGAGCACCGGCGGGAGGCCTTCGCGCGCCTGCCACACGCCCACGCCGACCTGCACCAGGATCGCCAGCACGAGCACGAGCAGCCATCTGCGCGGTCGTAGGTGCAGGACCCACGCGGCGATCGTCAAGGTGACGACGAGCGCGGCGAGGATGTATCCCGGCCAGGAGTGCACGTGGGCGAGCACCGTGGCGTCGAATCCCTGGCGCTCGACGGCCGCGTCGCCGGAGTGCGGCCCGGAACCGGTGGTCAGCACGCCGAACAGGATCGTCACGGCGAGGGCGAGACCGGTGATGTGGCTCAGTGCCGCGAACCAGGTCGGCACCGCGCGCTCACGCGGTCCGGGCGCGGCGTAGAGCCTGACCAGGAAGGCCGCGGTCACGCACACAAGGAGGAGGGACGACACGTAGTGGAATCCGACGATGAAGGGGTTCAGTCCCGTGAGCACCGTGATGCCGCCCACAAGAGCCTGCGCGACGACGCCGATCAGCACGACCCAGGCGAGGATGACGAGATCCCGCCTTTCGGTCGTCACCCTGACCGATCTGACCGTGGCGGCGATGACCGTCACGAGCAGAGCCGCCATCGCGAAGGGCGTGGCGGGGAGGTCGACGAGCGTGAAGACGAAGAACACGACCCCGGCCGCCACGATTCCGGCGGCGGCGAAGCGGAGGGCCGAGAACACCGTGGCCTTCCCCCCGGTGCGCGCCAGCACGAGCAGCAGGACGGCGAGGGCGATGACGCCGACCACACCCGTCATGACGCGGTTGCCGAACTCGATGATGCCGTGGATTCCCTGATCGGCATAGATCGGGACGAGCGACTCCGGCGTGCAGAGCGGCCACTCGGAGCATCCGAGGCCTGATCCGGTCAGCCGCACGGCACCGCCGGTGCCGATGATGATGGTCTGCGCGAGGAATGAGAGCCAGGCGAAGACGCGAAGCGCTCGTCCCCAGAGGATCGCATGCGTCGACGCTGCCGCGTTCGTGGGGGAGGAGATCGTCGTCTCGGGCATAAGTCTCTCCGAACCGCGCCGGACACGGCGAGCGGCCCTGTCTTCAGGCGGAACCTGTAGAATCGGATTGTTGTGATGAGCGCTGACCGCGCTGAAGCATCGCTAACAGTTTAGGCGCGATGGATGCGCCGGTGATGAGGGCCCACCAACGGCACCCGCTCCCGCAGACTCGACGGGGATCAGGTGTGTCGGGGCGGATGACACCGTTTGGGACCTGTGAGGAGAGTGTGTGATGTCGGATGTGCTGATCGACCGCCCGGAGCTTGACGGCCTGGGGGTGTACGAATTCGGGTGGCATGACGAAGATGCCGCCGGAGCCATCGCCAAGCGCGGTATCTCCGAAGAGGTGGTCCGCGGGATCTCGGCGCTCAAGCACGAGCCCGAATGGATGCTGAAGACCCGACTCAAGGGCTATCAGCTCTTCGGTCGCAAGCCGATGCCGACCTGGGGTGCAGACCTCAGCGAGATCGACTTCGACAACATCAAGTACTTCGTGCGCTCGACCGAGAAGCAGGCCCAGTCCTGGGAGGATCTCCCGGCTGAGATCCGCGAGACGTACGAGCGCCTCGGCATCCCCGAGGCCGAGCGTCAGCGCCTCGTCGCCGGCGTCGCAGCGCAGTACGAGTCCGAGGTCGTCTACCACCAGATCCGCGAGGATCTGGAGGAGCAGGGCGTCATCTTCATGGACACCGACACCGCGCTCCGCGAGCACCCCGAGTTCTTCGAGGAGTACTTCGGCACCGTGATCCCGGCCGGCGACAACAAGTTCGCCGCGCTCAACACAGCCGTGTGGTCGGGAGGTTCGTTCGTCTACGTCCCCAAGGGCGTGCACGTCGAGATCCCGCTGCAGGCGTACTTCCGCATCAACACCGAGAACATGGGCCAGTTCGAGCGGACCCTGATCATCGCCGACGAGGACAGCTACGTCCACTACATCGAGGGCTGCACCGCTCCGATCTACAAGTCGGACTCGCTGCACTCGGCCGTCGTCGAGATCATCGTGAAGAAGAACGCCCGCGTTCGGTACACGACGATCCAGAACTGGTCGAACAACGTCTACAACCTCGTCACCAAGCGAGCCGTCGCCCATGAGGGCGCGACGATGGAGTGGGTCGACGGCAACATCGGCTCCAAGGTGACGATGAAGTACCCGTCGATCTACCTGATGGGCGAGCACGCCAAGGGCGAGACCCTCTCGGTCGCCTTCGCGGGTCCCGGCCAGCACCAGGATGCCGGCGCGAAGATGATCCACATGGCTCCGTACACGCAGTCGTCGATCGTCTCCAAGTCGATCGCCCGTGGCGGTGGACGTGCGGGATACCGCGGCGAGGTGAGGGTGGACGCGAACGCGCACCACTCCGCGAACACCGTGCGCTGCGACGCGCTGCTGGTGGACACGAAATCGCGCTCCGACACATACCCGGCCATCGACATCCGGGTCGACGATGTGCAGCTGGGCCACGAGGCCACCGTCTCGAAGGTCAGCGAGGAGCAGCTCTTCTACCTGCAGTCCCGCGGCATGCCCGAGGACGAGGCGATGGCGATGATCGTGCGCGGCTTCATCGAGCCGATCGCGCGCGAACTGCCCATGGAGTACGCGATGGAATTGAACAAGCTCATCGAAATGGGCATGGAAGGATCGGTCGGCTAAATGGCGGCCTCGACGACAGCGCCCAGCGAGGCGCAGCACACGAACGCGCACATCGACCCCGCAGCTCAGGTCTCGGATGCCGGATTCGTCCCGGTGCAGACCCGCTCGGAGCGTCCGCACTCCTTCGAACCAGCCGACTTCGGTTCGCCGACCGGCCGCGAGGTCAACTGGAAGCACACTCCGGTGGCCAAGCTCTCCGCCCTCTTCGAGGTGGCAGGTCCGACCGAGGGCGTGCGCTACTCGTTCGGTGACGGCGAGAAGTACGTGGCGGCACCGCTCGCCGCGGGTGATGCCCCGCGCGGGGAGGTCTTCCTGGCCGAGGACATCACGGCGGCCGTCGCCTGGCAGGGCTCGTCCGAGGCGCTGCACATCCGCATCCCGCGCGAAGAAGAGGTCGCTGAGCCGATCCTCGTCTCGATCGAGGGCCTCGGCGCCGAACTGCGCGCCGATGCCCACATCGTGATCGAGGCCCTCGAGCACAGCTCGGCCACCGTCGTGCTCCAGCACACCGGAGCCGCGCAGTACTCGCAGAACGTCGAGATCATCGTCCGCGATGGCGCGAAGCTCACTGTCATCAGCCTGCAGCAGTGGCAGGACGATGCCGTGCACACCTCTGCGCATCAGGCCAGGGTCGATGCGGATGCCACGCTCAAGCACTTCGTGATCAGCTTCGGCGGCGGAGTCGTGCGCGTGAACCCGAGCGTCGAGCTCGCCGGCGGCGGATCCGAGGGGTACCTCTACGGACTGTCCTACGCCGATGCCGGGCAGCACCTCGAGAGCCAGGTCTACCTGCACCACAAGGGCCCGCACACCAAGGGCGACGTGCTCTACAAGGGTGCGCTCCAGGGGCAGGGAGCGCACAGCGTCTGGATCGGCGACGTGCTCATCGGCGCCGACGCGACGGGCACCGACTCCTACGAGGCGAACCGCAACCTGGTGCTCACCGAGGGTGCACGCGCCGACTCGATCCCGAACCTCGAGATCGAGACCGGGGACATCCTCGGCGCCGGCCACGCCAGCGCCACGGGGCGCTTCGATGACGAGCAGCTGTTCTACCTGCAGGCCCGCGGCATCAGCGAAGAGGAAGCGCGCCGACTCGTCGTGCTCGGATTCCTCACCGACATCGTTCAGCGCCTGGGGATCCCGGCACTGGAGACCGAGCTGCTCGACGCGATCGAGACGGAGCTCGCCGAGGTGAACGCATGAGCGCCGAGCGCGTGTGCGGCGTCGCGGAACTCGAGCAGGACATGCCGATCCGCGTCGAGCCGAACGGCATCCCGATCACCGTGATCAAGGACTCCGAAGGCGTGATCCACGCCATCGGGGACACCTGCACGCATGGCGACATCTCTCTCGCCGAAGGCTTCGTCGAAGGTGACACGGTGGAGTGCTGGGCCCACGGCTCCGCGTTCTCGCTGCTCACCGGCAAGCCCCAGAACCTCCCTGCTTATGAGCCCGTTCCGGTCTACGTCGTCGAGATCGACGGCGACGACGTGCTCATCGACCCGACTGTGACGAAGGAAGTCTGAATGTCTGTTCTCGAAATCCGCGACCTGCACGTGACGGTCGAGACCGAGGCGGGTACCACCCCCATCCTCAACGGAATCACCCTCACCATGAACACCGGTGAGACGCACGCGATCATGGGCCCCAACGGCTCGGGCAAGTCGACGCTCGCGTACACGATCGCCGGCCACCCGAAGTACACCGTGACCTCCGGCTCGATCACCTTCGACGGCCAGGATGTGCTCGCGATGAGCGTCGACGAGCGCGCGCGCGCCGGCCTGTTCCTCGCGATGCAGTACCCGGTCGAGATCCCCGGCGTGACGGTGACGAACTTCCTCCGCACCGCCAAGACGGCACTCGACGGCGAAGCTCCGGCGATCCGCGGCTGGACCAAGGACGTCAAGGCGGCCATGGCGAACCTCCGCATGGACCCGAAGTTCGCTCAGCGCAACGTCAACGAAGGCTTCTCCGGTGGCGAGAAGAAGCGTCACGAGATCCTGCAGCTCGAGGTCCTCAAGCCGCAGTTCGCGATTCTCGACGAGACCGACTCGGGCCTCGACGTCGACGCGCTGAAGATCGTCTCGGAAGGCGTCAATCGCGCCAAGGAGTCGACCGGACTCGGCGTGCTGCTGATCACGCACTACACCCGTATCCTCCGCTACATCCGTCCGGACTTCGTGCATGTGGTCGTCGCGGGCAAGATCGTCGAAGAGGGCGGCCCTGAGCTTGCAGACCGGCTCGAGGAAGAGGGATACGACCGTTTCCTCGACCCCGCAGCCCCCATCGAGGCGTAGGCTGATTCGCATGACAGCCACCCTCACGGACGCGAAGTACGACGAGGTCACCGAGGCGCTCAAGGACGTCATGGACCCGGAACTCGGGATCAACGTCGTCGACCTCGGCCTCATCTACGACCTCGCCTGGGATGACGAGAACGATGCTCTCGTCATCCACATGACGCTGACCAGCGCCGGCTGCCCCCTGACGGACGTGCTCGAGGACCAGACCGCGCAGGCTCTGGACAACGTCGTCGACCGCTTCCGCATCAACTGGGTGTGGATGCCGCCGTGGGGTCCGGAGAAGATCACAGACGACGGGCGCGACATGATGCGCGCCCTCGGCTTCGCGATCTGAGAATGCTCGAAGTCACGGCTCTGCCTCTGGCGGAGCTCAGACGACGTAGCAGCGAGAAGTGGCGGGAGTATCCCGCCGACGTGCTTCCGCTCTTCGTCGCGGAGACCGATTTCCCTCTCGCACCGGAGGTCTCGAACGCGTTGCGTCGCGCCGTCGAGCTCGGAGACACGGGGTACATCGCCTCGCGGACACCATTGCCCGACACCTACGCGGCGTTCGCACGCCGTCGCTTCGGCTGGGAGGCGGATCCGACGCGGATGCGCACCACGGCCGATGTGAGCATGGGCATCGTCGAGATTCTCCGCCGCGTGACGCAGCCGGGAGAGCGCGTGGTCGTCACCCCTCCCGTGTACCCGCCGTTCTTCGACCTGGTGTCCGAGGCCGGCGCCGAGGTGGAACGGGTGCCTCTCATCGACACGGGGATGGGGTGGGAACTCGATCTCGACGGCGTCCGTGCAGCGTTCGAGGACGGCGCGACCGCGATCCTGCTCTGCAATCCGCACAACCCGACGGGCACCGTCCACAGTCGCGACGCGCTCGCGGCGCTGGCCGAGATCGCCGACGAGTTCGGCGCGGCGGTGGTCTCCGACGAGATCCACGCACCGCTCGCCCAGCCGGGAACCGGCTTCACGCCGTTCCTCGACACGGGCGAGGCCGCCGAGCGCGTGGGGTATGCGGTCGTCAGCGCGAGCAAGGCCTTCAATCTGGCCGGCCTCAAGTGCGCCCTCATGGTGACCGCTTCCGAATCGACGAGCGCGGTCGTGCGCGGGTTGCCGATCGAGGTCGAGTGGCGCACCGGTCAGTTCGGTCTGCTCGCGGCTGTCGCCGCCTTCTCGGAGGAGAGCGATGAGTGGCTGGACGGGCTGCTCGCGACACTCGACGCGAACCGCGTACTCCTCGAGGACCTGCTCGCATCGAAGCTCCCCGGTGCCCGCTACCGGATGCCCGATGCCGGCTACCTCGCCTGGATCGATCTCTCGGCTCTCGGATGGGGCGACAACCCCGCGCGTCGGATCCTCAAGGAGGCGAAGGTGGCCCTGCACTTCGGCCCCGCCTTCGGCGAGCAGGGCAGGGGATTCGTGCGGTTGAACTTCGGGACGAGTCCGGAGATCATCACCGAGGCCATCGAGCGCATCGCGACGCTCGTGGATCGATGACGGTCGATCGCGCGACATCGTCGATCTGGGACCGGGAACGCCTCTGGGTCACCGCCGGCGCAGTCGCGCTGATCTTCCTGGCGGCGATCGAGGCTCTGGCGGTGACGACCGTCATGCCGATCGTCAGCGAGGCGCTCGACGGCCAGGCGCTGTATGCGGTGGCCTTCGCGGGGACACTGGCGACGAGCGTGATCGGGATGGTCGCCGCGGGTGCCTGGTCGGACGCTCGCGGGCCCCGGGGTGCGCTGTACGCCGCCGTGTCGCTGTTCATCGCCGGCCTTCTGCTGTCGGGGTTCGCGGTGACGATGGATCAGTTCCTCATCGGCCGCCTCGTGCAGGGGCTCGGTGCGGGCGGACAGACGGTGGCCCTGTACGTCGTGGTGGCCCGCCTGTATCCGCCCCACCTGCACGGAAGGGTCTTCGCGGCGTTCGCCGCGGCCTGGGTGGTGCCGTCGATGATCGGCCCGTTCCTCGCGGGTGCCGTCGCCGAGTACCTCGACTGGCGGTGGGCATTCCTCGGGGTGGCCGTGCTGACGACGGCCGCCTTTCTCATGATCGCGATCCGGTTGCGCGGCGTCGACCTCGGGCATGGCGAACCACAGGACCGTCGAGCTCTCGTGACTCGTCTGATGCTCGCCGTCGTCGTCGCGGTGTTCGCCGTGCTGATCGGCTTCACGGCCGAGATGACCGCGCAGATCGGATGGTCGGTCGCACTGGGCTCGGTGGCCGTCATCGCCGTGGCCGTGCTGCCGCTGCTCCCTCGACGCACTCTGCGCGCCGGCCGGGGCCTGCCGAGCGTCGTGCTCATGCGGGGCGTCGTCGCCGGCGCGTTCTTCGCCGCGGAAGCGTACATCCCGTACCTGCTCATGGAGAGGTTCGGGTTCACGGCGACGTGGGCGGGCATCGCCTTGATGTTCGCCGCGTTCGCCTGGGCCGGTGCGTCCGCGCTGCAGGGGAGGTTCGGTGAACGTCTCGGCAACACGAGGATCACCGTCATCAGTCTCTCGCTGCTCGTCTGTGCGCTGGTCTTCGTGCTCCTCGCAGCGCTCTGGGGGTTCTCGCCGCTCTTCGTGGTGGTGGGATGGGCCTTCGCCGGCGGCGGCATGGGTCTGCTCTATCCCCGCCTCACCGTGCTCACGCTCGCGTACTCGGATGCCGGCAACCAGGGCTTCAACTCGTCAGCTCTGTCGATCTCGGACTCCACGGGCGCCGCGGTCGTCATCGCTCTCGCGGGTCTCGCCGTCGCCAGCCTCGGCGGTGGTGCGAGCGCCTTCGGCGTCGTCTTCGCGTTCTGTCTCGGTCTGGTGCTCCTGGCGTTCGTGCCGGGACTCAGGCTGGGGCACGCCGCGGAGCTGACGGATGCGGAGTCGCGCGAGCGGTGAGGCCGGCGCCGGACGACTCTCCGGCGAGCGCGGCCACGCCGAGGTCGAAGATGCGGTCGAGTCCCGCTGTGACGTCGATCGTGTGGTCGTCGAGCGCTGCTCCGTGGCTGTCGGCGTGCATCCGCTGCTGAACGAGAGTCGCATGGCCGAGCACGAAGTGCAGGAGTGCGGCTGCTCGCTCCGGTGCGTCCGACAGGCCGTGGCGCGTCAGCGCGGCTTCCAGAGCGGTGTGCGCATACGACGAGCCGAGACGCAGGGCATACGTGCTGAGCACGAGCTCGGCCCCGTCGCGATAGGTGAAGAGCGCGTCGCGGATGCTGCGGGCGGTGGTCAACACGTCCGCATCGTCGCGTGGGATGCCCGCGGTGATGCGATCGGCCAACTCCGCCAGCAGCTCCTGCTTGCTCGAGAAGTGCCAGTAGAGAGCACTCGGCTGCACATCGAGCCTGCCGGCGATCCGCCGCATCGAGAGGTCGGCGAGGCCGACCTCGTCGAGGAGCGCGAGTGCAGCGCGCGCGACGCCGTCGCGGTCGTGACGGGTCGAGTTGTGCGCCGGGGCCATCCCGTCAGTATAGTGAACACCGTTCAAGTGAACGGTGTTCAGGAAGGTGATGGATGATGGCTCGGCACACAGACGACCTCGGTCGCGAACTCGCGAGGGTGGCGATCTTCGCCGCGCTCATCATCGTCCTCGGAATGGTGACGATCCCGATCCCCGGCGGGGTGCCCATCACCGCGCAGACCCTGGGGGTGATGCTCGCCGGCGCTGTACTCGGCCCGCGGTCGGCCCCGCTCTCGGTGCTCCTCGTGTTGGTGCTGGCAGCGGTCGGGCTCCCCGTCCTCGCCGGTGGCCGTGGCGGTCTCGGCGTCTTCGTCGGTCCGACAGCCGGCTACCTGCTCGGGTGGCTCCTGGGCGTCATCGTCATCGGACTGATCGTGCGCAGCGGTCGGCCCCGCTGGTGGCGGATCGCCCTCGGGGTCGTCGTCGGCGGCATCGTGGTCGTGTACGTCTGCGGGGTGCCCGTCACCGCGCTCGTACTCGGGCTCGACCTGGGACCCACCGCACTGGCGAGTCTCGTCTTCCTCCCCGGCGATCTGCTCAAGGCGGCAGCGGCCACAGCGCTGGTCCTCGCGCTACGGCGCGCGTACCCTCGAGCTTTCGGCACGAGTGCCCCATCCGTGCCGGCATCCGTCCGTGCGGTCTGAGACCTCGACCGGATCGATCTCGGTCGACGATGTCACCGTGGAGCGGGAGGGGCAGCCGATCCTGCGCGATGTGAGCATCGAGCTCACGACGGCGAGGATCGCGGTCATCGGCGCGAACGGTTCAGGAAAGTCCACTTTCGCGCGTCTGCTGAACGGCCTCGTGCTCCCGGATGCAGGGCGCGTGACGGTGCACGGTCTCGATTCTCGTCGGGATGTGAAGGCTCTGCGGCGGCGGGTGGGTTTCGTCTTCACCGATCCGCAGGCGCAGATCCTCATGCCTACGCCTGCCGAGGACCTCGCGCTGTCGCTTCGCGGATCCTCTCGTGCGGACGTCGACAGACGTGTGGCCGCGGCACTCGCCGAGCACGGCTTGACCGATCGGGCGGACGTGCCGGCGTCGGAGCTGTCCGGCGGTCAGAAGCAGATGCTGGCTCTCGCGTCTGTCCTGATCACCGAACCGCAGCTGATCGTCGCCGACGAGCCGACGACCCTGCTGGACCTGCGCAACTCCCGACGGATCTCGGATCTGCTGCTGGCGCTTCCCGCCCAGGTCGTCATCGTCACCCACGACCTCGAGCTCGCAGCGAGGTGCGACCACGCGGTCCTCTTCGAGGCGGGCTCGATCATCGCGTCGGGCGCCCCGCCGGACGTGGTCGCCGAGTATCGCGAGCTGGCCGCGTGATCCAGTCCTATCGGCCGGGGGCGAGTATCGTCCACCGGATGCCGGCGGGCCCCAAGCTCGCCGTCTTCGCCGTGCTCGCGCTCGTCTCGTCCGGCTACCCGCACGATCGATGGAGCGTCACAGCCGCGCTTCTCGTCGTCTGCCTGCTCTATCTCGCCGCCGGCCTTCCGGTGACGGCCCTGCTCGTCGAGGCGTGGCGGCTGCGGTGGCTCGTCCTGGTTCTCGGGGTCGCCCTGTGGATCTTCGCCACACCGCTCACGGCATGGGTCAGCACGGCCAGGGTGGCATCACTGCTGCTGCTGGCGTCGCTTCTCACGATCACCACCCGGATGGGCGATCTGCTCGCGGTGCTGCATCGGATGCTGAGACCGCTGCGCCGACTGGGCATCGATGCGGATGCCGTCGCGATGATGATCTCACTGACCCTCACGATGATTCCGGTGGTCGCAGGCTTCGCCCATGCGGTCACCGAGGCCCACCTCGCACGCGGCATCCGTCGCGGCGTGCGAGGCGCGGTGCCGCTCATGGTCAGGACACTACGCCACGCGGACGACGTCGGCGACGCTCTCGCCGCTCGCGGTCTCGTGTGATCGGCGGGCGATGCGCAGGGACAGCAGCATGCCGCCGGCGGCGACTGCAGCAGTGAGCACGGTCGTCCCCGCGACGAGGAGCAGGACGACGGAGGCGATGCCCAGGACGGCGGCGATCACGACCCGGTGCGTCCTGTCAGCGGATCGCGGCGACGGCTGCGTCTCGATGCGGGTGAGGGAGGTCGCGATCGCCGCTGTCAGAGTCAGGGCGACGGCGAGCCAGATCGGACGCGACACCCACCAGGAGACGGAACTCGGATCCGGCAGCGCGATTCCGCTGACGAGTGAGGCGACGGCCGAGATCCCCGCCATGGCGAGCAGTACCGGCATGTGCCACAGGTAGATCGTCATGGTGCGGCGATTGACGAAGGCGCCGAACGCGGCGGGGACCGGCCGGTGGCTGAGCTCGTCGATGCGATCGCGCAGAAGCGAGACGGCGCTCAGGTGCACGACGCCGACGAGCAGCAGCGCGGCGGTCGGGGGATTGATGTTCGCGATGAGGTCGGGGGAGTAGATCCCGGTCGCGAACGCTGCGATGAGGGCGGTCAGAGCCGCTGCTCCGATCAGGGCCCGCGTCGCTCGAGGCAGCCGGTCGATCGTGCCGTCGGCGAGGAAGAACCCGATCTGCTGGAGTGCGAGCCACACGAAGGCGAGATTCAGGAACCCCAGTCCCTCGACCCCGGTGCTCGCCCGGGCCACATCGACGCAGACCGATGCCCACACGAGGGCTGCGACGGTGACCAGGGGCCTGCGTGCGTGGGCTCTCGAGAGTGCCGGGAGGAGCGCCTGACAGCCCAGGAAGACTCCGAGGAACCACAGCGGCTGGCTGTAGCGGAAGCCGGCGGTGGCGATGATGTCGGCGGGAACACCTGCGACGTGGAGAGCCGCGAGCGCGACGCCGACGACGGCGATGGCGAACAGTGCGGGCCGGAGCAGGCGATGCACGCGGGCTGCGATGAACTCGGATGCGGTGCCGCCGCGCGCCTGCGACCGCCGGAACGCGATGTGACCGGCGAAGCCTCCGATGATGAAGAACAACGGCATGACCTGGAGGACCCAGCTCATGGGGATGATCCACGAGGTGCCCTCGCTCGCGTTCGCGAAGACCGGGCTGCCGTCGGCGACCGTGACGCCCACCATGATGGCGTGAAGCAGCACGACTCCTGCGACGCAGATCGCTCGCAGCAGGTCGATCGCGGCATCACGACCGGCCGGCAGCGGGGGGCGGGGAGCGATGCGGGGCGGCGCTTCGACGATGGCCATGGAGTCCTCCTCGGATGGGTGTCCGAGGAGCGTATGGACGCGGTGCCGGTCGGGGGATCACCCTCCGGGCTGGTTCGCACCCCTACTGCGGTGTGACCCGGAGCAGCGGTTCAGGAGGGCTCGACGAGACCCGTGTCGTAGGCGAGGATCACGGCGTGCACGCGGTCGCGGAGTCGGAGCTTGGCGAGCACCTTGCCGACATGCGTCTTCACGGTCTGCTCGGCGATGAAGAGGTCGGACGCGATCTCGCTGTTCGACCGTCCGCGACCGATGAGCACCAGCACCTCCCGCTCCCGATCGGTCAGGTCTGCGAGCGAGGTCGCCGCCTTCGCGGTGCGGGGCCGACGTCCGGCGAACTGCTCGATCATGCGCCGCGTCACACTGGGGGCGAGCAGGGCATCGCCGCCGGCGACGACGCGCACGGCGTGCACGAGCTCCTCGGGAAGAGCGTCCTTCAACAGGAATCCGCTCGCGCCGGCCTCGAGCGCGTCGTAGACGTAGTCGTCGATGTCGAAGGTCGTGAGCATGAGGATCCTCGGCACATGAGCCGCAGGGTAGGCGGGTCCGAGGATGCGCCGAGTGGCCTCGATGCCGTCGACCTGCGGCATCCGCACGTCCATCAGGATGACGTCCGGATCGAGGCGGGCAGCGAGGGTGATGGCTTCGGCTCCGTCGGCCGCCTGGCCTGCGACACGGATTCCCTCGTGCGCATCGAGCAGAGCGGCGAATCCGGCGCGCACCATCGCCTGGTCGTCGGCGATGAGGACGCTGATCGTCACGGGTTCTCCTGGGTGATCGGAGCGGTGGTCTCGCTCGATGGACGCTCGTGCAGCGGGAGGGAGGCGATGACCTCCCACCCGCCCTCAGCGGTGGGGCCGGCGGTGAAGGACCCGCCGAGCAGTTCGACGCGCTCACGCATGCCGCGAAGTCCATAGCCTCCGCTGGGGTGAGCCGGTGGAGTGGTGGCGCGGCCGTTGCGGACGCGGATGCCGATGGCGTGGAGATCCGCCTGCAGGCGCACCGTGACGGCGGCGCCGGACGCGTGCCGTACCGCGTTGCTGAGCGCCTCCTGCGCGATGCGGAAGGCGGCGATCTGCACGGCCTGCGGGGCGTCGGTGAACGCGCCCGTCATCTCGAGCCCCACCGTCACGCCGGCGCGCCGGATCGTGTCGACGAGGGCCGGGATATCGTCGATGCTCTGCTGCGGCGCCAGCTCGGCCGCCTGATCCTCGGTGCGCAGCACGCCCAGCATCCGCCGCATCTCGGTGAGCGATCCCCGCGCTGTGGCCGCGATGCTCTCGAACTCCGACGTCGCCGCGTCGCCGATCTCGGGGAGTCGGTATCGAGCAGTGGACGCCTGCACCTGGATGACCGACATGCTGTGGGCGATGACGTCGTGCAGTTCGCGGGCGATACGGGTGCGCTCCTCGACGAGCGCGCGGCGGGACTCTTCGAGGGCTGAATGCTCCCGTTCCTTCGTGAGCTCGGCAGATACCCTCACGCGTCCTGCGACCAGTATGGCGACCAGGAACACGGCTGCGGCCACAGACGTGGTCACGATGAGATCTGCCGTGGCGCTGCCTGCCGTCGCCGGAGTGGCGACGATCTCGGGGCGCAGCAGCGGGGCCGTGAGGGAGAGCAGCGCGCCGACGCCGAGCGGGACGACGCCCAGGCGCGCGCCATGGATGAAGGTCACGACGCCCACGAAGAGGACGAAGGTGACGAGCGCGGGCACCGACCACGGCCACGGCGCCTCAGTCGCCTGATCGGGCACGACCAGCAGCGGGAGCGCGAACGCCGCAGAGCAGAACATCGCGATCGCCCACCGCGGATACCGCAAAGAGAGCAGCGGCGCCGAGCAGAGTGCAGCGCCGAGGATGAACGTCAGCGGCAACGCGGTGCCGTACAGCACGGTCTGCAGCGACACGAGCACCGCGAAGAGCGCCAGGCTCGCCACGGCGAGCGCGGCGAGCGCGGCCGTTCGACGGCTGATGCGGGGAGTCCGCGGTGTGCGGGGTGTGCGGGGCAGGCGACGTGCCATGAGTGTCATCCTGCCAGTTGCGGGACGGGGGCGCGTCGACGCCGGGCAGCGGTGACGCGGTCGATGACCAGTCCGATGATGAGAGCGACCCCGATGCCGATCCCGGCGCTGGCGAGGGGCTGATCTTCGATCCATGATCCGGCGAGCAGCCCGATCGCCAGGCTCAGCGCGCTCCAGCTGAGACCGGCCACGACGCTCAGGGGAAGGAAACGCCTCCAGGGGAATCGCAGCGCGCCCGCCGACATGTTCACAGCGACACGGCCGACAGGGATGTATCGAGCGCCGAGGATCAGAGCCGCACTGCGCTGGTCGAGGGCGCGTTCCGCGTGGGCGAAGGCCGAGGCGATCCGCGGTCGACGCATCCACGCCCAGCGGGTCGTGCCGAGTCGACGACCGAGCACGAATGCGATGTTGTCGCCGATGGTCGCGCCGACGGCGGCGACGAGCCCGAGCGGGATCAGCGCCCATGGCTCTCCTGAGGATGCCAGCACGGCGGCTGCCGCCACGAGCACGGTCTCACTCGGAACAGGCGGGAAGAAGCCGTCGATGATCGTCACCGCGAGCAGCACGGCATACAGCCAGGGGGAGGCGACGGTCTGCAGGATGAGCTCGTTGATGACGTCCACCTCAGCAGGCTAGAAAGCGGAGGGCACGCAGGGCATCACCCTGAGGTATCGATCGCATCCACCCGCAGAGGTAGATCTGTGCACAGGCCGACGACTGCACCACGATCCGTACGTCGACTGAACACCCAGCCGAGCGATCTATACTGGGAGTTTGGCCCCTCGGCCTGAACCCCCTTGAAAGAACGGACATCCCGCCTGTGCTTGCCGTGCACGAACTCGAGATCCGCGTGGGCGCACGCCTCCTGATGGAGAACGTGTCGTTCCGTGTGAGCGACGGAGACAAGATCGGTCTCGTCGGCCGCAACGGTGCAGGCAAGACCACGCTCACCAAGGTGCTCGCCGGCGACGTCCTTCCCTCCGGGGGCACGGTGACGCGCTCCGGAGAGCTCGGCTACCTTCCCCAGGATCCCCGTTCGGGCAACCCGGAGGATCTGGCGCGCACGAGGATCCTCGATGCCCGCGGACTCGGACAGCTGAATCTCGGCATGACCGAGGCCTCGCTGGCCATGGGCTCGGAAGACCCCGCCGTGGCCGAGAAGGCGATGAAGCGCTATGCGCGCCTCACCGAGCAGTTCGAGGCACAGGGCGGATACGCCGCAGAAGCCGAGGCGGCATCCATCGCCAACAACCTCTCGCTGCCCGACCGCATCCTCGATCAGCCGCTCTCGACGCTCTCGGGCGGACAGCGTCGTCGCATCGAGCTCGCGCGCATCCTGTTCTCGGATGCGGAGACGATGATCCTCGACGAGCCGACCAACCACCTCGACGCCGACAGCGTCGTGTGGCTGCGCGAGTTCCTCAAGAACTACAAGGGCGGGCTGATCGTGATCAGCCACGACGTCGAGCTCGTCGGCGAGACCGTCAACCGCGTCTTCTACCTCGACGCGAACCGCCAGATCATCGACACCTACAACATGAACTGGAAGAACTACCTGCGCCAGCGGGTGGCCGACGAGGAGCGCCGCAAGAAGGAGCGAGCCAACGCCGAGAAGAAGGCCACCACGCTGCAGCAGCAGGCCGCCCGCTTCGGTGCGAAGGCGTCGAAGGCCGCTGCCGCTCATCAGATGATCGCGCGCGCCGAGAAGCTCCTCGCGGGTCTCGACGAGGTCCGCCAGGAAGACCGGGTGGCGAAGCTCCGCTTCCCCAAACCCGCCGCCTGCGGCAAGACCCCGATGATGGCGACGGGGCTGTCGAAGTCGTACGGATCGCTCGAGATCTTCACGGATGTCGACCTCGCGATCGACCGCGGATCGAAGGTCGTCGTGCTCGGACTCAACGGTGCGGGCAAGACCACGCTGCTGAGGATGCTCGCCGGAGTCGACGAGCCGGACACGGGCCAGCTCGAGCCGGGCCACGGGCTCAAGGTCGGTTATTACGCGCAGGAGCACGAGAACCTCGACGTGAACCGCTCGGTGCTCGAGAACATGGTCTCGGCCGCTCCGCACATCACCGAGATGGAAGCGCGCAAGGTGCTCGGATCCTTCCTCTTCACCGGCGACGATGTGCTCAAGCCCGCCGGGGTTCTCTCGGGCGGCGAGAAGACGCGTCTCTCGCTGGCGACCCTCGTGGTCTCCTCGGCCAACCTGCTGCTGCTCGATGAGCCCACCAACAACCTCGATCCCGCGTCTCGCGAGGAGATCCTCGGCGCTCTCGCGCACTACGAGGGTGCAGTCGTCCTCGTCTCGCACGACCCCGGTGCGGTGCAGTCGCTCAACCCGGAGCGCGTGCTGATCCTTCCCGACGGTGTCGAGGACCTCTGGAGCCAGGAGTACCAGGACCTCATCGAGCTCGCGTAACGCGTCCGGGGTGGCCACGTCCGACGGGAGTGGCATAGTCGACAGGGTGACCCATGACGACTCCGACCTCGCCCTCGATCCGCTCAACGACTGGCTCAGAGGACGCCACGCTCTCACCGGCGTCGCTCCGGACTGGGACATCCGCGACCTGCCGGATGACCCGGCGGTCCTGTTCGCCGAGTGGTTGCGCGCCGCCGCCGCAGCCGGGGTGGCGGAACCGCACACGGTGACGCTGGCGACGGTCGACGAGGACGGGATCCCCGATGCGCGCACGCTCATCCTGAAGAGGATCGACGAACGAGGGTGGGCCTTCGCGAGCACGCGGTCGTCCCGTAAGGGCGCGCAGCTCGGCGCAGTGCCGGCAGCGGCCCTGAACTTCTGGTGGCAGCCGCAGGTCCGTGCAGTCCGCGTGCGCGGCCGCGTGGAGGAGGCGACGCCCGAGGAGAGCGCCGCCGACCTCGCTGCTCGCTCGGCGGCCGCACAGGCCGGCATCGCCGACGGGGACTGGGTGCTCTGGCGCATCGTCCCGAGCCGCATCGAGTTCTGGCAGGGGGAGACCGATCGGAACCACACCCGCCTCGTGTACGAGGCATCCGCGGACGGCTGGAGCCGGGCGCTCTCCGGTCGCGCCGCTGACCGCATCGAGGAGGAGGCTCGCGCATGAGCGACTTCCAGGTCATCGAGATCGGTGCGCTGGACGAGTGGCGTGAGCACCACGGCGGCTTCGATGCCGCGCGCTCCCGCGACGGTCGCCGCGTCGTCGACCACGAGCTGACGATGCAGTTCATCGGACTCACCGCGAACGCGCTCGCTCCGGGTGAGGAGGCGGGGTACTGGCACGTTCATTCACGCATCGAGGAGCTCTACGTCTTCCTCGAGGGGCGCGGGCAGATGGGGCTCGACGACGAGATCGTCGAGGTCGGCCCCGGCACCGTGATCCGAGTCGGTCAGGGGGTCGCCCGCACCTGGCGGTCTCACCCTGGCAGTGCGGGGGAGCTCCGCTGGCTGTGCATCCGGGCCGGAGGCCAGGAGCTGCCGCATCTTCCCGATGACAGTACGCGCCTGCCCGACCGGCCGCTGCCCTGGACCGACTGAACGATGAGCGAGGTTCTCCCGCCTCCGCCGTCAGAGGCCCCGAGCTTCGCCGACGACTTCTCGACGGGGCTCGACGACGAGAAATGGGTCGCCCACTACCTCCCGCATTGGACGGTTCCCGAGAGGTCGGCGGCGCGATATGAGATCGTCGACTCGGTGCTGCGCCTGCGCATCGACAGCGATCAGCTCGATTGGCGGAAGGAGGATGCCCCGCTCCGTGTGTCGAATGTGCAGACCGCGGTGTTCTCCGGATCCGTCGGGTCGGCGCGCGGCACGCACCGACATCGTCCGGACGGTCTGGAGGTGCGAACGGAGACGCCTCTGCACTTGCTGTTCGCTCCCGCCCGCGGACGCATCGATGTGACCGTCGCCGCGAGCACCGACGAAGGATGCATGCTCGCCGCCTGGCTCGTCGGGATCGAACACCTCTCGGAGAGGGATGCCGGCGAGATCTGCATCTTCGAGATCGACGCGGATGCGGTCTCGAATACGACTCCAGCGCGGACCGGCATCAAGGCGCACGGTGATCCGCGTCTGCAGACCGACATGGCCGAGGTGGTGCTCCCGTTCGACGCGAGTGAGCAGCACACCTGGACAGTCGTCTGGGGTGACGGCGAGACGGTGATCGGCTGCGAGGGGAGGGTGCTGCGGCGGATCCCGCAGTCGCCCGACTATCCGCTGATGCTCCTGATCGATCTCTTCGAGATCGGGACGCCCTCGGGCAGCTACCCCAAGTCCGCCCTCGTCGTGGACGTGCGGGCCTGGGGCTGACGCGTCTCAGCGAGCATCGAGGAGCTCGTCTTCGACGTCGGCATCGCTGTCACGGCGCCGGGACTTCTTGACGGGTGCGGGCATCCCCTCCACCTCTTCGCGGTGCTTCACGATCTCGGTGCGGATGATGTAGCCGATGAACACGAAGCCCATCAGCGCGAACAGGATCCACTGGATCGCATACGACAGATGCGGGCCGGGGTCGTCGGTGGGGGAGTCGAAGCGGCCCAGGGTGCCTTCGCCCGCCGGTTCCTCGCTCACGATCTGCCCGTACGCGCTCGTGATCACGTCTCCGTCGACCAGCTCGGCGATCGAGGGGAGGTTGATCGTCGGCACCTGGCCCTCGGGAGCGCCGCGTCCCGAGGCCGGCAGCTGCTCTCCGGGACGCAGACGCACGATGACCTCGACCTCTCCGCTCGGAGGCGCAGGAACGGCATCCGGGGAGTCACCGTCACCGGGCGGCACCCATCCGCGGTCGACGATGAACACACGTCCGTCGACATCGCGGAACGGCACCAGAACCTCGAACGCACTCGTGCCGCCATGGGGCCGATTGCGCACGAGGAGCTGGTCATCGGCGATGTACTCGCCGTTCAGAACGACAGGATGCCAGACGTCGCCGGGCTCGAGGGCTCCGTCGGCGCCGATGAGGTCGGAGAGCGGGACGGGATCCGCGTCATAGTTCTTCTCGACGAGAGCGATCTGCTCGGATCTCGTCTCGTTGCGCTCGAACTGCCAATTCGACAGGAAGGCGCACCCTACCGCGAAGCCGATCGCGATCAGCACGTACACGGTCCATCGACCCATCCGGGCACTCATGAGGGCATACCATCTCTCACTGTCACGGGGAAGTCTCTGGCAGCCAGGTAGTCGTGGAGGAACGAGACATGCTCGTCGCACGCGAGCCAGATCTTCTCACGGTCGGCGGCATGGATACGCGGATTGCGCCACACCACCTGCGTGGTCGCCGCGCTCCGGCATCCGGCACGCGAGCACTCCAGTCCACTCACTCGCGATCCTGGCGGCTTTCGTGGATGGTGATGACGTGAGGCGGCGGATCCTGTTCGACCGGAAGCGTCGGAACCGGGGCAGGTGCCTCCAGCTGCTGCACGGGAGATTCCGCCGTCGTCTCGGTGCTGTCGCTTCCTGCGTTCGCGAACACCACCGCGATGTAGGGAAGGAGCGCGGCCGCGAGCGCGAAGACCCATGTGTACCAGCCGTAGGGCTGCACGAACATCATGAGCGCGAAGCAGACGATGCGGATCGTCATGGTGAGCGCGTATCGGCGCACGCGGTGGTCCGCCTCGTCTTTCGGCGACTGCGGAAGCGAGGTGACAGCAGGGACCAGTGGCTTGCTCTTCACGATGAGTCCAGCCTACGCCGGTGCGGGCACCACGGCGCGCCCGTCTGCCGCTCAGGTCGAGAAGAGGAAGGGCAGAGTGAAGGCGCCGAAGAACAGGAACCCGATGACCGTCATGACGATGCCGATGACGAGCACCGCGACCATGATGTACCCCATGATGAGGCCGGCGAAGGCCATGCCGCGTCCGCCGATCGAGGGGTTCGCCTTCGTCTGTCGGAGCGCCATGTGGCCGGTGATCACGGCGACGATCGAGGCGAGCAGAGGCACCACAGCCCAGAAGAGCACGACTCCGGCGATTCCGCAGATCAGCGACGTGACCGCGAGTCCGCTCGCCGGGCGAGGTGCGGGATAGTTCGGTGCTGCGTAGTTCGGTGCCGCGTAGTTCGGGTATCCGGTGGCGGGTTGGCCGGGAGCGGACGTCGGGTAGGGCGACGCTGCAGACGCTGAGCCGTAGGGGTGCATCGATCCGCCGCCGTGGACAGGCGGGCTCGGCGCGAAGGAAGGCGCGGCGCCCGGGTACGCCTGGGTGGGCGACGCCGGAGGGGCAGTCGGGTACGACGGCGGCTGCGCCGCCGGAGAAGCTGCCTGGTAAGGCTGTGCGGGTGGTGCCGGCGCTGCGGGCGGCGGGGGAGTCGGCTGCGGTCCGCCCGAAGGGGTGGGGATGCTGTTGTCGCTCACGGTGGCGCCTTTCGTCGGGTTCAGCGTTCCAGTCGCGGCGTCCGTCTGTCAAACGACGCCGGTCGGACGGCGGCATCCTCGGTAGGATCGAGGACGACCAGGCCCCGACCCCAGCGGCCAGATCAGGAGTGGAAATGAGTTCTCGCGTCGTCCTCGTCACCGGCGGCAACCGCGGCATCGGCCGCGCCATCGCAGAGCGATTCGTCCGTGACGGATACCGCGTCGCAGTGACGGCGCGGAGCGGGGAAGGCCCCGACGGCACGTTGACGGTGCGCGCGGACGTCACGGACGCCGCGGCTCTCGACGCGGCATTCACCGAGGTCGAGCAGCAGCTCGGGCCGGTGGAGATCGTGGTCGCCAACGCGGGGATCACCAAGGACACTCTCCTCCTTCGCATGAGCGAGGACGATTTCGACAGCGTCGTCGCCACCAACCTCGGCGGAACGTTCCGTGTCGTCAAGCGCGCGTCCAAGGGCATGCTGCGGGCTCGTTTCGGACGCGTCATCCTCATCTCGAGCGTCGTGGGCCTGTACGGCTCGGCGGGGCAGGTGAACTACTCCGCATCGAAGAGCGCACTGGTGGGCTTTGCGCGATCGCTGACCCGCGAACTCGGCGGACGCGGCATCACCGCGAACGTCGTCGCGCCGGGCTTCATCGAGACCGACATGACCGCAGAGCTGCCCGAGGAGACTCAGAAGCAGTACAAGGCGAACATTCCCGCCGGACGCTTCGCCACTCCTGACGAGGTCGCGGGTGTGGTCACCTGGCTCGCGGGCGACGACGCCGGCTACATCTCGGGCGCGGTCATCCCCGTCGACGGCGGCCTCGGGATGGGGCACTGAGCCGAGACCGACGCCCTGTCGTCACCGACGGGAGACCGCCGCGTCTATGAGCTCGGCCAAGCGGCCCGGAACCGAGAACTGCGGCCAGTGACCTGAGCCGATGCGGATGACCTCGGCATCGCCGATCGCTCGGAATTCATCCGCGTACGGGCCCCATTGCTCGAGCTCCGACTCGAGAGTCTCCTGATCCATCGCGCCCATCAGCAGTGTCACGGGGACCCCGTGGCGCTGCTCCGAGCGCAGCTCGATCGGATCGGTGGGCACCCGCGCGGGAACGCTCCGAGCCAGCGGAGCGGTGCGGGCGCGGGTCGAGTCGTCGAGGTCGTCGACGTCTTCGGCGGGGAAGTAGTCCCACCCCGGGAAGGGGACGACGCCGTCGACGACCTCGAATTCGCTGATGCCGAACCCGGAGGGCGGCGGCACCGTGTCGACGAAGACGACCCGCGAGACGAGGTCGGGCCGTGCGTCGGCGACGCCCCAGGCGACGTTGCCGCCGCCGCTGTGACCGACGACGGCCACGGGTGCCCCGATGTCGTCGACCGCGGCCACGGCGGCATCGACCCACTCGGCGATTCCGATGTCGGAGGAAGCGGCGGCGGGGAGACCGACGCCGGGCATCGTCAGGGGATGCACCGAGTGCCCCGCGCGTTCGAGGTCGGCGGTCACCTCGCTCCAACTGGACGCGTCGAGCCAGAGACCGGGGATGAGGATGATGTCCATGCCCCGACGCTAGACGGGGCCTCGGACATCCGCTAGGGCAGCAGCGCGATGACCTCGGAGAGGTCCTGCGGGCCGATCACGAGACTCGCCGCCGCGCGTACGGCAGGCTTCGCATTGAACGCCAGTCCGAGACCGGCGACGGCCATCATCTGCAGGTCGTTGGCTCCGTCTCCGATCGCGATGGTGGCGTGACGGGCCACCCCGAGCTCGTCGGCCCATTGCTGCAGTGAGGCGGCCTTCACCGCGGCATCCACGATCTCGCCATCGACGCGGCCGGCCAGGGCGCCGTCCACGATCTCGAGGCGGTTGGCGCGCCACCGGTCGACGCCGAGCCCGGGCGCGACGTCGTCGAGGATCTCGTGGAACCCCCCGGACACGACTCCCACGACACCACCGCGCTCATGGACGGCCGCAGTGAGCTCGCGCACCCCAGGGGTCGGCTCTATGCGCGCCAGCACGCGCGCGAAACCCGACACCGGCACGCCTTCGAGCGCAGCGACGCGGGAGCGCAGGCTCGTGGCGAAGTCGATCTCGCCGCGCATCGCGGCTTCGGTGGCCGCCTGCACCTCAGGGCCACGCCCGACCTCATCGGCGATCAGTTCGATCACCTCGTTGCGGATGAGGGTGGAATCGGCATCGAGGACGACGAGGAAACGCGCGGCAGTCACGCCTTCGAGCCTATCGACAGCAGAACGGCCCGCTGTGCAGCCGCGTATCGCGGCGACACCGTCACCTCTCGATGAACAGGCCCTTGCCCACCACGGTGATGCCCGACTCGGTCACGGTGAACCCGCGAGCCAGATCTCGCTCGCGGTCGACGCCGACGGTCGCACCGTCCGCCAGGACCACGTTCTTGTCGAGGATGGCTCGATGGACTCTGGATCCCGCTCCCACCCGCACCCCGTCGAAGACGACGGAGTCGGTGATGGTGGATCCTCCTCCGGCGAGTGTCCA
The DNA here is from genome assembly GCF_001428975.1 of Microbacterium sp. Root280D1. Lineage (NCBI taxonomy): Bacteria > Bacillati > Actinomycetota > Actinomycetes > Micrococcales > Microbacteriaceae > Microbacterium > Microbacterium sp. Root280D1. The sequence continues at coordinate 1,014,773 of NZ_LMJK01000002.1, read as the reverse complement.
CGGACCCACGACGCTGCGCTCCAGATGAGTGCCCGAGAGCACGGATCCGAGCGACACGATCGAGTCGATCGCATTGCCGATGCGCCCGACGGAGTCGCGCACGAACTTCGCGGGCGGCGAGTTCACGGCCTGCGAGTGGATCGGCCACTCCATGTTGTAGAGGTTGAAGATCGGAAGCGTGGAGATCAGGTCCATGTGCGCGTCGAAGAAGGAGTCGATCGTACCCACGTCGCGCCAGTACGAGCGGTCGCGCGGCGATGAGCCCGGGACGTCGTTCCGCTTCATGTCGTAGTAGCCGGCCTCGCCTCGATCGACGAAATACGGCACGATGTCGCCGCCCATGTCGTGCCCGGAGGTCGGGGATTCGCCGTCTGCCTCGACCGCGGCGATCAGCGCATCCGCGTCGAAGATGTAGTTGCCCATCGAGGCGAGCACTTCGTGGGGCGAGTCCTCGAGGCCGGCGATGTCGGTCGGCTTCTCGAGGAACTGCTTGATGCGGCCGGACTCGGTGTCGGCGTCGATGACCCCGAACTGGGACGCCATGGCGAGCGGTTGGCGGATGCCCGCGACGGTGGCCTTCGCGCCGGACTCGATGTGGGCGTCGAGCATCTGTCGGAAGTCCATGCGGTAGACGTGGTCGGCGCCGATCACGACGACGATGTCGGGCTTCTCGTCGTTGATGAGGTTCAGGCTCTGCAGGATCGCATCGGCCGAGCCCGAGAACCAGCGCTTTCCGAGACGCTGCTGCGCGGGCACCGAGGTCACGTACGAGTCGAGGAGAGCCGACATGCGCCACGTCTGCGAGATGTGGCGATCGAGGCTGTGCGACTTGTACTGCGTGAGCACGACGATCTGGCGCAGACCCGAGTTGATGAGGTTCGAGATCGCGAAATCGATCAATCGGTACTGTCCGCCGAAAGGCACTGCAGGTTTGGCCCGATCGGCCGTGAGGGGCATGAGACGCTTTCCCTCGCCGCCGGCGAGGATGATGCCGAAGATCTTCTTTGGTGCGGACATGCACCAACCATAGATGCGATTCGGCTCGGCTAACTAGCATCTGGACAACTGAGTCACTACCGTCTAGACATGCGCGTCGAGATGATCACGAAGGAATACCCGCCGGAGATCTACGGAGGTGCCGGTGTGCACGTCGCCGAGCTCGTCACGGCCCTGCGGCAGAATATCGATGTACAGGTCAGGGCCTTCGGAGCTCCTCGTGACGAGGCGAGCACTTTCGCCTATCGGACACCCTCGGGACTGGCCTCCGCGAACCCCGCGCTGCAGACGCTCGGGACGGACCTCGAGATCGTCGCGGCGATCTCGGACGCCGATCTCGTGCACAGTCACACCTGGTACGCGAACTTCGCCGGGCACATCGCCTCGCAGCTTCACGGCATCCCGCACGTCCTCACCGCGCACAGCCTGGAACCGCTGCGCCCGTGGAAGGCCGAGCAGCTGGGCGGGGGATACGCGGTGTCGAGCGGAATCGAGAAGCTCGCGTACGAGAACGCGGCGGCGGTGATCGCGGTCAGCGCCGGCATGCGCGAGGACATCCTGCGGAGCTACCCGTCGGTCGACCCGACCCGGGTGCGCGTGATCCACAACGGCATCGACGTGGATCGCTGGCGGCCGGTGCAGAACCCGGCGTTCCTCGAGTCGGTCGGTATGGATCCGACCAGGCCGTCCGTCGTGTTCGTCGGCCGGATCACCCGGCAGAAGGGCCTGCCGTACCTCCTTCAGGCCGCTCGTCTGCTGCCCCCGGAGGTCCAGCTCATCCTCTGCGCCGGCGCGCCGGACACCCCCGAGATCATGGCGGAGGTGCAGGAGGGCGTGCGGCTTCTCCAGCAGACCCGCGAGGGCGTCGTCTGGATCGATCGGATGCTGCCGCGCGACGAGCTGTCGGCCATCCTCACCGCGGCGACGACATTCGTGTGCCCGTCCGTCTACGAGCCGCTGGGAATCGTGAACCTCGAGGCCATGGCCTGCGGCGCTGCCGTCGTCGGCACGGCGACCGGCGGCATCCCCGAAGTCGTCGACGACGGGGTCACCGGCCGCCTGGTGCCGATCGAGCAGCTCCAGGACGGCACGGGGACGCCGGTCGATCCGGAGCGCTACGTCGCCGACCTCGCTGACGTGCTCACCGAGGTGACGTCCGATCCCGAGCGAGCCCGTGCCTACGGCGCGGCTGGCCGGGAGCGGGCTCGCGACGAGTTCAGCTGGGGCGCGATCGCCGACACCACGCGGGCGCTGTACGCGGAGCTGACCGCCTGAGCCGATAGGCTGGAGGCATGTCGAGCGCTCTGGAATTCACCGACGTCGTCGTGCGCCGCGAGGGGCGCAACATCATCGATCACGTGACCTGGCAGGTCGACGATGATCAGCGGTGGGTGATCCTCGGACCCAACGGCGCAGGCAAGACGACGCTGCTCCAGCTGGCTGACACGCTGATGCACCCGACGTCCGGAACCGTCACGGTGCTGGGAGAGACCCTCGGACGCACGGATGTGTTCGAGCTGCGCCCGCGCATCGGCTTCGCGTCCTCCGCGATGGCGAAGCGCGTGCCGCGCGAAGAGACGGTTCTGAACACGGTGCTCACAGCGGCATACTCCGTGCTCGGGCGATGGAACGAGAGCTATGAGGACATCGACGAGCGTCGTGCGCTGCGCGTCCTCGGCGATTGGCGACTCGACCACCTCGCCGACCGGACCTTCGGAACGCTGAGCGACGGCGAGCAGAAGCGCGTGCAGATCGCCCGCGCCGTGATGACCGATCCCGAGCTGCTGCTGCTCGACGAGCCGACCGCGTCTCTCGACCTCGGCTCTCGCGAGGAGCTCCTTGCACTCCTGAGCGGCTATGCGTCGTCGCCGACGACGCCGGCGATGCTGATGGTCACGCACCACGTCGAGGAGATCCCGGTCGGATTCACTCATGTGCTGCTGATGCGCGAGGGGCGCATCGTCGCCGCCGGGCCCGTCGCCGAGACTCTGACGGCCGAGGCTCTGACCGAGACGTTCGGCATGCCGATCGTCCTCAGCAGCGAAGAGGGTCGATATGCGGCCCGCGCGGCATCCTGATGCGCATCTGATAGAATCGATCCTTGGTGCTCTCTGCACCGCAGACTTCCCTCGTCCCTGGCACAATCCAGGGCAGCAACTAAGGAATCCCATGAAGACTGACATTCACCCCGTGTACAAGGCTGTCGTGTTCCGCGACCTCGGCTCGGGCGAGACGTTCCTCACCCGTTCGACTGTCTCGAGCGACAAGACCATCGAGCTCGACGGCGTCGAGTACCCGGTGATCGACGTCGAGATCTCCTCGGCATCGCACCCGTTCTACACGGGCAAGCAGCGCATCATGGACTCGGCCGGTCGCGTCGAGAAGTTCAACCAGCGCTTCAAGGGCTTCGGCGGATCGTCCAAGTAACGACCCCCGCGATCGAAGGCCCCGTGTTCCTCGGAACACGGGGCCTTCGTCGTCTGCAGGGGGTTCGTCTTCTGCGGTCGGATCGCGCGCGAGTCGTCAGACGTCGATGACGATGCGCTCTCCGTCGATGCGGCCCAGCGGGTCGCCAGGGGCCGGTGCGGGGGCGGTGCGCTGAGTCTGACGGTCTCGCTCGGCACCGGCTTCGTGCGCCGACGGCATCCACACCGCGTCGAACGATCCGCCCAGGCCGCCGCCCGCGCTCTCGTACTTCTTCTCGAGCGGAGTACGGGAGTAGACCGCCACGATCACCACCACGACCGCGGTCGCGGCGACGAGGAGGATCGCGATCGTCAGCAGGGTCCCGAGAATGTCGGCCATGACTCCAGGCTAGGCGGGACGGCTCCGATCGGCATCCGTCTGCAGGAGGATCCTCAGCGGATGCGTCGGCCCTGGGCGAGATCGATGAGATGCGTCAGCACGGGACCCGACCGCAGGCCGTTGTGCTCGTGTTCGCTCGTCACCCAGAGCTTCACGCCCGGCAGCAGGCGCGCGGTCTCGAGGGAGTACTCCAGCGGCACGTAGACGTCGTTCACGTACACGGCGGCCGCGCCCGTCGCACCCGAGGTGGCGATCGCGACCTCGTCGTAGATGCGCGGCCACTCGAACTCGGCGAGCGCGAGCGTCACATCGCGCCACGGCCGGAAGGCCGGCACGGTCTCGGTCCAGTCGCGGCGGATGTGCTCTCCGGTGAACAGCGTGACGTCGTCCCGGAAGTCCTGGGGCTCCGCCCGCTCGGCGGACCAGCGGGTCGCGTGTCCGCTGGCGTAGCTCGACTCGTGGAAGACGAAGTAGAGCGGGTTGCGCCCGCTGTAGGGCAGCGCGTGCATGAGGTCGTGGCGGAACGCGTTCGATGCGGCATCTCGCTCCAGGAGCGACCACAGGGTCTGCCAGCCCTCGTTCGTGCCGAGCGCCGAACCCACAGAGCGCAGTCGAGACGGCGAGACCACCTCGCCGTCGGGGAGCACGATGTCGCCGGCCGCTGCCCGGTCGACCAGACCCCGCATGACGTCGCGATGCTGCGGGAATCGCCGGTAGTACTGCTCGGAGGCCGCGCGCATCTTGTCATAGCAGAGCGCGTACACCTCGTCAGGATGACGATCGACGGTGCTCAGGCCGCCCGTGATGAAGACGTCCGCCAGCGAGTCCGCATCAGTGGACAGATAGGCCAAGGTCGTGAACCCGCCGAACGACTGGCCGAGCACGCTCCACGTCTCAGCGCTGAGGTGCTCGCGCATCGCCTCGCAGTCCCGGACGATCGAGTCCGCGCGGAGATGGGTCAGGTACTCGGCCACTGCCTCGGAGCCTCGTGCGAGGTCGCCGTCGCCCACGGGCGTGGACAGGCCGGTGCCGCGCTGGTCGAGCATCACGACGCGGTAGTGCGCGAGGGCCTCGTCGAGCCAGGCGGGGGAGGATGAGGCGTGGAAGGGTCGCGGCGCTTCGTGACCGGGGCCGCCCTGCAGGTAGACGAGGAAGGGGAGTCGCTCGCCTCCCTCGCGGGTGACGACGCGGGCGAAGATGTCGATCGTGCGGGTGTCTGCGGCGTCGCCCCAGACGAGCGGCACGGTCAGCGTGTGCTCCTCGATCGTGAGGTCGAAGAGGCGGTGGATGGTGGTGGTCATGTCACATCACATTCCCGATGTAGGAGTACTTGACGAAGACCTCCGAGGCGATGTCGGCCTCGTGGAGCACGCCCTGCACTGCGTTCATCATGTAGTTCGAATCCCACCCCATGTAGAGGTGGTGCGTCTCGTCCAGCTGGTCCCACTGACCCTTCCAGGCCATGGTGTCGTAGATCGGACCGCCGTGAGCGGCGCAGTACGACACGGCGGCCGCGCGGGTGTCGGTCCAGGCGCGGCGGAAGACGCGGTTGAAGAGGTGCTTGACGTCGAAGACCTCCCAGCGCTCTCCGCGGTATTCGACGTACTCGAACTCGCGTTCCCACCCGGCGGGCCACCCACGGCGGCGGACGGCATCGAGGATGGGAGTGAGGCCGTCGTCATCGATCTCCGGCAGTGCGGGGCGGGCCCAGATCCGCAGCAGGTCGGCGGTCAGGCGGATCGTGCGCTGCGAGATGGCCGCGGTGCCCCAGGTGTCGGTGGCCGCGAGCGCCTTCGTCTCGGCGATCGTGCTGCGGGCGTACGCGGAGTCGCGCTTGACGGAATAGGACTCTCCGAAGACCCGCTCCGAAAGACGCTGCTCGAGAAGCGTGAGGTTGCCGAGCGTGGGTGCGAGAGCACGATGCGCGTTGCGTTCGTCGTCCGAGTACTCGATCCACTGGCGCACGCCGTCGCCGGACCAGCTGTCGCTGGGCACCGTGGGCACGATGTGCTCGACATCGAAGTCGATCGGGTCGTCGACTCCCTCGATGCGGCCCAGCACGTATGCCGGGTGCGCGAGCTCGCTGTACTTCACCACCGCACTCACCCGTTCGTCAGACGGGGTGATGCGGGCGAAGGCGCGAGCCAGGGCGTCGCGCCCATGCGCACGTGCGCGGCAGAGACGGGCGACCAGGCGCTCGTTCGGAAGATTGACGAGCGTCCGCCGCAGGTACATCGCCTGGATCCACTCGAGAGTCTCGACGAGCTCATCCCGCTCGATCAGACCTCGGGCGTGCTCGCTGTAGACGCTGAGGACGAGAGGGTAGGACGCCCGGCCGAAGGTGTTGACGTAGCGCAATTGCCGGGCGATCTCCGGGTCCTGCTCGCGCGAAGGATCGAGCAGGATGCCGTAGATCTCGGCGTAGTGGCGCCAGACCTCGGCATCCGCCTGCAGATGGTCCAGGTCGACGCGAGGGAACGACTGCCGGAACGCGCTGTAGACGCCGTGCTCGCCGTTGGCGGCGACCTCCCGTCCCGTCGTCATCACCAGATAGTGCCGCCAGAAGGCTCCGATCGCCTCTCCGGTGTGCCGTTCGATCGGAAGCCAGAACCGCTCCTCGACGTCGAGCTGCTCCGTGTGGGTCAGGCCCATGAGCATGTAGTTGTGGATGAGCTCGTGGTCGCGCAGCGGCTCGCCCGTCGAGTTCAGGCTTGCGAAGATCTGCTGGGCGTTCGCGTCGGCACCGAGCGTGATCGACACGTGCTCGAGCTTCTGCAGGCCCGCCCAGATGAGCGGGGCTTCATCGGCGTGCACCTGGCTGCGGAAGAACGCGTAGTTGTCATCGAACCGCGACTCGCGGTCGGCGTGACCGTCGCGTTCGAGCACCACGGATTCGTAGAGCTCGGCCCACGCGTCGTGCGGACGCAGCTTCGTGCGGGTGGGGTCGTCGGGGCGCACGAGCACGCGGTCGAGATCGGCGGCGAGCCGGGGGTCGGAGTCCTGGACCGCATGCCGAAGGGCCGCGACCAGCAGCATCAGCGTGGTGATGCGCTGCTGCCCGTCGATCAGGACGAGGTCGGTGTCGGCATCGCTGTCGTCGGAAGCCGACAGGATCGACCCGATGAAGTGGCGGTGGGATGAGTCCTCGCGGGCGACCGCACGGACGTCCGAGAGAAGCTGCTCGCACCCGCCGATGTCCCACCGGTACTGGCGCTGGTACACCGGCACGACGATGGTCGTGGAGTCCTCTGCGAGCCACTCGATCGTGTTGACAGCTGTCGCCTCGACGTTGGTCGCAGTGCTCATGCTGGTGTCTCGTCCTCCCGTAACGCCCGGCGCCGAGGAGTCGCCAGGCGCCCGATTCAGTCTATTCGCTTATTCACGGCGGCCCTCGGCGGCGCTCCAGAGGTGCCCTGTTAGGCTTGCCTTATCAGGGCCTGTTAAAACGTGCTGGCCCCCGATGAAGGGACATGACCTAGATCATGGGATACATCAAATCGAAGGCGCTCGAAGACAAGGGCTTCGTCGTGCTCGACAGCTACGACCAGGAGCTCGACCCCAAGGAGTGGCTCGACATCGAGTACAACGACTGGAAGTCGTCGGGCGACACCCGCTTCGCGCCGCTCGCCAGCGCCAAGGGCGAGATCGAGTGCAACGGCTTCTGGAACCACAAGCCGCCGCGCACCGACAAGGACGGCGTCTGGATCGACTCGCAGACGGCGAAGGCTCCGAACCTCACGCGTCGTGCACAGGAGCCCGGCGCGAACGTCGGTCGCTGCCGCGTCATCGAGCTGCAGCCGACCCCGTACGGCGAGTGCCTGTACAACCTCCACCAGGACGACAACAACCGTCTGAACCCCGACGGCACCGGATGGGTCGTGCGCGGATTCTTCAACCTCAGCGACGACAAGGACAGCTTCTTCGTCCTGCGCGAGAACCGCACGGACCCGAGCATCGAGTACCGCATCGCCCTGCCCGCCGGTGCACAGCTCATCGTCGACACGCAGCGTCTGTGGCACGCCGCGACGCACGTGGGCACCGAGCCCCGCTACTGCCTCATCACGTCGTGGACGTCCGGCCCTGAGCTCGACGCCTACATCGAGAAGTACCACGGCACCCAGGACGTGCCGAACGTCGAGGTCCCGCAGGAGGTCCTCGAGGCCGGGTACGCCGAGCAGGCTCGCCGTGACGCCGCCCGTGCCGCGTACTACGCCGCCAAGGGGCAGCAGGTCAAGCAGGCCATGAGCGAGGCCTGAGCCTCATCCGAATCAGGACCGGCGACGGTCCGAAGGCCCCGGTCCTCGTGACCGGGGCCTTCTTCGTGGAATCACATGCTTGTGATTTCGCCTGGTCTGGGCGAGAATAGCCCCATAACCGCATATTCACGCCAGTTCTCGGTGTTTCAGGTCGTTGGGGAAGACGCACCTGATGAAACGGAGAGATCATGGCGACGGCTTACGCACGCGGAGTGGTGTTCATCCACTCTGCACCTCGCGCGCTCTGCCCGCACCTGGAATGGGCGGTAGGACGCGCTATCGGTCGTGCGGTGAACTTCGACTGGAGCGACCAGCCCGTGCTCGACGGCGCACGCCGCGCCGAGTTCTACTGGGATGGTCCGGTCGGCACGGGCGCTGCTCTCGCGACCGCGATCCGCGGCTGGGAGCATCTCCGCTTCGAGGTGACCGAGGATCCGACTCCTCGCAGTGACGGAGGGCGCTGGCTGCACACTCCCGACCTCGGGATCCACTACGCCCAGACGGACGCGGCCGGAAACATCGTCATCGGCGAGGACCGCATCCGCTACGCGATGGAGATCGCGGCCGGGAGCGCGACCGAGCTGCAGCGTGAACTCGACATCGCACTCGGCTCGGCCTGGGACGAGGAGCTGGAGCCGTTCCGCCACGCGAGCGATGACGCGCGTGTCGTGTGGCTGCACAAGGTCGGCTAGGTAGCCGCCCACAGACCTGGAAGGGGAAGGCGCGAGTATCGGATGCCGGTGAGCGATCCCGGACGCTGAGAAGGCGAATTCCCTTTCCATACATGACGAGGACCCCGCCCCTGGACAACAGGGACGGGGTCCTCGTCCGTCAGATGACGGCTGACCGGGCCATGTCGGTGCGGGCGGTGGTTCCGCCGGACATCACGTCGTCCCACGCGAGCCGCAGTCGCTGCATCGCCTCGGCGGTGCGCTCCGGGGGCAGCGTGATCGGGATGCGCAGGCGCCGCTCGAGCACGCCACCCGTGGAGAAGCGAGGTCCGGGCGGGAGGATCAGCCCGTGATCACGTGCGGCCAGCGACAACTCCGTCGAGACGGGCGCGCCGAGATCGAGCCAGGCGGACAGTCCGCCGTTCGTCTGAGGCATCGAGAGGCTCTCGATCGATTCGAGTCCCTCCGCCACGGCATCCCGACCCGCGTGCAGGCGTGACGCGACGTGCGCGGTGAGAGCGGGCATCTCGCGCAGCAGCTCGACGGCGATGCACTGCTCGAGCAGCGCTGTGCCGAGCTCGAACGAGGGGCGGACGGCGAGCAGGCGGGTGATCATCGCGCGGTCGGCACGGATCCAGCCGATGCGCATGCCGCCCCAGGCGATCTTCGACATCGAGCCGACGGTGATGACGCGCGGGCCGAACGCCGCGAGAGGACGTGGAGTCCAGCCTCGATCGATGTCGAGCTCCGCGGTCGTCTCGTCGACGACGAGATGCGTCCCGACGCTCTGCGCCGTCGCCGCTATGCGTGACCGGGCCGTGTCGGGCAGCGTCGCGCCGGTGGGATTGTGGAAGTCGGGGATCAGATACGCCAGGTGGGGGCGACTGCGAAGAAGCGTGTCGGCGATGTGGCGCTCATCCCACCCGGTGACATCCACCGGAGTCGGCACCAGTCGGTAGCCATGGCGGTGGAGCGCCTCGAGAGCGTGCGGGAAGGTCGGCTGCTCGACGAGTGCACGCTCTCCGCGTCGGCCGATCGTCGCGAGCACCAGGTTGAACGCGTGGAGGGCGCCGGACGTGATCATGATCTCGTCGGCATCCGTCGGGAGCCCCCGCTGCGTGAAGCGCTCGGCGACTGCGTCACGCAGTTCAGGGAGGCCCTGCAGCGAGTATCCGCTCGTGCCGCGCAGCGCGGCCAGACGGGGGAGCGATCGTACCGTCGCGTCGTACAGCCCCGGCGTCGAATCCATCGAGGCGATCGACAGATCGATCGCCGAGGCGTCAGCCACAGGACCGACACGTGCTGCGGTGTGCGGAAGTGTGACACGTGTGCTGCCTCCGTGCCGACGCGAGACGTAGCCGTCGACCTCGAGGAGCCCGTACACGCGGGTCGTGGTGGAGCGGGACCGTCGCAGCTCGAGGGCGAGCGCTCGCTCGGACGGCAGACGCTCGCCCACCGTCAGTCGACCGTCGAGGATCAGCGCACGGATCTGTTCGGCCAGGGCCTTCGCTGTACCGCCGGCGACGTTCTGTGCGCCGAGCTGCTGGACGAGTCGTGAGGTCATCTGTCCAGCATGCCGTAAAGTGGCCTGAGGAAAGCAGGCCACTTCTCGTCGAGTGGACGTCTGGCGCGCATCCGCGGCGGGTGCACGATGGAGGGATGCAGCTCCGTTCCGTCTTCCTCCCCATCGCAGCCACCAGTCGTCGTGACGTCGTCGAGCGCATCGTCCAGTTGCTCGTCGGGCTGTTCCTCTACGGTGTGGCACTCGGTCTGATGGTGCGCGGAGGCATCGGTGTCGCGCCCTGGGATGTCCTCGCTCTCGGCATCGCCGGAAACGCAGGCATCGGCTACGGGGTGGTGACGGTGCTCGTCTCCGTGCTGGTGCTGCTCCTGTGGATCCCCCTGCGGCAGCGCGTCGGTCTCGGCACGCTGCTCAATGCACTGCTCGTCGGACCGAGTGCAGATCTCGCACTGTTCGTCCTCCCCGTGCCCCCGTCGTTGTGGGTGGGTGCCCCGATGTTCGTGGCGGGGCTGCTGCTCCTCGCGTTCGCCACCGGGCTCTACATCGCCGCGGACTTCGGTCCCGGCCCGCGTGACGGCCTCATGACGGGTCTCGTCGGGCGAACGGGCTGGCCGGTCTGGCTCGTCCGCACTCTGATCGAGGGCAGCGTGCTGCTGATCGGGTTCCTGCTCGGCGGACCTGTGGGCGTGGGAACCGTGCTCTTCGCGTTCGGAGTGGGGCCGCTGATCGGGTGGTTCCTGCCCTGGACGACGCGGCTGCGGGCGGCTCGCTCACGGCAGCTCGCCCGCGCGTAGTCCCACCGCTGTCGACGACAACGGCCCCCGGGATCACCCGGGGGCCGTTCTCTCTTCCGCCTCGGTCAGTCGGCGCTTGCGAACACGGCGACGGCGTTGTGCCCGCCGAAGCCGAACGAGTTGCTGATCGCGTAGAGCTGACCGTCGCCGAGGGGCTGCGGTTCGCCCGAGAGCTTGAACGGCACAGCCGGGTCGGGCTCGGTCATGTTGATGGTCGGCGGAGCGACGCGGTCCCGCAGGGCGAGCAGCGAGAAGATCGCCTCGAGGGCTCCGGTGCCGCCGAGCAGGTGCCCCGTCGACGCCTTCGTGGCCGACACGGGGATCTCATCGATCCGGTCGCCGAAGACCTTCTTGAGTGCGACGTACTCGTTGGGGTCGCCGACCGGGGTCGACGTCGCGTGGGCGTTGATGTGGGCCACCTGGTCGGCGCTGATGCCGGCCTCGTCGAGAGCCTGGGTGACGGCGCGGGCCGCACCGGTGCCCTCGGGGTCATTGCCCGTGATGTGGTAGGCGTCGGCCGTGACGCCACCGCCGAGCACGTAGCCGTAGATCTTGGCGCCGCGCGCCCGGGCGTGCTCCTCGGTCTCGAGGATAAGCGCCGCAGCGCCCTCTCCCATCACGAAGCCGTCACGGTCGATCGCGCCGGGGCGCGAGGCGGTCGCCGGGTCGTCATTGCGCCGCGACAGGGCCTGAGCCGAGGCGAAGGACGCCATCGTGATCGGGTGGATGGCGGATTCGGTGCCACCCGCGATCACGACGTCGGCGAGACCGTCCTGCAGGTGGTGGAAGGCGTGGATGATCGACTCGGTGCTCGATGCGCAGGCACTCACGACGGTCTGCGCGTAGGCGCGAGCCTGGAACTGCAGCGACAGGTTGCCGGCAGCGGCGTTCGGCATCAGCATCGGAACGGTCAGGGGCATCACCCGGCGCGGTCCCTTCTCGCGCAGGGTGTCCCAGGCGTCGAGGAGGGTCCAGAGGCCGCCGATGCCGGTGGCGAAGTCGACACCGAGGCGCTCGGGTGCGACCTCGGGCGAGCCGGCATCCGCCCAGGCCTCGCGCGCCGCGATGAGCGCGAACTGCGACGACGGGTCGAGACGCTTCGCCTCGTGGCGGGGAAGGACCTCTTCGGGGCGGACGATCGCCTCAGCGGCGAAGGTCACGGGGAGTTCGTACTGCTGCACCCAGTCGTGCTCGAGAGTGCGGGTGCCGGACTGGCCTGCGAGCAGGTTCGTCCAGTTCTCGGGAGCTGTCCCGCCGATGGCGGACGTGGCGCCGATGCCGGTGACGACGATGCGCTTGGTCATGTGTGGTTCCTTGTCAGGCGGGTCGAGCAGAGGGCGGGCAAGGCGGAGGATGCCACGCCCCGCAGACGCGGGGGTGGCATCCTGCGTGGATTACTCCTGGCCTGCGACGATGAAGTTGACGGCGTCGCCGACGGTCTTGAGGTTCTTGACCTCGTCGTCGGGGATGGTGACGCCGAACTTCTCCTCGGCGTTGACGACGATCGTCATCATCGAGATCGAGTCGATGTCGAGGTCGTCGGTGAACGACTTCTCGAGGGCGACCTCGGAGGCGTTGATGCCGGTCTCGTCGGTGATCAGCTCTGCGAGGCCAGCGAGGACCTCATCGTTGGTGAAAGCCATGTGGTCTTCCTCTTTCTTACGGGTTGTATTCGGAACCGTGGAACAGTCTAGGGAAAGTCGGCGCGTTGTCAGGGAAGGACGACGACCTGAGCGGCGAACACGAGACCCGCGCCGAAGCCGATCTGCAGTGCGAGGCCGCCCGAGAGCTCGGGGTGCTCGGCCATCAGACGGTGACTCGCGAGCGGGATGGAGGCCGCCGACGTGTTGCCGGTGGTCTCGATGTCGCGGGCGATCACGGTGCTCTCCGGAAGCTTGAGCTGCTTCGCGAACTCGTCGATGATGCGCATGTTCGCCTGGTGCGGGATGAACGCGGCGATGTCCGTCGGCTCGACGCCGGCCCGGTCGAGCGCCTCGCGCGCGACCTTCGCCATCTCCCAGACCGCCCAGCGGAAGACCGTCTGGCCCTCCTGACGAAGGGTGGGCCACGGCACCTCGCCGTCGCGGAACTCGGTGAGCGTCGCATTCATGCCGACAGCGTCGGCCTTCGACCCGTCCGATCCCCACACTGCGGGCGCGATGCCCGGCGTGTCGCTCGGGCCGATGAGCGCGGCTCCGGCACCGTCGCCCAGCAGGAACGAGATGCTGCGGTCGGTCGGATCGACGACGTCGGACAGCTTCTCGGTTCCGATCACGAGCGCGTAGCGGGCGGCGCCGGACCTGATCAGCGCGTCCGCCTGGGTGATCGCATAGGCATAGCCGGCACAGGCGGCGTTCACGTCGTAGGCCGCGGCGGGGTTGGCACCGACCCGGTCGGCGACGATCGCGGACACCGACGGCGACTGCTTGGGGTTGCTGATGGTGGCGACGATCACGAGGTCGACCTGGTCAGCGGGGATGCCCGACTTCTCGATGGCCTCAGCGCCGGCGATCGCGGCGAGATCGATCGCGTCCGTGTCCTTGTCCGCGCGGACACGTGTGACGATGCCGGTGCGCTGGCGGATCCACTCGTCGCTCGAGTCGATCGGTCCGATGAGGTCCTCGTTCGGCACGGCGTTCTCGCCCCGGGCAGCACCGAAGGAGTAGATGCGGGTGTAGGCGGGACCGGTGATCTGGTTCAGGGTGGGGCTCATGCGGCTTCTCCGTTCAGCAGCGCGACGGCCGCATCGAGATCATCGGGGGTCTTCACGGCGACGGTCGGCACGCCGCGCAGGCCGCGCTTGGCGAGACCGGTCAGCGCGCCCGCCGGGGCGAGCTCGATCAGGCCGGTGATCCCCTGGTCGGCGAACGAGGCCATGCACAGGTCCCAGCGCACCGGCGAGGAGACCTGGTCGACGAGATAGGTCAACGCCTGCGAACCGTCACGGACGACCGAGCCGTCGCGGTTGGTCCACAGTGTGATGTCGGGATCTGCGGGAGTCACGGTCGACACGGCGTCACGCAGCGCGGCGACGGCCGACCCCATGAACGAGGTGTGGAACGCGCCCGCCACCTGCAGAGGGATGACGCGGGTGCCCTTGACGGGCTCGGTGGCGAGAGCATCGAGCCCGGCGAGCTCACCGGCCACGACGAGCTGGCCGCCGCCGTTGTAGTTGGCGGGGGAGAGACCGAGCTCGCTCAGACGGGTGAGGATGGCCTCCTCGTCTCCGCCGAGCACGGCGCTCATGCCGGTCGGAGTCTGGGCGGCGGCATCGGCCATCGCGCGGCCGCGGATGCCGACGAGGCGCATGCCGGTCTCGGCATCGATCACTCCGCTGCCGACGAGTGCGGCGATCTCGCCGACGGAGTGTCCGGCGACGCCGTCTGCTCGGCGTCCCGCGCGAGCGGTGAGTGCGGCGGCGGCGATGAGGGACGCGGCGACGATCAACGGCTGGGCGATGCGCGTGTCGCGGATCGTGTCAGCATCCGACACCGTTCCGTGCTGCCGGAGGTCGACCTCGGAGGCCTCGGAGTACGAGGCGAGAGTCTCCGTCACGCCGTCCAGCTCGAGCCAGGGGGAGAGGAAACCGGGGGTCTGCGAGCCCTGTCCAGGGCATACGACGACAATCACCACCCCAGTCTGCCAACGATCTGCCAGAAGTGGTGGATGATCCATCACAAGATTCCGAAGAACCCTTGTGTGTGGCGTACAGCTGAAGGGCGTCTGGTGCGGCGATCAGCGTGAGGGACGCCGCAGCGGAGGGCGACGTCGCACCTGCTCGGCGGCGCCGATCGAACCGAGGATGAGGGCCGTCTGCAGGATCAGAGCCTCGCGTGGGCCCGTGGCGTCCCAACCGATGACCTCGCTGACGCGCTTCAGGCGATAGCGCACGGTGTTCGGGTGCACGAACAGCTCGCGGGCGGTCGCCTCGAGGGAGCGACCGTTGTCGAGGTAGCTCCACAGCGTCGTCACGAGGTCGGTCGAATGGGCCTGCAGCGGTCGGTAGATGCGCTCGATCAGCGTCTGCTTGGCGAGCGGATCACCGGCGAGGGCGCGCTCGGGAAGCAGGTCGTCGGCGTCGACGGGCCGCGGAGCGCTCCGCCACGCCCGCGCCACGGCGAATCCGGCGAGGGCGGCTCGGGCGCTCTGGCTCGCGTCGACGAGCGCGGCGACCGCGGGGCCGAGCACGACGTAGCCCGGACCGAAGGAGGGCTCGAGGCGCGTCGCGATCTCTTCGAAGCCGAGTTCCTCCTCTTCGCCCTCCGCGAGCTCCTGGCCGGCGACGCGTGCCCGCCCGATGACGAGAACGAGGCGCGAGCCCTGCACGCCGATCAGCACATCGACCGCGAGCTTGCGTGCCGTGCGACGCACCAGATCGACATCGAACTGCGGGGGAGTCGTGCCCACCAGCACCGCGACCTCGCCGTGTCCGTGCCAGCCCAGCGCGGCGATGCGACTCGGCAGCTCTTCGTCGGCTTCGCCGGTCAGGATCGAGTCGACGACGAGCGCCTCGAGCCTGGCATCCCAGAGGCCGCGGGCCTCAGCAGCGCGGGCGTAGACGTCGGCCGCGGCGAAGGCCACGTCGCGAGAGTAGAGGAGGATCGCCTCGCGGAGATCTGCACCCCGACCGGCGACCCTCTCTTCCGTCACCTCGACGGTGACGCGGATCAACTGGAGGGTCTGCTGCAGGCTGACGCTGCGGAGCAGCTCGCGCGGTGCCGCCGCGAAGATGTCGGCGGCGATCCACGGCGTCGACGTCGGGTCCTCGTACCACTGGATGAACGAGGTGATGCCCGCCTGGGCCACCAGCCCGACCGCAGAGCGGCGGGCTGGTGGCATGTCGGCGTACCACGGGAGGGTGTCCTCGAGGCGCTTGATCGTCACCGAGGCGATGTCACCGGAGATCCGGCGCAGCCAGGTGAGCGTGGCGGACTTGTCCATGCCGCGCGAAGAGGAGCCCGTCACCGATGACTCAGCTTTCGCCGCCCGCGTTGCCGCTGGTGCCGGCGTTCACGTCGAGCAGGCTGTACTTCTGGATGGCCTGCGCGGCGAGAGAGCGATCGACGACCCCGTCTTCGGCGAGCGACTGCAGCGTGCGGACGACGATCGACGGACCGTCGATCTTGAAGAAGCGACGAGCGGCCGCACGCGTGTCGGAGAAGCCGAATCCGTCGGCACCGAGCGTCGCGAAACGCTGGGGGACCCAGGGACGGATCTGGTCCTGCACGGCGTGCATGTAGTCGCTCACCGCGACGACGGGACCCTCGGCACCCTGCAGCTTCTGCGTGAGGTACGCGGTGCGGGGCTCTTCTTCGGGGTGCAGGAAGTTGTGCTCGTCGGCGGCGAGGCCGTCGCGGCGCAGCTCGGTCCACGAGGTGACCGACCAGACATCGGCGATCACGCCCCAGTCGTTCTTCAGCAGCTCCTGTGCTTCGAGAGCCCAGGGGAGTCCGACGCCCGAGGCGAAGAGCTGGGCACGCGGGCCCTCGCCCTCGCCGACGGAGATGCGGTGGATGCCGCGCACGATGCCGTCGACGTCCACGTTCTCCGGCTCGGCCGGCATCACCATCGGCTCGTTGTAGAGCGTGATGTAGTACATGACGTTCGGGTCTTCGTGGTTGCCGCCGTACATGCGCTCGAGACCGGAGCGCATGATGTGCGCGATCTCATAGCCGTAGGCCGGGTCGTACGAGACCGTCGCCGGGTTGGTGGCGGCGAGCAGGTGCGAGTGGCCGTCGGCGTGCTGCAGGCCTTCACCCGTGAGGGTGGTGCGGCCGGCCGTCGCCCCCATGATGAAGCCGCGCGCCATCTGATCACCGGCGGCCCACTGGGCGTCACCGGTGCGCTGGAAGCCGAACATCGAGTAGAAGAGGTAGATCGGGATCAGCGGCTCGCCGTGCGTGGCGTACGACGTGCCGGCCGCGGTGAACGCTGCGAGGGCGCCCGC
This sequence comes from Microbacterium sp. Root280D1, assembly GCF_001428975.1. Lineage (NCBI taxonomy): Bacteria > Bacillati > Actinomycetota > Actinomycetes > Micrococcales > Microbacteriaceae > Microbacterium > Microbacterium sp. Root280D1. The sequence goes on along the minus strand of NZ_LMJK01000002.1, from coordinate 997,782 downwards.
CTCGTTGATGCCGACGTGCACGATCTGTCCCTGAGGGCTCTCCTTGTAGGCGAGGAGGAGCTCGCGGTCGACCGAGGTGTAGTGCTGGCCGTTCGGGTTGTAGATCTTCGCCGAGGGGAAGTACGCGTCCATGCCGAACGTGCGGGCCTCGTCCGGGATGATCGGGACGATGCGGTGCCCGAAGTCCTTCGAGCGCAGCAGGTCCTTCAGCAGACGGACGAACGCCATGGTCGTGGCGATCTCCTGCGTGCCGGAGCCCTTCTTCGGAAGCGCATAGGCCGTGTCGTCGGGAAGCGAGAGTCCCACGTGAGTGGAACGGCGCTCGGGCAGGTAGCCGCCGAGAGCCTGGCGACGCTCGAGCATGTACTGGATCGTCTCGTCCTGCGGGCCCGGGTTGTAGTACGGGGGCAGGTAGGGGTTCTCCTCGAGCTGCGCATCCGTGATCGGGATGTGCATCGCGTCGCGGAACGTCTTGAGGTTGTCCAGCGTCATCTTCTTCATCTGGTGGGTCGCGTTGCGGCCCTCGAAGTGCGGACCGAGGCCGTAGCCCTTGACGGTCTTCGCGAGGATGACGGTGGGCTTGCCCTTGTGCTCGGTCGCGGCCTTGAACGCGGCGTAGACCTTGCGGTAGTCGTGGCCACCGCGCTTCAGGTTCCAGATGTCGTCGTCGGAGTAGTCCTTGACGAGGGCCGCAGCACGCTCGTCGCGGCCGAAGAAGTGCTCGCGGACGTACGCACCGGACTCGGCCTTGTAGGTCTGGTAGTCGCCGTCGGGGGTGACGTTCATCAGGTTGAGCAGCGCACCCTCGGTGTCGCGGGCGAGCAGGTCGTCCCATTCGCGACCCCAGACGACCTTGATGACGTTCCAGCCCGCGCCGCGGAAGAACGACTCGAGCTCCTGGACGATCTTCCCGTTGCCGCGCACCGGACCGTCGAGACGCTGGAGGTTGCAGTTGACGATGAACGTCAGGTTGTCGAGCCCCTCGTTGGCTGCGACCTGCAGCTGTCCGCGGCTCTCGACCTCGTCCATCTCACCGTCGCCGAGGAAGGCCCAGACGTGGGACTGCGAGGTGTCCTTGATGCCGCGGTTCTCGAGGTACTTGTTCGACATCGCCTGGTAGATGGCGTTGATCGGACCGAGTCCCATGGAGACGGTGGGGAACTGCCAGTACTCCGGCATCAGACGCGGGTGCGGGTACGACGGGATGCCGTGCGGTGCGTGCGACTTCTCCTGGCGGAAGCCGTCGAGCTGGTCTTCGCTCAGGCGGCCCTCGAGGTACGAGCGCGCGTAGGTGCCGGGGGAGGCGTGGCCCTGGATGAAGATCTGGTCGGCGCCACCGGGGTGGTCTGCGCCCTTGAAGAAGTGGTTGAAGCCGACCTCGTACAGAGCGGCCGACGATGCGTACGTCGAGATGTGGCCGCCGACGCCGATGCCGGGGCGCTGCGCGCGGTGCACGGTGATCGCGGCGTTCCAGCGGATCCACGCACGGTAGCGGCGCTCGATCTCTTCGTCACCCGGGAACTCGGGCTCGTTCTCCGGCGCGATCGTGTTGATGTAGTCGGTGGTCGGGACCATCGGCACGCCCAGGTGCAGCTCCTTCGAGCGCTTGAGCAGGCTGAGCATGATCTCGCGGCCACGACCGTGGCCCTTCGCGTCGACGAGCTCGTCGAGAGACTGCTGCCACTCGCCCGTCTCTTCCGGATCGCTGTCGAGGGGGCCCTGGGAATACGGATCCTGGTCGTGCACAGTCACGGGGAGCCTTTCGTCAAGCTGGCAGGTCATGCCAATGAAACGGGAAGCGACGCGGGCAGCCTTGTCGGCTGTGCACAACGCGTGCCGCCCTCAGCCTATCCCTCTTCCACGACATCAGCGCGCATCGGGTCATCTGTAGACTGGGACGCACCAGGGCCTTTAGCTCAGCTGGTAGAGCGCCACGTTTACACCGTGGATGTCGTCGGTTCGATCCCGGCAGGGCCCACCGCATCGATCATCTGCTGAAGGCGGACGCTCCTCCACCCCGTGTCTCCGACGGGGCGCAGAACTCTACTCCGCAGGGTCGAGAATGGCCAGGGTCGGCTGATTTCTTCCTGCGGCGTCGCGCCGCTCGTAGAGTTCTCCGTGGACTCTGAGCGGCTTGCGGACGTCGAGGCGATGCCGGGAAGGAGGCCACGTGGACATCTGTCGAGAGTGTCGGTTCATCGTGGTCAATCCGGTGGGCCGACTCACCGTCTCGCGTGTGGGACTGCTCTCCGACGCCCGGTTCCCCGGCCGGAGCATCCTGAGCCTCCGCGATCACTACGACGACATCGCCGACGCGCCGGCGGAGATCGCCGAGCTCTTCCTGGTCGACATCCAGTTCGCCTCTCGCATCATCCGCCGAGCGACCGGAGCCGATCGGGTCGATGTCGTGCTCTCCGGAGCTGCAGGGCCGCATGTGCATGCGCACCTGGTCCCGCGCCGCCGAGACCGCGACCCTCGTCCTGACCACGGCCCCGACGAGGACCCGAGGGCGTGCCGGCCGCTCGAGCCGCTTCCTGAAGCGATGGCCGTCGGACTGCTCGCCGCGGCCTTCGACGTGGCCGGGGCCGGTCTCGCCGGGACATAGCGATGGCGCACCCGGACTCTCGGTCCGGATGCGCCATCGTGTGCCGCGTGGGCGGCTACTGCTGGATGAAGGCGAGGATGTCGGGGTTGATCACATCGGCGTGCGTCGTCAGCATGCCGTGGGGGAACCCGGGGTAGATCTTCAGGGTCGAGTCGCTCAGGAGCTCCGCCTGCTTCAGAGCGGCATCCTTGTACGGCACGACCTGGTCGTCGTCGCCCTGGATCACGAGGACCGGAACGGTGATCGCCGTGAGGTCTTCGGTCTGGTCCGTCTCGGAGAAGGCCCTGATCCCCTCGTAGTGAGCGAGGGCGCTGCCCGTCATGCCCTGTCGCCACCAGTTGTCGACCACGGGCTGCGACAGCGTGACACCATCACGGTTGAAGCCGTAGAAGGGCCCGGAGGCGACAGCCTGGAAGAACTCGGCGCGATTCGCGGCGAGTGCCTCGCGGAAGCCGTCGAAGACCGAGATCGGGGTGCCCTCGGGGTTGCTGTCGGTCTGCACCATCAGCGGCGGCACCGACGAGACGAGCACCGCCTTGGCGACGCGGCCCTGCGGCTGTCCGTACTGCGCGACGTAGCGCGCGACCTGGCCGCCGCCCGTCGAGTGCCCGATGTGGATGGCGTTGCGGAGGTCGAGGTGCTCGACGACGGCCGAGGCATCGCTGGCGTAGTGGTCCATGTCATGGCCGGTGCCGATCTGCGACGACCTTCCGTGGCCCCGGCGGTCGCTCGCGATGACGCGGTAGCCCTTGTCGAGGAAGAACAGCATCTGCGCATCCCAGTCGTCGGACGAGAGCGGCCAGCCGTGGTGGAACATGATGGGCTGCGCGTCGGGGCTGCCCCAGTCCTTGTAGTAGATCTCTGCGCCATCATCCGTGGTCACGAACGCCATGATCAGCCTCCAGGTTTCCGCCGTCCCGAGAGAGATCAGGACGACTGTCGAACGCCCCACGTCAGCTTCGTGGGAGCGCGACCACGCTAACCCGTCCGTCCTCACGGCGCGCTCGACATCTGTCCAGAATCCGTCCCCGCCGTTTTCGACATCTGTCCGGTGCGGCGTCGAGGCCGCATCGATAGCGTCTCGACCATGTCGAACTCCCGGATCTCGCACGGGGCGGGATTCTGGGTGGTCGCCTCCGCCTTCCTGCTCGTGATGGCGTACGCGACCGTGCCGACCCCTCTGTACCCGCTGTACCAGGAGGTCGACGGGTTCCCGGTCTCGGTGATCACCCTGATCTTCGCGGCCTTCGCCGTCGGCGTCGTGCTCAGCCTCTTCCTGCTCGGGCATGTCAGCGACTGGATGGGGCGACGGCGGATGCTGGTGATCGCGATCCTCATCGCGGCTCTCAGCGCCGTCTTGTTCCTCGCATGGCACGAGGTGCCGGGACTGCTCGCCGCGAGGCTGGTGAACGGCGCGAGCGTCGGCATCCTCACCGCCACCGCCACCGCGCATCTGGGTGAGCTGCGGGCCCAGGCGCGCCCCAGTGAGAACGCGATCATGGCCGCATCCGTGGCGGGTGCCGCCAATCTCGGCGGACTGGCGCTCGGACCGCTGATCGGCGGTCTGTTCGCCGAGTTCCTGCCCGCGCCGCTGGTGCTGCCGCACGCGGTCTTCCTCGTCGTGCTCATCGCGGCCGCGATCGCGGTGTCCGGTGTCCCGGAGACGGTGACGCCACCCGGCGAGCCGAGACGGTACAGGCCCCAACGCATCGCCGCACCGCCGCGATCGAGGGCGGCATTCATCGCCGCGGGCTTCGGAGCATTCGCCGGATTCGCCCTGTTCGGCCTGTTCACCTCTCTCGCGCCCACCATCCTCATCAGCACGTTCGGCGAGCATGACCACCTTCTCGCCGGGATCACCGCGTGCTCGGTGTTCGCTGCCGCGGCAACCGGCCAGGTGGCTCTCGCTCGGGTGCCGCTGCGCATCCAGCTGTCGGTCGCGGCTGTCTGCTGCGCATGCGGGCTCGTCGCCGTCGCCGCAGGAACGCTGGTGCCGTCGCTCGCGGTGTTCCTCATCGGAGGCGTCGTCGCAGGCGTCGGCGTCGGGCTGCTGTTCAAGTCGTCGGTCGCGACGGCCGCGGGCCTCGCCGAGCCGGGACGACGGGGGGAGACGCTCGCGCTGGTCTTCCTCATCGCCTACTGCGGCCTCGCACTTCCGGTGCTCGCGATCGGAGTGATCCTCACGTTCGCATCGCAGACCACGGTGCTCCTCGTCTTCATCTCGATCGTGTCGGTCGCGACCGTCTCGGCGGCGGTCGTCATGCGTCGCGCGCTCGTCGGCCAGGAGCCCGGCGCGAGGGCCGGACGTGCAGTGTCCGGTCCCGACGAAACCGCCCCGTAACCGGCGCGCCATCATCCCGCCGACGAGACCTGCCAAGCTGAGATCAGCGAAAGGCGGACGTCGTGACACAACCCTCACCCTTCGGGCTGATGCTGCGCTCGTTGCGCGTGGGCCAGAACCTGACTCTCGAAGCGCTCGCGTCTCGATCCGGGGTGAGCGTGCGCACGATCGGCGACCTCGAACGCGGAGCGAGCGCCTCGCCGCAACGGCGCACCGTCGATGCGCTCGCCGACGGACTCGGACTCGATGTGGCCGATCAGCATGCGTTCCTCCGCGCTGCGCGTGCCCGGCCCCGTGCCGCCGTCGCGACAGAGCCCGCGGGGGCCATAGCCCCGCACCGGGTGTTCGACTTCTCGGGCCGGCAGGCCGAGATCGATGAAGCACTTCGCATCCTGCACGGCCCTCCGCCCGCAGATCGGCAGCGACCGGCGCTGGTCATCAGCGGCGCGCCGGGAATCGGCAAGACGACCGGCGCCGTCGAGATCCTGTCGCGTGGAGGAGAGGCCGACCGCCGTCCGCTGGTCTTCGTGGGGCTGGACGGCTTCAGCTCGTCTCCGCTGACACCGCTCCAGGTGGTCACCGCCATGCTGCGGCAGCTCCCCGGAGCGGAGCAGAAGCCGCCTGCTGATCTGGCGACGGCGCGGACGCAATGGCAGGCAGCGGTCGCGGAGGCTCCCGTCCAGGTGCTGCTCGACAACGTCGCGAACGAGGCGCAGATCCGTCCGATCCTGTCGATCTGCGCGGGAGATGTCGTGGTCGTGACGTCGCGCCGCAGTCTCGCAGGCCTCGAAGGGGTGCGGCGCCTGCGGCTCGGGCCCCTGCAGCGGGACGAGAGCATCGCGTTCCTCGGTCGTCTCATCCCGCATGACGATGCCTCCGATCTGGACGCGCTGAGTGAGATCGCGGCCCTGTGCGACGACGTGCCCCTCGCGCTTCGAGTGGTCGGCAACCGCATCGCCAGTCGCCCCTCATGGACGGCCGCCGATCTCCTGAGCCGCCTGCGCATGTCGGAGGACAGGCTGCGCATGCTCGTCGCCGGTGACCTGGCCGTGGAAGCGGCCATCTCTCTCTCCTACGAGGAGCTGGACCCGCGCACTGCCGCGCTGTTCCGGTGGATCTCGCTCATCGACGGTCGCACCTTCGGGGCCCATCTCGCCGCGGCTGCCGTGCGATCGTCAGATGTGTCCGAGGTGGAGCGACGGCTGGACGACCTCACGGACCTGGGAATGCTCGAGGCGCGTGGTGGCGACCGCTACCGTCTGCACGACCTGATGCGTCTCTTCGGGCTGGGCAAGCTGCGCGATGCTGTCGGATCCGATGAGATCGCACGGCGCCACGCCCATATCCGCGCGTGGCTGCTGGGGAGTCTGGAGCGCGCCGGCGCGTGGTACGAACCGGGAAGGGATGCGAGCGCAGTCTCACGCAACGGCCGCAGCTTCATCGATGCCGAGGCCGCCGCGGTGTGGATCCGCGAGGAGGTCGAGCACTGGTGGCCGGCGTACGCGGAGGCAGCGGAGCTCGGCGAGGACGCGATGGTCTGCGACGTCGCGGATGCGCTGCACTGGTACTCCGACATCTGGATCACGTGGGGACACTGGCATCGATTCTTCTCTCTCGCGGCTGCGGCGGCGAAGAGGCTGGGCGACCCGAGAGCAGAAGCCGCGCAGCTGGGGTACGTCGCGTGGGCGGAGATCGTCGAGGTCGGTGACCGGGCGCACGCGGTGCTCACCGGGCATGCCGCGCTGGAGGCGGCCACCCGCGCGGGTGATGCCGCGCAGCAGGGCTGGGCGCACTACTACATCGGGTGGGCGAGCTGGACGCTGGATCGTCTCGTCGAGGCCGACGCGGCGGCCGCGGCCGCCATGGTCGCCTTTCGCGCGGCTCAGGAGACGACAGGGGCGGAGAACGCGCAGGTGCTCTCGTCGATGGTCAAGGCCCGACGCGGCAAGTACCTCGAGTCGATCCCCGAGACGGAGGCGACGCTCGCGCGCGTCCGGTCCGCCGAGACCACGGACAGTCTGACCAGCATCGTCACGCAGTTCGCGGCGTGCCTCGACCTCGTCGACGCCTATGTCGCCGTCGGACGACACGAGGACGCGGTCCGAGTCGGCGCGCTGGGCATCGAGATCGCACGATCGCTCAAGGACGACACCCGTGTGCTGCTGATGATGCGCCGACACATCCGTGCGCTGATCCACGCGGGCGACGGCGAGGCTGCGATCGCCGAGGCGGATGAGGCTCTGGCCATGCTGGGGCCGGGGAGCAGCGAGGCGTTCATCTTCGACAGAGTGCGCCGGGAGGTGTCGCTCATCGGCACGTCTCGCGCACCCGGTTCAGAGGGCGATGCAGCGTGATCGTCCGGCGGGGTCCCGCGGTCACAGGCGGCCGGTCGACTCCCAGAGCCTGATGAGCTTCAACGCAAGATGGAGAGTGCTGCGCGCGACGCCGTCGTCGAGCGCCTCTCTGACCACCTCGGGCAGACGCTCGAGCCGGTAGTAGAGCGTCGTCCGATGGACGAACAGGATGCGGCATGCCGCGACGACGTTCGCACCCACGTCGAGATACGTCTCGACGGTCACCCGCTGGCTGTCGTCTCGTTGGGAGTAGAGCGCATGCGCGGCGGGCGAGATGATCCGGAGTGCTGCCGGATCGGCTGACGCCGAGGCGAGCAGCCGCCATCCGCCGAGAGCGCTCGAGTCGACCGAGGGGTGGAACTGCGGGAGGGCGGCCGCGAGAGAGGCGGCGATGACGGCCTCATCGGCGGCGCTGCGCAGGTCCGACGCGCCCTGCGCAGGGGACGCGGTGCCGATTCCGAGAATGCGGATGCCGCGTCTCGCCGCCTCGTCGAGGAGGAGGTCGGTGAGGCCGTTGTCGGACGGCTGTCCCACGAGCAGGACGACACCGCGCTCCAGCCCGATGAAATGAGCCGGCACGGGCCGGAGGTGCGTCAGGTGGCGTCCGAAGGCGATGCGGTCGACATCGCTCACCGTCGCATCGATGAGGACGGCTCGAGCGACCGTGCCGGGGCCCGGCCGGAGCCACCGCTGCTGGACGGCGTGCGCGAAGGCGCCGCGACGCACGGACTCGTCGGCGTGCAGCAGATCGACCAGGATCGACTCTCGATCGACACGCGACGAGCCAGGGGCCCTGCGCAGGGCGATACGGGTGAGGGCGACGGCCGCATCGATCGCCTCGAACTCGCTCGCCGTGAGCTGCGGCCCATCTCCGAGGTCGATCTCGATGACGGCGACCGGGACACCGTCGTCATGCACCGGAACGGAGAGGAGCGAGGCGGATGCCTGAGGTGATGCGGACAGCCCGCCGTCGGACGCCGCCGGACCGAACTCGTGCACGACCACTCGGCGGTGCAGGGATGCTGCGAGTTGGAGGGCGATCTCCGACAGCGCCGTCGAGGCTGCGGGGGTCGTCGTATCGCTGATCGTCATGGGTCGCTCCTGTGCGGGGGATGGGCTCACCGTGTCGCTCTGCGTCGATGGATGCGGACGTCACATCCACCGAACTCGAGTACGCCCCATAGAAGCGTCTTCCGAGCAGCCGCACCAGGCGGAAAGCAGGCAGAAGTGAGGAACGACCGTCTTCGACTCCTGTCGCATGGTCGTGAGTCTGACGGTTCATAGATTCGTATTCAGCGGACGAAGGGACACGAGGTGACGCGATGATGAGCAGCAGCACGGTCGTCCTCGTGCACGGAGCCTTCCTCGACGCATCCGGTTGGTGGCCGGTCGTGCTCCGCCTGCTAGACGGCGGACACCGGGTGCTCGCTCCTCCGGTGACCAGCCGCAGCTTCCGCGGCGACTGCGACTACATCCGCACGATCGTCGAGCACGTCGACGGAGAGGTGCTGCTCGTCGGACACGGGTATGGCGCGGCCGTCATCACGGTCGTCGGCGAGGCGGCGAACGTCTCAGGGCTGCTCTTCATCGCGGGCTATGCGCTGGAACGGGGCGAGAGCATCGCCGAGATGCGAGACCTCTTCGCGCCGGCAGAGGCATCCGCGCATCTCGTGGCCACCGTGTTCCCGGGTGAAGACGGCGCACGGCGAACGGAGCTGACCGTCGCACCCGACCAGTTCGCGCGCCTTCTCGCGCAGGGCCTTCCCGCCGACGAATCGGGAGTCCTCGCGGTCTCACAGCGCCCGATCTCCGACTCCGTGTTCGCCGAGCGGGCGTCCGGCGCGGGCTGGAGCGTGACGCCGAGCTGGGGCGTCGTGGCGACTCACGACCGTCTCATCAGCCCGCACCTCCAGCGCTTCGGATATCGGCGAGCGGGATGTCGAGCGGTGAGGGAGCTGGACGCACCGCACCTGGTCACGCAGACGCACGCCGCGGAGATCGTGCGGTTCATCGACAGCATCCTCGACGAGATCGAGACCCGTGGCTGAGCAGCAGGGGAATGCTGTCGATCCCCGCCCCGGTTGGACGGCGGGGTTCGCGCCGCTCGCCGTCCCGATCTTCCGCCTGGTGTGGCTGGCATCGATCGTCAGCAACATCGGCAGCTGGATGCAGACCGTCGGCGCTCAATGGCTCCTGGTGCAGGACGACAGCTCGCCGCTGCTCGTCGCGCTCGTGCAGACGGCATCGGCAGCGCCCGTGCTCCTGTTCGCGATCCCGGCCGGCGTCATCGGCGAGTTCCTCAACCGTCGGCGCGTCCTTCTCTGGTCGCAGACGGTCCAACTCGCCGTCGTGCTGGGTCTCACGTATCTGACCGCGGTCGGCCAGACGACCACGACCATCCTGCTGGCGTCGACGTTCGTGCTGGGGACGGTCTCGGCCATCCAGCTGCCGGCATTCCAGGCACTCGTGCCGGACATCGTGCCACCGAAGCTCCTGATCGATGCGGCGAGCCTCTCCTCGATCGGCGTGAACATCGCCCGCGCGGTGGGACCGGCGATCGCCGGCCTCGTGGTCGCCCAGTTCGGCGTCGCGGCGGTCTTCCTGCTCAATGCGCTCTCCTTCCTGGTGTTCCTGGGCGTGCTGCTCTTCTGGAAGACCTACAGTCCGCCGGTGGCTCGGCCCGAGCCCTTCGTCGATGCGACGCGGGCCGGCATCCGCTACATCCGCCACTCGCGGATCGTCCGCCGCATCCTGCTGCGGCTCGCCGTCTTCCTGATACCGGCGAACGCGCTCTGGGCGCTGCTGCCGACCATCGCCAAGAACTCGCTCGGGTTCTCTGCGAGTGGCTACGGCCTTCTGCTGGCAGCGCTGGGAGCAGGATCGATCGTCGGTGCGTTCGTGCTCCCGTGGGCGCGGCGCGTCGCAGCGGTCAACGGTGTGGTGCTGACCTCGTCCGTGGTCTTCGGGGCGGGACTCGTGGTCCTCGTGACCTCGCCGACCCTGTGGATCACCTTTCCGGCGCTCGTGGCGACCGGTCTCGCCTGGATCGGGGTGATCGCGACCATCAACGGCACGGTGCAGGCGTTCCTGCCCGTCTGGGTGCGTACGCGCGGCCTGTCGTTCTACCAGCTCGTCCTCTTCGGCTGCACGGCCGCCGGGTCTGCGGGCGCGGGCGTGCTCGCGTCCGTGTGGGATCCCGGGCTCGTGGTCATCGGGGCCGGGATCCTCTGCGGCCTGGGCGGACTCTCCCTGCTCGTGTGGCCCATGCCGGCGACGAGCGGCATCGGCCGCGGCATCGTGGAGGTGCCGGGGGTCGAGGACCGGCCCCGCCCGGACGGTGCTGACGACGCGCCCGTTCTGGTGGTCATCCGGTATCGCATTCCGGTCGAGCGGAGACAGGAGTTCCTCGACACGATGACCGGCGTGCAGCAGACCCGTCTGCGGACGGGGGCGCGGGGGTGGCAGGTGTACGTCGACGCCGACGACCCGGGGTCGGTCATCGAGGCGTACTCCGTCGGCTCGTGGCGCGAGCACGTGAGTCAACACGAAGGTCGCACCACCGAGTTCGACGCCCAGCAGATCGCCCGTGCGCGCGCGATGAGCACCCAGGAGCTCGAGGTGACGCACCTGCTCGCCATCCCCCTGCCTCACCACCGCGGCGTCGAGAAGCGCCGCACCCGCGACAAGAGACGGAGCATCCCGCATGGAACGTGACGACAACCCCACCACTCACCCCGAGATCCCGTCGCTGGGCGACCCCGATCTGCCGCAGGAGGGGGAGGTGAACATCGCCGACCGCCCGCAGAGCAACACGATGACCGGTCCGCAGAACGAGGTCATCGAGTCGCAGTTCCCGAATCAGATGCACGCGCCGGCGACGGACATCAGCACGCAGCCGTTCTTCTGGTCCTCGTTCAACATCTCACCCCGCCGGGTGCAGCGCGGCGGCTGGGCGCGGGAGCTCACGAAGCAGGACTTCCACATCTCCGACGAGATCGCCGGGGTCAACATGTACCTCGAGCCCGGCGGGATCCGCGAACTGCACTGGCACCAGACCGCCGAATGGGCGGTGATGACCCGCGGCAAGGCGCGGGTGACGACTCTCAGCCGGTCGGGTCTGCCCGCGGTGGAGGATGTCGAAGAGGGTGATCTGTGGTTCTTCCCGGCGGGCACCCCGCACTCCCTGCAGGGGCTCGGGCCGGACGGGGCGGAGTTCGTGCTCGCGTTCGACGATGGCGACCAGTCCGAGTCGAACACGCTGCTGCTGACCGACTGGTTCGCACACACCCCGCCCGAGGTCCTCGCGAAGAACTTCGGCGTCGCCCAGGAGGTCTTCTCCGACATCCCGCTGCACAACCTCTGGATCTTCCCCGGCGAAGAACCACCCGCGCTCGACATCGACCAGGCCGCTGCAGGCGTGGAATGGGGCATGGAGCCCGTCATCTTCCGGCTGTCGCGCTCGAAGCCGCTGTATGAGAACACCGGCGGATCCATCCAGATCGCCGACTCCACCAACTACGCCTACTCCAGCACCGTCGCTGCAGCGCTGGTGACGGTCGAGCCGGGGTCGATGCGCGAACTGCACTGGCACCCGAACGCCGACGAGTGGCAGTACTACCTGCGCGGCTCCGCCCGCATGACCGTCTTCAACACCGGCCCCCATGCGAACACGACCGACTTCCGCGCCGGCGACGTGGGCGTGGTCAGGAAGAATCTCGGCCATTACATCGAGAACACCGGTGACGATGTGCTGCAGTTCCTCGAGGTGTTCCGCACCGACAAGTACGAGGAGATCTCGCTCGCGAACTGGCTCTCCCACGTGCCCCCGCAGCTCGTCTCCGCGCACCTGAACATCGACCCCGCAGTGCTCGCGACCTTCCCCCGCGGAGCACAGGGCATCACACCACTGCGCTGATCAGCGCCCTCCGAGCGCGATCAGCGTTGAGCGCCTTCGGCGAGGTATCGGTGGATGAGGGTGACGGCCATCGCGCCCTCGCCGACGGCGGATGCGACGCGCTTGACGGAGTTCGCACGGACGTCGCCGGCCGCGAAGATCCCGGGCACGGATGTCTCGAGGTAGTAGGGCGAGCGATCCAGCGGCCACTTCTGCAGGTCGTCGGAGGCGAGGTCCACGCCGGTGAGCAGGAACCCGCGACTGTCGAGCTGCACATCCGTCGTCGCCGCCCACTCGGTGTTGGGAGCCCCGCCGATGCAGACGAACAGGTGGGTCGCGGGCACGCGTGTGGTCCTGCCAGCCTGGTCGAGGGTGATCTCCCGCAGATGCTCGTCTCCGTCGACCGCGACGACGCGGGAGTGGACGAGGATGGTGACGTTGCTCTGCGCGGCGAGCCGGTCGAGCAGATAGGCCGACATGGTCGACGAGAGCGAGGGGCCGCGGACGACGACAGTGACGTGCGCCGCGTGGGCCGCGAGGTTCATGGCCGCCTGTCCTGCGGAGTTGGCGCCGCCGACGACGTACACGTGCTGACCGATGCAGGCGGAGGCTTCGCTGATGCCCGCGCCGTAGTAGATGCCGGCACCGCGGAAGCCCTGCTCGCCGTCGAGGCCGAGTCTGCGCCACTGCACGCCGGTGGCGCAGAGCGCCGCGCGTGCATGGATCTCCGACCCGTCGGCGAGCCGAGCCCGCACGTCGTGGTCCCTGAACGTGCGGGCGATGCCGTACCTCATGACGATGAGTTCGGCGCCGAAGGAGAGCGCCTGCCGGCGGGCGCGCTCGGCGAGCTCCGCCCCGGAGATCCCCCCGGGGAAACCGAGGTAGTTCTCGATGAGGCTGCTGAAACCGGCCTGCCCGCCGACGGCGTCGCGCTCTACGACGGCGACGCTGAGACCCTCGGATGCCGCGTAGACGGCGGCCGAGAGTCCGGCGGGTCCTGCTCCGTAGATGATGAGGTCGTACGTCGACTGCGCCGGAGGCTTCACCCAGCCGAGAGCCGCAGCGACCTGCTCGGGATTCGGGTCCTCCAACACGGCGCCTTCGGGAAGGACGACCAGCGGTAGCCGCCTGCCGGTCAGGTCGATTCCTGCCGCCGCGGCGGCACCTCGGGGAACCATGATCGGCAGGAACGGAACCTCGCTGCGGGTCAGATAGTCGCGCAACGCGAAAGCCTGCGGCCCGTCGGCGTCGGCGATGAGACGCAGGGGCGACCGCTGGTCGGGTGCCTCGGTCACGCGTCGCCTGCGAGCTGCTCCTGCCAGTCCGCAGGCACGCGCTCAGCCGGGCCGGGGGTGGTCTGCGACCGCGGATGGCTGTGCGGGGGAGCGAGGACGGGACCGTCGAAGGCTGTCTCGGTGCCGAAGTCCCAGAACCAGTCCTCACCGGGCTCGAAGCTCTGGATCACTCGATGGCCGCTCGTGTGCGCGTGCTTCGTCGCATGCTTGTGCAAGGAGTCGTCGCAGCATCCGATGTGCCCGCAGTAGGCGCACCGGCGCAGATGCAGCCACCACGAGCCGATCGCCTCGCAGTCCAGACACCCCGGGCCGGAGGGGGGAACGTCCGCCCGGATGAAGTCGCTGACGTCGCTCATGGGTGCATCTCCTGTCGTCGGTATGCCGTCGGGGTCATGATGTCGGGATTCCGTGTCGTACTCAAGGGTGCCCGCGGGAGTCCTCATGTTCCTTCGACACCCGTCGAAGCCGTGCTCGTCGACATCCTCTAGGTTCGGGGAGGTGAGCACCTCTTCCTCCCGCCGGGTCCCGATCGAATCGCAGAAGGTCGATGCGCCGCTGACGTCCAGCGCGACGTTCCTCGTGCTGCAGATCGCTGACGGAGCGGATGCCGCGTCGACCGCGCGCGACGCGATCGCCGGTATCGACGACCTCGTGAAGAACGTCGGATTCCGTGATCTCGACGCGATGCTGTCGTGCACGGTCGGCATCGGAGCCGCGGCGTGGCCGCGCCTCACCGCGCGCCGGGTTCCGGCCGAGCTGCACCCCTTCGCACCGGTCGTCGGCCCGGTGCACACCGCGCCGGGCACGCCCGGGGATCTCCTCTTCCATATCCGTGCGAACCGCCAGGATCTCGTGTTCGAGTTCGAGCGCCAGTTGCTCGACGTGCTGGGCGACGCCGTGACCGTGGTCGACGAGACCTCGGGATTCCGGTATTTCGACGTGCGCGACCTGCTCGGCTTCGTCGACGGGACCGCGAACCCGGTGGGGAACGCCGTCGCCGAGTCGACGCTGGTGGGCGCAGAGGACGGTGATCACGTCGGGGGCAGCTACGTCGTCGTCCAGCGATATCTGCACGACCTCGGTCAGTGGCAGGCGCTGACGACCGAGCAGCAGGAGGCCGTGATCGGCCGCAAGAAGGCCGACAATGTCGAGCTCGACGATGCGGCCGTCGGGCAGAAGTCCCACAAGACCCTCGCCACGATCGTGGTCGACGGTGTCGAGCACGACATCCTTCGTGACAACATGCCTTTCGGCAGCCCGGGCTCGTCGTCCTTCGGCACCTACTTCATCGGATACTCGCGCTACCTGTGGGTCATCGAGAAGATGCTCGAGAACATGTTCATCGGTGACCCGCCCGGCGCCTACGACCGACTCCTGGACTTCTCCCGCGCCACGACCGGCAGCACCTTCTTCGCGCCGTCCGCGGACTTCCTCAGCGGGCTCGCCGACGAGCCGATGCCCGTGCAGCGCATCTGAGGGCAGACGAGCGGACAAGAGTCACCTCCCATCTCGCGCCGCACGCGCGTAGCGTTGATATGAGGGAAGACTCTTCTACGGAGCCGCTCAGCCGCCGATCCTCATCGAGGACCGAGCGTTGGCTCACCTCAAGATCGTCGTCACGACGAAGCTGCGCCGCAACGAGAGCTTCACCCTGTCGTGGATCCACAAGGACGGCGAGGTCCCCGGTCGATCGACCATCTGGCTGCATCCATCGATCCCGCTGCGCTTCGTGTTCGACGAGACGGAGGCGCCGACGCTGAACCGTCGGTGGATCGAGGAGCTCTCTCAGACACTCAGCAGCACGGGCGGCGTCTGCCTGACTGCGGAGATCATCGATCCCACCGAAGGCGGCGAATCGGAACGCGCAGGCAGAGGGCGGTGACCGACTCGCTCACAGGGTGAGGCGGCGGTCGACGATCTGCTGCGCGACATCGTGCAGTCGCCCACCGACAGAGCGCGCGTGTCGTCGAAGGATGGTGAAGGCATCGTCGATGGAGACGCTGCGCTGAAACGACAGCGCGCCCTTCGCCTGCTCGATCAGGATCCTGCTGTCGAGCGCGTGCTGAAGCTGCGCGGTGCGGTCGGCGTGCGCGCGGAGCGTGCGATGCTGCACCAGACCGATCGTGGCGAACTCGCCGAGTGCCTGAGCGACGGCCGCATCCTGGTCGGTGAGCACGCCGACCCTGTCGAAGAAGAGGTTCAGCGCACCGACGTGCTGATCGCGAAGCGAGAGCGGCACCGCGTAGCCAGCGCGAAGGCCGCGTCGCACCGCGAGAGGAGCGAACTCGGGCCAGCGATCGGCGCTCGCCCGCAGATCGGCTGTCTCCACCACGCGCCCGGACCGGAAGCTGTCGAGGCAGGGGCCCTGCTCGATGCCGAGCTCTGCCTCCTCCACATCGCTCGCACGTTCACTCGTCGAGCCCAGCACGTGGAGTTGTCCTCCGGCATCGGCCAGGACGATGCCGGCGTCGACCGCAGGGGTGAAGTGCGTCCGGTCTCGACGAGAAGGTCCACGGTGTCGATGACGTCATAGTCCGGATCCAGAGCGTCAGCCAGGCGGCGGAAGACAGCGGTCAGGTCGTTCGGCGAGCGCGGGTCGCGGATCACATCGAACGGCATTCGGATGCGATCCTCAACTCACGCCCACGGCATGGCCCTGCTCTGCGCCCATGTTCTCGGGTTCGTGAACCAGATACAGTCCGGACGGCGCATTCGCGGTGAACGCGAGCGCGTCGATCCAGTGCCGATTGAGCTCGGGGACTTTGCCGCCGGTGTACTTGAAGACGAGGTTGCAGCCGGGGTGCATCCAGACCGAGCTCCGACCGCCGCCGATGCTGGCGTCCTCCCTCCAGGTGAAGAGGAACGGCTCGCCGCGGCGCAGCTTCGTCGTCATCACGACCTGCAGATGATGGAGCGCGCGGTCGTCGATCTCCACCTTCTGATTTCCCTCGTAGACGAACTTGCCCATGATGGGACGTCCCTTCGTAGATCTCCTTCTCTGCCCAGACCTACACAGGGGTGGGGTGCCCCCCGCAAGGCCCTTGCAGACCGATCGAGAGTGTTCCTGCGCCGTTCGCAGGCGTCTCGGTCGGACGCCTTTTACACCCGAGACCTCGATGTCGGCAAGGGTGCTGGAACGGCTTTCTCACCCCGTTAGACCAGTGCTCACCAATCCAGAGGATCGGTCGACGAAGTCGTTCGATCCGAGACGACCCCGCACGAAGGAGCACTGATGTCGGACACTTATGGCACGACGAGCCTGAGCGGCTCGGACGCGCATCACGAGCAGGATTCAGGGAAGGCGGAGGCTGCCAAGAACGAGGCGGCCGGTCTTGCCGACACGGCCGGCGCTCAGGCGAAGGACGTGATGGGCACCGCCAAGGAAGAGGCGGCGAGCGTCGTCGGCGAGGCCAAGACGCAGGCGAAGGACCTGTACGCGCAGACCACCCGTGAGCTGAAGGAGCAGGCGCACACGCAGCAGCAGCGCCTCGCCGGTGGGCTTCGGTCGGTCAGCGACGAACTCGGTTCGATGGCTGCGAACTCGGAGGGCAGCGGTGTCGCGAGCGATCTGGTGCAGCAGGTCGCCGGACGGCTGTCGGGCGCGGCGAGCTGGCTCGGGGACCGGGATCCGGCCTCCGTGCTCACGGAGGTGAAGCGGTATGCGAGACGCAAGCCCGGAACCTTCATCCTCGGGGCGGCGATCGTCGGCGTCGCCGTCGGCAGGCTCACCCGAGCGCTGGCCTCGAACTCGAGCGAGGTCGCCAACTGCAGGCGGGCATCGCCGCAGAGCGGGAGATCCGCCTTCCTCCGAGGGACACACGCAAGAGCGACAAGGCCGCAGAGAAGGAGCGGCAGGACATCGACGAGGCCCGCCGCATCCGCGAGCATGCCGATGCAGAATCGGGGCACCGCGAATCCGACGGGTCCGACCGTCGATGACCGATCAGCGTGCGGTCGGCGGAAGCTTGTCCACGCCGTGCCGGTTCGGCTTGTCGGGCTCCGCGGCGGTATCGGGAGACACGTGTGCGGGTCCGGTCGGCCCCGCTTCGGACGTCGGATAGTGCGGCTCGTCGATCTCGACGGCCTTGTCTCGCTCGTCGAGAGGAGGCAGATGGTCGAGCGGTTGCTTGATGTCGTCTGGGTGGCTCATGCCTACAGGCTCCGCCACCGGTGACGTGGGCGACCAGGGGCTTGTCATCGAAAGGATGATGTGGTGGGCGACTGCTCTCCGGTGAGGCGTAGGGTCGATTCCATGCACGCCCGGCCACTTCTCGTCTATGACGGCGATTGCGCGTTCTGCACCACGTGGGTGCAACGACTCGAACGCTGGCTCGGCAGGTTTCCCGAGGCTCAGCCGTGGCAATGGCTCGACCTCGATGAAATCGGACTGAGTTCCGCGGATGTCACCCGCTACGCGTGGCTGCTGGTCGGCGCGCGTCGGATGCGCGGACATGCTGCCTTCGCAGGATTGCTCCGCATGCAGCGATCCCGGCTGCTGCGCTTCGCCGGCGTGCTCCTCGTCACGCCCCCGTTCTCCTGGGTCGCTGCGCTGGGCTATTCGCTGATCGCGCGCTTCCGACACCGTCTTCCCGGCGGCACGGCCGCCTGTGCGCTTCCGCGGGCCTGAGACAGCACCCGACGATCCTCCGGTTGTCAACGCCCCTTCACCCGGGCGGGCGCTCACCTAGCATCGCCGGATGGGACGCCTCAGGTATGACAGCACACTCGACCCGATCGTCATCGACGATGTGACGCTCGCGCACATGAAGATCGTCGTCGGCACGAAGCTCAGGCGGCAGGAGAGCTTCATGATGTCCTGGATCCCGGGAGACGATTCCCGCGACGGCCGACTGACCGCATGGATTCATCCGAGCATTCCGCTCGTCCTGGCGTTCGACAGCGTCGAGCCGATTCACGTGGATGCCGAGCGCGTGTCACGGATGATGAACAGCCTCAACGCTCACGGAGAACTGTTGATCGAGGATATGTAGGCCGCTGACACCACTTACATCGGGATCCCGTCGGCTGTCAAGAGAGGCGAAGTTCGGGCCGCGCGGTCCGAAGAATGAACCGCATGAACCCATCGCCCCATGCGCTTGCCGCCCACCCCTCCTCCGACATGAGACTCGCACGGACCCTCCGGAGCATCGACTACCCCGCGACCAAGGACGATCTGCTGCGGATCGCCGTCGTCGATCATCTCGAGGTCGCGACCATCGACGCCATCCACGAGCTGTCCGCCCGCGACTATCACGGAGTCGCCGAGGTGCTGAAGACGCTCGATGGCGCCTGACTGACCCGCGGGCACCGCGCAGGGTGAGGGCGAACTTGTCAATACCCTGCGATAGCGCCCGCTGTGTTCCTAACCTGGCACCATGTCCGACCTCACCGGCGCGCCACTGACGCTCACGTGGCCGCACGAATCCGATACATCGTCGCCGTCGCGACTCACCATGCACGCGCCGCAGGGAGGTGCATGATGGGCAGATTCATCTATGAGGGCTTGATCAGGATCGAGATCGAGGATCGCGCGCTCAGTCACCTGCAGCTCGTTATCACCGCGAAGCTCCGACGAGCCGAGCCCTTCAACTTCAGCTCGCGCGAGGATCAGAGCATCGGGGGAGGCCGCACCACCGTCTGGCTGCACCCGGGGAGTGCGCTGGTCTATCGGTTCCTCGGCAGCAGGCAGCCATCGATCAACCGGCGGTGGGTCGATGCGCTCGCATTCACCGCGAATGCCCCGACCGGGCTGTACCTGGTCGCAGAGCCGGATGAGCTGTCATCGGGGGAGAAGCTCGGAGTGCCCGCCGACCTGTAGCCGCCAGCTGCCGCGATCCTCGGTGTGAAAACGGGGCGTGCTTACGGGCGGCGCCGCATCCTGATGACGATCCGAGAGCGGAGAGATCGGCACGAGAATCGCCACGTCTCGTCACGCTGACTCCGGTAACCTCATGCGCATGGCCACCGCAACGACGCAGACCCCGAAACGCGAGGCCTTCGGCTCGCGCAACGTCTTCATCCTCTCTGCGATCGGCTCTGCCGTCGGGCTGGGGAACATCTGGAGATTCCCCTACGTGGCGTACGAAGGCGGAGGCGGGGCGTTCCTCATCCCGTATCTGTGTGCGCTTCTCACTGCCGGAATCCCGCTCCTCTTCTTCGACTACTCGATCGGCCACCGGTTCCGCGGCTCCGCGCCGTTGGCCTTCCGACGGATGCACCGCAGGGCCGAGCCGCTCGGCTGGTGGCAGGTGCTCATCTGCGTGGTGATCGCGGTCTACTACGCGGTGATCATCGCGTGGGCTGCGATGTACACCTGGTTCTCGGCGCAGCTGACCTGGGGGCCGGGCAACGAGAACGACTTCTTCTTCATCGACTTCCTCCGCTCGGCCGATGTCGCCGAGGTGGGCATCTCGACGGACTTCGTGCCGCAGGTCGGCCTCCCGCTCGTGGCGGTCTGGCTGATCGTCATCGTCATCATGGCGCTGGGTGTGAAGCGCGGGATCGGCCGGGCGAACATGATCCTGATGCCTCTGCTCACGGTGATGTTCGCGATCCTCGTGGTGCAGTCGCTGTTCCTGCCGGGAGCCATGGACGGGCTGAACGCCTTCTTCACCCCCAACTGGGAAGCGCTCGGCGACCCGGCCGTCTGGGCATCGGCCTACGGCCACATCTTCTTCTCGCTGTCGGTGGCCTTCGGCATCATGGTGACCTACTCGTCGTACCTGAAGCGCAAGACCGACCTCACCGGTTCCGGTCTGGTCGTGGCGTTCGCGAACTCCGGCTTCGAGATCCTCGCGGGAATCGGCGTGTTCGCGGCCCTCGGCTTCATGGCGCAGGCACAGGGGACCGAGGTGGCCGGTGTCGCGTCGTCGGGAATCGGCCTGGCCTTCATCGCCTTCCCCACGATCGTCTCTCAGGCGGCAGGCGGCTCGATCATCGGCGTCCTCTTCTTCGGAGCGCTGGTCTTCGCGGGGGTGACCTCGCTCATCTCGATCCTCGAGGTGATCGTCGCGGCGCTGCAGGACAAGCTGGGCTGGGCGCGCATCCGCACGACGCTCACGGTGTCCATCCCGCTCGCGATCGTCTCGTTGGCACTGTTCTCGACGACCACCGCGCTGTCCGTGCTCGATACCGCTGACGCCTTCGTCAATGCCTTCGGCATCATGGCCGTCGCACTGGTCGCGGTGATCGTGGTCGCATGGCTGCTGCACAAGCTGCCGGCACTCGTCGACCACCTCGATCGTCGGTCGAGCTTCCGGGTCGGGCGAGTGTGGATGCTGCTCGTCGGCGCGCTCGCGCCCCTCGTGCTCGGGTACCTGCTCGTCACCGAGCTGATCTCGAAGATCTCCGAGCCGTACGGCGGCTATCCGGGATGGTTCCTCGCCGTCTTCGGATGGGGCATGGTCATCGCGCTCGTCGTGATCGCACTGCTGCTCTCGGCGCTGCCATGGAGCGGCCGCTCCCACGCCAAGGATGATCCCGAGTACGACGAGTTCCTCACCGAGGAAGACTACGAACCGGATGCCGAGACCTCGTCGATCCCGCTGATCGCGACCTCGGAACCGCACGCGACGGAGAAGGGAGCGGGCGCATGACCACGACAGCGGTCGTCATGATGATCATCGCGATGGTCACGATCTGGGGCGGCCTCATCGCCGCCGTCGTGAACCTCGCTCGTCACCCCGAGGCAGCGGATTCGGAGCCGGCGCCGCCCGTCGAGCTCTGACCGTCTTACCTGCACGGGGAGCGGGAATCAACCCGCTCCCCACGTTCCTCGATCCTGACTACTTTCTCTTCCAGAAGCACTGTCGACGGAAGAGGAGCCCATGAGCAGGACGCGGCCGAGATTCGATATCGACGAGTGGAGCATCGGTGCCGACGGCATCGACGTCGAGAACCTCGCCCATGAGGAGTCCGTCTTCGGCCTCTCGAACGGTCATGTGGGCTGGCGGGGGAACCTCGACGAAGGCGACCCGCGCGGCGTCGCGGGAAGCTATCTGAACGGCCTCTTCGAAGAGCACCCGATGCCGTATGCCGAAGAGGGATACGGCTACCCCGAGTGCGGGCAGAGCGTGATCAACGCGGCCAACGGCCAGCTCATCCGGCTGATCGTCGGGGACGAGCCGTTCGATGTCCGTCGTGGATCGCTCACGTCGCACACCCGTCGACTCGACTTCCGCGCGGGAACTCTCGAACGCGAGGTCGAGTGGACCAGTCCGACCGGCCAGCGGGTGCGGATCCGGTCGACGAGGATCGTCTCCTTCGCGCACCGCTCCGTCGCAGCGGTGCACTACCGTGTGCAGGCGCTCGGCGGTCCGGCGGACGTCACCGTCATCTCCGAACTGCTGGCGAACGAGCCGCTGCCGATCACGCACGACGACCCCCGGGTGCAGGAGCTGCTGAGCGAGCCGCTCGAGGGGGTGGCCTCGGCCGCCGGCGCGGGTGCCGCCACCCTCGTGCACCGCACGAGGAAGAGCGGGCTCACGACCGCTGTCGCGATGGACCATCGCGTGAGCGGTTCTCCCCGGAACGAGCCGAGCGTCGAGACGGATGTCGATGCGACGGGCGACCGTGCGCGTACCACGGTGCGCGCATCCCTGGCTGCCGGAGAGACGCTCGAGATCGTCAAGCTCGTCGGTCATGAGTTCTCGTCCGACCTCTCGACCGCCGCCCTGCGGGACCGGGCCGAGACGGCGGTCGGCGACGCGCTGCGGGCCGGATGGGACGCACTGGTCGCCGATCAACGAGCACGGCTGGACGACTTCTGGGAGTGCGCCGACGTGCGGGTCGACGGACCGGCACGGCTGCAGCAGGCCGTGCGCTTCGCGCTCTTCCAGGTGTTCCAGGCCTCCACCCGCATGGAATTGCGATCCGTTCCGGGCAAGGGGCTGACCGGCTCCGGATACGAGGGGCACACCTTCTGGGACTTCGAGGCGTTCGTGCTCCCCGTCCTCACCTCGACCCTCCCGCACGCCGCCGAGCAGGCGCTGCGATGGCGACATTCCGTGCTCGACCGCGCTCGTGACAGGGCGGCGCAACTGCATCTGCAGGGTGCCGCGTTGCCGTGGCGAACCATCGACGGCAGAGAGTCGTCGGGGTACTGGCCTGCCAGCACGGCCGCGTTCCACATCAACGCCGATGTGGCCGGAGCGGTTCTGCACTACGTGCGGGCGACGGGCGATGCCGACTTCGAACGGGAGGCCGGCCTCGAGATCCTGGTCGAGACCGCTCGCCTCTGGGCCTCGCTCGGTCGGTGGGACCCGCACGGCGGCTTCCACATCGACGGCGTCACGGGGCCGGACGAGTACTCGGCCATCGCGAACGACAACGTCTTCACGAACCTGGCGGCTCAGAAGAACCTTCGAGGGGCGGCGGCCGCTGCCCGACGGCATCCGGAGGTCGCGTCGGAGCTCGAGGTCGTAGACGACGAGATCGCGAGGTGGGAACTCGCTGCCGCGGCGATGACGGTGCCCTTCGATGACGAACGGGGCGTGCACCCGCAGTCCGCCGGCTACACCGACCTCGAACGGTGGAACTTCGAGTCGACGGCGCCGGACGAATACCTGCTGCACGACCACTTCCCGTACTTCGACCTCTACCGCAAGCAGGTCGTGAAGCAGGCCGACCTGGTGCTCGCCCTGTTCTTCTCGCATGAGTCGTTCACCGCGGAGCAGAAGGAGCGTGCGTTCGAGTATTACGAGGCGATCACCGTGCGGGACTCATCGCTGTCGGCGGCGGCGCAGGCCGTGGTCGCCGCAGAGGTCGGTCACCTGGATCTCGCGCTCGACT
This sequence comes from Microbacterium sp. Root280D1, assembly GCF_001428975.1. Lineage (NCBI taxonomy): Bacteria > Bacillati > Actinomycetota > Actinomycetes > Micrococcales > Microbacteriaceae > Microbacterium > Microbacterium sp. Root280D1. The sequence goes on along the minus strand of NZ_LMJK01000002.1, from coordinate 974,504 downwards.
ACCTCGCCGAGGTCGCGACTCTCGATCTCGACGACCTTCATGGCAACACCGGTCAGGGGCTTCATGTCGCCGCTCTCGCGGGGGTCTGGACGGCCATCACCGCGGGCTTCGGCGGGATGCGCGACAGCGACAGCGGCCTGCGGTTCTGCCCGCGTCTTCCGTCCGAGATCGACGGGCTCGAGTTCGGGGTGCGCATCCACGGCTGCATCCTGCGTGTCGATGTCCGCCAGGCGGAGGCCACCTATCGGCTCGCCTCAGGCGACCCGGTCACCATCACCCACTACGACGAGCAGGTGACGCTCGACGCCGGACATCCCGTCACCAGAGGGATTCCACCACTGCAGTCGCGGGGGCCGCAGCCCCGGCAGCCTCGAGGACGAGCGCCCCGACCGGCGCTCGAGGCGTTCAGCGCCTGAGGTGGCAGAGAGAGGAGACAGTCCTGTCGGATCGAACCATCGGTCGCGCATCGATGCGAATCGCGTTCTTGTCATGGACGCTCCTCATCGTGGTCGGGCTGGCGACCATGATCGCCCTGCCTGTGATGGGGAGGTGAACGAGATGCGTCGCTTCGTCGGAGACGGGGGACTCAGCCTCGTCTTCCTCGCGATCTTCGCGCTCAGCCTGATCGGGCAGTCGATCGCGGGACACGCCTACAACAACCAGGAGCTGGCTCGGCACGGTCAGCCGCCCACTCCGTATCTGGAGTTCATCACCTCCTCCGACTTCCTCGTCGATGTGGCGGAGAACTGGCAGTCGGAGTTCCTGCAGTTCTTCCTCTTCATCCTCGCGACCATCTGGTCATTCAGCGAGGATCACCTGAATCCAAGAAGCCGGGCGACGAGGGAGTGGGGTCGGACGCCGATCAACTCGTCGGAGAGCACGCGCATGTCGACTCCCCGCGCTGGGCGAAGGTGCACGGACTGCGCGGGTGGATCTACTCCAACTCGCTTCTGCTCGCGATGGGAACGATCTTCCTGCTCTCGTGGCTCGCCCAGTCGCTCGCCGGCCATGTCGTCGCCAACGAGCAGAACGCGCAGCACCCAGGATCCACGGCGAGATGAACAGGTATCCGGCCAGGACCTCACGCCTGTTGTACGGATCGCGCTGCCGTCGCTGCCGGTGTGCCGTCTTCATGAGAGGAGAAGTTAGACGCGCGGGGTGAAACCGGCCCGGGGCTTGTCACCGACCGGTTGTTGCGCAGCTCTCGGACTTCGTAGGTGCCTCCATCGCGCGGCCAGTCCGGTGGCGGTATCGTGAAGACCACTATGAGTGAGTCCTTCGACGATGCGCTGAGTGATCTGGAGCGCTCCGGTCGTCAGCTGGACGCCCTCAGTGTCTTCTTCGTCGATCGGTTCCCGGTCACCGGTGCCGCGGTCTCGACGGTGGGGGACGTGCTCGGGAGCGAGACGATCTCCGCGTCCGACGACGTGGCGGCACGCCTGGATGAGCTCCAGTTCGACCTCGGTGAAGGCCCGTGCTGGGAGGCCATGCGCACCTCTGCCGCTGTCCTCGAGCCCGACTTCCGGCACCGCGGCGTCTCTCGGTGGCCCGCCTTCGCCTCGGCTGTGGAGGACGGCGCGGAGGTCGCGTCGATGTTCGCCTTCCCGCTGTCGGTCGGCGAGATCAAGATGGGGGCGGTCGACCTCTACTCGACAGCACCCGTGGCGCTCACTCCGAGCGAGTGCACGCAGGCGCGCGCCATGGCGGATGTGGTGAGCCGGCATGTGCTGAGGGACGCGCTGTCGGACTTCGCGGACAACGACGCGCAGACGGGCATCTACTCTCGACGAACCGTGCACCAGGCGACCGGCATCGTTCTCGCGCAACTCGACATCGGTCCGGACGACGCGCTGCTCATGCTTCAGGCGCGGGCGTTCTCGACCGGGCAGCGCGTCATGGAGGTCGCGCAGGCGGTAGTCGACGGTACTCTCCGCTTCTCGCGCACGTCAGGCGGCATCGAGGCGGGGTCATGACCGCGCCCACGCGCGAAGCTCGGTTGCTGGAGCTCTTCGCCACCCTCGCCGACACGATGGTCGACGACTACGACGTCGTGGATCTGCTGCAGACACTCGTGGATGCGTGCCAGGAGCTGCTGGATGCGAGCGACGCCGGAATCCTTCTCGCCGACCCCTCCGGTGAACTCGAACTCGTCGCATCCACGAGCGAGGCGACCGAGCTCGTCGAGGTGATCCAGCTCGCCGCAGAGGCGGGACCCTGCATCGAGTGCTTCCTGACGGGGACAGCGGTGTCGGTTCCCGACATCGCCGCCGGTTCAGAGAAGTGGCCGGTCTTCCGCCAGGCGGCGTTGGAGAACGGCTTCGCGTCGATCGAGGCGATACCGATGCGGCTGCGGAACACGACGATCGGCACCCTCAACCTGCTCCGATCCGATACCGGGTCGCCGCCCCCTGAAGACCTCTCCGCGGCGCGAGCGTTCGCCGATGTGGCAACGATCGGGATCCTGCACGAGCGCAGCCTCCGAGAGCAGGAATCGCTGTCGTCGCAACTGCAGACCGCACTGAACAGCCGGGTGATGATCGAGCAGGCCAAGGGTGTTGTCTCGTTCACGGCGGGGGTGCCGATCCCCGATGCCTTCACGCTCATGCGCGCCTTCGCCCGTGATCGCGGCCTGCGTCTGAGCGAGGTGGCTGAACGCATCGTGCGGCGGGACATCAGGCTTGAATCACCTGAATCCTGAAAGCGCAAGGGGGGTCGACCTCGCACACGATCGGGCCTAGCGTGAAATCGCTGCCCCGGCCCCGGTAGCGGAAATGCAACCGTCGAGAGTTCCGGGAGTGATCATGAAGTCCCTCATCACCCAGGTCGGCACCTACCTGACGGGTGACGCGACCGCAGACGCGGTGCTGGAGTACTGGAAGGCCTTGGCGGAGGAGCGGCGCTCGGATGTCGTGGAGATCCCCGTCGTCGGCCCCGCGGGCGGTCGGTCGAGTGTGCGGGTGACGCTCGGTGCCATGCTGCCGATCGCGGTGGCGCACGCGGAGTTGTCGCCGCAGATCGAGGACGATGATGGCCGCAGCTGAGGGGATCCGGGCCCGTGCTCTGGCGCTTGTGCCGACGGCGACCACGGCATTCGAGCCTGACGACGTCCGTGAGGTGTTCGACGCCGAATTCGACTCGGGCCCCGTCTGAGCGCCGGTCGCCGACGAGCGAGCTAGTCGCCGTCGGAGGCCCACTCCAGGCGGGACAGAGCCCCGACATCGAGCGAGTACCGCCCGTCGATCTGAATACAGGTCAACAGGGTGTGTCCGCATCCGCGACACAAGAGGATCACGCCGGCCGGATCCAGTTCTGCGACGGCGTCGCCGAGCACGGCCTTGCGATCGCAGCGCGTGCAGGTGGCCCGAGCACCGGTCATGTCCCTGCCGAACACTTCGATCAGGATCCCGCCAGCGGCGTTGCCGTCGACTCTCGTGCGATGGCCGGGGTGGGCAGCGTTCATCAGGCACCTCCGAAACGCTCGGTACGGATGCGGTCGGGCGGATGCCCCGCCGCGACGAGCAGATCGGCGACCGCCTCGACGAAGCCGGTCGGCCCGCAGACGTATACCGAGGGGCGCTGGGCGGCGGGGATGGTCGAGGCCTCGAGCGTCGCGGCATCCACCCTGCCCGCGGGGCGAGCGAAGCCGACCGGTGCCGAGCGGCTGTACGCCCAGTCGACGCTGAAGGCGTCGTCGGCGAGATCGCCCAGTTCGGCCGCGTAGAAAGCGTCGTCCGCGGAACGCACCGCGTACAGGAGCCGCATCGGTGCGGAGCTGGCCGAGCGCGCATGCTCCCGGGCCATCGCGAGGAGCGGCACTATCCCTGACCCGCCCGCGATGAGCTGAACGGGCTCGGGCTGGGCAGGGGTCCACACGAAGTAGGCGCCGATCGGACCGCGGACCTCCAGCTCGTCGCCGGGCCGGACATCCTCGACGAGATACGGAGAGACCTCGCCCTCCGGCACCTCGTCGACGGCCAGCTCGAGCACGTCACCCTCTCCGGACGATGCGAGCGAGTACGACCGCACGGCCTGATAGCCGTCCTCAGCGGTCAAACGCACATCGACGTGCTGTCCGGCGAGATTCCCCGGCCACCCGTCGACCCGGAGGGAGAGCACGCGGCCATGGGGTGTGGCTCGTCGGACCTCGATGACACTGGCGACAAGCCACAGCGACGACGAGGTCACCAGTAACGCTCCTCTTTCCACGGATCGCCGTACATGTTGTATCCGTTCTGCTCCCAGAACCCCGGTTCGTCGTTCTCGAGAAGATCCAGGCCGTGGACCCACTTCGCGGATTTCCAGAAGTAGAGGTGGGGGACGAGAAGTCGGGCGGGGCCGCCGTGCTCTGCCGCGAGCGGCTCGCCCTCGAACTCGAATGCGATCCACGCCTTGCCGCCGGTCAGGTCGGCGCGGGGAACATTCGTCGTGTACCCGCCGTAGGAGAAGACCCGCGTGAAGTCGCCGTCTCCGGCATCCTGCAGCAGATGATCGAGCGAGACTCCGCGCCACTGCGTGCCCAGCTTCGACCACCGCGTCACGCAGTGGATGTCGGTGGTGATCGTATCGATCGGCAGTGCCTGCAGCTCATCCCACGACCAGGTGCGGCGAATGCCGTCGAGCCCGACGACCGCGAACTCCCAGGTGTCGGTCGCGACTCGGGGTGTCGGTCCGGCCGAGAGCACCGGGAAGTCCTCGGTGAGGTACTGACCCGGGGGGAGCCGGTCATCCGACTCGCGTCGCCGGGCGCCGAAGCCGCGGGAGATCACAGCCATGATCGCCTTCTTTCGTTGGTCCCACTCATTCCACCCGATTGAACGGGCGGACGCCTCCTGCAGGTGTCGAACGCGGCACGCGCGGGTCGCCCCGATTCTAGGACCGTGGGGCGCGGTGTCGCACCATTCGAGGGCGGAGAGCGCCGGACGGCGTCTCCGCCCTCGAGAGGTCAGACGACCTCGGCAGCCGCCTCGACGATGAACTGGATGATGTCCTGGGGGAGGGCGCGCATCACGAGGTGCGGTGCGTCGAGTTCGATGACGCGACGGAAGTTGCCGCGGGTGTAGCCGAAGCGCTCGACGTCCGGGTTGATGGTGTGGTCGGCAGCGGACACGATGCCGAAGGCAGGCTTGGTCTTCCATGCAGCGACCGGTGCGGCCTCGCTGAACGCAAGGGCTGCGAGGGGGCGCTGTGCCACGGCGAGGACCTCGGAGATGGCGGGGTCGATGCCGGCAGCGAAGACCTGCGGGAAAGCCTCGACCTTGACCGAGACGTCCGTGCCGTCCTCAGCGCCGGGGTTCGGGAACGGAGTGTAGACGACGTTGGCGGCCAGCTCGGAGTCGGGGAACCCGCCCTGCAGCTGGCCGAGGCTCTCGCCTTCTTCGAGTGCGTAGCCCGAGAGGTAGACCAGCCCCACGACGTTGTCCGCAGCACCGGCGACCGTGATCACTGCGCCACCGTACGAGTGGCCGACCAGGAGGACGGACCCCTCGATCTTCTCGACGACAGAGCGGATGTACGCCGAGTCGCCGAGCAGACTGCGGTTGGGGACGGCGGGGACGACGACCTCATGGCCGAGATCGAGAAGACCGCGAGTCGCGGTACTTGCCGGGGATGTGCATGTTCCACGCCTGGAACTGGTACTGCATGGCGACCGTGATCTCGCCGTACTGGCCGCCCAGGACCTCCTGGAGCTTTCGGGCGTAGACGGCATCCGGGGCTTCGGGGATGGCGGTGAACTGAAGTTCCTGACGATGGAAGAACATGGCTGCCTTTCTGGTCGGATCGTGATGGGTGCCCATGAGACCGGTTCTCGCTGCGACGGGATAAGGGCTTCACAGACCGCCGGGCGACGAGGATAATCCGCGAACCGGGTCCGGAGAACTGAACGACTCGAGGATCGAGTTCCGCGTTTTCTGCTCATAAACGTGTTGTTCGTGCTAGCTTCACTCGTAAAACAGTTGTTCTAGCCACGGAGTCACATTGCTGAGTAGTTCTGCTGTTTCCGCTGATTCCACTCAGCCCCCGGAAGCCCCCGCTTCGCCCGAGAAACTCGCACGCGACAACATGCCGCTCGCCACCTTCCTGGCTGTGGAGAAGGCGCGGTCGGCGACGCACGTCGATCTGGACGACCTTCTCTCCGCCGCCCGCCTGGGCCTCGCCCGCGCGGCCATGTCGTATGACGCCGCGCGGGGCATTCCTTTCGGTGCGTTCGCGAGCAGCCAGATCAACTGGGCGATGCTGTCGGAGATGCGCCGCGCCGACCCCGCCGGCGAGCGAGGACGCGACAAGATCGAGCGCGTGAGAGTCGCCGCCGAGACGGTGCTCGCCCGCTCCGGCCGAGCCGCGAGCACGGCGGAGCTCGCGCGGGAGTCGGGGCTCACCGCCGAGGTCGTCTCGGAGATGATGAAGCTCGACGAGATGGTGCGCACCGCGATCAGCTTCGAGGAGCACTTCGACGCCGAGACCGGCCGACAGGCGGTCGATCTCATTGACAGCGTCATCCTCCCCGAGCACGCCGTCGAGCAGTCCGAGACGCGAGCGATGATGAACCGAGTGGTCGACGCTCTGCCCACGGCGATGCAGCAGGTCGTGCGCGGCATCTATCTCGAAGACCGCATGGTGAAGGACATCGCCGAAGAGCTCGCCGTCAGTCATGCCTATGTGTCGAAGCTGCGCTCGCGTGGTCTCGAACTGATGCGCGAGGCCATGGAGGCCTGGGAGAACGGCACGACGGGTGACCGATCGACCAAGGCCAGGGCCGAGTTCTTCGAGGCGCTCTTCGGGCCCGTCCGCGCCGAGATCCGCGACCGGTCGAGCGAGCTCCTCGCCGCCGTGTGACGCGACCCGTGGAATCTTCCGGATCCGTGGTTACGCCGGCGGCCGATGTCGCGAATATCGGTTGTGCAGGCCCACGGACGGGCCCGCGTCCAGCCCCATAACCACGGAGGAATTCTCATGGGTCTTCAGATCGCAACCAACGTCGGTGCACTCAACGCGTACCGCAACCTCTCTGTCAACCAGAACGACGTCTCGAAGTCGCTCGAGAAGCTCTCGAGCGGTCTGCGCATCAACCGTGCAGCCGATGACGCCGCCGGCCTCGCCATCTCCGAGGGCCTGCGTTCGCAGGTCAACGGTCTGAACGTCGCAGCCCGCAACGCTCAGGACGGCATCTCGGTCATCCAGACCGCAGAAGGCGCGCTCACCGAGGTCCACTCGATCCTGCAGCGTGTCCGCGACCTCGCGGTCCAGGCCGGCAACGACTCGAACAACACCGAGTCGCGCGACGCCATCAAGACCGAGATCGACTCGCTGGGCGAGGAGCTCACCCGCGTCGCCGCCAGCACGAACTTCAACGGGATCAAGCTGCTCGACAGCGCGAACACCCTGACGTTCCAGGTCGGCGCAGGCTCCGAGGCCGCCGAGGACCAGATCGGCGTCACGCTGACCGACTTCTCGGGCCTGGGCGCCACGATCGGCGCTCTGACGGTCGACACCGCGGCCAACGCACTCACCTCGATCGGCGCGATCGATGACGAGATCACCGCCGTCTCGACCGCTCGTGCGGGTCTCGGTGCGGTGCAGAACCGCTTCGAGTCGACGATCAACTCGCTGCAGGTCTCGGCCGAGAACCTCGCCGCAGCGAAGAGCCGCATCGCGGACACCGACATGGCCGCCGAGATGGTCAAGTACACCGCCTCGAACATCCTGCAGCAGGCCGGCACCGCCATGCTCGCTCAGGCGAACCAGTCGGGCCAGGGCGTCCTGCAGCTTCTCCGTTGAGTCGCTGCGCCTGAGGCGCACAGGGCGCCCGGGCGGAGTCACCTCCGCCCGGGCGCCTTCCTGTAGGACACCCTTGACCGCAACGCACGGAAGACGACCGGGATGAAACTCGACGGACTGGTATCAGGGCTCAAGACCGAAGAGCTCATCAAGGCGCTCATGGACGTCTCGGCGATCCCGAAGACGCTCATCACGAACAAGATCACCGACCGCAACTCGGTCATCACCAACCTGCAGTCGCTGAACAAGACGCTGCAGGAGCTCGTCGACAAGGCCAAGACCGCCGCGGGTCCCAGCTCTCTGGCATCCTTCACCGCGTCCTCGTCGTCCGAGACGGTCACGATCACCGCCGGCAGCAAGGCGACCGCATTCTCGACCGCCATCGTGGTGGATGCCGTCGCCACAGCGCACTCCGTCGTCACCGCTGCCGCAGGAGGAACAGCGTGGGGCGGCACCTTCACCCTCGTGGGATCCGACGGCGAAGCCGTCGAGGTCACTCCGCTGGGCACCGGTCCGCAGGACCTCGCGAAGGCGATCAACGCGTCGAAGGCCGGTGTGAGCGCGACCGTCGTGCCCGCGGGAACGGATGCCGACGGCAAGCCGCTCTCGCGCATCCAGCTCACCTCCGCCGAGACGGGCGCGGCTGGTGCCTTCACCCTGAACCGCGGAACCGCGGCGGAGGTCACCGCCGGAACCGCGGTCGATCTCGGTGCCGCCCCCGGCGCCGCACTGCTCACCCAGGGCGCGGATGCCCGCATCCGCCTCTTCGCCGGCACCGACGCCGAGCAGACCCTGAACAGCGCGAGCAACACCATCACCGTCGGAGAGGGCATCGAGGTCACCGTCACGAAGGCCAGTGCCGACCCCGTCACCGTGACCGTCGCACGCGATGCGAAGAAGCAGAGCTCGACGGCGGAGGCGTTCGTCAAGGAGATCGCCGCGCTGCTGGTGCGCATCGACAACGGCTCGAAGGCGACCATCGGCGAGGTCGGCGAGACCACGACCCTCGGCGTCTTCACCGGCGACAGCACGGTGCGAAACCTCCGCGGCGCGCTGGCGACCGCCGTGCAGCATCCGATCGACGGCATCTCGCCCTCGACGATCGGCATCACCGTCAGCGACAAGGGCGTGCTCTCGTTCGACGCCGAGAAGTTCGCCGCAGCTCTCGCAGAAGACCCGGAGGGCACGCAGGAGCTGTTCTCCGCCGTCTCGGCGCGGGTGCAGGACGTGACGACCCAGTACTCCGACAAGTACGACGGCCTCCTGACCAAGCGCATCACCGGACAGGAGGACGAGGTCAAGACGCTCAAGACCCAGGTCGAGCGCTGGGACATCCGGCTCGAACAGCGCCGCGCCACCCTCGAACGCACGTACGCGCAGCTCGAGGTGCAGCTCTCGAAGCTGCAGTCGCAATCGTCGTGGCTGACCAGCCAGCTCGCCGGACTCACCCCGTCGGATTCCTGACCTCGTCCTCGTGACATCGCATCGCATCGGAGCACGTACTCATGGCACTCACCTCACTCGACCGGGCCAAGCAGCAGTATCTGGAGCAGCAGGTGGCCTCCGCCACGCCTGAGCGCCTTCTCGTGTTGCTCTACGACCGCCTCCTGGTCGACATCGAGCGCGCGGACGCCTGCCAGGAAGCGGGGGAATGGGCGGCCGCGGGGAACCACCTCGTGCACGCGCAGCAGATCGTCGCCGAGCTCAACGGCTCGCTCACCGATGAGTGGGACGGCTCCGCAGAGCTGCACGGCGTGTACACCTACCTCACGGGACGCCTGATCACCGCCAACATCGCTCGAGACCGCGCGGCCACCGCGGAATGCCGAGCTCTCGTCGTGCCGCTCCGCGAAGCGTGGCATGCGGCGGCTGCGGCGGTCGCGTCGACCGCGCAGACCCCCATCACGGCCCTGGCCTGAGCGACCGTGCCCGACACTCTCTCGGCCTGGCTGACGGTGCTCGACCAGTTCGAGCGCGCCCTCGACGCCGCCGACGAGCACCTCGACGAGCAGTCCTTCGAGGCGCCGGACGGCCCCGTCCCCGAGGAGCTGCGCGAGCGTGCCGAAGCCGTGCTCGCGCGGCAGCAGCTCATGATCGGCGGACTCGTCACGTCGCGCGCCAATGTGGCTCGCGAGATCGCCGCACTGCGACGCGTGCCGACCTCCACCCAGAATGTGCCGGCATACCTCGACGTCGAGGGTTGAGCACAGCGGTTACATGACTGCCCGGGTGCCGCGATAGTCGGCACAGAGCACGGATCGCTCGACGATTGGCCAGGGATCGGCCTCTCCACCAACATCCCGGAGTGCCCCCGTGCTCGAATCCGTCACGTCCTCTGCGCTCATCAGCGCGCTCGACGGGCTGGCCCTGCGCCAACGCTCGATCGCCGAGAACATCGCCAACGTCAACACGCCGGGCTACCAGGCCCAGCGCGTGCGGTTCGAGGATGAACTCCGTTCTGCTGTCCAGGGCGGCTCGGGAAGCGTCGCCGCGACGGTCGAGCGCTCGCTCGAGCCGACGAGGCTGAACGGCAACAACGTCAACCTCGACACCGAGACGCTCTCGAACATCGACACCGTGCTGCGTTTCCAGTTCGCGAGTCAGGCGATCGGCGGTCAGGCGGCCTCGATCACCAAGGCGATCGGGCAGGCCTCCGCATGACCTTCGACGCGATCGGCATCGCCGGCACCGGCCTGACCGCGCACCGCAAGTGGCTCGACGCGCTCAGCGACAACATCGCCAACGTGAACACCGCGACACCCGCAGGCCAAGAGGCGTTCCGGGAGAAGTTCGTGACCGTGCAGGCCGGCACCGACAGCCCCGGCGTGTACGTCGCCGGCGTGGTCGAATCCGAAGCCGACGCGAAGCTCGTGTACGACCCCGAGCACCCCTATGCGAACGAGGACGGCTACGTGCAGTACCCGAACGTCGAGCTCGGCGACCAGATGAGCATGCTGATCCTCGCCCAGCGCGGATACGAGGCGAACGCCGCTGTCGTCGACCGGGCGAAGACGACCTACGAGGCAGCGCTGCAGATCGGCCGCAACTGATGTCGGGCATCGAGGCCATCGGCGCCTCCGGTGTCGCGCCGCTCTCGGCGCTCAGCTTCGAGACGGGCCCGGACGCGACCAGCGCTCCTGCCTCCGGCAACGCCTTCGCCACGACGCTCTCGGGGGCGATGGAGAACCTGCAGCAGCTGCAGTCGACGTCGAACGAGCTCGCGGTGCAGGCGGTCACGGGAGACCTGCAGGACATCCATCAGGCGATGATCGCGTCGACGCGCGCCTCGGTGACGCTCGACCTGGTGGTGGCCGTGCGTGACCGCAGCGTCTCGGCGTTCAACGAGATCATGAGGATGCAGGCCTGACGATGCCCAAGATGCTCACGACCTACTACGACCGCGCCAAGCAGGTCGTCTCAGGATTCTCCCTCGCACAGCGCACGATCGCCATCATCGGTGTCGCGCTGCTCGTGATGGGCGCCATCGCCCTCGGCGCGTGGCTCACCAAGCCGCAGATGAGCCCGCTCTTCACCGGCCTGAGCGCCGGCGACGCGTCGGCCGTCGTCGAGCAGCTGAAGTCGGCAGGCGTGAGCTACGAGCTCGCCGAGGGAGGCGCGACGATCCTCGTTCCCGACGACCAGGTCTATCCGCAGCGTCTCGCGGCGGCATCCGCCGGGCTGCCCGGCGACACCAGCGAGGGCTACACCCTGCTCGACGAGATGGGTGTGACGGCGAGTGAATTCCAGCAGTCGGTGACCTACAAGCGTGCCATCGAGGGCGAGCTGGCCAGCACGATCGGCGCGATGGAGGGCATCTCGACGGCGTCGGTGCAGCTGGCGATCCCGGAGGAGAGCGTCTTCGTCTCGGAGCAGCAGAGCCCGACCGCATCCGTGTTCGTGAAGACCCGCAACGGCTCAGGGCTCAGCGACGAGAAGATCGAGGCGATCGTGCACCTCACGAGCGCCGCCGTGCCGGGGATGACGCCGGAGGACGTCGCGGTGACCGATCAGGACGGCCGCGTGCTCTCGGCGGTCGGCACCGGGCTCACCGGGAACTCCTCGAAGCAGGCGACGGAGCATGAGGCCAAGGTCGCGGCATCCGTCAGCAAGATGCTCGAGACGATCGTCGGGCCCGGCAACGCGACGGTGACGGTATCGGCCGATGTCGCGAACTCCACATCCGAGCGCATGGACGAGACGTACTCGGCCCCCGAGGGCGAGCTGAGCGCATCGGAGCAGACCAAGACCGAGACGTACAACGGCGGCGAGGGTGGAGGTGCCGGCGTGCTCGGCCCCGACAACATCGCGGTTCCCAACAACGCCGAGGGGACCGGCGCCTATGAGTTCGAGGAGACCTCTCGCAACAACGCCGTCAACAAGTCGACGGAGAAGACCATCACCCCCGCCGGAGAGGTGACGCGGCAGACCGTCAGCATCGCGCTCAACCGAGGGACGGTCACCGGAGTGACGGCGAACCAGATCGAATCGCTCGTGGCATCTGCGGCAGGGATCGATGTCGAGCGCGGCGACGAGATCGCGGTCGAGTTCGTCGAGTTCAACCAGGCGGGTGCGACGGCGGCGCAGACAGCGCTGCAGGCGGCGGAGGCCGAGCGCGACGCGCAGTTCCAGCAGGAGCTGCTGCGCTCTGCGATCATCGGCGGCGCGATCCTGCTCGCGGCGATCATCCTGATCGTCTTCCTCGTCGTGCGCCGCAAGATGAAGCGTCGGGTGATGTACACCGAAGACGGACCGATCGAGTACTTCGCGACGGTGACCGAGAGCGAGGAGCAGAAGCTCCGCTCGCTCAGAGGGCTGAAGGAGGCCGAGGCGATCATCGCCCCGGCGCCGACCAAGCTGCTGCCGTCCGCGTCGGCCGATCTCGACGACGAGCCCGAGCCCGACAAGGTGCTGGTCGAGCGCCGTCGCCGGGAGATCGACGACCTCGCCAAGCGCGAACCCGACACGATCGCCAGCGCACTGGCCGACCTGATGGATGAGGCGACCGTATGAGCGCGCTGACCGAGCTGCTGGACGCGCAGGCCGACACGGTCGAGGTGTCGGCCGTCGAGGCGCCGGCGCCCGTGGCTGCGCCGGAGATGAGCGGACTGCGCAAGGCCGCGATCGTGCTGATGAACATGGATCGCGCCGCCAGCGCCGAAGTGCTCCGCCACCTCGGCGAGGAGCGGTCCGAGATGCTCGCCGCCGAGCTGACACAGCTCGGGGGAGTGGACGTGGCCTCGACGGCCCGTGCTCTCGGCGAGTTCCGGCGCATCGCCACCGGCGGCTCGGTGCCGTCGCGCGGCGGACAGGAGCTCGCCACCGGACTGCTCGAGACGGCATTCGGCCGCGAGAAGGCGGTCGGGATGGTCGGTCGAGTCATGTCGCAGGGGTCGGTCTCGTTCGACTTCCTCAACGCGGCGGACCCGGCCCAGCTCGCCACGATCATCGAGGGTGAGCTTCCGACCACCGTCGCCGTCGTGCTGGCCAATCTCAGAGCCGATCGTGCGGCGGCGGTTCTCGCCGCCCTGCAGGATCCCCTGCGCACGGACGTCGCTCAGGCGATCGCGACGATGGGCACCGCCACGCAGGAGGCGATCTCGATCGTGGCCGACTCGCTGCGCTCACGCACCGGCGTCTTCGCGATGCGCGACAACCATGAGTCCATCGGAGGCGTGCAGCCTCTCGTCGAGATCATCAACCGCTCGGACACCGCGCTCGAGAAGTCGCTCCTCGCAAGCCTCGAAGGCCGTGATCTCGCCCTGGCCGAGGACATCCGCAGCCGCATGGTCACGTTCGCCGACATCGCGCGCCTCGAGGATCGCGACGTCCAGCGGGTGATGCGCGGTATCGACCTGCGCATGCTCGCCCTCGCGCTGAAGGGCGCGGACGACCAGATCACCGACAAGGTGAAGAGCAACATGACGGAGCGCAACCAGGAGAACCTCGCTGAGGAGACCCGAGTCCTCGGTCCCGTGCGCATGCGTCAGGTCGATGAGGCCAGAGCCGAGATCGTGCGCATCATCCGCGACCTGGAAGCCGCGGAGGAGATCACGATCTCGCGCGAAGACGAGGATGAGCTCATCGAGTGATCCCTCTGACGGCAGGTGAGTCGGCCGATCCGGTTACGGACGCAGCCGGGTGTCGCGATAGTGGGTCTGGAGCACGGATCGCTCGACCTACGGGCCACGGACAGGCCTTGCCCTTCGATTCCGAGGTGTCCGCCGTGCTCGATTCCGCCTTCACGCCACTGGTCGTGCCGCGCGTCGGCGAGACGCCCATGGACCTCCGCGGCGAGGCCGACAGGGCCCGCACCCGTGGCTATGCCGACGGCTTCGCCGAGGGCCGCAGGCTCGCCCTCCACGAGGGAGAGGTGCAGCACGCCGCGCAGCAGCAGCGGATGCACGAACTCCAGGAGCTGTACCTGCATGAGCGCGGCTCGGGTCTGCGCGCGTTGGAGAGCGCGCACGCGGCCCTCGACCGCCGCATCGACGAGCTGAGCATGCTCGCCGCCGATCGCATCGAAGAGCTCGCCGTCGCCCTCGCCACCACGATCCTCGGAGCAGAGCTGTCGGATCCGGCACGTTCGGCGGCGCATGCGCTGCGCCGGGCGCTCACGGAGATGCCGGCGGAGCGCTGGACAGGGGTCGCCTTCAGCGAGCAGGACGTCGCAGTCCTGCAGGACGAGATGTCGTCGATCGACGCGTTGCGCGGCATCCGGATCTCCGCCTCTCCGGCCGTGGACAACGGCGGCGCCATCGTCGAGATCGAGAACGGGGCCGTCGACACGCGCATCACGTCGGCGCTCGCCCGCGCGGCCGCAGCACTCGACGGCGACGAACAGGATGCCGAGGTGATCGTGTGATCACCGCGACGCGGTCGTGGAACCGTGCGCTCCTGGCAGCGCGCCCGGAGCGCTCAGGAACCGTGAAAGCCGTGCGAGGGCTCGGCGTCGAGGTGCTGGGCATCGACGGCGCGGTGGGCGACCGCATCCGCATCGACGCGACCGACGGCCGTGTGGTGGATGCCGAGATCGTCGCCGTCGACGGAGCCGCCGCCCGCTGCATGCCGCTGGGCAGGCTCGACGGGATCACCGCCCGTGCCCGGGTGCGGCACGGGGGAGCGCCGCTGCAGGTGCCGACCGGACGAGCGCTGCTCGGACGCGTGCTCGACGGACTCGGGCGGCCGATCGACGGCAAGGGGCCGCTCGACCGGGGTGTCGCTCCCGTCTCGCTCGACCACGATGCGCCGAGCGTCATGGATCGCCAGCGCATCGATCGTCAGCTCGGCCTCGGCGTCCGCGTGCTCGACACGATGACGCCGGTGGGTTCGGGGCAACGTCTCGGGCTCTTCGCCGGCTCGGGCGTCGGCAAGTCGTCGCTGATGTCGATGATCGCCCGTGGCTCCACTGCCGATGTGAACGTCATCGCCCTCGTCGGGGAGCGCGGTCGCGAGGTGCGCGAGTTCCTCGAGGACGACCTGGGCCCCGAGGGTCTGGCGCGGTCGGTGGTGGTCGTCGCGACCTCGGATCAGCCCGCGATGGCGCGCCTGCGCTCGGCATTCGTCGCGACCAGGATCGCCGAGGCGTTCCGCGACGACGGCCTCGACGTGGTGCTGATGATGGACTCCCTCACGCGCGTCGCCATGGCGCAGCGCGAGATCGGGCTCAGCGCCGGCGAACCGCCCGCCACCCGCGGGTATCCGCCATCGACGTTCTCGGTGCTGGCCCGCCTGCTCGAGCGCGCAGGAACCGGACCCGTCGGATCGATCACCGGCCTGTACACGGTGCTCGTCGACGGCGACGACCACAACGAGCCGATCGCGGACGCCGCGAGAGGAATCCTCGACGGCCATGTGGTGCTCGACCGCGCGCTGGCGATCCGCGGACACTTCCCCGCGATCGACGTGCTCGGCTCGGTGTCTCGCGTCGTGTCGAAGATCACCACTCCTGAGCAGCGTCAGGACGCGGTGATGCTGCGCAGCGTCCTGGCGGCTCGTCGCAGCGCGAACGACCTCATCGAGATCGGCGCCTACCGCCAGGGAGCGAACCCGATGGTCGACGCCGCCCTCGCGCACGAAGGCGCGATCTCGCGCTTCCTCACCCAGCGGATGGACGATCTTGCGGCATCCGACGACTCCTGGCAGCGGCTCGCCGCCCTCACCACCGACTTCGGAGGACTCACCCCATGACCTTCCCACTGGCTGGCCTGCTGCGCGTGCGCGGCGCCCAGGAGCGTGTCGCCGCCGAGCAGCTGTCGCGTGCGAGCGCGGAACGGGCGCAGGCCGAGCTCGACGAGCAGACCGCGATCTCGAGCCTCGCCGACATCAGCGCGCAGATCGACGATCCACGAGCGCTGATGGCCATGGCCGCCGCACGCGCCGCGGGACGCAGCACGCTCAGCGATCTGCAGGCGCTCGTCGAGATGAGGCGCGGCACGGAGTCGGAGGCGAAGTCGGCCCACGTCGAAGCGCGGCGCGACCTGAAGGGACTCGAGCGGCTCGAGAGCACCCACCGCGTGGAGGCGACCAAGGCCGAGCTCGCCGCGGAGCAGTCGGCGCTCGATGAGATCGCTGTGGTCCGCACCTCGCGACATGAGGGGAGCGCCGCATGACCGGGCTCGCGGCGGTGATCGCCCGCGTCGACGCGATCGAGACGCAGATCGTGTCGCTGGATCCGGCAGGCCGCGCGGCGGCGGCGTCGGCGACCGCGACCGCGACCGCGGCGACCGCCGAGACATCGGCGGCGAGCGCGACGACGTTCGCTGGAGTCCTCGAAGCGGCGAAGGCGGCGTCGACCCCGGAAGCACCCGCTGCCGGCCAGACCCCCCAGACTGCGGCGGTAGCCGGCACGGGAGCGGGCGGCGACGCGAGCGCTGAGGTCATCTCGGCGCTGCAGACGCTGTTCTCGGCCAATGCCACCGGCGCAGCCGGCTCGACGGCGTCGATGCAGAAGATCATCGAGATGCTCCGATGACCGCCGTGGGGCTGCTCGCGACGGTGGCGGGTTCAGGAACCGGCGAAACGGAGACAGGTGGACGATCTTCGGCCGTTTCGGGCTCTCTGTTCGGCGACGCGCTGATCGCCGCTGGACGGGTGCTCGACGGTGCGACGGATCAGGACGCAACGACGCTCACGCCGGACGGACAGGACGCGCCGACTGCCGAGGAAACTGCGGCATCCGACGACGCGAGCGGGGCAGAGGCGCCGATCGCGACCATGATGCACCTCACCGCGCAGTTCGCTCCGGCCGCGGCTGCGGCGGCCCCTGGATCCACGTCGACGCCTGCTCAGAGGACGCCGGATGCGACGACGCTCGATGGGACGACGCTCGTGCAGACGGCGCCGGAGGCGTCGGAGACAGCGGGGAGCGCCCGCAGCGCTCTCCCCGCTCCCGCCGCAACGTCGGGTGAGGCGCGCCCTGCCGAGCTCCCCACAGGCCCGGCCGCGGCAGCCGTCGAGACGGGCTCGACGGTGACCTCCCCGCCTCTCGGCGTGTCGGCGCCGGAACGGACTCCTGCGCCCGAGATCTCATCGGCATCGGCATCGGCATCGGCATCGGCGTCGGCGAGGGGCGCTGACGGGGCGCCTCCTGTGGCCGGCGCCCGGGTGCGCCCGGAGACCCTGTCGAGCGACGCTCCCCGTGACGCTCCGGTGACGGGTCAGCAGGACCCGGCGGAGGGCGTTGCCGACCCGGCGACATCCTCCCTTGCCGCTGCGGCTCCGCGGTCCGAGTCCCCGCGGAACGCGGCACCGTCGACTCCGATCCCGACCACCGTCGGCGTCTCCGCTGCGTCCGTGATGGGCGGCCACGCAGAGCCGCTGCCGGCGAGCGACTCCGTCGATCCACTTCCGGGTCCGCAGCCCGGGTCGCCTTCTATGACTCTCGCTCCGGTCGCATCTCCGACTGCGGTCACCGCCATGCCCGTGTCCTCGCCCGAAGCGGCCGCGTCGACCAACCGGGCCGTCGCCGCGCAGGTCGCACCCGTGGTGGTGAGCATCGCGCAGCGCCCGATGGGCACCCATCAGCTCACGATGACGGTGAACCCGGACAGCCTCGGCCCCGTCACCGTGCGCGCGCACATCAGCGCGGCGGGCGAGGTGCAGGTCGAGCTCAGCGGCGCCACCGATGCAGGGCGCGACGCGCTGCGGACCATGCTCGTCGACCTTCGCCGTGATCTCGCCGCGGTGATGCCGCACGCGACTCTCAACGTCTCCCACGGGGCATCGGCGGACACCGCCGGAGACCGCGGCCAGCAGGGCGCGGGCGATGCGTCACCGGAGCAGGGCTCCGGTGATCGCGACGCGCAGCGCGGACGCTCCGACCAGCGCCGCGGGGCCGAACAGAGCCCCGATCTTTCCCGCATCATCCCGACGACGTCCTCTGCCGCATCCGGTGCAGGGCTCGACATCTTCGCCTGAGAGGACGACCGAATGACTGTCGACGCAGTGACCGCACCGAGCTCCATCCACACGGGAGGAACGACCGATCCCGCAGCCCGCAAGCAGGTGCTCGACGGCGAGGTGTTCCTCAAGCTGCTGGTGACGCAACTGACCCATCAGGACCCCTCGAGCCCGATGGACACGAACGAGATGATCTCGCAGACGACCCAGCTCGCGATGATGGAGCAGCTCACCACGCTCGCCGACAACGGCGCCGAGGCCTTCGCCCTGAACATGCGTCAGGCGGCGAGCGCCCTGATCGGTCAGGAGGCGAGCTACAAGGACGCCGACGGCAAGACCGTCTCGGGCATCGTGACCAAGGTCTCGTTCGACGGACCGATCCCGCAGGTGACCATCGGCGACAAGACGGTCGCGCTCGACGTCATCACCGGAGTCGCGACCGCACCGACCACCCCCGCACCGACCACCCCCGCACCGACCACCCCCGCACCGACCACCCCCGCTGCGCCCACCCCCGCCGCAGTCTGACCCCGTCTCACCCAGGAAGAGAGAAACCCCATGCTTCGCTCGCTCTACTCCGGAATCTCCGGTCTCCGCTCGCACCAGACCATGCTCGACGTCACGGGCAACAACATCGCCAACGTCAACACGGCAGGGTTCAAGGGCTCGTCCGTGCTGTTCCAGGACTCGCTGTCCCAGCTCATCGGCAACCCGGGTATCCCCGACGACGAGGTCGGAGGTCGCAACCCCGCCCAGGTCGGTCTGGGCGTGCAGGTCGCCGGCGTGCGCACCAACTTCGCGCAGGGCTCGGCCCAGGCGACGGGCCGCGGTGGCGACCTGATGATCTCGGGCGACGGCTTCTTCGCCGTCCGAGCCGGTGGAGAGACCCTCTACACGCGGGCGGGCGGCTTCTCGTTCGACCCCACCGGCAAGATGGTGACCGCCGACGGCTCGATCGTGCAGGGCTGGTCGGCGCAGGACGGCGTGGTGAACACGGGGCAGGCGACGGGCAACATCGTGCTGCCGCTCGAGGCGGTGTCACCTGCGAAGGCGACGACCTCGGCGACGGTCACCGGCAACCTGCCCTCGACCGCCGCGGTCGGTGACGAGCTGGTGCGCGACGTGACCGTCTACGACGCCCAGGGCACGCCGTCGACCCTCAGCCTGACCTTCACGAAGACGGCGGCCGGATGGGACGTGACCGAGCCGACCAGCGGCGCAACGGGGGCGCTGACCTTCACCGACGGCAAGCAGGCCGGCGCAGGCCTCACGCTCGCAGCCGGCGCCGTCAGCGTCGACCTGGGTGCGGTCACGGGCTACGCGAACATGTCGACGGTGGCCGTGACGGAGCAGGACGGATCGGCTGCCGGCACGTTGAAGTCCTACAGCATCACCGGCGACGGATCCATCGTCGGCACGTTCAGCAACGGTGCGACGCAGACGCTGGGCAAGATAGCCATGGCGACGTTCGCGAACCCCGAGGGGCTGGAGAAGGCGGGCGGCACGGCCTACCGCGCATCCGTGAACTCCGGAGCTGTGCGCATCGGGGAGCCGGGCCAGGCCGGCTTCGGCAACCTCGTCTCGGGTGCGCTGGAGATGAGCAACGTCGACCTCTCGCAGGAGTTCACCAACCTCATCGTCGCCCAGCGCGGGTTCCAGGCCAACGCGCGCATCATCACCACGAGCGACGAGGTCCTGCAGGAGCTCACGCAGCTCAAGCGCTGATCGCCTGCGCCGACTCGGTCGGACACGCGCGACGAGGCCCGCCCCTGGTTACCGGGGGCGGGCCTCGTCGCGATAGTCGGAGCAGACTTCCCCCTCTCATCCGAAGCCCGGAGAACCCCCGATGATCATCGTCACCCGCCTCGACCGCACCCGGTTCGCGGTGAACCCCGACCTGATCGAACGCATCCACGCCTCGCCGGACACCACTCTGCACATGGTCGACGGTCATGTGTACGTGGTCGAGGAGGATCTCGACGCCCTGATCGATCTGATCGTCGCGTACCGGGCGCGCGTGCTCGGCGCTGCCCAGGCACTGACCTCGCAGACGGGGGCATGACGGTGGATCCCGCATTCATCATCGGGGTGATCCTGGCGTTCGGCGCGCTGGTGGCGATGATCACGATGGAGGGGGCGAGCTTCGAGGCTCTGCTCATTCCGGCGCCGATGATCCTCGTGCTCGGCTCGACGATCGGCGTCGGCATCGCCAGCCACACCCTCCGCGACACGATCCTCGCTGTGAAGAGCCTCGGGCGCATGGTCAGGGGCCCGAAGATGACGCCGGAGGCGGTCATCCCCTTCCTCGTGGGGTATGCCGAGAAGGCCAGGGGCGAAGGTCTGCTGGCACTGGAGCAGGAGCTCGACTCGGCACCCGATGCATTCACCCGACAGGCGCTGCAGGCTCTCGCCGACGGAACGGATGCCGAGGATCTGCGCACGGTCATGGACGACGAGATCGCCGCGACATCGTCGCGCAACCGCGTGGCGTCGAAGTTCTTCGGCTCGCTGGGCGGATATGCGCCCACGATCGGGATCGTCGGCACCGTCGTCTCGCTGACGCACGTGCTCGAGAAGCTCGACGAACCCGACCACCTCGGGCCGATGATCGCTGCGGCCTTCGTCGCCACGCTCTGGGGTCTGCTCTCGGCCAACTTCATCTGGAACCCGATCGCCGGTCGCCTCGGACGGATCGGAGCCGTCGAGCTCGAGCGGATGACCCTGGTCTCGGAGGGCATGCTCGCCATCCAGGCCGGAAGCGCTCCGCACCTGCTCCAGGAGCGCCTCGAGGCGCTGTCGACCGTGAAGCCCAAGGCCGCCAAGAAGAAGCGCGAGCCCGAACGGGCAGAGGGCGTGCAATGAGCACAGCCCGTCGAGCTCGCGGTCGCGGGCATGAGGATGACTCGCACGATGAGCCGGACGAGCGCTGGGCCGTCTCGTACGCCGACATGGTCACGGTTCTGATGTGCCTGTTCATCGTGCTCTTCGCCGTGTCGAACGTCGACAAGACGAAGTTCGAACTGCTCGCGAACAGCCTCGCCACGGGTTTCGGGCAGGAGAGCACCGAGGGCGGTGCCGACACGGCCGAGGGCGTGATCGTGCCGCCTGAACTGCAGGACGATGACGGGGTGGTCGACCTCGCGGCGCGGGCCGAGATCGAGTTCGAGTCGCTCGAGGGACTGCGCGATCGCATGAGCACCTCGCTGGCGGCACAGGGCCTGCAGGACACGGTGCAGTTCGTCATCGACGACCGGGGGCTCCAGGTGGGGCTGGTCGGCGCAGAGACGTTCTTCGCCGACAACAGCACCGACCTCTCGGCGAAGGCGGACGCCGTGCTCGACACGATCGGAGACGTGCTCGTCACGGTCGACAACCAGGTGAGTGTCGAGGGGCACGCCGACCACCGCGTCTCCGCCGCACCCTTCGCCACCAACTGGGAGCTCTCCGGCGGGCGCGCGACCCAGGTGGCGCGGTTCCTCGTCGAGCACGAAGGCGTCGGAGGACCCCGTGTGAAGGCGACGGCGTTCTCGGACACCCGACCCATCGTGCCGGGCGACACCCCTCAGGCGCTGGCCAGCAACAGACGCGTCGACATCATCGTCGAATCGAACGAAGAAGAGCAGGTGAGAGCGCTGATACCCGCTCTTGCGGCTGCTGCGAACAACTGAGCTCACGTGAACACCACCGTCGAGGAGACCGTCATGACCGCATCCGCCTTGCTCGATGACCCCGCCCTGCGCCATCCGGCATACGATTTCGGACGCCCCGCCCAGCTCGGACGCGAGAGCACCCGCCATCTCGAAGCGGCCTTCGAGTCGTTCGCCCGGCTGTGGTCGTCCCAGCTCACGGCGAAGATCCGCGTGCGCGCGCACCTCGCACTCGAGACCGTCGAGCTCGTGTCGTACGAGGAGTACGCCGACACCCTGCCCGGGACGACGGCCATGGTCGCCGGCTCGTTCGCCGACCGCGACGAGCCGTGCGTCGTGCAGTTCGGCCTCGACAGCGCCCTGCTGTGGGTGGTGCAGATGATGGGCGGCAGGAGCACATCGCTTCCCGAAGCCCGCACCTTCACGCCGATCGAGCTCGCCCTCGTCCGCAACCTGATGGAGGGCACCTTCGAGCACCTCCACGCCAGCCTCGGCGCCCTGCTCCCTGGTGCACCGCGCTTCACCGCGGTGCACTACAACCCCCAGTACATGCAGGTCATCTCCGCGACGGCGGCGGTGATCGTCGCCCGATACACCATGCGTCTCGGCGATTCCGAGTCGACCGCGACGGTGATGCTGCCGGCGACCGCGGTCGTCGACCGCCTCGCGGCCACGGGATCGGACGCGGCATCGGCGCATTCGACGGATCAGACCCTGGAGCAGGTGCGCAGCACGCCGTTGGAGCTGACGCTGCGCCTCGCGCCCATCACGATCGGCACCGGAGAGATCCTCGATCTCGCACCGGGCGACCTGCTGCGCCTGCCTCACCCCGAGACCCGGCCGTACGAGCTCATGGCCGGGCAGACCCGGATAGCTCTCGCGACACCGGGCAGCAGAGGCTCGCGCCTCACCTGCAAGATCACGACCACCCATGAGGAGACCCACTGATGAGCACCTTCCACGAGACCGCCATCGCCGCGGCGATCGCCGGCAAGCTGCCGTTCGGCTACCCCGTGATCCCCGCACCGTCCACCGACCCCGGCGCGTCGGGCGACGCGGTGGTCGTCACCTTCACGGGCAGCCCCGGGGCCCGCATCGCGATCCAGGTCGTCGACCCGTCGCAGCTCGAGGACGGCTCCAAGAACGCTCAGCTGGCCGATCGCCTGCACCCGATCTTCGAGGCGGCCGCCGCCGTGCTCGGCAGCGGCTCGCTCGGCGACGGAGCCGTGGTCGACGCCGCCGAGGTCTTCACCGACTCCGGGACCCAGGTGTTCGACATGGTCGACGCCGACGGCAGCGTCGTGGCGCGTGCATCCGTGCGCATCGACGGAGCCAGGGCGGCATCCGCGTCGGGTCCGCAGCGGCTCAACCGCATCGCGGGGGTCGAGATGGAGCTCGTGGTCGAGATCGGGCGCACGCGGATGCCGGTGCGCGACGTGCTCTCGCTCGAGCCGGGCCGTGTGGTCGAGCTCGACCGCGCCGCCGGGTCTCCCGCCGACATCAAGCTCAACGGCCGACTGATCGGGCACGGCACGGTCGTCGTCGCCGAGGGCGACTTCGCGATCCGCGTCGAGCGCATCCTCGACAGCGCCGAGACGGTCTGAGCGTGGACGACATCCTCGTCGCGCTCCGTGCGATCGTCGCGCTGGGAGCGGTGCTCGGGCTGCTGCTCTTCCTGAGCCGCCGCCTGCAGAAGTCGCAGGCGAAGGGCATGAGTCCGCTGGCTGGGCTGATGCCGAAGAAGCTCGCCAAGCTGACCGAGCTCGTGCCGACGCGGCCCGCCGCGGCGCCGCGTGCGCGCCCGGAGAAGATCACCGTGGTGGCGAGGTCGGGCATCGGCGGCAAGGCCCAGCTCGTCGTGGCGGAGTTCGGCGGCATCCGCTACGTGCTCGGCGTGACGGAGCACGGGATCAACGTCGTCGACACCCAGGAGGCTCCTCCTCTCGAGCAGGAGGAGGTCGTCTCCTCGGACGTACGATCCGCCTCCGTCGAGATGCCCGATGACATCGTGGACCGCGCGCTGCGCTCGGTCGCCTGATACGCGGTCAGCGCATCGGTCGACGCGGTTACGTGCACCTCGTGATGTCGCGATAGTCGACTGCGAGCACGGATCGCTCGACCCCCTGGCTACGGATCGGCCACGCCACCCATCTTCGGAGTGCCGCCGTGCCCGCATCCGCCGCAGTCGCCGCGCCGCCGTCTGCGCGCGCACCGCGAGTGCCTCGCCGCCCGTGGGTGCTGCTCGCCGCGGTGCTCGTCGTCGTGACCGCACTCGTGCTGCTGCAGGCCACAGGGGCGCACGCAGCGGCGATGCACGTCCCGACTCAGGTCGGTGACGGCGAGGGCGACGGTGTGACGATCAACGGCATCAACGGGGCGCCGTCCGACAGCATCATGACGTTGCTGGGCATCACCGTGCTCAGCGTCGCTCCGGCGCTGCTGCTGATGATGTCGAGCTTCACCAAGATCTTCGTCGTGCTGGCCCTCACCCGGAACGCGCTCTCGCTGCCGTCGATCCCGCCGAACCAGGTGCTGGCCGGTCTCAGCCTGTTCCTGACGCTGTTCATCATGTGGCCGGTGCTCACCGACATCAACACCGTCGCCGTCGCGCCGTTCACCGACGGCCAGATCGACTTCGGCAGGGCGTTCGATCTCGCCCAGGAGCCCTTGCGGCAGTGGATGCTCTCGTACACGCGCGAAGAGGACATCGCGCTGATGCATCGCGCAGCGCAGATGGAGAACCCCACCGACGCCGCGAGCATCCCGCTGCAGACGCTCGTCCCGGCCTTCATGATCAGCGAACTGCGCGCGGCGTTCCTGATCGGGTTCATCATCTTCGTGCCGTTCCTCGTCATCGACCTGGTGGTCGCGAGCGCACTCATGTCGATGGGCATGATGATGCTGCCGCCCGTCATGATCTCGTTGCCGTTCAAGATCCTCCTGTTCCTGCTCATCGACGGATGGGGCATGGTCATCACCGCGCTCGTCCAGTCCTACAACGGGGGTGGCGGGTGAACCCCGAAGCGGTCATCGACATCGGTCAGGCGGCGCTCATCGTCGGTGCGAAGCTCTGCGCGCCCCTGCTCATCACCGCCCTGGTGGTGGGCTTCGCGATCTCGCTGCTGCAGTCCATCACCCAGGTGCAGGAGATGACGATCTCGTTCGTGCCGAAGCTCGTCGCCGTCGGCATCGCGCTCCTCGTCACGGGGCACTGGATGATCGCCGAGATGATCGCGTTCACGAACGAGATGTTCGCGCGGATACCGTCGCTGCTGAACGGCGGCTGATGAACATCCCGATCGATTTCACCTGGCTGGAGGCGACCTCGCTCGCCTGCGTGCGGATCACGGCATTCCTGGTCCTCGCCCCGCCGTTCAGTCACGGCACGATCCCGATGCGGATCCGCGCGATGCTCGGCGTCGGTCTCGCTCTCGCCGTGTCGCCGGTCGTGACCGCAGGATATGAGCGCCTCGACACCGGGGCCTTCATGCTCGCACTGGCAGGGCAGGCCCTCACGGGGGCGCTCCTCGGCTTCCTCGTGATGGTGCTCTTCAGCGCGATCCAGGGCGCCGGCCACCTCGTCGACACCTTCGGCGGGTTCCAGCTGGCTCAGGCCTTCGATCCCGGCATGGCGATCAACGGCGCACAGTTCACCCGACTGTTCCAGATGACCGCGATCATGCTGCTGTTCGCCTCCGACGGATACCAGCTCGTGCTCGGCGGTCTGTTCCGATCGTTCGACGCGGTGCCGGTCACCGGCATGATCGATCTCGCCAAGCCCGCCGAGGCGCTCGTCGGCGCTGCGGGACAGATGATGCTCAGCGCGGTGCAGATCGCGGGACCGCTGCTCATCGTGCTCTTCCTCGCCGACGTCGGACTCGGTCTGGTCAGCCGCGTCGCGCCCGCCCTGAACGCCTTCGCGATGGGCTTCCCGATCAAGATCGGTCTCACCCTCCTGCTCGTCGGATTCGTCTACGCGGCGCTCCCGAGCGTGGTCGCCGTGATCGCCGAGGAGGCTGCGCGACTGCTCCTGGGGGTGACCCGATGAGCGAGACCGACACCGGCGAACGCACCGAGAAGGCGACCGAGCGTCGCCTGAAGGAAGCGAGGAAGAAGGGCCAGATCGGCCGCAGCCAGGACTTCACGGCCTGGGTCTGCATCGCCGCCGCGGCCGTCATGATGGTGCCGACGATCGCCTCGGGCACGCAGGTGGTCACCGAGCTGTTCCTCGCCGTGACGCCCGTCGCGATGAACCCCACCGACGGCGCCGCCATGGATGTGCTGAGCTCGGCCATCACCTCGCTCGGTGGCATCCTGCTCCCGATGCTGGTGGTGGTGCTGCTCGCCACCACGGCCACCGCGGTCGCGCAGGGCGGCATCCACCTGCGCGGGGTGACCATGCGCACCGAGCAGTTCAACATCGTGTCGGGCGTCAAGCGCGTCTTCGGCCGGCAGGCGCTCTGGGAGGGCGCCAAGGCGCTGCTGAAGACCGTGGCCATCGGGCTCGCACTGTGGATCGTCGTCTCGGGTCTCGTCCCGGTACTGATGGCCAGCGGCAGCCACAACATCACCTGGCTGCTCGAGCAGGCGGCCGGGGGAGCGGTCGCGCTGCTGCAGGTCGCCGTGGCGGTGGGCATCCTGCTCGCAGCGATCGATGTGGCGGTGGTCATGCGGCGCAACCGCAAGCACACGCACATGACGAAGAACGAAGCCAAGGACGAGCACAAGAAGACCGAGGGCGACCCGCTCGTGCGCTCCCAGCGCCGCTCGCGGCAGCTCGCCATGAGCCGCAACAGGATGATCGCCGCGGTGGGCGACAGCGACGTCGTGCTCGTGAACCCCACGCACGTGGCGGTGGCGCTGCGCTACGAGCCGGGCAAGTCGGCGCCACGGGTCGTGGCGAAGGGCGCGGGGATCGTCGCGCAGAAGATCCGCGAGAAGGCGGAGGAGAACGGCGTGCCGATGATCAGGGACATCCCTCTCGCACGCGCGCTGCACTCGGCCTGCGAGATCGGGCGGGAGATCCCCGAAGAGCTCTACACCGCGGTCGCCCAGGTGCTCGCCTTCATCGAGCACCTCAAACGTCGAGGCTCGGCCAGGGGAACGCACACGATGCCCTTCGCCAGCACCAGGGACCGCGGCCTGTGAGTCCGGCCGCGAGCACATCAGAACGAGCAGAGAGAATCAGAAGGCGAGACGCATGATCGGTCAGCTGTTGTCCAAGGGGGCTGTTCCCGTCGGTGTGGTGGGGATCATCCTCCTGCTCATCGTGCCCATCCCGACCGGTCTGCTCGACGTGCTCATCGTCCTGAACATCTCGTTCGCGCTGCTGATCCTCCTGACCGCGATGTTCGTGAAGAAGCCTTTGGACTTCTCGGTGTTCCCGAGTCTGCTGCTCGTCGCGACCCTCTTCCGGCTCGGCCTCAACGTCGCGTCGACCCGCCTCGTGCTCAGCGAGGCCCACGCGGGTCAGGTGATCCAGGCGTTCGGTCAGATCACCATCAGCGGCTCACTCGTGATCGGTGCCGTGATCTTCCTCATCCTCACCGTCATCCAGTTCGTCGTGGTCACCAAGGGTGCCGAGCGCGTCGCCGAGGTGGGCGCGCGCTTCACGCTCGACGCCATGCCGGGCAAGCAGATGGCGATCGACGCCGACCTGAACGCCGGTCTGATCACGGATGACGAGGCGCGCAGGCGACGCGCAGAGGTCGCCGCGGAGGCCGACTTCTACGGTGCGATGGACGGTGCGTCGAAGTTCGTCAAGGGAGATGCGATCGCGGGCATCGTGATCGTGGTCATCAACTTCGTCGGCGGCATCATCATCGGCATGGTGCAGCACGGGATGGAGGTCGGCGAGGCGCTCGAGACCTACAGCATCCTCACCATCGGCGATGGGCTGGTGACCCAGATCCCCGCCCTGCTCATGGCGGTGTCGACCGGCATGATCGTCACGCGTGAGAACGCGGAGGCCGAGATGGGTCAGGCCGCCGGCCGTCAGCTCATGCAGTCCCGCAACGCCCTGGTGATCACCGGACTCGCCGCCATCGCCATGGGGTTCATCCCCGGGATGCCGCTCGTGATCTTCCTGGCGATCGGAGCGGTCCTGCTGTTCGCGGCATCCCGCGTGAAGGCGAACGAGGACCGCGATGCCGCACGTGAAGCGGATGCCCTGCAGCAGGAGGCCGTCGAGGCCGGCAGCGAGGGCCCGGAGGACCTCATGGACCGGATGCGCGTGCACGCCCTCGAGATCTCGCTGTCTCCCGACATCGTCGATCTCGCCTCAGGGGGAGCGGGAGATCTGCTCACCCGGGTGAAGTCCCTCCGCCGCAAGCTCGCCCTCGACATCGGCATCCTCATGCCGCCGGTGCGCACGCGGGACAACATCGAGCTGCCCGCGCAGACGTACTCGATCCTCATCGCCGGGGTCGAGGCCGGACGCGGGTCGGTTCCTCGGGGCCACGTTCTCGCGATCGGCACGGGACTCGAGCAGCTTCCGGGCACGGCCGTGGTCGACCCGGTGTTCGGTCTCGAGGGCAAGTGGGTGCCCGCCGAGATGTCGCACGCCGCCGACATGGCCGGCGCGACGGTGATCGATCGGGCGAGCGTCATCATCACCCACCTCTCCGACATCGTGCAGAGCCAGGCCGACCGCCTGCTCTCCCTCGAAGACGTCCGTCAGCTGACCGAGCACCTTAAGCAGTCCAGCCCTGCGACGGTCGAGGAGCTCACCCCGGCCGTGCTGTCGCTCGCCGCGATCCAGCGCGTGCTGGCGGGGCTCCTCTCCGAGCGGGTGCCGATCAACGACCTGGCGCGCATCTACGAGGCGCTCGCGCTCCGAGGCAAGACGTCGACGGAGACGGCGGGTCTCATCGACGCGGCCAGGGCGGCGCTCGGGCCGGCGATCGCCTCGCGCTTCGCCGAGGACGGACGCATCCGGGTCGTCATGTTCGAGCCGATCCTCGAGCAGCAGATGCTCGAGGGCATGCGCGTCGTCGACGGTCACCCGCAGATCGTGCTGACGCCGGAGGCGACGATGCAGGTGCTCGAGAACGTGCGCCGCACTGTCGCCGAACTCGACCAGGTCGGTCCGGAGCCGGTTCTCGTCTGCGCGCCGTCGCTGCGACAGGCGGTGCGTCGGATGGTGTCATCGCAGGTCAGCGGCCTTCCGGTGCTCTCCTACGACGAGGCTGCGGCGGGCGGTCTCGCGACCGACGTGGTCGGCGTCGTCCGCATGACGCAGTCGGCTCTTCCCAGCGGCGCGTTGTAGCGTTCGATTCTGCTCATTTATGAGTTGAGTGCGATACGTTTGTGAGCAGAGGGCGCACCGGCGCTCACGCCATGGAAGGCAGACGACGCATGCTGGTACTGACGAGACGCGCCAACGAGAGCATCGTGATCGGCGACGACATCACCGTCACGATCCTCGCCGTGACGCCGAGCGGTGTCCGTGTCGGCATCGACGCCCCTCGCGACAAGCGCATCAACCGCGCCGAGATCGTCATCGCCGTGAGCGATGCGAATCAGGAGGCCGTGCAGACCTCCTCCGACGACTCCGCCGAATCGCTCATTCTCGGCGCCCTGGGCAGAACCACCCCTGCTCCATGATCGGACGCTCGGAGTGTCATCTCCGGGACTCCGAGTTACTGCGTCGAGCGTTGTCGCGATAGTCGTTCATGTGACGGGCGATCCCGTCATGGAAACCGCGACATGACGAGGTGACGAATCGTGGCCGCTCACGACCTGAGCATGCAACTGATGCGAGAGCGCGATCTGCTGGAGGTGCTGCTGTTCAAGCTCGACGAGCAGCAGATGCTGCTCGCGACCGGACGCAACCGGTGGATCCACCATGCGGCGAACGAGATCGAGCGGGTCCTCGCGGCCATGCCGACCGTCGCACTGTCGCGCGACACGCTGGTCATCGCGGTGGCTGATGAGTGGGGCGTGCCCGAGGCGACGACGCTCCGCGATCTGATCGAGGCTGCGCCGACCGACGCGTGGCGCGAGATCCTGTCGGGTCATCTCGAGGCCATGACCACTCTGGCCGACGAGATCGGCGACATGAAGAAGGTCAACGAGCAGCGTCTGCGCACGGCGATCCGGGTGACGCAGGAGACGATCGCCGGCCTCGGGGTGCCGACCGGCGAGTACGACACGCACGGCGACGTCGTCCGCGGCGCGGACGCCCGACTTCTCGACACCAGGGTCTGAGGTAACCATGTCTTCCTTCGCAGGGCTCCGCCTCGCAGAATCCGCGCTCTCGGCCGCACGCGCGGGGATGACCGTCACGGGTCAGAACATCGCCAACCAGACGACTCCGGGCTACACGCGCCAGCGGGTGGAGCAGACCTCGCTCTCGGCGCCGGGGCAGACGGGGCTCTGGCCATCCGGCATCGCCATCGGCGGGGGAGTGGGCGTGACCGGGATCGCGAGGCTCGGCGACGACATCCTCGATGCCCGTGTGCGCGACGCGCTGTCGACCTCCGGCTTCTGGTCGGCTCGTGCGACGGCAGCGAGCCGCGCAGAGGACGTGCTGGCCGAACCCACGAAGGACGGTCTCGCGGCGAACCTCAACAGGTTCTGGTCGGGCTGGTCCGACCTCGCCAACACGCCGGATCCGGCAGCGGCGCAGGTCGTGCTCTCGAATGCCGACGTGCTCATCGGACAGATCGCGGAGGGCTACCAGACCATTGCGGGGCAGTGGAACGACCTGCGCAGTCAGGTCGACGGTCAGCTCGCCGACGTCAACGCCGCTGCGAGCCAGGTGGCCACTCTCAACGGGCAGATCAGGGAGGCGCTGCAATCGGGGCGCAACGCCAACGAGCTCATGGATCAGCGCAGCGTCCTCGCCCAGCAGCTCTCGTCGGCCGTCGGTGCGAAGGGCATCGTCGAGCCGGACGGCACACTGACTCTTCGCGTCGACGGCAATGCGCTCGTGTCGGGCGACAGCAGCCGAGCGCTCGTCGCGAGCGGACCGCGTGACATCGCGGACGCAGGTCGGATCACCGTCTCATGGGCGGATCGACCGAACCTCGCGGTGCCGATCACGGGTGGCGTCGTCGGCGGCACGATCAGCGCTCTGGCCCCCGCGTCCGACGGGGGGACGCTCGCCGGTGTCGCGGCCGCCTACAACGAGACGGCGACCGCGCTCGCGACCGCCGTGAACGACGTGCACCGCACCGGCGTCACCTCGTCGGGGGCGGCCGGAGGCGACTTCTTCGCGCTCGACGGTTCGGGTCCGGCGGCGCTGGGACTCCGTGTCGTCCCGACGGGACTCGATCAGCTGGCACTGGCAGCGCCGGGTGCGGGCGCGAAGGACACCACCATCGCCGACCGCATCAGTGCGCTGGGGACATCTGCGGCGGGGCCCAGCAAGACGTGGTCGACGTTCGTCACCGGGTTCGCAGTCGCCGTCGCCGGGGATCTGCAGCGCGCGGACATCGCCGATATGGGCGCGGTCGCGGCGGTCACCGCGCAGCAGTCGAACGCCTCGGTGGACGGCGACGAGGAGACGATCAACCTCCTGACCTACCAGACCGCATACCAGGCGGCGGCTCGCGTTCTGACGGCCGTCGACGAGGCACTGGATCTGTTGATCAACCGCACCGGCCTCGTCGGCCGCTGACTCTGGGGAGAGTGAAATGATCGGTCGAATCACGACCAGCACCATGACGCAGCAGTCGCTGCGCACACTGCAGACCAACCTCGCGGATCGCGCACGGCTGCAGGATCAGGCCGCGTCGCAGCGCGCCTTCCGCGCGCCGAGCGACGATCCGGCCGCCGCGGCCACGGCGCTCGGTGTGCACGGTGATCAGGCGCGCGTCGCTCAGTTCGCCCGCAACCTCAGCGACGGGATGGCGTGGGTGACCACGGTCGACACCGCTCTCGGCGCGAGCGCCGATCTGCTCAACCGCGCGCGTGATCTCACCGCACAGGGAGCGAACTCGGGCGCGCTGAGCCCGACCGCTCGCGAGTCGATCGCCCAGGAGCTCGAGTCGATCAGCGCAGAGCTGCTCGCCAAGGCGAACACGAGGGTGCTCGGCCGCAGCGTCTTCGCGGGAACGAGCGATGCGGGAGCCGCGTTCGATCCCACCACCTTCAGCTTCAACGGCGGCGCGGGCGACGGCGTGCATCGCCGCATCAGCGAGAACGAGACCGTGCGCGTGGACTTCGACGGCGCTCAGGCGTTCGGCGAAGGGGCCGACAGCGCCTTCGCCCTGCTGAACGACATCGCGGCGGAACTGCGCAGCGGTGCCGAGGTCGGCTCGCGTCTCGGCGACATCGATGCGCGGCTGAAGGACGTCACCGCGGCTCGCGGATCCACGGGCGCTCGTCAGGTGCAGATCGAGCGGGCGTCGGCGCAGAATCTCTCCTCGTCGATCGACCTCGAAGCGCGCCGTGCCGAGGTCGAGAACGTCGACAGTCTCGAGGTGCTCGTGCACCTGCAGTCGGCCGAGCTCG
Source organism: Microbacterium sp. Root280D1 (assembly GCF_001428975.1). Classification (NCBI taxonomy): domain Bacteria; kingdom Bacillati; phylum Actinomycetota; class Actinomycetes; order Micrococcales; family Microbacteriaceae; genus Microbacterium; species Microbacterium sp. Root280D1. The sequence goes on along the minus strand of NZ_LMJK01000002.1, from coordinate 942,225 downwards.
TGTTCCAATCCGCCCTGCAGGTGACGGCCCGCTCGCTGCAGACCAATCTGATGGAGTTCCTGCGATGAGCGCACCCACTGACCGAACGACGGCGACGGTCGACGTCGAGTTCGCTTCGCCGATGCCCGGACTCGCTCCGCACACGTCTTTCACCCTCGAGCAGATCGACGGAGCGGAGGGCCTGCACGCGCTGCGTGCGACGGATGCCGACGTGCGCCTGTTCCTCCTCGACCCGCGATCCGGGGACTACGGCTACGAGCCGAGCATCCCCGCAGACGTGCAGTCCGAGATCGGCGCAGCCGACGAGTCGGAGATCCGGGTGTTCGTCGTGGCGAACCCCTCGGCCGACGGCGTGTACATCAACCTGCGTGCGCCGATCCTGATCCACACCGGATCCGGCCGTGCCGCACAGGCGATCCTCGAGGATCAGCGCTACCCGATCCGCGCCCTGCTGGGTGCCTGAGCAGGACGCGACGTTCGACGGCTCTTTCGACAGGGTGGACTCCCGGCACGGGGAGAATTCCGAGATTCACCGCATATACCAAGGAAGAGCATCTATGCTCTAAGAGCACAGGCTGGGGTACTGGCGGGATCCCGGCGTCGTCGCAGGAGATCGGGACCTGGGGCACGTCATGGATGCGGTTGGTAGGGGTACAGCGCACGACGCTCGGTGACGAGCGACATTCCATGGGACGGAAGACGACATGAGCACATCAAGGACGCTCGAGACGAATCGGGTGAGCAAGCGGGAGTTCGTGCAGAGATTCGCACGACGCGGTGGCATCTCGGTTCAGGCCGCACAGACGGCGTACAACGCGATGATCGACGAGCTCCTCGACCTCGTAGGCCGCGGGAACACGGTCACACTCACCAACTTCGGCAAGTTCTATCCGCAGACGCACAAGGGGCACCGGGTGCAGTTCGCGAAGGACGACGGAGACGCCGAGGTCAACGACTACACCGTGCTGAAGTTCTCCGCGACGCGCGAGGTGAACCGCCGCGTCAAGGTGAACGATTAGTCATCGTTATCTGAACGTAAACGAGAATCCCCGGAGGTTTTGGCCTCCGGGGATATTTCTTGCCCGTCGCACCCCTAGTCTGTAGTCAGATGTAGTTCTGGCCACTGGGGAGAGGCCGCGCTGTGAGTCGCTGGGGAGGGCTTGCACTTACAGTGAAAGAGGCGAATCCGATGCCTATGCGTGCCCGCAACCAGCTCGTGGTCGATCACCTGCACATCGTCGGCGCGGCGACGGCCTATGTGGCGTCTCGACTCACGCATGTCTCCCGTGACGACCTCGCCTCTGCCGGTGCGTTCGCGCTGGTCCGCGCAGCCGAGAAGTTCGACGCGACCCTCGGCGTGCCCTTCGGCGCGTTCGCTCGAGGACGCGTCAACTGGGCGCTGAAAGACGAGCTGCGGTCGATGGACTGGGCGCCTCGAGATGTTCGGGTGCGAGCCAAGCAGACGACGAAGGTCCGACAGACACTCACGGCCGCCCTCGGTCGCACGCCCACTGTGGCGGAGATCGCGGCAGCCATGGGCGTCGACACGGCCGTCGCGCGCGAAGGGCTCGCCGACGCCGAGCGTCTGCTGACGAGTCTCGATGCGCCGGACGCGCCGGAGATCGTGTGGACCGGCTACCTGCCCGAGGAGCTCGCGATCGCCTCCGAGCGCGACGAGTTCCTGCGGCGCGCCGTCGACGCGCTGCCGGAGCGCAAGCGGGCGATCATCACGGCGATCTATTTCGAGGACCGCACGGTCAAGGATCTCGCGGAGCAGCTCGGCGTCTCCCACGCCGCCGTCTCGCAGCAGCGTGCGGAAGCCGTGCGCATGCTTCGAGATGCGCTGGATCGGCACTACGCCGACACCCCTCAGCGTGAGGCAGCACCGGCAGCGCGGTCCTCCGCGTCGGCGCTGGACGCGTACTTCGAGCGCCTCGCGGCCGGCGGTCAGCGGTTCACGCGCGCGATACTGTCGCACGCGGTCGGCGTCTGATCCGTCGCGCGCACGCGCGTGGCCGCAGGGCCGTCAGAGACCGAAGCCGTAGCTGGGCTGACCCACCAGGATGAGACTGACCGTCGTCGGGTAGACCTCGGGCTCTTCATCCTCATCGTCGAGCAGCTCGAGCTTGTGGATCGGCACGAAGATGCCGCCGTCCGGCTCGAAGATCAGATCCTTCGGCACAAACGAGGCGAAGATCGACCGTGTCGCGTGGCGCAGCTCGAACGTGCGACCGACGTCGCCGCGCTCGAAGAGGTTCATCTCGACCTCATCCGACCACACCTTGCCGTCGGGGAAGCGAGCCTCGATGCGATAGGTGCTCGGTTCGACCGCCTTGATGTTGAGATCCTCCACGACGTCCGCGAACAGTGCGTCCGGCTGCTCGAGTTCGAAGGCGATGGCGCGGAGGTGGTCGTAATTGAGGCGAGCGCGACGCGAGAACAGCGCGACGTTCTCGATCTCGTCCGGGTCCGCGTGGGGGGCCTGATCGATGAGGTACTGGCGCACCTCGTCGGGACCGGGGTACTCGAATCGCATGTGGTAGTGGAACCGGCCGGGGCGATTGACGATGTACGTGCTGACGTCGCTGATGTCGTTCACCGTGAGGCAGTAGATGCGCTTCACGGACGAGAGGCCGTCGAACAGGGACAGGAACTGGTTCTGTCGATTGCCTCCCTCTGCGCCCCCGCGGCGGCCAGCGGGGAAGATCTTCTCGAACTCGTCGAAGATGATCAGACACTCGTCGAGGGTGTCCAGGAACTCCACGATGCCGTCGTTGTCCTCTGAGACGATCACGACGGGCAGGCACTGCTCGAGGGCCTCCTCGGCGACCATGCGAAGGAACAGCGTCTTGCCGATCCCCTTGTCGCCGGAGAGCATCACGCCCAGGCTGCGGTCCGAGAGGGCGTAGGACCGGAAGATCTTGTCGACCTTCCTGTCTCGGCCGCCGTAGACGCGCTCGGTGCCGACGGTGAGGTCGTCGATCTTGATCAGGCTGAAGCCCTCTTTCGAGGTGAAGTGCACCCGATAGGTGCCGAGAGGGAACTCATGATGCGTGCGGACGGCGTCGTCGTAGACGCGGACGTGTCCGCCCGTCTCGATGTAGGTGCTGGTCAAGATCCTTCTCCTTCGCTCCCCGTGTTGATATATCGGTTGAGATCGGACTGTCGTAAGGCGTTCGGCGAGATAATTTCGCAGTACCCTGAGCGGACAGCGGGCGTGGGGACGCCCGGGTCAGGGGAACCGCTATGGGGACGAACGCAGGCGAGCAGCCGATCGCGGGGTCGATCGTCATCGTGGTCGAGGCCGCGCCGCAGGGGCTGCTGCAGTACACGCTGGATCCTGACGATCGTCAGCCCGAATGGCAGGTGATCCTCATCGCCCATGACGATGCCGTGATGGGCGCCGCGACGACACCGGAGCAGACGGCGGAGCTGCTGGTGCGCGGCAGCGTCGAGTGCATCAGGCAGAGCATCCCGAGCCTCGAGGTCGGCGGACTCACCATGCGGCCGGAGCTCGGGCCGAACGACAACGCCCAGATCGTCGCCGCCGGCGAGGCCACCTTCCTACAGTCCGAGTGGGATGCGGTCGTGAAGCAGGCGGGCGATCTCCCCGAGGGCTGAGCGCGAGCCTGCCACTCCCGGCGGCACCGTCAGGCCGGCGTCAGGAACGCGTCGACGATCAGCGCCCCGCGGATCTCGCGAAGCTCGTCGATGATGCGATCGATTCCCCGCGCGGTCACCGAAGGCATCTGCAGATCGTGGGGTCCCAGTGGTTCGAGCCGTCCGGTGCGAACCCGGATCACCTCCCAGCCGGCGGAGCGCAGGGCGCGATCCTTGCGGAGATCGGTCTGCTCGCGGGTGCCGACATGCTCGAGTCCGTGGCGCCCGACCGTGTCGTACTCGATCGCGACACGGAGCTCCGGCAGCAGGATGTCCGGCCACACCTCGGTATGGCGGAAGAACGGGCGAGAGACTTTGACCGCGTTGACACCGGTCGTGACGGAGATGCGGGCGGCGAGCATCGCGCGGAGTCTGGCCTCGGCGGCGGATGCCGGTGCCGGGGCGCAGACGCTGGAGAAGGCTTCGCCGGAGGGGAGATCGGGCGTCTTGCTGCAGAGGGTGAGCGGGCGTTTCGGCCGTCGGGGTATCGCGCGGGCTTCGCCCAGCACGACCGGCTGGGGCCTGGCGAGCGTCGAGCATTCCGGGCACCACGCCGACTGGCGGCGCACCCGCCCGGGGCGTTCGCGCTGCTCAGTGGGGGTGGCGGCGAAACGATGGCCCACTCGGCATTCCCAGCACAACAGCACATCGGCCGCCAACGGCACCTGCGAGAGTGCGATGCCGTGATTGAGTTCGGGGTGGTACTGGCGGATCAGTTCGGGGTAGGCGGCCCACTGCGAACGATAGGTGCCGATCTCGTAGGGCACCTCCCGTCCTCGCGAGAACTGGCGTCTCGCCCACCACGACTGCACGGGTTCGGTCACGTCGGGCAACCTACCGGGCACTCCGGACATCGCCAGGAGGGGCTGGACGTGACAGACTCGCGGAGAGCAATGAGTCCGATGAACGGACAGAGGGAGTCGTCATGCCGCAGCGGATCGTGATCAGTGGCGCATCGGGCCTGATCGGCACGGCGCTCGCCTCGTCGCTGCGGTCGGACGGTGTGGAGGTGACGACCCTCGTGCGTCGCCCTCCGCGTGATCTGTCTGAGGTGCAGTGGATGCCGGGGGAGCGCGAGCTCGACCCCGATGTGCTGGCGGGCGCTGTCGCCGTGGTCGCGCTGGGTGGTGCGAGCGTCGGGCGTCTGCCTTGGACGCGACGGTATCGCCGCGAACTCGTCGAGTCCCGACTGACGGGTACCCGCACGCTCGCGACGGCGGTGCGCACCCTGCGAGACGATGCTCCGGCGTTCGTGTCGGCATCCGCTGTCGGCTACTACGGCTCGGCGCCGGGCGAGGTGCTGACCGAGGCGTCGCTCGCGGGCGACACGTTCCTGGCGCAGCTGTGCGTCCGATGGGAGCAGGAGGCGCTGCGCGCGGGGGAGCAGACGACGGTCGCGCTGCTGCGCACCGCTCCGATCATCCATCGCAAGGGTGTGCTGAAGCCGCTCATCCAGCTCACTCGGTTCGGGGTCGCCGGTCCGATCGGGCCCGGCACCCAGATCTGGCCATGGATCTCTCTCGACGATGAGGTGCGCGGCATCCGACACGTGATCGACCAGCGCCTCGAGGGGCCCGTCAACTTCACCGGGCCGACGCGTGCCTCGGCGAACGACATCGGTCGCGCCCTCGCGAAGAGGATGCGCCGACCGTTCTGGATCCCGGCTCTTGCCTGGGCCCTCCGGCTCGCGCTGAGTCGGTCGGCCGCCGATTCGCTGCTGCTCTCCGATGCGGACGTCAGACCCGGCGCGCTCGAAGGCTCGGGCTTCGAGTTTCGGCACACGACAGCCCAGCAGGCCGTCGACGCCGCGCTGTGATCGGGCGACGACGACGGCCGTGCAGGCTCAGTGCCCGTGCGGGTCGCGCCGATTGAGTGTCTCGACCACCTGCGCATAGTCTCCCCGTGCTTCGCCGTAGCGCAGGAACTTCACGTTCTCGACCTGGATCTCGGTCGCATCCGGCTGGGTCTCGATCAGGTCGACGACCTCGCTGACGAACTCGTCGAGCGGCATCGCGAACTCGCTGGTCTCCTGCCCCGGCATGAGCGAGGTGCGGACGGAGGGCGGTTCGAGCTCGAGCACGCTCACACTCGTGTCGGCGAGCTGCAGACGCAGAGATTCGCTGAGCATGTGGATGGCCGCTTTCGTCGCGTTGTAGGTGGGCGTCACGCGGAGCGGCGCGAAGGCCAGACCGGACGACACCGTCATGATCGTCGCGTCCGGCATGGTGCGCAGGTGCTCGATGAAGGCCGCGATCAGCCGGATCGGACCCAGGAGGTTGGTGGTGACGGTGGCCTCGGCGTCGTCGAGGAACCCCTCGGGCGACGTCCAGTCCTCGACCCGCATGATCCCGGCCATCGGGATGACCACGTTGAGCGAGGGGTGGGCGGCCATGACCGTCTGCGCGGCCGCCCGGATGCTGTCGGCGTCCGTCGTGTCGATCCGGACGGTGTGGATGCCCGGGTTCGCCGCGGCGATCTCGTCGAGCAGCTCGGCGCGACGCCCGCCCACGATCACGGTGTTGCCCCGATCGCTGAGCCGCAGAGCGAGGGCGAGGCCGATACCGCTCGTGGCACCGGGGATGAAGATGGTGTTTCCGCTGATGTTCATACGTCCACTCTTCGTGCTCTCGCCCAGGCCCTCCAGAGATGGCGCATCCAGGGATCGGGCGTCCCTGGATGCGCGAGGCAGAGCACGAGATACTGCAGAGGTGGACAGAGAAGCACTGGCCGAGTTCCTCGTGCGTCGCAGGGAGCAGCTGAAGCCGTCCGACGTCGGCCTCGGTGCGGGGGCGCGTCGACGCACCCCCGGGCTTCGACGCGAGGAGGTCGCGCAGCTCGCCGCCATGTCGACCGACTACTACGCGCGGCTCGAGCAGCAGCGCGGGCCGCAGCCCAGCGTGCAGATCCTCGGCTCGCTCGCACGGGCGCTGCGTCTGACCCCCGACGAGCGTGACTACCTGCATCGGGTCTGCGGACACAGCGCACCGGACCGCACGATCTTCACCGACTACGTGCATCCGGGGATGCTCCGCGTGCTCGACCGGCTTCACGACACGCCCGCATTCGTCGTCTCCGCGCTCGACGAGGTGCTGATCCAGAATGACGCAGCACGCGCTCTGCTCGGCGACGCGAGCGGTCTGGAGGGGATCGAGCGCAGTGGGATCTACCGCTGGTTCGCGCACCCGGACGACGAGCGCCGGCGGTACCCGGAGGAGGATCATCCGCGTCACAGTCGTGTGCTCGTGGCCTCCCTCCGATCCGCCTATGGCGCCCTGGGCGAGCGGTCTCGCGCCGGCGAGATCGTCCGCGAGCTCGCGTCGCTCAGCCCGGAGTTCGCACAGCTGTGGGAGGTGCACGAGGTCAGGCGGCGCTTCGAAGACCACAAGGTCCTGATCCATCCCGAGATCGGTCCGATCGAAGTCGACTGCCAGGCGCTTTTCACCGAGGACGAATCCCAGGCGCTCATCGTCCTGACAGCGGCGCCGGGCAGCGACGCCGAGAGCAAGCTCGAGCTGCTCAGAGTGCTCGGGACGCAGCGCGTCTGAGAGCCGTGACGCGCCGTCGTCCGAGGGTCTACGACCGAGACGCCTCAGGACGCCTCAGGACTCCTCGTGCGATGCGGGATCCGCGTCGAACAGTCGCCCATCGGGGCGTCCGAGCGCCGTGATCGCCTCGACCTCCGCATCCGACAGCACGATCGCTCCGGCCGCGAGGTTCGACACCTGATGCTCGAGCGACGACGCCTTCGGGATCGCGACAGTCTCGCGTGCCACATGCCAGGCGAGCACGGTCTGCGCGGGGGAGATCCCATGGGCGGCAGCCACCTCGCCGATCACCCTCTCCTCGATGAGTTGCTTCGCCCGACCGAGAGGACTCCATGCTTCGGTGAGGATGCCGTGCTCCCGGTGGTAGGCGAGCTGATCGGTCTGCGGGAAGTACGGGTGCACCTCGATCTGGTTCACGACGGGCCTGACCCCGGTCTCCCGCTCGATGCGCTCGAGGTGCTCCGGCAGGAAGTTCGAGACGCCGATCTGCCTCACGACGCCGCGCTGCTGAGCGTCGACCAGCGCCTCCCAGGCCTGCACGTACTCGTCCTGCTGCGGGTTCGGCCAGTGGATCAGATGCAGATCGATCGCGTCGACCCCGAGCCGCGACCGGCTCTCCTCGATGCTCGTCCGCGCCTTCGCGCGCGGGTGATGGCGTCCGGGCAGCTTGGTCGTGACGATGAGCTCTGCGGCGTCCACGTCGGATGCGCGCACGCCGCGACCGACTGACCCCTCGTTCTCGTAGTTGAAGGCCGAGTCGATCAGGCGGTATCCGGCCCCGATCGCCGTGGTGACCGCATCCGCACCCGCGTCGCCGTCGAGCGCGTATGTTCCGAGTCCGAGAGCCGGAAGAGCGAAGCCGTTGTGTGCCGTGAAGTGAGGAAGAGCCGTCATGGCGCCAGCGTACGCTGGAGCGATGAGCGTGGTGCAGAGGATGGCGTCGGATGACGGTGTCCCCGATAATGCCGAGCGGTGTCCCTGTGGCTCCGGAGATCTCTTCGGCGGATGCTGCGGCCCGCTGCTCGGCGGCGCCGCTGCGCCGACGGCCGAACGCCTGATGCGCTCCCGGTTCACGGCGTTCGCGATCGGGGATGCCGCGTACCTCCTGGCGTCCTGGCATCCGTCGACCCGTCCGACCGACCTCGACCTCGACCTCGACGTGGTGTGGCGGCGGCTCGTGATCATCGATCGGGTCGACGGCGGACCCTTCGACCGAGAGGGCGTGGTCGAGTTCGAGGCGTTCTGGCGGCAGGATGCCGAGCGCGGTTCGCTGCGTGAACGGAGCCGCTTCGTGCGGGAGGAGCGCAGCTGGCTGTACCTCGACGGACAGGTCGGGTGATGGACGGGGCTGGGCAGCGACTAGATTTGAGAGCGTGAACGCCAGCCCAGAACACCAGCGCATCCTGCTCGACGTCGCCGACCTGGACCGGCGCATCGCGCAGGCTGAGCGCGCGCGCACCAAGCCGCCGCAGGCCGCTCGCATCGCCGAGCTCGTCGCCATCCGTCAGGAGCAGCTCCGAGAGCTGACGACTCTGACGGGTGTGCGCGATGACGTTCGCACCGAGCTCACGCGTCTCGAAGCCGATGTGAAGCTCGTCGAACAGCGTCGCGCCCGTGACGCCGATCGACTGGCCACGGCGACGAACTCGAAGGAGGCGCAGGCTCTCGAGCACGAGATCGCCAGTCTCGCCAAGCGCCAGAGCGATCTCGAGGATATCGAGCTCGACGTCATGGGGCGCGTAGAGGACGCAGACGCGGCGGTCGCCGCTCAGCAGGCACTGCTCGGGACGACCACCGCGGAGGGCACCGCGCTCACCGCTCAGGCCAAGGCCGACGTCGCCACTGCGACCGATCTGATCGCGCAGTTGACTCGCGACCGTGAGGCGGTCACGGCGACCCTTCCGGCGCCGCTCCTCGCCGAGTACACGCGTCGCGCTGCGAACAGTGCCGGTGCGGCGCTGCTCACCCGCGGAACGTGCGAGGGATGTCGGATCCTGCTCCCCGGCACCGACCTGAACGACATCCGCAATGCGGCAGACGACCTCGTGGTGTCCTGCCCCGAGTGCGGGTGCATCCTGGTGCGCACCGAGGAATCCGGGCTGTGATCTGCGCGCCGCGAGCGCGACGGCGGTGAGCTCGCGGCTCCAGACCGAACGTCGGATCGCCCTGGTCAAGGGCGTGACGGGTGCATACATCGCCGTGGAGCTCGACTCGGACGATGTCGAGGTCGCGCGGACCGAGCTCTCTCCGACCGAGATGCCGGTGTGGGTGGCCGAGCAGGAACGCGTCGATCCGCCCCGGTGGGTGATCCGCAGCGCCCGGGAGATCTACCCCGTGCTGCTCGCCTCGGGTGTTCTTCTCGGCCGATCGCATGATCTGGTGCTCTGCCACGCGATCCTCCGCGACACCGACACCGTCGCTCGTCCGCTCGCACCGTCCGCATCGTGGGTGCGACGCGAACCCGTCGACGACGCACCGGCATTGTTCGAGGTCGCCGAGCACAGCGATTCGCACGACCCCGTGGCGGATGCGCTCGATCAGTACCGCGAGCAGCGCCGAGTCCTGCGCGACAGCAAGGACGGGCGGCTGACCCTGCTCACGTCGGCCGAGTCGGCGGGTGGCCTCATCGCCGAGGAGATGCGCGCTGCCGGCCTGCCGTGGAACGAGTCCGTGCACGACGGCATCCTCACCGAGATCCTGGGCACTCGACCGATCGCGGGCGGCCTTCCCAGCCGCATGGTGGTTCAAGGAGAGAGGGTGCGCTCGATCCTCAGCGACCCCACGCTCAACCTCGAGAGCCAGCCGAAGCTGCTGCGCGCTCTGCACCGCGTCGGCGTGCAGGTCGAGTCGACGAGCCGGTGGGAACTCGCCCAGCACAGCCACGCCGTGGTCGAACCGCTCCTGGCCTACAAGAAGCTGTCGCGGCTGCTGAGCGCCAACGGGTGGGCCTGGCTCGCCGAGTGGGTGCACGACGGCCGGTTCCGACCGATCTACATCACGGGCGGCGTCGTGACGGGACGATGGGCATCGGCGGGTGGCGGCGCCCTCCAGCTGCCGCGCAATCTGCGCGCCGCCGTGCGCGCTGACGACGGATGGACGCTCGTCGTCGCGGATGTCGCCCAGCTCGAGCCGCGGATGCTGGCCGGCATGGCCGGTGACCGCGCGATGGCCCGGGCGGCCCAGGGCAAGGACCTCTATGAGGGAGTCGTCGAGTCCGGCGCGGTCGCCACGCGAGAGGAGGCCAAGTACGCCGTCCTCGGGGCGATGTACGGCGCGACCACCGGTGACAGCGGCAGGTTGGTCCCTCGACTGCGCAAGGTGTATCCGCGCGCGATGGCCCTCGTCGACCGCGCCGCGCGCTTCGGAGAGGACGGGGGAGTCGTCTCGACGTGGTTGGGACGATCGTCTCCTCGCCCGTCGACGGAGTGGGAGGCGATGCAGGCTGCGGCTACCGGCGCGGATGCCGACCCTGCGGAGGTCGCCCTCGCCCGGCGTCGGGCCCGGGACTGGGGCCGCTTCACCCGCAACTTCGTGGTGCAGGGGACCGCGGCCGAGTGGTCGTTGATCTGGCTGGCGGAGATCAGGCATCGCCTGCAACTGCTGCCCGTCGCGGAGCGCGAAGCGCCGGCATCCGGGATCTTCGGTTCCCGCGCACACCTGGCCTTCTTCCTGCACGACGAGGTGATCCTGCATGTCCCGCAGGAGCAGGCGGATGCTGCGGCCGACGCGGTGCGCGAGGCCGCGGCCGTGGCCACCCGCCGCCTCTTCGGCAACTTCCCGATCGACGTGCCGCTCGATCTCCGCATCGCGGAGTCGGCGGAGAAGTAGCGCAGCCTGGTCGTAGACTGGAGCTGTGAATGGGTCGACTGGACGGCCGCGTGGCGGGCAACCGCACCGAGGAACGTCCGGGCTCCTCAGGGCAGGACGGTGGGTAACGCCCACCCGGAGCAATCCGCGAGAAAGTGCCACAGAGAGCAGACCGCCCCGCAAGGGGTAAGGGTGAAAGGGTGGTGTAAGAGACCACCGGGGGCCATGGTGACATGGCCCGCCAGGTAAACCTCGTCCGGAGCAAGGTCAGACAGAGGATGTTGACGCGGCTCGCCGAGTCCTCGGGTAGACCGCTAGAGTGCCACGGCAACGTGGCGCCGAGAGAGATGGCCGTCGAAGGGGCGAAGAACCCCGGAACAGAACCCGGCGTACAGGTCGGCCCATTCGCACCCACCTCCTGAGCAGGGCCGCGCTGGCTTCCTGGCCGGATGCTCGATAGCGTTCGGGCATGTCGAACCGTTCTGCCGCCACGACGCTCCTCGCGGCTCTGTCACTCGCAGCGCTCAGCGGGTGCACCGCCACGATGCCTGAGGTCGCAGCGACCACGGCAGCCGTTCAGCCCGCGGCTGTGCCGACGCCGAGCGACACGCCCGCGCCGACACCGACCCCACCCGCAGAGGCGAGTCGCTGCACGGTGCTGTCGATGATCTCGATCCCGGGATACAGCGAGGGAGACGAGGAACCCACCTTCTACGCGACATGGAACGGTGTCGCACCGGTGGACAACGGCGAGACCGACTTCGCTCGCGGCACGGTCACGCATACGGCAGACGGGCTCATCTCGACTTACACGGTCGCGGCGGGGGATGCGCCATCCGCCGTGAGGGAGCGGCTGTGCACGGACGTCTATGCGGCGATGACCTACAGCCGTCTGGGTTCGATGCTGTACCCCGGTGATGTGCTGACGCTGGGACCGGGAGCCATGGAGCCGCTCGTGACGGAGCCGTTCGTGAGGGAGCCGCAGCGTCAGTGAGAGCGGGGGAGCGTGGCGATCGCAGTTGCATTGCCGAGCAAGTCTTTTGCTTAGCTAGTTATCTTGATATGTTGTGCGCGTGACCGCGACTTCTGGGTCACCTGCCAGCAGGTCCCCAGCATGCTGGCGAGCGCCCCGCGAATTCCCCAGGTTCCCCGGGGCGCTCTTTTCTCTCGCTCACGGCATCGGCGTGGTCGTCACGCCAGACGGTCCTGCCCCGGCTGATCCTTTCGGGGCATGGAATCTTCGAGCTTCCTGCGCGCGAGGTTACGTCGCACCAGCGGCCAGAACAGCACGAGCGCGCCGGTGGCGACGAGGCTCGTCCAGACCTGGGTGCGACCCCCTTCGCTGAACATCATCACGACGATCACCGCGGCGATGCACGCGATCAGGAGCACGTTCAGCCAGGGGTGCAGCCACATCCTGAGTTTCAGGTTCGCCACCTCTTCCGGCGTCATCTTCTGGCGGAGTCGCCACTGTGTGACGGCGATGAAGACGTACACGAACAGTGCGACCAGGCCCGCGGAGTTCATGATGAAGTCGAAGATGCCCGATCCCGGGGTGAAGAAGTTCACGAGCGTTGCGATCAGGCCGCCGCTGGTCGAGGCGAGCAGCGCCATCACCGGGACGCCGCTCTTCGACCGCTTCGCCACGATCTTCGGCGCGAAGCCCTGCTCGGCGAGGGCCGCGAACATGCGCGACGCCGAGTACAGGCCCGAGTTGAGCACCGAGATCACCGCCGTGAAGATCACGAGCTGCATGATGATGCTCGCGCCCGGGATGCCGAACTGCTCGAGGGCGTAGGTGAAGGGCGCGTTGGCGACGTCGGTCGGCACAGGCAGTTCGTTCCAGGGCACCACGGTGACGATGATGAGCACCGAGCCGACGAAGAACAGCAGGATGCGCCAGATGATCGTGCTCGTCGCCTGACGGATGCCCTTGGCGGGATCCTCCGATTCGGCGGAGGCCATGACGGCGATCTCGGTGCCGAAGTACGAGAAGATCACCAGGGCCACACCGGTGAACGCAACGCCGAAGCCGTTCGGGGCGAATCCGCCGTGTTCCCAGAGGTTGGAGATCGACACCTCCGAGTTCGGCCACAGGCCGAAGGCGAACAGCAGACCCGCGCCGAGGAAGACGACGATCGCGAGCACCTTGACGCTGGCGAGCCAGAACTCCACCTCGCCGAACGCGCGCACCGAGATGATGTTCGTGCCGACGAAGATGCCGATGAGGATCAGCGACCAGGCCCATGACGGCACGGCGGGGAACCAGCTCGCCATCGTCTCGCCGCCCAGCACCGCCTCATACGCGAGGACTCCGACCCAGAAGTACCAGTACAGCCATCCCACGAGGTAGGCGGCCCAGTTGCCGAGGCCCACTCGCGCATATTCCATGAACGAGCCGATCGCCGGGCGCGACGCCGCCATCTCGCCCAGCATGCGCATGGCGAGGAAGACGAGCAGGCCGCCGATGAGGTACGACAGCACGGCGGCCGGACCCACGGCGCGGATGACATTCCCGGATCCGACGAACAGGCTCGCTCCGATGATGCCGCCGAGGGTGATCATGGTGACGTGACGCGACCGCAGCTTCTTCGCCTGTGGTCTGTCGACGGGCACCATCCCGGCTGTCGTCTCCGGCGATACCGGCCGGTCCCATGATGATTCGGATGGTTCGTTCATCTCGACGCTGCCTTTCGTTGCCGTCCGGCCTCACCGTCGAGGCGCAGACGGGCGGGGTGCCATAGTGTCACGTCGTCGGGCCGCCGCGCGGGTGATCCGGTGAGACGCGCCGCAATCCCGGACGCGACGAAGGCCCCGCCGGATCGGCGGGGCCTTCGTCGTCTCTGTGGTCGGGGAATCAGTCGCCGGCGAGCGAAGCCGCGCCGATGATGCCGGAGTTGTTGCGGTGGATCGCCGGGACGATCGGTGTCTTGAGGTCGAGAAGCGGGAGGAAGTCACCGGCGTTCTTCGACACTCCGCCGCCGACCACGAACAGGTCGGGGCTGAAGAGGAACTCGATGTGCGAGTAGAACTTCTGCAGACGTTCCGCCCACTCCGCCCAGCTGAGTCCCTCGCGCTCGCGCGCCGAGGTGGCTGCATACGTCTCGACCGACTCGTACTCGCCGAAGTTCAGGTGGCCGAGCTCGGTGTTCGGCAGCAGGACTCCGTCGTACAGGAATGCCGAGCCGATGCCCGTGCCGAGGGTCGTGAGCAGCGTGAAGCCGCGCACATCCCGCGCCGCGCCGTGGCGGGCCTCCGCGACGCCGGCGGCATCCGCATCGTTGACGAAGACGATGTTGCGCCCGAGCCCGTCGCGGAAGAACCGCTCGGCGTCGAAGTCGATCCATTCCTTCGAGACGTTGGCGGCCGAGAGCGTCTTGCCGCGCTTGACGATCGCCGGGAACGCCACGCCGAGGGGAAGAGTCGTGTCCTTGACGTCGAGCGTCTTCAGAACCGTCTGCACGGCCTGCAGGACGTCCTGCGGTGATGCGCCCTCAGGAGTGGGTACGCGTACCCTGTCCGAGGCCATGGTGCCGTGCTCGAGGTCGACCAGACCTGCCTTGATACCCGTGCCGCCGATGTCGACGCCGATCGCTTTTGCCATGCTGGTTAGCTTAGCGACCACGCTCAGCGCCAGTAGGATCGATGACACCACGTGAAGAAGGGGATCGGCCATGTCGAACGGCGATGAGAAGTACTGGTACAACCTGGAGACCGGCCAGGTGGAATTCGGCATGATCTCCGCATCGGCCGACCGCGTCGGCCCCTTCGACACCGAGGCTGAGGCGTCTCGGGCTCCGGAGAAGCTCAAGGAGCGTTCGCGCGCCTGGGCTGAGGAGGAAGCAGCCGAGAGCGGCTGGGACGCCGGTATCGGCAAGGCCGAGTGACCGTGGACAAGCAGAGGGATTTCGTCCTCCGGACGATCGAAGAGCGCGGCGTCAAGTTCGTCCGCCTGTGGTTCACCGATGTCATCGGCACGCTCAAGTCCGTCGCCATCGCGCCGGCCGAGGTCGAGGGCGCGTTCGCCGAGGGCATCGGATTCGACGGTTCGGCCATCGAGGGCCTGACCCGCAGCTACGAGTCCGACCTGCTCGCCCAGCCCGACCCCACCACCTTCCAGACCCTGCCGTGGCGCGGCGAGATCGACCCGACCGCGCGCATGTTCTGCGACATCACGACGCCGGACGGCCGTCCTGCCGTCTCCGACCCCCGCCATGTGCTCAAGCGCACGCTCGCCAAGGCGGCGGATGCCGGATTCACGTTCTACACGCACCCCGAGATCGAGTTCTACCTCCTCAAGTCGTCGTCGTTCGGCCCTGAGGGTCCGGTTCCGGTCGACTCCGCCGGCTACTTCGACAACGTTCCCGGCGGCACGGCGCACGACTTCCGCCGCCGTTCCGTGCGGATGCTCGAGGATCTCGGCATCTCCGTCGAGTTCAGCCACCACGAGGGCGGCCCGGGTCAGAACGAGATCGACCTGCGCTACGCGGACGCGCTGACGATGGCCGACAACGTCATGACCTTCCGCACCGTCATCAAAGAGGTCGCGATCGAGCAGGGCGTCTACGCCACCTTCATGCCGAAGCCGCTGAGCGGTCACCCCGGAAGCGGCATGCACACGCACATGTCGCTCTTCGAGGGCGAGCGCAACGCGTTCTATGAAGAGGGCGCCAAGTACCAGCTCTCCAAGACCGGACGACACTTCATCGCCGGCCTGCTGCGTCACGCCAACGAGATGGCGGCGGTGACCAACCAGTTCGTGAACTCCTACAAGCGGCTCTGGGGCGGCGACGAGGCTCCGAGCTTCGTCACCTGGGGCCACAACAACCGCTCCGCTCTGGTGCGCGTGCCGATGTACAAGCCCAACAAGGGCGGTTCGTCGCGTGTCGAGTACCGCGCGCTCGACTCGGCAGCCAACCCGTATCTCGCGTACGCCCTCATGCTCGCGGCCGGCCTCAAGGGCATCGAGGAGGAGTACGAGCTGCCTCCCGAGGCCGAGGACAACGTGTGGTCGCTCAGCGACGCAGAGCGCCGCGCGCTCGGCTATTCTGCGCTTCCGGCGAGCCTCGACCACGCGCTCGAGTACATGGAGAGCTCCGAGCTCGTCGCCGAGACCCTCGGCGAATCGGTCTTCAACTACGTGCTGCTCAACAAGCGCAAGGAGTGGGAGGCCTACCGCGGCCAGGTCACTCCGCTGGAGCTGAAGAACAACCTCGAGCTGCTCTGAGCGTCGCCGATGGCCCGTTCGGACGACTCCGTCTCTCTCTCCGCGCTGGCCAGGCTGGGGTTCGCCGAGCTCAGTGAGGCGGCGGCGAATCTCACCGAGCTCGCGACCCTGATCGGAGTCGAGCGCTCACTTCTGCTCAGCGAGGCGGACGCGGCCGACCCCGATGCGGCGGTCGAGGGGATGCTGCGCGTGGCACGGCGCGATGCGGCACCCATCGCCGCCCTGTTCACCGACCAGCGGGCGCGCCGACGTGCGTGGCGGGTGTTCGGGGCGTCGCAGGGCTTCGCCGACTTCTTCCTGCGGCATCCGACCGAGATCTCGGTGCTCGGCGACACGTCCACCGAACTGCCCTCTGCGCACGAGCTGCGCGATCGGATGCTCGAGGCCGTCGGAGCGCGCGACGGATTCGCCGAGTCGGGCGATGACAGCGCGGTGGTCACGCTGCGTGTGGCGTATCGCCGCAACCTCGCTCTGATCGCCGCGATCGACCTGACGGCGCACAACCCTGTGCGCATCGTCGCGGATGTCGCCGCCGCGCTGGCCGATATCGCGGGCGCGGCGCTGGAGGCGTCTCTGGCGATCGCGCGTCGGCGGCTGGTCGACACGATGAGTCGCGAGCAGGTCGCGGCCACGCAGCTGGCAATCATCGGGATGGGCAAGGCGGGTGCACGCGAGCTGAACTACGTCAGCGATGTCGATGTGATCTTCGTCGGCGGAACCGCAGACGAGGACGCCGTCCCGGAGTCGCGCGCGATCGACATCGCGACCCGTCTCGCGAGGGAGACGATGCGAGGACTGAGCGGCATCGAGGTCGAGCCCCCGCTGTGGGAGGTCGACGCCGCGCTCCGTCCCGAAGGCAAGCAGGGCGCGCTCGTCCGGTCGCTCGGCTCGCACCTGGCCTACTACGACCGCTGGGCGAAGAGCTGGGAGTTCCAGGCGCTACTGAAGGCGCGACCCCTCGCGGGCGATGCGGAGCTCGGCGCCGAGTACATCGCCGCCGTGCAGCCGAAGGTCTTCTCCAGTGCCGCGCGTGAGAACTTCGTCGACAGCGTGCAGCGCATGCGCGAGCGGGTCATGGAGCACATCGACCCCGAGGATGCCCCGTACCAGCTCAAACTCGGCTCGGGCGGCCTGCGTGACATCGAGTTCACCGTGCAGCTGCTGCAGCTCGTGCACGGCCTCACAGACCCCCGTCTGCGCACGCGGGGCACACTCGAGAGCCTCGACGCCCTGGTGGAGGGCGGCTACATCGGCCGGGCCGAGGCTGCGTCTTTCGCCGATGACTACTGCGTGCTGCGGTTGATGGAGCACAGGTTGCAGCTCCGCGAGCTCAGCCGCACCCACCTGATGCCCCGCACACCGGCGGGCCTCCGGGTGCTCGCGCGCAGCACCGGCCTGGGCGAGTCCGGTGAAGCGATCTGGGCGCGCTGGGAGAGCGTGCGGCGGGAGGTGCGCGACATCCACACCCGCCTGTTCTACCGGCCTCTCCTGAGCGCTGTGGCGGCGCTGCCGGAAGAGGAGCGCACGCTGTCCACGGCACAGGCGCACGACCGGCTCATGGCGATCGGCTTCCGGGATCCGGCCGGCGCCCTGCGCCACATCGGTGCACTCACCACCGGATTGAGCCGCAAGGCGACCATCCAGCGGCATCTCATGCCCGTGATGGTGCGCTGGTTCGCCGACGGCAGCGACCCCGACTATGCGTTGATCGCGTTCCGTCGCATCAGCGAACGCCTCGGCGACACTCCCTGGTTCCTCCGGATGCTGCGTGATTCCTCGGGCGCTGCCGAGAGCCTGACGCGCCTCCTCTCGTCGTCGCGCTACGTCGGCGAGCTCATGGAGTGGATACCCGAGTCCGTCGCCTGGCTCGACAGCAGCGAGCTGCTGCGGCCCCGCAGCGGGGCCGCTCTCGACGAGGAGGCCAGGGCCATCCAGACGCGGCACAGGAACGTCGGCGACGCGCTGCAGGCGGTGCGAGCGCTGCGGCGGCGCGAGCTGCTGCGAACGGCGATGGGCGGCGTCCTCGACGTGCTCTCGATCGAGCAGATCGCGACGTCCCTGACCGAGATCACCGACGCGACGATCCAGGCGGCGCTGCGCGCGGTCCGCCGCGAGATCGTCCCGCTCGACGATGAGGCGCTCGACTTCGCGGTGATCGGCATGGGGCGGTTCGGGGGAGCGGAGCTGGGCTTCGGCTCCGATGCCGACATCCTCTACGTGTACGACGCGAACGGCGTCGATCCGCAACGCGCGCAGACGCTCGCCACGCGCATCGTCGCCGGCCTCCGAGAGCACCTCACCGACCACCGTGTGCCGTTGGACCTCGATGCCGATCTCCGTCCGGAGGGACGCAACGGACCCGTCGTCCGATCGATCGACGCGTATGCGGAGTACTACCGGCGCTGGTCGCTCTCCTGGGAGGCTCAGGCACTCCTGCGGGCGAGAGGCGTGGCGGGCAGCGCGACTCTCATCGAGAAGTTCACCGCCCTCGCCGACAGCATCCGCTACCCCGCCGAGATCGACCTGCAGGGAACCCGCGAGATCAAGCGCATCAAGGCGCGAGTCGAGGGAGAGCGGCTGCCTCAGGGAGTCGATCCTCGTCGACACCTGAAGCTCGGTCCGGGCACGCTGAGCGACGTCGAGTGGCTGGTGCAGCTGCTCCAGCTGCAGCACGCCCATGACGCACCGGCCCTGCGCACCACGTCGACGCTCACGGCGCTCCAGGCGGCCGTCGACGCAGGCTACGTTCCCGCCGAATCCGCCGATCTCCTCCGGGCCGCGTGGCTGCTGTCGAGCCGTCTGCGATCCGCGATCACCCTCTACACGGGCAAGACGAGCGACGTGCTCCCGACGGATCCGCGCGACCTCGACGCCATCGGTCGGCTGCTCGGGTACCCCGACCGTTCGGCGAGCATTCTCGACGACGACTACCTCGGCGTGACCCGGCGTGCGCGCCGGGCATTCGAGCAGCTCTTCTACGGCTAGCCTGGCTCCATGACGATCTCGAAGCTCGGTGTGATCTGGAACCCCTCGAAGGTCGATGGGGACTCGCTGCGCGCAGCCGTCGCCGAGACCTTCGTCTCCGACGGTGTCGGCACTCCTGTCGAGTGGTGGGAGACCAGCATCGAGGACCCGGGGCGGGGAATGGCCGCCGAAGCTGTGGCCGCAGGCTGCGACGTGGTGATCGCCGTCGGCGGCGACGGCACCGTCCGGGCGGTCGCTGAATCGTTGGCGGGCACGGACGCCGCGCTGGGCATCGTGCCGCAGGGCACGGGCAACCTGCTCGCGCGGAACCTCGAGATCCCCCTGAACGACATCCCCGCCGCGTTGGTTCGGGTGCGCGACGGCGAGCCGCAGCGGATCGACATGGGCTGGGTCGACCACGACGGCACCGAGCACGCGTTCGTGGTGATGGTCGGTTTCGGCATCGACGCGCAGATGCTGGTCGAGACCGACGAGGATCTGAAGAACCGAGCCGGATGGATCGCCTACGTCGAGGCGATGGGACGTGCTCTCGCCGGCACCGAGATGACCGACATCACCCTGACGCTCGACGATCAGGAGCCGCAGGGGCTTCGCGGTCACACCATGCTGATCGGCAACTGCGGCATGCTGCAGGGCGGCATCCGTCTCCTGCCGGATGCGGTGCTCGACGACGGACTGCTCGACATGCTGCTCGTGAGCGCCGAAGGGCCCCTCCAGTGGCTCGACACCGTCCGTGCCTTCGTCTGGGAGAACGGCATCCGTCGCATGATGGGCAATGTCGACACCGCTGTGAGCACCGACTCGACGACGCACATCTCCGCGGAGCGGGTGCGCGTGCAGCTCGCGTCACCGCAGATGTTCGAGATCGATGGCGAAGAGGTCGGACACATCTCCGACTTCACCGTGCGGGTCCAGCCCGCCGCCCTCACCGTTCGCTGAGGGTTCCCGGTGGGACGACCTTGCTGTCCTGCGTCGGGAAGACGACCTTCTGCACGATGATGATGATGCTCGCGGCGACGGGGATGGCGACGAGTGCGCCGAGGATCCCGCCGAGTGCGCCACCGGCGACGGCCGCGATCACCACGAGCGCTCCGGGAACGGCGACCGCCTTGTTCATGATTCGCGGGGACAGGACGTATGCCTCGATCTGCATGTAGACGAGGTAATAGCCGAACGCGATGAGAGCGGTCACCGGGCTCACGATGAGGCAGATCAGCGCATTGATGATCGAGGCGCTCAACGTTCCGACGAGCGGGATCATCGAGCCGATGAAGGCGATCAGCGCGAGAAGCGCCGGCACGGGGGCTCCGATGATGCTCAGCACGATCAGGCTCAGGATGCCGTTGATGAGCGCCAGGCTGGCCTGCCCCATCACGTAGCGCCCGACGGCGCCGGAGACGTCTTCGAGGAGCCCTCCGAAGGTGTCGCGCTGGTAGGACGGGACGAAGCGCACCGCGACGCGCTTCATGCTGCGCAGCGAGGCCATGAAGTACAGGGTCAGGATGAGCACGATGGTGACGCCGGTGAAGCCGCCGGCGATGCCGGCGCCGACCGCGAAGACTCCGCCGCTGATGTTGAGGATGTTGCCCGGATCCTGGACGAAGCTCAGCACGCCCTGCGCCGCGTCGTCGAAGGTGGAACCGAACTGCTCGCTCACGTCCTTGAACCAGGCGCTGGCCATGAAGTCCTCGACCATCTTCGGGCCGTCCTGGATCAGGTTGGTCACCTGCTCGATGAGAAGAGGCACGATGGCCAGGATGATGCCGGCGAAGACCAGGATCACGACGGACACGACGATGGCGACGGCGGCCGGGCGAGGGAGCTTGCGTTCGATGAACGAGACGATCGGGTCGAGCCCGAGTGCGAGGAAGATCGCCACCCCGATGTAGACCAGCACCGTGGCGAGCTGGTTGACGATTCCGCCGAGCATCAGCGCGACGAGCACACCCAGAGCACCGAGGAGGCCGAACATGAACGGGTTGATCCGGGCGATCGCCGCCGCCGCTGTCTTCGGCTGCGCGGGAGGAGTCTCGGTGGTGTGGACCCTCTTCGGCTGCAGCCTGTCGTACTTGCGGCGCATGATGGCCCCCCACTTGTGTTCATTCGGACCCCTCAGTTGACCAGTAGGGGCGGGTGAAAGCAAGCGCGACACGGTCGTGCGGGTGCCGGATCCCCCATGCGGGGGATGCGGTGACCGCGAGGCGTTCGTACGGTGGATGACATGACGGATGCAGAGAAGGATTCGCAGAAGAAGCCGCAGAACGGTCTTGCAGTCGGCCTCGGCCTGGGCATCGCCGTCGGGGCGGGGCTCGGACTCACCGTGTTCGACAACCTCGCTCTCGGAATGGGCCTCGGTCTCTCGATCGGCGTCGCGATCGGCGTCGCGGTGGATTCGCGCGCCGGCGAGTGAGAACTTCCGCGACCGCGGGGACGTCGCGGGCTCGCGTAGTCTTCAGAACATGGCGAAGCGGGGTGGACGGGGTGCACGGTGGCGGTACCGCCGCGAGTGGCTGCTGACTGCGGTGTCGGCGCTGCTCTTCGCCTACATGGTCGGGCTCGTGCTGGTCACGCTGACCTGGAGCGTCGCCTATTCCCTCCCGCAGTGGATCCTCATCGGAGTCATGGTGACCGGGTCGGCCGTGCTGCTCGCATGGCAGGTGCGCAAGGTCCGCGGGCTTCGACGCAGCCGCGACCGGTGAGCTCGGCGCCGCCGTCCGTCGCCCAGGGCTACACCGTAGCGGGCGCGTAGGCCCATCCCGGCCCGGCTCGAACGGGCAGCCTCCCTCTCCGAAAAACTGGACGCGGAGCCGGGGTGAGCTCACGCGCCTAGGGCGGGACCGAGAAAGACTCTACGCGAGACGCACAGAGAGCCCGCCAGGCATGGCCTGACGGGCTCTCTGTGCGATTCGGCGGACCTACCCCCGAAATCCCGCGGGATCTGGTTACACCCCGAAGTACAGCTCGTACTCGAACGGGTGCGGGCGCTGAGCCATCGGCAGGATCTCGTTCTCGTACTTGTACGAGATCCAGGTCTCGATGAGCTCCTCGGTGAAGACGCCACCCTCGAGGAGGAACTGGTGGTCCTCCTTCAGTGCGTCGAGCGAGTCGAGCAGCGAGTTCGGGACCTGCGGGATGTTCTTCGCCTCCTCGGGGGGAAGCTCGTAGAGGTCCTTGTCGACGGGCTCGTGCGGCTCGATGCGGTTCTTGATGCCGTCGAGGCCGGCCATGAGCTGCGCGGCGAAGGCGAGGTACGGGTTGCCCGATGCGTCAGGCGCGCGGAACTCGATGCGCTTGGCCTTCGGGTTGGAGCCCGTGATCGGGATGCGGATGGCAGCCGAGCGGTTTCCGGCCGAGTAGACCAGGTTGACCGGAGCCTCGAAGCCCTTGACCAGACGGTGGTAGCTGTTCAGGGTCGGGTTCGTGAAGGCGAGCAGCGCCGGAGCGTGCGCCAGGATGCCGCCGATGTACCAGCGAGCGATGTCGCTGAGCTGACCGTAGCCGGCCTCGTCGTAGAAGAGCGGCTTGCCGTCGTTCCACAGCGACTGGTGCGTGTGCATTCCCGATCCGTTGTCGCCGTACAGCGGCTTCGGCATGAAGGTGGCGACCTTGCCCCACTCTTCGGCGGTGTTCTTGACGATGTACTTGAACTTCAGGATGTCGTCCGCCGAGTGCACCATGGTGTCGAAGCGGTAGTTGATCTCCTGCTGGCCGGCGGTGCCGACCTCGTGGTGCGAGCGCTCGAGGATGAACCCGGCGTCGATCAGCTTCAGGGTGATGTCGTCGCGCAGGTCAGCGGTCTTGTCGACCGGGCTGACGGGGAAGTAGCCACCCTTGTACGGGGTCTTGTTGGCGAGGTTTCCGCCCTCTTCCTCACGACCGGTGTTCCACGCGGCCTCTTCGGAATCGACCTTGTAGAAGCTCTCGCCGGCGGTGACCGAGTAGCGCACGTCGTCGAAGATGTAGAACTCGGCCTCGGGGGCGAAGAACGCCGTGTCGGCGATGCCGGTGGAGGCGAGGTACTTCTCGGCCTTCTTCGCGACCTGGCGCGGGTCCTTCGAGTAGATCTCTCCCGTGCGCGGGTTGTAGATGTCGAAGATCATCACGAGGGTGCTCGCCTCGCGGAACGGGTCCATGTATGCCGTCGTGACGTCAGGGATGAGCTGCATGTCGGACTCGTGGATGCTGGCGAAGCCACGGATCGAAGAGCCGTCGAACAGCTGTCCGTCCACGAAGAAGTCCTCGTCGACAGTGGCCGCAGGGATGTTGAAGTGCTGCTGAACACCAGGGAGATCAGTGAATCGGATGTCAAGGAACTTGACGTCGTTCTCCTTGATGTAGGTCAGCACCTCGGACGAATCTTTGAACATGTACGACTCCTGGATTGCGGATCGATGGCTTCACGGCCATTGTGCACAGTACGTGCGGGGCGTTACCCCACGGTATCCGCTTTGTTTCGAGCATGTTACGCGCCGGTAGGCTGGATACGTGACGGACGCTGTGAACACGTACCCCGGAGAACGACTCGGAATGCCGCAGACGGGGACGGGCAGCATCGCCCGCCCTGGACGGCGAATCGGGGCCCTTCTCATCGACTATGTGGCTGCGACGATCATCGCCACCGGGTTCCTCGGCTACGACCAGTTCGCACTGCCCGCCGAGGCCGGCCTCACCATGTTCGCGCCGATGGCGGTCTTCGCCCTGCTGCAGATCCTCTTCATCCCGACGGCCGGCGGAAGCCCCGGGCACCGTATCCTCGGCATGCGCGTGGTACGTCTGGGCGGCGGCTGGGTGGGGATCTGGCGTCCGATCGTCCGCACGCTGCTGATCATCATCGTGATCCCGGCGGTCATCTGGGACGCCGATCAGCGAGGAATCCACGACAAGGTGACGGGACTCGTGCTCATCCGCGCCTGATCGGGCTCACTCCTTGCCGCGATTGCGGCGTCTGGCCTCGCGCGGAGCGCGACCGCCGAGGAACGAACGGGCAGGGTCGACGATATAACCCTGTCGCAGCGCTTCGCGACCGATGAGCATGCGGAAACCCATCTCGTCCCGGTTGCTCAGCGTGACCTCCGCGAGCACCTCCCGGTCATGCAGACGGATCAGCATCTCGACGACGAGTCGCTCCTGGGCATGGCCCGATGAGCTGCGCACGGCGCGGCGATCATGCACAGGGGACTCGACGATGACGGCATCCTCCTGGCTGTCCTGCCAGGGCTTCACACGGAACCGAACCCACGACACGCCGTCGCGCTCGAACTCCTGGATCTGGAATGCGTGCAGCGAAGAGGTGCGCGCGCCCGTGTCGATCTTGGCTTTGAGCCAGTCGACTCCGAGATCAGGCAGGCTCACCCATTCTCGCCACCCGATAAGGGTGTTTGAATGGGATGACTTACTCACCCGACCATCCTGGCAGGAAATCCCCCGTGAAGATCGCAGTGCTCTCCCGCGCGCCGCAGGCGTACTCCACCCAAAGGCTGCGCGCCGCTGCGCTCCAGCGCGGTCACAACGTCAAGGTGCTCAACACGCTGCGATTCGCGATCGACCTCACCGCAGACGAGCCGGACCTGCACTACCGGGGCCGTCAGCTCAGCGACTACGACGCGATCCTGCCTCGCATCGGCAACTCGATCACCTACTTCGGCACCGCCGTCGTGCGCCAGTTCGAGCAGATGGACGTCTACACGCCGAACACGGCGAACGGGATCTCGAGCGCGCGGGACAAGCTCCGCGCGAATCAGATCCTCTCGCGCCACAACATCGCGATGCCTCCCACGGCCTTCGTCCGCAACCGTGCGGACGTCCGTCCGGCGATCGAACGCGTCGGGGGTGCTCCTGTCGTCATCAAGCTCCTCGAGGGCACGCAGGGGATCGGTGTGATCCTCGCGCCGCAGGTGAAGGTGGCCGAGGCCATCATCGAGACGCTGCACTCGACCAAGCAGAACGTGCTGATCCAGAAGTTCATCTCCGAGAGCCGCGGGCGCGACATCCGCGCTCTCGTCGTGGGCGACCGCGTGGTCGCCGCGATGCGGCGATCGGCGGCGGGTGACGAGTTCCGCTCGAACGTCCACCGTGGAGGCTCGGTGGAAGCCGTCGAGCTCGATCCGATCTACGAGCGCGCAGCCGTGCGCTCAGCCCAGATCATGGGGCTCCGCGTCGCCGGAGTCGACATGCTCGAAGGCGACGACGGCCCGCTCGTCATGGAGGTCAACTCGTCGCCTGGCCTGCAGGGCATCGAGACGGCCACGAAGCTCGACGTCGCAGGCGCCATCATCGACTACATCGCCGGCCAGGTCGCATTCCCCGAGATCGATGTGCGTCAGCGCCTGACCGTCTCCACGGGATACGGGGTCGCCGAGCTGATGGTGCACGGAGCTGTCGACCTCGTCGGCAAGACACTCGGCGAAGCCGGACTGTGGGAGCGCGACATCACCGTGCTCACGCTGCACCGCGGCGTCTCCGTCATCCCGAACCCGCGCAAGCACGTCGTCCTCGAGGCCGAGGATCGGCTCTTCTGCTTCGGCAAGCTCGACGAGATGCGGTCGATGGTTCCGGAACGTCGCCGTCGCCGCGCGAAGGTCCGTCGCCTTCCGCGTCAGCCGCTGTCGGAGTGAACGACGAAGCGCGGACGCCCTCGCGATGAGGTGCGGCCGCGCTTCTGCGTGTGCGGGGGTCAGCTCAACGCGGACGCTGCGCCCTGACCTTGGTGGGGTCGATGCCCTTCGGGATAGGGAGCGACGAGATCGACTGCGACACGGACTCGATGCGTCGGATGACGGCACCCATGGTGGCCTTGTCGATGACCTTCGGAAGCTTCTTGATGGTCTTTGCGAGGTCGGCGATCGCGACGTCGTCGTCGCCGTGGCCGACGTAGAGCACCGTGACCGGCACGCCGTGGGCCACACGGGCTGCCTTGCTGCGCTCATCGTTGACCAGTCGGGTGAGGCGGCCGCGGGAGCCCTCTCCGACGACCACGACGCCGCCGCGACCCACGGTGCGGTAGACGGCATCCTGCGTCTTCGGGTTGATGCCGACCGGCGTCTCGGATCCCTGCCAGTTGCGTCCGAGGCTCGTGCTCAGCACGTGGCCCGTGGCGCCCGGCATACCGTCGATCTTCTGGTACATCGCAGAAGTCGATAGGCGCGTCATCAGGAACATCGCGCCGAGCAGACCGAGCATCAGACCGGAGATGCCCCAGAGGATGAGAGTCCAGACCTGGAACGGCGGGATCAGGTAGCCCACGATGAGGCCGATGAGGACACCGATGACCAGCAGCGCGATCTGGGCCCAGGGCAGCCAGGGGTAGATCTCCCTCGTGAACTTGAAGAGGGACTTGATCTGGGAGAAGAATCCCGGACGCTTCTCGGGCGCGGACGTGCGGTTTGCCATGTGCATAAGAATACCGACTCCGGGGTGCGCTGATGGCGTCGTTCGCGTCGGGCGGATTCGGGCGCCTCGTCTTCTCCTGCACACGCGGCCGATTCGTGCGCATGCGTGCACATCATGCGATGTCTGCGTGGGAGCGCCGTGCGATGCGATGACATGGGGGAATGGCGGAGAAGGAAACGAAGGCGAGCGGTGCGGCACTGGTGCCCGGTGCGCATCGGACGATCAGGAGGATCGACGCGGACGAGGGGCCGTACGCGGGAACGCTGGTCACCCGAGGCGCGGCGATGGCCGTTCTGGTGGACTCCGCCTCGATCAGCGGGTGGGCTGGGTGGGACCACGCCGGTGACGACCACGTCGCGGGGCCGCTCGACATCGTGCGGCGCGCCGACGGGCACGACGCGCTGCTCCCATGGTGCACCGAGAGGGTCTCGACGTTCGTCGGTCGTCGCGCGGCAGCCGGCGTCGCGCTCGGCTCCGGGGAGATGACGACCCTGGTCGCCAGCATCCTGCGAGGTCTCGGTGAGCTCGGACGGACCGACGAGCACGAACACACGGGTGGCTGGTGGCTCACGGATGACGGGCGACCGACTTTCGTGATCGGCGCAGGCGAGACGGCACGGACGGCAGCGGCGGGTCTCGTCGCGCGGATTCGCGAGGACTGCGTCGACCGCGCACTCGGTCGCCTGCTCGTCACGATCGAGGAAGGGCTGAGCGCTGCCACAGGACGGCCGGGGATGCCGATGCGACAGCTCGAGGGGTGGGAGGCAGAGCTGTTCGACACCGCGGCGCCGAAACCGCTGAGACGCGATGTGCATGCGCCTGAGCTGGCGAGAAGTGCGGACGCAGCGATCCGCGCAGCGGTCGTGCGACCCGACGAGCGAAGTCGGATGAGAACCCGTGCCACTCGCCCTATGGCGGATAGCCGCGTGCGCGCTGTGACGTCTCGCGTCGTCGCGCCCTTGCTGCGTCGCCTCGACCTCTGGCGGGGTGCGATGCTCCTCGTGGTCGCGCGCCGGCATCGGAGAGACGCGGATCGAGCACGCGCCGCCCGCGTCGACAGGAGGATGGAGGCCCCCACAGGGGGCGTCCGAACCCCCGTGCGACGTGGGCGGAGGGCGATCGTCGCTGCGGCTGCGGCCGTAGCGGTGCTCGCCGGCGGACTCCTCTGGCCTGGGGGAGCGACAGGGGAACCGGGCGACGGGGGTACCACGGCGGTGCCGACGAGCGGTCGGGACGCGGAGCAGATCGACTCTGCGTCTGCCGATCCGTCACCGGCGGCGACGCCGACGGCACCCGAACCGAAGCCGGACGAGTCCCCGAAGGGATCACCGCCCGAGCGAGCCGATCCGGAGGATCCGGTCGAGGCGGCGCACCACCTCATCGACGCGATCAGTACCTGCGCGGCGAACGACGACGCGGTCTGTGCCGAAGCGGTCGCTCAGGGGTCCATCGGGGTCGCGGACGCATTGGCGGAAGGTGAGGAAGCATTACAGCTCGAACCCGTGGACGAGTACGGGGATGTCGCCGTGATCCGAGCTTCTGCGTCGGGAGGGGAAGAGGACGGGGCGGAGTCCGCCGCTGGGGAGCGGATGGTCGTACTCGTCCGGGTGGCAGAGAAATGGCTGGTCCGCGACGTGTACGACGTCGCGGACCAGCCAGGATGATGCGGCGGTCAGGCTCCGAGCTGAGCGGCGAACTGCGCCGACTCGAGGCGGGCCTTCACAGCACCGAGGAAGCGTGCGGCGTCTGCTCCGTCGATGATGCGGTGGTCGTACGAGAGAGCGAGGTACACGTACGAGCGGACGGCGATCGCATCTGCGCCGCCGACCTTGACGAGACCGGGGCGCTTGACGACCGTTCCGGTGCCGAGAATCGCCGACTGCGGCAGGAAGACGACCGGAGTGTCGAACAGCGCGCCACGCGAACCCGTGTTGGTCAGCGTGAACGTGCCGCCGGCGAGCTCGTCGGGCTTCAGCTTGTTGTCGCGCGTGCGTGCCGCGAGGTCGGCGATCTCATGCGCGATCTCGGCGATGTTCTTCGACGCGGCGTCGCGCAGCACCGGCGTGAGCAGACCGCGCTCGGTGTCCACGGCGATCGAGACGTTCTCGGACTCGGGGTAGACGATCTGCTCGCCGTCG
This sequence comes from Microbacterium sp. Root280D1, assembly GCF_001428975.1. Lineage (NCBI taxonomy): Bacteria > Bacillati > Actinomycetota > Actinomycetes > Micrococcales > Microbacteriaceae > Microbacterium > Microbacterium sp. Root280D1. The sequence continues at coordinate 913,474 of NZ_LMJK01000002.1, read as the reverse complement.
ACCGTGGCGTTCACGATCGGGAAGGCACGCAGAGCCTCTGCGGCAGCGAGGGCGAAGAACGGCAGGAACGACAGCTTGTCGCCCGTCTTCTCGAGGAAAGACGCCTTGACGCTGTCGCGGTACTCCGCCAGAGCGGTCACATCGACCTCGACGACCGTCGTGAGCTGTGCGGTCTGCTGCATCGACTCGACGGCGCGCTTGGCCAGAACCTTGCGCAGGCGCGACATCGGCTGCGTGGTGCCACGCAACGGCGAGACCTCGAGCGGAGCGGGCGCAGCAGGGGCGGCCGCAGCGGCGGGTGCCGCCGACGCGCTCTCTGCGGCCTTGAGCACATCTTCCTTACGGATGCGTCCGCCGACGCCGGTACCGGTGACACTGGCCAGGTCGACGCCCTGCTGCGAAGCCAGACGGCGCACGAGCGGGGTCACGTACAGGTTGTCGCTCTCGGTCGGGAGGGACAGCTTCTGCTCGGCCGGAGCCGGAGCCGGAGCCGGAGCCGGAGCCGATGCCGCCGCGGGCGCGGGCTCGGACGGCGCTGCCGCCGGGGCGGGGGCGACAGGTGCGGACGCACCCTCGCTTGCCGGAGCCTGCTGCACGGGGGCCTCTGCCGCGGGAGCAGCAGGTGCTTCTGCCGCAGATGCGGGAGTCTCGGTGGGAGCGGCAGGAGCCTCGGCGGCCGGAGCCTGCGCAGCCGGTGCGGCGGCGGGAGCTGCTCCAGAACCGACACGAGCAAGCACAGCGCCGACCTCGACGGTCTCGTCTTCGGCGGCGACGATCTCCTGCAGCACGCCGGCGACCGGCGAGGGGATCTCGGTGTCGACCTTGTCGGTCGAGATCTCCAGCAGTGCCTCGTCGACCTCGACGGTGTCGCCGATCTGCTTGAGCCAGCGGGTGACGGTGCCTTCGGTCACACTCTCGCCGAGTTCGGGGAGGACGATGTCCGTAGCGTCGCCTGCGGGGGCAGCGGCCGGGGCAGCCGCGGCAGCGGGCGCAGCTTCGGCAGCAGGAGCGGGCTCCGAGGGGGCCTCGGCCTGCGGTGCTGCATCCTGAGGGGCCTCCTCCGCGGCGGGCGCTGCGGCTGCAGGAGCATCCGCGGCAGGAGCAGCGGCGCTGCCGTCGCCGATACGCGCGAGGAGCGCGCCGACCTCGACGGTCTCGTCCTCGGCGACGAGGATCTCCTCGATCACACCGGTGACGGGCGAGGGGATCTCGGTGTCGACCTTGTCGGTCGAGATCTCGAGCAGGCCCTCATCCGCCTGAACGGTGTCTCCCACCTGCTTGAGCCAGCGGGTGACGGTACCCTCTGTGACGCTCTCGCCGAGAGGGGGGAGGACGACGGATGTGCTCATGACTGAGTCTCCTTCAGGAAGTTAAATGACGCGTGTCTAGCTTAGTGAACTGTTCACCGGTTGGTGTTCAGAGGGCGTGCAGCGGTTTTCCGGCGAGGGCGAGGAAGGCTTCACCGAGCGCCTCGCTCTGTGTGGGATGCGCATGGATCAGGGGGGCGATGTCCTCGGGGTGGGCCTCCCACGCGACGGCCAGCTGGCCCTCGGTGATGAGCTCGCCCACTCGGTCGCCGAGCAGATGGACACCGATGACGGGCCCGTCCTTGAGCCGGACCACCTTCACGAGGCCGGCTGTGCCGATGATCTCGCTCTTGCCGTTGCCGGCGAGGTTGTACTCGTACGCCACGACAGCGTCGGCGCCGTGCTCGGTGACGGCAGCCTCCTCCGTGACGCCGACCGAGGCGACCTCGGGGCTCGAGTACGTGACCTTCGGGATCTGGATGTCGGGGACGTGCGCGGGGGAGAGACCGGCGATGCGTTCCGCGACGGCGATGCCCTGCTGGAAACCGCGGTGAGCGAGCTGCAGACCGGGCGTGATGTCTCCGACGGCCCAGAGCCCGGGCACACCGGTGCGCAGGTCCTGATCGACCGTGACGAAACCACGATCGAGAGTCACGCCGGCCTCTTCGAAGCCGAGGTCGGCCGTGACCGGACCTCGTCCGACCGCCACGAGAAGGAAGTCGGCGGTGAACTCCTTGCCGTCCTCCAGCGTGACGGTCACCGAGCTGTCGTCCTGCGTGGCGCTCTGGTAGCGGATTCCGAGGGAGTACTGGATGCCGCGGCGGCGGAACGCCCGTTCGAGGCCCTTGCTCATCGCGATGTCCTCGTTGGGCACCAGGTGCGGCAGCGCTTCGATGATGGTGACCTCGGTGCCGAACGAACGCCAGACGCTGGCGAACTCCACGCCGATCACGCCGCCGCCGAGCACGAGCACGCGCTCGGGGATCACGTCGAGCGACAGCGCCTGTTCGCTGGTGAGGATCCGCCCGCCGATCTCGAGTCCCGGGAGGGTCCGGCTGTACGAGCCGGTGGCGAGGATGACATCGGCGCCGACGTAGACGTCGTCGCCCACGCTCACCGACCGGTCGGCGTTCAGGCGACCGAAGCCGGCGACGGTCGTGATGCCGCGGGCCTTCACCAGGCCCTCGAGGCCCTTGTACTTCTTAGCGACGATCCCCTCGCGGTATGCGCGCACCCCGGCGGGGTCGATTCCGTCGAGGGTCGCGGAGATGCCGACGTGGGCGGCGTCTCGCACATGCTCGGCGACCTCGGCCGCGTGCAGCAGCGCCTTCGTCGGGATGCAGCCGCGGTGCAGGCAGGTGCCGCCGACCTTGTCCTTCTCGATGAGCGCGACGGACTTGCCGAGCTCGCTCGCACGCAGAGCGGCGGCGTACCCGCCGCTGCCTCCGCCCAGGACGACGATGTCGAAGGTGTGCGTGGTCATGGTCATGCCTCCTTGTGGGATGCTTCGGCGAACGCGATGATCGACCGGACCATCGCTCCGGTGGGGCCCTTGTCGGTGAAGCCGTACGGTGCGCCGTTGTGCTCGCCGGAGCCGGCGATGTCGAGGTGCACCCACGGGATGCGCGGGGCGTCCTTCTCGTCGGAGACCCGGCCGACGAAGCGGCGCAGGAAGAGGCCGGCGTACGACGCCCCACCCATCCGATCGCTCATGTTGGCGTTCTGCATGTCGGCGATGGGGGAGTCCAGCGAGTCCTCCATGTAGGCCGGGAGCGGCATGTGCCACGCGAGCTCATCGGCGGCGTCGGCGGCGGCGAGGAACTCCGCGACGGAGTCGTCGTCACCGAATACGCCGGTGTGGCGGTGCCCGAGAGCCATCACGATCGCTCCGGTGAGAGTCGCGACGTCGATGATGACGTCGGGGTTCTCGCGGCTGGCCGCGACGAGGCCGTCGGCCATGACCAGGCGCCCCTCTGCATCCGTGTTCGGAACCTCGACGGTCGTGCCGTCGAGGATGCGGATGACGTCTCCCGGACGCAATGCACGACCTGACGGCATGTTGTCGGTGATGCAGAGCCAAGCGGTGACGTGCACGGGCAGGGCGAGAGCGGCGATCGCCCGCAGTGCTGCGACGCTCGTCGCGGCACCGGCCATGTCGAACTTCATGCCGACCATCGAGGCCGCCGGCTTGAGCGACAGCCCGCCGGTGTCGAACGTGATCCCCTTGCCGACGAGTGCGATGTGACGTGTGGCGTTCGCGGGTGCGTAGTCGAGACGGACGAGGCGCGGCGGCCTGTCGGAGCCCTGCGCGACGCCGAGGATACCGCCGAAGCCCTGTTCGGCGAGCGACTTCTCGTCGAGGATCTCCACCGAGACATCCGCCAGCCCGTCGACGCTGTCGGCTGCGCTCTGTGCGAGCTGGGCCGGGCTCTGCCACTCGGCCGGGACGAACACGAGATCCTTGATGAGGGCCATCGCCTCGCCGACGGCGATGGACCTGGAGAGTGCGGACTCGTCGAGGTCGGCATGCAGCAGGACGGAAGACGCGCGGGTCTTGCCCGACTCCTTGCGGTAGCCGTCGAACCGGTAGCCGCCGAGCACGGCGCCCTCTGCGGCGGCGGCCGCGAACTGCTCGAGACCGGGAGCCAGGGCCACCGAGACCGTCTCGAAGCCGGTCAGAGACCGGAGGGCTGTGCCTACGGCGTTGCGCACGGCGGAGGCATCGGGCTCACGGCCTACGCCGACGACGGCGAACGGCAGGGTCGTGACCTCGGGGGCGTAGGCCCGCGTGAACGACGAGGCCGAGCCGGTGTGGCCGACGGCCTGCAGGGAGTCGGCGAGTCCGGGGTAGCCGGTCAGCGACTCTGCGGAGTCCGAGATCTCGGGGATGACGAGCACTGCGGCGTCTGCAGCGCTTCCTGGGAACTGATCTGTGGTGCGCGAGAGCGCGGGAAGCGTCATACCTCCATCCTAGGAGGGTCGCGCGCCCGGGCGCCGAGCGGGTGTTCGCTCTCAGCTTGAAGGTCACCGCCCGGCCGTCCGAAGCTGCTCGTAGCATTGACTCATGCCCTTCTCCGGAGAGATCCATGAACGTGTAGCGAACGCACCGGTCGTGCCGCGCGGACTGCCCCTTGTCCTGCTCCTGACGGGTTTCACCGACGCAGGCAGCGCCGTCTCCGGGCTCATCGAGCACCTTCGCGAGACGACGTCGCCCGAGCCGATCGCCGTCTTCGACAACGACGTGCTGCTGGACTACCGCGCCCGCCGCCCGGTGATCTCCTTCGACCAGGATCACCTGACCGAGTTCCGTCCTGCCCGGCTGGAGCTCTCGCTCGCGACCGACGCCCTCGGCCAGAAGTTCCTCCTCCTCGCCGGTTACGAGCCGGACTTCGCCTGGAACGAGTTCGCGCGCACCGTGCTCGAGCTCGCCGACGAATTCGAGGTCTCCGGGCTCAACTGGGTGCACTCGATCGCGATGCCGGTCCCGCACACCCGCCCCATCGGCACGACGGTGAGCGGCAACCGCCGTGAGCTCACCGTGGCTCACTCGGTATGGCGCCCGCGCACCCAGGTGCCGGCCACTGCGGGGCATCTCCTCGAATTCCGCTTCGCGGAGCACGGTGAGCGCGTCGTCGGGTTCGTGCTGCTCGTACCGCACTACCTCGCCGAGACCGAGAACCCCGACGCCGTGATCGCGGCAGCCGAGAAGCTGATGGCCGCCACAGGCCTGGTCATCCTGCTCGATGAGGTGCAGGAGCGCCGCCAGGACTACCTCACGCGCGTCGACGACCAGGTGCTGGGCAACGATGAGCTGCAGCAGATGGTGCAGGGGCTCGAGCGCCGCTACGACGCGTATATGGCCGGTCGTGATCCTGAGGACGGGTCGTACGACGAGGGCGGATTCAACGAGCGCGACCTGCCGAGCGCGGATGAGCTCGCCGCAGAACTCGAGCGCTACCTCGCCTCGCGCCCCAGCGGCGACGAGGACAAGCCGGGTCGCGGCTGACATCGAGCGAGCGAACTTGGGCGGATTGCACCTGCATGCCCACACGTGTGCGATACTAGGACTCTGACCCGTTGTCAATCGATCTTTCCGGAGATCGGACTTGACAAGGGTCTTACTAGTGTCCGAAATGCTCCGGGGCCTGCGAGCGGCCCCGTGAAAGGCGAAACGTGACTCCTGCCACGACGAAGAAGACCCGGACGAAGAAGACCGCCGACGCTCCCGAGGTCGATGCTCCGGTCGAGGAGGCCGCTGAGAAGCCGGCGCCCAAGACCGCCGCGCAGCGTGCCGCTGCCAAGCGCGCGCCCGCGAAGAAGAAGAAGGCCGATGACATCGTCGAAGACGACGAGACTCCTCCCGCCGCAGAGCCCGATGAGGACGATGAGGACTCCAAGCCGAAGTTCACCGAGCCTCTGCCCACGGGAGCGATCGTCATCTCGTCGAACGACGACGAAGACGTGCCCGTCTACTCCACCCAGATCACCGGTGCGACCGCCGACCCTGTCAAGGACTACCTGAAGCAGATCGGAAAGGTCGCCCTGCTGAACGCGGCCGAAGAGGTCGAGCTCGCGATGCGCATCGAGGCCGGCCTGTTCGCCGAGGAGAAGCTCTCCACGATGACGGCCGCCGAGAAGGCCAGCCAGCTCGGGCTCGACCTGCAGTGGGTCGCCCGCGACGGTCAGCGCGCGAAGAGCCACCTGCTCGGTGCGAACCTCCGCCTCGTCGTCTCGCTCGCCAAGCGCTACACCGGCCGCGGCATGCAGTTCCTGGACCTGATCCAGGAGGGCAACCTCGGTCTGATCCGCGCCGTCGAGAAGTTCGACTACACCAAGGGCTTCAAGTTCTCGACGTACGCCACCTGGTGGATCCGTCAGGCGATCACCCGCGCGATGGCAGACCAGGCCCGCACCATCCGCATCCCCGTGCACATGGTCGAGGTCATCAACAAGCTCGCCCGAGTGCAGCGCCAGATGCTGCAGGACCTGGGCCGTGAGCCCACGCCCGAAGAGCTCAGCCGCGAGCTGGACATGACGCCCGAGAAGGTCGTCGAGGTGCAGAAGTACGGCCGAGAGCCGATCTCCCTGCACACGCCTCTCGGTGAGGACGGCGACAGCGAGTTCGGTGATCTCATCGAGGACACCGAGGCAGTGGTCCCCGCGGATGCCGTGGGCTTCACGATGCTGCAGCGTCAGCTGGAGCAGCTGCTCGACTCGCTCTCCGAGCGTGAGGCCGGTGTCATCCGGATGCGCTTCGGACTCGGCGACGGACAGCCCAAGACCCTCGACCAGATCGGTGACACGTTCGGCGTGACGCGTGAGCGCATCCGTCAGATCGAGTCGAAGACGATGGCGAAGCTCCGCCACCCGAGCCGCTCGCAGTCGCTGCGGGACTACCTCGAGTGATGCAGGCGAACGAAGGCAAGGCGCTCGAGGCGAGCGTCGACGGCAAGAACTACGCGCGCATCCCGCTGCGGACGCGCGTCGTCATGCCGAACGACGACCTCGACTCCGTCGTCCTGGAGTACGCGAAGGAAGCTGTTCAGCCCGGTGACCTGCTGTTCGTGACCGAGAAGATCGTGGCGATCACGCAGGGCCGGTCGTACCGGCTCGACGAGATCACGCCCCGTCCGCTTGCGCGCTTCCTGTCGCGATACGTCGTCCGCACCTCCTACGGCATCGGTCTCGGCATGCCCGAGACGATGGAGATGGCCCTGCGCGAATGCGGCACCCTGCGGATCCTCTTCGCAGCCGGCGTCTCGGTGATCACCAAGGCCTTCGGGCGTCGCGGTGACTTCTACCGCATCGCAGGTGACAAGGCACGCGCCATCGACGGCCCGACGAAGAACACGATCCCGCCGTACAACCAGGCGGTCGTCCTCGGACCGAAGAACCCGCGTGAGGTGGCCCTCCGTCTGAAGAAGATGCTCGGCGGCGACCTCGAGGTCGCCGTCGTCGACATCAACGACATCGGCGGCAACATCCTCGGCTCGACGCTCGACAAGGCGGGGGAGCGTCGGCTCGTCCAGATCCTGGGCGACAATCCTCTCGGCCAGGCGACGCAGTCGACCCCGATGGGGATCGTCCGCGAGGTCTGACCTCCGCGTGAGCGACGCCTCAGCAAGAAGGGCCCGGATGCTCAGCATCCGGGCCCTTCTTCATGCCTGCCGCGGTCAGAACCCGATCGCGGCCTGGTAGCGCGGCTTGTGCCCTGTGCGGATCCCGGTGACGCTCGGCTTGTTCTCGTACACGCCGGCGCCCCAGTTGCCCTCGACGAGCACCGGACCTTCAGGCGTGACCACGACATCCCAGCCGACGTACTGGATCTGCGGTACGACGCGCGCGACCTGGTCGACGAACTCGCGGACCTCGTCCATCATCGGCAGCTGGAAGTCGGCGATCGGGAAGCCGGAGTCCGGGTGCGTGACGTGCACGTGGCCGTGAGAGTCGTATCCGGATCCCACAGAGTGACCGTTCTCGTCGAGCATCGTGTAGAAGCCGCCGAAGCTCATCTGGTCGCTCACCGCTCCGCGTCCGAACTTCTGGGCCATCGCGAGGATGTGCGTCTTCTCGCCATCGAAGAATGCGGTGATGCGGGTGGTGTTCACGGTGCCGGGGCACACGGCCGCGAGGTCGGCGTGCTGGCGGATGACCTCTTCGACGAGGACCTGCTTCTTCGAGAGCAGCTCGGCGTGGAACGCATCCCAGTCGGTCACGTCGGCGGCGTGGTAGCGGTGGACACCCGTGCCCGCCTGGCCGTGCGTCTCCTTCACGACGATCGTGCCCTGGCGCTCGGTGAATGAACGCAGCTCGTCCGCGTTGCCCTGCGTGATGAGCATCCACTCCCTCTTGAGGAAGGCATCGAAGACGGCGTTGAACTCTGCCTTGTCATGGAACAGGTGCCGATAGTCGGGGTGGTCGTACTTCTGCGAGATCTCGTTCGACACGGGGTGGGTCATGAACGTGTCGCGCTCCGCCTTGGTGAGGATCGCGAAGTCGTAGTCGATGTAGTCCTGGAACCCGACGTTGTGGCGGCCCGCTGACCACAGCATGTCGACGACCACGAGGGGAACGGCCTTGCCGTGCTGAGAAGACGCCTCTTTGGCCCTCTCGATGACCGAGGCGACGTCGATGCGGCGAGCACGCGCCAGCAGATAGCGGACGCGGGGCGCGAGGGAAAAGCGTGACATGGATCTCCAAGTTCGGGGTCCTCTCCAGTCTACGGTGGGTGCGTGGGGCATCCTGAGAAGGCGGAGCTAGGCTGGAAGCGTGTGTGAGAAGACATCCAGCTCCCGCCCGCGCGCGATGATCTCGCGGTCGGCGCTCGCGGTCGCATCCGCTGCCGCCGTCGATGCAGGGGGACGCGTCGCCGACCTCCGCCGCGATGCCTGGGGGCATGGGGTGCTCTCCGTCGCACACGCGGTGGTCGCCGCCGGTGCGGAGGCCGTGCTGGTCGACCATGCCGAGGAGGTCGAGGCCCTGGCTCTCGAAGGCATCGACGCCGTGACGACCGGCGCACCGGATATCGACCCCTTCCTGCTCTACGGGCTCCCCGATGCGGAGGGAGCACTGAGCGCGAGGCCGGTCATGCGGCTCGTCGGCAGAGTGCTCTCCACGAAGCCGCTCAGGGCCGGAGACGCGGTCTCCTACGGCTACACCCATCGAGTGGCCCATGACACGACGGCCGCACTCATCACCGGCGGCTACGCCCAGGGGATCGTGCGCGCGCTGGGCAATGCCGCCCACGTGGAGATCGACGGTGTGCAGCGCCCGATCATCGGGCGTGTCGCGATGGATGTGTGCGTGATAGATCTGCAGGGATCCGCCGCCGTCACCGTGGGCGCCGAGGCCACCTACTTCGGAGGTCGCGGGCCGGCCGCTCCCGGGCTCGCCCGATGGAGCGCCGTCACCGGACTCACGATCGCCGAGCTCGTCACCGTCGCGGGTGCACACGCGGAGCGGGGGTGGGAGGCATGAGTCGGCCGGAGCTGCGGATCGACACCGACCTGTTCCGAGCGAACATCCGCGCGGTCCGCGATCGCATCGCCCCGTCGGAGCTCATGGTCGTCCTCAAGGACGACGCGTACGGTCACGGACTCCGGTGGGCCGTCGAGGCGGCGAAGGACACGGGCGTCGAGTGGTACGGGTCATACGACGTCCGAAGCGGGGTCGAAGCACGACGCGTGCTCGGCGACACCGGTCGGATCTTCGCGTGGGTCACCTCGACGGACGAGGAGATCGACGACGCGCTGCGCGCCGACATCGACCTCGGCGTCGGATCGGCGGAGTACCTGGCGCGCATCACCGCCAGGGCTGCGCATGCCGGCGCGCGGGCACGTATCCACCTCAAGATCGACACGGGGCTGCATCGCAACGGTCTGCTCCCGGCCGAGTGGGAGCGCACCGTCGCCGATGTGCGCGCGGGTGAAGCGGCGGGACACCTCGAGCTCGCCGGGATCTGGAGCCATCTCGCCGAGGCGAGCGACGACGAGGACGACGATGCTCAGGCCCTGTTCCTCGATGCCGTCCGTGTCGTGGAGCAGTCCGGACCGACGCCCGAGGCGCTGCACCTGACGGCATCCGCTGCGTCCTGGTGGCGGCCGGAGCTCCGCGGCTCGCTGTCGCGGATCGGGGCGTTCTGCTACGGCGTCCGCTCGGCGGAGGGACCCGACCTGCCGGGTGTCACGCCGGTGGCCGAGCTCACGGCGACGGTCCGGAAGATCGTGGACGGGAACGCTCAGGTCGGCGTCGGGTCGTTCGACGGCATCCCGTCCACTCTCGCAGGAGCAGACGTGGGCACCCCGGGCGGATCTCGCGAGCTGCTGCGGATCGACGAGACGACGTCGCTGGTCCAGGGGTGGCCGGGGATGCAGATCGGCGACTCGGTCTGGCTGTTCGGCGCGGGCGAGCACGGAGAAGCGAGTGCGACGACCCTCGCCGAGCGCGTCGACACCGTCGGCGAGGAGATACTCACCCGGCTCACGAGCCGCGTGCGCCGGGTCACCACCCCTTAACGAAGGCGGAGCCCGTCTGATGACGGGCTCCGAGGCGGATCGAACCGCGACCGATCAGTCGATCAGTCGTGCGGTCTCGTCGTGCCAGCTCGTTGCGATGCTGCGGAGCTTCTCTTCGTACTTGCGACCGTGGTGGGCGCAGAACAGGAGCTCGGATCCGTTGACCTCGGCGGCGATGTAGGCCTGAGCGCCACATGAATCACAGCGATCCATGGCGGTCAGGCGGAACTCGACGGCGGAGGTCTCACGTTCGGTCGTTGCGTTCATCTCGGGGCCTCCTTGAGTGTCGGGTTCGCTGGCTGGGCGTGTTCAATACAACCACGCTGGGGCTGTGTGCATGCCCGGTTTGCGGCGTGTTTCGCTCAGCGCGTACGTGCGGGTGCCGTACTGAGGGCTCCCGGGGAGTGTCTGCGGCTGGTGGAGAGGCATCGCGAATAGACTCGGAGATTGTGACCGCCGAGTATTCCGCCCATCATCTCCAGGTGCTCGAAGGGCTCGAGGCCGTCCGCAAGCGCCCAGGTATGTACATCGGCTCGAACGGATCCCCGGGCCTGATGCACTGCCTCTGGGAGATCATCGACAACGCCGTCGACGAGGCCGTCGCGGGCAACGGCTCGAAGATCGACATCATCCTGCATGAGGACGGCAGTGTCGAGGTCCACGACCGCGGTCGCGGCATCCCCGTCGACGTCGAACCGCGCACCGGTCTCACCGGCGTCGAGGTCGTCTTCACGAAGCTGCATGCCGGCGGCAAGTTCGGTGGAGGCTCTTACGCGGCATCCGGTGGTCTGCACGGTGTGGGCGCCTCTGTGGTGAACGCCCTCTCGGAGCGGCTCGACGTCGAGGTAGACCGAGGTGGCAAGACCTATGCCATGTCGTTCCATCGCGGCGAGCCCGGACTCTTCGCCGACAAGGGTGAGAAGCGGCCGGACGCTCCGTTCACCCCGTTCCAGGACAAGAGCGAGCTGCGGGTCGTCGGCAAGGCGCCGCGCGGCACGAGCGGAACACGTATCCGCTATTGGGCGGATCACCAGATCTTCACGAAGGATGCCGCGTTCCAGCTCAACGACCTGGTGACTCGCGCACGTCAGACGGCGTTCCTCGTCCCAGGGCTGGAACTCGTGATCCGCGACGAGCGCGCGGCCAACGGCGCCGAGGTCGAGGGCCAGCCGATCGAGACGTCCTACCGGTACGACGGCGGCATCTCGGAGTTCGTCGAGTACCTCGCGAACGACGCTCCCGTCACCGACACCTGGCGCATCCAGGGCGAAGGCACGTTCAAAGAGACAGTGCCGGTGCTGCAGGCCGACGGCCACATGATCGCCACAGAGGTCGAGCGCGTCTGCGCCGTCGACATCGCGATGCGGTGGGGCACCGGCTACGACACGACCACGCGGTCGTTCGTCAACATCATCGCGACCCCCAAGGGCGGCACCCACCAGCAGGGCTTCGAGCAGGAGCTGCTCAAGGTGCTGCGCTCGCAGGTCGAGCAGAACGCACGTCGATTGAAGGTCGGCAGCAACGACAAGCTCGAGAAGGACGACGTCCTCGCCGGGCTCACCGCGGTGCTCACGGTGAACGTCCCCGAGCCGCAGTTCGAGGGCCAGACGAAGGAGATCCTCGGCACCCCGGCCGTGCGTCAGATCGTGGCCCAGGTGCTCCGGAAGGATCTCGGCGCCCGATTCAGCTCGACGAAGCGCGACGACAAGAGCCAGTCGACGCAGCTGCTCGACAAGGTGGTCGCGGAGATGAAGGCACGAGTCTCCGCTCGTGCCCACAAGGAGACCCAGCGCCGAAAGAACGCGCTCGAGTCCTCGACCCTTCCGACCAAGCTGGTCGACTGCCGCACGAACGAGGTGGAGCGCAGCGAGCTGTTCATCGTCGAGGGAGACTCCGCGCTCGGCACAGCGAAGAACGCACGGAACAGCGAGTTCCAGGCGCTGCTGCCCATTCGCGGAAAGATCCTCAACGTCCAGAAGGCGTCGGTCGGCGACATGCTGTCGAACGCCGAGTGCGCATCGATCATCCAGGTGATCGGTGCGGGCTCCGGCCGCAGCTTCGACATCGACGCCGCGCGGTACGGCAAGGTCATCCTGATGAGCGACGCCGATGTCGACGGCGCGCACATCCGCACGCTCCTGCTCACGCTGTTCTATCGCTACATGCGGCCGCTCATCGAGCATGGCCGCGTGTTCGCCGCGGTGCCGCCGCTGCACCGCGTGATCGTGATGAATCCGGGCTCCAAGCCCAACGAGACCATCTACACCTACAGCGAGCAGGAGATGCACGCCCTTCTCGCCAAGCTCCGCAAGTCGGGCAAGCGGTGGCACGAGCCGATTCAGCGTTACAAGGGACTCGGCGAGATGGACGCGGAGCAGCTCGCCACGACCACCATGGAACGCGGCGGCCGCCTGCTGCGCCGGGTGCGCATGGAGGATGCCGAGGCGGCGGGTCGCGTGTTCGAGCTGCTGATGGGCAACGAGGTCGCGCCTCGACGTGAGTTCATCATCGATTCGTCCGATCGCCTCTCCCGGGAATCGATCGACGCCTGATCGGTCAGCGCCTCAGCGCCAGAGCCGCGCGGTAGACGTCGAGCAGCGCGTCGCGGTGGGCGTTCGGCAAGCGGCGTGGAACAGCGCTCAGACCAGAGTGCGGCCGATGCTCCCGATCACGCCGTCCACCGGCTGACCCGATGCGTCGCGTCGTGCGCCGGGTGCGGGGAGCTTGCGCACCGCACCCGTCGGATCGACGGCCTGCGCCGGGCTCGGCCCGACCCAGGCGACCATGAGGCGGTCCTCGCCCTTCAGGAAGGCGTGGGCACGGACTCCGCCGGTCGCTCGGCCCTTCGAGGGATACTCCGCGAACGAGGTCACCTTGGCACGTCCCGGTTCGGTACCGGGCAGGCTGCTGTCGGAACCGGAGACCGTGGCGACGACGGCATCGGCATCCGGAGTGACAGCGCCGAAGAACAGCACGGACGCGCCGGCCCCCAGCTTCATGCCCGCCATGCCGCCGGCCGGTGCTCCCTGCGGGCGCACCGCTGAGGCCGAGAAGCGCAGCAGCTGGGCATCCGTGGTCACGAACACGAGGTCTGCGTCATCCTGAGCCTCGACAGCACCCACGACCGTGTCGCCGGGCTTCATGCCGATGACCTCGAGGTCGGGACGCACGGGGAGCGTGGAGGGAACGATCCGCTTGACTGTGCCCTGGGCCGTGCCGAGGGCGATCGGGACGTCGCTGTCGAAGCGCACGAACGCGAGGATCCGCTCTCCGCGGGTGGTGATCCCGAGGTAGTCGCGCAGCGGCGCGCCTGCCGCGAGCTGCACGGAAGACGACGGTACCGACGGCAGATCGACGGGGGAGAAGCGCAGCACGCGCCCTTCCGTCGTCAGTGCACCGATCTCCGCGCGCACCGTCGTGTCGACGGTGGTCAGGATCGCGTCGTGCTTGCTCCGTCGGGCCGGCAGCGTGAGCTCCTGCCCCTCGGCGAGGTCCACGCGCACGGCGCGTCCGGTCGTCGACAGCACGAGCACGGTGGGAGCATCGGCGATCTGCAGGTCGACGGCACCCTTCGTCGCGCGCGGCTTCGGGGGCGCGGCGTTCATCAGGAGCGTACGGCGAGGAGTGCCGTAGGCCTCGGCTGCGGCATCCAACTCCTGTGCGACCACTGCGCGCAGCAGGGCCTCGCTCGACAGGAGATCGCGGAGTCTGGCGATCTCGGCGAGCAGCGCGTCGCGCTCGGTCTCGAGCTCGATGCGCGAGAACTTCGTCAGACGCCGCAGGCGCAGCTCGAGGATGTACTCCGCCTGCAGTTCGCTGAGGTCGAAGACGGACCGCAGTCGTGCGCGCGCCTGCTCGGAGTCGTCGGAGGAGCGGATGACCTGTATGACCTCGTCGATGTCGAGGATCGCGATGAGGAGCCCCTCGACGAGGTGCAGACGCTCTTCGCGGCGAGCGAGGCGATAGCGGCTGCGGCGCGTGATGACCTCGAGCCGGTGCGCGACATAGACGCGCAGCATCTCCTTGAGCCCGAGGGTGCGCGGCTGGCCGTCGACCAGAGCCACGTTGTTGATGCTGAAGGAATCCTCGAGAGGCGTGAGCCGGTAGAGCTGCTCGAGGACGGCGTTGGGGTCGAACCCGGTCTTGATGCCGATTGCGACGCGCAGGCCGTGGTTGCGGTCGGTGAGGTCGGTCACGTCGCTGATGCCCTGCAGCTTCTTCGACTGGACGGCGTCACGGATCTTCTCGATCAGTCGCTCCGGCCCGACCATGTACGGCAGCTCGGATACGACGATGCCGGTGCGCCGCGGGCCGAGTGGCTCGACCGACACCTTGCCGCGCACCTTCAATGCGCCGCGTCCGGTCGCGTATGCGTCCTTGACTCCGTCGAGACCCATCAGGATGCCGCCCGAGGGGAAGTCCGGTCCGGGGACGAACTCCATGAGCTCTTCGGTCGTCGCGTCGGGATTCTCGAGCAGGTGGGTGGCGGCGGCGACGACCTCGATCAGGTTGTGCGGTGCCATGTTGGTCGCCATGCCGACGGCGATACCGCTCGCTCCGTTGACGAGCAGGTTCGGGAAAGCTGCGGGCAGCACGGACGGCTGCTGGAACTGGCCGTCGTAGTTCGGGATGAAATCGACGACGTCCTCGTCGAGGTTCTCGGTGAGCGCCATCGCGGGGGAGGCAAGACGCGCCTCGGTGTAGCGCGCAGCCGCGGGACCGTCGTCGAGCGAGCCGAAGTTGCCGTGTCCGTCGACCAGCGGCACGCGCAGCGCCCACTCCTGGGCGAGGCGCACGAGGGCGTCGTAGATCGCCGAGTCGCCGTGCGGGTGCAGCTTTCCCATGACCTCGCCCACGACGCGGGCGCTCTTGACGTGACCGCGGTCGGGACGGAGGCCCATCTCGGCCATCTGATACAGGATGCGTCGCTGTACGGGCTTCAGGCCGTCGCGAGCGTCGGGCAGAGCCCGCGAGTAGATCACCGAGTAGGCGTACTCGAGGAAGGAACCCTGCATCTCTGTCTCGAGATCGATGTCCTGGATACGCTCAGGGGCGAGCTCGGCAGGCGGGGTCTTCGGCATGGGCATCCTGAATGGTGCGAGGCTGAGGGCGTACGGGAGCCTGTGTCAGACTGGCTCGGATGTCCCTCATTCTACCGTCCGAGTCGCCGGCAGCCCGGAGCGTCGTCGGGGTGGCGGACGACGTGTTCGCCGCTCTGCGCGGTGAGTCCGCGACCCTGCCGCGGGCTGAGTCCGTCGTCCTCGTGCTCATCGACGGCCTCGGCGCCATCAGTCTGCGCGCCCATGCCGGCCACGCCAGAGCGCTCACCGCCGGCATGGCGAAGAAGGATGTCGCCCATTCGGTCTTCCCGTCGACCACCGCGGCGGCTCTCACCAGCATCCTCACGGGTACATGGCCCGGCCAGCATGGACTGGTCGGCTACCGGGTCCTCGATCCCGACAGGGACGTGCTGGTCAACCAGCTCACGGGCTGGGAATCGGAAGGTCTCGATCCGGCGACGTGGCAGGCGGCTCCGACGGTCTTCGAGCGCGCCAGGTCAGAGGGTCGTCCGACCTTCGCCGTCGGCGTCGCGGCGTACGCGGGGAGCGGGTTCACCCGTGCGACGCTGCGCGGTGCCGACTTCGTCGCCGCCCAGACACCCGCCGAGCGAGTGGAGGCCGCATACGACCTCGCGGAGCGCCACCCGGGCTCGCTCGTCTACTGCTACCTGCCCGAGGCCGATAAGGCGGGGCACAGATACGGCCTCGACTCCGTGCACTGGATCGCCGCGCTCGAGGAGATCGACGCCGCGCTCTCACGACGTGTGCCGCCGGGTGTCGGTGTGCTCGTGACGTCGGACCACGGCATGCTCGACGTGCCGGCGCACCGGCAGATCGTTCTCGAGGCAGAGCACCTCGAGGGAGTTCGCCATCTCGGTGGGGAACCGCGGATGCTGCACGTCTTTGTCGAACCGGATGCCGACGCATCTGCGGTCGCCGAGCGGTGGGTTCGTGACCTCGACGGCGTCGCTGATGTCGGAACCCGGGATCAGGCGATCGCGGCGGGGTTGTTCGGCCCGGAGGTGACCGAGGCGGCCTCGTCGCGGATCGGCGATGTCCTCGTCGTGGCCCGGGGCAACGGTGCCGTCTACGACGGCACGGCTGCAGACCAGCGCGGCCGTGGAATGATCGGACAGCACGGGGGGCTGACTCCGGAAGAGCGTCAGGTTCCGCTGCTCAGGTTCGGAGCCTTCGCGCGCTGAGTTCTCGCACTCGTGCCGGGTGCCGGTCTACTCGTCGGTGCGGGCCCCGAAGACGATCTCGTCCCACGACGGCATCGCGTTGCGGCGTCGACGGCGACCGTTGCCCTCGTTCGCGGGCTCCGGTGCGGGCTCCGGCTCGTCACTTTCCGCAGGAACGCTCTCGAAGGCGTCGAACAGCGCGATCGGACTCTGGTCCGTGTTCTCGTCGTCCGGCTCGTCGAGGATCGGTGCGGTCTCGCGCTGACCCCGCCGGCGTCGCAACGCCTCGAGCAGGTCGGCGGTCTCGGGGCTCGTCGTCGCGGACTCCGGCGCGCGCTTGATCGCGGCGTCCTGCGCCGCTGCCATCGAGCGCTCTGGGGCGATGCTGTCGTCGACCTCGGCTTCGGGCGCCGGGAGCAGACGTGGCCCGAATGCGCCGGAGTCGAAACGGCTGTCGTCCTTGTAGGGCGATGCCTGCCGCTCGGCCTCGACGGCGCGCAGTCGCGGGATGAGTCCGTCCGGCAGCGAGCCCTGGCGAGACAGCTGGGTCGCATCGGCGTTGAGCGGTGCGAGGGCGCTGCGGCGGGGGTCGAAGCTCCAGCGAGCGTCGTGCTCGACCTCGTTGGCGGTGAACTCGAGCTTGATGATCCAGCCGCTCTCGTCCTTCCAGCTCGCCCAGCGCTCGGCAGAGGCCTCGACCTCTGACAGCTTGGCTCGGATCGCGGTGCCGAAAGTCGGTTGAGCGTCGGGCTCGACATCGCTGCCGATCAGGACGGGTACGGCGAGCGCCTGGCCGATGACGTGCTCGCGCTCGGCGAGAACGGGTCCTTCGAAGCGGATGACGTCGTCGACGCCGATGCCGAGGAGGGCCGCGACCTCGGGCGCCGTGAGACCGGCGCGGATCTGAGCCTGGATGTCGCGCGGGCTCGCCGCGAGACGCTGAGCAGCCGGCTCGCTCTGTCGCGTCGCCCGACGGATCTCTCGGTGCAGGACGTCGTCGATGGGCAGCGCGAACCGCTCGCCCGACTCGGTCGCGAGTACGAGCAGTCCTGCTTCTGTGCCGACGATGGTGACGTTTTCCATGCGAATGCCCCTCTGATGGGTGTGCGTTCATGGTGTCACGCGGGGCCGCTCAGAACCGGGAATAGTCTGGGCGTGCCGTGAGTTTGGTCTGTCGCAGCCGCGGGCATTTGCTTATTCCTCCGCGGTCATGCAAACTATGGCCGCCGATTACCCCGACGGCGCACCACCCACTCGCATGAAAGTGGAGATTTACCACATGGCAACCGACTACGACGCTCCCCGCAAGAGTGAAGACGACTCCGAGTCGATCGAAGCCCTCAAGGAGCGTGTGCCGGACAAGCTCTCCGGCTCATCGGGAGACGAAGACGCGGACAACCCGTCCAGCTTCGACCTCCCGGGAGCGGATCTCTCCGACCTCGAGCTCGATGTCGTCGTGCTGCCCGCGCAGCAGGACGAGTTCACCTGCATGAACTGCTTCCTCGTGAAGCACCGTTCTCAGCTCGACCACGAGGGCGCATCCGGCCCCATCTGCAAGGAGTGCGCCGCCTGAGCGCACCATAGAGCGAGATCTCACGCGCCCCCGACCTCTTGGTCAGGGGCGCGTCGTCTTTCCGGCCTTGAGCGGCGTGATCGATCCCGCAGCGTGCTCAGGCGGGCGGCGTGGTCAGCGCTGGGCGGCGACGATCGCGGCGGCCAGCCGATCGGGCGTGCGCGACGAGATGGTCCAGGTGTCGACGGGATCGTCGGGGTCGATGTTCGGAACGACGACGATGCCGTCTACCCCGCCCCGGATCAGATGCCAGCCTCGCGCCGGAAGCCCCGGTCCTCGAGCCTGGCGCGCCTCTTCGCCGTTCAGCGCCCGTGGTGTGCCGAGGTGTCGGACGTCGATGTGCGCTCGACCGGCCCGCAGCACATCGCCGTCGACCGAGACGGGCGGGGCGAGTGCGAGGAAGGCGATCACGAGGAGAGCCGAGACCGCTGCGCCGACGACCAGGGCGATGGTCGAGCCGACGGGCACGAAGATGAGCGCCACCATGGGGCCCGCCAGAGCGACCGTCACCAGCAGCCACAGGCTGGGGGACAGTCTCTCGCGGTAGTGGATCCGCGCGTCAGGAGCGATGTTCTGCATTAGCCTCGTGGGGTGACTGATTCCGTTGATGTCCCCATTATCGCCTCTGTGGTGCCCGGCTACGCCCACCCCGGTGATGCGGGCGCCGATCTCGTCGCCGCCGAGGCCGTCCACCTGGCACCCGGCGAGCGGGCGCTCGTGGCCACCGGAGTGCGCATCGCCCTGCCCGAGGGATACGCCGCCTTCGTGGTGCCGCGCAGCGGACTCGCGGCCAAGCACGGGATCTCGATCGTCAACTCGCCCGGCACGGTGGATGCCGGCTATCGCGGTGAGATCAAGGTGAGCCTGATCAACACCGACATCCACAGCGCGTACGATGTCGCCGTCGGCGATCGCATCGCGCAACTGATCGTGATGCCCGTGACCCGAGCCGTGTTCATCCCGGTCGAGGAGCTGCCAGAGAGCGTCCGCGGCGAGGGTGGCTTCGGCTCGACGGGCTACCAGGCAGGATCCCATTCCCCTTCGGCAGGACAGACCAATGACTGACAACAACGCGACTCCTTCGAAGTCCGCACCGGACGACCGGGCGACACAGGGCCCGTTCGACGACTCCGAGGCGAACCCCGTCCGGCCCTACATCGATCTCGGCGGCATCAAGATCCTTCCGCGCGAGGGCCTCAACCTTCGGCTCGAGGTCGAAGAGCAGTCCAAGCGCATCGTGGCCGTCGGGCTCGACTACGCCGATTCGTCCCTGCAGGTGCAGCCTTTCGCGGCACCGCGCTCGGGCGGCCTCTGGGACGAGACCCGGGTGCAGCTGCGTGATCAGGTGCGCACCCAGGGCGGCCGGGTCGAGGAGCGCGACGGTCCCCTCGGCAAGGAGCTCCTCGCCGAGGTTCCCGCGGCGGCCAACGAGGGATCCGAGCTGCGCCTCGCGCGCTTCATCGGCATCGACGGGCCCCGCTGGTTCCTTCGTGGGGTCATCGGCGGAGCCGCGGCATCCGATCTCGAAGCGGCCGCCAAGGTCGAGGATCTCTTCCGGTCGATCGTCGTCGTGCGCGGTGGCGCTCCGATGCCGCCGCGCGACCTGATCCCGCTGAAGATGCCCGCGACTCCCGGCTCCGCGTGACCACCCCGGCCCCGGAGCCCGAGCGCGAGCAGAGCGCGTCGGACATCGTCGGCGCGGCTCTCGGCGGCGCCGCTCGCCGAGCGGGTCTCGACCCGAACGAGAGCGGCGCGACGCACCGTGTGGTGTGGTCCGCGATCGGCGGATGGCGCGGCATCCTCGAGTCCGTCCTTCCGAGCCTCGCGTTCGTCATCCTCTTCACCATCCGCCCCGAGCCGCTGATCGTTCCTCTGGGCGTGTCGGTCGGGCTCGCCGCGGTGTTCACCGTCGTGCGGCTGATCCAGAAGTCACCCCCGTCTGCGGCCATCGGCGGTCTCGTGGCCGCCGCAGCCGCGGCTGCGCTCGCGCTGTGGACGGGCCGCGGCGAAGACAACTTCGTCCCCGGTCTCATCACCAACGCCCTCTATGGCACCGGCATGCTGGTGTCGGCGCTGATCGGCTGGTCGCTGATCGGTCTCGCGGTCGGTTTTCTGATGGGGGAGGGCACCGCATGGCGGCGCGACCGTCGCAAGCGTCGTGCCTTCCTGTGGCTCGGCGTGGCCTGGGCCGCTCTGTTCTTCGCACGTCTCGCAGTGCAGTTGCCGCTGTACCTCGCCGGAGACGTCACCGCGCTCGGCACGCTGAAGCTGATCATGGGCCTGCCGCTGTTCGCGCCGCTGATCGCCGTCACCTGGCTCGTCGTGCGCGCGCTGTATCCGCGCGGCGCCGATGCCGACAAGGCCGCTCAGCCGTGATAGATTTATCTTGACATCAAGATAAATTGCAGGCTTTCGCCTGAGGGCTGAGCGGAGCAGACTGGTTAGGTCTGCCTTGCTAGCCGCAGGGGCTCGCTGGCGAGCAAGATGGAGGCGCCTGTCGCTCCCATCCGAATAGAAGGAGACGGATTCGTGTCCACGGTGAACAGCTTCGGTGCCAAGAGCACCCTGACGGTCGGCAGCACCGACTACGAGATCTTCCGCATCGACACGGTGCCCGGTTTCGACAAGCTCCCTTTCAGTCTGAAGGTCCTCCTCGAGAACCTGCTTCGCACCGAGGACGGCGCGAATGTGACCAAGGCGCAGATCGAAGCACTGGGTTCGTGGGATGCCGCGGCTGAGCCGAGCACCGAGATCCAGTTCACGCCGGCCCGTGTGGTCATGCAGGACTTCACCGGTGTTCCCTGCATCGTCGACCTCGCCACCATGCGCGAGGCCGTCACGGCGCTGGGTGGCGACGCGAACAAGATCAACCCGCTCTCGCCCGCCGAGATGGTCATCGACCACTCGGTGATCGCCGACCTCTTCGGTTCCGAGAACGCCCTCGAGCGCAACGTCGAGATCGAGTACGAGCGCAACGGCGAGCGGTACCAGTTCCTTCGCTGGGGCCAGACGGCATTCAGCGACTTCAAGGTCGTTCCCCCCGGAACCGGCATCGTGCACCAGGTGAACATCGAGCACCTGGCCAAGGTCATCTACGACCGTGACGTCGACGGAGTGCTGCGCGCCTACCCCGACACCTGCGTCGGCACCGACTCGCACACCACGATGGTCAACGGCCTGGGTGTGCTCGGGTGGGGCGTCGGCGGCATCGAGGCCGAGGCCGCGATGCTCGGCCAGCCCGTGTCGATGCTCATCCCGCGCGTCGTCGGATTCAAGCTCTCCGGCGAGATCCCGGCCGGCGTCACGGCCACGGACGTCGTGCTGACGATCACCGACCTGCTGCGCAAGCACGGAGTCGTCGGCAAGTTCGTCGAGTTCTACGGTGAGGGCGTGGCATCCGTGCCGCTGGCCAACCGCGCGACGATCGGCAACATGTCGCCCGAGTTCGGTTCGACGGCGGCGATCTTCCCGATCGACGACGTGACCCTCGACTACCTGCGTCTGACCGGCCGCAGCGACGAGGCCGTCGCGCTGGTCGAGGCGTACGCGAAGACCCAGAAGCTCTGGCACGACGCATCGCAGGAGCCCGTCTTCAGCGAGTACCTCGAGCTCGACCTCGGCACTGTGGTGCCGTCGATCGCCGGCCCGAAGCGCCCGCAGGACCGCATCCTCCTCTCCGAGGCGAAGTCGCAGTTCGAGCAGGACATCCTGGCCTACGCCGCACCGTCGACCTCGGACGACGTCGTCGACCTCGAGTCGAAGCACTCGTTCCCCGCCTCCGACCCGGGCAATGCGCCCGGTGAAGAAGAGCCGCGCACCACCCGGCCCGTGCACATCAACAGCGGCGCACCGGCGAACGCGTCGAAGCCCGTGCCGGTCACCACTCCGTCGGGGGAGAAGTACATCCTCGACAACGGTGCAGTGACTCTCGCGGCGATCACCTCGTGCACCAACACCTCGAACCCCTCGGTGATGATCGCCGCAGGTCTCGTCGCCCGCAAGGCGCTCGAGAAGGGCCTGAAGCAGAAGCCCTGGGTCAAGACCACCCTCGGCCCCGGCTCGAAGGTCGTCACCGACTACTACGAGAAGTCCGGACTCGACAAGGACCTCGAGGGCCTCGGCTTCTACACCGTCGGCTACGGCTGCACCATCTGCATCGGAAACTCGGGTCCGCTGATCGAAGAGGTCTCCGCGGCCATCAACGATCACGACCTCGCCGTGACCGCCGTGCTCTCGGGCAACCGCAACTTCGAGGGCCGCATCAGCCCCGACGTGAAGATGAACTACCTCGCGAGCCCGCCGCTCGTGATCGCCTACGCCCTCGCGGGGTCGATGCACTTCGACTTCGAGAACGATGCGCTCGGCAAGGGATCCGACGGCAACGACGTGTTCCTCAAGGACATCTGGCCGACGCCCGACGAGGTGCAGGAGATCGTCGATTCCTCGATCTCGCGTGAGCAGTTCATCAAGCAGTACGCGACCGTCTTCGACGGTGACGAGCGCTGGCGCAGCCTGCCCACCCCGGACGACGACATCTTCCAGTGGGACGAGAACTCGACGTACGTGCGCAAGGCTCCGTACTTCGACGGCATGACGATGGAGCTCACCCCGGTGCGCGACATCGAGGGCGCCCGCGTAATGGCGACTCTGGGCGACTCGGTCACGACCGACCACATCTCGCCCGCCGGCAACATCAAGCCCGGCACCCCCGCGGCGCAGTACCTCATGGAGCACGGGGTCGACCGCAAGGACTTCAACTCCTTCGGATCGCGTCGCGGCAACCACGAGGTCATGATCCGCGGCACGTTCGCGAACATCCGCCTGAAGAACCTGATGGTCTCGGCTGTCAACGACGGCCAGGTCGTCGAGGGTGGCTACACCCGCGACTTCACCCAGCCCGGTGGACCGCAGTCGTACATCTACGACGCGAGCATGAACTACCAGGAGCAGGGCACGCCCCTCGTCATCTTCGGTGGCAAGGAGTACGGTTCGGGATCGTCGCGCGACTGGGCGGCGAAGGGCACGAGCCTCCTCGGCGTCAAGGCGGTCATCACCGAGAGCTTCGAGCGCATCCACCGCTCGAACCTGATCGGAATGGGCGTCGTCCCGCTGCAGTTCCCGGCCGGTGAGAGCTGGGAGTCCCTGGGTCTCGACGGCACCGAGATCGTCTCGATCTCCGGTCTCGAGGAGCTCAACAACGGCGTGACCCCGAAGACGGTTCGCGTCACGGCCACGCCGAGCGAGAACTCGCCCGAGGGCAAGCAGGTCGTCGAGTTCGACGCGGTCGTCCGCATCGACACCCCCGGTGAGGCGGATTACTACCGCAACGGCGGCATCCTGCAGTACGTGCTGCGTTCGCTGGTCTGATCGCACGATCGGAAAGGGCTCGGTTCCTCGGAACCGGGCCCTTTCCGCGTGCCGGGGGCGGTGTCAAGGGGGAGTCGCTCTCCGAGCTTTCCCGGGTGCCCGGGGTAGGATCGAGCAGGCGTCCGTACCGGAATCGGCGCCGCGAACGGTGCCTAAGAGGAGGTGCAGATGCCCATTCTTCCGAGCATCTCAGGACCCCGTGACCTCGACTCCCTGTCAGAGGATCAGCTGATCGAACTCGCCGGTGAGATCCGCGAGTTCCTCGTCGAGAACGTGTCGCGCACCGGCGGGCATCTCGGCCCCAACCTCGGTGTCGTCGAGCTCACGATCGCTCTGCACCGCGTCTTCTCGTCGCCCGACGACCCCTTCATCTTCGACACGGGGCACCAGTCCTACGTGCACAAGCTCCTCACCGGTCGCCAGGACTTCTCGTCTCTGCGAGTGCGCGGTGGACTCGCCGGGTATCCCCAGCGCGGCGAGAGCCCTCACGACGTGGTCGAGTCCTCGCACGCGTCGAGCTCGCTCAGCTGGGCCGACGGTGTGTCGCGCGCGCTGACCGCCACGGGGCGAGCCGACCGTCACGTCGTGGCCGTCGTCGGCGACGGAGCACTCACGGGCGGCATGACGTGGGAGGCGCTCAACAACATCTCCGACGACAACGATCGCAACCTCGTGATCGTCGTGAATGACAACGGTCGTTCCTACGCGCCGACCATCGGCGGCATGTCCCGGTTCCTCAACCGGGTGCGCACCGCGGCTGCGTACAAGGAGCTGCACCACAAGTCGGACCGACTCTTCCGTGCGTTCGGTCCGGTCGGCCGCGCGGTGTTCCGCGGGGTGCGCGGCGGCACCCACGGCTTCCTCTCGCGGTTCACGAACAACGAGGCGCTGTACTCGAACCTCGACATCAAGTACCTCGGCCCGGTCGACGGGCACGATCTCCCCGCCCTGCTCGAGACGCTCGAGCTGGCCAAATCGTACGGTGCGCCGGTGATCGTGCACACGATCACCGAGAAGGGCCGCGGCTACCAGCCTGCTCGCGACGATGAGGCCGACCAGTTCCATGCGGTCGGACGCATCGACCCCGCGACCGGCGAGACACTCTCTTCCAGCGGAACGGGCTGGTCCGACGTGTTCTCCGAGTCGCTCGTCGCCATCGGAGAGCGTCGAAGCGATGTCATCGCGATGACCGCAGCGATGCTGCGACCGACCGGTCTCGCGCCGTTCGCCGAGCGCTTCCCCGATCGCGTGTACGACGTGGGCATCGCCGAGCAGCACGCCGTCGCGTCGGCCGCAGGTCTCGCCTTCGGAGGTCTGCACCCCGTCGTCGCGGTCTACGCCACCTTCATGGGGCGCGCCTTCGACCAGGTGCTCATGGACGTCGCTCTGCATCGGGCGGGCGTGACCTTCGTGCTCGACCGCGCCGGCGTCACCGGCCCGGACGGTCCCAGCCACCACGGCATGTGGGATCTCGCGATGCTGCAGATCGTCCCGCACATCCGCATCGCCGCGCCCCGTGACGGAGCCCGGTTGCAGGAGGCCCTCGATGAGGCGGTGCTCGTCGACGATGCGCCGACCGTCATCCGCTTCCCGAAGGGCGACGTCGCGGCGGATCTTCCGGCCATCGAGCGGCTGCACGACGGCGTCGATGTGCTCGCCCGCGGCGAATCCGAGGATGTCCTGCTCATCGGCATCGGCCCGTTCGCCGCGCTCGCGATGGACGTCGCAGAGCGTCTGCGCGCTCAGGGCATCGGCGCCACGGTGATCGATCCGCGCTGGGCCATCCCGGTGCAGCCCTCGATCGTGAGCATGGCAGCTCGTCATCGTCTGGTCATCACCATCGAAGACGGCATCCGCGTCGGCGGCATCGGCACGCGTGTCCGGCAGGTGCTTCGCGAGGCGGGCATCGACACCGCCGTCGACGAGCTGGGGCTTCCTGACGAGTTCATCGATCACGCGTCGAGGGACCAGATCCTCGCCGACGCCGGTCTCACCGCATCGAAGATCGCGCAGGACGTCGTGTCGCAGGTGCTCGGGACTCGGATCCCCGTCGCTCGGGATGCGGGCACGAGCGGGACGGTCGATCTGCCGCTGCACGAACGCCGCTGACCGGCGTCGCCACCGCGTGACGGCGGATGACGGTCACAGACCGTTCGACCGCTGCGATCAGTTGAGAGCGTGGAGTGCGGCGACCGCCTGCGCCCCGCGATCGGTGTCCCGGAGCGCGGCCGAGAGCAGATAGCCGTCGGTGAGCGCGTCACCGGTGACCATGACGCGTACCAGCTCGACGCCGCATGCCCGACGCACCTCGTCGGCGCTGGCCGCGATCACGCGGGTGTTGATCTCGTCGTTGTGGGGCAGCTCCGCGCCCTCGAGGCCGCGGATGACGTCGCGCAGTGCGGCGCCCACGATGTTCGAGGCCCGTTCTTTGACGTTCACGACGTCGAGTTCGAACACTCGGAGATCTCGTCCGGTCGGGATCGGTCGCCACTCGAACGACGCGTGCACCCGGTGCTGATGGCCGCTCGCCCCGGTCATCTCGCGCGCGGGCAGATCCGTCGCCCTGCAGCGCACATCGATCAGTCGATACCAGTAGAACAGGGGGAACGCGCCATGCGACCCCGGATCGAGGACCACGACTTCGCCGACCGCTCCGCCACGTGAGGTGGGGCGCCGTTGCGGGCGGTTCCGGATGATCGGCTTGCCGTTCCGGGTGCGGATCGCAGCCCACCCCTCATCGACCGTGACGATGAAGATCTTCAGCAGCGCCGGCACGACCAGCAGGATCGTGAGGATCGCCGTGCCGGTCTTGAAGAGCCCCGACATTCCCTTGCCGCCCAACATCGAGAGGAGCATGTCCATGCCACCACTGTGCCCCCTCGATCGCGTTCGGAGCGCTCTCTGAGCGGCGCTGGCGAAGGTGTTCATTCGCTGTTCCGTGCTCGTTACCCGGTGTGCCGTGACGCGGATACGGTTGGCGGCGGTCGCGCGGATGCGGCGTCGTCAGGAGAACGTGGCGAGGATCGCGGCGACCTCGGATTCGACGAACGCCCTCTGCCGCTCCCGGTCGTCGTCGACGAGGCCGAGCCGGGTGCGGCGATCGAGGACGTCGTCGGCGGTCATCGCGCCCTCCGCGCGGACGGCGAAGTCGATGGTCGCTGGGGAGATGTGCCCCCGGCCCCCGCTGTCCTCGGCCCTCATCGCGGAGTCGGTGAGGCGGAGGGATACCGTGCGGCTCGCGCCGGCGTCGAGCCCCGCCGATGCCACGGCGAGGTCGACCGCATCCTCCGCCATCCGCCGGTAGGTGGTCAGCTTGCCTCCGAGGACGTTGACGAAGCCGCGCTCGGACACGCTGACCAGATGTCGACGGGAGATGTCCGCCGTCGACGCCGCACCGGTGTCGACGAGCGGCCGCAGGCCCGCGAACGATCCCCTGACCTGCGTGCGCGTGATCGGGACGGTCAGTACTCGGTTGAGGTTCGCGAGCAGGAACTCGATCTCGCCCTCGGTCGGCTCGGGGACCCGCGGAACAGGGCCCGGCGCATCTTCGTCAGTGATTCCGACGATCACGCGGCCGTGCTGCTGCGGCAGCGCGAACACAAAGCGGCTGATCGACCCCTCATGCGGAATGGTCAGTGCCGAGGACGGGTCGCCGAGATCCGCGGCATCCAGCACGATGTGCGTTCCGCGGCTGGGCCGCACGGTGATCGACTCGTCGAGGCTTCCGGCCCAGACGCCGGTGGCATTGACGACGGACCGGGCGCGCATGTCCAGACGCTCGCCCGTCAGCACGTCTTCGGCGGTCGCGCCGTCGACGCGCAGCTCGAGCGCTCGGACGCGGGTGAGGACGCGGGCGCCCAGACTGGCGGCTGTCCTGGCGACGGTCACGACCAGGCGGGCGTCGTCGATCAGCTGCCCGTCGTAGGAGAGCATCCCTCCGCGCAGCCCAGCTCCGGCGAGCGACGGGAAGAGCCGCTGTGCCGTACGCGCCGAGACGAGACGCGGCGGGGGGAGGAACCGGCGCGGCGTGCCCGCTCGCATCCGCAGCAGATCACCCAGGGCCATCCCGACCGCGCCGGCTGCGCGCTGGCGGGCCGTCAGCCCTGTCGTGAAGGGCAGCAGCTGCGGGAGAGAGCGAATGAGGTGCGGCGCGATCCTGGTCATCAGCAGGTGACGCTCGAATGCGCTCTCCTTCGCCGTGGCCACATCGCCGGTGGCGAGATAACGGAGTCCACCGTGCACCAGTTTCGAGCTGAATCGGCTGGTGCCGAACGCGAGGTCCTCGCCTTCGAGAAGAGTGACGCTCAGACCCCGCGAGGCGGCGTCGAGCGCGACACCGACCCCCGTGATGCCTCCGCCGATCACCAGAACGTCGACGGTCTGCTCCGCGGCCAGGGAGAGCTCTGCGGCCCGACGCGCGACGTTGAGGTCGGGGGAGTGCGCGGTCATGGCCGCAGGAGCCCGTCGAGGGCTGCTCGCAGCTCGCGCTCCCAAGACTCCTCAGAGAGGAGCTCCGACACCGTTCCGTGCGAGAGCACGGCCGACTGCGCGATGAGCAGCAGCATGACGGCAATCTCGTCGGGATCGCCGTGCCTCACCGATCCTCCCTGCTGCGCCGCACCGATCGCGGTCGCCAGCCACCTCAGGATGAGTCTCTGGCTCGAACCCACACGCTGCAGCGTGTAGCGGGTGAACGCCTCCGGTTCATCGGCGAGAAGCCGTCCGTACACGTCGTCGGCACGGAAGAGGGTGGAGAAGCGGAGAACATCGTCGACGAGTCCGTGTCGGCTGGTCGCGTGCGTGGGGAACTGCGCGAGGATCACCGCGACTCTGCGCAGGAGCGCTGAGCGGACGACATCGTCGGCGTCGTTCCAGCTGCGGTAGATCGTCGGCCGGCTGTGACCCGCGCGCCGAGCGAGCTCTGCGATCGTGACGCCATTCACGCCTCGTCGACCGATCAGCGCATCGGCGGCGTCGAGGATGCGCGACTGCGTGGCATCCCACTCCGGAGCGCGGTCGGACATCGCGTCGAGCACCAGTTGACGTTCTTCCATGATCTGTCACACTGTAACGCATGGGCTCAGAGAACGGCAGGGTTGCCGTGACGACGGAGATGCGATGGAACGGCTGGGGCGATCCCGCCAGGGCGTCGGATCTGCCGCGCGCCGTCCGGATGATGCTGCCGTTGCTGCTCGGTCGCGTGCACAGGCCCGCGACGCCCGTGGAACTCGCCGAGGTGGCGCTCGCGCCGTCGTCGCTCCAGGAGGACGATCTCGAGGGACTGGCCGCCGTCGTCGGCGCGGAGCACATCGACATCTCGAGCGAGACGCGCATCCGCCATGCCGGGGGACGTTCGACGCCGGACCTTCTCCGGCGCCGTAGACCTCAGCAGACTTCCCCTGACGCGGTGGTGCTGCCGGGAACCCACGATGAGGTCGCGGCGCTGCTCCGGGCGTGCGTCGACCGGAGGATAGCCGTGATCCCGTTCGGTGGTGGCACGAGCGTGGTGGGCGCTCTCGATCCCGAACGCGGCACGCACCGCGCTGTCGTCAGCCTGGATCTGCGCCGGCTCTCGGGCCTCATCCACTTCGACGAGGCGAGCGGCGAAGCGATTCTCGCCGCCGGAACGACGGGGCCGGATGCTGAGGCTCTGCTCGCGGCCAGGGGGTTCGAACTCGGTCACTACCCCCAGAGCTTCCGGTACGCCACGATCGGAGGGTTCGCCGCTGCACGCTCGTCAGGTCAGAACTCGGCAGGGCATGGGCGATTCGACTCCATGGTCACCGGGCTGAGAGTCGCGACGCCGACCGGCGACATCGAGCTCGGACGGTCGCCGGGATCTTCAGCCGGGCCCGATCTCGTCCGCGTCTTCCTGGGGTCGGAGGGCATCTTCGGCGTCATCACCGAAGTGAGAGTGCGCGTTCATCCGGTACCGCGTGACCGCCTCTTCGAAGCCTGGACCTTCGCGGACTTCACGCAGGGCGTCGAGGGACTGCGCCGCGTGACGCAGCACGGTGGCGGCCCGACAGTGCTGCGTCTGTCGGATGAAGCCGAGACGGCGGTCAGCCTCGCCCAGGTCGGTCGGATCGGGCGGGCCCTCGCGAAGGGCGCGAGCCTCGTCACCGTCTATGAGGGAGACGACATCGCCGAGCGTCGGGGGCGCACATCGGCGATCCTGGCGGCGGCCGGTGGGATCTCGTCGGGTGAGGGCGCCGCAGAGGGGTGGCTCTCCGGGCGCTTCGACGGTCCGTATCTGCGCGACTCGCTGCTGGACGCAGGAGTGTTCTGCGAGACGCTCGAGACGGCGACCACCTGGTCGAACCTGCTGCACCTCAGAGCGGCGGTCACGTCGGCTCTTCGTGCAGGATTCGAGGATGCCGGCGCCCGGTCGTACGTGATGTGCCACGTCTCGCACGTCTATCCCACCGGAGCCTCGCTGTATTTCACGGTGATCGCGAACCTCCGATCCGAACCGCTCGACACCTGGACGCAGATCAAGCGACGGGTGAACGATGCGCTGCTCGCGGCGGGGGGTACCATCAGCCATCACCATGCGGTCGGTCGTGATCATGCCGCCTGGCTGGAGCAGGAGATCGGAGACACGGGGGTGCGAATCCTCGCGGCCATCAAGCGGGAGCTCGATCCGACGTGGATCCTCAACCCGGGAGCGGTCATCTCGTCGGATCGGGCGCGCGGACGTGGCTGAGCACATCGCGGTGCTGTCGAACCCGTTCGCAGGAAAAGGTCGTGGCGCCCGAGAGACCGAGGTCGCCGTGGCGCACCTGCGATCCCGAGGAGCGGACGTGCGGGCGTACACGGGAGAGTCGGCAGCATCGAGTCGGCTCCTGGCGACTCGGGCGCTCGACGCGCGCCCGGGGGTGCTCGTCGTGGTGGGCGGAGACGGCACGCTGTCCGGCATCCTCGACGTGGTCTGCGCTGCGGGGGTTCCGGTGGTCCTGGTGCCTGCGGGCACGGGCAACGACCTCGCTCGAGCCCTGGGCCTGCCGCGTCGCGACGCGGTCGCTGCGGCCGAGCTCGCTCTGACGGGTATCCCGCGCACGATGGATGTCGGCGAAGTCCGCGCCGCCGGCCGTGTCGATCTGTTCCTGACGATCGCCGCCCTCGGCTTCGATGCGAAGGTGAGCGATCGGACCAATCGTCTGCGCTGGCCGCGCGGCGTGCTGCGCTACTACCTGGCGCTGGTCGTGGAGCTCGTGCGACTGCGGCCGATGGATTTCACCGTCTCCCTCGATGGCGCGGAGCCGGTTCACGTGCCGGGAACGCTCGTCGCCGTGGGCAATACGCCGAGCTACGGAGGTGGCATGCCTCTCTGCGTGGGCGCCGCCGCGGACGACGGGATGCTGGACATCGTGCACGTCGCGCCGCTGACCCGGCTCCGCCTGCTGCGGCTGTTCCCGCTCCTGCTGCGCGGAGTGCATCTCGCTCGACCGGAGGTGACGCGGCGCCAGGCTCGTACCGTGACAGTGAGCGCGCCTGGACTCGTCGTCTACGCCGACGGAGAGCGCATCGCCGAAGATGAGTGCACGATCGGAATCCGGCGCTCCGCGCTGGCCGTCCTCGTCCCCTCGGGTGCCGGAGGGACACCGTGAACCACAGGTCGGCTTCTCCTCGCCACGCCCAGGACTTCGACGAGGACGTCGTCGTCATCGGCTCGGGGTTCGGCGGATCGGTCGCTGCGTTGCGGCTCGTGGAGAAGGGCTACCGTGTCCGCGTGTACGAGGCGGGCCGACGCTTCGAGGACGAGGACTTCGCGAAGACCAGCTGGGACGTGCGCCGCTATCTGTGGGCACCGAGGCTCGGCTGTTTCGGCATCCAGCGCATCCATCGCCTGCCGCACGTGATGATCCTCGCCGGGGCGGGCGTGGGCGGCGGGTCTCTCAACTATGCCAATACGCTGTACCAGCCCGGCGGAGCGTTCTTCGCGGATCCGCAGTGGGGCGCTCTCGCAGACTGGGAGGAGGAGCTGGCGCCGCACTATGCGACGGCGAAGCGGATGCTCGGGGTGGTCGAGCGCTACCCGCACTCCGGACCCGTCGAGCGCATCATGGCAGGAGCGGCCGAAGATCTCGGCGTAGGAAGCACATTCCGACACGCGCCGGTCGGGGTCTGGTTCGGCGCGCCGGGAGTTCGAACGCCCGATCCCTTCTTCGATGGGGAGGGGCCGGACCGCACCGGATGCACTCTCTGCGGCAACTGCATGGTCGGATGCCGCGTCGGCGCGAAGAACACGCTCATGAAGAACTACCTGGCTCTGGCCCAGAGGCGAGGCGCCGTCATCGAAGCGCTGCGCACCGTCACCGAGGTGCGTGCCCTGGCAGACGGCGGCTTCGCCGTGACGACGGAGCGCAGCGGAGCGTGGTTCCGGCGCGACCGTCGCACCGTGAGCGCGCGTCAGGTGGTGCTCGCCGCGGGAACCTGGGGCACGCAACAGCTGCTGCATCGGATGAAGCTGTCCGGGGCCCTTCCACGGGTCTCCGATGCGGTGGGTCGCCTGACGCGGACCAACTCCGAGGCTCTCGACGGTGCCGTCGCCGTCGCCGTTCCGGCGTCCCTCGAACTCGCGCACGGTGTCGCGATCACGACCTCGTTCCACATCGACGAGAGCACTCACGTCGAGAATGTGCGGTACGGGCCGGGATCGAACCTGATGGGGGCCCTCGCATCGCTGATGGTGCCGGGCGACCGAGGTCTCGGAGGCCGTCTCGTGAGTGTGCTGGGCCAGGTCGTCCGCGCACCGATCCGTCAGTTGCGCCTGGGCTCGCTCCGACGTTGGAGCGAACGGGGCATCATCGCACTCGTGATGCAGACCCTGGACAATTCGCTCACTCTGTCGCTCCGGCGCAGATTCGGGCGGATGGTCATGACGAGCGCGCAGGGGCACGGCGCACCGAACCCCAGTCATCTTCCGCAGGCTCATCGCGCGGCTTCGGCGATCGCCGCGCGTGTCGAGAAGGACGGCGGGGTCGCCGCCGAGCCTCGCGGATCCTGGCCCGAGATCTTCGGGATTCCGCTCACCGCCCACTTCCTCGGCGGAGCGGTGATCTCTGGGGCGCCCGAGACCGGTGTCGTCGACCCCTTCCACCGGGTGTGGGGTCACCCGGGGCTGCACGTCATGGACGGCGCAGCGGTTCCCGCGAATCCCGGGGTGAATCCGTCGCTCACGATCACCGCGCTCGCTGAGAGAGCGATGTCGTTCTGGCCGCGTTCCGGTGAGCTCGACGAGCGTCCTGCACCGTAGACACGGAAAAGGGGGCCGCCGGACGGCGGCCCCCCCCAGAGGTTCAGCTCAGCCGTGCTCGATGCCGCGGATCTGCGGGGTGTGGAACTCTCCGCCGAACGCGCGCTGCGAGGCGCCCTCGCGGTCGAGGTAGGGCGAAGCCCCGCCATCGATGAAGGGCCAGCCCGCGCCGAGGATCAGGCACAGGTCGATGTCCTCGACCTCGGGTACGACGCCCTCGTCGAGCATCATCTTGATCTCGCTCGCAAGGCCGTCCTGCACCCGTTGCAGGATCGTCTCGGCCGACGCGGGCGTCTTGCCGACAGCGGGCTTCAGCAGCTTCTCGGCCTGCTTCGTCCAGCCGGTCACACGACCGCCCTTGTCCTTCTCGATGACCCCGTCGAGCTCCGCGAGAGCGTGGAAGTTCTCGTTCGCGTAGAAGCGATCGGGGAACGCGTGCGCCATCGTGTCCTGCACGTGGGCGGCGACCTTCCATCCGACGAGATCGATCAGCTGGAAGGGACCCATCGGGAGTCCGAGGGGCGCGAAGGCCTTCTCGACATCCGTGATCGGGGTGCCCTCGTACACCGCGCGAGCCGCTTCGCCCATGACCTTGGCCAGCAGACGGTTCACGACGAAGCCCGGCGCGTCGGCGGTGAGGACCGCGTTCTTGCCGAGATTCTTCGCGACGACGAACGCGGTCGAGAGCGCCGCCTCCGAGGTCGTCGGTGTCTTGACGATCTCGATCAGCGGCATCACTGCCACCGGGTTGAAGAAGTGGAAGCCGACGAGGCGCTCGGGGTGAGCGAGCTTCGCGCCGATCTCCTCGACCGAGAGCGAGGAGGTGTTGGTCGCCAGGATCGCGTCCTCGGCGATGATCTTCTCGATCTCGCCGAACACCTGCTGCTTGACGCCGACCTCCTCGAACACGGCCTCGATGACGAAGTCGCAGTCCGCATAGAGGTTCTTGTCCGTCGTCCCGGTCACGAGCGCGCGCAGCTTGTTCGCGGAGTCCGCATCCAGGCGGCCCTTGGCCTCGAGCTTGCCGATCTCCTCGTGGATGTAGGCCACGCCCTTGTCGACGCGCGCCTGATCGAGGTCGGTGATGAGTACCGGCACCTGCAGCTTGCGCACGAAGAGCAGGGCGAACTGGCTCGCCATGAGACCAGCGCCGATGATGCCGACCTTCGTGACCTTCTTCGCAAGTGCCTTGTCGGGGGCTCCCACCGGACGCTTCGCACGCTTCTGCACGAGGTCGAAGGCGTACATGGATGCTGCGAACTGGTCGCCCGTGACGAGTTCGGCGAGCGCCTCGTCCTCACGGGCGAAGCCCTCCGCCTTGGTGCCGCTCTTGGCCTTGTCGAGCAGGTCGAGTGCGGCGTAGGGCGACTTCGGGACGGTGCCGATCTTCGATTCCAGCATGCCGCGTGCCATCTTGATGGCGATCGGCCACTTCGTGAGTCGCTCGATCTTACCCGGCTCGTTCCTGCGCTCGACCTTCTTGCCGCCGAGCACGGCGTCCGCCCACGCGAGCGAGTTCTCGAGATAGTTCGCGGCGGGGAAGATCGCGTCGACGATGCCGAGGTCGAACGCCTGCTGCGGCTTCAGCATCCGGTTCTGCTTGAGCGGGTTCGAGATGACCACCTCGAGGGCGTTCTCGATCCCGATCAGGTTGGGCAGCAGGTAGGCGCCGCCCCAGCCGGGGATGATGCCGAGGAAGACCTCGGGGAGTGCGATCGCCGCGGCGGAGGCGTCGACCGTGCGGTAGGTCGAGTTGAGTGCGATCTCGAGTCCGCCTCCGAGTGCGAGTCCGTTCACGAAGGCGAACGACGGAACGCCGAGCTCCCCGAACTTTCCGAGCACCTTGTGGCCGAGCTGCGCGATCAGGCGAGCGTTGTCCCGCGACCCGACCTTGCTGATGTCGGAGAGATCGGCGCCAGCGGCCAGGATGTACTGCTTGCCGGTGATGCCGACCGCCTGGATCTCGCCGGCTGACGCACGAGCGGCCAGGCCGTCCAGCGTCTCACCGAGGGCGGTGAGCGTCGCCGGCCCCAGAGTGTTCGGACGCGTGTGGTCGCGTCCGTTGTCGAGGGTGATCAGTGCGAGCACCTTGCCCGACGCGAGACGAATGTCACGCACGGGGGAGTGCGTGATCACCTCGCCGTCGGTGAGCGCCTGGATGGGGGAGAAGTCCACGTTCGCGTACTGCTCGGAAATCGAGTGGGCCATCAGGCTTACTTCCTCTTCTTGCCGTCGAAGTGCGGGTTCTCCCAGATGACCGAGCCGCCCTGTCCGAGACCGACGCACATGGCCGTCAGGCCGTAGCGCACATCGGGTCGCTCGGCGAACTGCGCCGCGAGCTGGATCATCAGACGCACGCCGGATGCCGCGAGCGGGTGGCCCAGCGCGATCGCACCGCCCCACTGGTTGACGCGGGAGTCGTCGTCGGCGATGCCGAAGTGGTCGAGCAGCGAGATCACCTGGATGGCGAAGGCTTCGTTGAGCTCGAACAGGCCGATGTCGCCGATCGTGAGTCCGGCCTTCTTCAGAGCCTTCTCGGTCGAGGGAATCGGGCCGATTCCCATGATCTCCGGCTGCACGCCTGCGAAGGCGAACGAGACCATGCGCATCTTCGGTGCGAGACCGAACTCCTTGACCGCGCCGCCTCCGGCGAGCAGTGACATCGTGGCGCCGTCGGTGAGGGGCGACGAGGTTCCGGCGGTCACACGGCCGTGCGGGCGGAAAGGAGTCTTGAGGGCCGCGAGGTCCTCCATGGTGGTCTGCGGACGACGACCTTCGTCCTCCGTCGCCAGGCCCCATGCGCCGTCGGCGGTCTTGGTCGCGACGGGCACGAGATCCGGCTGGATCTTGCCCGCGTCGTACGCCGCCTGCACCTTGTGCTGGCTGAGCATGCCGAATCGATCGGAGCGCTCCTTGGTGAGGTGCGGGAAGCGATCGAAGATGCGCTCGGCCGTGACACCCATGTTCAGAGCGCCGGGGTCGACCATGCGCTCCGCGACGAATCGCGGGTTGGGGTCGGCGTTGCCGCCGATCGGGTGGTGACCCATGTGCTCGACCCCGCCGGCGAGCGCGAAGTCGTACATGCCGACCCCGATCGATGCTCCCATCGTGGTGACGCTCGTCATCGCTCCCGCGCACATGCGCTCGACGGCGAGTCCGGGCACCGTCTGCGGGAGTCCCGCGAGGATCGCCACGGAGCGCCCGAGGGTCAGGCCCTGGTCTCCGGTCTGGCTGGTCGCGGCGATGGCGACGTCGTCGATGCGGTCGGCCGGAACGGCTGCATTCCGCTCCATCAGGCCGATGGTCGCCTTGACGGCGAGGTCATCAGCGCGGGTGTTCCAGTACATG
The DNA here is from genome assembly GCF_001428975.1 of Microbacterium sp. Root280D1. NCBI lineage: Bacteria > Bacillati > Actinomycetota > Actinomycetes > Micrococcales > Microbacteriaceae > Microbacterium > Microbacterium sp. Root280D1. The sequence goes on along the minus strand of NZ_LMJK01000002.1, from coordinate 877,365 downwards.
CCTTTTTCGCCGGCGCGCCCGAAGGGGGTGCGCACTCCATCGACGAAGAAGACGTCCGAGATCTCGGCCACTCTGCCTCCAAGTTTGTGCGGTGGCCTCAGTCTATGGAGGGCCGGAAACGGGGAGGAATCGGTTGGATCGAACCTACGAAGCCGGTGCGGACGCCTCGTCGGGCGTTTGCGCCGCCTCTACAAAGGCGTCCGCGATCTTCTGTGCAGTCTGTGCAATCTGCCACGGGCGGGCACCCAGTGCGGCGAGTGCCTCGCCGATGGCCTCGGGCGTCGTTCCCGGTACATCCCACGCCACACGGCGCAGGTGATCGGGGGTGAGCAGGTTCTCGGTCGGCATCCCGAGTTCCTCGGCCGTGGCCTCGACGACCGGGCGGGCGGCTTTGAGTCGCGCGTCGGCCTCCGGATTGCGATCGGACCAGGCTCGCGGCGGCGGCAGCGTATCGCTGGGAACCCGCTCCCGGGGAAGCTCCTCCGTGGCACGTCCGTCGACCATCGCCTGCCACCAGCGGTCGAGCTGGGTGCGGCTCGCTCGGCCCTGGAACTCCTTGATCCCCGCGAGCGCCTGCTTGCTCTGCGGGTTCGCCAGCACGGCCGCGATGAGCGACCGATCCGGCACCAGACGGCCGGGAGAGACGTCCTGATCCTGGGCGAAGCTCTCGCGAGCCTGCCACAGCGAGCGAGCGACCGCGAGGTTCCGCGCGCCGCGCACCTGGTGCAGTCCGCTGAGTCGTCGCCAGGGGTCTTCGCGAGGAGGCTTCGGCAGTCGGGCGAGCGTGGCGGCGAACTCCTCGGCCGCGTACTCGGTCTTCCCCTGCTCCTCGAGCTCCGCCTCCAGGGCCTCGTAGACGTCGATGAGGTGCAGCACATCGAGTGCCGCGTACTCGAGCCATGCAGCGGGAAGGGGTCTGGTCGACCAGTCCGCCGCGGAGTGCTCCTTCTTGAGCGTGATGCCGAGCGTGTTCTCGACGACCGCGGCGAGTCCGACTCGGTCATGACCCAGCAGTCGCGATGCGAGCTCCGTGTCGAAGATCGTGTGGGGGAGCAGATCGAGTTCGCGCAGAGACGGAAGATCCTGGCTGGCGGCGTGGAACACCCACAGGGCGTCGCCGATGGCCTGCTGCAGAGGGCTGAAGTCGCCGAGAGCGGGAGGGTCGAACAGGAAGACCCCCGCGTCGCGGCGGAACACCTGCACGAGATAGGCGCGCTGGGAGTAGCGGAATCCGGATGCCCTCTCGACGTCCACGGCGACAGGCCCAGTTCCTGCGGCCAGTGCGGCGCATGCCGCGTGGAACTCCGAGACGTCGGAGATCACGGAGTATTCAGTCACGTGCTGCCTTTCGCGCGCCGATAACGGCGATGCCCTCGGAACCGGGCGGAAGACCCGCCAGCATCCCGACCAGTTCGACCCAGGCCTCGACATGGGGTGTGAAGGGGCCCTCGGGTGTCCAGGACGCCCTCAACTCTATCTGTGCGCCGTCTCCTTCGTCGGCGAGTCCGCCGAACCCCTTCGACAGGGTCTTGGTCGACGTGCCCGACGCGGAGTGGTAGCCAGCGCCTCTCGAGTCGAGTGCATCGACGAGCCAGGACCACGTGACGTCGGCGAGCAGGGGGTCGGTGCCGATCTCGGTCTCGAGCGGCGCCTGGGCGAAGATCACGATCCGCCAGTCGCCGTCCCATGCGGCCGGGTTGTCGGGGTCATGCAGCAGAACGAAACGTCCCGTCCCGTATGCCGACTCTCCGCCGTCGTCCGGGCGGACGTCGGCTGCGAGGGCGAGGGCGTGCGGAGCGAGGCCCTGCGGCGTCGCTATCTCGCGGATGGTGATGTCTGAGCGGAAGGCGATGTCGCGCAGTTCAGCCACGGCGGCGTCGAAGATCGTCCCGGCATCGGGGTGTGCGGTCACGGCAACAGGCTAGAGTCAGGAAGCGATGAAGAGTCTCAGGCACGCCGTTGCACTCCTTGTCCCTGCTCTGCTCGCTCTGGGGACGGCGCTGGCTCTGCTCGTCTTCAGCGTCGCCCGTCGGGTCGTCATGCCGGCGAAGCGACCGGCGAACGTCGAGATCCTCGCCGTCGACACCGGGGCGCAGACGATCGAGCTCACCCGGACGCGGGACACCGAGCTCCCGGGTCGATACGGACTCTTCACCTCGGGAACGTATGGCTACGTCAAGCTCGGCGCGGTGCTGAGCGCTGATGCCACCACCGTGAGGCGCAAGCTGCTGACGCAGATCGAACCGGGCGCCCGCGTCGACAGGAGCGCGGCGTTCAGCGGTTGGTACTACTCCACTCCCGGCGAGCTCCACCTGCCCTCGCAGAACGTGCTCATCGGTTCCCCGGCCGGGCCATGCCCCGCCTGGCTGTTCCCGGCCGACTCCTCGACGTGGGTGATCCAGGTCCACGGACGAGGGGTCACCCGAGCCGAGTGCCTTCGTGCCGTCCCCGTGCTGCATGCCGCGGGCTTCCCGAACCTCGTCGTCTCGTACCGCAACGACGGTGAGGCGCCGCGCAGCCGAAGCGGTGCGTACGCTCTGGGGGCTTCGGAGTGGCGCGACGTCGATGCGGCGGTGTCGTATGCGCTCCGACACGGCGCCGATCGAGTGATCCTGATGGGATGGTCGATGGGCGGAGCGGTCGCGATGCAGACCGCCCTGAACTCGGGCAACCGCGACCGCATCGTCGGTCTCATCCTCGAGTCGCCGGTGATCGACTGGCGCAGCGTGCTGCGATTCCAAGCGCGCGAGTCCGGCATGCACGCACCGCTGCCGGACCTCGCGATGGGCGCACTGTCCGTCCCGTTCACCGCGCGGCTCAGCGGCGCGGAGAACGCGATCCCGTTCGACAGCCTGGACATGGTGTCGCGCGCCGACGAGCTGTCGGTGCCCATCCTCATCCTGCACAGCGACGACGACGGATTCGTGCCCGCCGATGCATCGCACGCACTCGAGCAGGCCAGACCCGACCTGGTCACGATGCCCCGCTTCACGGTCGCCCGGCACACCAAGATCTGGAACTACGACCAGGCAGGGTGGAGCGATGCCATCACCGGATGGCTCGCAGCGCAGGGGTTCAGCGCTTCTGCATGACCTGCTTCTTGGCGCGCATCAGCATGCCGGTCATGCCGCCGATGCGCAGCGGCGACACCGCGCGGGTGAGACCGATCGACTGCGGATAGTCGTCGGGGATCGCGAGAACCTCGTCAGGGGTGAGGCCGGAGATGCCCTGAACGAGGATGCTCGCGAATCCGCGCGTGGTCGGCGCCTCGGGCGGGGCGGTGGCGTGCATGGTGACGATTCCGTCGGCGACCTCGACGTAGATGTAGACCGGTGACTGGCACTCCGCGACGCGCTCGCACATCTCGGGGTGATTCGCGACCTCTTCGGAGACCTCCGGCAGCTCGTCCGAGTACTCCAGCAGGAGCAGCAGTCGATCCGCCTCGGGGGTCTCGAGGAATCCGTCGCGGATCTCGGCGAGGGCGTCAGGAACGTGCGTGGTGCTCATCCCTGTCATTCTCCCACGATCAGAGGGATCCGGGCTCCGCGCCGGTCACGATCGGGACCCGCACCGCGCTGCCCCACTCGGTCCACGAGCCGTCGTAGTTGCGGACGTTCTCGAATCCGAGCAGGTGCTTGAGGACGAACCACGTGTGGCTCGAGCGCTCTCCGATGCGGCAGTACGCGACGACCTCGTCGCCATCGGCGAGTCCGGCCCCGTCACGGTAGATCGCGTCGAGTTCGGCCCGCGACCGGAAGCCGCCGTCCTCAGCCACGGCCTTCGCCCACGGCATGCTCTGGGCGGTGGGGATGTGCCCCGCGCGCAGGGCTCCCTCTTCGGGGTAGGCCGGTGCGGTGGTGCGCTCACCGCTGTACTCCTCGGGAGAGCGCACATCGATCAGCGGGCTGCCGATGTGAGCGAGGACATCTTCCTTGTATGCGCGGATCTCCGAATCGTCGCGTTCGACCACGGGATACTCCGTCGGCGTGATCTGCGGGGCGTCACGGGTGATCTCGCGGCCCTCGGAGATCCAGCGATCGCGACCGCCGTCGAGCAGCCGAACGTCCTCGTGGCCGAACAGCGAGAAGACCCAGAGCGCGTAGGCGGCCCACCAGTTGTTCTTGTCGCCGTAGATCACGACGGTGTCGTCGCGGGAGATGCCCTTGGTGCTGAGCAGCTTCGCGAAGCCCTCGCCGTCGACATAGTCGCGCACGACGGGATCATTGAGCTCGGTGTGCCAGTCGACCTTCACGGCGCCGGGGATGTGGCCCGTCTCGTACAGCAGCACGTCCTCATCGGATTCGACGACGACCAGGCCCGGTGTGCCGAGGCGCTCGGCCAGCCACTCGGTGCTCACGAGACGGCCGGGCTCGGCGTACTCGGCGAACTTTGACGAAGTGGTGTCGAACTCGATGGCCACAGGGATCTCCTCAGACGGTGAGCGGCGATGATGCAGGGGACGACGGCGTAATGTGGAGCCGATACTTCGACGATAGATCCACGCCGTGCGCCCTGCACCCGATTCGTAAGACTTCGACACAGGTGCGCCCCCGACACAGGACCGTGATGACCGACACGCCCAGCCGCACGGGCATCGTGCACCTGACAGATCGACAGCCGACCGTCACCGGTCCCGAGATGCTGGCCAGCCTCGTGCCGCCGCCGCAGTTCGACGGTGCGACGTTCGAGAGCTATCGTGCCGATGCGGCCTACCCCTCGCAGGAGGACGCCAAGGAGACGCTCATCCGGTTCGCCGGACGCGGTGCTCCGCTCAAGCGGGGCGGATTCTTCAGCCGAGCCAAGAAGGAGCCGGAGACGAAGCCGGGCGTCTATCTCGACGGCGGATTCGGCGTCGGCAAGACCCACCTGCTGGCGTCGATCTATCACGCGATGCCCGCGCGCAGGAAGTACTTCGGCTCGTTCATCGAGTACACGGCTCTGGTCGGCGCGCTCGGTTACAAGAACACCGTCGACCTGCTCAAGGGTGCAGACCTGCTGTGCATCGACGAGTTCGAACTCGATGACCCGGGCGACACCATGGTCATGACTCGGCTCATCGGTGAGCTGGTTCCCACCGGCACCAAGCTCGCGGCGACCTCGAACACTCCGCCGAACGCACTGGGTGAGGGCCGCTTCGCCGCACAGGACTTCCTCCGAGAGATCCACGCGATGTCCGACAGCTTCCAGACGATCCGCATCGACGGTGTCGACTTCCGCCAGCGGGCGCTCGACGGGCACGCCGTCGTGAGCGACGACGATTCCTATGCCCGCGCGATCGACGAGGGGGCGGGGCACGGAAACGCGTCCGACGATTCCTTCGCCGACGTCATCCGTCACCTGGCCCGGGTGCACCCCTCGCGGTATCTGCGGATCATCGCCGAGCTGGATCTCGTGGGCCTGCGGGATGTGCGGGTCCTGACCGATCAGTCCGAGGCTCTGCGCTTCGTCGCGTTCGTCGACCGCGTGTACGACGCGCAGATCCCGATCGTCGCCACCGGTGTGAGCCTCGACCAGGTCTTCGCAGAAGAGATGCTGAACGGGGGATACCGCAAGAAATACCTGCGCGCTGTCTCCAGACTCAATGCACTTACACACGCGGATCGCAGTGTCGCGTAACGCAGTGTTCACACACGCGGCGTCTCTGTAACGCCACCGCAACAAACCTCACGCATTCCGGAAATCGGGCCTCGTCACACTGAAGCTCTCAGTTTCCCGAATGTGAGGTTTGACTATGGATGCTCCAGGCAACATCTCCTGGGCGATCACCGCGACCGCCCTCGTACTGCTCATGACGCCCGGCGTCGCCTTCTTCTACGGCGGTCTCGTCAAGGCCAAGAGCGTCGTCAGCATGATGATGATGAGCTTCGGCTCGATCGGTCTCGTCGCCGTCCTCTGGATCCTCTTCGGATTCTCGATGAGCGCGGTCGACAGCCCGACGGCATTCGCCGGCAACCCCTTCGCCGACTTCGGTCTCTCGAGCCTCGCGGCCGGTGAGGGCTCGAACGTCGCACTTCTCGGAGTCGCCTACGGCGCGACCTTCGCGATCATCACCGTCGCGCTCATCTCGGGCGCCATCGCCGACCGCGCGAAGTTCGGCAGCTGGCTCATCTTCGCCGGTGTCTTCGCCACCGTCGGATACTTCCCCGTAGCCGCATGGGTCTGGGGCGGCGGCTGGATCATGAACCTCGGCACCACGCTGTTCGGTGAGGACAGCGGCATCGGCGTCATCGACTACGCCGGTGGTACCGCGGTGCACATCAACGCCGGCGCCGCGGCTCTCGCCCTCGCGATCGTCCTCGGCAAGCGCATCGGCTTCCAGAAGGGCATCCTCAAGCCGCACAACGTGCCGCTGACGCTCCTCGGCGCAGCGCTGCTGTGGTTCGGCTGGTTCGGCTTCAACGCCGGCGCGGAGTGGCTCGCAGAGGACATGGGCGGCGTCGGACTCATCGGCCTGAACACCCTCGGCGCCACGGCGGCCGCGATCCTCGGCTGGATCCTCATCGAGCGCATCAAGGACGGCAAGGCAACCTCGGTCGGTGCAGCGTCCGGCGCGGTCGCCGGTCTCGTCGCCATCACCCCGGCCTGCGCGAACCTGACGCCCGGATGGTCGCTGCTGCTCGGTGCCGTCGCCGGTATCGTCTGCGCCCTGGCGGTCGAGATGAAGTTCCGTCTCGGCTTCGACGACTCGCTCGACGTGGTCGGCATCCACCTGGTGGGTGGCCTCATCGGAACGCTGTACCTCGGCTTCTTCGCCACCGAGACCGGTCTGTTCGTCGGAGGCGACGCACGTCAGCTCGCCGTCCAGGCGATCGCAGCGCTCGGTGTGCTGATCTACTCCTTCGTCGTCGCCTTCATCATCGGCTTCGCGATCGAGAAGACGATCGGCTTCCGCATCACGAGCGAAGACGAGATCGCCGGTGTCGACCAGGTCGTCCACGGCGAGGAGGGCTACGCGCTGGCCGACGCCTGAACTGCCGTTAGGGTGACCGTGTGAGCAACACCAACGGCATCCTGGCACGACTCGCGGAGATCCTCTTCACAGCACTGGGATCTGACCGGGCGTCTCGGACGAAAACTCGTCCGAGACGCCCGGTCTCGCGTCTGCGCACCTCCGAGGAGGTTCTTTCCGCCTCAGGGGAGTCGAGAGGGGCGTCGCGCGGCACCGAGACACGGCGGGTCGACCCCGACCGGATCGATGAGCTCCGCATCGGCTACGCGCCCGACCGGGACCGCGCCCCTGACGCGGGTGAGATCATCTGGACCTGGGTGCCCTACGAGGAGAACGACGGTCGAGGCAAGGATCGGCCGGTGCTCGTGATCGGGCGCGAATCCGCAGAACGTGTCTATGCGGTGCGGATGACGAGCAAGCCGCACGACGGCGACCGCGACTATCTGTCGATCGGCTCCGGCGGCTGGGACACGCAGGGACGGGAGTCCTGGGTCGACATCGAGCTGCTGTACAGCGTGCACGAGAGCGGACTGCGCCGTGAGGCCGCGGTTCTCGACCGATCGCGCTACGGGGAGGTCGCTTCGGCTCTGGCTCGACGATACGGCTGGGCGAGCGCATGAGGCTCCGACCCGTGTGACCGTTCGCAATCCGTTCGACGAACGGCTGCGAACAGTCTGTGAGTCGCAGGATGCGACGACACCACAGGAGGAATCATGCGTTTCATCCCCACCAAGGTCCATGGAATTCTCGACTACATCGTCGGAGTGGCGCTGATCGCCGCTCCGTGGCTCTTCGGCTTCTCGAGCATGGGCGGCCCCGCCGTGATCATCCCGATCGTGCTCGGAATCGGGCTCATCGTCTACAGCCTCTTCACGAAGTACGAATGGGGGCCGTTCGGCGTCATCCCGATGCCCGTCCACCTCGTGTTCGACATCGTCGCGAGCCTGTTCCTGGCGCTGTCGCCGTGGATCTTCGGCTTCTCGACGGAGGCGCCGAACGTCTGGGTGCCGCACGTGGTCGTCGGCGTCGCCGTGATCGTGGTCGTGCTGTTCTCGCAGCCGCAGCCCGCGAAGGTCAAGGCCACCGCTCGCGTCTGATGGCGTACGAACTCTGAAGCCCCGCACGGAACGTCGGCCCCGTGCGGGGCTTCAGTTCTGCAATGCCGCCGCCACCCAGCGCGCGTAGAGCTGCCAGGGGTCGTCCAGCGTGCGCAGCCCATCGATGTGGGCCGCGAGATACGGGGTGAGGGTGAACCATTCGCCGCCCTCCCGGATGTCGGCGAACTCGCGGTGTCTCGATTGCTCCACCGCACGGCCACCCGGCTCGAACGCGAGGAGCTCGTCGTGGCGGATGCTCGCGAGTCGTTGACGCGGCCGGCGACTCGTGCCGATCTTCACTCGACGGTCGTAGCGGATGTAGTAGACCACCTCGACCACCGGGCGGGGGAGGTCGGGGTCGGGGGAGTCGCCGTAACGCCACCCGCACCAGTCGCACAGCAGCGCGGTGGTCACGCGCACCGCGTCTCCATGGCCGCAGAGCGGACAAGGGCTCGGGAGCGGAGTGCGCGGCATGGTCGGAACGCTACCGCCGGCCACCGACGTCAGACCTCTCCGCGGCTTCTCTTCACCCCGCGCGGCACCCATCTCCACCACATGAAGTGATGGTCCCCCTGCTCGACATCGAACAGCCTCCCGCACACGGCGCATTCGGTGACATAGGTCATCGACCAGCCAGGATCACTCGTCGAGAGGATGCTGACGTGGCCGAGCGCCTGTTCCTTCTCGGGGTCATTCGTGAGCAGCCCGGGGTAAGCGGCGCACCAGCACTCCCTGTCGCGATACTGTTCGAGTTTGGTGAGCGCGTGCGCCAGATGGGCGTTGTTCGAATAGATCATCCCGCCCAGATCGAGCCTCGTCGCCTCGCGCCGGAGCTGCGGAAGCGCGGCGACGAGGGGGTCGAGAGTCGCGGCATCCCGCGAGCGGATCGTCTCCCACACCGCGTGCATCACGCGTCCGCGATCTCCGGACAGGAAGTCGTCGAGCAGGGTGGGCATGCCGCAACGCTAGCAATCGAAAGATCGGCGCTGGCTCCCGCGCCCTCGCGACATGAGAAAACCCCGCGGCATCTCAGATGCGCGGGGTTCTGTGGTGGGCGATACCGGACTCGAACCGATGACCTCTTCCGTGTGAAGGAAGCGCGCTACCAACTGCGCCAATCGCCCATACCTGCGGGGTACGTCAACCGATACTACCCGACCGTCGGAGGCCAAGTTGACCACCCTGCGAGACACGCGCGAGATTCGGTTTCGGTTTGGACAGTCGCCGATCATCGGCTAATGTTTCATAAGTGCCCGGGACAACAACCGGGAACAACGCGGATGTAGCGCAGTTGGTAGCGCACAACCTTGCCAAGGTTGGGGTCGCGAGTTCGAGTCTCGTCATCCGCTCAAGTGCAGGGGCCTTCTTCGGAAGGCCGTCGGCACGTGGGGTCAATCCACACGGTGGCGTGGCCGAGCGGCTAGGCACCGGCCTGCAAAGCCGTTTACACGGGTTCGAATCCCGTCGCCACCTCTCAGTAACTGAATAGCCCCAACGGGCGCGATTGGCGCAGCGGTAGCGCGCTTCCCTGACACGGAAGAGGTCACTGGTTCGATCCCAGTATCGCGCACAGACAAAACCCCCGGTTCTCCGGGGGTTTTTTGTTGTCCCATGACGGGACGCAGCCGTCACCGGCGGCGGTCACCCCGAGACCGGGGACGACCGCTTGACGACCTCGTACGCTGCGAGCGCCGCTTTGCGGGTGGCCGCGAGATCGACGATCGGCTCTGTCGGGGCATCCGACGCCCACTCCGAGATGTACAGGCCGTGCGGGTCGAACTTCTTCGCCTGCAGCTCGGGATTGAAGACGCGGAAGTACGGGGCGGCGTCGGCGCCGGATCCTGCCACCCACTGCCAGTTGAACGGGTTGCTCGCGCCGTCGGCGTCGACCAGGGTGTCCCAGAACCACTCCTCGCCGCGCCGCCAGTCGATGAGCAGGTTCTTCACGAGGAACGAGGCCGTCACCATGCGCACCCTGTTGTGCATGAAACCCGTGCGCCACAGTTCACGCATCCCCGCATCGACGAGCGGGATCCCGGTATCGCCGCGCTGCCACGCCTCGAGTTCCGACGGCTTGAGCCGGGGCCAGGGGAAGGCGTCGTACTGACGGCGGAGGTTCTTCGTGGCGATGTCCGGTGCGTGGAACGTCGTGTGCCAGGCGAATTCGCGCCAGCCCAACTCCGAGAGGAACCCGGCCGCGCCATCGGCCTCCACCGCCGCGTGCCACACGGTGAACGGGCTCAGCTCGCCCCAGCGCAGACGCGGTGACAGCAGTGACGTCGCGCCCGCCGACGGCTCGTCCCGCGCGCGATCGTACGAGCCGATGTCGTCATGCAGGAACGTACGCAGCCGAGCTCTGGCCGCCGGCTCACCGGGCTCCCAGGCGTCGCGGAGTCCGCCCGCCCAGTCGGGGCGGGTCGGCAGCAGATTCCAGTCGACGAGATCGTCGGACGCCGGGGGCCGGGGCACGCCAGCGACACTCCGGGGCGCGGGGAGGGGCACTCGCGGCGTGGGGAGGGAGAGACATGCCCGCCAGAACGGCGTGAACACCGAGAAGTGGGTGCCGCCGCCGGTCTTCACCGTCCACGGTTCGTGCAGCAGCGACGCCTGGAACGACGTGACCTCGTGGCCGTCCGCGCGCAGCGCCGCCTTGAGCGCGGTGTCGACCTCGCGTTCGGCGCCCCCGTATCGCCGGTTCCAGAAGACGGCCGTCGCGCCCGAGTCTGCGACGGTCTCGCGGACGATGCGTTCGGCAGGACCTCGACGCAGCGTCAGAGTGGCGCCGAGTTCCCGCAGCGCGTCGTCCAAAGACGCGAGGGAGTGGTGGAGCCACCAGCGTGCGGCTCCGCCGAGCGGTCGGATGCCGGGGGACTCCTCGTCGAGGACGAACAGCACGACCAGTGGTTCACCGCGATCGATCGCCGCCCTGAGCGCCGGATTGTCGGCGAGTCGAAGGTCGTCGCGGAGCCAGACGAGCGAGGGAGAGGCCATGGCTCCATTCTGACGGGGTGGACGGAACGAGTGGGCGGGCTTGCGCTGCCGGCTGCTCAGCGGATACGAGGCACTGCGCGCATCCGCGGTCGAGCCGGCTCAGTCGTCGCCCACAGCGCCCAGACGACGAGAAGAGGCTGGAGGAAGAGTCGTCCCAGACGCCGCGCCTCGGTGTCGAGCCCCGGGGTGGACCGGTGAGTGCGCCACTGGTGCACGTTTCCCGGGAACACGGCGACGAAGAACGCGGCGGTGGCGATTCCGACACGCCGTCTCTCGTTCGGCAGCAGGAGCAGCCCGGCGGCGAGGGCGACCTCCGCGGCGCCCGACGCGATGATGATCGCCTCCTTGTCAAGACGAGTGGCCCGAGTCGCCCAGTCAGGCACGACGACGCGGAAACCGCGGGTGCTCGTGAAGTGGACGATGCCGATCGCACCCAGGGCGAGTGCGAGGATCCAGCGCGCCAGTGGTCTGATCATCCGCTCACGCTACCCCGGCGGAATCGGAGCTCACGGGTGTCGCCCGGGCGCGTCGCGGCAGGTCTGCCCGCCCAAGTGGCGGCCTTTGCCACACTGAGTGCATGACCGTCCTGCGCATCAGCATCCTCTTCGTGCTCGCCGCCGTCGCCGAGATCGGCGGCGCGTGGCTGATCTGGCAGGCCGTGAAGGAGAACCGTGGCTGGGTCTTCGCTGTGCTCGGCGTGATGGCTCTCGGTGCGTACGGGTTCATCGCGGCGCTCCAGCCTGACGCGAACTTCGGACGTGTGCTCGCCTCGTACGGCGGGGTGTTCATCGCCGGATCGCTCGCGTGGGGCATCATCGTCGACGGCTTCAAGCCGACCGTCTGGGACTGGGTCGGCTCGGCGATCGCGCTCGTCGGCGCGGCGATCATCATCCTCGCTCCCACGGCGGCGAACACCGAGTCTGACGTGGCGTCGTAGCGGTCAGCGGCCCCCGGGCATGCGAGTAGCCTAGATCCAGACCCAGATGGAGTGTGCAGTGCCTGAAAATGCTCAGCCGAAAGACGGCTTCGCCCTGTTCTCTGACCGTTCAGTCGTCGCCATGCGCGTCAACGGGACCCTCAAGGACCTCGCCGCGACAGTGACGGATGCCGACGAGGTCGAGCCGGTCACGATCGACAGTTCCGACGGGCTGAACATCCTGCGTCACTCGGCCGCGCACGTGCTCGCGCAGGCGGTGCAGCGGATCAACCCGCAGGCGAACCTGGGCATCGGGCCGCCCATCACCGACGGCTTCTACTACGACTTCGGCGTCGACACCCCGTTCACGCCCGAAGACATCAAGGCCATCACGAAGGAGATGCAGCGCATCGTCCGTGAGGGGCAGCGCTTCGTGCGTCGTGTCGTCACGGACGACGAGGCGCGGGCAGAGCTGGCCGACGAGCCGTTCAAGCTCGAGCTCATCGGTCTCAAGGGCGGCAAGGAAGCCGCCGAGGGCGCCTCCGTCGAGGTCGGCGAGGGCGAGCTGACGATCTACGACAACACGACCCGCGACGGCGAGGTCGTCTGGAAGGACCTCTGCCGCGGGCCGCACCTGCCCAACACCCGCATGATCGGCAACGGCTGGGATCTGACCCGCATCGCCGCCGCGTACTGGCGGGGCAGCGAGAAGAACCCGCAGCTGCAGCGGATCTACGGCACCGCCTGGCCGTCGAAGGACGAGCTGCGTGAGTACCAGCACCGCCTCGAGGAGGCCGCCAAGCGCGACCACCGCCGTCTCGGCAAGGAGCTCGACCTCTTCTCGTTCCCCGAGGAGATCGGTTCGGGTCTGTCGGTCTGGCACCCCCGTGGCGGCATCGTCCGCGGCGAGATGGAGCAGCACGCTCGCAGGCGCCACATCGAGGGCGGCTACACCTACGTGTACACCCCGCACATCTCGAAGGAAGACCTCTTCCTCACCTCGAACCACCTCGTGACGTACAAGGAGGGCATGTACCCGCCGATCGTCATGGACGAGGAGCGCGACGACGAGGGCAACATCACGAAGCAGGGCCAGGACTACTACCTGAAGCCCATGAACTGCCCGATGCACATCCTGATCTACAAGGAGCGCGCGCGCAGCTACCGTGATCTGCCCCTGCGGTTCGCCGAGAACGGCACCGTCTATCGCAACGAGCTCTCCGGTGCGCTGCACGGCCTCACCCGAGTGCGCGGCTTCACTCAGGATGACTCGCACCTGTTCGTCACCCCCGATCAGCTCGAGGGCGAGGTCGCGAAGGTCCTGGAGTTCATCCTGTCGATGCTGCGCGACTTCGGTCTCACCGACTTCGAGCTCGAGCTGTCGATGAAGGATGACGAGAAGTCCAAGTGGATCGGCTCGGACGAGTTCTGGGAATCGTCGACCGATGCTCTCCGCCGGGTCGCCGTGGCATCCGGCCTGAAGCTCACCGAAGTCCCCGGCGAGGCCGCGTTCTACGGACCGAAGATCGACCTCAAGACGCGTGATGCGATCGGCCGCACCTGGCAGCTGTCGACCGTGCAGGTCGACCCGAACCTGCCCGAGCGCTTCGAGCTCGAGTACATGGACAAGCACGGCCAGAAGAAGCGTCCGATCATGATCCACCGTGCGCTGTTCGGCTCGATCGAGCGGTTCTTCGCGATCCTCCTCGAGCACTACGCCGGCGACTTCCCGGTGTGGCTGTCGCCCGTGCAGGTCGTGGGAATCCCCGTCGCCGACGAGTTCGCCGACTACCTGGGCGAGATCGTCCAGACGCTGCGCACGCAGGGCGTGCGCGCCGAGCTCGACGCCTCCGACGACCGGATGCAGAAGAAGATCCGCACGCACACGACCGGCAAGGTCCCGCTGCTGCTGATCGCGGGCGAGAAGGATCGCGACGCGGGCACCGTCTCGTTCCGCTACCGCGACGGCACGCAGGAGAACGGCGTGCCGATCACCGATGCAGTAGCGCGCATCCGCGCAGCGATCGATGCACACACTCTCGTGCAGACAGCAGGGGACCTGGCGTGACGTCCTCGGAGTCGTGGGAGGACGCCGGCGAGTTCGCGGGCGTCCCCGACGAGTTCCAGCGGCTCTGGACGCCGCACCGGATGGCCTACATCCAGGCTGGTCCTGAGCCACTGCGCGAGGAGTGCCCGTTCTGCGAGGCTCCGAAGTTCCCGGATGCCGAGCGGCTGATCGTCGCCCGGGGGGAGACGGCCTATGTGCTGCTCAACCTTTTCCCGTACAACTCCGGACACCTGCTGGTGTGCCCGTACCGCCACATCGGCACCTACGACCAGGCAACACCCGAGGAGGTCGCCGAGATCGGGGCACTGACCCAGATCGGCATGCGCGTGCTCCGCGAGGTCTCGCGCTGCGACGGCTTCAACATCGGGATGAATCAGGGTGCCGTCGCCGGTGCCGGAGTCGACGGCCACCTGCACCAGCACATCGTGCCGCGGTGGACGTCGGACGCCAACTTCTTCCCGATCATCGCCAAGACCAAGGCCCTGCCCCAGCTGCTCGGCGAGGTGCGCGAAGCCGTGGCGAACGCCTGGCCGACGACGGCGTAGGCCACGGCTCGGAATCGCGGGTCAGCGCACCTGGCGTGCCGTGAACTGCATCCGAGGGTTCGCGTAGAACTCCTGCGCTTCGACGAGCTGCAGCTCGCGCGCACCCGACTCGAGGGTCGCGGCGAGCAGGTCGAACACGCTGGACGCGGTGCGCTCGAGCGCCGTCTTCGCGTCACCGGATCCGACATAGTGGGCCGTGAAGAGCGCCGCGGTGACGTCGCCCGAGCCGTTCGCCTTCATCGGAAGCCGAGGCGTCTGCACGATCCAGGCTCCTGCGGCGTCGGCCACGAGCATCTCGATCGTGTCGTCCTCACGGTCCGGCCGCTCGACGCTCGTGACCAGCACCGTGCTCGGTCCCATCGCCATGGCCAGGTCGACCGAGGCCAGGGTGGACTCGAGCGTGTCGGGCTCGGTGCCGGTCAGGAACCCGAGCTCGAACTGGTTCGGGGTGATGATGTCGGCAGCCGGCACGACCTTCTCGCGCAGCAGGATCGGGATGGCCGGGGCGACGAAGCATCCTGACTTCGCGTTGCCCATCACCGGATCGCAGGCGTACACGGCGGCGGGATTGGCGGCCTTGACGCGCGCCACGGCGTCGATGATCACATCGCCGATGCCCTCGCCGCCCTGGTAACCGCTCAGCACCGCGTCGATCTCGCCGAACACGCCGCGCTCCTCGATGCCCGTGATGACCTCGCGCACGTCGTTCGGAGAGATGAGCGGACCGCGCCAGGCGCCGTAGCCGGTGTGATTGGAGAAGTTCACGGTGTAGACCGGCAGAACCTCGACGCCGATGCGCTGCAACGGGAAGACCGCGGCGGAGTTCCCGACATGCCCGTACGCGACGGCGGACTGGATGGAGAGGACCTTCATTCCCCGATCCTTTCTTTCAGAGCGGGAATGCTCCCGCGGCGGTGGGTCATCGTGCGGCCGATACGAGGTCGGCGACGAGTGTCGCAGTGTCGTCTTCGGACAGATCATGCACTGTGAGGCGCAGATGGCGCGACGGATCGGCGCGTTCGTCGAGGGCGAAGTCGTCGCCGGTTCGAGCGAGCCAGCCCCGACGCATGAGGCGTTCGGCGACGATGCGCGCCGGCTTCGGCAACTCGATCCACAGGCTCAGACCGTCGGTGGCGGGGGAGTCGAGGCCATGCTCGCGCAGCCGCGACGCGAAGGCCGCATTGCGTGCCGCGTAGTGCTCGCGGGCGTCGGCGATGCGTGCGAGCACCGACTCGTCGGTCAGCTGAGTGAGGGTGAGACGCTGCAGCAGGTGGCTGACCCAGGTGGTTCCGGGACTCAGACGCATGGCGAGGCGCTCTGCCGTGGTGGCATCCGTCGCCGCGATGGCGAGGCACATGTCCGGCCCGAGGAACTTCGAGACCGAGCGAACCAGCGCGAACCGCCGGTGGTCCGGGCCGATCAGCGATTCGTATGGACGCTGCGACAGCATCGAGAAGTGATCGTCCTCGATGATCAGCACGTACGGATGAGCGGCGAGCACGGCGCGCAGCTCCGCCGCACGAGCGGCCGTGAGACTTGCCCCCGTCGGGTTCTGAGCGCGCGGGGTGCAGATCACCGCTCGCACGCCGGCATCCAAGGCGGCGCGCAGCCCCTCGACCGTCATCCCCTGTTCGTCCACCGGCACGGGAACGGCCCGATACCCGCCGAGTCGGACCGTGTGGATGCTCGCCAGGAAGCAGGGATCCTCGAGTGCGACGGCATCGTCGCGCATCAGCGCCTGCGCGAGCAGTCGCTCGACGGCGTCGACGGCGCCGCTCGTGACGGTGATGCCGAAGTCGAGGTGACCGAGATCATGCGCGATCCATTCGCGCGCCCAGTCCTGCAGCCCCGGGTCGATGACGGGCTCGCCGTAGAGCACCGGACGACCGGCCACCGTGGCCAGCGCAGGCGATGGATCGGGGATCAGTCGAGGGTCCGGGTTGCCGGTCCCGACGTCGCGCAGCACCGTATCGGAGGCGTAGCCCTCCTGGGCCACCGACTCGAGACCGGCGATGACCGTGCCGGCGCGACCTCGGGAGATCACGAGCCCGGCCTGAGCGAGCTGTCGGTATGCGGCGACCGCGGTGTTGCGATTGACTCCGAGGGTCGTGGCGAGCTCCCGCACGGGAGGGAGGGGACTGCCGGCGCGCAGCACACCGCGCTCGCGCAGACCGCGCACGCTGTCGGCGATGTCCGCTGCGGTCGTTCCGGTGATCTGGTCGCTCATGTGTCCTCACCACCGATTCTAGGTCGTTCCGGACAGTGCTACTGTTTGGCCTAGATCAAACGAGACATCGTTCGACACACTCATGCACATCGTGCTTCCCCGACAGGAGCTCTCATGACCGAACAGACCACCACCGGATCCTCGCGCGTCAAGCGCGGTCTCGCCGAGATGCTCAAGGGCGGCGTGATCATGGACGTGGTCACCGCCGATCAGGCCAAGATCGCCGAAGACGCGGGCGCCGTCGCCGTCATGGCGCTCGAGCGGGTTCCCGCCGACATCCGCGCACAGGGCGGTGTCTCGCGCATGAGCGACCCCGACATGATCGACAGCATCATCGCGTCGGTGTCGATCCCCGTCATGGCGAAGGCACGCATCGGCCACTTCGTCGAAGCGCAGGTGCTGCAGGAGCTCGGCGTCGACTACATCGACGAGTCCGAGGTGCTCTCTCCCGCCGACTACGTGAACCACATCGACAAGCACGGCTTCGCTGTGCCCTTCGTCTGCGGTGCCACCAACCTCGGTGAGGCGCTGCGCCGCATCAATGAGGGCGCGGCGATGATCCGCTCCAAGGGTGAGGCCGGCACGGGGGATGTCTCCGAGGCGATGAAGCACATCAGGAAGATCCGTGGCGAGATCGCGGCTCTCACGGCTCTTCCGAAGGACGAGCTGTTCGTCGCGGCGAAAGAGCTGCAGGCGCCGTACGAGCTCGTGGCCGAGATCGCCGAGACCGGCAAGCTCCCCGTCGTGCTGTTCGTCGCGGGTGGCGTCGCGACCCCCGCGGATGCAGCGATGATGATGCAGCTGGGCGCCGACGGCGTCTTCGTGGGCTCGGGCATCTTCAAGTCCGGCAACCCGGCGGAGCGCGCCAAGGCGATCGTCAAGGCGACCACCTTCTTCGATGACGCCAAGGTGATCGCCGAGGTCTCACGCGGACTCGGCGAGGCTATGGTCGGCATCAACGTCTCCGACCTCCCCGCGCCGCACCGCCTGGCCGAGCGTGGCTGGTAGTCCACGGGTCGGCGTCCTCGCGCTGCAGGGCGACGTGCGCGAGCACGCCGCCCTGCTCGCGGGACTCGGAGCCGAGGTGGCGCTGGTGCGCCGCCCGGAGGAGCTTGCGTCTGTCGACGGTCTCGTCATCCCCGGCGGCGAGTCCAGCGTGATCGACAAGCTGTCGCGCACATTCGGGATGCAGGAGCCGATCAGGGACGCGATCGCTGCGGGACTCCCCGTGTACGGGACATGCGCCGGGCTGATCCTTCTCGCCGATGAGGTACTCGACGGCATCGAGGGACAGCAGTCATTCGGCGGCCTGGACATCTCCGTACGCCGAAATGCCTTCGGACGCCAGACGGAGTCCTTCGAGATGGACCTCGACGTTCCGGCGCTCGGTGAGGTGCCCGTGCACGCGACGTTCATCCGAGCTCCGATCGTCGAAGGCGCAGGCGAGCGGGTCGAGGTGGTCGCCTCGCTTCCGGACGGCAGAATCGTCGCCGTGCGGCAGGGGCCACTCGTCGGCACCAGCTTCCACCCCGAGGTCGACGGCGAGACGCGCTTTCACGAGCTGTTCCTCGCGGGAGTCCGGGAGCGCACCTCGCGCCGTTGACGCCATGCCGTGCGACCCGCCACGGACCGGCGCGTGACAGGCGAGGGCCCGAGGTCGGACTATTCTCGTTCGAGTGACTGGATCCAGGGCTGAGGCCGCGTATGCGCGTGCCGTCACCGCATTCAGCACCCCGACACTCGATCTGCTGCACGGTCGGTTCGCCCCGTTCGTGGTCGCGTCGCTCACTCTTCTGTTCACCGCCGACCGGGCGTCTGTCGCGGTCGCGGATGCGCACGCCGAGCTGGGCGAGGTGCTCGACGAACTCCGAGCGGCGGGGTACGACGACGACAGGCGCCTTCCGTCCGGGAGCGGCCGGGACGTGTGCCGGAACTGGGTGCGCCTCGGCTGGCTGATCCAGCAGATCGACGACGACGTCGAGGTCTACCGCCTGTCTGCGCATGCCGTCGCAGCACTCGAGATATCCGGCCGCACCGGCGGAGGGCGCACGCGCGTGTCGAACTCCCGCGTGCGCACCCTCCTCGACGCGGTCGACCACCTGTCGGTGAGCGCGGAAGTCGACCCGGTCCGGCGGCTGGCGCGGCTGTATGACGAACGCGATCTGCTCGACGCAGAGATCGCTCGCATCCAGGAGACCGGGCATGCCGACCCTGCCGACGATGAGGAGCTCCTCGAGGAGGCCGAGAACGTCCTGCACCTGGCACGCGAACTGCCCGCCGATTTCACGCGCGTCGCCGAGTCGCTCAGGTCGATGCAACGCGACGTCGTCGCCCACCTGCGCAGGGACGAGAGACCGACGAGCGAAGTGCTCCGCGAGTATCTGCAGCGCGCCCAGGATGTGATGCAGTCGACACCGGAGGGGCGCGCGTTCGCAGGAGCCCTGCGTCTGATCGGCGACCCCGATCGCATCGATGCCCTCACAGAGCAGCTTCGCGGACTGCTCGGCCGGCCCTTCGCCCGTATGCTCGACGGCGCGCAGCGCGCCGAGCTCGACGCCATCGGTCGACGCGTAGAGCAGGGGGTGGAGGAGGTGCTGGCCGCGCAGCGCCGCGCTTCGCACGTGATCACCGGCCAGGTGAAGACCCACGATCCGCTGCGCGATCGTCAGATCGACGACCTCCTGCGCGACGTCATCGCCGGGCTCCATGGGTGGTCCGGCCCGGCGACGGTCGTCGACCCGGTGCGCAGCATGCCGCTGATCGATCTCGGGCATCTGCGTCAGACCACCAGCGATATCCGCCCGCCGCGTGCACCGGCGCCCCTCGCCGACGCCGATGACGTCGACTTCCTCGATCATGACACGCGCGCCTGGGGCGGTCCGAGATATGCCGAGCTCGAGGAATACGTCGCCGGACTGGGGACGGACTTCGACCTCGCCGATGCCTTCCGGTCGGTGCCCGACGCGGCTCGGCGCCCTGTCGATCTGCTCGGTCTGCTCGAGATCGCGCACCGGAACGGCCTCACCGAGGGAGATGGTATCTCGACGGTCGAAGCATTGCGCCCGGACGGCACGAGCAGGCGATTCGCATTCGGCGCCGTGACCGCCCGCAGCACGAAAGAGGATTCAGATGATGAGTGACGACGACCTCACCACAGCCGGCGCGGATGAGGGGTTCATCGCTCCGACGGCGATGGAGGACGACCTCGAGGCGCACTTCCCCGGCGATCGCGGCACGCTCGATCCCGAGATCAGACGCGTGCTCGTGCACCTGCTCCAGCGGCGTTTCATCTCGATGGAGCGCAACCGACGTGAGTGGACGCTGCTGCTCGAGCACCAGCAGGTGATCGAGTCGCGGCTCAACGACATCTACCTGCGTCTGATCATCGATCACGCCAGAGGGTTCGCGTACAAGCAGCAGCTGCGCTCTGACGAGGTCGAGATGCCCGTGCTGCTGAAGGACTCTCCGTACTCGCGCGCCGAGACGCTCGTTCTCGTGCACCTGCGGACCGTCTACCAGCGCGAGTCCGCGTCCGGCGAGGGTTCAGTGCGGATCGACATCGAGGACGTCGAGCAGACCGTGCTGAGCTACTTCGCGGACGTCGACGGCGGAACCGCGAAGCAGCAGCGCGCCATCCGCAGCGCATTGGATCGGCTGGATCGAGAGGGCATCGTGCAGGAGGAGACCAGCGGACGCTACCGGATCACCGCGCTCGTCGAGGTGGTGCTCAGTGCGGAGACGCTCAAGGAGCTGCGGGAGTGGCTGCGATCCCAGGCGGTGGTGGCGCGATGACGATGATGGACACGCTCTTCGGGATGATCCCCGCGAGCTCACGCGGTCAGCAGTGGGTCGCGGAGGAGCTCCAGCTCATCAACTGGGGCGGCTACGACGGCGGTCCCCACCGAGTGCGGTTCTCGCCCGATGCGACCCTGCTGTGCGGCGGATCGGGGTCGGGCAAGTCGACGCTCATGGACGGCTACATCGCGCTGATGATGCCGCACACGACGCCCTTCAACGGCGCGTCCAACGGCGGCGTCACGGGCCGTCCCCGCGGCGACGAGCAGCGGAACATCCTGTCGTACGGGCGCGGCAAGATCGACGAGTCCCGCACCGAGGAGGGGACGAAGCTCCGCGTGCTGCGCGGCGACGGCGAGGACACCTGGAGCGCCGTCTCGATGACGTGGTTGGATCACGACGGCTCGCGCTTCACGGCGGTGCGCGGGTGGTACATCCCCGCGGACGCCCGCACCCTCGAGGACACCACGCGATTGCGGGCCACGATCGACGGCGCCTTCGACCTCTCGCAGCTCGAACGCGCTGCGGTCCAGCGACTCAGTGACGCGTCGGTGCGCGCCGTCGGGCTGGAGCCCGTGGCGACCGACCGCGAGTTCTCGGCTCGACTTCACGCCGTGCTCGGCATCGGCGCGGCCGGTTCGGGGGCGAAGGCGATCAGTCTTCTGGCCCGCATCCAGGCCGGTCAGCAGATCACGACGGTCGACGACCTCTACAAGAAGCTCGTGCTCGAGGAGCCCGAGACGATGGCGACCGCGGACGCGGTGGTCGCTCATTTCGATGAGTTGGAGAGCACCCGGACGCGGATGCTCGTCGCCAAGCAGCAGGTGGCGGCTCTCGAGCCGATCCGCGAGATCTCGCAGCGCATCGCGGCGGCGTCGGCGCGGATGAGCGTCGTGGACGAGGTCGGGGTCTTCTCGGAGCCGACCTCCCTCGCGTCCCTGTGGAGCGCCGAGCGCCGCCTCGATCTGCTGCGCGAGGTGGAGGCGGATCTGCGTGACCGCACCCAGGCGCTGCAGCTGGCCGTCCGCGAGAAGAACGCACTGATCGCCGCCGCCGAGGTCGAGCGGGAGGGGCTGCTCGACGTCCTGCGGCAGTCCGGAGGCGACCGCCTCGAGACCGCTCAGCGCGAGCTGCGGGGTGTCGAGCGCCGACTGGAGGACGTCCAGCGCGAGCGGGCGCGCTTCGACAGCGTCGCCAGGGAGCTCGGCGCCGAGGTGCGCACCGCATCCGATTTCGAGGAACTGCTCGCCCGCGTCGGCCGGGAGCTCCCGCAGAGCGGACTGCGCGGAGCCCGCGCCGCCTTCGCCGATGCAGAGTCGTCGCGCCGAGCGGTCGAGAGCGAGCTGAGTCGGGCGCGTGCCGAGCAGGACCGCACCCGTGAGCTCCGCGGGAGCATTCCCGCGCATCTGCATGAGGCGAGAACTCTCCTCGCCCAGGCGGCCGGGCTCACCCCGACGGATCTGCCCTTCGTCGGTGAGCTCATCGAGGTGCGCACCGAGTTCGAGCCCTGGCGGGACGCGTTCAACCTCGCCCTCGGCGGGTTCGCGCGGACATTGCTCGTCGATGTCGCGGACCTCGGGCGGTTCCGTGCGGCCATCGAGTCGGTGCGCATCGCTGAGCGGATCAGCTACGAAGGCGTCCCGACGGGCGTCGCCGAGTCTCGGACGGCGGACCCCCGCACGCTCCCCGGTCGTCTCGATCACCGATCGACGCCGTTCACCGGATGGCTTCAGCAGCGACTCCGTGAGCGGTTCGAGTACGTGTGCGTGGACTCGTCGACCGAGCTCGCCGAGCACCCTCGCGCGCTGACGCTCGCGGGGCAGGTGTCGCACGGAGACCGCGGGTCCCATGGCGGGCATGGCCGGGCGAACATGCTCGGATTCTCGAACGCGCGCCGTCTTCGCGAGCTCGACGAGCAGATCAGCCAGCTCGAGAGCCGCCGCGATGCTGCGACTCAGGCCGCTGCGGACGCCGAGGCCGACCTCGACCGGATCGAGGCGACGTCCAAGGCGCACGCGAAGATCGAGGACCTCACCTGGGATCAGATCGACGTCGAGGCCGTCACGGCGGAGCGCGCGCGATGGGTCGCAGTGGAGGCGGAGGTCACCGACGAGAACCCGAAGATCGCCGAGCTGAAGTCGCAGGCCGAGGAGCTCAGAAGACGGGTCGGCCGTCTGCGCGACGAGAGCTCCCGACTCGGGGGAGACCTCACACTCGCTCAGGACCGTTGGGTGGAGGTCACCGACCAGGTCGACGACTGTCAGCGGATCGTCGATGCGGCTGAGGCGGCCGAGATCGCGCTGGAGGAGCGGCATCGTTCGTTCCTCGACGCGCGCTTCCTCGGAGCAGACGCGGCCGTCAGCGTGACGGCGTCGGAGCGCCTCGCTCACCTCGACGCCGCATTGCGCACGGCCGCGACCAGATTGCTCGAGGATCGCACGTCGGCAGCCGCGGCACACGCCGAGCAGCGTGAGCAGATGCGACGCCTGATGACCGGCTTCCTCGAGCGCTGGGATACGCTCACGATCCTCCCCGACCCCGACGAGTCGGTCGCGGAGTTCGAGAGCATCCTCGTGGCGCTCGAGACCAACGGCCTGCACGAGCTGGAATCCGAATGGCGAGACAGCCTCCTCAAGCTCTCCGGAAACGATCTGACGAGCCTGGATTCGACGCTGGGTCGTGCACTGCGCGAGATCAAGAACCGCATCGACCCGATCAACAGGATCATGGAGGAGCTGCCGTTCTACGACGATGATCACCGTCTTCAGATCACACCGCGCGAGAACCAGTCCGAGGCGCGCAGGCGATTCCGCAAGGAGCTTCGCGAGGTGCGCAGTCTCATCGACGCAGCGGAGACGGATGTCGATCGTGAGAGCGTCTACCGGAGGATGAGCCGTCTCATCGGTCGGATGCGACGCACGGCTCCCGACTTCGCCGAGCTCATCGACGTGCGCAACCATGTGCGGGTGAGCGCGGAGCGGGTCCATGCGACGACCCGGGAGCATGTCGCGCTCTACGACCACATCGGCGAGAAATCGGGTGGAGAGTCGCAGGAGCTGGTCGCCTTCATCGTGGGCGCGGCACTGCGCTACCAGCTCGGCGACGCGGGTGCCGAGCGTCCGAGGTATGCACCCGTGTTCATGGACGAGGCCCTGATCAAGGCGGACGCGCACTTCACGAAGCGTGCGATCGGAGCATGGCGGGGTCTCGGCTTCCAGCTCGTGATCGGTGCGCCGAACGACAAGTACAGCGCCATCGAACCGCATGTCGACGTGGAGTACGACATCCTCAAGGACACGCGCGGCCGCTCGTGGGCACGGCCGAAGGTCGGTCTGCCCGCCGAGTGACACCGGCGATAATGGTCAGCGCGACACGAGAGTTCGGATCGCGCCGACCGTGCGGTCGATGTCGTCCCGGGTCGTCGCCCAGGACGACATCGAGCAGCGCAGCGCAGCGCGACCTCTCCACTCGGCCCCGGTCATGGCGGCGGTGCCCTCCACGAGCACGGCCTCACCCAGCCGTCGCGTCGCCTCATCGGAATCGAGACAGAACATGACCTGCGTGTAGTCGACGTCGTTGAGGATGCGGATGCCGTCGATCGTCGTGAGCCCGTCGGCCATCGCCACCGCGTTCTCGTGCAGCCTGTCGATCAGGTTCGAGATGCCGTCCCGTCCGAGGCTGCGCATCGCCGCCCACGCGGGCACGCCGCGTGCGCGACGGGACAGTTCCGGCGTCACGTCCCACGGGTCCAGACTCGTGTAGATGAGGTAATCGCCACCCGTGCGGAACGCGGCGATGGAGTCCGCAGGGTCGCGGACGATCGCCATGCCGCAGTCGTAGGGCACGTTGAGCGTCTTATGCGCATCTGTCGCCCACGAATCGGCGTCGGACATGCCCGCCGTCAGCGGCTGCAGCGACTCGGAGGCCGCAGCCCAGAGGCCGAATGCGCCGTCGACGTGCACCCAGGCTCCGTGCCGATGGGCTATCGGTATGAGGGCTGCGAAGTCGTCGAATGCGCCGGTGTGCACTTCTCCGGCCTGTAGACAGACGATGGTCGGTCCTGAGCCGTCCGCGAGGACGCTGTCCAGGGCGTCTGGTCGCATGCGCCCCTGCGCGTCGGATTCGACGGCAGTGATGCCGGTGCGTCCGATCCCGAGGAACCGCGCTGCACGGTCGATCGACCCATGGCGGTCGGCACCTACGACGAAGCGCATCTGCGGAGATCCGTGCAGTCCCTTCTCGCTGAGGTTCCAGCCGACTCGAGCGAGAACGGCGTTCCGTGCCGTCGCGAGGCAGGTGAAGTTCGCCATCTGGCCGCCGGTGACGAATCCGACGCTCGCGTCGTCGGGCAGGCCCAGGATGTCGAGCATCCACCGGCCGGCTATGCGCTCCAACGCCACGGTCGTCGGCGTGAGCAGGGCGGATCCCGAATTCTGGTCCCAGGCGGACACGAGCCAGTCGGCGGCGAGGGCAGCGGGATGCGTGCCGCCGATGACGAACCCGAAGAATCGTCCTCCGGGGATCGCGACGAGACCGGGGTCCGCCCGCGACACGATCTCGCCGATCACCTCTTCCGGGTCCATGCCTTCGGCGGGCAGGGGGCCGCCGAAGGCGTCGAGCATCTCGGCGAGGGTCGCCCGCGGCCACACCGGTCTGTCGTCGAGCGACCCGAGGAACTCGAGTGCTGCTCGGTGGGCGGCGTCCAGTCCGCGGATCCTGTCATCGTCGACGCTCTGGTCCATGTGTCAGGACTACACCCACGCCTGACCTCACACCAGAGCGATCACGGGAACAGGAGGCCGCCGCTCCGTGTGCGGCCACAGGCCGCGGGCATGGTTCGATAGAATGGACGATGCCCTGGGCCGTGCCCACGGGCGGATACGACGAGCGGAGAATTATGTCCGGGCATTCCAAGTGGGCCACCACGAAGCACAAGAAGGCCATCATCGACTCCAGGCGCGCCAAGTCCTGGGCCAAGCTCATCAAGAACATCGAGGTCGCGGCCAAGCTCGGCGGAGCCGACCTGCAGGGAAACCCGACGCTGTTCGACGCGGTGCAGAAGGCGAAGAAGACGTCGGTCCCGAAGGACAACATCGATCGCGCAGTGAAGCGCGGCGCGGGCATCGGCGGCGAAGCGGTCGAGTACACCTCGATCATGTACGAGGGGTACGGACCCAACGGCGTCGCGATGATGATCGAATGTCTGACCGACAACAAGAACCGTGCTGCGGCCGAGGTCCGCACTGCTCTCAGCCGCAACGGCGGAACCCTCGCCGACCCGGGCAGCGTCGCCTACAACTTCAGCCGCAAGGGCGTGATCGTGGTCGGCTCCGAGGGGACCACCGAGGATGACGTGATGATGGCCGCGCTCGAAGCGGGGGCCGAAGAGATCGAGCCGCACGCCGAGGGCTTCGAGATCATCACCGAGGCGACGGATCTCGTGACCGTCCGCAGCGCGCTGCAGGAGGCGGGAATCGACTACGAATCCGCCGACGTCGAGTTCGTGCCGAACCTCAAGGTCGAGATCGACGCCGACACCGCTCGCAAGATCTTCCGCCTCATCGATGCACTCGAAGACAGCGAGGACGTGCAGAACGTCTTCACCAACTTCGATCTCACCGCCGAGGTGCAGGCCGAGCTCGAGAACGACGACGCGTAGGCGCGCCGACCGCGTGCCGTCGGACGAGACGCTTAGCCTGGGGGAGTGACCTCCTCCTCGCTTCGCGTGCTCGGCATAGACCCGGGTCTCACCCGGTGCGGCGTGGGGGTCGTCGACGTCGACCGGGCTCGACGAGGGACGCTGGTGCATGTCGGAGTCATCCGCTCGGCGCCCGATCTCCCGATCGGCGAACGACTCGCGATCGTCGCCGCGGGCATCCGAGAAGTGCTGGAGCTCCATCGGCCCGACGCTGTCGCGGTCGAGCGCGTGTTCGCGCAGCAGAACAGTCACACGGTGATGGGCACCGCCCAGGCGAGCGGCGTGGCTCTGCTGCTCGCTGCTGAGGCAGGACTCCCGGCGGCCACGCACACTCCGAGCGAGGTCAAGGCGGCGGTCACCGGCTACGGCTCGGCGGACAAGCGTCAGGTGCAGACCATGATCGCCCGGATCCTGCGCCTGGATGCGCCGCCGCAGCCGCCGGATGCCGCTGACGCCCTCGCGATCGCGCTCTGCCACGCGTGGCGTCGGGGCGCAGCGGGGGTCCCGGGTGTGGATGCGCTCACCCCGGCCCAGAAGGCTTGGGCCGACGCGGAGCGTGTCGCTCGAACATATCTACGATCGGGTGCGTAGGCTGGGCGGATGATCTCCTCGCTGCACGGCGCTGTCCTCCACTCGACCGCCGATCAGGTCATCATCGACGTCGGGGGAGTCGGGTTCTCCGTCTCGGTGCCCGCAGACGTGGCTCACACCGCGACCGTCGGCGAGAAGCTGATGCTGCACACGAGCCTCATCGTGCGCGAGGATGCGCTGTCGCTCTACGGTTTCGCCGACCGCAGCGAGCTGGAGATCTTCGGTCTGCTGATCAGCGTGACCGGCGTCGGGCCGAAGTCGGCGCTGGGGGTGCTGTCGCATCTCACCGTCGACCAGATCGCGGAAGCCGTGACATCGGAGGATGACGCCCCGTTCCGCCGTGTCTCGGGTATCGGCCCCAAGACCGCCAAGCTCATCGTCCTCCAGCTCGCGGGCAAGGTGCATCCGGTGGGCGCGGCGTCGAAGCCCGCCGCGAACGGACCCGTCGACGTCGTCGATCAGGTCGCTGCCGCGCTCGTCGGTCTGGGGTGGTCCGAGAAGGTCGCCGCCGAGGCCGCCGCGCAGACGGCCGCGGAGGCCTCTGAGGCCGAGCGGGCAGCCGTCGCACCGCTGCTGCGCCGCACCCTCGCACTGCTGGGGCCGGCGCGTGTCTGACATCCGCGACGCTGCCGAGCCCTCCGACGACACCGAGCTGGCGATCGAGGGAGCCCTGCGACCCACGAGCCTGGGTGAGTTCGTCGGTCAGCAGAAGGTGCGGGGGCAGCTCCAGCTGCTCCTCGATGCCGCACGGATCCAGAATCGCCCGCCCGACCACATCCTGCTCGCGGGCCCGCCCGGGCTCGGCAAGACCACGCTGGCGATGATCGTCGCTCACGAGAGCGAACGTCCGCTGCGCCTCTCGAGCGGACCGGCGATCCAGCACGCCGGCGACCTCGCCGCGCTCCTC
Source organism: Microbacterium sp. Root280D1 (assembly GCF_001428975.1). Taxonomy (NCBI): domain Bacteria; kingdom Bacillati; phylum Actinomycetota; class Actinomycetes; order Micrococcales; family Microbacteriaceae; genus Microbacterium; species Microbacterium sp. Root280D1. The sequence goes on along the minus strand of NZ_LMJK01000002.1, from coordinate 849,581 downwards.
TCGAGCCTCGTGCCCGGCGAGGTGCTGTTCATCGACGAGATCCACCGGATGGCGCGGTCGGCGGAGGAGATGCTCTATCTCGCGATGGAGGACTTCCGCATCGACATCATGGTGGGAAAGGGCGCGGGGGCGACCAGCATCCCGCTGGACCTCGCACCGTTCACGCTCGTGGGTGCGACGACGCGCTCGGGTCTGCTGCCGAACCCGCTGCGGGATCGCTTCGGCTTCACCGGTCACCTGGAGTTCTACGAGGAGGCGGAGCTCGAGCGCGTCATCGCACGCTCGGCCCTCATGCTGGGCGTCGATCTGCCGCGGGATTCACTGTCGGAGATCGCCCGTCGCTCGCGCGGCACTCCTCGTATCGCGAACCGCCTGCTGCGTCGAGTGCGCGACTATGCGCTCGTTCACGGCGGCGGCGCGGCCTCCCTGGTCGGGGTCAAGGCGGCGCTGGAGCTCTACGACGTCGACCCCATCGGACTGGACCGCCTCGACAGAGCGGTGCTCGAGGCGCTCGTTCGGCGCTTCCGCGGGGGTCCCGTGGGGCTCAGCACGCTCGCGGTCGCCGTGGGCGAGGAGGCCGAGACGGTCGAGAGCGTCGTCGAGCCCTATCTCGTGCGCATCGGATTCCTGGGTCGCACACCTCGAGGTCGCGTCGCCATGCCGGAGGCCTACAGCCACCTCGGCATCGCGCACCCGGACGGGGCGCTCCGACTTGATGACCTATAATCGCTGAAGACTTCCCCTGATAGAACTGCGCGACCGTCCTGTGGTGCGCGCACCTGAGAAAGGCCCTTTGCCACCATGCCCATGGAAATCCTCCTCTTCGGCCTTCTCGCCGTTCTCGTCGTCTTCATGTTCGTCAACGGACGCAAGCGCCAGAAGCAGATGAAGGCTGAGCAGGAGGAGAAGGCGACCAAGACCGTTCCCGGGGTCAAGGTGCTCCTCCAGGGTGGTATCTACGGCACGATCGTGGCCTACGACCACGACGACCTCGACTCGCCCGCGCTCGTCGAGATCGCTCCCGGCACCGTCATCGAGGTGCACAGCCAGGCGATCCTGCGCATCGTCGAGCCCAAGGACGCGATCGAGACCGACCCGGCAGTGCTCGCCGCCGAGGATGCACCGATCGTGAACGACGTTCCCGTCGTCGACGACGCTCCGGCCCTCGAGACTCCCGAGGAGACCCGTCGCCGCCTCGAGCGCGACGCCGACGACAAGTAGCCTTCGCGCTGCACCACCTCGGCACTCCGGCATCTTAGAAAGCTGATCACACGTGGCCACTTCTTCCCCGGTCCGTCATGCCTGGCGGGTCCTCATGGGCCTGCTCCTGGTGACGGGCGTCCTCTTCGGCATCAACGCGCTCGGCGTCCACGTGTTCGAGAAGAGCTCCTGGACCCCTGAGCTCGCGCTCGACCTGCAGGGCGGCACGCAGATCGTGCTCAGTGCCGAGACCGAGGACGGCGCTGCGCCCTCCCCGGAGCAGCTCGATCAGGCGGCCGCGATCATCCGCCAGCGCGTCGATGCGTCCGGTGTGGCCGAGGCCGACATCACCACCGAGGGCGGCCGCAACATCGTGGTGCAGATCCCGGGTGTCGCAGACGAGCAGACGCGTGCGCGCATCCAGTCGAGCGCGCAGCTGGAGTTCCGCCCGGTGCTCGCCACGACGGCCGGCACCAATCAGTACGTGGGTGAAGACGGCAACGAGACGGCGTATCCGACCCCGGACGACTCGCTGAACGCGACGCCGACGGCCGAGCCGACGGATGCGAGCGACCTCGCCTGGGTGACCGACAGGCTCGCCGCGGAGTTCCAGGCCTACGACTGCGCCAACCCCGAGAACGACCCCTCGAATGCGCCCAAGGACCAGCCGCTCATCGCGTGCGATCCCTCGGGCCAGGCGAAGTACCTCCTCGGTCCGACCGAGCTCACGGGTGACGCCATCACCGACGCATCCGCGGGTCGCGACCCGAAGACGGGCGCGTGGCTCGTCCAGCTGACGATGAACGGCGACGGCGCCGAGGCCTTCGGCGAGGTGAGCACCCGCCTCAACCAGAACCGCCTCGCGGAGCTCTCGCCGCGTGATCAGTTCGCCTTCGTCCTCGACGGATCGGTGATCAGCGCACCGCGCATGAACGGACAGATCCTGGACGGTCGCCCGAGCATCTCGGGAGACTTCAACCAGGAGTCGGCGACGGCCCTCGCCGACCAGCTCAAATTCGGCGCCCTGCCCCTGAGCTTCGAGGTTCAGAGCTCCGACACCATCTCCGCGACCCTGGGCACCCAGCAGCTTCAGATCGGTCTCATCGCGGGCCTCATCGGTCTCGCACTCGTGGCGATCTACTCACTGATCGTCTATCGGGCGCTCGGCTCCGTGATCATCGCGTCCATCGCGGTGATGGCGGTTCTGACGTACATCATCATCTGCATCCTCGCGTGGCGATTGGGCTTCCGCCTGTCGCTCGCCGGCGTCGCGGGCCTCATCGTCTCGATCGGCTTCACCGCCGACTCGTTCATCGTGTACTTCGAGAGGATCCGAGACGAGCTCCGCGACGGAAAGTCGATCACCTCGGCGGTCGAAGACGGCTGGGGCAGAGCGAAGCGCACGATCTACATCTCGAAGTCGATCAACATCCTCGCGGCAGTGGTGCTGTACATCCTCGCGGACTCCACTGTGAAGGGCTTCGCCTTCACTCTGGGGCTCACGACCCTCATCGACGTGTTCATCTTCGTGATCTTCACGCACCCGGTGATGCAGCTGCTCGCCCGCACCAAGTTCTTCGGCGGAGGCCACAAGCTCTCCGGTCTCGATCCCGAATCGCTCGGTGCGGTGTACCGCAGCCGATCGCAGTTCCGTCAGGTGTCGACCGCCACCGCGGGCCGCGGCGCGAAGAACGCCAGAGCCAAGGGCGAAGCCGAGCGCCGTCAGACCATCGCAGAGCGCAAGCGCGCCGAAGCACTAGCCGGTGAGAGAACCACCCGCACCGGAAGCGAGGGGGACGCCTGATGGCTTCCATGAACGAGTTCGGTAACAACCTCTACACGGGAAAGACGTCCTTCCCGTTCGTCGGCAAGCGCCGCCTGTGGTTCATCATCGCGATCGTGCTGGTCGTCGGCTCGGCGCTGGTGCCGCTCATCCGCCCGATCCAGTTCTCGATCGAGTTCACGGGCGGGTCGCAGTTCACCGTGCAGGCGCCCGACAGCTTCGAGCAGGAGACCGCGAAGACCGCGGTGCAGTCGGTCGTACCCGGCGCGGCGACCAAGGTCGTCGTGGTGGGCGGCAACGACATCCGCGTCCAGACCGATCAGATGAGCGCCGCCGAGACGCAGCAGGTCTCCAACGCCCTCGCCGATGCCTACGGCGTCGAGCCCGAGAGCGTGACCTCGTCGTTCATCGGACCGGCGTGGGGTGAGAACGTCACCAAGCAGTCCCTCTGGGGTCTCGCGATCTTCCTCGCACTGACGTTCCTGATCCTCGCGATCTACTTCCGGACGTGGAAGATGTCCGCGGCAGCGATCCTCGGCCTGCTCGACGTCCTCGTCATCACGGTCGGCGTCTACGCCCTGGCCGGGTTCGAGATCTCACCGGCCGCGGTCATCGGATTCCTGACGATCCTCGCCTACTCGCTGTATGACACCACGGTGGTGTTCGACAAGATCAGGGAGAACACCACGGAGGACGGCGAGAACTCGACGCGAACCTTCGGCGAGTCGGTCAACCTCGCGGTGAACCAGACGCTCATCCGATCGATCAACACCTCGGTCGTCGCCGCACTGCCGGTCGGCGCGGTCCTCTTCATCGGAGCCTTCTGGCTGGGCGCCGAGTCCCTCACGGACATCTCGCTCTCGATCTTCGTCGGCATCCTGGTCGCGACCTACTCGACCCTGTTCGTGGCCGCGCCGCTCTACTCGCTCTTCCGCGAGAACGAGCCGCAGATCGCGGCACGAGATGCCAAGATCCGCGAGGCGCGAAGCCTCGCGACCGCAGAGACCCGATAGTCCCCGCTCCGCGGGGCCGCACCCCGTGGAGCACGCGTAAGCTGTTGTGATTCGGAGGTGAGCGGATGGCGGAACCGCAGACGGCGTCGCAGGGCTCCAGCCTGAGACGACTGGTTCCCCGCATCTTCTCCCGCGCGCCCAGGATCAACGACCTCGACAATCTGATCCGCACGGTCCGTGCGAATCACCCGCGAGGCGATCTCGCCGTCATCGAGCGCGCCTACGCCGTGGCCAAGGAGAAGCACACCGGCCAGCAGCGCCAGAGCGGCGAGCCCTACATCACGCACCCGCTCGCCGTCGCGCAGATTCTCGCGGAGATGGGCCTGGGTCCTCGAGCCATCGCTGCGGCGCTGCTGCACGACACCGTCGAAGACACCGGCTATGCGCTCACCGACCTCACGGCGGAGTTCGGCGACGAGGTCGCGATGCTCGTCGACGGCGTCACCAAGCTCGACAAGGTCAAGTACGGCGAGAGCGCCCAGGCCGAGACCGTCCGCAAGATGATCGTCGCGATGTCGAAGGACATCCGCGTCCTGCTGATCAAGCTCGCCGACCGCCTGCACAACGCCCGCACGTGGGGATTCGTCCCGCCCGAGAAGGCTGCGAAGAAGGCCAAGGAGACGCTCGAGATCTACGCGCCTCTGGCCAACCGCCTCGGTATCCAGGCGATCAAGTCCGAGCTCGAGGACCTCTCGTTCGCCGTGCTGCATCCGAAGATCTACAACGAGATCCACAACCTGATCGCCCAGCGCACCCCGCAGCGCGAGAAGTACCTCGCTCAGGTCGTCGAGGAGATCGACGAGGACCTGCGCGATCTGCGCATCCGAGGCAAGGTCGTCGGGCGTCCGAAGCAGCTGTACTCGGTGTACCAGAAGATGGTCGTACGAGGCCGTGAGTTCGACGACATCTACGACCTGATCGGCATCCGCGTGCTGGTCGCGTCGGTGCGCGACTGCTACGCGGTGCTCGGCGCCATCCACGCGCGCTGGACGCCGCTGCCCGGTCGCTTCAAGGACTACATCGCCACCCCGAAGTTCAACCTCTACCAGTCGCTGCACACCACGGTGATCGGACCGTCGGGTCGGACGGTCGAGATCCAGATCCGCACGCACGAGATGCACCAGCAGGCGGAGTACGGCGTCGCCGCGCACTGGATGTACAAAGAGCGGATGAACGGCGGCAAGACCGAGGTCCGCGCCGCCGACAACGACATGGCGTGGCTCGCGCACATCTCGGACTGGCAGGCCGAGACGGCGGATCCCGGCGAGTTCCTCGACTCTCTGCGCTTCGAGATCGGCGCGAAAGAGGTCTACGTCTTCACGCCGAAGGGGCGCGTCGTCGGGCTACCGGCGGGTGCGACGCCGGTCGACTTCGCGTACGCCGTGCACACCGAGATCGGCCACCGCACGATGGGCTCGAAGGTCAACGGGCGCCTCGTGCCGTTGGAATCGGAGCTCAAGAGCGGTGACGTGGTCGAGGTCTTCACCTCGAAGAACCCCGACGCCGGCCCTAGCCAGGATTGGCTCGGCTTCGTCAAGAGCACCCGCGCACGCAACAAGATCCGCGGATGGTTCACGAAGGAGCGTCGCGAAGAGGCGATCGAGCAGGGCAAGGAGGCCATCGCTCGCGCGATGCGCCGCCAGAACATGCCGCTGCAGCGCCTGATGAGCCAGGACTCGTTCGCCGAGGTCGCACATCAGCTCCGCTATGAGGACGTCTCTGCGCTGTATGCCGCCGTGGGCGAAGGTCACGTCTCCACGCAGTCCGTGCTCGAGAAGGTCACCGCGCTGGTCGCGGCGACCGATCCCGCCACAGGTCCGATCGACCTCCCCGGCAGCATGCCGTCGCGGGAGCCACGGGCAGGGGATTCGGGTGTCCTGGTGCGCGGAGCATCGGACATCCTCGTGAAGGTCGCGAAGTGCTGCACTCCGGTTCCCGGAGACGAGATCGTCGGTTTCGTGACGCGTGGTAGCGGCGTGTCCGTGCACCGCACGGACTGCCCGAACGTCAAGGCGCTCGCGAGCGAGGAGGACCGCTTCGTCGAGGTGTCGTGGGCCCCGACGACGAAGAGCGTCTTCCGGGTGCAGATCCAGGTCGAGGCCCTCGACCGTTCGGGGCTGCTCTCGGATGTCACCCGGGTGCTGAGCGAGCATCACGTCAACATCCTGTCGGCGACCGTCAGCACCACCGACGAACGCCTCGCCATCAGCCGCTTCGTCTTCGAGATGGGCGATGCCGTCCACCTCGACCGGGTGCTGAACGCGGTGCGTCGCATCGACGCGGTGTATGACGTGTACCGCGTCACCTCGTCCTGACGAGAATCCTCTCGAGCGCGCCGCGTCCGGCGCGCTTTCCCGGCACGCGGGTCATGCGCTCGAGCTCCCGAAGCGCAGCGGATACGAGATCGGGTTCGGCGTCGGCGAGGAGCACCATCCACCGATGCAGGGATCCGTCGCGGTGGAGTCCGAGAGCGAGATCGACCATGGTGCGCTCCGGCGTCATCACCGGTACGCCGCCGATCACGACGAGATCCGACGGTGGCAACGCTGTGTCATGAAGGATCACTCGTGCGGGCAGTGCGGGGCGGATCCGATGGCTCACTGCGCGCCGGACGTGATGGCGTGCAGGGGGAGTGTCGCCGGCACCGTGGATCCAAGCTGCCGTCGGGCCGGAGGCGGCCGTGTCCGCAGGGACGAGGGGCGCGAGCGCGGCTGCTCTCGCGCTTGCGCTCTCGACGAGATCGGCGGGGATGTACCCCTCGCCCAGATCGACGAGATGCCCGTCGAGCCTCGCCGCGCTGAGTTCGGGGATCGTGAGGCGTTGGCCGGGCAGATACAGGAACGCGGGATGCATCACGCCAGTCTGGCGCGGTGCATCCCGCGTACTGATTCGATCCGGAGATCTGTGGAGAAGGTCAGCCGCCGAGGGCGTTGAGCCAGGTGCGGCGCGCTTCGAGTGCATCCGCCGCGGCCTTGGCGGCCTTCTTGTCTCCCGACTTCTCTGCGGCGGCCAGCTCGGACTCGAGCTTCTCGATCGCCTCGAGCAGCTGCGAGCTCATGTCGTTGGCGCGTGCCTTGGTCTCGGGGTTGTTCTTCTTCCAGTCGACCTCTTCGCGTGCCTTGAGCGCCTGCTCGATCACACGGAGACGATCGTCGAGAGCGCGCTCCTTCTCGCGGGGGAAGATGCGGCCGATCTCATCCCACTGGCGCTGGATGCCGGTGAGCAGCGCGCGGGCGCGCTTGATGTTCGGCTCGTCTGCGACTGCCTTGGCCTCTTCGAGAAGGGCCTGACGCGCTTCGATCTTCGGGGCGGAGTCCGCCTCTTCAGCCGCCGACTGCTCGGCACGAGCGGAGTACAGCGCGTCGCCGGCTGCCTTGAATCGCGCCCAGAGCGCGTCGTCGGCCTTGCGACCAGCGCGACCGGCGGCCTTCCACTCGTCGAGCAGACTGCGATACGCGGGGATGCCGTCGACTCCGCGAGGAGCGAGAGCCTCCGCGCGCTCGACCAGCCGCGTCTTGGCGTCACGAGCGGTCTTGTGGGTGTCGTCGAGCTCGGAGTAGAACGCGCGGCGTGCCTTGTCGACGGTGCCGCGCGCATCACGGAACCGCTTCCAGAGCTGCTGGGACACCCCCTTCGACAGACGAGGGCCGTTCTGCTGCTGCGCCTGCCACGCGTCGAAGAGCTCGCCGAGCTCGGCGGTCACCTGCTTCCACTGCACCTTCGAGAGGTCGCGGGCTGCGATCTCCTCGGCGCGCTCGACGAGAGCCGTGCGCTCGGCGATGGCCTTGTCGACCAGCTCCTTGGCCTGCTGGGCCTCCTGAGCGGTCGCCTCGGAGAGCGAGGAGGTCAGGGTGTTCAGACGCTCACGGAGTCCGGCGAGGTCGCCCACAGCGGCAGCGTCGGTGGCCTCGGTGAGAAGATGACCGGCCTGCTTGACCAGGTCACCCGCAGACGCGCCGCCGGCCTGGTGACGCTGCTCGAGCGTGTGCACCTTGAACGCGATGTCCTCGTACTTACGCACGAAGTAGGCGAGTGCCTCGTCGGGGGTGCCGTCGGGATACTGCCCGACCACGCGCCACTCGTCGCCCTCGCGAACCTCGACCGTGCCGTCTTCGGCGACACGGCCCCACTTCGCTGCCTCGGCACTCGATGCGGAGGTCGCGGGCGATGCTGCGGCTGCGGGAGTCGCTGCAGTGGGCTTGGTCAGCTTTCGCGGCAGCGGCGCTGCCGGGGGAGCGGGAATGGGGGGAGTCGGCTTGGACGGCTCAGACACGGTGATTCTCCTTGCGCGGTAGGGCCCGCGGGAGGCGGAAAGGACGAGCTTCAGCCTAGTACGAGAGCGAGGTTGCAGTGTGGTCGTCGAACCTCACAATGGCCGTTACCGTTCTGTGAGCGAATCGTTCGACGCACGAAACACCGCGCGTCACATGCGGGAAACACCAGGCTCCTATCGTCGCCATCACGACGTCCCCCGGCGATTGGAGCAACATGAGCGAGGTCCTCCTCACACCCCAGGAGATCGTGGTGGTCGGTGCAGGGATGGTCGCGCATCGATTCGTGGAGAGCCTGATCAGCCGGGCCGAGACGCCGATGCATGTGACGGTGATCGGAGACGAGGCCCGTCGACCGTACGATCGGGTCGGACTCACCGGGTTCTTCTCGGGGGCGACTCCCGAGGAGCTCGAACTCGATCGCTCGGTGTTCGACGACTTCCGCGTGCGATTCCTCGCCGACGACAGAGTGCTGCGGATCGATCGCTCGGCCCGCACCGTCACGACGAGGTCGCGCACGAGCATCCCGTACGACACCCTGGTGCTCGCGACCGGCTCCTACGCCGCGAAGGTCGCCGTGGACGGTGCGGACCTGCCCGGCTGCTTCGTCTATCGCACACTCGACGACGTCCAGGGCCTCAAGGACTTCGTCGAGCGGCGAGGACGCATGCTCGGTCGTCCGCTGCGCGGCGCGGTGATCGGCGGAGGGCTCCTCGGGCTCGAGGCCGCCGGCGCTCTGCAGGGAATGGATGTCGACGCCACCGTCGTGCAGTACTCCGATCGCCTGATGTCCGCTCAGCTCGACTCAGCGGGTGGAGGGATGCTCAAGCGTCTGCTCGAAGCGCGTGGCATCTCGGTGCGCACCGGATCGAGAACGACTCGGCTGGACCCGGATGACTCCGGCGCGGTCACGGCGCTCGAGTTCCAGGACGGATCGATCGAACGGGCGGACGTCGTGGTCTTCACCGTCGGCGTGCGTCCCCGGGACGAGCTGGCGCGCAATGCGGAGATGCAGGTGGACCCCCGCGGCGGTGTGATCATCGACGATCGGTGCTCGACGTCCGACCCCCACATCCTGGCGATCGGCGAGGTCGCCAACTTCGACGGTCGCTGCGTCGGACTGGTGGCTCCCGGATACGCCATGGCAGAGGTGGCGGCGACGCGCCTGCTCGGAGGCGATGCGGCGTTCCCCGGCTACGACGACTCCTCCAAGCTGAAGCTCTCGGGTGTCGATGTCGCGAGCTTCGGCGATGCGATGGCCACGACTCCCCATGCGCTCGACGTCGTCTATGCGGATCCTGTCGCCGGTGTCTATAAGAAGCTCGTGCTGTCGGATGACGCTCAGACGCTGCTCGGTGGGATCCTCGTCGGCGATGCGGCGGCCTACGGCGCGCTGCGTCCCCTCGTCGGCGCGAAGCTCGGCGCCGACCCGGCCGCCTACCTGCTGCCGGAAGGCGGGAACGAGGCTCCTGGTGGCGAGCTGCCGGATGAGGCCGTGGTCTGCTCGTGCTCGAATGTGACCGCCGGGCGCATCCGCCGGGCAGTGCACGACGAGGGGTGCACGGACGCCGCCGCGGTGAAGGGCTGCACGAAGGCCGGGGCGACCTGCGGATCCTGCGTGCTGATGGTGAAGAAGGTCGTGGGGCAGGAGCTCACCAAGCTCGGCCAGACCGTGTCGCATGCCCTCTGCGAGCACTTCGATCTCTCGCGCCGCCAGCTCTTCGACGCGGTACGGGTGGCTCAGCTCACGACGTTCAGTGGCATCGTCGAGCGCTTCGGGCGCGGCCGAGGGTGCGACATCTGCAAGCCGGCGATCGCCAGCATCCTCTCGGTGCTCGTGGGCGCGCACGTGCTCGACGGCGAGAACGCCACGCTGCAGGACACCAACGACCACGTGATGGCCAACATGCAGAAGGACGGCACGTACTCCGTCGTCCCGAGGATGGCCGGTGGCGAGGTCACCCCGGAGGGACTGATCGCGATCGGGCAGATCGCGAAGGACTTCGCGCTGTACACGAAGATCACCGGCGGGCAGCGGATCGACATGTTCGGAGCGCGGCTGGAACAGCTTCCGGTGATCTGGCAGCGTCTGGTCGACGCGGGCTTCGAGTCGGGGCAGGCGTACGGCAAGTCGCTGCGCACGGTGAAGTCGTGCGTCGGGTCGACGTGGTGCCGCTATGGCGTCCTCGACGCGGTCGGCATGGCCGTCAAGCTCGAACTGCGCTATCGGGGGCTCCGTGCTCCCCACAAGCTCAAGCTCGGCGTCTCGGGCTGCGCTCGTGAATGCGCGGAGGCGCGGAGCAAGGACGTGGGAGTCATCGCCACCGAGACGGGGTGGAACATGTATGTCGGCGGCAACGGCGGCTTCACGCCGCGGCACGCGCAGCTGCTCGCGTCGGACCTCGACGACGAGGGTCTCATCAGGGCCATCGACCGCTTCTTCATGTACTACATCCGCACCGCCGATCGTCTGCAGCGCACGGCTCCCTGGTGCGAGGAGCTCGAGGGCGGACTCGACGGGCTGCGGAGTGTGATCTTCGACGACAGCCTGGGCATCTGCGCCGACCTCGATGCCTCGATGGCGCAGCACGTCGATCGCTACGAGGACGAATGGGCGGCCACCCTCGCCGACCCCGTGAAGCTCGAACGGTTCCGGTCGTTCGTCAACGCGGCCGATACGGCGGATCCGTCACTCGCCTATGTCTCTGAGCGCGGGCAGATCCGCCCGGCGTCGCCGGAGGAGCGTCGCGCCGGAGGCATCCTGATCGCCGGAACCGCTCTGGAGGTGCGCCGATGACCGTCGCGATGGACTCCACCACGCATGTGCGGGTATGCACGCTCGAGGACCTCGAGGTCGAACGAGGGCGAGCCGCTCTCTTGGACGGACAGCAGGTGGCACTGTTCCTCCTCTCGGACGGCACCGTGCTCGCAGTCGACAATCTCGACCCGTTCAGCGGAGCCAATGTCATCTCCCGCGGGATCGTGGGAAGTCGTGGGGATGTCCCCACGGTCGCATCCCCACTCCACAAGCAGATCTTCGATCTCCGCACCGGCGAGTGCATCGAGACCCACGGCAAGCCCCCCGCAGCACTGCGGGTGTGGCCGGTCGCGATCGACGACGGCGTCGTGTACGTCCGGATGCCGGAGAGCGTCGGATCATGAGGCGGACGCGTGTGGGCAGGGTCGACCTCGTCGGCGGTGGGCCGGGTCCCGCCGACCTCATGACGGTGCGCGCCTATCGCCTGCTGATGGCGGCCGACGTCGTGGTCGCCGATCGCCTCGGTCCGTTCGCGGAGCTCCGGAACGAGCTCCCGTCGCACGTCGAGGTCATCGATGTCGGCAAACGACCGGGTCACCACCCCGTCCCTCAGCACGAGATCGATGCCCTCCTCGTCGAACGCGCCCTCGCCGGCCACCGCGTGGTGCGGCTGAAAGGCGGCGATCCCTTCGTGCTCGGTCGCGGGGGAGAAGAGGTTCTCGCGTGTGAGGCCGCCGGTGTGCCGGTCAGTGTGACCCCGGGCGTCAGCAGCGCGATCTCGGTGCCTCAGGCCGCGGGGATCCCGGTGACCCATCGCGGCGTCGCGTCAGCGGTGCACATCATCAACGGGCACGGCGACCTCACCCCGAGTGCGCTCGCATCTCTGTCCGATCCGACGGTCACCACCGTCGTCCTGATGGGCGTGGCCTCGCTGCCTCGCCTCGCAGCCTCGGCCGCGTCGCACGGGGTGTCCGGCGACATCCCCGTGGCGATCGTCGAGAACGGTCACACCGAACGACAGCGGACCATCCGCAGCACCCTGGCGACGGCGGCGCAGGACGCGGCCGCTGCGCAGGTCGTGAACCCGTCCGTCATCGTGATCGGCGAGGTGGCTCGCGCGGGACTGCTGCTGCCGACGAGGGCGATGATCGCGGAGAGCGCCACATGACGACCGCGCGCACGCTCGACTCGGCGCTGGCCGGATGCACGATCATCGTCGCCGCAGACCGCCGCTCGATCGACCTGGCGACAGCCCTCGAGCGTCGCGGTGCGGTGGTCCATCGCGCGCCGGCGCTGAGCATCGTCACCAACTCCGACGACGCGCAGCTTCTCGCCCGCACCGAGCAGGTGATCGCCGCTCCTCCGGACATCGTGATCGTCACCACGGGCGTCGGGTTTCGCGGATGGATGGATGCCGCGCACGAGCACGGCCTCGACGGACAGCTCGACGCGGCACTGCAGGGCGCGCACTTCGTCGCACGGGGACCCAAGGCGCACGGCGCGATCCAGCAGGCGGGTTTCACGGCTGACTGGGTCGCCGAATCCGAGACGTCGGCCGAGGTCGGCGAGTACCTCCTCGCCTCCGGGGTCGCGGGCAAGCGGATCCTCGTGCAGCATCATGGCGCCGGATCGGACGGCCTCGACGAGTTGCTGGCGGATGCCGGAGCCGAGGTGCTGAGCATCACGGTCTACCGGTGGGGGCCGCCGCCGGATCCTGAGGTGGTGCGGCGTTCGGCATTGCAGGCGGCGGCCGGCGAGGCGGACGCCGTGCTGTTCACCTCGGCACCGGGAGCGGCGTCGTGGATCGCGGTGGCAGAGGAGTCCGGCGCGCTCGAGCGCATCAGGAGACGCGCGGAGTCGGGCCGCCTCCTCCTGGCGTGCGTGGGCCCGATCACGGCCGCGCCGCTGCACGGCGCGAACCTCCGCACCACGATCGCCGACCGGGGGCGACTCGGATCCCTCGCTCGAACGGTCATCGCGCATTTCGGCGGCGGGAGGGCACCGTCACTCCCGACCGACGCGGGTCTGGTCGAGGTACGCAGCGGCGGAGTCCTCGTGGACGGCGTGTTCATCCCGCTCTCGCGGTCGGCTGCCGCCTTGATCGAGGCGCTCGCCTCTGCGGGCGGGCGTGTGCTCTCGCGCGCCGAGCTCGGGGGCGTTCTCCCCGGCGCCGAGCGCAACGGACATGCGGTCGAGGTGGCCGTCGCACGGCTGCGGGAGGCTCTCGGCGGCAACGAACTCGTGCACACGGTGGTGAAACGCGGCTACCGCCTGGCGGTCACCGAGTACTGAGCGAGGTGCGCGCGGGGGAGTGCGGGCAGTGAACGCCCGTGTCCGCCACCCACAGGGACCGTGTTCTATCCGGCGGGGGCCTCAGTGGGTGCAGGCTCCGGCGTCGCGGGGTCTGTCGGCACGGGCGCCTCCGTCGGCTCGACGGTAGGCGAAGGCGAGGGGGCCGGGGGATTCACCTGCGCGTGAACGACCTGGCTCACCACGGCTCCGGCGACGATGAGCAGTCCGGCGACGACGGCGATCGTGTTGTCGCGGGTGCGACGCCGGATCTGACCCTCATGCCACGTCTTGCGGGCGGTGTGCAGACGTGCGCGCTCCACCTCGGTGCGCGACTGCTGCGTGCTCTTCCCGCGTCCGGCCATTGCGTGCTCCCTTACTGGACGTGAATGTGCAACGTCGCCTGAGAGCCTACCGTCGAGATCGCGTCACGCCGTTCCCACCCGAAGTGTCGGTGCCCCGCGTTAGCCTGGACGGATGACCTCCGCCTCCGCACTGCTCTCCGGGCAGACGCCTCTCGCCGTGCGAATGCGCCCCGTGTCGCTCGATGAGGTCGCCGGTCAGAAGCACCTGCTGCGCGCGGGTTCCCCGATCGTCGCACTCGCCGACCCTGCCGCGACATCCCCGGGTGCCGTCTCGATCATCCTGTGGGGTCCGCCCGGCACCGGCAAGACCACTCTGGCGCAGGCGATCGCACGCTCATCGGGCCGCCGGTTCGTCGAGCTCTCCGCGATCACCGCCGGCGTGAAGGACGTGCGCGAGGTCATGCAGGAGGCGATCACCCAGCGCGACCTCTATGGCCAGACGACGATCCTCTTCCTCGATGAGATCCATCGGTTCACCAAGGCGCAGCAGGACGCCCTGCTCCCGGGCGTCGAGAACGGCTGGGTGCTGCTGATCGCGGCGACCACCGAGAATCCCTCGTTCTCGGTGATCTCGCCGTTGATGTCGCGATCGCTGCTCCTCACGCTCCAGCCGCTGACGGATGACGACATCGGGCTCCTGGTCGATCGGGCGGTGACCGATGCGCGCGGACTCAATGGCGCGGTCACCCTGGCCGACGACGCGCGCGCGGCGCTGATCCGGCTGGCGTCGGGCGATGCGCGGCGTGCGCTCACCGGACTCGAGGCGGCAGCGGCCGTAGCCCTCTCGAAGGGGGAAGAAGGCGCGGTGCCCGCCGCGACGGCGGACGACGTCGCTCAGGCCGTCGACAAGGCGCTGCTGCGATACGACCGTCAGGGAGACGAGCACTACGACGTCATCAGCGCGTTCATCAAGTCGATCCGAGGATCCGACCCGGATGCGGCCCTGCACTATCTCGCGCGGATGATCGAGGCGGGGGAGGACCCTCGCTTCATCGCTCGGCGCCTGGTCATCTCGGCCTCCGAGGACGTGGGCCTCGCCGACCCGCAGGCGCTCTCCATCGCGGTCGCGGCCGCGGACGCCGTCGCGTTCATCGGAATGCCGGAGGGGCGGATCCCGCTCGCCGAAGCGACCGTCTATCTGGCCACGACAGCCAAGTCGAATGCGGCGTACGTGGGAATCGACCAGGCGATCGCCGACATCCGCTCCGGGGGGTTCGGACGCGTCCCGCTGCATCTGCGAGACGCGCACTATCCGGGCGCGAAGCGGCTCGGTCACGGCCGGGGATACGTCTACCCGCACGACAGCGAGTTCGGCATCCTGCCGCAGCAGTACCTCCCTGACGAACTGCGCGGAAAGCGGTACTACGAACCCAAGAACCTGGGTGCCGAGCGCGACATCTCGGCTCGCCTCGAGCGCATCAGACGCATCCTCGACGGGCGCTGACGCGAATCTGTTAGACTTGATCGGCTCGAAACCGTGTTTTCGGGCATCTCCTCGTTCACACCACACCTTGCTGGCGCCCCGGCGTGCGCTCCAAGGCAGAACGCGGACGATACGTCCGTGAGTCGTGAAAGACGCGACCACGTCATCGGAAGGAACACTTCGTGACCACGAAGTCCCAGGACCGCCGCAAGGTACGTCTGAGCCGTGCCCTCGGCATCCCGCTCACCCCGAAGGCCGCCCGCTACCTCGAGAAGCGTCCCTACGCTCCGGGTGAGCACGGCCGCACCAAGCGCAAGGCAGACAGCGACTACGCCGTCCGTCTGCGTGAGAAGCAGCGTCTGCGCGAGCAGTACGGCATCCGCGAGAAGCAGATGCGCAACACGTTCAACGAGGCTCGCCGTCAGGACGGCCTGACCGGTGAGAACCTGGTCGAGCTGCTCGAGATGCGTCTCGACGCCCTCGTCGTGCGTTCGGGCTTCGCCCGCACCACCGCGCAGGCTCGTCAGCTCGTCGTGCACCGTCACATCCTCGTCGACGGCCAGCTCGTCGACCGCCCGTCCTTCCGCGTGAAGCCGGGTCAGCTCATCCACGTCAAGGCCAAGAGCGAGGGCACCGAGCCCTTCCAGGTCGCAGCGGCCGGCGGTCACGCCGAGGTCCTGCCTCCCGTTCCCGGCTACCTCGAGGTCGAGCTCGACAAGCTCCAGGCTCGCCTGGTTCGTCGCCCGAAGCGCGCCGAGGTCCCCGTGACCTGTGAAGTGCAGCTCGTCGTCGAGTACTACGCAGCTCGCTGAGTTCCAGCTTTTCCGCAGAAGGCGTCGGGGTCACCCGACGCCTTCTGTCGTTTGCGCATACGATGGTGACACCGCGCCTTCGCGGGTCAGAGGCAAGGATGACGACATGAAGAACGTGCTGTGGTTCCTGATCGGTGTGATCGGCGGATTCGTCGCTGCGCATTTCATGAACAAGGACCCGCGCGGTCACGACATCCTCGCCGAGGTCGACGCTCGCTTCAACGAGTTCACCGGCATCATCGGCGACTCGTACCGCGAGCAGCAGGCGCGACTCGTAGACCCCGCGGACGACTGATCGCGCGCGGTCTCCCGGCCGCTGCCGCATCATCGCCCCGCCCTTCCACACCCTGTACGCAAGGACACCTGGCACCCCTATGAAAACTGCGGAGATCGCGCAGCGCTATCTCGACTTCTTCGAGAAGAACGACCACGTCATCGTCCCCTCGGCCTCTCTGGTCAGCGACGATCCGTCGCTGCTGTTCACGGTCGCCGGAATGGTGCCGATGATCCCGTACCTCACCGGAGTCGTGCCCGCACCGCACCCGCGCATCGCGGACCTGCAGAAGTGCATCCGCACCAACGACATCGAAGAAGTCGGGAAGACCGCGCGTCACGGCACCTTCTTCCAGATGATGGGCAACTGGTCCTTCGGCGACTACTTCAAAGAGGGCGCGATCCGCTACGCGTGGGAGCTGCTGACGAGCTCGGAGGCAGACGGCGGCCTCGGTTTCGACGAGAAAGACCTCTGGGTCACCGTCTACGAGACCGACGACGAGGCTGAGGCCATCTGGCGCGACATCATCGGCCTGAAGCCGGAGCGCATCCAGCGTCTGGGGCGTGCGGACAACTACTGGAACACCGGTCAGCCCGGTCCCGGTGGCCCCGACAGCGAGATCTTCTTCGACCGAGGTCCCGCGTACGGCAAGGACGGCGGTCCCGCGGCCGACGACTCGCGGTTCCTCGAGATCTGGAACCTCGTGTTCATGCAGGACTTCATCGACAACATCCGCGGCAAGACCGAGTTCGACATCGTGGGCGAGCTGCCCCAGAAGAACATCGACACCGGCATGGGACTCGAGCGCGTCGCGTTCCTCAAGCAGGGCGTCGAGAACATGTACGAGACGGATCAGGTGCGCCCGGTCCTCGATCGCGCGGTCGAGCTCTCCGGCCGCCGTTACGGTGCCGTCCACGAAGACGACGTGCGCTTCCGTGTCGTGGCCGACCACGTGCGCTCGTCCCTCATGCTGCTGTCCGACGGCGTCCGCCCGTCCAATGAGGGCCGCGGATACATCCTCCGCCGCCTCATGCGGCGCACGGTGCGCTCGATGCGTCTGCTCGGCGTCGACGAGCCGGTCTTCCCCGAGCTCTTCGCCACGTCCCGTGATGCCATGAAGTCGGCATACCCGGTGCTCGAGAAGGAATGGTCGACTCTCTCGGCCTCCGCCTTCGCCGAGGAGGAGACCTTCCGGCGCACTCTGGCGCAGGGGTCGACGATCCTCGATCTCGCGCTGGACGAGACGAAGAAGGGCGGCGGGGCGGCGCTGAGCGGCTCCGAGGCGTTCCTGCTGCACGACACGTACGGCTTCCCGATCGATCTCACGCTCGAGGTCGCTGAGGAAGCCGGTCTCGCGGTCGACCGTGAGGCGTTCGACACCCTGATGCAGGAGCAGCGCTCGCGCGCCAAAGCTGACGCACGCAATCGCAAGCGTCAGCTCGCGGACGTCTCGGTGTACCGCGATCTCCGTGCGCTGGGCGAGACGGGCTTCGACGGCTACTCCGAGCTGGAGGTCGACTCGCGCATCCTCGGCATCCTGGTCGACGGACAGCCGGCCCGCACCGCCTCAGAGGGGCAGATCGCCGAGGTCGTGCTCGCCGAGACGACTCTCTACGCCGAGTCCGGCGGTCAGGTCGCCGACAAGGGCGTCATCGTCGGGCCGGGCTACGAGCTCGAGGTGCTCGATGTGCAGCGTCCGGTGCCCGGTCTGATCAGCCACACGGTCGAGGTCACTCGCGGGGCTGTAGCCGTGGACGACCCCGCGACCACGGTCGTCGACGCCGCCAACCGACGCGCCGCCAGGCAGGCGCACTCGGCGACGCACCTCGTGCATGCGGCGCTGCGTGACACGCTCGGACCGACCGCCACGCAGGCCGGTTCGCTCAACCGTGCCGGGTACATGCGTTTCGACTTCTCGTGGTCTCAGGCTCTCTCGGCCGACACGCGCACCGAGATCGAGGAGATCACCAACCGCGCGGTCAACGACGCCCTCGAGGTCACGACTCGCATCGTGACGCTCGACGAGGCGAAGGAGGCCGGTGCTATGGCGCTCTTCGGCGAGAAGTACGGCGACGTCGTGCGGATGGTCGACATCGGCGGTCCGTGGTCGCGCGAACTCTGCGCGGGCACGCACGTCACCACGAGTGCCGAGATCGGCCTCGTCAGCGTCGTCGGCGAGTCGTCGGTCGGCGCGTCGAACCGCCGCATCGAGGCCCTGGTCGGCCAGGACGCGTTCCGCGAGCTCGCTGCAGAACGCGCGCTCGTGTCGCAGCTGACCACCTCGCTCAAGACCCCTCGCGACCAGCTCGCCGAGCGCATCGCGGATCTCTCCGCCAGCCTCAAGGCGGCCGAGAAGCGCATCGCCCAGTTCGAGTCCAAGGAGCGCGCGGGCCGTGTCCCGGCCATCGCCGATGCCGCGAACCGCGTCGGCACGTTCCGTGTGGCCGCGCAGTCGCTCGGTGAGGTGGCGTCGGCCGACGATGTGCGCGAGCTCGTCCTCGGCGTCCGCGACCGTCTCGGTTCCGACCCCGCCGTCGTCGCTCTCGGCGCTGTCGTGAACGGACGCCCGGTGGTGGTCGTCGCGACGAACGATGCCGCACGCACCGCCGGAGCGAAGGCCGGTGCCCTCGCGAAGCGCGCCGCCTCCGTACTCGGCGGCGGCGGAGGAGGTCGTGACGACGTCGCTCAGGGTGGTGGCACAGATGTCGCGGCCCTGCACGCAGCGCTCGAGGCCGTGTCGCAGGAGCTGCAGTCAGCGTGAGCGGCTTCCGCCGCGGCGTGCGGCTCGGTGTCGATGTCGGGCGTGCCCGGGTCGGCGTCGCCCGCTGCGATCCGGACGGCATGCTCGCGGTGCCGGTCGAGACCGTGCAGCGCAACGACACGTCGATCGACAGGATCGCCGCGATCGCCGAGGACTTCGACGTGCTCGAGTTCGTGGTCGGGCTGCCGGTCAATCTGCAGGGCGCCGACACCGCGTCGACGACCGACGCTCGCGAGTTCGCCGCGGCTCTGCAGGCGCAGACGGGCACTCCCGTCCGGCTCGTCGACGAGCGCCTCAGCACCGTCACCGCACACGCCGCTCTGCGTTCTTCGGGCAGAACACAGAAGAAGTCTCGTAGCATTGTGGATCAGATCGCCGCGGTGATCCTGCTGCAGCAGGCGATCGACACGGAGAAGAGCACCGGAAACCCGCCCGGTGCCACGATTCCGCTCGACGAGGAGTCCCCCCGATAATGCCCGAACGCGAGAGCGCTTCGCCTCAGCACGATCCGGATGCCCGTCTGGGCGATCTGTTCGAGAACCTTCCCGACCCGTCGCCGCAGATCCCGACGGTCGACAACACCCCGCCCGCTCCAGGGTCGCGCCGGGCGGCGCGTGAAGCCGCGGCTGCGCAGCCGGGGGCTCCGGCCGGGCCAGCCGGCACCCCCGCGGACCGCTCGTCGTCGGACGATGCGTCGACCAGGGCGATGCCCGCACTGTCCGCGGACGAGCCCGTTGCCGCCCGACTTTCCGAAAGCGAGTCCTCCGTCGGCGAGGCGGCCGCGGACCGAGCCGAATCCGGCTCGGGGTCGGAAGCATCTGCCGGCGCCGCGGTGGGTGCCGCGTCGGGGAGCGCGGCAGCAGGCGGACGCCTCGAAGACCTCTTCCACGCGCATCCGGAACACGATGCCGGCCACCCAGCGCCCGCGAAGAAGAAGCGCCGCACGGGCTGCCTGGTGGCGCTCGTCATCGTCCTCGCCGTGATCGGCGGCATCGTCGGCGCGGGATTCTGGGCGTGGGGCACCTACGGCGACAAGATCAGCGAGGCGCTCGGATGGGGCGACCCCAAGGACTGGGAGCCCGGGCTCGCATCCGGCGAGGTGCTCGTCACCATCCATGAGGGCGACACCGGCGCTCCCGTGTCCACCGCGCTCTACGAAGCGGGCGTCACGCGCACGGAGGACGTCTTCTACGACTACCTGGTCACCGAGAACGTCGCGGTCACCTTCTATCCGGGCATCTACAGCCTGAAGGAGAAGATGACAGCCCAGGCGGCGCTCGAGGCACTGCAGGACCCCGCCAACAAGCGCGAGAACTCTGCGAGCGTGGGCGAGGGCGCAACCATCGAATCCTCCCTGCCCGACATGGCCGAATCGCTCGGCATGCCCATCGAGGAGCTCCAGGCGGCGGTCGACGCCGACCCTGCGACCTATGGCGTGACCGCCCAGAGCCTCGAGGGGTGGCTGTTCCCGGCCGTCTACACGTTCGATCCGGGAGTCACCGCCACCCAGGTCATCCAGCGGATGGTCGACCGCACGAAGGAATCGCTGACAGAGGCCGGGGTGCCGGCGGAGGATGCTCAACGCGTGCTCACGATCGCCTCGATCATCCAACGTGAGGGCCTCACCGCAGACTTCCCGAAGGTGTCTCGTGTGATCGAGAACCGCCTCGACATCGACATGAAGCTGCAGATGGACTCGACGGCGCAGTACGGCTACGGTTCGCTGCACGAGGGCGTCGTGTCGAGTTCGGCCGAGGCGCTCGAGGACGACAATCCCTGGAACACCTACGTGCACACCGGCCTGCCGGTCACGCCGATCGCGAGCCCGAGCTTCGCTGCGATCGACGCGGCGATGCACCCCGCAGACGGCCCCTGGCTCTACTTCGTGACGACGAACCTCGCCACCGGAGAGACCCAGTTCTCGGTCACCTACGAGGAGCACCTGCAGGGAGTCGAGAAGTGGGAGCAGTGGTGTCAGGAGAACCCCGACGGGGGTTGCTCGGCCGGATGAGCTCCCCGCGGCTCGCAGTCTGGGGCGACCCGATCGCGCACTCCAAGTCTCCGCAGCTGCACGCGGCCGCCTACCGTGCGCTGGGCCTCGATTGGGAGTACACGCGTCGCCAGGTCGACGACGTGGCGTTCGACACGGCTCTGGCCACTCTGGACGATTCGTGGCGGGGGCTCTCGCTCACGATGCCGCTGAAGGAGAAGGCGCACAGCGCGTCGGTCACGCACGACCGCTATGCCGACCTCACCGGAGCAGTGAACACGCTGCTGCTCACCGACGGCATCCGCGGCTTCAACACCGATGTCGGCGGGATCCTCGACGCCCTGGGCGAGCAGGACCTTCGGGGAATCGGTGATGTCCGCATCCTCGGCGCCGGCGCCACGGCATCCTCGGCTCTGCTCGCGTGCGTCGAGGCCGGGGCCCGCACTGTCGATGTGAGGGCGCGCCGTCCCGAACGGGCAGCCGGACTGGTGGCTCTCGGACGGAGACTCGGCGTCTCGATCACGACCTCGACGTTCGATGCCGACGCCGACGATGTCGGGCTCACCGTCGCGACGCTCCCCGGAGGCTCCGTGCTGGACGAGGCGACGTCAGCGCGCCTCAGCGAGAGCGGGGGCGCGCTGTTCGACGTCGCGTACTCACCCTGGCCGTCGGCGCTCGCATCGGTGTGGCGCGGGGGGCGGGCCGTCTCCGGGGAGGCGATGCTGCTGCGTCAGGCCGTGCGCCAGATCCGCATCTTCCTGCACGGAGACCAGAGCGTTCCGCTCCCCTCGGAGGAGGTCGTGGTCGCCGCGATGGAAGCCGCCCTGTAGTCACCGGCCGTCACGCGGCACGATCCGAGGCGAAACGCGTGGGAGACTAGACCAATGCTCCGCGTGCTCACGGCCGGCGAATCGCACGGCCCAGAACTCATTGCCGTCATGGAGGGTCTGCCTTCGGGCGTCCCGGTGTCCTCCGAGGCGATCCAGGCCGATCTCGCACGACGCAAACTCGGCTACGGTCGAGGCTCGCGCATGAAGTTCGAGCAGGACGAGCTGACGATCTCGGGCGGCGTCCGCCACGGCAAGACGCTCGGAAGCCCGATCGCTCTTCGCATCGGGAACACGGAGTGGCCGAAGTGGATCGAGGTCATGAACCCGGAGCCGGTCGAGCTGACAGACAGGTCGCGTGGCCGGAGCGCACCGCTGACCCGCCCGCGGCCGGGACACGCCGATCTCGTCGGCATGCAGAAGTACGACTTCGACGAGGCTCGACCCATCCTCGAACGCGCCAGCGCCCGAGAGACGGCGGCCAGGGTGGCGCTCGGCGCCATCGCGCGCTCGTTCCTCGGCGAGCTGGGCATCCGTCTCGTCAGCCACACCCTCTCGATCGGACCGGTGCGCGTACCCGACGGCGCCGCGCTGCCGACCCCGGACGACGTGGACCGGCTGGACGCCGATCCGCTGCGCTGCTTCGACGCGTCGACCTCCGCCCTGATGGTGGCCGAGGTCGATGACGCGAAGAAGGACGGCGACACGCTCGGCGGGATCGTCGAGGTGCTCGCCTACGGTCTTCCGCCCGGACTCGGCTCGCACGTCCACTGGGATCGCCGTCTGGACGCGCGCCTGGCGCAGGCCCTGATGAGCATCCAGGCCATCAAGGGCGTGGAGGTCGGCGACGGCTTCGAGACCACACGACGACGCGGATCCGCGGCTCACGACGAGCTGTTCGCGACGGCAGACGGCATCTCGCGCGGCTCCGACCGCGCCGGAGGCACCGAGGGCGGGATGTCGACGGGCACGGTGTTGCGCGTCCGTGCAGGCATGAAGCCGATCGCCACCGTGCCGCACGCGCTGCGCACGATCGACATCGCGTCCGGCGAGGATGCCACGGCGCACCATCAGCGTTCCGACGTGTGCGCCGTGCCTGCGGCAGGCGTCGTGGCCGAGGCCATGGTCGCCGTCGAGCTCGCCAACGCCGTGCTCGAGAAGTTCGGCGGCGACAGCATCGGCGAGACGCGCCGCAACCTCGACGCCTACCTCGCTGCGATCCCGGCCGAGCTGCGGACGACGCCTGCGTCCGAGGCGGCGCTCATCGCGCATGACGAGCGCGGCTGACCAGCTGTCGCTGGTGCTCGTCGGCCCGATGGCGGCGGGCAAGACCAGCGTCGGTCGTCGTGTCGCGCGCAAGCTCGGCGTCCCGTTCGTCGACACGGACAAGCGGGTGGTCGCGGTGCACGGCCCCATCCCCCTGATCTTCGAGGAGCACGGAGAGTCGCATTTCCGCGCGCTCGAACGGGCCGAGGTCGCAGAGGCGCTGCGTGCGGGCGGCGTGATCTCGCTGGGCGGGGGAGCGGTGACCGACCCTGAGACCAGGAGGCTGCTGCTCGACCACCCGGTCGTCTTCCTGACGGTCACCCCCGCAGCGGTGGCTGACCGCATACAGAGCGGCGGCCGACCGCTGCTCGCGGGCGACGACCCTGTCGGGCGATGGACGCAGATCTTCGAAGAACGTCGAGACTGGTATGACGAGGTGGCATCCGTGACGTTCGACACGTCGCGGCGCCCCATGCAGCGCATCGCCGACGACATCGCGGCGTGGAGGAGAGAACTGGGATGACTACGACAACCATCAGCGTGACGGGCGAGAACCCCTACGACATCGCCATCGGGCGGGGGATCCTCGATCAGGTGTCCGCGGCACTCGAGCCCGGAGTCCGCAAGGTGCTGGTCGTCCACCCGCCGACCCTGGCCGCGCGTGCGGCAGAGCTTCGTGACAGGCTGCTCGCCGATGTCGAGAACGGTCCGCGGGAGGTCCTGCTCGCCGAGGTGCCGGATGCCGAGCAGGGCAAGCGCATCGAGGTCGCCGCCTTCTGCTGGCAGGTCATGGGGCAGGCTGACTTCACGCGCTCGGACGCGGTCGTCGGATACGGCGGAGGCGCCGTGACCGACCTCGCCGGATTCGTCGCGGCGACCTGGCTTCGCGGCGTGCAGCTCGTGCAGGTGCCCACCACCGTGCTCGGCCTCGTCGATGCCTCCGTGGGCGGCAAGACGGGGATCAACACCGCTGAGGGCAAGAACCTCGTTGGAGCGTTCTGGGCTCCCCGTGCGGTGATCGGCGATCTCGACGAGCTGGCGAGCCTCAGCCCGAACGAGGCGACCGCCGGATTCGCCGAGGTGGTGAAGGCGGGGTTCATCTGGGCACCGGAGATCCTCGACATCATCGAAGCCGATCCGGTGCGCGCCGTCGACTCGACCACACCGGAGTTCCGGCGTGCGGTCGAGCTCGCGATCGACATGAAGGCCCAGGTCGTCTCGGACGACTTCCGCGAGGCGGGGCAGCGCGAGATCCTCAACTACGGCCATACGCTCGGCCACGCCATCGAGCATGCCGAGCGCTACCGCTGGCGGCACGGCGCGGCGATCTCGATCGGCATGCTGTACGCCGCCGAGCTGTCGCGACTCGCGGGGCGACTGTCGGACTCCGCAGCGGAGCGCCACCGCACGATCCTCGAGTCGCTGGGCCTTCCGACCGGCTACCGTGCCGGTGCGTGGCCGCAGCTGCTGGCGACGATGCAGCGCGACAAGAAGAGCCGCGGCGGCATGCTGCGCTTCATCCTCCTCGACGACATCGCGAAGCCCACCGTGCTGCAGGCACCCGATGAGTCGCTGCTCTTCGCCGCCTACCAGGAGATCGGCGAATGACCCGCCGCATCCTGCTCGTGAACGGGCCGAACCTCAACCTGCTCGGCAGTCGCGAGCCCGAGGTCTACGGCACGGCGACGCTCGCCGATGTGGAGCGACTCACCGCTGAGGCGGCCGCAGCCGAGGGCTTCGAGATCCGCGCTGTGCAGAGCAATCACGAGGGTGTGCTGATCGACGCGATCCATGCCGCGCGCGCGGACTGCGCGGCGATCATCATCAATCCGGGCGGGCTCACGCACACGAGCGTGTCGCTGCGCGATGCGCTCACGGGAGTCGCGCTGCCGTTCGCCGAGGTGCACATCTCCGACGTGTACGCACGTGAGGAGTTCCGGCACCACTCGTACCTGCACGATGTCGCTGCGGTGCGGGTCATCGGCGAGGGTGTCGACGGCTACGCGAGCGCTGTGCGGCAGCTCGCAGCGCTGATCCCGTAGAATCGACTCTCGGCCCACCCCAGTCCAGACCGGACGCGAGCGGCCCCCAGACTCGAGAAACGGAAAGTCCAGCGCATGGCATCTACCGCAGACATCAAGAACGGCGTCGTCCTGAGCATCGAGCGGCAGCTCTGGAGCGTCGTCGAGTTCCAGCACGTCAAGCCCGGAAAGGGTGGCGCCTTCGTGCGCACCAAGCTGAAGAACGTCATGACCGGAAAGGTCGTCGACAAGACGTTCAACGCCGGCGCCAAGGTCGAGATCGAGAACGTCGACCGTCGCGACTTCACCTACCTCTACACCGATGGTGACGGGTACGTCTTCATGGACCAGACGGACTACGACCAGATCACGGTCCCCGCCGCGACCGTCGGCGACGCGAAGAACTTCCTGCTCGAGAACCAGCAGGTCACGATCGCGCTCAACAACGGCAACCCGCTGTACATCGATCTCCCCGCGTCCGTGATCCTCGAGATCACCTACAGCGAGCCCGGTGTGCAGGGCGACCGCTCGTCGGCGGGAACGAAGCCGGCCACGCTCGAGACGGGCTACGAGATCCAGGTGCCGCTCTTCGTCGAGACCGGCACCAAGGTCAAGGTCGACACGCGCACCGGCGACTACCTCGGTCGCGAGAAGTAAGGCGTGAGCGCCCGTACGAAAGCGCGCAAGCGCGCACTCGACATCCTGTTCTCCGCCGACGTCCGTGGAGACGAGATCGCGGTGACCCTGGCCGCAGAGGCCAAGCGCGCCGCGAGCGAACCCGCTCGCGAGGCCTCCTGGCTCTACGCCCGTGAGGTGGTGGACGGCATCATCGACCACCACGACGAGATCGACGAGCAGATCACGACGCACAGCCGCGATTGGAGGATCGAGCGCATGCCCGCGGTCGATCGCGCGCTGCTGCGCATCGGCGTCTGGGAGATCCTGTTCAATGACGCGGTGCCGACCGCTGTCGCCATCGATGAGGCGGTCGAACTCGCCAAGGAGTTCTCCACCGACGATTCGGGCGCGTTCGTGCACGGCGTGCTCGCACGCGTCTCTCGCGCGGCCTGAGCGACGACTCGGGACGCGGTCTCCGAGATGTCGGAGGCCGCGGGAAGGATGGGGCCATGCCCGCGCCGCACGTCGATCTTCGCGACCTCATGCAGATCACCGATGTCGGGGGCTACCAGCGCGGTCTCGCGTACTTCCGCGAGGGGAATGTGCTCGACGTGGTGTGGCACGAGGATCTGCTCGAACTCGAGGGCCATGTGCGCGGCAGCTCGGACGCCCAGTATGTGACCGAGATCGTCTTCCTCTCGTCCAACGGGACGAGACGGGTTCGGACGACCCGCTGCACCTGCCCGGTGCGGAGCGGCTGCAAGCACGTGGTCGCCACGCTGCTCGCGTCCAATGTGCACGAGTACTCGCAGCAGGCCGCGGCTCTCCAGCGGCAGCCCGACGCGGAGCAGAAGCCCGCCGCACCGCGCACCGCCGCAGTAGCGTCGTGGCGGACCCTGCTCGACCGTGCGGTGTCGCAGCACCCGCAGCGCCTCGCTCTCGGCATCGAACTGCGTCACCGTGAGTCTCGGAGCGAGAACCACTGGGGGCCGCGCCCCGTCCGGGCGGCGACCGCGCGCGATCTCGCCCACCCGAGCGGTGAGCTGCTTCTGGCGATCCGCCCGATGATGCGCAGCGCGCAGACCGGTGCATGGATCCAGGGCGGCGCAGGCTGGGATGCGGTCCGTCGCGACGCCTCGCAGTTCGGTCGCGACCAGAACCGCTGGTTCGGGGATCTCCTCAGCATCTCGCGGGACTCGCTGCTCTCCGGCAATGCCGGCGAGTGGCTCGTCCTCGACCAGGTCGAGTCGCCGCTGCTGTGGAGGCACCTCCGATCGGCCACCGACGTCGGAATCCCTCTCGTTCCCAGTCAGAAGAGCGCCTCGGTGCGGATCGCATCCGCGGCCGACGTCTCCGCGAAGATCAGTCGCACCGAGGAGGGTGCTCTGGAGGTCGCCGCCGACGTGCGCATCGACGATCGAGTGATTCCCGCCCGCGAGGTGCATCCGATCGGTCGTACGGGTGTCTACGCGGCGAGCCTCGTGGGTGCGCGGATCGAGGTCGTCCTCGCCGAAGTGTCGTTGAGCGAGCAGACACGTGCCCTGCTCGCGGCCTCCGACCCTATCCTCGTGCCGGCCGACGACGAGCAGGCGTTCATCGCCGACGCCTATCCGCTTCTGGCCCGGCGCAGCACCGTGCGCACGGTCGGGGAGGTCGCGCTTCCCGACGTGCCCGAACCGGAGGCGGTGCTCACGGTCAGCTACGAGCGCGGCGACGTCGTCAGCTACGCATTCGAGTGGTCGTACGGTCCGTTCGGCCGAGTGCCGTTCGCGTGGAATGACGCAGCGGTGCGAGATGCCGAGAGCGAGACGATCAGACGCGCGGCGATCGAGGCGGCATGGCAGGAGTTCCGCACGACGAGCTTCCGCCCGAGCGGTTCGTTCCACGACATCGATGCGGCGGCGTTCATCGCGGAAGGCGTTCCCGCGCTCGAGGCTGTGGGCGTCCGCGTCGAGTCCCACGGAGAACGCAAGGCGTATCGCGAGCTGACGGGGGATCCTGAGGTCAAAGTCACGACCGTCGAATCGACCGACTCGGACTGGTTCGATCTCGGCATCCTCGTGACGATCGACGGTCGACTCATCCCGTTCGGACCGCTGTTCACGGCGCTGAGCAGGGGGCGCAAGAAGCTGCTCCTCTCCGACGGCGGCTACTTCTCGCTCAACCACCCGTCGCTGGATCGTCTGCGTGATCTCATCGAGGAGGCGGGCGAGCTCGACGAGTGGGAGACCGGTCCGCGCATCAGCCGCTACCAGACCGATCTGTGGGAGGAGTTCGAAGACCTCGCCGACGAGGCCCAGCCGGCTGTCAGCTGGCGCGCCACGGCCGACGGGCTCCGTCAGGCCACGGGGGTTCCGCCGACGCCCGTTCCTGCGGGAGTGCAGGCCGATCTCCGCCCTTATCAGAAGGCCGGCTTCGACTGGCTTGTCTTTCTGTGGCGTCACCGACTGGGCGGGATCCTCGCCGACGACATGGGTCTGGGCAAGACCCTGCAGCTCCTCACGTTCGTCCAGCACACGCGGGATGCCGGCGAGACGAGACCGTTCCTGGTGCTGGCCCCCACGTCTGTCCTGAGCACGTGGCGGTCGGAGGCGGCCCGATTCACTCCCGGGCTTCGTGTCTCCATCGTCGACAGCACGAGCGGGAAACGGGCCGATGTCCTGAGGGCGGCGGCCCGGTCGAGCGATTTCGTCGTCAGCTCGTACACGGTCGCCCGACTCGACGAAGAGGAGTTCCGCGAGATCGAGTGGGCCGGACTGATCCTCGATGAGGCCCAGTTCGTCAAGAACCCCAAGACGCGGCTCCACCGCGCCATCTCGACATTCCATGCCGACGTCACGTACGCGGTCACGGGAACCCCGATGGAGAACAGCCTCTCCGAGCTGTGGTCGCTGCTCAAGCTCGCCGCCCCCGGCCTGTTCCCCTCGGCTCGGAAGTTCAAGGACCGCTACATCCAGCCGATCGAGAAGGGCAAGGTGCCCGAGAACGAGGAGGGCGGCGAGTACCGCGCGCGGCGCCTCGCTCAGCTGCGTCGTCGAGTGAGGCCCCTGATGCTGCGACGTACCAAAGAGCTCGTCGCTCCCGACCTGCCGGCGAAGCAGGAGCAACTGCTCGAGGTCGAGCTGAGTCCGGCGCACAGGGCCCTCTACGACGTCGTGCTGCAGCGCGAACGGCAGAAGGTCCTGGGGCTGATCGACGACCTCGATCGCAACCGCTTCATCGTGTTCCGCTCGCTCACCCTGCTGCGCATGCTGAGTCTCGCTCCCGCGCTGGTCGACGAGGCCGACGCCGAAATCGGGTCGAGCAAGCTCGACACACTGCTCGAGCGCGTCGCCGAACTGCAGGCCGAAGGCCACCGTGCTCTGGTCTTCAGCCAGTTCACGTCGTTCCTCGACCTCGCGGCTGCCCGGCTCGAGGCCGCCGGCATCCCTTACGCGCATCTCGACGGCTCGACGCGCCGCAGAGAGCAGGTGATCGACGGCTTCAAGTCGGGGGAGCAGCCGGTCTTCCTCATCAGCTTGAAGGCGGGTGGGTTCGGACTCACGCTGACGGAAGCCGACTACGTGTTCCTCCTCGATCCGTGGTGGAATCCCGCGGCCGAGGAGCAGGCGATCGACCGCACGCACCGCATCGGTCAGACCAATCAGGTGTTCGTCTACCGGATGATCTCGACCGGCACGATCGAGGAGAAGGTGCTCGAGCTGCAGCGCCGCAAGGCCAGGCTCTTCACCGCGGTGATGGACGACGACGAGCTGTTCGCGCAGTCCCTCACCGCAGACGACATCAAGGGTCTGTTCGACGGCGCGTGATTTCTCCCGGCCGGGTCACCGCGTCCGCCCAGGACCCCGTCGGTAGAATCGAACGGTTCACTTCAGGAGGAATGCATGCGGATCACGGGACTCGGCCACGCCGGGATGTTCATCGAGACGGTCGGCGGGAACATCATCTGCGACCCGGTTCTCGGGCCCTCGTTCTTCGGCTCGTGGTTCCCGTTCCCCGACAACCGCGGGCTCGACTGGGAGCGTTTCGGACGCGAAGCGGACTTCCTGTACATCTCGCACCGGCACCGCGACCACTTCGATCCCCGGCTCCTCGAGCGCTACATCCGCAAGGACATCGAGGTGCTGCTACCCGAGTACCCGATCGATGACCTCGAGCAGGACATCAGGGCGCTGGGCTACACGAACATCACCTACGCCCCGGCCGGTGAGATCATCGAGCGCGGCGATCTGAAGATCATGATCACTCCGCTGCGCGCTCCGAGCGACGGACCCATCGGAGACTCGTCGCTGAGCGTCGACGACGGCACCGGCTCGGTGCTCAACCAGAACGACTCGCACCCTCTCGATCTCGACACGTTGCTGCACTTCGGCAAGCCCGACGCGTACTTCACGCAGGTCTCGGGTGCGATCTGGTGGCCCATGGTCTATGACCTGCCGCTGGATGCGAAGCAGAACTTCGCGAAGCTCAAGCGCGACGCGCAGAACAAGCGGGCGATGTACTACATCGACAAGGTGGACGCGCCTCACGTCTTCCCGATGGCCGGTCCGCCGATGTTC
Source organism: Microbacterium sp. Root280D1 (assembly GCF_001428975.1). Classification (NCBI taxonomy): domain Bacteria; kingdom Bacillati; phylum Actinomycetota; class Actinomycetes; order Micrococcales; family Microbacteriaceae; genus Microbacterium; species Microbacterium sp. Root280D1. Next base: position 819,351 of record NZ_LMJK01000002.1, on the reverse strand, counting down.
CTGCGCGACGAGCTCTTCGATTTCAACGGCGTCGGGCGCAACGGCGAATCGATCTTCACCGACCAGAAGCAGTTCCTGGCCCACATGAAGGAGCTCTCGCCCCAGTACGACGGACATCTGTTCGTGCCGGGCACGGTGGTCACCGTCGAGAGCGGCTCCGTGTCCACCGAGCAGTCGCTCTACACCGAGGCCGAGCTCGCCCACATCTTCGACGAGAAGTGGGACTACCTCGAGGAGCAGCGCGCCTCCCGACGGCGGGAGATCCGTGACGAGGAGGCGTCGCGCGCCGAGGTCATGCCCGCCGCCGAGATGCTCGAGGAGCTGAAGACCTGGTGGGAGCCGCTGCTGAAGAAGTCGCGCACCATCCGGCTCGGAGTCGGGGGATGCGTGCGCTTCAGGATCGGCGACCTCGACATGGTCGTGGACTTCCCCCGCGCGAAGGTTCGCGAGTACGCGGGCGAGGAGTGCATCTACTGGTACACGATCCCCGCCGACCTCGTCTCGACGAACATCCGCGACCACGAGATCGACTGGTCGAACTCGATCTTCCTCTCGATGCAGTTCGAGGTGGGGCGCAGCGGAAAGTTCAACGAGTTCCTCACGACGTTCCTCAAGTGCCTCTCGGTCGATCGCATCGAGTACGTCGAGAACTGGTATCAGGAGCAGACGGACCAGACCGAGGATGCCGAGATCGGCGACTGGGTCGTGCAGCGTCGCTGCCCCCACCTGCGCGCCGACCTGACCAAGACCGGAAAGGTCGACGACGACGGCATCCTGACCTGCAGCATGCACGACTGGAAGTGGGACCTCAACACAGGCCGCTGCCTGTCGACGAGCGGCCACCCGATCCGCTCCACGAAGATCGACGAGGTCACCGACGCAGTGCTTCGCGAGGCCAGCTGACGTGGTTCGTTCCTCGCACCCGCACGGATCGGGGCGCGACGCTCGAACGCCGATGCCGATGTTCACGGGGCCTCTCCGCGGGGCTCGATGGATCACCCGCTCCACGCCGGAACGGCTGATCCGGGTGGCCGTGGCATTCCTCGAGGACGCCGGTTTCGAGCAACGGCACGATGGCTTCGACGAGAAGCTGAGAGGCCGCGGATCCGAGTGGACGGCCGTCGCGCTGGAGATCGGGGACGAGGAGAAGTCGAAGAGGCGCGCACTGCTCGGGCTCGTGATCGACGAACTCCCGTTCCCCGTCCCCCGGGCGTTCCAGCGTGTGCTGTCGCCGACGCTGGTCGTCGTCGCGTCCCGTCCCGTCGGACCCCTCGTGTCGGAGCTGATCGTCTTTCCCCACACCTCGCGTCGCGGTGCGCCGCCCTACTCGAGAGCCGCGGCTCCTCGCGTGCGCGACGCCCTCGAGCAGATCACCGCGGCAGCGGGCCTGGAAGGCGCGATGCTCTCGCACGAATCGCTCGCCGGAGTCCCGGATGACGGTTCCCCCGTCTCGCAGGCGGTCGTCCGAGAGGTCCTGGGCTGGCACTGACGCACGCTAGACTGGTGCCATCAAGCAACCTTTAACACCGTCCTGTGAGGCGGAGAAGGGAGCGGCCGATGTCTGCACGAACCGTGCTGCACGAAGCCGATATCTCGCGGGCTCTCACCCGTATCGCGCACGAGATCCTCGAATCCAATCGAGGGGCTGAGAACCTCGTCCTGCTGGGCATTCCGACCCGCGGCGTCACTCTCGCCCACCGCCTGTCCGCAGCGATCGGCGCCATCGCGCAGACCACCGTTCCGGTGGGGGCTTTGGACGTCACCCTCTTCCGTGACGACCTCGCCTCGCAGCCGACGCGTTCTCCGCGGCCCACGGACATCCCTGCCGGCGGGATCGACGGCAGGACCGTCGTCCTCGTCGACGACGTGCTGTTCTCCGGCCGCAGCATCCGCGCCGCACTCGACGCGCTGCAGTCGATCGGTCGCCCGTCGATCGTCCGCCTCGCGATCCTCGTCGATCGCGGCCACCGGGAACTCCCGATCCGCCCCGACTTCGTCGGCAAGAACATCCCGTCGTCTCGCCAGGAGCGCGTCAACGTCCGGCTGACCGAGCACGACGGCACCGAAGAGGTGACGATCGAAGCATGAGACACCTGCTGGATACCCGCACCCTCGACCGAGAGTCGGCTCTGCGCATCCTCGATGTCGCCGAGGACATGTCCGACACCCAGTCGCGCGAGGTCAAGAAGCTTCCGACCCTTCGCGGCAAGACGGTCGTGAATCTGTTCTTCGAGGACTCGACCCGCACCCGCATCTCCTTCGAAGCCGCTGCAAAGCGCCTCTCAGCCGATGTGATCAACTTCGCAGCCAAGGGCTCGAGCGTGTCGAAGGGCGAGAGCCTCAAGGACACCGCCCAGACGCTGCAGGCGATGGGAGCGGATGCGGTCGTCATCCGCCATCCCGCCTCCGGCGCCCCGCAGACCCTCGCGACCAGCGGGTGGATCTCCGCCGGAGTCGTGAACGCCGGCGACGGCACGCACGAGCATCCGACCCAGGCTCTCCTCGACGCGTTCACGATCCGCAAACGGCGCTTCGGCGCCGACAGCCGCGGTCGTGATCTCGCCGGCATCCGGGTCGTGATCGTCGGCGACGTGCTCCACTCCCGCGTCGCACGGTCGAACGTCTGGCTGCTCGCCACGCTCGGCGCCGAGGTCACCCTGGTCGCGCCGCCCACCCTGGTGCCGCAGAACGTCTCGCTCTGGCCTGCGAAGGTCGTCTACGACCTCGATCAGGCTCTGGCAGACGGTCCGGACGCCGTGATGATGCTCCGCATCCAGCTCGAACGGATGAGCGCTGCATATTTCCCCACTGAGCGGGAGTATTCCAGGCGATGGGGTCTGGACGCACTGCGTGTGGCCGGCCTTCCGGACGGTAGCATTGTGATGCACCCCGGACCCATGAACCGAGGGTTGGAGATATCCTCCGAAGCCGCAGATTCCCCGCGCTCGACAGTGCTGGAACAGGTGACGAACGGGGTGTCCATCCGCATGGCGGTGCTGTACCTGCTCCTTGCAGGAGAACGAGACGACGAACGAGGGGGAGACCAGTGAGCGAGACCCTCGTCATCACCGGAGCACAGCTTCTCGGTGCCGAGCGCGCCGACATCATCGTGGAGAACGGGCAGATCTCCGAGATCGGCACCGGACTGAGCCGCTCCGGTGCGCGAGTCATCGACGCCGACGGCCTGGTGGCCCTTCCCGGACTCGTCGACCTGCACACCCACCTCCGGGAGCCGGGCTACGAAGCCTCCGAGACGATCCTCACCGGGACCCGTGCTGCGGCGGCAGGCGGGTTCACGGCGGTGTTCGCGATGCCGAACACCTCGCCGGTCGCGGACACGGCCGGTGTGGTCGAGCAGGAGCTCGCCCTGGGCGAGGCCGCCGGGTACGCGACCGTGCAGCCCATCGGCGCCGTCACCGTGGGGCAGAAGGGCGAGCGCCTCGCCGAACTCGGTGCGATGGCCACCTCGCGCGCCCAGGTGCGCGTCTTCAGCGACGACGGCTTCTGCGTCTTCGATCCGCTGATCATGCGGCGCGCACTCGAGTATGTGAAGTCGTTCGACGGAGTCATCGCGCAGCACGCTCAGGATCCACGCCTCACCGAGGGCGCCCAGATGAACGAGGGCACAGTGTCGGCCGAGCTCGGACTCGCCGGATGGCCGGCGGTCGCGGAGGAGTCGATCATCGCTCGCGATGTGCTCCTCGCGGAGCATGTCGGATCCCGACTGCACGTGTGCCACCTGTCGACCGCAGGCTCTGTCGACATCATCCGCTGGGCGAAGAAGCGGGGGATCAACGTCACGGCCGAGGTCACCCCGCACCACCTCCTGCTCACCGATGAACTGGTGCGCGGCTACGACGCCCGCTACAAGGTCAACCCGCCGCTGCGCCGTGAGGAAGACGTCATGGCGGTGCGCGAGGGCCTCGCCGACGGCACCATCGACATCGTGGCGACCGATCACGCCCCGCACCCGAGCGAGCACAAGTCGTGCGAGTGGCAGGCCGCAGCCAACGGCATGGTCGGACTCGAGAGCGCCCTGCGCGTCGTGCACCAGTCGATGGTGCAGACCGGCCTGATCGGCTGGGAGGACGTCGCCCGGGTGATGAGTGCGGCCCCCGCACGGATCGGACGTCTGTCCGATCATGGGCTGCCCCTGCAGGCCGGTGCCGCTGCGCAGATCACCCTCTACGACCCGTCCGCCGCCGGCGTCTTCACCGAATCCGACCTGCACGGTCGGAGTGTGAACTCGCCGTACCTCGGTCGCGACCTCCCCGGCCGCGTCGAGTTCACGATCCACCGCGGGCTGCTGACGGTCGACGGCGGATCCGTGGTCGAGGAGCTGAACGCATGAGCACGCGCGACATCGCCATCGCGATCACGATCGCCGTGGCGGCACTCGTCCTGGTCGCCATGTTCACGGCGTGGCGCCGACGACTCCGACGCGACTCGGGTCTGGCGGCTCCCTTGGGCGTGCCGGAGCATGCGGAGGTCCTCGACCGTCACGAGGTGCTCTACGTCTCGACGACGAAGCACGATCAGCCGCTGGAGCGCCTCGCCATCCGGCCGCTCGCCTATCGCGCCAGGGGAGAGGCTGCGGTCACCGATCGCGGACTCGCACTCTGCCTCGACGGTGCGCCGACCGTCTTCCTCGCCTCTGCACGGCTCGCGAGCGTCGACCGCGCCACGGTGACGATCGACCGCGTCGTCGAACCGGGTGGACTCGTCCGCGTCGCCTGGAATGCGGACGACGACACGATCGTCGACTCGTATCTCCGGGTCACCGACGGCGATCCCCAGAACTTCATCTCAGAACTGCAGCGCCTCGTCCCCGCCACGGACGACAGCGCCGCCCCCGACACAGGAGCAACGTCATGACAGCCCTCCCCGAACCCGCCGTCCTCGTCCTCGAAGACGGGACCCGCCACGTCGGCCGTGCATACGGCGCGCTGGGCACCACCTTCGGCGAGGTCGTCTTCTCGACCGGCATGTCCGGATACCAGGAGACGCTCACCGACCCGTCGTACGCGGGCCAGATCGTCCTGCAGACGGCCCCGCACATCGGCAACACCGGCATGAACGACGAGGACCCTGAGTCCCGTCGCATCTGGGTCGCCGGCTACATCGTGCGCGACCCGTCACGAGTCGTCTCGAACTGGCGTGCGACCGCTTCGCTGGACGAGATCCTCGAGCGGGACGGCATCGTCGGCATCAGCGGCATCGACACCCGATCGATCACGCGGCACATCCGCTCTGCCGGGTCTATGCGCGGCGGCGTCTTCTCGGGCGAGGCCGCGCAGATCGACGCCGACGAGCAGCTGCGCCTCGTGCGCGAGGCGCCTCAGATGGCCGGCCAGAACCTCTCGGCGCAGGTCTCGGTCGACGTCGCCACGGTCACGACGGCGATGGGGGAGCGGGTCGGCAACCTCGCCGTCCTCGACCTCGGCGTCAAGCAGGCCACGATCGACAACCTGGCGGCCCGTGGCTTCGAGGTGCACGTCCTGCCTCAGAACGTCACGATCGATGACATCCGTGCGATCGATCCCGTCGCCGTCTTCTACTCGAACGGCCCTGGCGACCCCGCAGCCTCCGGGGACCATGTCGAGCTGCTGCGCTCGGTGCTCGACGACGGGCTGCCCTTCTTCGGCATCTGCTTCGGCAACCAGCTGCTCGGCAGGGCGCTGGGTCTCGGCACCTACAAGCTGCCGTTCGGGCACCGCGGCATCAACCAGCCCGTACTCGACAAGTCCACCGGACGCGTCGAGATCACCGCGCACAACCACGGGTTCGCCGTGGAGGCGCCGCTGGAGGGCTCGTTCGACAGCCCCCACGGCTACGGCAAGGTCGAGGTCAGTCACATCGGCCTGAACGACAACGTGGTCGAGGGCCTCCGCGCTCTCGACATCCCGGCGTTCTCGGTGCAGTACCACCCGGAGGCTGCGGCCGGACCGCACGACGCCAACTATCTCTTCGACCGGTTCCGTGACATGGTCATCGCCAGCAAGAAGGACACCAAGTAATGCCCAAGCGCGACGACATCAACTCCGTTCTCGTCATCGGCTCCGGCCCGATCGTCATCGGTCAGGCGTGCGAGTTCGACTACTCCGGCACCCAGGCCTGCCGCGTCCTGCGCGAGGAGGGCGTGAGGGTCATCCTGGTCAACTCCAACCCGGCGACGATCATGACCGACCCCGACTTCGCCGACGCGACGTACATCGAGCCGATCACCTGGCAGGTCATCGAGACGATCATCGCGAAGGAGCGTCCCGACGCGATCCTGCCGACCCTCGGCGGGCAGACGGCCCTGAACGCCGCGATCGAGCTGCACAACCACGGCATCCTCGAGAAGTACGACGTCGAGCTGATCGGTGCGAGCTTCGAAGCCATCAACAAGGGCGAGGACCGCCAGATCTTCAAGCAGCTCGTGCTCGATGCCGGCGCCGACGTCGCCCGCAGCATCATCGCGCACACCATGGACGACCTGCTCGAGGGAGCGGCCGAGCTGGGCTACCCGCTCGTCGTGCGCCCCTCGTTCACGATGGGCGGTCTCGGGTCCGGCTTCGCCTACGACGAGGCGGATCTGCGTCGCATCGGCGGTGCCGGTCTGCGCGACTCTCCGACCACGGAGGTGCTCCTGGAGGAGTCGATCCTCGGCTGGAAGGAGTACGAGCTCGAGCTCATGCGCGACACCGCCGACAACACGGTGGTCGTCTGCTCGATCGAGAACGTCGACCCCGTCGGCGTCCACACGGGCGACTCGATCACCGTGGCTCCCGCTCTGACGCTCACGGACCGCGAATACCAGAAGCTCCGCGACATCGGCATCGACATCATCCGCGCGGTGGGCGTCGACACCGGCGGCTGCAACATCCAGTTCGCCATCGACCCGAGCAACGGGCGCATCATCGTCATCGAGATGAACCCTCGCGTCTCGCGCTCGAGCGCCCTGGCCTCCAAGGCCACGGGGTTCCCGATCGCGAAGCTCGCCGCGAAGCTGGCGCTCGGCTACCGTCTCGATGAGATCCCGAACGACATCACGGGCGTCACCCCGGCGAGCTTCGAGCCCACGCTCGACTATGTCGTCGTCAAGGTGCCGCGGTTCGCGTTCGAGAAGTTCCCGGCCGCTGACGCGACGCTGACGACCACCATGAAGTCGGTCGGCGAGGCGATGGCGATCGGCCGCAACTACGCGACCGCGCTGCAGAAGGCGCTGCGCTCGCTCGAGAAGCGCGGTTCCAGCTTCCACTGGGGCGCGGAGAGCCGTTCCGTCGACGAGCTGCTCGAGATCTCGAAGGTCCCGACGGACGGTCGGATCGTCACCCTCCAGCAGGCGCTGCGCAAGGGCGCGACGGTCGAGCAGGCGTTCGAGGCCACGGCGATCGATCCCTGGTTCATCGACCAGATCGTCCTGATCAACGAGGTCGCCGAGATCGTGCGCACGGCACCGGAGCTCGACGCGGCCACGCTGCGCTACGCCAAGGAGCACGGCTTCTCCGACGCGCAGATCGCGGAGCTCCGCGGCGAGAAGGAAGCGGAGATCCGCGGCGTGCGCCACGGACTCGGCATCCGTCCGGTGTTCAAGACCGTCGACACCTGCGCCGGCGAGTTCCCGGCTCTCACGCCTTACCACTACTCGAGCTACGACTTCGAGACCGAGGTCACACCGTCCGATCGCACCAAGGTCGTGATCATCGGATCGGGTCCGAACCGCATCGGTCAGGGCGTCGAGTTCGACTACTCGTGCGTGCACGCGTCGTTCGCCCTCTCGGATGCCGGCTTCGAGACCATCATGGTCAACTGCAACCCCGAGACGGTGTCCACCGACTACGACACGTCCGACCGGCTCTACTTCGAGCCGCTCACGCTGGAGGACGTGCTGGAGGTGCTCGACGCGGAAGCCGCGAGCGGCACCATCCTCGGAGTCGTCTGCCAGCTCGGCGGCCAGACGCCGCTGGGGCTCGCAAAGGGCATCGAGGCAGCCGGCTACCAGGTGCTCGGCACCAGCCCGGAGGCCATCGACATCGCCGAGGAGCGCGAGCTGTTCTCGCAGCTGCTCGACACGGCAGGCCTCATCGCCCCGCGCCACGGCACCGCTGTGGACGCGGACGGCGCGGTGGCCGTCGCCGAGGAGATCGGATACCCGGTGCTCGTGCGTCCGAGCTTCGTGCTCGGCGGACGCGGCATGGAGATCGTCTACAGCTCCGAGTCGCTGCGCGAGTACTTCGTGCGCACGGCGGGCGAGGTCATCATCGAGGAGGGCAAGCCCCTGCTCGTCGATCGCTTCCTCGATGACGCGATCGAGCTCGATGTCGACGCCCTCTACGACGGCACCGAACTGTTCATCGGCGGCGTGATGGAGCACCTCGAAGAGGCCGGCATCCACTCGGGCGACTCGAGCTGCACCCTTCCGCCCGTCTCGCTCGGCCGCACCGACATCGACCGGGTGCGCGAGGCGACACTCGCGATCGCGAAGGGCGTGGGCGTCCGTGGCCTGCTCAACGTGCAGTTCGCGATCAGCGCCGGCGTCCTCTACGTGATCGAGGCGAATCCGCGCGCGAGCCGCACCGTGCCCTTCGTCTCTAAGGCGCTGGGCATACCGATGGCCAAGGCCGCGAGCCGTGTGATGGTGGGGTCGACGATCGCGGAGCTCCGCGCCGAGGGCATGCTGCCCGAGCAGGACGGCTCGCGAGTGCCCCTCGACGCCCCCGTCTCGGTCAAGGAGGCCGTGCTTCCGTTCAAGCGGTTCCGTACGGCCGACGGCAAGACCGTCGACTCGATCCTCGGCCCGGAGATGCGCTCGACCGGCGAGGTCATGGGCATCGACCGCGACTTCCCGACCGCGTTCGCCAAGAGCCAGGCGGCCGCGTACGGCGGAATGCCGACCTCCGGCACGGTGTTCATCTCGGTCGCGGACTCCGACAAGCGCGCCGTGATCCTGCCGGCGCATCGCCTGCAGCAGCTGGGGTTCACGATCGTCGCCACCGAGGGCACTGCCGAGATCCTCTCGCGCAACGGCATCGCGGTGACGGTGGTCGAGAAGTACAGCGAGACCCAGGAGTCCGGCGCGACGAACATCGTCGACCTCATCAACGACGGCTCGATCGACATCGTCGTGAACACGCCGTCCGGGGGCGCGGCGCGTGCAGACGGCTATGAGATCCGCGCGGCGGCTGTCGCGGCCGACAAGGCGCTGTTCACCACGATGGCGGTGCTCGGCGCCGCCGTGAGCGGTATGGACGCAGCGCACGAGGGCTTCCAGGTGAAGAGCCTGCAGGAGTACGCCCTCGACCGGAAGGCCGCAGTGTGAGCGCACGCTTCGGCGAACGGGTCCGTGTCGCCCTCGCGGCGCACGGCCCGCTGTGCGTGGGCATCGACCCGCACGCCGCCCTGCTCGGATCCTGGGGCCTCGGCGACGACGCCTCGGGCGTCCGGGAGTTCGGGCTGCGCACGGTCGAGGCCGCGGCGGGCCGTGCCGCGATCGTGAAGCCTCAGGTGTCGTTCTTCGAGCGCTTCGGATCCGCAGGATTCGCGGCGCTCGAAGAGGTCATCGCGGCTGCGAGGGACACCGGCCTCCTCGTGATCGCGGATGCCAAGCGCGGCGACATCGGGTCGACCATGGACGCCTACGCGGCTGCCTGGCTCACCCCGGGGTCTCCGCTCGAGGCCGACGCCCTCACCGTGAACCCGTTCCTGGGTGTCGGCGCGCTCGACGGCGCCTTCGCCCTCGCCGATCAGCACGACAAGGGTCTGTTCGTGCTGGCTGCCACGAGCAACCCCGAAGCCGAGGTGCTGCAGCGCTCGATCTCCGAGACCGGCCGTGCCGTCTCGGCGGACATCGTCTCGGTCGTCTCGGCGCGCAACACCGAGCACACGCCCGCAGGGGAGTGGGGGAGCTTCGGCTTCGTCATCGGCGCGACCGTGGACTGGACGGATGCCGGCATCGCCGCCTTCGCACCGGTGGCACCCATCCTCGCTCCGGGATTCGGCACGCAGGGTGCGACGCCGTCAGACCTGCACCGCCGGTTCGGTTCGATGAGCGCCGCCGTCATCGCGAGCGAGAGCCGCAGCATCCTCTCGGCCGGACCCGCCGGTCTCGCCGCCGCCATCGACGCCCGCGTCGCAGAGTACAGGGAGGCCGGCCGTGGCTGAGTCCCGTCCCGTCCCCGAGGTCGACCGCGCTGCCGCCGCACGCAAGGCGGTCGAACGGCGCCGCGCCCGCGCATCGCTCAAACGCGATCTGACCACGCGTGTCGTCACACCGCAGGCCGTGCTCGAGCGGGCGACCGCAGACCCGGACTCGGTCGAGGGGTCCATGCGCATCACGGACTTCCTGCTCGCTCTCCCCGCGATCGGCGCGGGCAAGCGCGACCGCATCCTGGCAGAGCTGCACATCTCGCCGGTCAAGCGACTGGGAGGGCTCGGCGTCCGCCAGCGGGTGGCGCTCTCGCAGTGGCTCGACGTGCGCTTCCCGCTGCTCGAGCCGCGTGGCGCACGAAGCCGTCTGCTCGTGCTCGCCGGGCCCACGGCAGTCGGCAAGGGCACCGTCGCCGCCCACATCCGTGAGCACAACCCCGAGATCCATCTGTCGGTCTCGGCGACGACGCGCGCACCGCGACCTGGCGAGATCGATGGCGTGCACTACTACTTCGTCGACGATGCGGAGTTCGACCGTCTGATCGCGGACGACGAACTCCTGGAGTACGCCGTCGTCCACAACAAGTCGCGCTACGGCACGCCGCGGGCTCCGATCGACGCCGCTCTCGCTGCAGGCAAGACCGTGCTGCTCGAGATCGACCTGCAGGGCGCACGCCAGGTGCGCAAGGCGGAGCCTGCTGCCACGCTCATCTTCCTGCTGCCTCCGACCTGGGACGAACTCGTCCAGCGGCTGGTCGGACGAGGCACGGAGGGCGCGGAGGAACGCGCTCGCAGACTGCGCACCGCGAAGGTCGAATTGGCGGCGCAGAACGAGTTCGACCACCTCATCGTGAACGAGGACGTCGCCGCTGCGGCCGCGGAGGTCGTAGAATTGTCTTCGAGCTCTGCGCGCTGAGCGTCTTCGCGCGCCCGCATCACCGTCTTCGCGACGATCCCGTCGCCTGATCAGGAGGTCCCACCATGGCCGGACACCACACCAACGGAATCATCGATCCCCCCATCGACAACCTGCTCGACCGGGTCGACTCGAAGTACGAGCTCGTGATCTACGCCGCCAAGCGCGCCCGTCAGATCAACGACTACTACTCCGACCTCCACGAGGGCAACCTGTTCGACAACGTCGGGCCGCTCGTCGACTCGTCCGTCGAGGACAAGCCGCTGACCATCGCTCTGCACGAGATCAACGAGGACAAGCTCCGCCTCCGTCACGCCGAGTGACGTCCGATGACCGCACCGCCGACTGATGTCGGCGGTGCGGTCCATCATGGGAGCCACCCCCTTCCTGCTGTCCGATTCCGTTCTGGAGCCCTGATGAGCGCGCTGCGTCTGTTCACGTCCGAGTCCGTCACCGAGGGGCACCCCGACAAGATCTGCGACCAGATCTCGGACAGCATCCTCGACGGACTCATCGCGAAAGACCCCGGCTCCCGGGTGGCCGTCGAGACGCTGGTGACCACCGGTCTCGTCCACGTCGCCGGCGAGATCCGCACCGAGGCGTACGTCGACATCCCGACGATCGTCCGCCAGGTGGTCAACGGCATCGGCTACACCTCGAGCGAGACCGGCTTCGACGGAGACTCCTGCGGTGTGAGCATCTCGGTGGGAGAGCAGTCGACCGACATCGCCCACGGCGTCGACAACGCTCAGGAGCACCGCGACGGCGGCTCCATCGATCCTCTCGACGGCCTCGGCGCTGGCGACCAGGGCATCATGTTCGGCTTCGCGACGAACGAGACCCCGCAGCTCATGCCCATGGCTGCGTGGACCGCGCATCGCATCGCGGAGCGGCTCAGCGAGGTCCGACGATCGGGTGCGCTGCCGTTCCTGCGCCCGGACGGCAAGACCCAGGTCACTCTCGGATATGAGGGCTTCACCCCCAAGACCGTGGATGCCGTCGTGCTGTCGACCCAGCACCACCCCGACATCTCGCAGGACGACCTCAAGGCTCAGGTGCGCGAGCACGTGATCGATCCGATCCTGGCCTCCACGGGGCTCGATCTCGGCGACCTCACGTACTACATCAACCCCGCCGGTCCGTTCGTGACGGGCGGCCCCAAGGGCGATGCCGGACTCACCGGACGCAAGATCATCATCGACACCTACGGCGGAGCGGCGCGACATGGTGGCGGTGCCTTCAGCGGCAAGGATCCGTCGAAGGTCGACCGCTCCGGCGCCTATGCCACGCGCTGGGTGGCCAAGAACGCGGTCGCCGCAGGACTCGCCGACCGTCTCGAGGTCCAGGTCGCCTACGCGATCGGGGTCGCTCGTCCGGTCGGTCTCTACGTCGAGACATTCGGCACGGGCAAGGTGTCCGACGAGGTGATCACGCGCGCCATCGACGAGGTCTTCGATCTGCGTCCCCAGGCGATCATCGAGCAGCTCGACCTCCTGCGCCCGATCTACGCGCAGACCGCCGCCTACGGGCACTTCGGACGGGAGCTGCCGGAGTTCACGTGGGAGCGCACCGACCGCGCGGAAGAGCTGCGGCGCGCTGCAGGACTCTGAGGGCCGCATGCCTGATGGCGTCCCTTCTCCTCTGACATCGCAGAGTCGGAGGATCGCGCGCGTGCTCTTGGACTCGCCGCTTCCACAGTTGGATCGTCTCTTCGACTACGCCGTGCCTGCGGAGCTCGGAGACGTCCCTCTGGGCGTGCGCGTGCGTGTGCCCCTGCGTACCGCCGGTCGTGTCATCGACGGCTACGTCGTCGAACTCGACACCGAACACGATGGCGACAGGCCACTGTCCGAGGTCGACAGCGTCGTATCCCCTGTGGCGGTGCTTCCGGAGCGTCTCTACCGCCTCGCGCGCCGCGCCGCCGATCGCGCTGCGGGCTCCGCCTCCGACGTCCTGCGGCTCGTCATCCCGAAGCGCCAGGTGCGGGTGGAGAAGGCCTGGAGCGACGACTCCCCGGAGCTCGCCCCATCAGACGAAGCACTCTCCGCCGCATCCGAGCTGATCGCGTCCTACGACTCGCTCGCCGATGTGCTCGATGCGGGCGGCCGGGCCGCGGTCGAGGCGATCCCCGTGCGCCATCATGACGATCCCGGGTGGGCGGCTCTTCTCGCGTCCGCAGCGGCGCGGACGCTGGCAGCGGGCCGCTCCAGTGTTCTCGTCGTGCCTGACCACCGCGACCTCGATCAGCTGCTCGCCGCTCTCGGCTCGTATGTCCCTGACCAGGCCGTCGTGCGCTTCGACTCGCGCCAGACGAACCCCGATCGGTACCGCGCGTTCCTCCGCTCGCTCGAGGACGCGCCGTGCATCGTGGTGGGCAATCGTTCTGCGGTGTACGCGCCGGTTCGTGCGGGCGTCGTCGCTGTGTGGGACGACGGCGATCCTCTCCTCGGCGAGCCGCTCGCGCCGTACATCAACGCACGGGACGCTGCTCTCCTCCGTCAGGAGCAGGAGCGATCCGCACTGCTGTTCGTCGGCCACACCCGCACCACCGACGTCGAACGCCTCGTCGCCCACGGATGGCTGCAGGATGTCCGGGCCGCGCGTCGGGTGCTGCCGCGCGTGATCCTCAGCACACCCCAGGAGATGGATGCTCCGACTGCACAGCGGATGCCGTCGTCCGCGTTCCTCTCCGCACGCAATGCCGCAGCCGAGGGACCGGTGCTGGTGCAGGTGTCTCGACCGGGGTTCGCCCCGTCGCTGGTCTGCGCCGAATGCCGGGCGCCTGCACGGTGCGCCCACTGCGGCGGACCGCTCGGAGCCAAGCACCGTGGTGCCGTGCCGGTGTGCGCCTGGTGCGGCAGGGGAGCCCGAGCGTGGGCGTGCCCGACGTGCGCGTCGACCAAGCTGCGCCTCGCGTCCTCGGGCAGCGAGCGGACGGCGGATGAGCTGGGCAAGGCGTTCCCCGGAATCCGGGTCATCGTGGCAGACAGCGCTCATCCGGTCGAGCGCGTCGCCGACAAGCCGGCCCTCGTCGTCGCGACACGGGGGGCCGAGCCGCTGGCGGAGGGCGGATACCGTGCCGTGGTCCTGCTCGACGGACCGAGGATGCTCCAGGCTCCCGACCTGCGGATCGGCGAGTCCTGTCTGCGCTGGTGGTCGAACGCGGCTGCACTCGCGGCTCCCGGTGCTCCCATCCATCTGGTCGGCGTCGACGGAGCGATCGCGCGAGCGCTTGCCACCTGGAGCCAGTCCGCCTATGCGAGGACCGAGCTCTCCGAACGTGCGCCGTTGCACATGCCGCCGGCTGCGAGGGTCGCGCTGGTCGAGGGGTCGACGGCATCCGTGGCGAGAGCGCTGGCGTCGCTGCAGGAGCTCGCTCTGCCCTCCGACGCGGTACTCGGCCCGGTGCCGATCGAGTCTGATGACTACCCGCCGCGTGTCAGGGCCCTGATCCGGTTCGACTACAGCGCGGGTGCCAGGGTCGCCACCACGTTGCGGGCCGCGGTCGTCGCCGAAGCGGTCAGCAACCGGCGGGGCAAGGGCAAGTCGACTCGGAGCGCCCTCACGGTTCGACTCGATATCCTCGATCCGGAACTCTGAACGCGAAGAACCACCTCGCGCTCCGATTTCACCCGATCCACCCCCGCATCCCTCCGGAGCACCTTCATGCGTCTCGTCTTCGCCGGCACACCGTCGGCAGCCGTCCCCACACTCCGCCGCCTCGCGGCCGAGCACGACATCGCTGCGGTCGTCACCCGCCCGGACGCGCCGCTGGGCCGCAAGCGGGTGCTCACGCCGTCGCCTGTCGCTCACGCCGCCGACGAGCTCGGACTGCCGGTCATCAAGGCGGCTCGCCTCGACGACGACGCGACGGCCGCCATCACCGCGCTCGATGTCGAGCTCGGTGTGATCGTGGCGTACGGCGGACTCGTTCGCGAGCCGCTGCTCTCCACACCGTCGAAGGGCTGGATCAATCTGCATTTCTCGCTCCTCCCGCAGTGGCGCGGTGCCGCACCCGTGCAGCGCGCACTGATCAACGGCGATGCGCAGATGGGTGCCAGTGTGTTCCAGCTCGTTCCCGCGCTCGATGCCGGTGATGTCTTCGCGACGCGGGTCGTCGCGGTCGCTCCCGAGGCGACGGCGGATGCCGCACTCGACGCACTCGCTCTCGATGGCGCCGAACTGACGGCGGAAGTGGTCGCGGCCATCGCCGACGGCACTGCGCGCGCTGTGCCCCAGGAGGGGGAGGCGTCGCTGGCCCCGAAGCTGACTCTCGACGATGGTCTGCTCGATTGGACCCGCCCGCTCAGCGAGGTGTTCGCGCGGTTCCGTGGAGTCACCCCCGAACCGGGCGCCCACACGACCGTCGACGGGATCCGCCTCAAGGTGCTGGAGGCCACTCCCTCGGAAAGCGACATCGCCCTCGCGCCGGGCGCGTTCACCGCGACCAAGTCCGCTCTCCTCATCGGAACGGCCTCGGCCCCGCTCGCGGTCACGCGTGTGCAGCCCTCGGGCAAGGGCGCGATGAGCGCGGTCGACTGGTGGCGCGGGCAGCGCGACACCGAGAACCTGCGAGCCGGCGCATGAGCGGGCGGCAGGACGACGGCGCACGTCGCGAGCCGCGTCGCGGCGAGTCCGGCCGCGGATCCCGTTCGGGACCGAGCACGCCGCGCGATCAGCGTCCACGTGACGGCCAGGCTCGGGGCGGGAAGCGCGACGGACAGTCCCGCGGCGCGCAGCGCACGGTGCAGCCTGCGCGGCGCGTGGCCTACGACGTGCTGCGGGCGGTGTCGGAATCGGATGCCTACGCGAACCTGATCCTTCCGGCCGCGATCGCGGACGCAGGACTCACTCCACAGGACGCCGCTCTCGCCACAGAACTCGCCTACGGCACACTGCGACGCCGCGGAACGTATGACGCGATCATCGCCGCGGCCGCCGACAGGCCTGTCGAGCAGATCGACGCCGGTGTGCTCGACGCGCTGAGACTCGCGACCCATCAGCTGCTCGCGACCCGCGTCGCGTCGCACGCGGCCGTCAACGAGTCGGTGAACATCGTCGCCGCCACCCAGGGCCGCGGTGCATCCAGCTTCGCGAACGCCGTGCTGAGGCGAATCTCCCGCGAGACGCCGGGGGAGTGGGAGCAGCGCATCGAGTCCTCCGCGCGGTCGGACGACGAACGGCTGGCGCTGCGCTCCGCTCACCCCGTCTGGATCATCCGTGCCCTGCGTCGCGCGTTGGCCGCTGAAGGTCGCGTCGAGGAGCTCGACGACCTCCTCGACGCCGACAACGCCTCGCCGGAGGTCACTCTCGTCGCTCTGCCCGGCCTCGCCGAGCCCGGGGAGCCACGTCGACCGTATGCGCCGACGGCCTACGGATCTCCGGGCGGCGACCCGCACCACGTGATCGCCTCCTCGGGCGGCACGGTGCGTGTGCAGGATGAAGGGTCGCAGCTCGTCGCACTGGCTCTCGCCGAAGCTGCGCCGATCCGTTCCGGCGAACGCTGGCTCGACCTGTGCGCAGGCCCCGGCGGCAAGACGGCGCTGCTCGCGGCGGTCGCGCGACAGCACGATGTGTCGCTGGAGGCGAACGAGGTGGTGCCCACCCGTGCGCGACTCGTCCGCAACGCCCTGCGCACCGTGCCCGCCGATGTCGTGGTTCATGAAGAGGACGGCCGCACGTTCGGCACCTCCCACGCGGGCCAGTTCGATCGCATCCTCGTCGATGCGCCGTGCACGGGACTCGGGGCTCTGCGGCGGCGGCCCGAGGCGAGATGGCGCAAGACCCCCGGTGATGTCGCCGAGCTGGTGCCGCTGCAGGTCGAACTGCTCTCGGCGGCCCTCGACGCGCTGGCGCCCGGCGGCATCGTCGCGTACGCGACCTGCTCGCCGCATCTCGCCGAGACGACGGGCGTCGTCCAGGAGGTGCTCCGTGGCCGCACCGACATCACCGAGCTCGATGCGCGTGCGGTCCTCGAGGGTGTCGTGACCTCACCGATCGATCTCGGCAGCGACGGCACCGGGCGGGTCCAGCTGTGGCCACACCGGCACGGGACCGATGCGATGTTCCTCACGCTCCTCCGACGAGCCGACACCGATCAGCGCGACGCCAGCGCCGAGCAAGGAGACTAGAGAGTGGACCTGCCCCGCGCACCGCGCATCAACCCCAGCATCCTGGCCGCCGACTTCGTGAACATGCAGCGTGATCTCGCCAAGATCGCCACTGCCGACTTCGCGCATGTCGACGTCATGGACAACCACTTCGTCCCGAACCTCACGTTCGGGCCGCAGATGGTCGAGCGGATCCAGGCGACCAGCCCGATCCCGCTCGACGTGCACCTGATGATCACCGACCCCGAGCGGTGGGCTCCCGCGTATGCGGAGCTCGGTGCCGCGAGCGTCACGTTCCACCTCGAGGCCGCCGCCGATCCGATCTCGCTGGCCCGCACTCTGCGCAGCATCGGGGCGAGGGCCGGAGTGGCGATCAAGCCGGACACCCCCGCGGACGGTCTCTACAGCGTGCTCGAGGAGTTCGACCAGATCCTCGTGATGACCGTCGAACCAGGGTTCGGCGGGCAGGGATTCATGCCCGAGACGATGCCGAAGCTGCGCGCTCTCGCCGACGAGGCGAAGCGGCGAGGGTCGAACGTCTGGCTGCAGGTCGACGGCGGGATCTCCGATGCGACGATCGAGGCGGCGGCCGCCGCCGGCGCAGACACCTTCGTCGCAGGATCCGCGGTCTACGGCGCCGACGACGTCGAGGCGGCCGTCACCCGGCTCAGAGACCGCGCCAGAGCCGCTAGCCTGGAATCGTGAAGACTTTCGACGAGCTGTTCGCCGAGCTCAGCGTCAAGGCCGAGACCCGCCCCGAGGGATCAGGCACGGTTGCAGAGCTCGACGGCGGCGTGCACACGATCGGCAAGAAGATCGTCGAGGAGGCTGCCGAGGTCTGGATGGCGTCCGAGTACGAGTCCGACGAGGCCGCTGCAGAGGAGATCTCGCAGCTGCTGTACCACGTGCAGGTGATGATGCTCGCGAAGGGCCTGAGCCTGCAGGACGTCTACCGACATCTGTGAAGCGCTCCGCCCCACTCGCTTCGATCTGAAGGCATCCCATGCTGCGCATTGCTGTTCCCAACAAGGGCTCTCTCTCCGAGACGGCCGCCGACATGCTTGCGGAGGCCGGCTACGCCGGTCGCCGTGACCCCAAGACGCTCCACGTCGTCGACAGCGACAACGACGTCGAGTTCTTCTACCTCCGTCCGAAGGACATCGCGACGTACGTCGGCTCCGGCGCCATCGATGTCGGCATCACGGGTCGCGACCTGCTTCTCGACGCCCGCATGCCCGGCGCGCGCGAGATCGAGGCGCTCGGCTTCGCCGGCTCGACCTTCCGCTTCGCCGCGCCCTCGGGGCGCTACACCGAGGTGTCCGAGCTCGACGGTCTGCGCATCGCGACGTCGTATCCGGGTCTCGTCGACGCGTTCCTCGATGAGCGCGGAATCGCGGTCGACCTCGTGCCGCTCGACGGTGCGGTGGAGTCCGCCGTGCGCCTCGGTGTGGCCGACGCCGTGGCTGACGTCGTCGAGACGGGCACGACACTGCGTCAAGCGGGGCTCGACGTCTTCGGTCCCGTGATCCTGCAGTCCGAGGCCGTGCTGATCGCCGGTCCGCAGGATGCCGAGGGATCCGAGACGCTTCTCCGCCGTCTCCGCGGCGTCATGGTGGCCCGCCGGTTCGTGATGATCGATTACGACCTGCCGCTCGCTCTGCTCGACGACGCCGTGAAGATCGCCGGCGGCATCGAGTCTCCCACCGTCTCGCCCCTGCGCGACCCCGAGTGGGTCGCGGTGCGGGTCATGGTGGCCCGCGCGCGGGTCAACCCCGTGATGGATGCGCTCTACGCTCTCGGTGCCCGAGCGATCCTCGTCACGGCGATCCACAACGCGAGGCTCTGATGGCGCTCGCGAGTCGCGTCATCCCCTGCCTCGACGTCGCCGCCGGCCGCGTCGTCAAGGGAGTCAACTTCGAGAACCTGCGCGACATGGGCGACCCGGTCGAACTTGCCCGCCACTACGCGGCGCAGGGCGCCGATGAGATCACCTTCCTCGACGTGACCGCGACGGTCGATGCACGCGCGACGACCTACGACGTCGTCCAGCGCACCGCCGAGCAGGTGTTCGTGCCGCTGACGGTCGGCGGGGGAGTCCGCAGCGTCGACGACGTGTCCCGCCTGCTGTCCGTCGGAGCCGACAAGGTCGGTGTGAACTCCGCTGCGATCGCGCGCCCCGAGCTGATCGGCGAGATCGCCGACCGCTTCGGGGCGCAGGTGCTCGTGCTGTCGCTCGATGTCAAGCGGGCCGACACGACCGCATCCGGCTTCGTGGTCACCACCCACGGCGGACGCACGCAGACCACCCTCGACGCACTCGACTGGGCGCGAGAGGCCGCTGAACGCGGCGCGGGCGAGCTGCTCGTCAACTCGATCGATGCCGACGGCACGCGAGACGGCTTCGATCTCGAGCTGGTGAAGCTGATGCGCGAGGCCGCCTCGGTGCCCGTGATCGCGTCGGGCGGAGCAGGCAAGGCCGCAGACTTCGCTCCGGCGATCAAGGCCGGGGCGGATGCGGTTCTGGCAGCCAGCGTGTTCCACACCGGCGCGCTCACGGTCGGCGACGTGAAGGATGCACTGCGTGCGGAAGGAGTGCTCGTCCGATGAGCGACGTCGAAGAGCGCATCGCGCAGGTCGCCTTCAATGACGACGGTCTCGCACCGGTGATCGTGCAGCAGTGGGACACTGCAGAGGTCCTGATGCTCGCCTGGGTGGATGCCGAGGCGCTGCGACGTACTCTCACCACCGGACGTGCGGTCTACTGGTCTCGATCCCGCCGGGAGTACTGGCGCAAGGGCGACACCTCGGGCAACATCCAGGTGGTGCACGAGGCGCGGCTCGACTGCGACGGCGATGCGATCCTGCTTCGTGTCGACCAGACGGGACCGGCCTGTCACACGGGCACGCGCACCTGCTTCGACACGACCGACCTGCAGGCCGTCGAGGGGGGCTCCGCAGAATGACGCTCGCACGCAGAGGCCGGTCGATCGCCGTCTCGGGGTTCCTCCTCTCCGGTGCGATCGGCATCATCTCGTCGACGCAGACCTGGCTGACCGTCGCGCGCACCGATGCGGGAGAGGCGATCCTCGTGCCGGGGGCGTCCGCGCTGCCCTTGCTCGCGCCTCTCAGCCTCGCCGTGCTGGCGCTCGGCATCGCGCTCTCGATCGTCGGTCCCGTGCTCCGGCTGATCTTCGGCGTGCTCGCCACCGCTGCCGCGCTCTTCCTCGGGTGGACGACGCTCCAGTTGGTGCTGACCGAGCCGCTGAGCGCCGTGGGCCCCACCGTCACCGAGACGACCGGTCTCGCCGGGAGCTCGGCGATCACGGACGTGGTCGCCGGCATCGAGCTCTCCGCCTGGCCCGTCATGACGCTCATCGGCTGGGTCATCCTGCTCGCGGCATCCCTCGTCGTGCTCGTCACGTGGCGCCGCTGGAAGCGCGGCGGCCGCCGCTACCGCACCGATGCCGCACATGTGGACGCGACCGCCGGCCCCGTGGACGCGATCGATTCGTGGGACGACCTGTCTCGCGGAACCGACCCGACGCGATGACCCCGATAGACTTGACCCGAACCAGCACGTCGTCCCCCGGAGGAGACCATGACCAACCCGATCGCTGACCCCGGCCACGGACACTCGCCTGCCGCATGGACGGGCGTCATCATCATGCTCGCCGGCTTCACGATCGGCACGCTGGCGTTCTGCCTCGCCGAGTTCAGCCCCGTCTGGGTCGCCCTGATCTGGGTCGGCGCGGCCATCATCCCGATCGGCGCGCTCGTGGGCTGGCTGCTCGCGAGGGCCGGCTACGGCGTGAAGGGCCCCAAGTACTCGCCGAAGGCGCACTAATGGTGCTCGCCGACCTCACGGCCGGCGCAGTCGCAGACGCTGAGCGTCGCGCTCTCACCAGGCCACTGGCCGAGGTGGAACGCGATGCTCTCGCACGCCCCGCCGCCAAGGACGCCCTGGCGTTCCTCGCTCCCGCCGAGCGCGTGAAGATCATCGCCGAGGTGAAGCGCGCGAGCCCGTCGCGTGGCGCCCTGGCCGAGATCCCGGATCCCGCTTTCCAGGCGTCGCTGTACGAGACGGGCGGCGCGTCGGCGATCAGCGTCCTGACCGAGGAACGCCGGTTCGGCGGCAGCCTCGCCGATCTCGAAGCCGTCACCGCGCGCGTGTCCCTTCCCGTGCTGCGCAAGGACTTCATCGCGAATCGATATCAGGTCCTCGAAGCACGAGCCGCCGGTGCCGATCTCGTGCTGCTGATCGTCGCGGGGCTCGAGCCGCATGTGCTCCGTGAGCTCTTCGGCTTCATCACCGAGCTCGGCATGACGCCGCTCGTCGAGACGCACTCGGCCGACGAGCTCGAGGTCGCGATCGATCTCGGGGCATCGCTGATCGGCGTCAATGCGCGCGACCTGAAGACCCTCGAGCTCGACCGCGATCTCTTCGGCCGTCTCGTCGACCGGATCCCTGAGACCGCGGTCAAGATCGCGGAATCCGCGGTCCTCACACCTGAAGACGTCAGGCACTACCGCTCAGCGGGCGCTGACGTCGTCCTGATCGGGGAGGCGCTCGTCACGGGCGACCCGGTCGCCACACTCAAGAGCTTCCTGGAGGCGTGATGAGCCTGCGAGACCAGCACGGTCCACTGTTCGGCGACTACGGCGGACGCTACATGCCCGAGTCGCTGATCGCCGCGATCGACGAGCTCTCGGCGGCATACGCCGACGCGATCGTCGATCCGGTCTTCCGCGACGAGCTGGCGTCTCTGCTCAGCTCCTACGCCGGGCGCCCGTCGCCGCTCACCGAGGTCGCCCGGTTCGCCGAGCACGCCGGCGGAGCGCGAGTGTTCCTCAAGCGCGAGGACCTCAACCACACCGGCTCGCACAAGATCAACAACGTGCTGGGGCAGGCGCTGCTGACGAAGCGCCTCGGCAAGACCCGCGTGATCGCCGAGACGGGGGCAGGCCAGCACGGCGTCGCCACGGCTACCGCTGCCGCTCTCTTCGGCCTCGACTGCACCATCTACATGGGCGAGGTCGACACCGAGCGCCAGGCGCTCAACGTCGCGCGGATGCGACTGCTCGGCGCCGAGGTGATCGCGGTCACCTCCGGATCGCGCACGCTGAAGGACGCGATCAACGACGCGTACCGCGACTGGGTGGCGAGCGTCGAGACGACCAACTACATCTTCGGCACCGCGGCGGGGCCGCACCCGTTCCCCGCGATGGTTCGGGACTTCCAGAAGATCATCGGCGAAGAGGCTCGCCAGCAGCTGCTCGACGAGGTCGGCCGACTGCCTGACGCGGTCATCGCGTGCGTCGGAGGCGGCTCGAACGCGATCGGAATGTTCGATGCGTTCCTCGACGACGCCGGCGTGAAGCTCTACGGAGTCGAGGCGGCCGGCGACGGCGTCGACACACCTCGCCACGCGGCCTCCATCGAGCGTGGGCGTCCCGGCATCCTGCACGGCGCGAAGACCTACGTCCTCCAGGACGAAGACGGCCAGACGGTCGAGTCGCACTCGATCTCCGCAGGTCTCGACTACCCGGGCGTGGGCCCGGAGCACTCCTGGCTCGCCGACATCGGTCGCGCCGAGTACATCCCGGCGACCGACGACGAGGCCATGCAGGCGCTGCGCCTGCTGAGCCGCACCGAAGGCATCATCCCCGCCATCGAGTCCGCCCACGCCCTCGCGGGCGCCCTGCGCCTCGGACGTGAGATGGGTCCGGACGCCGTGCTCGCGATCTGCCTGTCGGGTCGCGGCGACAAGGACATGGACACCGCAGCCCGCTACTTCGACCTCTACGACGCCGAGGCGCTCGCGCACGATGTCGCCGACGAGAGCGACGCCGAAGCAGCCGCGTCGAAGGGGGAGCCGGAGCTGTGAGCCGCGTCGAACAGGCGATCGCCGCCGCCCATGACGCGGGCCGCAGCGCCTTCGTCGGATACCTCCCCGTCGGCTACCCCGACCTCGAGACGAGCATCCGCGCCGCCATCGCCCTCGCCGAGAACGGCGTCGACATCATCGAGCTCGGACCGCCCTACAGCGACCCGGTGATGGACGGCGCCGTGATCCAGGAGGCGACCACCGCGGCTCTCGCGAACGGCTTCAAGATGAAGGACCTCTTCACGGCCGTGCGCGCGATCACCGACGCCACCGATGTGCCCGTCCTGGTCATGACGTACTGGAATCCGGTGTTCCAGTACGGCGTCGATCGCTATGCGGACGACCTGCTGGCCGCGGGGGGAGCGGGCCTGATCACGCCCGACATCACCCCTGACGTGGCAGGGGAGTGGATCGCAGCGAGCAAGCGCACGGGCCTCGACCGCGTCTTCCTCGCCGCGCCCACCTCGACCGACGAGCGCCTCGACCTCGTCGTGAAGTCGTCCACCGGCTTCGTCTACACCGTCTCGACCATGGGCATCACCGGTGAGCGCACCGAGCTCGACCGCGCTGCGCGCACCCTGGTCGGACGCCTTCGCGAGCACGGCGACATCCGCGCCTGCGTCGGGATCGGCATCTCGACCGCCGAGCAGATCGCCGGAGTCTCCGAATACGCGGACGGCGCCATCGTCGGCACCGCACTCGTCCGCGCCCTCCGCGACGGCGGCATCCCCGCCCTCGCAGAGGTCACCCGAAACCTGGCGGTCGGCACGTCGTCGGCACGCCCCGTACACGAGAACTAGAATCGCACTCATGTCCCTCGCGCTCCACAGCACCTTCAGCGGCGTGCTCGCCAGCATCCCGAGCCCCACGGTCTCCTACATCGACCTCGGCCCGCTCCGGATCCACTTCTACGCGCTCTGCATCATCGCCGGCATCATCGCGGCGGTACTGCTCACCAACCACCGCCTCACCAAGCGCGGTGCAGAGCCGTGGGTCGTGATCGACATCTCGATCCTCGCCGTTCCGCTGGCCATCATCGGCGCGCGCATCTTCCACGTCCTGACCCACCCGAACTTCTACTTCGGCGAGGGCAGGAACACCTGGAATCCCTTCGAACCCGGATCCGTCTGGGCCATCTGGGAGGGCGGCATCGCCATCTTCGGCGCCCTCATCGGCGGCGCAGTGGGCGCGTACCTCGGATGCCGGTGGACCGGCATCCGCTTCTGGACCTTCGCCGACGCACTGGCACCCGGGCTCCTGCTCGCACAGGCCATGGGCCGTTTCGGCAACTGGTTCAACAACGAGCTCTACGGTCTGCCCACCGACCTGCCGTGGGGCCTCGAGATCCCCTCCGACAACTCCGCGTTCCCTCCCGGCCTTCCCGAGGGCACGCTCTTCCACCCCACGTTCCTGTACGAGGTGATCTGGAACGGTCTCGGCGTGATCGTGCTGCTCTGGCTGAGCCGCAAGGCGACCGCGTTCCAGTGGGGAAAGCTCTTCGCCATCTACCTCATCTGGTACAGCGCCGGACGTGTGGTCTGGGAGTCGATCCGCATCGATCCGAGCGAGATCATCCTGGGTCTCCGCAGCAACGTGTGGGCCGCCATCATCGGCATCATCGTGGGCATCGCGATCCTCATCGTCCAGTCTCGCCGCCACCCCGGTCTCGAGCCGTCGCCGTACCAGCCCGGCCGCGGCCGGAAGGACCTCGACGCTGATGTAGAATCGCAGAACAATCCCTCCGATTTCGTGGACGTGAGTGAGCCTCCGTCCGAAGAAGTCGCCGCAGGAGCCAGCGCCACAAGCACCGCTCCCACGGACTCGGAAGGCGCTCGATAGCCCACCGGTCCGTGCGGACCCCATCGCATCCACCCGGCCAATGACGCCCCCGGGTCATCCGAAGATCTGAGGACGGTACTGGTGTATTTTCAGCCTCCCTACGGCGCTTCCGGCGCTTACCCCCCGAAGCAGGGCATGTACAACCCGGCGTTCGAGAAGGACGCCTGCGGCCTCGCCATGGTCGCGACCCTCCGCGGCGAGGCGGGCCACGACATCATCGCGCTCGCGCTCGAAGCGCTGCGCAACCTGGAGCACCGCGGGGCGATCGGCTCGGATGCCGGCACCGGAGACGGCGCGGGCATCCTTACGCAGATGCCGGACGCGTTCCTGCGCGCCGTCACCGACTTCGAACTGCCCCCGGTCGGCGAGTACGCCGCGGGCCTGGCATTCCTGCCGCGCGATTCCAGCGAGCGCCGCCAGCAGAAGGCCGGCATCGAGAAGATCGCCCGCTCGGAGGGACTCCGCGTCCTCGGCTGGCGCGAGGTTCCGACGGTCAACGACAACCTCGGAAAGCTCGCCGACGAGGCGCGTCCCGCCTTCGAGCAGCTCTTCGTGAGCGCCGGGGGAGCGACGCACTCGGACGCCCCGCTCACCGGCATCGCCCTCGACCGCGTCGCATACCGACTGCGCAAGCGCGCCGGTCACGAGCTCGGCGCCTACTTCGTGACGCTGTCCGCCCGCACTCTCGGCTACAAGGGCATGGTCACGACGCTGCAGCTCGAGCCGTTCTACCCCGACCTGCAGGACGAGCGCTTCATGTCCGAGCTCGCGGTCGTGCACTCCCGCTACTCCACGAACACGTTCCCCTCCTGGCCGCTCGCTCAGCCGTTGCGCATGCTCGCGCACAACGGCGAGATCAACACGGTCGGCGGCAACCGCAACTGGATGCGGGCTCGCCAGTCGCAGCTCGAATCCGAGCTGCTGGGCGACGTCGCGCCGCTGCTGCCGATCTGCACCGACGGTGCCAGCGACTCCGCGTCGTTCGACGAGGTGCTCGAGCTGCTCACCCTCACCGGTCGCAGCCTGCCGCACGCCATCATGATGATGGTCCCCGAGGCATACGAGAAGCAGTCCGACATCTCTCCGGAGCTTCGTTCGTTCTACGAGTACCACTCGAACCAGATGGAGCCCTGGGACGGCCCCGCGGCGCTCATCTTCACCGACGGCACCGTCGTCGGCGCGACCCTCGACCGCAACGGGCTCCGCCCCGGGCGCTGGACCGAGACGACCGACGGCCTCATCGTCATCGGCTCGGAGACCGGTGTGCTCACCTTCGAACCCGAGCGGATCAAGCGTCGCGGACGCCTGCAGCCCGGCAAGATGTTCCTCGTCGACACGTCGCAGCGACGCATCATCGAAGACGAGGAGATCAAGCACGATCTCGCGACCATGCACCCGTGGCAGGAATGGCTGGATGCCGGTTCCGTGCGGCTCGCGGACCTCCCCGAGCGTGAGCACATCGTGCACCCGCCCGCATCGATCACCCGCCGTCAACGCACCTTCGGCTACACGGAGGAGGAGGTGCGCATCCTGCTGACCCCGATGGGCCAGAACGGTGTCGAGCCTCTCGGCGCGATGGGATCCGACACTCCGATCGCGGTCCTCAGCAAGCGTCCCCGCCTGCTCTTCGACTACTTCACTCAGCAGTTCGCGCAGGTGACCAACCCGCCGCTCGACTCGATCCGCGAAGAGGTCGTGACGAGTCTGAAGCTCGGTCTCGGCCCCGAGAGCAATCTGCTCACCTGGGGTCCCGACCACACCCGCACGGTGTCGCTCGACTTCCCGGTGATCGACAACGACGAGCTCGCGAAGATCCGTCACATCGACAAGGCTCTTCCCGATCGCTCCAGCGTGACGATCAGGGGCCTGTACCACTTCGACGCCGGCTCTAACACGCTCGAGAAGCGTCTGACCGAGATGTGCGACGAGGTCGATGAGGCCATCGAGAGCGGTGCCGAGTTCATCATCCTGTCGGATCGCGACTCGAACAAGGATCTGACCCCGATCCCTTCGCTCCTCATGGTCTCGGCCATCCATCACCACCTGATCCGTCGTGAGAACCGCATGAAGGTCGGTCTGATCGTGGAGGCGGGTGACGTCCGCGAGGTGCATCACGTCGCGACGCTGATCGGATACGGCGCGTCGGCCGTGAACCCGTACCTCGCGATGGAGACCGTGGAGCACCTGGTGCGCACCGGCTACATCACCGGCATCAGCCCCGAGAAGGCCGTCCGCAACCTGATCTACGCGCTCGGCAAGGGCGTGCTGAAGATCATGTCGAAGATGGGCATCTCGACCGTCTCGTCGTACGCCGGCGCACAGGTCTTCGAGGCCGTCGGTCTGAGCGAGGAGTTCATCGACAAGTACTTCACGCGCACCGAGTCGAAGCTCGGCGGCATCGGGATCCAAGAGATCTTCATCGAGAATCAGGCTCGTCACGACTACGCCTACCCGGAGGATGAGGCTGCTCGCGCTCACGAGCGCCTCTGGACCGGTGGCGAGTACCAGTGGCGTCGCGACGGTTCCCCGCACCTCTTCAACCCGGAGACGGTGTTCAAGCTGCAGCACGCCACACGCGAGCGCCGCTACGACATCTTCCGCGAGTACACCAGGATGGTCGACGATCAGGCGGCGGAGCTCAAGACTCTGCGCGGTCTGTTCTCGCTGCGGACCGGTACGCGCAAGCCGGTGCCGCTCGACGAGGTCGAGCCGGTCTCGGCGATCGTCAAGCGGTTCTCGACCGGCGCGATGAGCTACGGATCGATCTCGAAAGAGGCCCACGAGACTCTCGCGATCGCCATGAACAGGCTCGGCGGCAAGTCCAACACGGGTGAGGGCGGGGAGGATGCCGACCGTCTGCTCGATCCCGAGCGCCGCAGCGCGATCAAGCAGGTCGCCTCGGGACGCTTCGGTGTCACCAGCCTGTACCTCACCGAGGCCGACGACATCCAGATCAAGCTCGCCCAGGGCGCGAAGCCCGGCGAGGGCGGTCAGCTGCCTCCGCAGAAGGTGTATCCGTGGGTCGCGCGCACGCGCGGCGGAACACCCGGTGTGGGACTCATCTCGCCCCCACCGCACCACGACATCTATTCGATCGAAGACCTGAAGCAGCTCATCTTCGACCTGAAGCGGGCCAACCCCGAGGCGCGGATCCACACGAAGCTCGTCAGCCAGTCGGGCATCGGCGCGGTCTCGGCGGGTGTCGCGAAGGCTCTGAGCGACGTCATCCTGGTCTCAGGTCACGACGGCGGCACGGGTGCGAGCCCGATGAACTCGCTCAAGCACGCGGGAACGCCGTGGGAGCTCGGCCTCGCCGAGACCCAGCAGACGCTGATGCTCAACGGCATGCGCGATCGCGTGGTCGTGCAGGTCGACGGCCAGCTCAAGACGGGACGCGATGTCATCATCGGCGCTCTGCTGGGCGCGGAGGAGTTCGGGTTCGCGACGGCTCCGCTCGTCGTCAGCGGCTGCATCATGATGCGCGTCTGCCACCTCGACACCTGCCCGGTGGGCGTCGCGACGCAGAACCCCGTGCTGCGCGAGCGCTTCACCGGCAAGCCGGAGTTCGTCGTGAACTTCATGGAGTTCATCGCCGAAGAGGTGCGCGAGATCCTGGCCGAGCTCGGCTACCGCTCGATCGATGAGATCGTCGGCCGCACCGAGCTGATCGAGGCGAACGCCGCACTCCAGCACTGGAAGGCGGAGGGCCTCGACCTGAGCCCCGTGCTCGAGGGGCCGGCATTCCCGGCGAGCGAGCCGCGTCGCAGCCGCCGCACGCAGGATCACGAGCTCGAGAAGCACTTCGACGTGCAGCTCATCGACATCGCCAAGCCGGCGCTCCTCAACGGCGAACCGGTGGTGGTCGAGCTGCCGATCGCGAACACCGAACGCGCCGTCGGGACGATGCTGGGTCACCAGGTCACCTCCCGACACGGCGCCGCGGGGCTTCCCAGCGGCACCATCGACGTCACGCTGCACGGCACCGCCGGTCAGTCGCTCGGCGCTTTCCTGCCTTCTGGAATCGTGCTTCGACTCGAGGGCGACGCGAACGACTACGTCGGCAAGGGGCTCTCGGGCGGTGACATCTCGATCCGTCCCGCTCGCGGGGCTGCCATCGCTCCGCACGAGAACGTGATCGCCGGCAACGTGATCGGCTACGGCGCGACGTCCGGGACCATGTATCTCTCCGGCGTGGTCGGCGAGCGATTCCTCGTGCGCAACTCCGGCGCGACCGCCGTCGTCGAGGGAGTGGGCGACCACGCGCTCGAGTACATGACGGGCGGCGTCGCGGTGATCCTCGGCTCGACGGGTCGCAACCTCGGCGCCGGCATGTCCGGGGGAGTGGCCTACATCCACTCGCTCGACAGCGGCAAGATCAACGCCCAGTCGCTCGGCAGCGGCGAGCTCCGGCTCGAACCGCTCGACCGAGCCGACCTCGAAGTGCTGCGGAGCCTGATCGTGGCACACGTGGAGCGCACGGCCTCGCCGCTCGGCTCCGACATCCTGGCCCGGTTCGATGAGACCGCAGGCCAGTTCACGAAGGTGCTTCCTCGCGACTACGCGGCAGTCCGCAGCATGCGCGAAGAAGCAGTCGCCGAGGGCATCGACCCCGACGGCGACATCGTCTGGAACCGCATCCTGGAGGTGACCGGTGGCTGATCCCAAAGGTTTTCTGAAGGTCACAGAACGTGAGCTTCCCCCGCGTCGCCCTGTGCCCGTGCGCATCATGGACTGGAAAGAGGTCTACGAGCCCGGCGACCAGGCCGTCCTGAAGCGGCAGGCAGGTCGCTGCATGGACTGCGGCGTGCCGTTCTGCCATCAGGGCTGCCCGCTGGGCAACCTGATCCCCGAGTGGAACGACCTGACCTGGCGCGGCGAGGGCCGTGCGGCGATCGATCGCCTGCACGCGACCAACAACTTCCCGGAGTTCACCGGTCGCCTGTGCCCGGCCCCGTGCGAGAGCTCCTGCGTGCTCGGCATCAACCAGCCTCCTGTCACGATCAAGCAGATCGAGGTCTCGATCATCGACGAGGCGTTCGCCAAGGGCTGGGTCGAACCGCAGCCACCGGCCCGCCTGACGGGCAAGACCGTCGCGGTCGTCGGGTCCGGCCCTGCCGGTCTCGCCGCTGCTCAGCAGCTCACGCGCGCCGGTCACACGGTCGCGGTGTTCGAGCGCGACGACCGCATCGGCGGCCTGCTGCGTTACGGGATCCCCGACTTCAAGATGGAGAAGGGGCAGCTCGAGTCGCGCCTTCGCCAGATGCAGGAAGAGGGAACACGCTTCCGCGCCGGAGTAGAGATCGGCAAGGACATCTCGTGGGCCGACCTGCGCGCCCGCTACGACGCCATCGTGATCGCCACCGGATCCACGGTTCCGCGCGACCTGTCTATCCCTGGTCGCGACCTCGACGGAGTGCACTTCGCGATGGAGTACCTGGTCGAGTCGAACCATGCGGTCGCCGGTGACAAGGTGCCGGAGCAGATCACCGCCGAGGGCAAGCACGTCATCGTGATCGGCGGCGGTGACACCGGTGCGGACTGCATCGGCACCGCACACCGTCAGGGCGCGATCAGCGTGACGAACCTCGCGATCGGCAAGCAGCCAGGCACCGAGCGGCCGGGCCACCAGCCCTGGCCGATGATGCCGACGCTGTTCGAGATCTCCTCGGCACATGAAGAGGGCGGCGAGCGGGTCTTCCTCGCCTCGACCGTCGAATTCCTCTCGAACGATGTCGGCGAGGTGCGCGCGCTCCGCGTCGCCGAGACCGAGTTCATCGACGGCCGCCGGGTTCCCAAGAGCGGGACGGAGCGCGAGATCCCCGCAGATCTGGTACTGATCGCGATGGGCTTCACCGGTCCGGAGCAGGACGGCTACTCCGAGGACACCCTCCCGCAGGTGACAGACCGCGGTGCCTTCCGACGTGATGACAGCTACGAGTCCACGGTTCCCGGCGTCTTCGTCGCCGGCGATGCCGGTCGCGGACAGTCGCTGATCGTCTGGGCGATCGCCGAGGGCCGCGCGGCTGCGGCGAACGTCGACCGATTCCTCATGGGGACCACCGTGCTGCCCGAGCCGGTGCGACCACATGAAGTCGCTATCGGTCTCCAGCCCGCGTAGGCTGAGCGGCGGCACCGTCGCCTGATTTCCATCCCCCACTACCCTGGAGCAATCTTTGAGACGCGCGAAAATCGTCGCCACCCTGGGCCCCGCCACCTCCACGTACGAGACCGTGCGTGCACTCATCGACGCCGGAGTGGACGTCGCCCGTCTGAACCTCAGCCACGGTGACTACTCCGTGCACGAGAACAACTACGCCAACGTCCGTCGCGCTGCCGACGATGCGGGCCGCGCCGTCGCCATCCTCGTCGACCTTCAGGGGCCGAAGATCCGTCTCGGCAAGTTCGAGAACGGTCCCTACGAGCTCGCCGAAGGCGACATCTTCAAGATCACGACCGAAGACATCATCGGCAACAAGGAGATCTCGGGCACGACGTTCAAGGGCCTGCCCAACGACGTCAAGCCGGGCGACTTCCTGCTTATCGACGACGGCAAGGTCCGCGTCGAGGTCGTCGAGACCGACGGAGTCACCGTCACGACGCGCGTGATCGTCGCGGGCGCCGTCTCGAACAACAAGGGCATCAACCTGCCCGGCGTCGCCGTCAACGTCCCCGCGCTCAGCGAGAAGGACGAGGACGACCTCCGTTGGGGCCTGCGCATCGGCGCCGACCTCATCGCCCTGTCGTTCGTCCGCAACGCCGAAGACGTCAGCCGCGTGCACGAGATCATGGCAGAGGAGGGCGTCAAGGTCCCCGTCATCGCCAAGGTCGAGAAGCCGCAGGCCGTCGACGCTCTCGAGGAGATCGTCGACGCGTTCGACGCGATCATGGTCGCCCGTGGCGACCTCGGGGTCGAGCTGCCTCTGGAGGCCGTGCCGATCGTCCAGAAGCGCGCTGTCGAACTGGCACGCCGCAACGCGAAGCCCGTCATCGTCGCCACTCAGATGCTCGAGTCGATGATCAACAGCCCGGTGCCGACGCGCGCCGAGACCTCCGACGTCGCCAACGCCGTGCTCGACGGCGCGGATGCCGTGATGCTCTCGGGCGAGACCAGCGTGGGTGACTACCCGGTCGTCGTCGTCGAGACGATGGCTCGCATCATCGAGTCCACCGAAGAGCACGGACTCGAGCGCATCGCCCCGCTGACGAACAAGCCGCGCACGCAGGGTGGTGCGATCACTCTCGCCGCTCTCGAGGTGGCCGAGTTCGTCGACGCGAAGTTCCTCTGCGTGTTCACCCAGTCCGGTGACTCGGCGCGTCGTCTCTCGCGTCTGCGCTCGCGTATCCCGATGATCGCGTTCACACCCGAGCCGAGCATCCGCCGTCGCATGGCGCTCACCTGGGGCATCCGCTCGAAGCTCGTCGACATGGTCCAGCACACGGACCTGATGTATCTGCAGGTCGACGACTATCTGCTCAGCAGCGGACTCGCCGTCGAGGGTGACAAGGTCGTCGTGATCTCCGGTTCCCCTCCCGGAATCGTCGGCTCGACCAACGACATCCGCGTGCACAAGGTCGGAGACGCCGTGAACGGCGCGGCTCCGATCTACAAGGAAGCCACGGTCTGATCCAGGCAAGAGGCGAAGGGGCGGAGCCACGGTTCCGCCCCTTCGTCGTATCCGTCGCCGGGGAGTCCTGGCGGTTGGTATCGTCTGGCGTGACGGATGCGGCGCGGCCACCAGGGGAGGGGACATCATCGATCTCGTGAGACGGGCCCGCTGGTGGATCGCGGACTACGCCTATGCCGCCTACTGGCAGGTGCGCTCGGCCTTCGACCGCCGCGATCCGTCTTCGTTCGCCGGGGGCCATGCTGCTCCGATCGTCATCCTTCCCGGGGTCTACGAGACATGGCGCTTCATGCAACCGCTGATCACGGCCCTGCATGATCGCGGCCATCCGATCTACGTGGTCGATGCCCTGAGACGCAATCAGCGTCCCGTGCGGGATGCAGCGCGGGTCGTGACGGCCTTCCTCGAGCGCGCGGACCTGTCCGACGTGCTGCTCGTCGCGCACAGCAAGGGCGGACTCGCGGGGAAGCTCGCGATGGCCGGCCCGGCGGGGACTCGAGTACGCGCCATGTTGGCGGTCGCGACTCCCTTCGGCGGTTCCCGGTACGCACGGATACTCCCTGTCCCGTCCCTGTGGGCCTTCGCCCCCTCGCATCCCTCGATCGTGGAGCTCGCTCGGCATCAGGACGTGAACGAACGGATCGTATCGGTGTACGCCACCTTCGATCCGCATATCCCCGAGGGCAGCGAACTGCCGGGTGCGCGCCGGAACGTCCGGCTCGACACAGGCGGGCACTTCCGGATCCTCGCGGATCCTCGCGTCCTCGGCGAGGTCGCGTCTCTCTCCGAACCCTGAGCCGCTCGGCCTCGGCGCCCGCGGGCACCGTCTCGGGACCGGTCGGCGCCGCGACATGACGGATTCTCAGCGCATGACGGATACTCTGGTGCTGGCGCACGCCGTGACAGACCACGCGGGCGCCGTGCCCATGGATGAAGCGACCATCGAACCCGCCACGGACGCGCGCCTCGACAGCGCCCGGCCGCCGTGCGGCGTGCCCGGTGCGGGTCGTTCCGAGGCCCCGGCCGACCCTGCTGCGGTGATGGCTGATCCGATGACGTCGTCGAAGCCCGGCAGCATCGGGGTCCGATACCGCCTCAAGCGTCGATTCCGAACGTGCGACGCGATCGCGTGCGTGCCGGTGCCGCTCGCGCAGACGCGCATCGCCGAGACGATCGCGGCGGACGACGGAGCCCGCATCTACGGTGGCGGCACCTACATGCCCGTGCTGCGTGACGGAGCCCCGGTGGACGCCTCCGACGAGAACCTCGACGTGATCATCCGTGCGGCGGTGCCGACACGGGTCGTGCTCGCAGAGCATCCTGCCGTCGCGGAGCGCGAACTGCACGCGGCCATGCGGCCCGTACTGGATCGCTACCTCCTCATCGACGATGAGATCTGGTCACTCGTCTGAGGGCTGTTCTCTGATGTGCCGGCGGTGGGACTCGAACCCACACGCCCTTTCGGACAAAGCATTTTGAGTGCTCCGCGTCTGCCATTCCGCCACGCCGGCTCGTGTGTCGCGTCTTCGACTTTAGCGCAGCGGATCAGTGTCGATCCTCACGCGCCGCGGCATCGGGGGACCTCAGAGGCGCTCTCCACTAGGATGGATCTGTGACCGAGCAAGAACAGGCAGCCGAGCAGCCCACGTCATCCGCACCCCGACGCGTCGTCGTCGCCGAGGACGAGTCGCTGATCCGTCTCGACATCGTCGAGATCCTCCGCGACAACGGCTTCGATGTCGTCGGCGAGGCCGGCGACGGAGAGACCGCCGTGGCGCTGGCGACCGAGCTGCGCCCCGATCTCGTCATCATGGACGTCAAGATGCCGCAGCTCGATGGCATCAGCGCCGCCGAGAAGCTGCACAAGGGCAACATCGCACCCGTCGTCCTCCTCACGGCATTCAGCCAGAAGGAACTCGTCGAACGGGCCAGCGAGGCCGGCGCCCTGGCCTATGTGGTCAAGCCGTTCACGCCGAACGACCTGCTGCCCGCCATCGAGATCGCTCTCGCTCGCCACGAGCAGATCATCACGCTCGAGGCCGAGGTCGCCGACATGGTCGAGCGCTTCGAGACCCGCAAGCTCGTCGACCGCGCCAAGGGACTGCTCAACGAGAAGATGGGCCTTTCCGAGCCCGAGGCGTTCCGCTGGATCCAGAAGGCATCGATGGACCGCCGTCTGACGATGCAGGACGTGGCGAAGGCGATCATCGAGCAGCTCGCTCCGAAGAAGTAGCCTTTGCTTCCACTCGACGCAGAGCATGTTCTGCGTCCGGTCCGGACCGGCGACGGCGCGGCCCTCGCGAGAGCGTACTCCGCGAATCGCGACCATCTCGCGCCGTGGGAACCGCTCAGGGCTCCGGAGTTCTTCACTCCGGAGTGGCAGGAGTTCCATGCGGAGCAGTGCGTCATCGAAGCGTCGGCCGGTCGGAACATCCGGTTCGTGATCGAGTCGTCCGATGGTGAGATCCGCGGAAGGATCAACCTCAACAACATCGTCCGCGGGGCTTTCTGGAATGCGGACCTGGGCTACTGGGTCGACAGGACGCGTCTGCGGCGGGGACTCGCTTCCCGCGGCGTCCACCGGGTCGCCGAGTACGCCCGCGAGGAGGTGCAGCTGCACAGGCTGCAGGCAGCGACCCTCCTGCACAACTCTGGTTCACAGCGTGTGCTCGCCGACAACGGCTTCGAGCGCATCGGCATCGCGCCGCAGTACCTGCGCATCGCGGGGGAGTGGCAGGATCACCTGCTGTTCCAGTTGCTGCTGGTCGAGCCGCTCAGCCTGCCGCGGGAGCGTCCTTGATCATGTTGGTGATCCGGATGGTCGAGCAACGACGCCCCTGATCGTCGGTCACGACGATCTCGTGCACGGTGATGCTGCGGCCGAGATGGACGGGTGTGCAGACGCCCGTCACGACACCCGACGTGGCGGAGCGCGTGTGGGTGGCGTTGATGTCCACCCCGACCGCGAGTCGGCCCGGGCCCGCGTGCAGGTTCGCCGCCATCGAGCCGAGCGACTCGCCGAGAACCACGTAGGCACCGCCGTGCATGAGGCCGACGGGCTGTGTGTTCCCCTCGACCGGGAGCGTCGCGACGCATCGCTCGGTGGTGAACTCGAGGAACTCCATGCCCATCTTCTGAGCGAGAGCACCCATTCCGCGGGCTGTCGCCCAGTCGAGTCCTGCACTGGTGGCAGTGTCGCTCATGGTTCCTCCTCAGCGGGTGTCTGTCGTCCTCGTTAGGCTGACAGGGTGACGGACTCCGCAAAGCCTACCCTCATGGTCGTCGACGGCCATTCGCTCGCCTATCGTGCCTTCTTCGCCCTCCCGGTCGAGAACTTCACGACGAAGGACAATCAGCACACGAACGCCATCTACGGCTTCCTGTCGATGCTGGTGAACCTCATCAAGGCCGAGCAGCCGACGCACATGGCGATCGCGTTCGACACCTCCCGTCATTCGTTCCGCACCGATCAGTATCCCGAATACAAGGCGACGCGGTCGGAGTCCCCGCAGGAGTTCCGGGGTCAGATCCCGCTGCTGCAGGACTGCCTCGCGGCGATGTCGATCCCCGTGCTCACCAAAGAGGGCTTCGAGGCCGACGACATCCTCGCGACGCTCTCGACGCAGGGCGCGGAGCAGGGATACGACGTCCTGGTGGTCTCCGGAGACCGTGACACGATCCAGCTGGTCACCGACGACGTCACGCTGCTGTACCCGTCCGTGCAGGGCGTCTCGCAGCTCAAGCGCTACGACCCGGTGACCGTGCAGGAACGCTACGGAGTGCGGCCCGAGCAGTATCCCGACATCGCGGCTCTCGTGGGCGAGACGAGCGACAATCTCCCCGGCGTGCCCAAGGTGGGGGAGAAGACCGCCGTCAAGTGGCTGACGCAGTTCGGTTCGCTCGACGACCTGCTCGAGCGAGCCGGTGAGATCAAGGGGGTCGTGGGCGGCAACCTGCGCGATCACATCGAGGACGTGCGCCGTAACCGTCGGCTCAACCGACTGCTGCGCGACGTCGAGCTTCCCGTCGCTCCCGACGACCTCGCGGTCGCCCCGATCGACGCTCAGGCCGTGCGCGACATCTTCGCCCGCCTCGAGTTCCGCACCCTGCTGCCCCGTGTCTTCGAAGCAGTCGGCGCCGGCGAGGTCGCCGACGATCCGGCCGCGACGGTGGTGCTGCCCGAACCGACTCAGGTCACCGCAGCCGAGTTCGTCAGCTGGGCCGACGCGCAGACGGACGACGTCGCACTGCGTATCGTCGTGCAGGGCGGGGCACCGACGCGTCTCGGCGCCGCGACCGCGAGCGAGCTCCGCGAACTCGACTGGAACGATGACGACATCGAGGTGCTGAGACCGTGGCTCGAGTCGACGCGCCCCAAGGTGCTGCATGATGCGAAGCCCCAGGTGAAGGCGCTGCTGCGCCTCGGCATCCGGCTCCAGGGACTCGCTTACGACACCAGTCTCGCCGGCTGGCTGCTGCGACCGAGCTTCCCCGACAAGACCCTGTCCGACCTCGTCGAACGCTATCTCGGAGAGAAGCTCCCCGAAGCGGATCCCTCGCAGCTCGTGCCGGAGACCGAGGGCGCCACCCCATCGCAGGAGGCCTGGTTCGCGCTCCGCGTCGCCACGGCTCTGCGTGACGACATCCCCGAGTCGGTCGCCGCTGTGCTCACCGACATCGAGCTTCCGACCCTGCTCACCCTGGCCGACATGGAGGTCGCGGGAGTCGCGGTGTCGCACGACGTCCTCTCGACGTTCTCGGGCGAGCTGGCGACGCGCGCCGACCGCCTCGCACAGGAGGCGTTCGGGATCGTCGGTCGCGAATTCAATCTCGGATCTCCGAAGCAGCTCCAGGAGGTGCTGTTCGACGACCTGCAGCTGCCCAAGACCCGCAAGACGAAGACCGGATACTCCACGGATGCTGCGGTGCTCGCCGATCTCCAGGAGTCGCATCCGCATCCGTTCCTCGGTCTGCTGCTGCAGCACCGTGAGGCCACGAAGCTCCGTCAGATCATCGAGTCGCTCGACACCGCGATCGGAACCGATCACCGTGTGCACACGACGTATGTGCAGACCGGAAGCCAGACCGGGCGCCTGTCGAGCACAGACCCGAACCTGCAGAACATCCCGGTGCGCACCGAGGAGTCGCGTCGCATCCGCAGCGCGTTCCAGGTGGGAGAGGGGTACGAGTCGCTGCTCACCGCCGACTACTCGCAGATCGAGATGCGCATCATGGCCCATCTGTCCGGCGACGAAGGCCTCATCGAGGCGTTCAACAGCGGTGAGGACCTCCACCGCTTCGTCGGCGCGCGAGTGTTCGGGGTCGAACCGAGCGAGGTGACGTCCGCGATGCGCACGAAGGTGAAGGCGATGTCCTACGGCCTCGTCTACGGTCTCTCCGCGTTCGGCCTGTCGAAGCAGCTCCGCATCGAGCAGTCCGAGGCGAAGCAGCTGATGGTCGAGTACTTCGCGCGGTTCGGAGCGGTACGCGACTACCTCCGGGCATCTGTCATGAAGGCCAAAGAGGTCGGCTACACCGAGACCATCTTCGGGCGGCGGCGACCCTTCCCCGACCTCGCGAGCCCCAACCGCGTGCTGCGCGAGAACGCCGAGCGCGCGGCGCTCAACGCACCGATCCAGGGCAGCGCGGCCGACATCATGAAGATCGCGCTGCTGCACATCCACGAAGACCTCAGGTCGGAGGGACTCGCCTCGCGTGCGCTGCTGCAGATCCACGACGAACTCGTCGTCGAGGTCGCACCGGGGGAGTGGGACGCGGCCGAGCGGATCGTTCGGACTCGCATGGGCGATGCGGCGGATCTCACCGTGCCGCTCGACGTGCAGGTCGGGCGCGGGCAGGACTGGAACGAGGCGGCGCACTGATTCCGACCGCGCGTCCGTGACGACGGATGCGACCGCGAGGGCCGGCAGCGCCGGCGACGGGTACCAATATCCTGCGCCGGGGCGCAGGGCTACGCTGGAGGGATGACCTCTTCCTCTCGCACACCGTCTGCCATCGACAGAGTCGCCGATGAGTGGGTCGACACCATCGCGGTGCTCGCTCCGACGCTCGGCACTTACATCGGCCGGGACGACGTCAACGACCGTTTCGGCGACCTGAGCCCCGAGGGGCACGAGGAGATCGTGCGAGCGACTCGTTCGACCCTCGCCGCGCTCGAAGCGCTCGAACCCGTGGACGCGATCGATGAGGTCACCAAGACCGATCTGGCTGCCGAGCTGAGTCTCGACCTCGAACTGCACGATGCCGACTGGCACCTGCGCGACCTGAACGTCATCGCGTCGGCGGCGCAGGACGTACGGTCGGCCTTCGACCTGATGCCCACCGCGACGGCGGACGACTGGAGCGTCATCGCCACCCGCCTCGCCGCGGTCCCTGATGCGCTCCGGGGCTACACCGAGACCCTTCGTGCAGGCATCGCCGCCGGAGTGACCCCCGCACGCCGTCAGGTCGTGGAAGTCGCGACGCAGATCGATCGCTATACCGCCGACGACGGATTCTTCGCTGCATTCGTCGCCGAGGCAGCGCCTCAGGAAGGCAATCTCCCCGCATCGCTCGCCCGTACTCTGGCCGACAACTCGGCCGCCGCTCGGGTCGCCTACGACGAGCTCCGCAGCTTCCTCGCTGACGAGCTGGCACCGGCAGCGACTGAGACGGACGCCGTCGGCCGAGAACTCTACGCGCTCAACTCGCGACGTTTCCTCGGCGCGACGATCGACCTCGACGAGACCTATGAATGGGGCCGCGAAGAACTCGCCCGCATGGTCGCGGAGCAGACCGCGATCGCGAACGAGATCCTGCCCGGAGCCACCGTCGAAGAGGCTGTCGCCCATCTCGAGGCCGACCCGTCCCGCAAGCTCGTGGGCACCGATGCTCTACAGCGCTGGATGCAGGAGACGAGCGACCGTGCCGTCGCAGAGCTCGGCGCGACGCACTTCGACATCCCGGAGGCGATCCGGACCCTCGAGTGCATGATCGCTCCGACGCAGGAGGGCGGCATCTACTACACCGGCCCCACCGACGACTTCTCACGCCCCGGCCGGATGTGGTGGTCGGTGCCCGAAGGCGTCACCGAGTTCGACACCTGGCGGGAACTGACGACCGTCTACCACGAGGGCGTCCCGGGGCACCACCTGCAGATCGCCCAGGCGGTCTACAACCGCGCGGAGCTCAACTCCTGGCGCCGTCTGCTCGCAGGGACGTCGGGACATGCCGAGGGATGGGCGCTGTACGCCGAACGTCTGATGCAGCAGCTCGGCTACCTCGACGACCCGGCGGACAGGCTCGGCATGCTCGACGGTCAGCGGATGCGCGCAGCCCGCGTCGTGCTCGACATCGGCGTACACCTCGGCAAACCTCGTCTCGACGGTCAGGGCACGTGGGATGCCGACTACGCCCTGGACTTCATGCGCAAGAACGTGAACATGTCCGATCAGTTCGTGCAGTTCGAGGTCAACCGGTATCTGGGCTGGCCGGGGCAGGCTCCGTCGTACAAGGTCGGGCAGCGCATCTGGGAGCAGGTGCGCGATGCGTATCAGGCGGAGCGTGGCGCGGACTTCGATGTGAAGGAGTTCCACAAGCGCGCGCTCGACATGGGCGGGGTCGGACTCGACACGCTCCGCACGGCACTTCTGAATCGCTGAGGGAATGCCGCGCCGGTGTGCGCTGTTCATTCAGCTGAATAGAAAGGGCTGACATGAGCATCGAGTTCGGACTGGACACCTTCGGAGACATCACGAGAGGCGACGACGGCGAGCTCCTGACCGGCGCGCAGACGATCCGCAACATCGTCGAGCAGGCGGAGCGAGCCGACAGCGTCGGTGTCGACTTCTTCGGTGTGGGGGAGCACCACCGCGAGGAGTTCGCGGTGTCGTCCCCGGAGATGGTGCTCGCCACCATCGCAGGGCGCACAGAGAACATCCGCCTCGGCACCGCCGTCACCGTGCTCTCCTCCGACGACCCGGTGCGCGTCTTCGAACGGTTCTCGACACTCGACGCGCTCTCCAACGGACGCGCCGAGGTCGTGCTCGGGCGCGGATCGTTCATCGAGTCCTTCCCGCTCTTCGGATACGACCTCCGCGACTACGACGCGCTCTTCGAGCAGAAGCTCGACCTCTTCGTCGAGCTCCTCAAGGAGGAGCCGGTGACCTGGTCCGGCTCGATGCGCGCATCGCTCGAGAACGCGAATGTCTTCCCGAAGACGGAGAACGGTCTGCGCACCTGGGTGGGTGTCGGCGGCAGCCCCGAATCCGTCGTGCGGGTCGCCCGCCACGGACTGGGCCTGATGCTCGCGATCATCGGAGGTCCTGCGGGGCGATTCCGTCAGTTCGTCGACCTCTACCACCGCTCGATCGCATCCTTCGGCACGACGTCGCATCCGATCGCGGTGCACTCGCCTGGTCACATCGCCGACACCGACGAGGAAGCGTGGGAGGCCGCGTACTCCGGTTTCGAGGCGATGAACAACACCATCGGTCGCGAGCGCGGGTGGCCTCCCTACAGCCGGGCGCGGTTCCAGAACGACGTCGGTCCCGCGGGTGCCCTCTACGTCGGTTCTCCCGACCGGGTCGCGGCCAAGATCGCCGACACCGTCACGACGCTCGGACTCGGGCGATTCGACATGAAGTACGCCACCGGCACGCTGTCGCACGACTCGATGATGCGCAGCATCGAGCTCTACGGGTCCGAGGTCATCCCTCGGGTGCGCAAGCTGCTGGCCGCCCAGGACTGACGCGGGACTCGGCAGCGCGGCGCTCCCCTCTACGATGAGGGGATGGCCAACACCGCGCTGCCGAGCCGGGCGTCCATCGCCGGGCGTCTCGATGAGCTTCCGTTCACGCGCCGCCACCTTCGTCTGCTCACAGGATCAGGCGTGGGGTGGGCTCTGGATGCGATGGACGTGGGACTCATCTCGTTCATCCTCGCCGCACTCACCCAGCAGTGGGGCCTGACGAAGGCGGATGCCGGGTGGATCGCCTCCGTCGGCTTCATCGGAATGGCGATCGGCGCAACGCTGGGCGGACTTCTCGCCGACCGGCTCGGACGGCGCCAGGTCTTCGCTCTGACGTTGCTCATCTACGGCATCGCCACCGGAGCGAGTGCGCTCGTGAGCGGCCTCGCCGCGCTTCTCGTGCTGCGCTTCCTGGTGGGGCTGGGGCTCGGCGCCGAGCTTCCCGTGGCGTCGACGTACGTGAGCGAGTTCGCGCCGGCGCGCATCAGAGGCCGACTGATCGTCATACTCGAGGCGTTCTGGGCGGTGGGATGGACGGCGGCCGCACTGATCGGCTTCTTCGTGATCCCCGCGTCCGACGCCGGCTGGCGCTGGGCGTTCGCCCTCGGCGCGATCCCCGCGGTCTACGCACTGATCGTGCGCTGGGGACTGCCGGAATCGCCTCGGTGGCTCGCGTCGCGCGGGCGCATCGCCGAGGCCGATCGCATCGTCTCGGCGTTCGAGGCCGACGCCGGTGTCGAGCCGGGGCCTGCGATCAGACGCGAGCCGATGTCGCGGGCGATCGCCGTGACGACGCGAGCTCGTCTGACGACACTGTGGAACGGCGAGTTCCGCGTGCGCACCCTGTGTCTATGGGTCGTCTGGCTGTGCGTGAATTTCGCGTACTACGGCGCCTTCATCTGGATCCCCAGCATCCTGGTCGATGCAGGCTTCGATCTCGTCCGCTCGTTCGGTTTCACTCTCATCATCACGCTCGCGCAGCTTCCGGGTTACGCCGTCGCCGCGTGGCTCATCGAGGTGTGGGGTCGACGCACGACGCTGTCGGTCTTCCTGATCGGCTCGGCGGTCTCGGCCGTCTTCTTCGGCACGTCGACGACCGAAGCCGCGATCATCGCCTCGGGCATGGCTCTCTCGTTCTTCAACCTGGGCGCATGGGGTGCGCTGTACGCGGTCACCCCGGAGATCTACCCGACCTCGCTTCGCGGCACCGGCGCGGGATGGGCCGCCGGAGTGGGGCGTATCGCGTCCATCATCGCTCCGCTCGCGGTGCCGGTCGTTCTCGTCGCCGGGGGCGCGCCGGTGCTGTTCGCGGCGTTCGGCGCGTGCTTCGTGGTCGCGGCCGCGGCGGCGTGGGGCCTGGTCGATCGCGGCGGGATGGCGCTCGACGACCGCTGATGCGCCTGGTGTCGGCGAGCGGGAATAGGCTGTCGAGGTGACAGACGTTCGCTATGTGGCCATCGGAGATTCCTTCACCGAGGGAGTGGGTGATGTGCTGCCCGACGGCCGCGAGCGAGGCTGGGCTGATCTCGTGGCTCAGGGGTGGGCCGATGCCGCCGGCCATTCGATCAGCTATGCCAACCTCGCCATCCGCGGCAAGCTGGCTTGGCCGATCGTCGAGCAGCAGCTGGAGCCGGCGCTCGCGCTGCGCCCGACCCACCTGTCGTTCAACGGCGGAGGCAACGACATGCTGCGGCCGCGGACCGACCTCGAGCACATCGCTGACGCGTTCAGCCGGGTCCTGCGCCGCTGCGACGAAGAAGGCGTCACCCTGATCCTCCTCTCCGGAGCGAATCCGAGCGGCCAGCTCCCGATGGGATCGCTCGTGCAGCGGCGAGGCGACCAGCTCTCGGATGCCGTGCTTCGCCGCGTCGAGGGGCGCGACGATGTCGTGCGCGCATTGAACTGGCCCGACCGCGAGTTGGCAGATGCGAAGTACTGGTCCGAGGACCGCCTGCACATGAACGCCGCCGGTCACCACCGAGTCGCCGCACGGGTGCTGCAGGGGCTGGGCTACGAGCCTCCGTCGACCTGGTGGTCACCGACAGCCCTCACCGCGGGTGGCCCCGCGGGGCTCGCCTACTATCGAGAGTTCGTCGGCCCGTGGGTCAGGCGACGCGTCACGCGCACCTCGTCCGGTGACGGACGTGCCGCGAAGTACCCCGACTGGGTCGAGAGGGTGCCGCAGGCGTGACCGATATCGAGATGCGACCGATCCGGGGCGGGTCGGTCACACTGCATGATGCGCGCCGAAAGGTGGAACGCACCGTCAGTCTCGAGGATTTCGAGATCGGCGTCTTCCCGATCACCGAGGAGCAGCTGGCGGAGATCCTTCCGATCTCCTCACGCCATCCCCGTCGACCGGCCGCGGACCTGAGCTGGTTGCGCGCGATCCACT
Source organism: Microbacterium sp. Root280D1 (assembly GCF_001428975.1). Lineage (NCBI taxonomy): Bacteria > Bacillati > Actinomycetota > Actinomycetes > Micrococcales > Microbacteriaceae > Microbacterium > Microbacterium sp. Root280D1. Next base: position 775,701 of record NZ_LMJK01000002.1, on the reverse strand, counting down.
TCTGCAACGCCGCATCGGAGTGGGAGGGATTCGACCCGGTCTACCGATTCGACGGCGAGGACGTCACCTGGGACGTGACCGGAGAGGGCTATCGTCTCCCGACTGAAGCCGAATGGGAGTACGCGTGCCGGGCAGGGTCGACGGGGCCGCACTATGCACCTCTCGCCGAGGCCGCGTGGACGAGTGCCGACGGTGTGTCGGCTCCCCAGGAGGTCGGCGGCAAGCTGCCCAACCTCAACGGGCTGTTCGACATGCTCGGCAACGTGTGGGAGTGGTGCTGGGATCTGCTGGATCCCGCGCGATACGACGACTATCGCGTGTTCCGCGGGGGCGGCTTCGCAGACGATTCGTGGAGCGTCCGCGCCTCGGTGCGTCGCGGGGGAGGACCCCGCATGCACCATGAGGACGTCGGGCTTCGAGTCGCGCGCGGCGCGTATGAGACTCCGGGAGAAGCTCAGGGGTGGTCGACGCGCGCCGACCAGGAGAGAGCAGCGTTCGACGGCCCGGTGCCGTTCGGCTGGACGCCGTTGCGGCGCCCAGGGCGCTGAATCGCTCGAGGCCGTCTCATCGCGACATGGGCCTGATCATGTACCGGCTCGGTCCCTCCGGCTCGGAGAAGCCGAACTTCGCGTAGAGGCCGTCCGCATCGCTGGTGGCGAGCATGATGCGCCGCACGGTCGAGGTCTCCTGCAGATCATCGACGATGCCCTGCACGAGCATCCTTCCGATTCCGATTCCGAGTCCTCGTTCGAGAAGGTGAAGCTCGGGGGCATGAGCACCATCCGCGGATTCCTCAGCGTCGCCGCTCAGGATCCAGCCCCATCCGGATGCGGGTGCGCTTGCGTTCGATCACGATGAAGGTGACACCGAGGATCCACAGCGGGATGGGCATGAGGAACGCCACTCGGAACGCCTCCAGCGAGTAGGTCTCCGGCGTCCCCGCGCCCTGTAGGTCGAGTGCGAGACCGATGAGGAAGATCGCGATGAGAGCGGCGATGAAGCCACCGGCATTCGTCACTCCTGTGGCCGTGCTGAGACGATGCGAGGGGTTGTGCGTGCGCGCGTGGTCGAAGGCGATCATGCTCGCCGGGCCTCCCGTCGCGAGCGCCACGGCGAGGACGTAGAGCAGCCAGAGCGGAGCCGGTTCGGGCAGGGCGAGGACGGCGACCCATGCGACGACCTGCACCCCGACGGCCGGAAGGACGAGTGCGAGCGAACGCTGATTCGGCAGCCGACGCGAGAGGTCTCCGATGATGGGGCCCAGTGCCATTCCGGCGATCACATACACCGAGATGATGCCCGCAGCATGCGCCGTGTCGAGCCCCTGCGCTGCGGTCAGGAAGGGCATTCCCCAGAGGAGGATGAACGCCGTGCCCGCGAAAGGTGTCGTGAAGTGCGACCAGAACGCGAGGCGGGTGCCGGGGTGCGCCCACGCGGCGCGGATGCCGACACCGGTGTCGATCGCCGACGTGACGACGCGGATGACACCCGTGTCGGTGTTGACCGTCACGTCGGCCCCACGCTCCGCCGGGTGATTGCGGATGACGAGCGCGACGAGAATGGTGAACAGCACGCCGAGCCCCGCAATGCTGCCGAAGGTGATCGTCCACGTCGTCGCGTGCAGGAGTGCGGCGAGGGGCACGAGTGCGATCAACTGTCCCGCCTGCCCGATGATGCCGGTGAACTGGACCATGATCGGCCCGCGCTGCGCAGGGAACCACGTCGCCACGAGCCGCAGCACGGCCGGGAAGATCGCCGCGTCGCCGGCGCCGAGCAGGATGCGCGCGAAGATCGCGATGCCGATGCCGGGGGAGAGGGCCATGGTGAGCTGACCTGCAGCCATGAGCAGCATGCCGATCGTCATGATCGGGCGCGAGCCGAAACGGTCGAGCAGGATGCCGATCGGAATCTGCATTCCGCCGTAGACGGCGAGTTGGACCACGGCGAACAGCGCGAGGGTCGACGCGTCGGCCTGGAATCGATCCGCGGCCTCCACCCCGACGGCGCCGAGGGAGGTGCGGTTCGTGATCGCCAGGACGTACGCCGCGACGCCGACACCCCAGATGAGCCAGGCTCTCCATCCCGGGGCGGTCACGGGGGAGCGGGGAACCTGATGCACTCCTCCCACGGTACTCCTGGTCGCGACCTCCCCTGTCGCGCAGCCCGCCCTCTCGGTTGTCTGGCGCATGTCGGATGCTGTCGCTAGCGTGGCCGCATGACACCCGCACCCGTGCACCACGCCATCAACTACGTCGAACTCGTCGTCAATGATCTCGAGACGGCGAAGCGGTTCTACCGCGACGCCTTCGGCTGGGTCTTCGTCGACTACGGTCCCGCCTATGCAGGCATCGCGTCACTCACAGGCGACGGATCCGAGGTCGGCGGGCTGCTCCTCTCCGATCAGGGACGCCCGCCCGGTGGCCCTCTCGTGCTGTTGTACTCCGACGATCTGGATGCCACCCAGGCGGCGATCACCGAGGCCGGCGGTGCGGTCGTGCAAGGTCCGTACGAGTTCCCGGGCGGCCGCCGCCTGCACTTCCTCGACCCCAGCGGCAACGAGCTCGGCGTCTGGTCCTCACGCTGAGGGCAGAATGAACCTGTGACCGAACAGCCTGATCTCGACACACTCATACGCCCCGAGCGCGCCTCTGTCCGCATCCGGCGGACGAACCTGCACGGTTCCGACGCGGTTGCGGTGACCCATCTCGTGCGGACGTACCTCCTCCAGACCGAGGACGAGAAGCGGGAGCACGGGCTCGCAGTGCCATCCCCGCCCGGCACGCTGCCGCCGCATTACAGGCAGGAGGCTGATGACCCCGCTCTGGCGTACGCCGGGTGCGTTGTGCTCATCGCAGAGCTGGACGATCAGCCCGTGGGAGTGGTCGTCATCCGGCCGGTCGCCGGAGAAGCAGAGGTCAAGAGGTTCTGGACGGATCCGAGCGTGCGGGGACGAGGCGTCGGCGGTGCTCTGCTCGATGCCGCCCTGGAGGTCGCGGGTTCCCCTGTCCGGCTGTCCGTCTGGCATTGGCGTGATGCGGCGATCCGTCTGTATGAATCCCGGGACTTCCTGCGTGTCGAATCCTGGGAGGATCGCGAGGCCCTCGTGTGCATGGTGCGACACCGCGACACTTTGCCCTTGCGCTAACCGTCCAGGTGCAGAATACTTTGCTCTATGGCTAACCATGACGACGTGAACGGAGTGTTCCTCGCGCTCGCGGACCCGACGCGGCGGGAAGTGATCCGGATTCTCGGATCGGGTCCGGCGAGCGTGGGGGAGTTGGCGAAGTCGTTCGCGATCACGCTGCCCTCTTTCCTGAAGCACGTGCGCACACTGGAGGGGAATGGTCTCATCCGCACGACCAAACGCGGACGCGTGCGCACCTGCAGCCTCGACCGCGATCGACTCGCCACAGTGGGGGACTGGCTCGACGCTCAGCGCCGAATCTGGGATTCCCGTACCGATCGACTCGAAGTGGTCGCTGCAGGACTGGAGGAGCCCCGATGATCGACACGCTGGCGGCCGAGAACCCCGAGGCCCCGTGACGAACACATCCGGCCGAGCGGGCGCAAGACCCCTTTCTGGTCGCCTGCGGACGGCGCGCCTGATCCTTCGGCCGCAGACCGCCACCGATGCGACCGTCTTCCACACGCTCTGGACCGAGCGGGATGAGCGCGTGCCGGCGCACCGGAAGCTGGACGCAGCCGGACACCCGACGGCGTCCGACATCGCCGCGCACATCACCGATCCGGCCTCGGAGCGATCGAGCCTGCTCACAGTGGAGGACGCGGTGTCAGGGGAGGTTTACGGATACTGCGGGCTCGTCTTCGACGCGAACGGCAACGATGAGGAGCCCGAGGTAGCGTTCGAGCTCCTCCAGGCCGTGCACAATCGCGGATATGCCACGGAGGCCGCGACGGCGGTCCTGCGGTGGGCTGCCGAAGCGGGCTATCGCCGTGCGTGGGCGGGAGTCTGGGAGTGGAACGTGAGTTCGCGTCGCGTGCTCGACAAGCTGGGGTTCGTGGATTCGGGCCGATCGGGCCGCGTCAGCGAGCACGGTCGCACCCTCATCACGGTCCGCGACCTCGGGACCGAGCACACCCCGATCGAACGCACCGAGCTCGTCGAGCATCAGGATCTTTCCACATCGCAGTTGTCAGCGCTCGGCAAACTCTTCGACTCCGAGTACCGCGTGACGCACGGCGCCTGGAATCCTGACCGCCCGTACGGGTATTCGCCGGCGCATGTTCATGTGATGCTGTCGATCGGCCGGATCGTGATCGCGCATGTCGGCTTTCAGCGACGCACGATCAGTGCAGGCGGCCACGAGATCGTCGTCGCCGGAACCGGGGGAGTCCTCGTGCATTCCGACTGGCGCGGCAGTGGGGTCGGGCGACGGGTGATGGCGCGTGCCCAGCAGGCGATGCGGGACGACGCGCTGGTCGACTTCGGGTACCTCGGATGCCGTGAGGCGGTCGTGCCTTTCTATGAGAGCACCGGCTGGAGGCGGATCCGCGCGCAAGAACGTCACATATCGATCGCCGACGGTTCCGACACGACCGAGCCCTTCGGAGCTCCCATACTCATCTACGACGCATCTGACTCGCGATGGCCGCCGGGGGACGTCGATCTGAGGGGTACGCCCTGGTGACGCTCAGGCCTCCGGGAGAGGGCGCTTCTCCCTCTACTGGGGAGGAGCATTATCAGGCTCGCTATTATGCGGGCGGCATCAGACCGGGGGACGGTAAGCGGAGCTGACGAGCGCACACTCGCCATGTGACGTCGCGGGTATCGACGAAAGGAACGATGATGCTTCGCGGACATCACGCAACTCAGCGCGACCTGTTGCGCGGCATCAGAGGGTGAGGCTCAGCTGCTGTATACCCGTCATCGGCTCTGCATACGGAGCGCCCAGGTGGGTGCGCCGGAGCTGTCTCGTGGATAGTTGAGCTGCGGTGTTGACGAAGCTTGAGACTGGTCCGGCGAGTCGGTGACGGGCCCCTGATGTCGAGGGCGACGAGTACAGTCTGACCCGTGAGCGATTCCTCCGGCAAACGTCGCGTACGCGGTGTGATTGAGAGCGTCAACGGGCGCGCAAATGGTCGCGGTGTCCCCGAACTCAGTCAGGCCGTTCTTCGACTTGAAGACGGGTCAACCCTCGAGGTGCGTATGCCACAACCGCTGGGAGCGGAGCGTAATTTTCGAGCGCTTCCCGTCGCCTTCGACTTCATCGACTTCGGTGTGTGTCCGATCTGCCTAGAGCCAAAACCCCGCAGCCGGGAGCATGTCCCACCCCACTCCGTCGGCGGAAGCGTCATCACGATGACGTGCGAGACGTGTAACAACGAGTTCGGAAGCAAGTACGAGCCGCACCTGCGTAATTGGTACGAGAACGCGATAGGAAAGGTGCGACTCTCGGGTAAAAACCTACCCGGACTCCGAAACGCGGGAGAGTACCTCCTGCGCGAGAACACATCCGGCGGGTTCGTTCTCTTCCAACACGGAAGGCACGACCCGGCGGTCAACCAGATCATTCGAGAACATGAGTTCGAGATGAGCTACGTGCCTATCGACGCAACGCGCTCACATATTGCAGCAGTGAAGACCGCGTACTTAGCCGGATGCGTCGCGCTACGGCAGATCCCGAGAACACCGCACGCTGATGCACTGCGAACTGCACTCCTTTCTGCTCGAGACGTGCCCCGTACCCAAGATCTCACGGTCGACGACACGGTGACATCAATCAAGGTCGCGCGCTCCGCACATCAACCAAACCCGGGTGAAATCGTTCTGATGGCGTTCTCAGACGGATCGGAACCGGCGATGATTATCAGCTTCAATCGCGTCTTCGCCGTGAATTGGCCGCTCGACCCGATTACTGGATTCACTAGGCGTGTGGACTGATGATGGCACGTAACGATCGCCGGGGCGAGAACAAGGGAGCGCCAGTGATGCAGCCCACGGAAATCGTGGAACGCTTCGTGCTGCGTGCGCGGCGGGTTGCCGCGCACTCGCTCTCGCAGTCGAGGGAACGCCTCCAGGCGTTCGCCCACACCATGATCCGCGGCACCATCGATCTAGCGGGCCGCTTTACCGTCGTAGAGGATCTGCCCGATGAGGATCGCAGAGCCTGGCGTGATGAAACACCACGACGCAGCCGCCCGCGAATGACGAGGCGGAGGCATACATGCGTGAACGGATCGGCGTCCTCCAGAACCCGCCTGAGGCACAGTCAGAGACCTATCTGGCCTCGACGATGGTTCGGACTTCGACGCCCACAGGTTCTCCTGAAAACGCAGCTCGCCCCGTAGAGCGTGATCGGGGCTGGTCCCGACAGGTCTGGGGTACCCGCGGGACCACCTGCCGGCTTCGCTGGGGACTCCACCGGCCCAAGGATCGCGATCTTCTGCGATCTCGGCTCAACATATCTTCGGAACAGTCGGGCTCGTCGGCCCCTTGAGCGGTTCTTCGTCGGGGTCTATCATTCCGGCTTCTGCTGCTCGCTCTACGGTGCGGACTGGTCCGCCTGGGAGGATCGAAGAATGCCCGAACCTGTCGATGTCACCAATGCTGATCACTACGTGTGGGGCGAGGTCTCCGACGGGTGGCGACTACTCGACAGCCCCGGGCTGTCGGTGATCGAGGAGCGAGTCCCGGCCGGAGCCGGCGAAGAGTGGCACGTGCACCACACCGCGACCCAGTTCTTCTACGTGCTCGAAGGAACCGCCCAGATGTAGACCGCCGAGGGCGAGGGCGAGCGGGAGAACCACTAGGGAGTTGCGGGTCGCGCCGGAGAATACGACAGCGCGAGTGCTGGAGACGTCGAGTCGTGCCGCACGCCCCGCGAATATCCCTACCGGGATCATGACCGCCGCGAAGGCGGCATAGATCGGAACTGTGGCGAGCAGTGCAGGAAGTTGCCGGCTGACGCCGTAGACCTGGGAAGCGACGACGACGGCGAGCGTGAGCATCATCAGCGGCACCATGGCGGCTAGAGCGGTGTCTCGGAGAGTGCGACCCCAGCGCGTGCGGGAGGCGACGTACTGGGTGAGGCCGGCCGCCATGAGCGGGAGCACGATGAGCAGGAGGAAAGCGTCGACGAAGGGCGCGAGGTCGACCGCGGCGATGAGTTCAGGGCCGACGAACAGCCAGAGGTATGCCGGCAGGAGCAGCATCTGTCCCAGCATGAGGATCGGCGCGGCCGCAAGTAGCCGTTCCTTCGCCCCTCCGGCGAGCCCCGTGAAGACGATCACATAGTCGATGCAGGGCGTCAGCAAGACGAACAGCACACCAACCAACAGCGCCTGATCGTGAGCGACGAACCGAGACAGGCAGAACACGATGACCGGCACGATCACGAAGTTCACGACCAGCACCACGAACAGGAACCGCATCGCGGAAGGCGCGTCCGATCATCGAGAAAGGGACACCGAGGAATGTCGCGTACAGCAACAGCCCGAGAACGGGGTTGATCGCGAGCTCGAGCGGGTGCGCGGCTCCTGGTACCAACAAGCCCAGCACGACGCCCGCAGCGATCGCTGCGAGATAGAGGGCGATCTGATGACGTTCCCACCAGGCGACGAGGTTGCTCACGTTCCCAGCATGTCGACTCATCCGGTCCTGCACGAATCACCCACGCCAGGGCCGGGTTCGTGACAAGGGAAACTCAGGCAAGAAGCGTCGTACGAATCTTCTCGGCCACCGCTTCCCGTAGCGGGCGCACTGCTTCGGCGTCCCAGGACTCGGGGTTGGGGAACGACCACTCCAGAACCTTTCCGCGAGGGGTGGAAGGCAATGTGAGCCCGGGCTTCATCAGGACGATGACGTCGGCGGCATCCAGATCTTCGACCGTGACGGCGCGCGGTACGCGCCCCGTGATGTCCACCCCGAGCTCCGCGACAGTGGCGGCCACAGCCGGGTTCACTTCGTTCGCCGGGGAGAGGCCCGCAGACGTGGCACGAAACCGGTCCCCGGCCAGGTGCTCTAGGAGAGCCGCGCCGAGCTGCGACCGGCCGGCGTTGTGCTGGCAGATGAATAGGACGGTCGGAGTGGTGTCAGTCACGGGTTCTCTTTCAGGGTGAGTCAGCTGGCGGCGAGCCGGGGTGCGAGTTCCGCGATACGGCGCTCCAGCTCGTCGTAGGCGGTGTCGAAGGCGTCATCGGTGCCGATCCGAACAGGGTCGGGGATCGACCAGTGCAGGTGTCCGATGGCGCCGAGTTCTTCGTGGGCGCTGTCGCACACCGTCACCACGAAATCTGAATCGGTCAGGACCGAAGTCAGAGCGCGGGGTGCCTCATCGTGCAGCGCGAGAGTGTGGCGATCGGCAGCGGCGACTGCGCCCGGATCTATCCGCCCCGTCGGGTGCGTTCCTCCCGACGTCGCGGGGATACTGCTGCGGGTCGACCACAACGCCGCGGCGAGCTGCGACCGGGCGGAGTTCGCCGTACAAACGAACACGACGCGATCTGCGCGCTCGACCCGGCCGGGTGTGAGCCCGCGGAGTGCGTTATCTGAGAGGTGAACGTAGCTGCGCCGTCTATCGGCCTCCGAGCGGGACCGCGAGACCATCCCCACCGACTCCAGCACGTTCAGATGATGGGTGACGAGGTTGGAGGGAAGGCCCAACGCCATTCCGATTTCGGTGGGCGAGAGGTCGCCCAGCGTGAGACGATCGACGATCCGCAGGCGAGATGGGTCGCTCAGCGCAGCGTGCTTCGCGGCGCGCGCCTCCACCTGGTCAGTTCGTTCAGTGTTCATTGTCTCAATCTTGACTGAAGTACCCCGTTCGGGTCAAGATGAGCCGACATGAAAACACCTCACCCCGCCCTCGCACGGCCACACCTTCTGCGCCGAGCAGCCGCCGAGTTCCTTGGAACTGGTCTGCTCGTCACTATCGTGGTGGGTTCCGGTATCGCCGCGCAGCGGTTGTCCCCGGATGATGTCGGTCTCCAGCTGTTGGAGAACAGCCTGACCACTGCCCTCGGTCTGACGGTGCTGATCCTGATGCTCGGGCCAGTGTCCGGCGCGCACTTCAACCCCGTGGTGACGGTCGCGGATTGGCTGCTTGGCCGCAGCGCCAGCACCGGGCTTCCGTTGCGCGACGTCGCTGCGTACGTGCTCGCGCAGATCTTCGGCGGCATCGCCGGCACCCTGCTAGCGGGGGTCATGTTCGACACCGGTCCCGGGTTCTCGTCCAACGACCGGGTCACAGGCGGACATCTGGTCGGGGAAATGGTCGCCACTGCAGGGCTCGTGCTGCTGATCTTCGCTCTCGCCCGCACCGGAAAGGGGTCGGTCACGGCCGCCGCGGTCGGTGCGTACATCGGCGCGGCCTACTGGTTCACCAGTTCCACATCGTTCGCAAATCCCGCCGTCACGATCGCCCGAATGTTCACCGACACGTTCGCCGGTATCGCACCGTCGTCTGTTGCGCCGTTCATCGCTGCACAGCTCTTCGGGGCTGCCATCGGCCTCGCGCTGCTGCTCGCCCTCTATCCAATCGCCGCCCGCACGGCCGGCGACGTCGTGGTTCCTCAAAAACTCGAAACCCAGCCCTGAAAGGCATCCTCATGCATCTTGTAGCGATCGGCGGAAGCGACGCCGGAATCTCCACCGCCCTCCGGGCCCGCGAACTTGACCCGTCTGTTGATGTCACTGTCGTGGTGGCCGATGCCTACCCGAACTTCTCGATCTGCGGCATCCCGTACTACTTCTCCCGCGAGGTACAGCCCTGGCAGTCGCTCGCCCACCGCACCCACGCTGACCTCGAAGCCACCGGCATGAACCTCCGTCTGGACACCCTCGCTACAGGTATCGACGTCGACGGCCGCCGACTCACGGTCCGCGACGCGAACGGCAGCGAATCAACGATCGCCTACGACGAGCTCATGGTCGGCACCGGGGCCTCCCCGTCAACCGCGGGCATCGCGGGTCTTGACCGGCTCGGCCCCGATGACGGCGTGCACCTGTTGCACTCGATGGGCGACACGTTCGCGCTCGAGAAGTACCTCGACGAACATCAGCCCGAGACGGCGATCATCGTCGGAGCTGGCTACGTCGGCCTCGAAATGGCCGAAGCGCTCACTGTGCGGGGCCTCCAGGTCACCCAGCTGCAGCGCGGCCCCGAAGTCCTCTCGACCCTCGATCCCGAACTCGGTTCACTTGTCCGCGACGAACTCACCCGACACGGGGTCGACGTCCTCACCGGTACGCGTGTCGAAGCCGTCGCCCGTGACGGCGGCAGGATCACCGTCACCGGCATCCACGACGGAGAGGCGTTCTCCCGTACCGCTGACGTGGTGCTCGTCGTCGTCGGCGTGCGGCCCAACACCAGCCTTCTCACCGCAGCCGGCGCAACCACGGGCGCGGGCGGCGCTGTCGTCGTCGACGAACAGATGCGCACTGGCCTGCCGCACGTGTGGGCGGCCGGCGACGGAGTGGTCACCCACCACCGCCTCCTCGGGATCACCTACCTCCCCCTCGGCACGACCGCCCACAAGCAGGGACGTGTCGCGGGCGAGAACGCGATCGGGGGCGATACGCGGTTCGCCGGGAGCCTCGGCACACAGGTCGTGAAGGTCTTCGACGTCGTCGCCGCACGCACAGGCCTCCGCGACCACGAAGCCACAGCCGCCGGCCTCGCCCCGCACAGTCACACCGCCATCGCGGACGACCACAAGCGCTACTACCCGGGCGCCACGCCCGTCAGCATCCGCATCACCGGCGACACCAATGACGGTCGTCTGCTCGGCGCGCAGCTCGTCGGCAGCCGAGGTGCCGAGATTTCGAAGCGCGTCGACACCTACGCCACGTCTCTGCACCACAGGATGACCGTCGCCGCGATGAGCGACCTTGACCTCTCCTACACGCCCCCGCTCGGCTCCCCGTGGGATGCCGTGCAGATAGCGACCCAGGCATGGGAGCGCGAGGCGCGCTCCCTCTCGCGTGTCTGAAAGAAATGGTGACCACGGCCGGGCACGATGAGTGCCTGGCCGTGGTCATCGTCATCCCGACGTATTGTCCGGGCGTAGCCGCAGGGCCACCCACCAGGCGCAGCGACGACAGATGAACACCCCATCGTCCCCGAGGGCATGCACCTTCTTACGGGGTAAGGATCGCCCGCAGCATGTGCACACCTGGTCGGAGTCAGTTGCCATGAGTGAGGATGGCCTCTCGGATCTGCTCGACCGTCGGGAGACCAGCCAGACCCGCCGGGGTTGCGTAGATGCGGCAGGCTAGGTCGACACTGGGCTCCGCACCAGGGAAGAGGTCTTCCCCGTTCAGGGTGACTGTGGGGGACCCCGAGAAGGGAACCTCCGCTGCGTCCTCCTCAGAGCGGATGAGTCGATAACGCAGTTCTGTTGCCGCGTGGCTCGTTTCTCGGAGGGCCTCGGTGACACGGCGACCGGCTTCGATCCAGCTAGGGCATTCAGCGATGTGTAACAGCTCGATCTTCACGTTTCCAGCATCCTCCTTTTTGGGCGCTCACTCCTGGGGTACATGGGTGATCCCGCTGTCGTCGACGATGAGCATGTCGCCGGTATTGGTGATCGCGATGGCTTGCGCGGTCCCGTGAACGGTTCCGGCCTCTGTCCACTGGGTAGCTCCCGCGGTGGTGACCCAGATCTTCCCACCGTTTCCGACGCCGACGAGCCGTTGATGGTCAGGGGATGCGTTCAGCATGAACAACAAGGGTGCGTTCGGCCAGAGGGCGAACGTGGCCGCGTCGTCGGTGCTGACCTGGAGGCCATCGGGGGTCGCGGCGACGATCCGGCCCGCGGTGTCAACCGCGAAGGAGACGGCGACAAGTGCCGCACCTGTCGCGTTCCAGGTGGATCCTTGGTCGGTGCTGATCTGCAACTGTGTGCTGTCCGAGGAGAGCCCGTATATGGTGCCATCGGGTCCAGCGGTGAGGGCGTGGAAGTCCTTCTCACCGGTGAAGGCGACCGGTTCCCAGGTTTCGGCCCGGTCGGCGCTGCGGATGATGCCGAGGTTGGGGGTGCCAAGTTCGACGGGGGTGTCCGGTCCGGGATGTCCGGACGCGAGCAGTGTGTCGTCGACGACAGTGAGCCCCATGGCGTCGAAGTCCGACCCGGTGACTCGTTGACCGAGTTCGCCGGTCTGGGTCGCGGGGAAGATACCCTCGTGTGTTCCGAGAAGGAATCCATCTCCTTCGGGGTCTGCGACGATGCCGTGAACGTGGGAGAGCGCCTGATCAGTGTGGCCGTCGCCCGTGGTCGCGGTGGTGGCTGCGCAGCCGGCGAGGGCGAGCAGAGCAGCTGTGCCCAATCCGATCAGGTGCACTGACCGCCGACGAGTGGGGGATTTCGAAAGAGTCGCGAGGATGCGCGTGGGAGCGCTGGAAGTGGTGTGCTGACGCATGGCTTGTCCGCATCGTCTGACCGATCGTGTGGCGCGGCTGTGGGGCCGCGCCACACGATGCGGGGTCAGAGAGTTGCGAGAATCTCCTCCATCGTGGTGATCTCGGCCGTCTGGGTGTCGATGATCTTCTGGGCGAGCGAGACGGCGTCACTGTTCTGCCCGTCGTCGACTTCGTCCTGTGCCATGTCGATCGCGCCACGGTGGTGCTCGATCATCTGCTCAAGGAACAACCGGGATGCTTCGGTGCCGGTGGCCGCATCGAGGGCTTGCATGTCCTCTTCGGTCATCATGCCGCTGCCGTGATCCATGCCTTCCATGTCGGAGGTATCGGCACCCCAGTCTTTGAGCCAGGATTCGAGTTTGTCGATCTCGGGCTGTTGGGCCGCTTTGATCTCTTCGGCAAGGGCGGTCACCCGCTCGTCGATGTCGGCCTTTCCGAGGATGGTGTCGGACATGTCCACGGCTTGCGTGTGGTGCTCGATCATCATGCTCGCGAACATGATGTCTGCGTCGTTCGCGTCCGCTGTTTCTGCCGGTGCGGACGAGCTGTTGCTGTGGTCCATGCCGGGCATGTCACCGCCGGAGCCGGCGCTGCCGGCGCAGCCCGTGAGGGCGAGCAGTGTGGTGAGGGTGATTGCGGCGATTGCCGCGGGTCGGATCTTCATGAGTGTTCTCCAAGGGTCGGTGATGACACCCGACGAAAGCCGGGTATTCAGGGTGCGTTGCCCGCGTGGGCGGGCTAAAGCGTCATCACGTGCGACTGATGCAGAGAACCGTGAGGGAAGGGGGAGGGGGAAGGGAGTACGCGCGCGCCGGCCACTGTGCCATCACGACCGCGAGCAGCATGGCCGGTGGGGTGCGCCGCCAGCTGAGGCCGACCCGACCAAGAAGAATGATGGCGACAAGGAGAGCGAGCACACACGCCATCCAGGTCATCGCATCCTGGTCACCACCGCACGTTGCGCACCCCGCCTCCTGCGAAGCAGTACCAGGGGTCACGGCGACGGTGGACGGGGCGGGATGCTGCTCTGACATGTCGCCGGTGTGCGCGCTCACGGTGACGGAGTCGTGGTGCCCGACAGATGTCGCATGCGAGTTGAAGGAATGCATCGCCAGCAGCCCGGCGATGACGCCCACGGCGACGATCAGCACGGTCAGAACGTTGCGGGTGAGCGTGCGCGAACCCCACACACGTTGTGCGACAGCAATCAGCGACATACTCACCTCCCGTTCTCCTAGGGTACGTCCGGGGTCGACGGTTCCCTGGTCTAGTTGCCTGTGACGGCCTCGGGGCGCAGGTCCAGCCGCCGCAGCAGCTGCGCGTTGAGCGCAACGACGATAGTGGACAGCGACATCAGTACCGCTCCCACCGACATGGGCAGCACGAACCCGATCGGGGCGAGCACGCCGGCCGCGAGGGGGACCGAGAGCAGGTTGTACCCGGCGGCCCACCAGAGGTTCTGCTTCATCTTCCGGTAGCTCGCTCGCGACAAGTCGATCACGGACAGCACCGACCGGGGGTCGTCGCTGGCGAGGATGACCCCCGCAGACGCGATTGCGACATCGGTTCCCGCCCCGATCGCAATACCGACGTCCGCCTGCGCCAGCGCGGGGGCATCGTTCACCCCGTCACCAACCATGGCGACCTTTCGACCTTCGCCCTGAAGCTCTTTCACCTTCGACGCTTTGTCCTCGGGGCGTACCCCGGCGAAGTACCGGTCGATGCCGAGTTCGCCCGCCACGGAGGCGGCGACCGCGTCCGCATCACCGGTGATCATGACCACCTGCACACTGCGCTCATGGAGCGCGTCGACCGCATGGCGCGACTCCGAGCGGATCTCATCCGCCAGACGCAGCGCGCCCACAACCTGACCGTGGACGAGCACGTGAAGGATGATCGCACCCTCGTTCCGCCACTCGTCAGCAACGGGCAGCTCCTGCGCATTCTCCTGCTCGAGCATGTACGGGCCACCGACCTGCACGACACGTCCGTCAACGCGGGCACGCACCCCGACAGCGGGGGATGACTCGAAGTCGGTTGAGCGTGGAACGGTGAGCGTCTTCTCTTTTGCCGCGTTGACGATCGCGCGGGCGAGGGGGTGCTCGGAGTCTGCTTCCGCCGCGGCCGCCCACGCCAACAGCTGATCGGCGTCGGTCCCCGTGACGGGGTTGATGGCGGTCACCGCGGGGGTGCCCTTGGTGAGCGTGCCCGTCTTGTCGAACAGAACAGTGTCGACGGTGCGCATGCTCTCCAGCGCGAGACGATCCTTGATGAGCACGCCCCCGCGGGCGGCGCGCTCGGTCGCGATCGACACGACCAGCGGGATCGCCAGGCCCAGCGCGTGCGGGCAGGCGATCACCAGCACCGTGATGGTGCGGATGACGGCGGCGTCGGGTAGGCCAACAACCGTCCAGACGATCGCGGTGATCGCTGCGGCGCCGAGCGCGAACCAGAACAGCCACCCTGCGGCCTTGTCCGCGAGCCGCTGCGCCCGAGACGACGAACTCTGCGCCTCGGTGACCAGCTTCTGAATCCCCGCGAGAGCGGTGTCCTCACCGATGGCCGTGATCTCCACCCGCACTCCGGAATCCGTGGCGACGGTACCGGCAATGACCGGGTCGCCATCGCTGCGGCGCACCGGCCGGGATTCTCCGGTGATCATCGACTCGTCCATGCTGGCCGATCCCTGAACGATGCGCCCATCGGCGGGGACCCGCCCGCCCGGACGCACGACCACGACATCGCCTACCTGCAAGTCCGAGGGCGCGACCGTTACGGTCGTATCGCCGTCGACCTTTTCTGCCTCGTCAGGCAGCAACGCCGCTAAGGAATCCAAGGCCGATGTCGTCTGCGCGAGCGAGCGCATCTCGATCCAGTGACCAAGCAGCATGATCACGATCAGCAGCGCCAGCTCCCACCAGAAATCCAACTCGTGGTGCAGCATGCCGAGGCTCGCACCCCAGGACGCCAGGAATGCCACGGTGATCGCAAGGGCGATCAGCAGCATCATCCCGGGCTTGCGTGCACGGAGCTCGCTCACGGCACCCGTGAGGAACGGGGCCCCGCCCCACACATACATCACGGTCCCGAGAACCGGGGACACCCAACCCACCCACGCGGCGTCGGGCAATGGGTACCCGAGCAGCATCGAGAACATCATCGAGAACCCAACCACAGGGGCCGCGAGGACCAGCATGATCCAGAACAACCGCCGGAACTGACCGACATGATCGCCGTGACCGCCGTGACCGCCGTGGCTCGTGTGACCAGCGTGCTCTGGGGGAGCACCGTGGTCGTGGCTCATCGCCGTGTGGTCATGCTCCGTTGTCGGCACGCTGCCGTGATCCTGATGCGCAGTGTGTTCGTGGTGCTGGTCATGCTGGCTCATCGGAAACTCCTTGCTCGGATGCACCCGGATCAGCCGGGCGCAAACGGATAGCGACTCAGATCGGGGAGGTCGCGAGGGTGTAGCCGGCCTCTTCAACCGCAGCCCGTACAGCCGTGGGATCGATAGGGGCGGCGCTGTGGACAATCACGCGGGATGCCCCGCCGGCATTCAGGTCGACCGTGACACCGTCGACACCATCGATGGCGTTCAGCTCATCGCTGACGCTGGAGGCGCAATGCGAGCATGTCATCCCCGCAACCAAGACAGCACTTGCCTGAGCGACACAATGAGCGAGATGGTCACTGAGTAGCGACAACGCCACCGTCTCGAGGGCCTTCGTCGCCGCAGACACCTGCGTCAAGATATCGATGCAGTACTTGTCCTCATCAACCATTCGTGCGATACCTCGCACCTGACCCTCTACCCGGCTCAACCGCTTACGCAGATCAGCCTTGTTGCTCTCGTAGCCGTTCACTCCCAAAAAGATACCCCCTAGGGGTACATAACACAATGCATGCGAGTCTATTCCCGGTCGGGAAGTGTCCGAGGCAAAGGTGACGCATAGGTGATCTGTGTAAGGTTCGAAATATGCGTCGAAGACCCCGCTTTCGTGCCGTTCGTGGCGCGGTCGGGGCCATGCTCGCTGTGTCCGTGATCGGGCTGACCGGGTGCGCGCCGGATCCGGTCAGCGATTCCTTCCTCAAGGGTGAGAACACCGGGTATGTGGCCGCTGGCGGCGCGATCGTCGAGATCCCGATCGACGAGCGGAGCGAACCGGTCGACTTCAGCGGCATCACTGAAACTGGTGATGATTTCGACAGCGCAGACAACGCCGGCAAGGTCACGGTGGTGAACTTCTGGTACGCCGGGTGCGCGCCGTGCCGCATCGAGGCGAAGGATCTCGAAAGCGTCTGGCAAGAATACGGCGGCGAGGATGTAGCTTTCATCGGCATCAATACCCGCGACCAGGCCGACACTGCCCAGGCTTTCTCTCACGAGTTCGGCATCACCTACCCGAGCCTGATCGACGTGAACACGGCCGAGGCGAAACTCGCTTTCTCCGAGGTCGTGCCGATCCAGGCGACACCGACGACTCTCGTGCTCGACAGGCAGGGCCGTGTCGCCGCCCGCATCATCGGACCCATCGACGGCACCTCGATCCTCTCGACGCTCGTCAAGGACGCTCTGGCGGAGACACCGTGAACGCCGACACCATCATCGGGTCCGGTGCGCTCTGGCTCGCAGTCCCCGTCGCGATGCTCGCTGGCCTCGTGTCGTTCTTGTCGCCCTGCGTGCTCCCGCTGGTCCCCGGCTACCTCGGCTTCCTTGGCGGGGTGGTCGCGCCGGACTCGAAGGGTCGCGCGACGAACGCAGTCGCGCCCCAGCGCCGTCAGCTCGTAGTCGGCGTACTGCTGTTCATCCTCGGCTTCAGCGTCGTCTTCGTTCTCATCACCGCGCTGGGCGGCACGGCCGGCGTGTTCTTCCTACGCTGGGGCGACCTGGTCACACGCATCCTCGGAGTCGTCATCATCCTGATGGGGCTCGTCTTTCTCGGGTTGTTCAATTTCGCCCAGCGGGAGGTCCGCTTCCACGTCGGCTCCCGGGCCGGAATCGCAGGGGCGCCGCTACTTGGAGTGGCACTTGGTATCGGCTGGGCACCGTGCATGGGTCCGACGCTTGCCGCGATCATCGCGCTTTCGTTCAATGCTGGCGACCCTGTCCGTGCCGGCTTCCTCGGCCTCGCGTATTCGCTCGGCCTCGGCATCCCGTTCCTGTTGGTCGCATTCGGGTTCGGTTGGGCGGCGAAGACGGTCGAGTTCCTCCGTCGTCACATCCGGGTGGTGAACGTATGCGGAGGCATACTGCTGATCGTCCTCGGAATCCTGATGGTGACAGGGCTGTGGACCGACATCATGTCGCGGCTGACGGCGGTGATGGGTAGCGTCATTCTCCCTCTCTGAGATCCCTAGCAAGGATGTCGCGAGTGACGACTGGAGCAGCCCTCTCTACCCAACTGGTCATTGTGGGTGGCGCCACTTCGTGCTCCCATGTCGGAGCCTTAGATATAGACGCCGCGGTCTTCCATGAATCGGACGGGGTTGGTGTAACCACCATTGATGTAGACCTCGAAATGCAGATGGCAACCGAAGGAGCGTCCAGTGTCACCCGCGTAAGCGATGACCTGGCCCGAATTGACCCATTGCCCCCTGCCAACGAGGATGCCACTGGGTTTGATGTGCGCGTACCCGGTGCTGACGCCCCCGCCGTGTTGGATGCGGACGTAATTGCCGTAGTTGCCGTTCGCGCCGGCGTAGTCCACTGTTCCGGAGTTGGCGGCGTAGATCGCCGCTCCGCAGCCATTGGCCATGTCCGCGCCGTAGTGGTAGCTCGAGGAGCAGCCCTGCGAACCGCAGATCGGGGTCCGCGGGCCGTAGCTTGAACTTCGGCCGCCCCCGTGGGGCCGGACCCAACCGCCGCTACCGGCAGAGCCTCCGCCGCCGCCGTTGCCGCCACCGTTGGCTGCCGCTTCCGCGGCTTCGCGTTCGCGACGGGCGCGCTCTTCGGCCTCGCGCGCGGCCACACCCGACTGGTAACCAGCGACAGTCTGCGTGGTGGTGTCTTTCAGCGCGGCGAGCTGCGCCTGCATCGTCTCGAGGTTCGCGGCTTGCTCGTCGAGCGCGGCCTGTGCGGCGTCGGCCGCTTCTTGTGCCGCAATCATCTTCTGCTCTGCGACCTGCTGCAGGCGGTCTCGTTCGTCGCGGGCAACCTTCGCCTGATCGGTCAGCGATTGGGCGGTGTTGCGCGCCGAGATTGCGCCATCGTAGACCGACCGGTTGTACTCGAGAAGCTTGTCCATGGTGCCCAGGCGTGACAGGAGCTCATCGGCGTTGGCCGCGGAACCGGAGAAGAACAGTTGCAGTGCTGAATCATCTCCACCGTTGCGATACAGCTGTGCCGCAACTTGACCGGCCCTGCGCGCAGAGGTTTCGGCAATCGCTGATTGTTCGTCCGCCTGCGCCTGCAGGCTCTGAGCTTCCGTGATCGCAGCGAAGTACTCCTGCTGCGCTGCATAGAACTCGTCGGAGGCTGTATCGGCAGCAACCTGAGTCTCAGCGACCTTCCGCGTCAAGGACTGGATCAGCCCTTCGATTCGGGTGATCTCGGCAGCCTTGGCAGCTTCGTTGTTCTTGGCGCGTTGCACATCGTCCCAACTCGGGTACGACGCAGCGTACGCCGCTGAGTCGCCGGAGCCGATGCCGAGTGCAGCGAATGCAGCGACACCGAGCGCGCCGAGCCCGAAAGCGCCACGTCGAGTAACACTCAGCTTCCAGAACGAGTCGCGTTCGGCGGGCGTGGGTGCACAACCGCATTCTTCAGCCGCCTCCGTAGCCGCAGAGACGAGTCGTCCGTTCACTGTGCCCTCTCCTCGAGCTCGGCTTCGTGGATTCTGCTGCCATGGGCGCGCAGATTGGCCACGCTTGCATTGCCCGCCGTCTGGTCCATCGGCCGTACGTGGCCGCCGAAGTCGCGCCGACTCGCTCGTGATCTCTGATCAGTGGCCCATATCTGTCGCATCGAATTCGAGTTCGACTGTCCTGACACGAAGTTCACGCTTTCGGGTCCGTGTGGATGTCGGGGCTCACCTTGTTGTGTTTGTTCTTTTTCACTTGCCGTACGACAACGGTGGTGGCGATCACCGCGGCACCTATGACAGCCACGGCGATGATGAGCGGGATCGCGATCGAAGCCACCTCGTTCTCGCCTGCGGATGCCGCCGGGGCAGGGGTGTCCGCTGCGGGAGGTTCGGTAGTTGGCACAGCAGAGGGCGACGCCTTTGCCGGTTGCATCCGTGATTGTTCGTTCCCGCATGCTGGTTGGTCCCATCCCAGCCCTGGCTCGATGCCGGTGGGAGCGTACGTGAACGTGAAGCTCTCGGATATGGGGTGACCGTCGCTGGAGACGGCGTTCCAAAGCACGGTGTAGACGCCGGGTTCTCCGAGTGCGACCGGGGTGGTGAGGATGTTGCGGTCGATGGTGGAGCAGCTGGATTCGTAGAAGAGGCCGTCGGGTCCTTGCACTTGGGCGAAGCTTGCCTGGCTGAAGTCAATGAGTTCCCCGCTGAACGTGAGAGCGACGTCGTCGAGTTGGGTGACGGTTTCGTCTGCCCCGGGCACGGTGTCCAGGAGGTTGTCGTGCGCGAGAGCTGCGGGGGCCGGTGCGGCCACGATTCCCAGTGCGATGAGGGCAAGAAGTGTGCTGGCGAGCCAGCGGGTGCGGTGGGTGGAGGTCACGGGCGTGGGTCCTTTCGTCCGGCGGGCACGGGGGTGCTGTCGGTAGGTCTGTTGTTGCGTTTCGTGTGGAGGACGGAGAAGCCGGTGAGGATTGCGAGCATTCCCGCGATCATCAAGGTGGCGGCTCCGGCGAGGGCCTGGTCCTGCAGGGGGGTGGGTCCCCACGTCCGCCCCATGGCGCCAAACCACTCCGCGACGATGAGGTCGGAGCGAGCGATAGTGGCGATGCCGAAGAAAGTGGCCACGCCTGTGAGCGCAGTGAGTGAGGCCACACGCCACCGCCCCTCGGGAGTCGTGGACGCGTTCGGGGAAAGCGATCGTACGAAGAGGCACCCGGTGACGAGGAGCTGGCTGATCATCCATTCCGCTCCGAGCTGGTCGTAGAGCGACCATCGGAACAGGTCGGAGTAGTGGAACAACCACAGCGACGTGGCGAACAGGGACGCGGCGACGACGGGGCGACGAGTAAACCGGGCCAGGGGGCTGTGGGCGGCCCAGAGAAGCCATTCGCGCGGTCCTCGGCTTCCATCGTCCCGTGGGTGGATGACCAAGGTTGCGAGGGTGATCGGCGCCGCGAAGACAAGGAGCAAGGGGATCGCGAGACTGAGGAGAGCGAAGGCGAGGAATCGCATACTGATGAGCGAATCGTCATAGGCTGCGATCGGCCCACTGGTCGTCCACAGAAGCGCCCCCATCCCCGCAATCCAGCTGATCGTGCGCCTGGCTGGCCACGGATACCCGCGGCGCCGTGCGCGTCGGACGCCGACGAGGTAGAAGACGATTCCGAAACCCGCGACGAGCACCCAAAGGAGGTCGGGACTCCACGCCGTGAACCATCTCTGCAGGGTGAGTGCGACCGGGACGGGTGCGTCGGTGAGGATCTCCGCGGCGGTGGTCTGCGGCAGGGTGATCGCATCGGCGGGGGCGGCGGTGCGGGCGAGGGCGGCGGCGACCCCGCTCGCGACACCCATGAAACCGTGTTCGACGCACACGATCATCCAGAAGGCGCCACGGCCCTCGCTGGTCTTTGCGATGAGTCGGCGGCGGTAGGCGGCACCCAGGACGCCCATGACCAAAAGCGCGCCGATCTTTGTGAGAAGGAGGATGCCGTACGGTGAGGCCAAATCCTCCCACCGGCCGAGGGCTGTGAGCGTCCGCGCGTATCCCGAGACGGCGACGCCGATGAACGCGATGAGCGCCACCGTCGAGTACCGGCGGAGCAGGTTCTCGAGTTCGCGCGGCGAGCTGATCGGTCGCGCGACGACGAGCAGGATGAGCCCCCCGAGCCATACTGCTGCTGAAATGACATGCAGGACGAGGGACATGACAGCGGGATCGTGATTGGCGAGCTCACCCGAATGACCTTGGGTGGCCATGGGAATCAGACTGATGATCGCAAGCACGGTTGTGATCATCACCGCACCATAGCTGCGCACAGCGAATGCGAGGACTGTCACGACCGAAGCGAGGATCGCGGTGATGAGCCATGATCGTCCCAGCTCCGTGTCGAGGAGGAAGCGACCGAGCTGCGTGCCGAACTCGGCACTCAGGTTAACTTGCGGATTGAATGAGGACAGGAAGGTGAGGTAAGCCACCACCCCGCTTGTGAGGGTGAGGGTCGCGGCGCCGGCGGAGGCAATATCGAGCGCGACGGTGAAGGGCTTCCCTGCCGAGGGGAGAGCGAACACCGCCAGCACCAGGGGCCCGAGCATCGCCGCACCGGACAGATTGACGAACAGTTTCGCGGCCGGGAGTCCCCATCGCACGAGCGCTCCAGGGTCACTCGCGAGTCTTGGTGCAGCTCCTCCACCAATCACGAGCCCGATGACCACAGCGATGAGTGCGGCGGCAACGAGAATCGTCGGTCCAACGATCCGGAGAACAACGGGATTCATGGAGTGGTATCCCCTGTCTGAGCGCCAGCAGCGTCCGGGTCTTCCGTCACAGGTGCCGTGCATTCACCGGTCTTGGGGAGCTGCTGGATCGCCCCGGCAAGAGATTCGAGAACCGCGTCCGCCGACAGGGTGGTCGTGTCCACGTACACCTGGGCAGCTGGATCTCGGCCGTAGGTTGTGAGCCGCAGATTCGGGGTCTCCTCCTCGTCGACGATCCAATCGACGCCCCCCAAGCTGACACA
Organism: Microbacterium sp. Root280D1; assembly: GCF_001428975.1. NCBI lineage: Bacteria > Bacillati > Actinomycetota > Actinomycetes > Micrococcales > Microbacteriaceae > Microbacterium > Microbacterium sp. Root280D1. The sequence continues at coordinate 753,504 of NZ_LMJK01000002.1, read as the reverse complement.
TTGCAGCGTGGTGGGGGCCGGGGGCTCCAACCCGCAGGTGAGGAGCACGCTACTGGGGGTGCCCCATCCTGCGGTGGCCTGAGCGTCCGTCCAGACGCGAGCCTGGTCGCCAATCGAGTCCGGTAATCGTACGGTGACCTCTGCGCACAGCGGGTCATTCGCGTTCGCTGCGGGCTCGAGGTGGACGGTGGGTGCGCAGCTGGTGAGCACAAGCAGTGCGCACAGCGCCGCGCCAGAGGTCAGAATCTTGAGCTTCACAACGTCATCCATCCGTCTTCCTGGGAGTCAGCATGCGTCCGTCGCTGTCGGATCGACATGACGAGCAGCGCTAGTACCGTTCCGATACTGAGCATCCAGCCGAGCCACGGCATCAGCACGACAGCGAGAGTCGTGCCGGCGCGGAGGGGGACCTCGGTGATCTTCGCCGCGGTCGTGTCCACCGCAACCTGAGCCAACACTTTTCCATCGCGGCCGATGACTTGACTGGTCCCGGTGGTGGAGACGTTCACCGCAGTTCTCCCTGTTTCGAGCGCGCGTATGCGGGCGATGGTCAGCTGTTGGAGGTTCTCGTCCGTGCCTCTGAAATCCGCATTGTTGGTTTGAAACACGAACATCTGCGCGCCAGAGGACGCGCTCTGGTGGATGACGTCGTCGTAGATGACGTCGAAACAGATCGCCAGACCGATGGGCACATCGCCAACGTTCATGAGGGGCGTGTTGGAGCCGGGCGTGTACTCGCGTTGTATCAACCCGATGAGATCGGGGGCGATGGCTTCGTAGAACCAACGGTCCGGCACGTATTCGCCGAAAGGGACGGGGTTGGCCTTGTCGTGGAGCTGCTGCGGCCCGGCGCTGGTCCACAGCATCGAGGTGTTGAACGTGTCAGCTCCGCGGGTGGTTGCCGCATTCACCAGTGCCGGAGCGCCAGCACCCTGCACGAGTCGATCAAGGCGGCCTGCGACGGCGGCATCGCGCAGGGGATCGGCGTCGACGGCCCCTTCTGGCCAGACGAGAAGGTCCATTTCACGCCCCAGGAGCGGAGCGGTCGCTTCTTCCTGTGCGCGCAGGATGTCACCTGTTGTCCTGGTGTCGAAGTAGCCGCTGGGACCGTTGCCCTGCACCCATCCGACGCGCATCATTCCCGCTTGCTCAGTCGGGAACAGAGGGACGGCCATCGCGGCAACGACGATGACCGCCGCTGCTGCTCCCGGCTCCCACCGGCGGAGGGTGAGGGCTTCCACGACGCTTGCGCAGACGAGGATTGTCAGGAAGGTCAGCCCGGTTGTCCCCACCCAGGAAGCGGCTTCCGCGAGCGGGCTCTCGGCAAGAGTGAAGCCGATTCGCGCCCACGGGAACCCGGTGTACGGCGCATTCCCCATCAGCGTTTCCCGCAGCACCCACACCCCGGCGACGAGCACAGGAGTGATCGCGTGATACCCGAATCCCGCCCGCGTGGTGGCGACACGATAGGCGAGTGCGATCAGCGCACCGCCGGCACCGAACAGCAGGGATTCCAAGCCAGCCAGCGCGACCCATGGGATGGGCCCCAGAAACCGGGTCACCCATACCAAGTGAGTGAAGTAGAAGGCCGTCCCGTAGACGAGGGAGATCAGGAACGCCCCGGGAACAGAGCGTCCGCGAAGCGTCCACAGCCCGATGGTTGCGCTCACGAACGTCGCGGGCCACCACCCGGACGCGGGGTAGGCGAGATCCAGCATGCCTCCTGCGATGGCGGACGCGACGATCGCTACGGGAAATGGCACCGCAGCTGCCAGGAGCGCATCGTGCGCACTGGCGTTGCCGCGCCGTGGTCGAACGGAGAGGGCGTGTCCCACCAACGGGTCAGCGGTCACGGTCATGAGTGCCCAGGTTTTTCAGGTAAGCGTTGTACGAGTCGAGGTCGGCGTTCCCGTGCACGTCGGCATACCGATCCGCCGCGGCAGCACGAGCGGTGTCGCTTCGGAACCAACGATGCATCACGTAGATCAACATCAGTACGGTCGGGGCTTCACCGTAGGACCATGCCAGAGCGCCGGCTAGCTGCTGATCGGCGAGGGGATCGATGCCCAGTGCTTCGGTGGGCGCGACGAACGAGCCGACCAGGATCGTACTGGCCATCATGAGAAACACCCCGAAGAATGCGTGGAGCGCGGCTTCGGCAAAGACGTCCAGTGCACGGGCACCATGACCCAACCTGACCGGCAGCGGATCGGAGGACAGGATGGGGATGGTGAAGAGCACGCCGGCGAGGAGGAATCCGACCTCGAGTGCGACGTGACCCCCGGGGAGAGCGAGGATGGCATCGGCAGCACCCGCAAGGTAGATGCCGTAGAACGCGAACAGGTAGAGCGGGACAGTGGCCCACGGACTGAGTATCCATTTCGCGGCCGGGCTTCGAAGAGCACCGTGGGCCGCTGTGAGGACTAACCGTCCCGCTCCATGATGCGGTGTCGCTCGCAGAAGAAGGGTGCCGGGAGAGCCCAGGACGAGGAGCGGCGGCACCATCATCATCAGAGTGAGCTGCTGGAACATGAAAACGGACACCAGCGCCTGGCCGTAGGTTTCAACGCCTAGACCAGTGACCGCCGCGAGGAGAACACACCCGAGAAGGAAGCTGACCGTTCGCCACACGGGCCACCGACGCCCGCGCGTCCACAACCGGATCGCTCCGACCAGATACAGCACAGCGAGGATCCCCGCGACTATCGGTAACACCGGAAGCGGGATGTCCGCCGGTGCGAGGAACGCCTGCAAAGATGGGGGACTTTCGAGGATCTGGCCGCTCACACGCATGGTCGTGACAAGAAGATCGCGCTGTTCACTTCCGGATCACCTTGATCGTCGCCCCCGCTGCCAGGAACGCCACGGCCGCGATGGGCTGTGCTGTGGTCCACACGACACCGGAGAAGGGGAAGGGCATTACCGGGTTCCAGAGCACGGCGATCGCGAGGAAGACCGGGATCCACCACCAGTGGCGTGCCTGCAGCGCAAACCACGCGACGATCAGCCCGAAAATTGAGGCGATGAAGAGGACGAGGGGCGCCCAATTCGCCTGGAAGAGCGCCGGGGCGAGGAACAGGATCGCGGCGGCGACGAGGCTGGGGGCCAGGGCGTTCCGCTGGTAAGTGGAGGGGACACGTTCTTTGGGACTCATGGGTGAACCGTTTCTTCGGCGGGTACAGGGTCGACGGGATCGGGGCGGGACGAGGGGTCTGGCCGGCGACGGCTTATGCGCAGACCCGCGACGATGAGGAACACGGCACCGATGCCGAGAGCGACATCGGCGAGGTTGCCGATGAACAGGTTCCCGTAGGCAAGGAAATCGGTGACGTGCCCGATCCCGAACGCGGGCGGCGAGAATAAGCGATCGATGAGGTTCCCGATCGCACCGCCCACGATGAAACCGAAACCAACCGCCGACCACACGTTGCGGGCTCGGGTAGCGGCACCGATGAGGGCCGCGGTGACAGCGAGCCCGACGACGGTGATGACCCATGTGGAGCCTTCCCCGAGCGAGAAGATCGCCCCGGGGTTGAAGGCCAGTTGAAGACCGAGCCAGTCACCGATCAGCGGTATACGCGCATCCTGTCGCAACGTGTTCAGAGCAAGAGTCTTGGTGCCTTGATCGATCAGGATAACGATGGCGGCGACGATGAGCACCACGGCCGACCGGCGGACTCGATCACGCATCGGCGTCTTCCCCCGCGGCCGCGGCATCCTCAGCAACTTCGGCGCGATCCCGCTGGTGACGGCGGCGCCCGGCCATCATCACGCCCACAACCCCGACCCCCAGGATGATAGCCAAACCGGAGAGGAAGAATAGGGGCAGCATTTCGAAGGCACCGCCTCCGGATGGTGTGCCGCCGTACGTTTGTGCCGGCGATGCGGTTTCCGTTTCTTCGCTGCTCTGTGGTGAGGCTTCAGGGGTGGGGCTTGCGGTGGTTGTGCCGGATCCCGTGTCCGTCGCGGGTCTGACGGTGTACACGTACTCTCCGCTGATCGGATGCCCATCGGCGGAGACGGTCTTCCATCGGACAGTGAAGACACCGGTCGCGGCGTCCGGGGAGAGGTGCTGCGTGATAACGTCATCGGTCGCCTGGGGGGCGTCGACTGCGACGTTTGCTCCGGTTTCATCGACCACGTCGATGACTGTTGCGCCGTCACCATCCGGAAGCAGCCCGGTGAACATCAGAGAGATCTCGTCGGGAGAGCCGTCGACGGCCGAGTCGGCGTCGGGGTACGCCGAGACGAACTCGTCGTGAGCGGCGGCCGGGGCTGTGGTCCCCAGCACGACGGATGCCGACACCATCAGGGCGGCGGCGGCGAGGGCTGTGATACGTGCCGAGAGGCGTTTATGCATGGGTGTCGTGCTCTCCGGGGTGGGATTCGGGTTCGATCTGGAAGGTGGAGTGTTCGATGCTCACGGCGAAGTGCTCGTTGACGCATTGCTGAAGTGATGTCAGCAATGCGGCGGAAGCTTCCATCGTGACGGTGTCATCGACCACGACATGGGCGGTGAGCGTGGGGAGGTCGGTCGAGACTTGGGTCGCGTGAAGGTCGTGCACCGCGACCACGTGCGGAAGGGCAAGGATGTGGCGGCGGACATCCTCGAGGTCGAGGCCGGCGGGTGTGGACTCCAACAGCACCCGACCGGATGCTCGCAACAGGATAAGAGTGCGGGGAATGATGAGCAGCGCGATCAAGACGCCCGCGACGGCGTCCGCCTGATACCAACCGAAAACGGCGATGAGGATGGCGCTGGCGATGACGCCGACGGAACCGAGGGCATCGTTGACGACCTCGAGGAACGCGGCGCGCATGTTGAGATTGCGTCCGCGGCCGCTGAACAATACGAGCATGGAGGCGATGTTGGCGACGAGACCGACGATGCCGAAGAACAGCAGACTCCCCGATGCGATCTCAGGGGGCTCGAACAGCCGCCGTACGCCTTCCACGAGCGCGAAGATGCCCACCCCGAGCAGCAAAGTTGCTTGAGCGAGCGCACCGAGAACCTCCGTGCGTCGAAGACCGAAGGTGTACTTGGGAGTCGGGGGACGATTCATCAGATGCGCAGCGGTGACGGCCATCGCCAACCCGACGACATCGGTGAGCATGTGCGCCGCATCAACAAGCAGTGCGAGGCTGCCTGTGATGATTGCGCCGATCACTTCGACGATGAAGACCGAAGAGGTGATCGCGAACGCGATGACCAGGCGATTGCGGGGAGTGGCGTCACCGATACCGTGACTGTGCCCTGTGTCTGTCATGGTGCTCCTTTACGGCCGTCCAACGATGTGCCGGGCGACGATCGCCGCATCACGACCCGCCCCAGCGAGGGTGCCCGCATCTGCCCGGGAGTAACGCGGCATGCCAACAGTGAACAGTCCCGGGATGCGTGCATTGACGTGCAAAGGCTGCCCGGGCGGCTCCGAATCGGGCAGCCATGCGTCCGCCGGCCTGTACCCGGTCGCAAGGATCACGGAATGCGGCTTCACGGACGCCCCATCGGCGAACATCACGGTGTCTCCGTGTACCTCCGTCACGGCGGCGGCATGAGTGACGTCTGTCGAAGCTACGCGGGGGCGTGACTCAGACATCGGACCCCGACGTCGCAGCCTCGACCAGATGGGCCGCTCCGACACCTCTGAGGATTCCGCTCGAGTGGAGAGGGTGACGTCGTGGGAGGAAGCGAGCTCTTCTGCAATCTCCACTCCGCTGAATCCACCGCCAACGATCAACACGCGGCCGGGAGGTATCTGGGCGGGATAGAGGTACTGGCTGGAATGCAGCACAACACCGGGTACTGCCAGTTCCAGGCGCCAGCCCGGCACGCGCGGCACCGCGGCAGCTCCCGTTGCACAGACCACATTTCGGGTTTGCACTTCCCCGGCGGAGGTCGACAGATGCAGTGTGGATCCGTCGCCCAACCGGGTGATTCCAAGAGCACGAGTGCCCCACACGGTCTTCACACCGAGGGCGTTCTCCACCGAAGACAGGTAATCGGACATCTCATCCTTACTCGGATAACGGTCTCCATCGCCCGGGAAAGGAAACCCGCGGACGACACTGTGGCGGGCCGCGCTGCGTAGCTTCATCGACTGCCACCGTGTGGCCCAGCTTCGTCGACCGGGAGGTGCAGAATCGATGATCACGAAGTCCTTCTGCGGCTCAAGCCCGGAGGACCTGAGTGCGGCGGCTGTCGCCAACCCGGAGTGCCCGGCGCCGACGATGATGACGCGACGGTGCGATAGCGAACGCGCCATCATTCAGCACCGTTCACCGCGGCTTCAATGGTGTCCTCCAGGTCATTCCACGTCTCCAGCACGACAGGCTCCCCATCGATGAAGAACGAGGGGGTACTGCTGACACCGAGCTGCTCACCCTCGTCTAGATCGAACTGGACCCGTTCTGCAGTCGCCGGATCAGCGACCGCATCATCGAACGCGGCCATATCCAATCCGAGTTCCTCCGCAAATCCCCGGAACAGGTCCGCACGAGACTCTTGAGCCTCACCCCATTGAGACTGCGTCTCGAACAGGCGGTGATACATCTCTTCCAGCCGTCCCTGCTGCGCTGCGGCTTCGGCAGCGATCGCGGCATTCTTCGAGTTGAGATGACCCGGCAACGGGAAGTAGCGGATCACGTACGTGATCTCGCCATCGAACTTGCCACGGAGATCCTCGACGAGGGGATAAAAAGCACCGCAGGCCTCGCACTCGAAATCGAGGAACTCGACCACCGTCACCGCCCCATCTCCTCCGTCATCGAGGACATGCGAGTTCTCACGGACGACCTGTGGACCATCAGCGGCCCCCGTCTCGGGTGCGGCAGCTCGACTCTGATTGACAAGGACGAACACCAGCGCAACGATCAGCAACACCACGGCGAGAGCCACGGTGACAAGTACCGCTTTCATAGAAGATTTCATAGACACTCCAGACACACACAACGAACGAGGACGACCAGGGGAGCGCCATCGAAGAGATGGCGCCGCCAGATCAGGTTCGCGACAGAGAAAGCTGTGTGAGAGAAGGAGGCAATACGAACAGGCGCCCCGTCATGGCCGCCAGTGATGGTGCGCGCGGCAAACGTTCACGAACGCGAGAAGAGGGGACGTGACGGCGGAAGATCCGCGTGACGATGAGCACCAAGAAGCAGCAGAGGATACCCAAGAGGCACCCGGCGACGCCGATCATGATGTCGTTCGCAGTATCCCCAGCCACGACATGTTCCGCAGTTGCGCCGACACCGCTTTCACCCGAACCCGCCGCGACAGGGCCAGCAGAAGACGTACCTAGTGACGACGAGGATGTCGTGCTCAGATACGCAGTCGCATCCGTCGCGTCACGATGGCCGCCCGGCCACGCTCCGACGATGAGAAGAAGTGCCAATCCGAGGGCCGTAATGATCTTCGTTATCATGAACTCGTCGGCGCGGCTAACGCATTTGTGAGCGCGACCGTGGACGACCATGACCTCAGGATGATACCAGCCCCACCAATCAAGTCTTCTTGCGAACCCGTGAGCCACGCGCCCGTTCTACGGGCGAAGCGAGAAAGCCTTGGGACGTCGTCCGCTGAGCCAGCCCATCACCCATCAACTGGACCAGTTCCAACTAACCGCCACCACACCCAACCCGCCCCGATCATGCCCGGAACGATCACCAGCCATCCCAAGTAGAAGTTCTCGGCAGGGCGGCCGTACGCGTTACTCCAGAGTGCGATGAGACCGCCGTGCAGCAAGTACAGGGACAACGCCACCTGACCGCACGCGCACAGGGGAACAAAGACAGCACCCCAAAAACGCTCTGCATGCTCCCGCCTCACCGTAGCCCCCAGCACAACGCAGACGTAGACGGCGAACACCAAGCCAATATCCCTCAGAGAGTCCAGGTAGTCCCCCGATAACACCGTGCCGAAGCGCTGCCCGAAACCCCAGGCAAGATACGCCAACAGCGCCACAGCCGCCATGATCCACAACAAGCGATCGCGTTTCAAGCCGTGACGGATCAACAGGGCACCGATGAGGAACACCGGCAACAGGTTGACCACCCGATACTGAGGGCCCAGGAACATCCAGGTCGTGACCTCACGCACGGGCGGCGGCGCGGTGTAGACCCAAATCCAGGTGCGTGCGACGCTCAGCAATGGCTGACTGGCCAGGACAAGGACCGCTGTCGCGGCGATCACGACCGAGCTGCGCAGGAGTAGAAGGGGCGCGCCGAGGATGATGAGCAGCCCGAGATAGCTCAGGATGACCGCCAGCCAGGAGCCCCACGTGGCCATCCACACACCCAGGACGATGAGGAACAGGCCACGCAGAGCCTGTTGCAGCAACGTCACCCCCGCAGCGCCGCCGCGTCTCCACACAAGCTCCGCCGACATGCCCATGACGAGTGCGAAGAGCGGCGACGCGACACTACTGAAGTTCGCCGTGACGAATTGCACCGCCCACGGTGCGTTCGGCACGAACGGAGCAGCGTGCGCGATGAGCATCGCGACAATCGCGAACCCGCGGAGCGCGTCCGGAACCAGAAGACGGCTCATGTCAGAGACGCGTCGAGCTCGCCTGTGCATTCTGGGCGGCAGCGTTCTTTCGGGCTCGAAGACCATGCCCTGAGGGCATTGGCTTGACCGCATAGGAAATAGGTCAGCGGAGACTGTATAGTTCAGGTTATGCTGACCATTGCTTCTCGTCTCGACGTCATGAACCGGCTCGGCCGCGCCATGGCTGATCCTACGCGTTCTCGGATTCTCATGACTCTGCTCGGTGGCCCGAGCTACCCCGCAGTCCTGTCCCGTGAGCTAGAGCTGACGCGCTCCAACGTGTCGAACCATCTCACCTGCCTGCGTGACTGCGGGATCGTTGTCGCCGAGCCTGAGGGCCGGCAAACCCGCTACGAGATCGCCGACCCTCATCTCGCCGCGGCCCTCCTCGCGCTTGTGGATGTGACGCTGGCTGTGGACGAGCACGCGCCGTGTGTGGACTCGGCCTGCACGGTGCCGGGCTGCTGCGGAGCAGGGGCTGACGCGTGAGCGCGGCGTGCGGCTGCGAGCACGAGTCCGCCGCCCCGGCGGGAGAGGAACACGAAGAGGCTGAGCGGCCGTGGTGGAGGGACCGCGGGATCATGGTGCCGGTCCTTTCCGGCGTTGCGTTCCTCGTCGGCCTGATCCTCGAGTGGTCCGGCCTCGAGATTCCGGCGCTCGTGCTGTTCTGGGCCGGTCTGCTGCTGGGTGCGTCGACGTTCACGCCTGGCGCGATACGAAAGCTGTTCAAGGGCAAGCTCGGCATCGGACTGCTGATGACCATCAGCGCCATCGGTGCAGTCGTCCTCGGATACGTCGAGGAGGCCGCGGCTCTGGCGTTCCTGTACTCGATCGCTGAGGCGCTCGAAGACAAGGCGATGGACCGGGCCCGCGGGGGGCTACGGGCGCTCCTGAAGCTCGTCCCGGAAACAGCGACCGTGCTGCAGGGCGGCAACGCTGTGCAGGTGCAAGCGAGAGAGCTTATGGTCGGTCAGGTCATGGTGGTCCGCCCGGGCGAGCGGATCGCAACGGATGGGATCGTCCGCTCCGGTCGCTCCAGCCTGGACACCTCGGCGATCACTGGGGAGTCGATCCCGGTCGAGGTCCAGCCTGGCGATGTTGTGTCGGCCGGCGCGATCAACAGCGCCGGCGCGCTGGAGGTCGAAACGACGGCTGCGGGCACCGACAACTCGCTCACCACGATCGTCGAACTGGTAGAGAAAGCACAGACCGAGAAGGGCGAGCGTGCTCGTCTCGCGGACAGGATCGCCCGCCCGCTGGTGCCCGGCGTGCTGATCCTCGCAGCGCTTGTCGCGATCATCGGTTCGCTGCTGGGCGACCCCGAGGTGTGGATCACCCGCGCGCTCGTCGTGCTCGTCGCGGCCTCCCCGTGTGCGCTGGCGATCTCGGTGCCGCTGACGGTCGTCGCTGCGATCGGTGCGGCGAGCAAGTTCGGTGTGATCATCAAGTCCGGCGCCGTTTTCGAGCGCTTCGGGACGGTCCGGCACGTCGCCGTCGACAAGACCGGAACCCTCACCCGCAACGAGCCCGTGGTCACCGCCGTGCTCACCACGAACGGTGTAACCGAGGTCCAGGCGTTGGCGTGGGCGGCTGCCCTGGAGCAGCACAGCACACATCCTCTTGCCTCAGCAATCACCGCCGCAGCCTCGGGGACACCGGCAGCTGCAGATGTGACCGAGCAGGCCGGCCACGGTATTGACGGCACCGTCGACGGATCGAGAATCACCGTCGGCAGTCCCCGCTGGCTGGACGCCGGCGACCTCGTCGAGCGGGTCGCAACGCTGGAAGAGCAGGGCATGACCGTCGTCATCGTGCACCGCGACGGGTCACCGGTCGCCGCGATCGGCGTCCGTGACGAGCTGCGCCCTGAAGTCTCTGACGTAGTCCGGACACTCACCGGCCAGGGCGTCGGCGTGACGATGCTCACCGGCGACAACGCCCGGACCGCTCGTGCTCTGGCTGCGCAGGCCGGGATCAGCGCCGTGCGAGCGGAGCTGCGCCCGGAGGACAAGGCGACCGCGATCGCAGAACTGTCGAAGGCAGGACCGGTCGCGATGATCGGCGACGGCATCAACGATGCCCCGGCCCTCGCTAGCGCAGACGTCGGCATCGCGATGGGCGCGACAGGCTCCGACGCAGCGATCGAATCCGCCGACGTGGCCTTCACCGGCCATGATCTGCGCCTCATCCCGCGGGCGTTCGATCACGCCCGGCGCGGTCGACGGATCATCAACCAGAACATCATCCTGTCGCTGCTGATCATCACCGCCCTGCTCCCGCTCGCGCTCTTCGGCGTCCTGGGGCTCGCGGCTGTCGTCCTGGTCCACGAGGTCGCGGAGGTCATCGTGATCCTCAACGGCCTGCGTGCCGCCCGCACGCCACGACTGGAAAGCTGATGCTCGCCACCATCGGTTCAGCGATCGGCCTTTTTGCGGCGACGAACATCGACGACATCGTCGTGCTCACCGTGCTGTTCCTCGCCTCCAGTCGAGGGAATCCCCGCCCGTGGCAGATCATCGCAGGCCAGTATCTCGGGTTCATCACCCTGGTCGTGATCAGTGTGATAGCCGCGCTCGGGCTCACGATCGTTCCGGACGAATGGGTCGGGTTCCTGGGTCTGATCCCGCTCGGCATCGGCGTGTGGACGCTCATTCGCGGCTTGCGCCGCAACGGCGACAATGACGACGACGACTCCAAGATCACCGCGGTCGGACTATGGGGCGTCGCAGGGATCACGATCGCCAACGGGGCCGACAATATCTCCCTCTACACGCCAATCTTCCGCACCAGCACCCCAGTCGACGTCGCGATCATGATCGTCGTGTTCCTCATCCTCGTCGCGGTCTGGTGTGCGGCCGGTCGGCTCATCGGCACCAACAAGGCAGTCACCGAAGCGCTGGAGCGCGTCGAGCACTGGCTGGTACCGGCAGTGTTCATCGGCCTGGGCCTGTTCATCCTGATCGAATCTGGGGTCATCGTCCGTCTGATCGAGGTCCTCGCATGACCTCCTCCCGGACAGAGGCTCGCCCGCCCGCTGCGCGCAAGCTGTCGTCGGCACGGCGGTGGCAGCTCACTGGTGGAACGCTCCTGATCGCCGTGGTTGTCGTGCTGATTGATCAGGGAACCAAGGTGTTGGCCGAAGCGACCCTCACCGAGCGCGAGCGCATCCCGCTGATCGGTGACCTCCTGGGTTTGCAGCTCGCCTATAACCCCGGAGCGGCATTCTCGTTCGGGGAAGGCTTCACCTGGGTATTCGCGCTGCTCGCTGTCGCCGCCACCGTCACAGCGATCGTGTTCGCGTTCCAAGTGCAACGCCCGGCGTGGGCGATCGTGATCGGCGCTCTCGGTGGCGCTGCCGCCTCACACGCAGGCGACCGCCTCTTCCGCGACCCCGGATTCGCCCGTGGACACGTCGTGGACTTCCTCGCCTACGGGAACTGGTTCATCGGCAACCTCGCCGACATCGTGATCTTCGCCGCAGCGATCACCGGAGCAGTTTTCATGATCCGCGCAGACGAGGAGAGCACCGAGTGAGATCTCTCGTGCGGTGGTGGGACACTCATCAACTCGCCCTCTACATCGGCGCAATCGCCGTGGGGGCGGCCATCGGGCTGATAACGCCGCAGGCCGCTCCGAGCCTCGAGCACTCGATCGAACCCGCACTGATGTTGCTGTTGTTCGCCACTTTCCTCGGCGTCCCGCTTATCGAGGTGAAGCGCGCGTTCCGTGACATCAGGTTTCTGGGCACGGTGCTGGTGGCGAACTTTGTCATTGTGCCGATGCTCGCCTGGGGTCTCTCCCGTTTCGTAGTCGACGACCGGGGACTGCTCCTCGGGGTGTTGTTCGTCCTGCTGACCCCGTGCATCGATTACGTCATCGTGTTCGCTGGTCTCGCGGGTGGTGCTGGCGCGCGACTGCTCGCAGCCGCACCGCTGCTGATGTTGGTCCAGATCCTGCTGCTCCCGGTGTTCCTGTTCCTCTTCGCCGGCGGCGCTGTGCTCGGTGTGGTTGACATCGGCCCATTCATCCGGGCATTCCTGTTGCTGATCGTGGTCCCACTCTCTGCAGCAGCGGTTGTGCAGGCTCTTGCGCGTCGTTATCGGGGAGGGCGGTTTATCGAGAAGATCATGGCGGGTGCGATGGTGCCGCTGATGATGGTGACCCTCGCCGTAGTCATCGGTTCCCAGATCGCCGCCGTTGGATCGCAGATCACCGCGCTCCTGCGTGTAATGCCGCTGTACATCGCATTCGTCGTCCTCGCCGTCGCGATCGGGAAGCTCGCCAGCCGCGTCGCACAACTAGACGTTTCCGCCACCCGCGCGGTGATGTTCTCCACCGCGACGCGCAACTCGCTCGTCGTCCTACCGCTCGCTCTCGCCCTTCCCGCCTCGATGAGCATGGCCCCGCTCGCGATAGTCACGCAAACCCTTGTCGAGCTGGTCGCGATGCTCGTCCTCGTCCGCGTGGTCCCCCTTCTCGCGCGCGAACCACGGCCGAGCCTCGCCTAGCCGCAGCACTGAACTATAAATCGGAGCGGTCGTCCCATCGAAAACGATCGTTTCCGGCGGCTTGGAGGATCGCCCTGGTCAACGTCACGACACGCCGAGGATCGACCCGCCGTAACCCCCTGCCGAAACGCAATAGCACCGAAACCGGTGGTGTAGCGTTTCCGGCTGGCCAATCCGAGCGGGTTCGGCCGAACCTGAAGGCCCACGTCAGTCGCGAGCGTTGAACACCTGGAAGGCGACGCCATCCTCGTGCTGCCAGTGGGAGGCGATGCCGAGCGAGCGCTTCGTCAGCTCATGCCGGAAGGCCTCGATGTCGTCTTCCGTGAAGATCCACGCGTGCTGGGACGAGCGGGCACGGTACTGGGCGAAGGCGCGGATGTTGATCCTGCAGGCGAACGATGAGAAGTCGACGCTGCGGGGGAGAGCTCGCCCGGCTTCGCGATCGACCTGCCTGGGCGAACCGCGGTGGTCGCCGTACTCGGTGCCGGCGCGCATCATCTCGGCGACCATGTCCAGGCCCTTCAGGTGCTCCGGCGTCGGGTACGTGGGTCGCTGCGCGGCCATGAGGGCGTCGTACTCATCACAAAGACGCCGCTGGTCGACGCTGTAGATAGTCCTGAGATCCGAGAACGCGCGCTCGTTGTCGTTGATGACCTGACGCAGAGCAACCAACTCGCCGGTGTCGTGCGGGGTCGTGCTGTAGATGAGAACCATCGGTGTTCTCCTCGAGGTCGTGTGTGGGGTGAGCGTCGAGCGCAGGTCAGTCGATCTCGCCTGCCTTCAGCGCGCGCTTGATCGCTTTCATCGACCGCCAAGGGCGACCCTTCAGCGCGTCGTCCTGCGTGATGACGAGAGCTCGGATGTGCCGGGCGGTCTTCTTGTCGATCGGTTTCTGTTCAGGCATGGGGCCACTTATTCGGGGTCAGGGTCGGTCGTGACGAGCGGGGTGGAGGCTCGCTGAGCAACTGAGGTTTGTGAGGTTGTAAACACGTAAACCCCGGAATCACGCGGATCGACGAGGACTCCGCATAGAGAGGTTTCTGGGGTTGCGGTCGCCAGCCGCAGTGGCTGTCTGACCGGATCCGTCGCGCGGGGGATGACCGCGGGCACGCCGAGTCCGTAGCGTGAAGCGCATGGATATCGCTTCGATGATCATGGGCGGCTCGATCGTTTCGATCGGGTGGATCGCGTTCTGGCCGTGGGCGCAGCTGAAACGGCTTCGCGAGCTCGAGGGAACTGCAGCCGCAGGTCCGGACCCGGATTAGACCTCGTTCAGAGGCAATGCGCGCTCGGATCCGCTCGATTGCTGGGGGTCTCCGTCGAAGTGCCCAGCAACCGAGCGCAGGGGAGCGCACGAAATCCGCGAGATTCCGCGGAAGTCGGATCGGGGGTCATAGGCAGTGCCGACCCGCCGGGGCTTATGACCCCGCGCTGGCGCGCGGCTAGCCTCGAGCGGTCATCCGGCGGATCTGCTCGGCGTATCCGTCGAGGACGTCGAAGATCCCGCGGTGCTGCCAGACGCGGTTGCGTCCTTGGCCGGTCGTCTCGGTGAGCACCCCGCGATCGGTGAGTGTGTCCAGCGCGCGCAGCGCCGCCATCTCGCCGAGTCCGAGCGCGCTCATGAGGTACTTCGTGTTCACAGCCGGCTGGCCCACGAGCGCGGGAAGGACCTTCCAGACCGCAGCGTCGGAGCGGACGCCCTGGAGTAGAGCGCGGGACTCGTCCAGCTGCGCGACGAGATCGTCGACCAACTGCGTCCCCGTGGACGCGGCGATGCGACTCGCCATGGCGAACTCGCGGATGATCGGGGCAGCGTCGCCGGCTCGGAAAGCGGTCAGCGCCTGGAAGTAGCGCCCGGTGTTCACGAGTAGTCCTGCAGAGATCGGTACGGCGGTGGAGCTGACGAGACCCTTGTTGCGCAGGATCGACTGCGCGAGCGCGCGGCCGGTGCGGCCGTTGCCGTCGACGAACGGGTGGATGGTCTCGAACTGGGCGTGCGCGACAGCGACCTGAACAAGCACGGAGATGTCCTGGCGCTGCACGAATCTGACCAGGTCACCGATCGCACCGGGAATCCGGTCGTGGTGGGGACCTATGAACTCCGCGTGGCGGGGGCCGGCGTTGCCGGGGCCGATCCAGACCGGTTCTTGGCGGTAGAGACCTGCTTCGTGCTCGAGGCCTGATTGGTGGCGCAGCAGAGCGTGGTGCATCTGCAGGATGGAATCCTCGGAGATCTCGTCCGAGAGCGCGAGGGCTGCCTCCATGGCGCGGACGTTCCCGATGACGGTGAGCGCGTTGGCCTTGTCGCCTTCATCGATCTCGGCGAGAGCGAGCTGCTTCGCCGACGTCGTCAGCTGCTCGATCTGTGAGCTGGACGCGGACTCTGTGCGGAGCAGGATCGCGGTCATCGGGCCCAGGGCCGGGTTGTCGGTGCCCAACGTGCGCCGCGCATGCTCGTCGAACGCGACCAGCTGGCGCGTGGCGTCTTCGACGTCAGCGGCATCTTCGCTCGGGACCTGCGGGCTCCAATGAGCGATCGGTGCTGTGACCGTCGCCTCAAAGGGCCCGGTCTGACGCACAACCTCGGCCCGTGAGAACATCTCCGGTGCGCGCGGCTTCCAGTCGAGGGTCTCGCTCGAGATGGCATCGATGGGGATGCGGGTGCTGGGCGAAGACGTGGGCATCACACCATGATACCAACACTTATGAAACTAGGTGTTTGTAGGGGGTGACTCAACCCGCGTCTGGCGCGAAGAGCTATCTGCGGCGAGATCATCTCGCCGGATGAACTCGAGCGTCTCTTGGGTCGTGCAACCGTAGAAGGCGGCCCCGCAACGCTCAACCTGGGTCCTGAAGGCCAGCCGGAGCTGGGCACGACGATTAGCGAGGCGCCCGCGTTCACCGCCTTCTACGACTACCTACGCGCACGGCACCCCGAGCACGACCACCGGTATGACACCATATGGGACGCGCTCCGCCCCACCAACGCCAACACCGCCGTCGTTCTTTCGGCATGGTCTGAAGTCGTCGACGACGCACGATCCCTCGCCCGCCTCCTTGAGGTACGCGACGGCAAATGGTCCGTCCCCATCATCACAAGCCTCCTGGTGAGCCAAGGCAAGCTCAACGCGGCCTACGAAGAGATCGCGTCCCGTCTCCAGAGCCTCCGCAACAAGGTGGGCGGCGCCACCGAACCCCCACCGACGAGGTCGTGGACGACTTCGCATCCACCACGCGCGTCGTACGAGCACAACTCCGAAAGGCAGAGAAAAGCATCCGTCTCGCGCAAGCACGCGACCAGCTGCCCACGGACCAGTCACCTCACCGCCAGGCGGGTTCTGGCCGTGAATCGGGGACGAGTGAGGCAAGCAGCGGGTGTGCTGACGATCAGTAGGCCATCGGGTCGATCTTGGTGACGATGTCGTAGCCGTACTGTTCGGCTCCGTTCATGGCGAGCTGCACGTCGCGCTTGTACACGAACACCCGGTACCACTTGGTGGCGAAGAATCGCGGGGCGTTGCGGGTCTTTTTGAGGAGGGCGGCCCATTCGTCAGCACGCCATGAGCCGTCGACGAGCACGAAGGATTCACGGTGTGCTTCCAAGAGGCGGCGGTTACGAACGTACTCGTCCATGACCTGACGGAGGTCGAGGTCCTGCTCAATCGCAGCTTTGATCGCCGCCGAGAGGCGCGGCCCATAAGGTTCGGGCCACTCCCACGCCCAGAGCGGGTCGTAGGGCGGTTGCAGCAGGCGCTTGATGTTGTGCGCGATTGCGTCCGGAACGGCCAAGAGGTCGAGGTCCGACTCGTGCTTCGTGCGCTCGGTGAAGATCGCGTCCGCGGAGGACTCGACCTCGTCGAGCAACTGCACTACCCGATAGGCGTGCACGATGCCTGGGTAACGCTCGAGTGGTTCTCCTGTCGGAACGGCTTTCACCACCGGGACCAATCGGTCGAGCTGAGTTCGACCGGGAGTTAGATCATTGCATTCTTCGTCCCAGACGATCGGATGCCGGAGCACTGCACGTGCCTTCTCGACCACCGCACCCTCAGCATTGGTTACCTCAAGACTTCGAGCGCGCTTCGATAGGCGGCGCTCGGCACCGAGCACAACGCCACCAACCAGCCCACCTGTGACCACGCCGACGAGCAGGTCGGGTAAAAACGAATCCCAATTCACCCGCTCAGTATGCCGTGCGGTGGCGAAGAGCGAAGGTCAGGCGGGCGGAAAGATCGTGTCGAAAAGACGTTGGCCTAGTACGCCCAGCAGTGCGCCGATAACGAGGAGCAGCCCTTGTATGCCGACGGCGCGGAATCGAGAGGGGCCACGTTCGCCAAGAACCACTCGAGACCGCCCCGTGAAGGCAATGTAGGCACCGAGAAGGGCTACCTGGCCGATGGCTGAAGTGAGCACGGCGGGCAGCCAGTCGGCGCCCAACGCGATCAACCCGAAGTAGATCACGGCGTTGGCCGCGAAGAGCAGACCCGTGAAGGCGAGCCACCCTCGGAACGTGGTCAGCCACGCCCACTTCGGTACGAAGCGGATGATGGCTTCTCGCGCCCACGGTTCGGTCAACCGCAGCCAGTCTTGGTCGGTCGACTGGAGCATGATCTCGACGCTCCGCTGGACCAGCGTGATGCGAATGATGCGATCCCCGAGCGTCAGCCGAAGCCCGACGTACGCGTGAGTGCGGGGGATCTCGATCGTGGACACGACGTCCTCGACGGCAACCGTGGGATGGTCCTCCCGCCCCTGCTTGCTCTTGGTCACCCAGTAGACCGAAATCGGGGTGTCCACATCGACGTTTGCCCCGGAAGTCAGGTTGCGTTGCGCGTCGCTGATCAGTCCGACGAACTCAGTTGGGGTGATTCGCCACACGTTGGCGGTGAAGGGCACGACAGACGGCATCATCCGAATAACGTATCGGGAATCACGATCACCGCGGGGCAGCGGGGGATCGCAACACACCGATGTGATCAGCTGGAAGTGTGAGCGGAGCTCCTGTTAAGTTGTGCTTGCACCTGAACTGTGACCGAAGCCTCGCCCAACCGGCGGGGCTTTTGTCGTACCCGGGAGACGAGGTGTGTGGGCGGCCGGGGTCTGGAAAGGCCCGGACGCGCGGTCCCCAGCCCGCAGCGGCGCCCCTGGCACGAGTAAGCCGCCGCCCACGTCCCGGTCGGTTAGTCGACGAGTGTGACGGTGAATCGCTGCTGCAGGTCGACGCCGTTCACGTTCAGGCCCGCGTGGGCGCTGTCGATGCCGTCGGGCCCGACACTGGCGTCCACGAAGTGCACCGAGATCGATTCGCGAGTGATGGTGACCTTGTCGAGCGGGTAGTTCGACTGACCGCCACCCATGTGGTCGAAGACGAACGCGCGGACCTCGGGGTCTTCGGTGCCGATGAACTTCACCCCAAACTGCTTCAAGCTGCTGGCCCGACCGCCGTACACCGTGACCGAGTACATGAAGTACTCGACACCGCTGGCGGGCGCCGGGTCGCCGAGCGCCCAGGTGATGTGCACGCCGTTGTCGTCGCGGCCGACGAGCACGCTTTGCATCAGTCTGGGGTTGACTACACCGCTCGCTCGTTCCATGCCCTCACCGTATCGGAAGCCGCAGGGGAGGGCACGTGAGTAGGCGCACGCACAACCGTGAGGACCAGCGGCAGCGGACCGAGTTCATTCGAAGCGGGCAAGCTGCTCGACGCGGACCCGGCGACCCGCCACCTGTCGGTGTGCTGGATCTGCACGCTGCGCATCGACTGCGAGCAGGCACCGGGTACGACGACCGACTCGCACACCCTCGACCACTACTACCCGGTCGAGGACTTTCCCGTGCTACAGAACGAACCCGACAACTTCCGCCACGCGCACTTCGACTGCAACAGCAGCCGCGGCAAGGGTGACGCCGAGCGTGGGCTTGGCGAACCAATGCCGGCGTGGTGGTGATTCGCCACCCCATCTTCCGGCTCGCTTCGCTGCGGCGCACATACCTCGCGCATGGGCTGAGCGAGCCGGACTTGACCGAACGGAGAAGCCTTGACCGCTGTCGCACCCATTGAGGGAACCGTGGACATCAGTCTCGGCGCCGGTACGCCGACGCAGGTGGCGTCGTTCACCGTGCCCGTGAGTCTCGAGGACCAGGGTGGCGGGCGCGTGGTGCTGCACGCGGCGGCGGTCGACCCGATCAAGGCCGCGGCCGGCGAGGCGCTCTCGCAGGCAGCGGACGCCCTACTCGCATCCATCCCGACCGCGATCCTCGAGGACGCCCGATGAATCGCTTCGCAGCTGTGGGACTGTTCGTGGAGGCGGCGAAGGGCAAGCGCATCGCGGTCTTCACGCCGCGCCATGCTGACATCACGGATGTGCTGCGCTGCTTCGAGCGGGTGCCCAGGGTGGTCGAGTGGCCGGGTGTTCGCATTCGCCACTACAAGGGGGATTCGCACATCGACCTGGGTGGGCGCGGCCGCATCACGCTCCACAGCGTGCGTTCGAACGTACGGGGGATCAGCGCCGACATGGTGTTGATCAACCAGGACGCGGACCGTTCACTGGACGACGGGCGTCACGATGACTTCCATCGCGACGCCCGTGCCATCGTGCTGCCAGCCCCAAGGGGGAGGTGGTCCGCGCATGAGTACCGACAAGGCCCACCCGGACCCGCGGGCGACAGTCCCACGCGTGGATGTACCGCCCGGCCAGGTGTCCAACCGCCACCGGCGCGGCTTCACGAACGCGTCCACTGCGAGGGAAAGTCGTCAGTTGTGAGCCAGCTGATGGGCTCTCCGTTGACCATCAGCACGATCCCGGCCACGCTGAGCGCGACTCCGCCGAAGGCGATGATCGCCCAGAGAATCTCTCGACGCCCAGCCATTAGGCGGCCTGCTCCAGCAGAGTCGGTTCAGCGGGGTCGACGGTGCGCGAGCTGCAGACCTTCCCGCCAACGATGTGCTCACGGATCGGGGAGGCGACAGTGCTCGAGCCGTGAGCCAGGTATCCCAAGTGTCGGGCGTCAGGAACGCTGGCATGCGGTCGTGCACCGCGCCACTGGCGTCGCGCGCTTCGCGGGAGATGACTACGAAGCAGGAGCTGAAGTTCAAGTTCGGTGCTCGTCGCTGAAGACGATCACGTCTTGCTGGAGTTCATGATCACCGCGACAATCGAATTCGGATCCCTCTTCAGGCGCAACCACTGCGCCGGGGTGACGAGCTCTAGCGCAGGGCTTCGAGTCGTCATGAATGAGTACACACGCTCAGCAGACCACGATTCTGGAAGTGCCTTTCCTAGTTGCGTGACGCCCTCGAGCACGCCGCAAAATCGGTCAAACTGCCACACGGGGTAACGCCGTTTCCGGTTCACCACAAAGTAGTAGAGGGAGCTTTGTTGAGCGCGTCGCCGGACCTGACGTGCACCGACCATGAGAAAGTCAGCAGTTTCATCGTCGCTCCAAGAATCGATGACGGCCTCGAGTCGTAGTCGGTACTCGGGACGAAGCCGAAGTCTCGGTTCAGCCGGCGAATCAATTGGAGTAGCCGTTTCGTTGCTGGTTGTGCTCGTCTCAGGAGCCGGCGACTTTGCCGATATAAACAGATCGCCTTCGGTCTCCAGCACCAGTTCGATCATCGTGCGGAGGATTGCGTCGATAAGTTTCCGATCGCGCCCGGAATCTGCTGCCGCTTGCACGAGCCGTCTGAACGCCTCGAGAACTGAATCGAGCTCCTCTTGCGTGACTGCGTCGTGATCACCAGGAGTGCTCACTCCCTTACGGCGCGACGAGGGCTCACGCTCCTGGGGGTCGCTATTCACTCTCCACCTCCAAAGTCTCGAGAAAGTCGGCGATCTGGTGTGGATCACTCCCTCGTATTAACCAGTCGGCGGGAGAGACTGAGCCGCCATCGTCGGCGAGTTCGCGGCGCGGAGTCATCATGAACGAGTTGATCGTGGCCGGCGACCAATCCTTCGGAATGGCGGGGGCGACGATATCGATTCCCGGTACGACAGCGAATCGTGGTCGCCCCGCGAACTGCCAGGACGGGTATCGCCACTCGGAGTCGCACTCGACGACGTGCAGATAGCCGCGACGAGTGAGTCGACGCAACGACGTTGGCGCGACGCGCAGTAGAGCGCGGGCTTCGACCGCGCTCAGGGAGTGCTCCGACGCGTCGGTCGCCGTGGGCGATCTCGCACCGCCTAACGCTTTATTACTCTCGCGGGGTTGCGCTTGGAGTGCACGAGACTGCTCGCGAAAGCGGTGACCGACTCGAAGACTACGTGTGACCTGTCGGTCGTATTCGATGTATCCGCGTCGGCGCCATTCGATAGCCACGTGGCTACGGAAGCTGCTGTTCCCGCGGCGTCGCTCTAAGACATCCCATTCCGTGGGGAGGCGGGCAGGAACTCCACCGGTGTCGGGGAGCAAGTGCTCGAAGAGTTCCCGGAAGGTCGGTCCCTGCGACTGACGACGGCGGTACTGGGCAATGAAGATGCCTGCTGCCAAGCCCCATTCATCGGCAGAGTCCTCTCCGGTGAAGTCCTCGAACATGTATGCCCACGAAGCGGGCGGGGGATGGCCCACACCGCGCCACCACGAACCCCAAGAACTACTCGCCACGATAACCGTCACAATCGCGGTCGCACGCATCGGCCCAGCCCTGCGGTGCGACCGCGGTGTCCGTAGGGCGGGCAGCACACGTGCAGAGTGGAGGGAGGATCCGGCGAAAGTCGATTGTTTCGTATGGCCAGAGTAATTATGCCATACGGACTAGGCCATGTCCTCTGCACCGAATCGCGAGGCTAGAGATGTGGTTCGGCGAAATGAGTTGGCGGAAGCCGAGTGGAGCGCGTACGCGCAGCAGCTCGCGGTCGCACTTCGTCGAGTTCGGCAGGAGGCTGGGCTGAGCCAAGAGGACGTGGCGTACGGCGCCGGCATGAGCCGTTACACCTATCAGAAGTACGAAAAGGGGGAGTCCCGTCCGGGGATGCCGGCGAATCCCTCACTTCGATCACTGTTCGCAATATCCCAGGCCCTCGGGGTCGGTTTGGATGCCATTCTTCCCGGAGGCGTGCCAGACCTACGCCCCCGCTAGCCGACGGGTGGTGTCCGGCGGACGGCTCGACGGGATCCGCATACGTGTTCTCGCGTTGGTCTCCCTCGAGTCTCGAAACTTGCTTGATCGACCATGCCATGAACCCTCCGCCTACAGCTTTGATGTGTCGCACTAGCGTCGGGGCGGCACACTCAAGCGCGACAACGCAGAGGATGAAGAGACGTTAGCGTTCATGCTTCAGCCCGCGCCGTGGGAGAGCCGCACCGACGATGATGCCGCTTCGACTTCGAAACTAGGCGTTCGACACGACTGAGCCGGAACGAGACTCTGCTAAATCCTCGGTGGAGGCGGAAGCGGCTACGCGACCGTTCGTAACGGCGGGGCTATACGACTCGCAGACCGCGCTCCCGCAAGCGTTCGCCCTCCGGTTTGTCGCCCGAGACGGGGGAGTGGCTGCTGACCTTGGCTCTGAACGAGAGATGTTGCTGAACAGCACCGAAGGCGCACCGGCCGACGACGTCAGGAGGTTTCATCCTCACGGTGAAATCGGCCATGCACGTACTGTTCGAAGCGGACGCCCTGGTGGATCTCATGCTGGTCCATCGCGTTGAAGCTGAATCCCATCGCCATTGCGACGAGCGGCGCTGGCATCCGGGTGACGAGGTCGTCCAGGCTGGTGTTCTTCGCTGCGAGAACGTCGATACCAAGCGCGTTTAGCTCCTCTTTCAGTTGTTGCGCGGTGATATGTCTGCCGGCTCGCATCCCGGGGAAGAGGTACGAATTGTCGTCGACTCGCTGGGTTCGGACGCGGGCACGCGCGGCGAGGTGTGCGGAAACGATACTCGCGAACGGCTCCGGCACCGGTACGTCCTTCCCGGAAAATCTGACAATCAGTTCATCGGCATCGGTGCGGGTGAACTGATCAACGCGCATTTTCGAGAGGCGCGTCAGCGGTTGACCGAACAAGAGAAACATCAATGCTGCCGTGCGGGTCGCGAGTTTCAGGTCAGTGGCGTCGCAGTAGAAGCGGATCCAGCGAAGGCGTTCGTCCGCGTCCATCCTTCGCGTGGAGCGCGCGTTGCGGCGCGGCACCGTCAGCGGGTGGGAGAGCTTGTGTTCCGTGCAGTAGTCCAGGAACAGCTTGAGGTTATAGCGTGTGGTCGGCCCAGTTGTCAGCCATTCATCGACGAGTCCCTGTCCACAATCGCCGAGGCTGACATTCTGCACCTCTAGCCATTGCAGGAACTCGCTCGCCGCCGTGATCTGCTGTTTGGCGTAATGTGCGGGGGAGTGGGCGTCCTGCCCCCGCTCGACTAGTTGTCGCACACGATTCAGGTGATGCCAGACGGCATACTGCGTGAGAGGCAGACGCTGGTTCGGCGGGGTCTCTTGGACAACACGGTTGACCCAGTTTTCAAAGGAGACGTAGGCCTCATCGCGAGTCGGGAGCAGCTTCATATCGACGAGCAGTGCTCGTATGTGTTGCACGGCTCCCGTACGCCCAGCACTGTCGAGACCTTCATGGGTGATCGAGATGGATCCGTCCGCGAGTCCGCGGAGGATGGTCTTGACCTTGGGTGAGCGCATCCAGGTAAGCACGCTTGTCGGACGGTCGCTCTCGAGTAGGCGGGTCTTGAGCGCCGACATCGTCGGATCAAACTGATCAGCCCCGTTCAGGACTTCGCTGAGATCGTCGTCAAGGGAACATCGTTCACAATTCCCGCGTCGGAAGATGGCACCCTCGTGCCCGCATCGGTGACAAATGAAGCTGCGCCCGAGGCCGCCGCAGTCAGAGCACACCGAGCGTCCCGACGAGTCGATTCCGGGCAGCAGCCTGTTGGTCGAACACCCGGGACAGTCGCCGAAGGTGTGGGTCGCTCGGTCGTAGCAGCGCCCACAGATCAGACCTTCAGGGAACCGATACTTCGTTGTCGTCTTGGGTGTCTGTTCCTGGCACCGCGCGCACGTGACCTCGCCCGGCGCCCGTGGTCGGCCCTTTGGTCTCCTCCCGTTGTCAGCGGTCATCGGCAATCACCCTCGCTCGTTTCGGTCGGGCTCGGCTCCCCACGGCGTTCAGGTTGGTGACCTCATTCACTGCTCGTTTCGCGGATGCGGCATCTGTTGCCGACGTAGTTATCAGGTCGGCAGGCGTGCAGTGAAAGATGTCGCACAGTGCGGCAAGCAGGGGCAGCGAAAGTCGTTCAGGCCTCCCAGTGACCATCCGCCAAATCTGCGCTGACGACAAGTTGATCCCCCGATCCGCTAGGTGGGGAGCGAGATCTGTGGAGTTATGCATGGCGTTGCGTGCCATCAGCTCAGACAGCTTCCAGTCGTAGTCGGTTGTGCGGCGCATTTCATCATTCCTTGGATCCGTTTCTGAGAGCGTCTCCGATAGTTCCACCGAGCATGTCTCGAACAGTCGAGGTGAGGTATTCGTCGGAAACACCCGTGTACAGCGCGGTGGTCGACGCGTACTCATGACCAACCTGCCTCTGTACAAAGTACGCTGGTGCGCCTGCTTCGATGAGGTGTGTGATGTACGAGTGTCGCAGTGAGTGCATGACGACCTCGCGTCCTAGCCCTATATCGTCCCGATACTGACGGAACCTGGCGCCTAGGGCAGTTTCGGACACGAACGTTCCACGTTCAGTTGTAAATAGCTCGGTGCCGCCTTGAGTTGCCAAGTGGGGATGCCCTCTCTCGAGCCACTCCTCGAGTATCTCGCTGCCCCACGGGAAGAGGGCGAGGACGTTGCGCTGTTTGTAATCCGATCCTCGCATCGCCTTTCCGTACCGGACGTTGAGGTGACCGTACTTACCGAACTCGGGCGCTTTTCGATTGCGACTGAAGTCGAAGGTCTCAAGATGACGGACTTCGTTCCTGCGAAGCCCGAAGCAGTATGCGATCTTGAAGAGTGTCGCGTCGCGAAACGCTGCCGCCCAGCCTTTTCGATCTGTCCGTGCTATGCGTTCGACCTCATCATCGGCACGGTCGAAAAAGGCTTGAAGCTCGGTGTGACGAAACGGTCGACGTCGTCCTCCGTGCTCCGCTTCTTGGATGTGTCGAGCGGTATTCCAGTAGTGGAAGACCGGCGCGGGATGCGTGTCGAAGAGTTCCATACAGCGGTCTATCCAGCCGTATGACTCCGAGCAGATGTAGTCGGTGAAACCCGACAGCGCGTTCTGGTAACTGCGGATCGTGGAACGTTGGTTGCCGTGGACCGCGCGACGGTCAGCGAAGAACTCATCGACCATGTCCACACTCCAGGCCCAGGGGTACTCATTCATCTCGGTAGCGAAGCGGCGGATCAGTCCCTCCCGATTCTCGACAGTGGAGAAAGCAAGATTTCGCGTCAGCTGCTGGCGCCGAAAGCCTTGCAACATCTCGGAAAACACAGTCTCTTCCGGGTGAAGCAGCACGAATCCGGATTGCTGCACGAATCGTCCTTGCTCGTCGAGACCCATGACCTATCCTTTCATTTGATGATTGAATCATGCACTTAACGAAGGATCCGCGCAACCACTAGTTCTGGCACCCATCGACGCGCGTGCTTCTGCTTGGTGGCCACGGACCCGCCACGCCCTTGATGACGAGTAAGCCGATGGCTTCTTCCCAGATCAGACGGCGCTTCTTGCTAGATTTGATCGAGCCGCCACGCACGCGCGAAGGGAACCGCGGCGGATTTCATCTGTTGAAATAAAGCTCAGTCGAACTGACATAATGTACATTATCGGCTATTACCCATTTCGATGGCTCCCGCTGCGCCGTCGTCCAGAACGCCGCGGGACGGCCGATGTCATTCGAGGTCGTATCCGGGTGGATACTCGATCTCCAGCGGCTGACTCGTCGGAGACTCGATAGAACGGGTGCGCTGTCGCAGTCGCTCGACGAGTTCGGGATCCTCGATCTCCGGACCCTCGCCAGCGGCCTCCTTGGACACGATCTGGCTCGCTGGACCGATGAGGAACTTCGCGACTGCTGTGCCGCCGTCGTTCTCCCGCACCGGGATCTCGACGATCTCGGCACGCTCATCGTCTCCCAGTGCTCGGCTGTAAGCCAGCAGCGCATCGGCGATCGCATCTCCAGTGAGGAACTCATCTCCGGCGTAGATGATCTTCTGCATGCTGCTTTTCTAGAGGATGTCGCCGTCGACAAGATCTCCCTTGAACCGCGACTCGTTATTTGCTACGAGAACGATGCGAGCGCATCGCTAGGCTCTAGGCGTGAACGGTAGCAACATCGACATCGATTGGACGGTCGCCCGCGACGCCAATCAGGACAACTGGAACGATCGCGTCCCGCTGCATCAGGTCGCCTACGGTCTCGACGAGTTCGACGATCCTTCGCATCTCAGCGACGTGGTCAGTGCCGATCTCCCGGTGCTTCGCCGATTCCTGCCCGACGGCAGAATCACGGGACTCGACCTGTGCCATCTGCAATGCCATATCGGTACCGACTCCGTCTCGCTGGCCCGTGCGGGAGCGACCGTCACCGGCGTCGACTTCTCGGCGCCGGCCCTTGCTGCGGCCGAAGCGCTGGCCGAGCGCACGGGGGTTTCGGCGACATGGATCGAGACGGACGTCCTCGACGCACGCGCAGCCGTGACGGGTGACTTCGACGTCGTCTACACGAGCATCGGCACGATCACCTGGTTGGACGACCTCGACCGCTGGGCCGCTCAGATCGTCGGCCTGCTGCGTCCGGGAGGCACGTTCTTCATCCGCGACGGACATCCTGCTCTGTACGCGCTCGACGAAGATGCGCCGACGCTCGTGACCCGCTACCCGTATTTCGGTGACGGCCGGGCGCAGCGATGGGACGACGAATCGACCTACGCCGGGGACGGCAAGGTCGCGCACCCGCGCACGTACGAATGGCCGCACCCGCTCTCGGAGATCCTGGGGTCGCTGTTGAAAGCGGGCCTTCGTCTTCTGCACTTCGACGAGGGGCGAACACTCCCCTGGCGGTTCAGTCCTCGGATGGTCGAGGTCCCCGGCGGGTATGCCTGGCCTGAAGCGGAACGGAACCTTCTCCCCTGCACGTACACCGTGGTCGCACGCAAGGACTGATCGCTCGTCGCGAAGGTTCGTACTCATCTGGCGACACGGCTCGTGACATGGCGCCAGCCGCCCGCTCTACGCGCCGACGTACTCTGCCAGATGCTCGCCCGTGACCGTCGATCGCGCAGCCACGAGTTCTGCGGGGCTTCCCTCGAAGACGATGCGGCCGCCATCGTGGCCCGCGCCGGGACCGACGTCGATGATCCAGTCGGCGTGCGCCATCACAGCCTGGTGATGCTCGATCACGATCACGGTCTTTCCGGATTCGACGAGTCGATCGAGCAGTCCGAGGATGTTCTGGACGTCAGCGAGGTGGAGCCCCGTGGTCGGCTCGTCGAGCACGTACGTGTCGCCCTTCTCCCCCATCTGGATGGCCAGCTTGATGCGCTGGCGTTCGCCTCCGGACAAGGTGGACAGCGGCTGTCCCAGCGATAGGTAACCGAGGCCCACATCTTCGAGGCGTCCGAGGATCGTCGCTGCCGCCGGCAGCTTCGCCTCCCCCTCGGAGAAGAACACCCGTGCCTCGGCGACCGGGAGATCCAAGACCTCGGTGATGTCCTTGCCCGCCAGCTTGTACTCGAGGACGGCAGCCTGGAAGCGCTTGCCGCCGCAGTCCTCGCAGGGTGTCTCTATCGTGTCCATGAACCCGAGTTCGGTGATGATGACACCGGCGCCCTTGCAGGTCGGGCAGGCACCCTCGGAGTTCGCGCTGAATAGGGCCGGCTTGACGCCGTTGGCTTTGGCGAACGCCTTGCGGATCGGTTCGAGCATGCCCGTGTAGGTGGCGGGATTGCTGCGCCGTGATCCCTTGATCGCGCCCTGGTCGATCGCCACGACCCCCTCGCGCTTCGACACGGACCCGTGGATCAGGGAGCTCTTGCCGGAACCCGCGACCCCGGTCACGACGGTGAGGATCCCGGTGGGGATGTCGACATCGACGTTCTGCAGGTTGTTGGCCGAGGCGCCTCGGATCTCGATCGCGCCGGTGGCACTGCGCACCGAATCCTTCAGCGCGGCTCGATCGTCGAGGTGGGCGCCGGTGCGGGTTCCGCTGGCCTTCAATCCCTCGATGGTCCCCTCGAAGCAGATCTCACCACCGGCGCTTCCTGCGCCGGGACCGAGGTCCACCACGTGGTCTCCGATGGCGATGGTCTCCGGCTTGTGCTCCACCACCAGCACGGTGTTGCCCTTGTCGCGCAGGCGCAGCAGGAGGGTGTTCATCCGCTGGATGTCATGCGGGTGGAGGCCGATGGTCGGCTCGTCGAACACGTACGTCACATCGGTGAGAGACGAGCCGAGGTGACGCAGCATCTTGATGCGCTGCGCCTCTCCCCCGGACAGCGTCCCAGATGGACGCTCGAGGCTGAGGTATCCCAGGCCGAGCGTGACGAACGCGTCGAGGTTCGCGCTCAGCGCCTCGAGCAGGGGCGCCGCCCCGGGGAGCTCCAGGCCCCTCACCCACTCGGCGAGATCGGTCACCTGCATGCGGCAGGCATCGGCGATGCTGATGCCGTCGATCTTGGAGGACCTCGCTCCTTCGGTGAGGCGGGTGCCATCGCACTCCGGGCATGTCGCGAACGTCGCCACGCGTTCGACGAAGGCGCGGATGTGCGGCTGCAGCGCGTCGAGGTCTTTCGAGAGCATCGACTTCGTGATCTTGGGGATCAACCCCTCGTACGTCATGTTGATGCCCGAGATCTTGACCTTGGTGACCTCGCCGTAGAGGAAGAGCTGTCGCTGCTTCTCGGTGAACTCCGAGACCGGCTTGTCGGCGGGATAGAAGCCCGATGCGGAGAAGCCCTTCACCATCCAGCCGTCCGCCGTGTAGCCGGGAACCATGATCGCTCCCTCGTCGAGAGACTTCGACTCGTCGACGATCTGCGCGAGGTCGAGATCCGACACCGCTCCCCTGCCCTCGCACCGAGGGCACATGCCGCCGAGGTAGATGGCGTCCTTGACGATCTTCTTCTCGCCGCCCGGCCCCGTCATCACTCCGCTGGCCTTCTGAGTCGGGATGTTGAACGAGAACGCCGTCGGGCCTCCGATGTAGGGGTCACCGAGCTTGCTGAAGAGAATGCGCAGCATGGCGTTCGCGTCGGTGACCGTTCCGACGGTGGATCGCGGATTCGCGCCGAGACGCTCCTGATCGACGATGATCGAGGTCGTGAGTCCCTCGAGCACGTCGACGTCCGGACGCGGGACCGACGGCATGAAGCCCTGGACGAACGCGCTGTACGTCTCGTCGATCATGCGCCGTGACTCGGCGGCGATCGTGTCGAAGACCAGCGAGCTCTTGCCGGATCCGGAGACTCCGGTGAAGACGGTGAGGCGACGCTTGGGAATGTCGACGCTCACCTCTTTGAGGTTGTTCTCGCGCGCACCCTGTACGCGGATGATGTCGTGGCCGTCAGCGGGATGCGTCGTCATGGTGATCCTCGAATAGCGACCGGGGTCAGCCGGCCTGGTTGATTCGGAGCAGGTTGCCTGCGGGGTCTCGGAAGGCGCAGTCGCGCACGCCGTAGGGCTGATCCATGGGCTCCTGCACCACATCGGCGCCGTTGTCGACAAGTCGCTCGAACACCGCGTCGAGATCGTCGCTCGCGAGAGTCAGCGCGCCGTAGCTGCCCTTCGCGATGAGTTCGAGGATCGTCTGGCGCTCGGCGTCCGTGATCCCGGGATCGGTTGCCGGCGGGTGCAGCACGATCGACGTCTCCGGCTGCCCCGCGGGACCGACCGTGAGCCACCGTAGGCCGTCGTAGCCGACGTCGTTGCGCACCTCGAAGCCGAGGGCGTCACGGTAGAAGCCGAGAGCCGCCTCGGCATCGGTGTGCGGAAGGAATGCGTAGTGGATGCTGATGTTCATGAGACTCACGTTAGGTGCGCGCCCGTGCGCGGCGCTTCTTGATTCCTGATCGGTCGGATGACGTGCTTCGCCTGGAACGTCGGAATGCCGTCGACGTCGGCGGCGCGCTCACGATACACGCGGGGTGGGACACCGACCAGTTCCGTGAATCGAGTGCTGAACGTGCCCAGCGATGAGCATCCGACTTCGAAGCACACCTCGGTGACGCTGAGGTCGCCGCGGCGCAGCAGAGCCATCGCGCGCTCGATCCGCCGCGTCATCAGATAGGAGTAAGGCGACTCGCCGTAGGTCTCCTTGAAGCGCCTGCTGAGATGGCCGGCCGACATGTGTGCTCCGCGGGCGAGCGCCTCCAGATCGAGAGGCGTGGCGTACTCGCGGTCGATCCGATCCCGCACCTTGCGCATCACGACGAGCTCGCGGAGCCGCGCGTCGTCGTCCGAGGTCACCCCCTGATTTTG
Source organism: Microbacterium sp. Root280D1 (assembly GCF_001428975.1). Taxonomy (NCBI): domain Bacteria; kingdom Bacillati; phylum Actinomycetota; class Actinomycetes; order Micrococcales; family Microbacteriaceae; genus Microbacterium; species Microbacterium sp. Root280D1. Next base: position 723,024 of record NZ_LMJK01000002.1, on the reverse strand, counting down.
CCATGACCGCGCGTGACGGAGTGTGAACGTCGGCGACATATCGATATCGGGTTCCCCCATCCGTCACCGGACAGCGCTACTCTGTCAGCATCCCTCACAGGATTTTCTCAGAAAGGGTCTCCACCATGACTGATTCCCTCGCTTCCGAAGCGAAATCGCTGTTCAAGTCCATTCGAGTCGTCCTGGCCGTCTCCGGTGTCATCGCACTGATCGCGGGCATCGTCCTGCTCGTCTGGCCCGCCAAGTCCGCCGTCATCGTGACGGGCATCTTCGCCACCTACCTCGTGATCGCGGGCCTCGTCTACATCGGGCTCGGCATCTTCTCCCGCGTGAAGGGCGGGTGGGCTCGAGTCGGGCACATCGTGCTGGGCCTCGTGTACATCGTGGCCGGCGTCATCGCGTTCGCGAACCTCGGCGTCGCCGCTGCCACTCTCGCGCTCGTGGTCGTCATCTTCATCGGCATCAGCTGGATCGTCGACGGAGTGGTCGCGTTGTCGCTTCTCGGAAAGGACGGCTCGCGAGTCTGGACGCTGCTCTACGCTCTGCTCAGCATCATCGCCGGTATCGTCGTCCTCTTCTCGCCCCTGTACGCGGCAGCCGTGCTCTGGCTGGTGCTCGGCATCTCGCTCGTCGCCCTCGGAATCGTGCAGATCGTGCGCGCGATCACACTGGGCAAGGACGCGAAGGAGTTCGTGGCATCGGCGAAGGCCGACTCCGCGCTCTGATCCTCCCCGTACCGCGAAGAGCCCCGTCCACGCGGACGGGGCTCTTTCGGTGGTATCAGCCGCTCACTCCGCGGCGAATGCGCTCACATCGCCGACGAGACGCGTGTTGTCGGCGGGGACAGCGTCGATTGCCGCGCGAGCGACCTCCGCGGCGAACTCCGACACGTTGTAGAGCTTGCCTGCGGATTCGCGCCGCTCCGCGATCGCTCCGGGGTTGGCGCGCTCGAGCAGAGTCGCGGTGATCGTGCCTTCGATCATGTCTCCGGACACCACGGTGAAGCCGATGCCCTTCTCTGCGAGGCCGGGGATCCGCTCGCGGAGCGCGTCTTCTCCGGCGCGCTTCGACAGGGCGACGGGCTCGTACTCCGGCATGGTCGGGGTGGTGCGGATGAAGTGCGCCTGGTGGCTCGTGACGAAGACGACCCGCGCGCCGTCGCCGAGCAGCGGAACAGCAGCGTCGAGGACGTTCAGCTGCGCGTCGCGGTTGAGGGTCAGGGCGTAGTCCTCGGCCATTCCCGATTCCATGCCGCCGGAGGCATTGAGGACGAGGACGTCGAGGCGTCCGAATTCGGCCTTCACCGCATCGAACATCTCGCCGACGGACGCGGGATCGGTCAGGTCGGCACCGACGACCAGCACGCGGCGGCCCAGCTCGCGCAGCTGCCCGGCGAGCTTCTCTGCACGTGGGGCCTTGTTGCGGAAGTTGATCACCACGTCGGCGCCGGCCTCGGCGAGGTAGCGCACGGTGTCCGCCCCGATGCCTCGAGACGAGCCGGTGACGAGGGCGACCTTGCCCTCGAGAGAACCTGCGGGAAGAACGTCGGTCACAGTGACTCCTCTGATGCGTGATTCGCCGTGATGACACGGCGCTTTCAGACTATCAAGCCGGCCCCGTCCAGCCGGGACCGGGCTCGACCTGCGTGATAGGTTGACCGCAAAGGAGGCCGCATGGACAACTTCGCGACATTCGTTCAGTTCATCGACCAATGGGCATGGATCGGTTGGCTGATCCTGATCGCCATCTTCCTCGTGATCGAGATGCTGACTCTCGACTTCACCTTCCTGATGCTGAGCTTCGGCAGCGTCGTCGGGCTCGTCACGGACTTCCTCGGCATCCCGGTCTGGGTACAGGTGCTGATCGCCGCCGCGGCGGCCGCGCTCTTCATCCTGTTCCTGCGTCCGCCGCTGATCAAACGCCTGCATCGAGGCGAGGACCCGACCAAGTCCAACGTCGACGCACTTCTCGATCTCCGAGGCATCGCGCTGCAGGACATCACCCAGATCTCCGGCCAGGTGAAGCTGAGCAACGGCGACACCTGGACCGCCCGCACCGCCGGAGCCGTGCCGATCCCGCAAGGATCACCGATCGCCGTCATGACGATCAACGGCGCGACCGCGACCGTCCGTCCCGTCAACGACTAGGAGAGTCTCTTGGACGATGCATCGTTCATCCCCGCAGCGATCGGGTGGATCCTCGTCATCGCGATCATCATCTTCGTGGTGGTCACGCTGGCTCGCTCCATCCGCATCATCCCCCAGGCCACGGCCGGCGTGGTCGAGCGCCTGGGCCGATATCACAAGACACTGACGCCGGGTCTGAACATCCTGGTGCCGTTCATCGACCGGCTGCGTCCCCTCATCGACATGCGCGAGCAGGTCGTGTCCTTCCCACCGCAGCCCGTGATCACCGAGGACAACCTGGTGGTCTCGATCGACACCGTCGTCTACTTCCAGGTGACCGATGCTCGCGCTGCGACATACGAGATCGCCAACTACCTGGGCGCCGTCGAGCAGCTGACGACGACGACACTGCGAAATGTGGTCGGTGGACTCAACCTCGAAGAGGCCCTGACCAGTCGCGACAACATCAACGGACAGCTTCGCGTCGTGCTCGACGAGGCGACGGGCAAGTGGGGAATCCGCGTCGGCCGCGTCGAGCTGAAGGCCATCGACCCGCCCATCTCCATCCAGGACTCGATGGAGAAGCAGATGCGCGCCGAGCGGGACCGTCGAGCGGCGATCCTCACGGCTGAGGGAACCAAGCAGTCGGCGATCCTCGAGGCCGAAGGTGCGCGACAGGCCGAGATCCTCCGCGCAGAGGGCGACAAGCAGGCCGCCGTGCTGCGCGCCCAGGGTGAGGCCGAAGCGATCCAGAACGTGTTCACCGCCATCCACCAGGGCGAGCCTGACGACAAGCTGCTCGCGTACCAGTACCTGCAAATGCTTCCGAAGATCAGCGAAGGCCAGTCGAACAAGCTCTGGATCATCCCGAGCGAGCTGACCGAGGCGCTCAAGGGCATCGGCACCGCGTTCACCCCGCGACCGGGACAGCCCCCGACGAACCTGCCGGACGCGTGACGCACCCGTATTTCGTCAAGGCGCGTCACCCCCGAGTCCTCGCTCACCGCGGTCTGATCACCGCGGCGGGCGGGGACTCCGGTGTCTGGGAGAACTCGGCCGCCGCCGTCGCCGCCGCTCATGCCGCCGGAGCAGAGTACATCGAGACCGACTGCCGGGTGACGGCCGACGGTGACGTCGTGCTCTTCCACGACGCGACGCTGCACAGACTGGCCGACGATCCCCGTCCCGTCGGTGAGGTGCGCACCCGCGAACTCGCCGCGATCTTCTCCGACCACGGCGGGCTACTCACGGTCGCTGACGCACTCTCCGCCTTCCCGACCACGCGCTTCAACATCGACGTCAAGACCGTCGACGCGGCAGCACCCCTCGGCCCCCTCCTGGCGGAACACACGCATCGAGTTCTCGTGACCAGCTTCTCCGATGCGAACCGACGTGCGACGATCGCAGCGGTCCTGCGCGCGGGGGCTCCGCTCCGACCGGCGACGTCGGGCGGCAGCCGCACCATCGCCGCGGTCCGCGCTCTCTCCGCTCTGCGCCTCTGCCCCGGCCGCGCTCTGCTCGACATCGACGTGCTGCAGATTCCTGAGCGGCATCGCGGCGTGAAGGTGCTGACGCCTGCACTCCTCCGAGCGGCGCACCGGCGCGGCGTCGAGGTTCACGTGTGGACGGTGAACGACGCGGACTCCATGCGACGACTCGTCCGGCTCGGTGTCGACGGCATCGTCACCGACCGCGCCGATCTCGCGCTGGTCACGATCGGCCGCTGAGACCGCCACGCCGCCATTACGCTGTGGCGCTGGGATTCCGCTGTGAATAGCGCCGAGAACGCGCTCGTATGGATGAAGCGCACAGGCTGGAGCGTTATACCTGACAGCGACGAGAGGACCACACAATGGCAGATCGCAGCCTACGCGGCATCCGACTCGGCGCCCAGAGCCTACAGAGCGAAGAGGGCGTCGTTTTCATGGAGCGCCGTGAAACCACCTACATCTGTGACACCTGCGGCCATGTCACGAACCTGATGTTCTCGGCGGACGCAGAGCCGCCCCAGACGTGGGAATGCCGTTCCTGCGGAGCGGACGCGCGCCTGAACGTCGACGGCCAGGCCGTCACGCTCGATGCCACGGACGAGAAGGCCGCCCGCACACACTGGGACATGCTTCTCGAGCGTCGTACCCGCGCAGAGCTCGAGGAGCTCCTCGAGGAGCGACTCGCCTTCATCCGTGCCCGCCGCGGCGCAGGTGAAGACCCGACCCGCGAGAAGATCGGCGCCTAGCGCCTGCGGGCGCGCAACCACCCGAAGGCCAACGCGCCCAGTCCGCCCCAGACCAGAAGAACCTGGATCCAGGGTCCCAGGACGACTCCAGCAGTCAGGCCGGAGCGCAGCTCGACATCCTCGAGCAACGCTCCGGCCTTTCCTGCATCCAGGCTCGAGACCGTCGTGCCATCCGCGCGGATCACCTGGCTGGTGCCGACCGTCGAGATGTTCACGACGCTGCGGCCGGTCTCGATCGCACGCATCCGCGCGACGGCGAGTTGCTGCAGATTCTCATTCGTCCCACGGAAGTCCGCGTTGTTCGTCTGGAAGACGAGCACTTCGGCACCGTCTGCCATGCCCTCGCTGATCACGTCGTCGTAGATCACGTCGAAGCAGATCGCCAGCCCGACCTTCACACCGTCGACGTCGACGACCGGCGGATTCGAGCCCGGGGTGTACTCGCGCTGGATCAGACCGATCAGATCGGGTGCGAGTGCGCTGAAGAAGGCGCGGTCGGGGACGTACTCCCCGAAGGGGACCGGATGCCGCTTGTCATGGACCTGCCCGTCGGCGCCCTCTTCCGTCCAGAGCATCGACGTGTTGTAGAACAGACCGTCTCGTTCCGTGGCGGCATTCGCCAGCAGCGGTGCGCCGACACGCGAGGCGATCGCGCTCATTCTTCTCGCCAGAGAGTCCGATTGGAACGGATCGAAGTCGAGCGACCCCTCGGGCCAGACCAGCAGGTCGACGTCCTCGCCGTAGAGCGGTTCGGTCGCGTCGGTCTGCGCGTCGATGAGGGAGTAAGGCTCGCGCTCGTCGAAATACCCGCTCGGCCCGTTCCCCTGCACCGCCGCGATGCGCAGCGACCCGCTGGTGGTCGTGGGGAAGAGCGGTGTGAGCAGCAGAACCACGGTCACGACGACCGGTGCGATCAGCGCAGCCGGCCGGCGCCACAGTCGTTCGCGCACCACCTGGATCACGAGGGCGACGAGGAACACCATCAGGAAGCTGAGACCGCTCACGCCGGTCCAGGACGCGACGTGAGCCAGCGGGCTCTCGGCCTGGCTCATGCCCAGACGAGCCCAGGGGAACCCTCCATAGGGCCAGGAGCCGACGAACACCTCGCGCCCGACCCAGAGCGCCGCCACCACGGCCGGAAGGAGCAGGAGCCGCGCCCAGACGCTCGGGAAGGCTCGGGGCATCCAGCGATAGGCGAGGGTGATCAGGATCACGGCCACCGCCGTGAGCACGCCTTCCAGGACACTCAGCGCCGCCCAGGGCAGCGGGCCCAGGTAGCGAGACGTGAACGACACGAGCAGTCCGAAGAAGAGCACACCGTAGACGAGTCCGACCGCGAGAGCTCCGCCGGCCCGTCGGCCGATCAGCGCCACGAGCAGCAGCGCTGTGGCCGGGAAAGCCAGCACCCACACCGCAGTGGACGGATAGGACAGATTCATCAGGAGCGCGGCCATCGCCGCAGCGGGGAGGGCGAGCGAAAGCGGCAGGAGGGGGCGCTGCGGCACGCGGGGTTCGGGCATCCTTCCTATTCTCACATCGAGGAATAGGCGACGATGCCGCGACGGACGCCGTCCAGAGCCACGCGGGCGTTGCGGGCCAGCGCACCGTCTTCCGCGACGATCGAGAGCTGATCGAGCAGATCGATCGTCTGTTTGGCCCATCGCACGAAGTCGCCGGCCGCCATGTCTGCGTCCACGAGGACGCGGTCCAGCATCCCTCCTCGCGCCCACGAGTGCATCGCACCGGCGAGGCCCGCCGACAGAGGCTCGGATCCCGGCAGATGGTGGTCCTTCTCGAGGTCGTCCAGCTCGGCCCACAGGGTCGTCGTCTTCTCGTACGCTGCGCGGAAGGCACCGCGGGGCAGGTCCCGCTCCCCCGCGTTCGCCTCGTCGCGACGAGGCTCGTAGACGAGGCAGCAGGCCATCGCAGCGAGGGACGGCGCGTCGAGACCGTTCCACAGCCCCTGCCTGAGAGATTCGGCCACCAGCAGATCGCGTTCGCCGTAGATCCGGCGCATCGTCCGCCCGGCCTCGGTGAGCGTTGTCTCCCCCTCGTCGTCTCGGTGGAGATAGTCCAGGGTCTCGAGCACCTCGACGACGCGATCGAAGACGCGAGCCACCGTGCCGGTCCTCGTCTCGATCTGTCGGCGGATGCGATCGTTCTGACGCTTGAGCTTCCAGTACCGCTCGGCCCAGCGCGCATGGGCTTCGCGATCAGGGCATCGATGGCATCCGTGACGCTGCATGCGCGTGCGGAGGCTGTGGATCTGCTTCATGCGCTTGTCGCGCGATGTGCGCGGCGCGTTCGAGTCCTGGCGGTTCTTCTTCTCGAGATCGCTCAGCTCGCGGCGTATCGAGGCGTAGTCCAGGAAGTCGCCGTGATCGCAGACCATCGCCGCCTTGTACCCGTCCAGCGACTCCTCCGCTTCGCGGACCTGTCTCGCCAGTCCGACGACTGCGCGGTCGGCCTGGAACTGCGCGAAAGACGACTCGAGCACTTCGCGGGCCCGGGGCTTGCCGAACAGATCGATCAGGTTGACGGCCATGTTATACGTCGGCCGGAAGCTGGAGTTCAGCGGATAGGTGCGGCGAGAGGCGAGGGCCGCGACCGCCTGCGGATCCATGCCCTCGGTCCACTGCACCACCGCGTGACCTTCGACGTCGATGCCGCGTCGTCCCGCGCGACCGGTGAGCTGCGTGTACTCCCCCGATGTGATCGCGACTCGGGCCTCGCCGTTGAACTTCTCCATCTTCTCGAGAACGACGGTTCTCGCGGGCATGTTGATGCCCAGAGCCAGGGTCTCGGTGGCGAAGACGACCTTCACGAGCTTGCGCTTGAAGAGGTCCTCGACGACCTCCTTGAAGGCCGGCAGCAGACCCGCATGGTGCGCAGCCACACCGCGCTCGAGGTTCTCGAGCCACTCCCAGTAGCCCAGCACACCGAGGTCCTCATCCTGCAGCGAACGGGTCCGGTCCTCGACGATCGCTCGGATCTCCGCGCGCTCCTCGGTCGACGTCAGCCGCACGCCCGATCTCCGGACCTGCTGCACCGCCGCATCGCACCCGACTCTGCTGAAGATGAAGAAGATGGCAGGCAGGAGGTTGGCCTGCTCGAGCAGCCGCACCACGTCCGGGCGATCCATGCGCTCGATCCGACGCACGTTCGCGGAACGGACGGGGCGACGTCCGCCTCGTGGCGGGCGCTGCGCCTGTCGGCCGGCATGGCGATTGCTGCGATACTCCTGCGCCGAACGATTGTTGTCGTAGTTGGAGCCGGTGAAGGAGCGGATCCGCATCAGCTCCTGATTGACCTGTGCGGTCGCGATCCCCGCCCGATCGTCGAAGAGCGGCAGCAGATCATCACGGACGAGCACGTGCTGCTCGAGTGGAACCGGACGGATCTCCGAGACGATCACCTCGGTGTCCCCGCGCACGGTGTCGAGCCAGTCCCCGAACTCCTCGGCGTTCGAGACGGTGGCGCTCAAGGAGACCAGCCGGACGTGCTGCGGCAGGTGGATGATCACCTCCTCCCACACTGCCCCGCGGAAACGATCCGCGAGGTAGTGGACCTCGTCCATGATGACGTAGCGGAGGTCCCGGAGCGCGGCCGAGTCGGCGTAGATCATGTTGCGCAGCACCTCGGTCGTCATCACGACGATCCGGGCGTTGCCGTTGATGTTCGTGTCGCCGGTGAGCAGACCGACGTCGTCCGGGCCGTACACATCGACCAGCTCGCGGAACTTCTGATTCGAGAGCGCCTTCATCGGCGTCGTGTAGAAGGCCTTGTCCCGTGGAGTCTGCATCGCGAGATGGATGGCGAACTCGCCGACGATCGTCTTGCCTGCACCGGTCGGCGCGGCGACGAGCACGCTCTGGCCGTCTTCGAGTGCGTGGCATCCCTCGACCTGGAAGGGGTCGAGCTCGAACTTCTGGTTCGCAGCGAAGGCGACGGTCGCCGGGTGCCCTGCCGCCTGTCGAGCCGCGGCGTATCGTTCGGCCGGCGAGCTCATACGGCCACGGGTTCGATGCCTGCAGCGGCGTCGCGCTTGCGCTTGCGTCGGTCGAAGAGCATCGAGATGAAGGTCGCCGCGAAGTACAGCACGATCATCGATCCCATCAGCAGCAGCATCGAGAACACATCAGCAGGCGGAGTCGTGACGGCGGCGAAGATCGTGCACACCAGGATGGCGACTCGCCAGCCCTTCAGGATGTCGCGGCCCGACATGATGCCGGCGAGATTGAGTGCCACCAGGAAGACAGGCAGCACGAAGGCGATGCCGAGCACGAGCAGGAACTTGAAGACGAAGTCGTAGTAGGTGGAGTAGTCGAAGAACTGCGCCATGCCGGTGGGGACGAACGACGCCATGACTTCGATCACATGCGGAAGCACGAAGAACGCGACCGTGCAACCGCCGAAGAACAGCGGGATGGCCGCCCCGAGGAATCCCCAGGTGTACTGGGTCTCCTTCTTCGTGAGCCCCGGCATGACGAAGGCCCAGACCTGCCACAGCCACACCGGCGCGGAGATCAGGAGTCCGATCGCGAAGGCGATCCGCATGCGCAGATCGAACCCGCTCGTCACGGTGGTGAAATTCAGGCCGGTGTACTCGCGCCCCTGCTGCTCCGCGATCGTGGCGATCGGCACCGAGAGCAGGTCGATGATCGGCCCTGTCACGAAGAAGGCGATGATCATGCCGACCACCAGGGCACCAGCCGCGATGAACAGACGCTTACGGAGCTCGATCAGGTGCGCGCCGAGAGACATCCGCCTGTCACGGCCCGGCGTCTCCTGGTCGGCGGAATCGAGAGCGGACACGAACTAGGCGGATCGAGGAGGCTGACCCGGATCCGTGTCGCGAGCCGTCACCGTGGTGTCTGCGACCGAGGTCGTGGTGGTCGGGGATGCCGGATCTGCGGCATCAGTCGCGTCCTCGTTCTTCATCGCCTTCATCTCGCCCTTGAACACCCGGGCGGACTGACCGAGGCTCTTCGCCAGTGCCGGCAGCTTCGCCGCACCGAAGAGCAGCAGGATGACGGCGAGGATGATCAGCAGATGTGGCCAACCGAAAGCGCCCATGATTCTCCTTCGTCGTTTGGTGAAAGTCTAACGGGCGTTGTCGCCTTCGGGGTGGCGATACAGGGCGAGTCCGGCCGCAGCCCATTCCCGCGCCGCAGTTCGAGCGACGCCGGGATCCACCACTTCGAGGGCGCCGCCGAACTTCGCCGCCAGTCGCTTCACTCCCCGAGGGTCTGCGAGATGCAGCCGAACGGTGACGATCCCATCGCTGGCGTCGGAGTTGTCGGCCGTCAGGAAGTCTCCGAGCAGGGGCGCCATCCGCTCGGGCACCCGCACTCGCACCTCCCCCTCGTCCTCGACGGCCGAGAAGGCCTCAGGGACGTGCTCGCCCGCGTGCGTGATCGGGATGTCGGTCAGCCGGGCATCGCTCACGCGATCCAGGTGGAAGGTGCGCATGGCCTGTCGCATGTGGCACCACCCCTGCAGGTACCACTGCGCGTTGGTGATGAGCACCTGCACGGGATCCACGGTGCGCGTCGTGGGCGCGGCATCGGGAGCCTGATACGTGAACGACACGGCGACGCCGTTCTGCACGGCCCTCGACACCACCTGGCGGACCTCGTCGACGGCGCTGGGTGCGACGACGACCTCGGCCGGCGCATCGGCCGCGCCCCGCGAGAGCTTCGAGATGAGGCCGCTGACCAATCCCGAGTCGGAGACCGCCGGCACGGCCGCGACCATCTGCAGGCCCGCGAGGAGCGCGGCGGCTTCTCGGGCCGTGAATCGAGGAACCCGGCGCAGAGCGACATCGTTGGTGATCTCGATGATGTCCTCTTCGTCGAGGAGGTCCCAGTTGATGTCGAACATCTCCTGCGGCTGCTGCCAGAAGCCGGAATCACCGGGCAGGCCGATGACCGTGAGCTTCTCGACCATCTGCCGCATCTCCGTCGAGGTCACACCGAACTCGGCAGCCGCCTCGGCGAGCGAGACCTGTCCGTGCTCGAGGAGATAGGGCACCAGAGTCAGATAGACGCGGACTCGGTCGGCGGCGAGCAGCGGCTTGCCTCGGGCGCTCATCGGACCTCCCCCGCATCCGAATTCGTCGCCACGACCGCGGTCAGGCGATCGACGACGGCCGAGCGGAGCTCCGCAGGCTCGACAACCCGCACCTCGGGACCGTACGACGCGAGCTCGTCGGCGAAGATGTGCAGGTCCACGAACGGGACGAGGATGCCCTGGGTCGCCGCCGGAGTCGCCCGGCGGCCGAGCCGCAGCGACGCCTCGGTGCCGGGTGTGACCTCGAGCAGCGCAGAGTTCTGAGCGGCGACGCGCTCGAGACCGGCCAGGGCACGCTCCCCCGCGCCCTCGCGCAGCGCAGGGTCGAATGCCTTCGCCGTGATCTTCACATCGCCGACGATCCTGCTGAGCAGGAACATGCGGTCTTGCTCGATGTCCACATCGACGCCGAACACGTGCCATCTCGCTTCATAGTCGACGAGTGCGAGCGGGCGGATGCTGCGGCGCCGCGGTGCGCCCTCCCCCGGCTTGAGGTAGTCGAAGACGACCACGCGGCTCTTCTCGATCGCATCCTGCAGTGGAGGGAAAGCGGCATCGCGCGCGGTGATCCGCGGCGCGAACCCGATGATCGGTTCGTCGCCGTCGATCCCGAGCGCCCGGATCTTGCGCACGCCGGCCTTGGCGTCGCCGGATGCGGACTCGGCACTCCACACGCTCCCCGCCAGCTGCAGCACGGCGAGCTCGGCGGCCGTGAACTCGATATCGCTGGGCAGGTCGTATTCCGCCTGCGGAATACGGTATCGCGCTTCGCGGAGGTCATTCGGATCGGCCTGATCCCCGATCGTCTCGACGGGGACGCCGAGAGTGCGCAGCTCATCCTTGTCGCGCTCGAACATCTTCTCGAGTGCATCCGAGCGCACGCCCGCATCGGCGCGCTGACGGTAACCCGACACGTTGTCGAGGATCTGCTGCTTGGTGAGCCCGATCTCCGTGGCCATGAGCGCCACGACGAGATTCGTCAGGCGCTCCTCCGCGGGAATACGGGCCGCCATCACTGCTCCGGGACGGGAACGACGCCCAGGATGTCGACCACGATCGCGGTCGCCGGGTTTCCGTCTGCCTCGGGCACGACGACCAGGAGCTGGGAGCCGATCGTCGCGCCGACGAGCTCCTTCGCCGCGGGGCCGATGTTGGGCTCGGCACCCCACGTGCTCGAGGTGACCGTCTTGTCGTCCCATCCGAGCGCCATGATGTTGGTCACGATGGTCGATTCCTTCTCGACCTTCTCCCCGTCACCCTTGATGAGCGTCTGAGTGACGGTCTCGGTGGGGGCGTCGCTGTCGGGGATGATCACTCCGGGGGTGCCATCGGGAGCACGGACGACGGTCGGCAGGCCCCGGGCGTCGTTGAACTGCGATGAGCCCTCGGCATGAGCGAGGTAGACATCCTGGAGGTCGATGATGGCGACCACGTTCTCATCCTCTTCGAGACCGAAGGCCTCGACATTCGCCTCGCCGAAGTCCTCGGGGGTCAGCACCGCGACGATCCGGCTGCCTCCGGTCGCGCACTCCAGCACGGTCTCGAGACCGGCGGACCGCTCTGCCCAGTAGGAGATGCTGTGCACACGGCTCGGGTCGCCGTTGAACTCGGACTCGTAGAGCTTCTCGCCGCTCTCGCCGCCATAGAAGGCGATGTCGAGCACCATCGGCTGGGAGGTGGTGGTGAGGGTGTTTCCCTCGCCGGTCACCACGTCGGCGAAGGACGTCTCGTCCGCCTTCACCGGGCTGTACACGGTGACGTCCGGAGCCTCTCCGAGGTCGCCCTCGACGGTGACCGAATCCTTCACGGATGCGGTCGATGCCGCCGCCCGATCGCACGCATCACCGGCGAACGAGGGCGCCGAGGCGCATCCGGTCAGAGTGAGGACGGCGAGGCTGATGGTTGCCAGAACGGCGGACGTTTTACGCACGCGCTCCAGTCTATTCCGTCGGTGGCTCGGATTCGCGCGAACCGGCGGCGAGACGGGCGCCCTCAGCGGCCTTCGCGGCCTCTCTCGCCCGCTTGCGCAGATTCTTGTCGTTGATCTCGCGATCGCCGACAGCCCCCGGCGTCCACGCCTCGACATCCGCATCGCCGTAGCTGCTCTTCGATGCCCTGCGCTTCACCTGTGGGGCCACGGCGCCCGGCGCCAGCCGACGAGCCGTGAGGAGGAAGCCGGTGTGCGCCACCATCCGGTGATCGGGTCGCACGGCGAGACCCTCGACGTGCCAGCCGCGAACCATCGTCTCGGACGCCTCGGGATCCGTGAACAGGCCCGTGCTCCGGATGTACTCGGCCACCCGCGAGAGCTGCGTGGCGGTGGCCACGTAGCACAGCACGACGCCGCCGGGGGTGAGTGCGTCGGCGACGACATCCATGCATTCCCACGGCGCGAGCATGTCGAGTACGACACGGTCGACCGTGCCCGCCGGGAACTCCGCCGGCAGCGCATCCGCGAGATCTCCCACCACGACGTCCCAGGTGTCCGGCGTCTCGCCGAAGAAGGTCTCGACGTTGCCCCGTGCGACCTGGGCGAAGTCCTCACGACGCTCGAACGACACCAGCCGGCCGACCGGACCGATGGCCCGCAGGAGCGAGAGCGAAAGGGCACCGGACCCGACACCCGCTTCCACGACGACGGCACCGGGGAAGATGTCGGCCTGCATCACGATCTGCGCGGCGTCCTTGGGATAGACGATCGCGGCGCCGCGCGGCATCGACATCGCGAAGTCGCGGAGCAGAGGCCGGAGCGCGAGGTACTCGTGTCCCGAGCTGTTCGCGGCCACTGAGCCGTCGGGCAGACCGATGAGGTCGCGGTGCCGGAGCACGCCCTGGTGCGTGTGCAGCTCGCCGTCCTCTCGGAGGGTCACGGTGTGCAGGCGCCCCTTGGGGCCGGTCAGCTGCACCCGATCGCCCTCGCGGAACGGCCCGCTCGGCCGCTGTGAGGTGGTGTCGGTCATCGGGTGGCTCCCGTCATGGAGGTTTTTCGGTCGAAGAGTTCGATCAGGTCGGCGGCCGTGCGCCCCTCGAGACTCGGCCAGAGCTCATGCGCGCCCACGTGATCGAGCGAGACGATGTGCGGCACGCCGAGGGCGACGGCGCCGGATGCGATGCCCGCGCGGAGCCCGGTCGGCGAGTCCTCGATGACCACCGCATCGGCGATGTCGATCTCGAGCAGGGATGCCGCGTGGAGGTAGGGCTCGGGGTGGGGCTTCGGGTTGGTCACATCATCGCCGGCGACGACGATGTCGAAGGCCTGGAACTCGATCAGGTCGACGACGCTCAGCGCCATGCGACGCAGCGACATCGTGACGAGTCCTGTGGGGATCCCCGCTGACCTCAGGTCCTGCAGCAGCTCGCGGGCGCCGGGGCGGAAGGGCACTCCCTGCGTGCGCAGTGCATCCTGCACGCCGTCGGTGAGGAGCGAGATGATCGCCTCGGCATCCATGTCGACGCCCGCGTTCTGAAGGATGATCGCGCTGTCGATGAGTCCGTTGCCGACGAGCTGAAGCGCATCCTCGTGGGTCCACGTGCCGCCGAAGGATTCGACCAGCGCGGTCTCGGCCGCCATCCAGTACGGCTCGGTGTCGACGAGTGTTCCGTCCATGTCCCAGAGGATCGCGCGGGGCTGTCTGCTCACCGAACCATGTTACCCGTGGCTCCACCCTGTCCCCGCGCCGTCGGACTAGCCTGGAGGGATACCGATCCGGAATCCACGAAGGGAGCCCACGATGGATGGCCTCGGTTCACGCATCGTCATCGTCGCCTTCGACGGGTGGAACGACGCAGGGGAAGCCGCGAGCGGCGCGGTCGCCGCACTGCGCGAGACGACGGATTACGACCTCGTGCACTCGATCGACCCGGAGCTGTACTTCGACTACCAGTACACGCGCCCTGCGACGAAGATGGACGCCGAAGGGCGTCGCCAGCTCACCTGGCCCGAAGCCGGACTCTGGCGCCCGCGCGACCCGGGTCCCGGTCCCGAGTTCTGGATCCTCACGGGAGTGGAGCCTGCGCGCACCTGGCAGGCTTTCGCGTCGGAGTTCATCGACGTCGCTCTCCGCGACGACATCACGGGCTTCGTGACGCTCGGCGCGATGCTCTCCGACGTGCCCCACACCCGCCCCATCTCGATCTTCGCGTCGAGCCAGAACGAGCAGGTCCGCGAGGCGCACGGCCTCGAGCGCTCGCTCTACGAAGGCCCCGTCGGAATTCTCAGCGTCATCGAGCACTTCGCCGAGAGCGCCGGCATTCCGACCGCCAGTCTGTGGGCGAGCGTGCCGCACTACGTCGCCTCCGCCACACCGTCGCCCAAGGTGACCCTCGCTCTTCTCGATCGGCTCGAGGAGCTGACCGGCGTGGACGTGCCTCGCGACCACCTGCGCACCGAGGCCGCCGCCTGGGAGGCATCGATCGATGCCGCCGCCGCGGACGACGAGGACATGACCGAGTACATCCATCAGCTCGAGCGCACGCGCGACACGTGGGACTCCCCCGATGCGTCGGGCGATGCCATCGCTCAGGCCTTCGAGCGCTATCTCAAGCGCCGTGGCGACGGCCCCGGCGACCACAAGCGGTAGTCGCCGGGGCCCTCGTCATCACGCCGCGATGACGCCGGTCCCCAGCAGCACCAGGAGGACGGTGCCCAGGAGGATGCGGTAGATCACGAACGGCAGGAAGCTCCGCTTCGAGATGTAGTTCATGAAGAAGGCGATCACGCCGAGCGCCACGACGAATGCGATGCCCGTCGCCGCGAGCGTGTCTCCGAAGGAGAAGAACGACGGCTCGTCCCAGCTCTTGAACACCTGGTAGAAGCCACTGCCGAACACGGCGGGGATCGCGAGCAGGAACGCGTAGCGAGCGGCTGCGGCACGCTCGTAGCCGAGGAAGAGTCCCATCGTGATCGTTCCACCGGAGCGCGAGACTCCGGGGATCAGCGCCAGAGCCTGCGCGAAGCCGTACGCGATGCCGTGCGGGTAGGTGAGCTGATCGAGCTTGCGCCGCTTCGCGCCGACGTGGTCGGCGATCCCGAGCAGGATGCCGAAGACGATCAGCATGATCGCGACGATCCAGAGGGAGCGGAAGACGGTCTCGATCTGGTCCTGGAAGAGCAGCCCCAGGACCACGATCGGGATGCTGCCGATGATGATCATCCATCCCATGCGCGCATCCGGATCGCTGCGCGGGACCCTGCCGGTCAGCGACCGGAACCACTGCGCGATGATCCGCACGATGTCGCGCCAGAAGAACACCACGACCGCCGCCTCCGTGCCGATCTGGGTGATCGCGGTGAACGCGGCGCCGGGATCCTCACCCGAGGGCAGGAAGGTGCCGAGGATGCGCAGATGGGCGCTGGAGGAGATCGGGAGGAACTCGGTGAGTCCCTGGACGATGCCGAGGATGAGCGCTTCGAACAAGTGCATGGAGGAGCTTTCTGAGTCGTGGTGCGCGGACGTGGAGCCGAGAGCTCAATACGTGCGCAGCAGATCGGCCAGCACCCGCTGACCGAAGACAAGCGATTCTACGGGCACCCGCTCATCGACCCCGTGGAACATCCCGGTGAAGTCGAGGTCTGCGGGAAGCCGGAGAGGCGCGAACCCGTACCCGGTGATTCCGAGATAGGCGAGCGCCTTGTTGTCGGTTCCTGCACCCAGCAGGTACGGGATGACCGGCACGCCGGGGTCATGCCGGCCGAGACTCGCGACCATCGCCTCGACGAGCTCGCCGTCGAAAGGCGTCTCCATGCCGATGTCCCGCACCACCGTCTGGATCTCGATCTCGTCGCCGACGATCTGCTGCAGCTCGGCGAGCACGTCGTCTTCGGTTCCGGGGATCACCCGCACGTCGATCAGCGCCTCGGCACGCTCGGGGATCACGTTGTGCTTGTATCCGGCGGACAGGGCGGTCGGGTTCGTCGTCGTGCGGAACGACGAACGGAGGAAGGCCTCGGCGGGCCCCGCAGCCGCCGCGAGGGCATCCGGGTCGTCGACGGAGCGCCCGGTGAGATCGCTCAAGCCCTGCAGCAGTGCCTCGGTGGTGGGAGTGAGTCGCAGGGGCCACCGCGTGCGACCCAGGGCCGCCACGGCCTCCGCGAGCTTCGTGACCGCATTGTCGTCGTGGAGACGGCTTCCGTGGCCGGCGCGGCCCTTCGCCACGAGGCGTATCCAGATGAGCGCCTTCTCCCCCACCTGCAGCAGGTAGGCGCGGCGATCGTCGACCGTGATCGAATAGCCGCCCACCTCGCTGATCGCCTCGGTCGCGCCCTCGAACCACTCGGGGCGGTTCTGCACGACGAGAGCCGATCCCTCGACTCCGCCGTTCTCCTCGTCGGCGAAGAAGGCGAGCACGAGGTCGCGTTCGGGCTGCTCGCCCGCTCGCAGCAGGTCGCCGACCGCCGTCAGGATCATCGCGTTCATGTTCTTCATGTCGACGGCGCCCCGCCCCCAGAGCATGCCGTCCTTGACGACGCCCGCGAAAGGATCGACGGTCCAGTCCTCGGCCATGGCCGGGACGACGTCGAGGTGCCCGTGCACCACGAGCGCCGGCTTGCTGCGGTCGCGTCCGGGCACCCGCGCCATGACGTTCGTGCGCCGCGGGATGGGCTCGTAGTACTCGACTTCCAGGCCGAGATCCTGCAGATAGGCGCCGACGTACTCGGCCGCTTCCCGCTCGCCCTTCGCGTTGCCCCCGCCGAAGTTCGAGGTGTCGAATCGGATCAGGTCGCGCGCGATGCGAACCACCTCGGGCAGAGACACGTCAGTCATGGAGTCCAGGCTATCGAAAGGCCGTGGCGCGCCCGGGCGTCGCCGTCGGTTTCTGAGTGCCCCGAAGCTCGTGCTAATGTAAATCTTCGTTCGGCAACGAACATCCAACACCTGCGCGGGTGGCGGAATGGTAGACGCGCTACGTTGAGGTCGTAGTGCCCGTAAGGGCGTGGGGGTTCAAGTCCCCCTCCGCGCACAGACAGGCCCCGGATATCCACATGATATCCGGGGCCTTCTTCGTTTCCGATGTCGCCGTGTCGTCGGACAGGACTCGCGTGGATCGTCGAGTCCTGTCCGACGCGGTCGGGCCGGCGCCTGTCAGACCGCGCCGACGCCGAACACCAGACCGAGCACGTACGTGACCGCTGCGGCTCCGAAACCGATCGCCAGCTGACGCAGCGCACGACGCAGGGGCGGGCCTCCGGACAGGATGCCGACCATCGCTCCCGTCGAAAGGAGCGCAATGCCCACGAGCACGAGAGCGACGACCACCGCTGTGGTCCCCTCGAGCCCGAAGAGCCACGGGAGCACGGGGATGATCGCGCCGGATGCGAAGAGCAGGAAGCTCGAGATCGCGGCGGTCCAGTCGCTGCCGACGATCTCGTGGTCGTCTCCGGCATGGACGTGGACCGGCCCTGTGGCGGTGCGTTCCACGCCGGCGCGCGCGGCATCGACGATGCGCCGTGCGCGCTCCAGAGCCTCCTGCTGGCCGATCCCGCGCGCCCGGTATACCAGAGCGAGCTCGTTCTCATCGATGTCGAGGTCGGCGGCGGATGCCGCGGCATCCTCGTTGGCCTCCGTCGACGCGAGCAACTCTCGTTGAGACCGCACGGACACGAACTCCCCCGCCCCCATCGACAGCGCCCCGGCGAGCAGGCCTGCGATGCCGCTGAACAGGACGAAACCCGAACTGACGCCCGTGGCGCCGATGCCGAGCACGAGCGCGAGGTTGCTCACGAGGCCGTCGTTGGCCCCGAAGACCGCTGCGCGGAACGAGCCCGACAGGCGACGCCGGCCCCGCGCAGCGAGACCGCGAACCACCTCGTAGTGCACTTTCTCGTCAGCGCGCATCGCCGGCGTCGCGTACTGCTCCGAGTCGTACGGTGAACGTGCCTCGGCGCTCTGCGCGAGGGCGAGCACGAAGATGGATCCGAAGCGGCCCGCCATCCAGCCGAGGAGGCGGGAGCGGATGCCGGCGCGTGGCAATCGGCCCGGTTCCGCGCCGAGCAGATCGAGCCAGTGCTGCTCATGGCGCCGCTCGGCGTCGGCGAGGCTGAGAAGGATCTCACGCTCCTCCCCCGTGCGTCGGCTCGCGAGCTTCTGGTACACGTGTCCTTCGGCGCGTTCCTCGACGAGGTACCGCGCCCAGCGGCGGCGGTCTGCGGCGGTGGGCTCGGCGGCAGCGGGGGCTGTCATGAAGTCTCCTGATCGACGGTCCCCGTTCTCGGGGCAACCGTTCAACGCTAGCTTCGGGAGCCCGTCTCCATCGCACCCGGCGACGGTATTGCCAGCTTTTCGGGTATCCGAACCGACGCCAGGGTTCAGGAGCGGACGCGCTTGCGGAGCACGTCGATACGGGACTGCAGCTGCGTCACCGTAGCCTGGGCGACTGCTGGTCCGCCGCAGATCCGGCGCAGCTCGGCATGGACCGCGCCATGCGGTTCACCCTTCTGACGGGCGTACAGCCCCACGAGGCTGTTCAGCAGCTGCCGCTGCTCGCGCAGCGTGCGGTGCAGGGGCGCAGGGAGCGTCGTCGTCTCGGTGGGGCCCGCCTCGGCTTCTCTCGTCTCTCGCAGTCGCGTCTGCCGCGCCTGTCGCTGCATCAGGAGCTCGTGCACGTGCTCGGGCTCGAGAAGACCGGGAAAGCCGATGAACTCCTCTTCTTCGGGGGTGCCCGGCTCGGCCAGCTGACCGAACTCCTGGCCCTCGAACACGACGCGGTCGAAATGGGCCACCGATGAGAGCGCCTGATAGCTGAATTCCTGGGTCAGCGCGTCGGACGCGTCGTCCTCGCGGTTCGCGGAGTCGAGCAGCGAGTCCTCAAGCCCGTCGTCGTCCTTCGACTGACGGTCGAGCGCGTGATCGCGCTGCTTGTCCATCTCGTTCGCGAGACCCATCAGGACCGGCACCTGAGGGAGGAATACGCTCGCGGCCTCGCCACGGCGGCGTGCTCGCACGAATCGGCCGATGGCCTGAGCGAAGAACAGCGGCGTCGACGACGACGTGGCGTAGACGCCGACCGCGAGACGCGGCACGTCCACCCCCTCGGACACCATGCGCACCGCGACCATCCAGCGGTCCTCGCTGTTGCTGAACTTCTCGATGCGTTCGGAGGCCGTCGCGTCATCGGAC
Organism: Microbacterium sp. Root280D1; assembly: GCF_001428975.1. Classification (NCBI taxonomy): domain Bacteria; kingdom Bacillati; phylum Actinomycetota; class Actinomycetes; order Micrococcales; family Microbacteriaceae; genus Microbacterium; species Microbacterium sp. Root280D1. The sequence goes on along the minus strand of NZ_LMJK01000002.1, from coordinate 703,474 downwards.
AGGACGATCGTCGGCTGCTGACCGGTGATGCTGTGCAGGATCTTGGCGTAGGCACGCGCGACGGTCTGATCGGTCGCGAGCACCAGGCCGCCGGCATCCGGAACGTGATGCCTGATCTCGGTCAGACGACGATCGGCTGCGGACAGCACAGCCGGCATCCACTCGCCCTCGGGGTCGAGCGCCGTGCGCCAGGCCTGCGAGGTCACGTCCTTGGTGTTGTCCTGCCCGAGATGCGTCTCGAGCTCGTCTCCGGTGCTCGTGCGCCATCGCATCTTGCCGGCGTACATGTGGAACAGCACGGGGCGGACGACGCCGTCGGCCAGGGCGCGACCGTAGCCGTAGTTGTAGTCGGTGCGGGAGATCCGTGCACCGGACTCGTCAGGGTGATACTCCACGAACGGGATCGGTGCGGTGTCGCTGCGGAAGGGCGTTCCAGACAGCAGCAGTCGGCGCTTCGCCGGCCCGTACGCGTCTCGGATCGCATCACCCCAGCTGAGGGCGTCTCCGCCGTGATGCACCTCGTCGAGGACGACGAGGGTCTTCGCATCCTCGGTCAGATGACGGTGGACCGACGACTTCGCCGCGACCTGCGCGTAGGTCACGACGGCGCCGTGGTAATGCCGCGCCGGCGCCCAATGACTGTTGCGGAACCGGGGATCCAGACGGATGTGCACCCGCGCTGCTGCATCGGCCCACTGCGTCTTGAGATGCTCGGTCGGCGCGACCACGATGATCCGGTTGACCTCCCCCATGCGCATGAGCTCGACCGCGAGGGTGAGCGCGAAGGTCGTCTTGCCTGCACCGGGTGTCGCCGCGACGAGGAAGTCACGCTGATCCGCCTGGAAGTACTGTTCGAGCGCCTCCTGCTGCCAGGCGCGCAGCTTGTTCGCAGTACCCCAGGGGGCGCGCTGGGGGAAGGACGGAGAAAGCATCGAGTCAACGATAATCGCTGCCGCCGACACTCGGCACGCTCACGCGATCCGCCGCGCGCGTCCTCCCCACAGCCCACGCACCCGAGTAGGCTCGGTCACTGCGTGGCCGCCCCACATGGGCCGCGTTCGTTCGCGAAGGAGAGCTGGATGACAGACCAGGATTCGATCCGAACCCCGGAACTCGACAACGAGAATCCGCACCCCTGGCGGAGGTTCGTCGCGATCGGCGACTCGTTCACCGAGGGGATCGGCGACCCCGACCCGTCGCAGCCCGGCAGCCACCGCGGCTGGGCCGACCGCGTCGCCGAGGTGCTCTCGCGTCAGGTCGACGACTTCGCGTACGCCAACCTCGCCGTGCGCGGCAAGCTGATCGCCCAGATCGTGCGCGACCAGATCGAACCCGCCGTGGCGCTGCATCCCGACCTGATCTCGATCTGCGCGGGCGGCAACGACGTGATCCGTCCGGGCACCGACCCCGACGCCATCGCCGTCCAGCTGGAGGACGCCGTCGCACGCCTGTCGTCGACGGGTGCCGCCGTGCTGCTGTTCACCGGGATCGACACCGCCTTCACTCCTGTCTTCCGAGCGTTCCGCGGCAAGGTCGCGATCTACAACGAGAACGTCCGCGCGATCGCCGAGCGCCACGACTGCATCGTCGCCGACCAGTGGGCGCTCAAGGTCGTGCAGGACATGCGGTTCTTCGATGACGACCGTCTGCACTACAACTCGCTGGGCCATCATGAGGTCGCCCGCATGGCGCTGCGCGCGCTCAACGTGCCCAACGACCTCGAGTCCATGCAGCCCGAGCCGCTTCCGCTGCGCACCTGGCGGGAGGCGCGCTCCGAAGACCTCGGCTGGGCGCGGGAGCATCTGGTTCCGTGGGTGCTGCGGCGTCTTCGCCATGAGTCATCCGGTGATCACATCGTCGCGAAGCGTCCCGAGCCCTCGCCGATCATCTTCCCGTCGTCCGACTGACCATCTCATCTCATCCCGTCAGCGGCGTCCGAGCGCCCACAGCGCCACGGCCGCGGCAGACGCCACGTTCAGCGAGTCGACGCCTCCCGACATGGGAATCGTCACCACGGTGTCTGCCTCGTCGAGGGCGGTGCGTGAGAGTCCGTCGCCTTCGGATCCCATGACGAGAGCGACGCGCTCGGGACGCGACGCGACGTAGGCGTCGAGAGTCACCGCGTCGTCGCTCAGCGCGAGGGCTGCGACGTCGAACCCCGCGGCATGAAGGTCGGTGACGGCGGACGCCCAGTCCGTGATCCGGGTCCACGGCACCTGGAACACCGTTCCCATGCTGACGCGCACGCTGCGCCGGTACAGCGGGTCGGCTCCCCCGGGAGACACCAGCACGGCATCCGCTCCGAGCGCGGCGGCCGCACGGAATGCGGCGCCGACATTCGTGTGATCGCCGACGTTCTCGAGAATCAGCACGAGCGTGGCCGAGTCGATGACCTCACGCACCGTCGGCAGGTCAGGACGATGCATCGAGGCGATCGTGCCCCGGTGCACGGCGAAACCGGTCAGCGCCTCCGCCACGTCGTCCGGGACGACGTACACAGGTACATCGAGTTCTCCGACGATCGCTCGGATGTCCTCCACCCGCCGCTCCTGAACGAGGACCGATCGCGGACGATGCCCCGCAGCGACGGCTCGCGCGATGACTTTCGTCGATTCGGCGATGTACAGCCCGCCGGCCGGGTCGCTCACACTTCGGAGCGCGGTGTCGGTCAGTGCGCGATAGTCGTCGAGTCGTCGATCATCGGGATTCGTCACGCGCAGCAGTTCCACGAGCCCCAGTCTGCCATCGCTCTCCGAGTCGCCGTCGCGGTCGGCCGCGACGCGTCGAGCGGGCCTGCGCACGCCGTAGACTCGCACAGGGAGGTCCTGTGAGCGCATCGAGTCCGGTCGAACTGTCGACCACCATCGCTCGCACCGCCGAACTCCTGCGCGGTCGAAAGATCGCCTTGCTCACCGGCGCCGGGATCTCCACGGACTCGGGAATCCCCGCTTACCGCGGCGAAGGGTCGCGCAACCGGACTGATCCCATGACGATCCAGCGGTACCTGGCCGATGAGACGGCGCGGCGTCGTTATTGGGTCGGCGGGCATCTCGGCTGGCGGGCGTTCGCCCGCGCCGAGCCGAACCCCGGCCATCTCTCCCTCGCCGCCATGGAGTCCTCCGGACACGTCACCGGCGTCATCACCCAGAACGTCGACGGACTGCATCTGCGCGCGGGCAGCTCGCACGTCATCGAAGTGCACGGCACCATGCGCAGGGTTCTCTGCCTGAAGTGCGGCCAGGTCTTCGATCGCCGCGACATCGCAGTGCAGATCGAAGAGCGCAATCCGTGGATCTCCGTCCCCGAGAACGTGGCGCTCGCTCCCGACGGCGACGTTCTCCCCGAGAGCACCGACGGCTTCATCGTGCCGGTGTGCACGGTGTGCGAAGGAATGCTGAAGCCCGACGTCGTGTTCTTCGGGGAGTACGTGCCGCAGGGGCGCTTCAAGGCCGCGGAGTCGCTGCTCCGGGCGAGCGATGCGCTGATCGTCGCCGGCTCTTCCCTCGTCGTCAACTCCGGCGTGCGCCTCGTCGAGCGTGCACGACGCCGCAGCATCCCCCTGATCATCATCAACCGCGAGCCGACGCGCGCGGATGTCTGGGCCGATGCCACCATCGCCGCAGGCACCAGCGACGTGCTCCCCGCGATCCGGGAGCTCCTCGAATGACTCTGCTCACGCTCATCCGCCACGGCCAGACGGATTGGAACCTCGCCCGACGGATCCAGGGCTCCACCGACATCCCCCTGAACGAGAAGGGCCGTGCGGACGCACGCACCGCCGCGGATCGTCTCGAGGGCGTGACACATCACTCGATCTACGCCAGCCCGCTGAAGCGGGCGCGGGAGACGGCAGAGATCATCTCCGAAAGCCTGGGCCTCGGGGCTCCCGTGCTGGTGCCGGACATGCGCGAGCGCGAGTTCGGTGAGGGCGAGGGCATGCTCGTCTCCGACTACATCGAGAAGTACGGCGATTGGCTCTCGCCGGTTCCCGGCGCGGAGACCCTGGAAGGTGTCGCCGAACGGGCGCTGGTCGCCCTCGACGCGATCGCCCGCGATGCTCGCCGTCGCTCCGCACCGGTGGCGGAGTCCGTCATCGTCGTGACGCACGGCGGCGTGATCCGGTCACTGATCAACCACGTCTCGGGCGGCACGCTGCCGCGCGTCGGCGAGGTGCTCGCGAACGGTTCCGCCCACCGTTTCGAGGCCTCCCCCGGATCTCTGCGTCTCATCGACCAGGCGATCCTGGTCTGAACGACAGACCGCCACAGGTCGTTCGATCAGCGGGTGCGACCGAGCAGCGACCGAGCATGCCTCAGCACGGGCTCGTCTATCATGCGTCCGTCGAAGCGGAACACGCCTCGCTCGCTCGCTGAGGCGGCGAGAACCCGGCGGGCCCACTCGAGCGTCGCGTCGTCCGGAGCGTACGCCGCGCGGATGACCGCCACTTGACTCGGGTGGATGCACGCGGTCGCGACGAACCCGGACGCGGCAGCGTCGACAGCCTCGGCCTCCTGACCTGCGACATCGCCGATCTCGATGTGCACGGCGTCGATGGCGCCCTTGCCCTGTGCCCCCGCTTCGAGGAGAACGCGGGAGCGGGCATAGCGCGCGATGTCTCGATAGCCACCCTCCGGTGTGCGGCTCGATGTGCCGCCGAGGGAGGCGACGAGATCCTCCGCGCCCCACATCATCGCGACGACCTGCGGATGTGCTGCGATGCGATCTGCCGCGTGGATCCCCTTCGCCGTCTCGCACAGGGCGATCAACGAGAACCTCTCGTCGAAAGCGGTGAGGCTCTCAGCGCTCTCGGTCTTCGCGACCATCACGGTGCGGAAGTCGGTCTGAGAGAGCATGGCGAGGTCTGAGACGAAGGCGTCGGAACCCGGTGCGTTCACGCGGACGATCACTCGATCGGGGTCCAGGTCGGCATCGACGAGATTGTCGCGAGCTGCGGCCTTCGCCTCGGCCAGGACCGCGTCTTCGAGGTCGAGGATGACAGCGTCCGCCTTCTCGAGGGCGCCGCGGAACCGTTCGGGTCGATCGGCAGGGCAGAAGAGCAGTGCCGGTCCGAGATCGAAGCTCATCGTTCCCCCTCGGGAAGACAGTGCACGAGCACCGTTCGGGTCGCGGTGGCGACGACTGTGCCGTCCTGGTTGCGTCCGGTATGCGCGATGGTCACGATCCCCTGCCCCGCTCGTGACGTCGAGAGCCGCTTGTCGACGACCACGCTCTCGGTGTACAGCGTGTCACCGGCGAACAGCGGATGCGGGAAGGCGATCTCGCCCAACCCGAGCTGAGCCACCAGGGTGCCTTGCGTGAGCTGCGCGACGGATGCCCCGACCATGGTCGAGAGCGTCCACATCGAGTTGATCAGACGCGCACCGAACGGCTGCTGCCCATCGGCGAAGGCGGCGTCGAGGTGCAGCGCCTGGGTGTTCATCGTGAGCGTCGTGAAGAGGACGTTGTCGGCCTCGGTCGCGGTGCGCCCAGGGCGATGAAGATATCGGGCATCGGTGACGAACTCCTCGAAGAAGAGACCACGCTGGACGATGTCGTGCATGATCACCTCACCTCCTCGGTTCGCTGAGCGGATGGCATCCTGCCACGCTACCCGGCGAGCCCCAGCGCTCGCGCGATCACGAGGAGCTGCACCTCGGTGGTGCCCTCGCCGATCTCGAGGATCTTCGAGTCGCGATAGTGACGGGCCACCGGGAACTCGTTCATGAAGCCGTTGCCGCCGAAGATCTGCGTCGCATCCCTGGCGTTGTCCATCGCGGCCTCGCCCGCCACGAGCTTCGCGATCGCCGCCTGCTCCGCGAACGGCCGCCCGGCGTCACGGAGCCGTGCCGCATGGTGCCAGGCGAGCCGTGCCGTGTGCACTCGGGCACGCATGCGCGCGAGGGTGAACTGCGCGTTCTGTCGCGTGCTGAGGGCGCTGCCGAAGATGGTGCGACTCTTCGCATACTCGACGGCTGCCTCGAGGCAGCCCTCCGCGGCGCCGGTCGACAGCGCGGCGATCGCGATGCGGCCCTCGTCGAGGATGCTCAGGAAGTTGCGGAAGCCGCTCCCCTGCTCGCCCAGGAGGTTGCCGGCGGGGACCCGTGCCCCGGTGAAGCTGAGCGGATGCGTGTCGGACGCGTTCCACCCGACCTTGTCGTACGGCGCCTCGACGGTGAAACCGGGTGCGCCGTTGGGCACGATGATGGTTGAGATCTGCTTGCGGCCCCCCTCGTTCCCGGTGACCGCGGTGACCGTGACGAAACGCGTGATGGGCGTTCCTGAATTGGTGATGAACTGCTTCGACCCGTCGATGACCCATTCGTCGCCGTCGAGCCGGGCGGTGGTCCGGGTCGCTCCCGCGTCGCTCCCGGCCTCCGGCTCGGTGAGGCCGAAGCCCGCGAGCGCTCGGCCGGCGAGCAGGTCCGGCAGGTACTCCTGCTTCTGCTCCTCGGTGCCGAAGCGGAAGACGGGCATCGCACCGAGGCTGACTCCGGCTTCGAGCGTGATGGCGATGGACTGGTCGACGCGTCCGAGCGCCTCGATCGCGATGCCCAGCGCCATGTAGTCGCCGCCCTGACCCCCGTACTCCTCGGGGAACGGCAGGCCGAACAGCCCGAGGTCACCCATCTGGGCGACCACGTCCATCGACAGCGTGTGCGTGCGGTCCGCCTCGTAGGACTGCGGCGCGACGACCGTCTCGGCGAACTCGCGCACCATCGCCGCGAGTTCGCGCTCTTCATCGGTCAGCTCATGCATCGTCACTTCTCCTCCGTCGTCATGTGCGCGACCGGCTGGTCGCGTCGAACCTGATCGCCGACGGCGACCATGAGGCGCACCGTCCCGTCCTGGGGCGCCAGCACCGGGTGCTCCATCTTCATCGCCTCGATCGAGACGAGCGGCGTGCCGGCGGTCACGACGTCGCCGTCGCGGACATGCACGGCCACCACGCTTCCCGGCATCGGAGCTCTCGCATCCGGACCGTTCGCGGACTCGCTCTGCTCCCTCTGCTGCAGACGGTGCAGCAACAGGGCTCGGCGATCGAGAGGCTCCAGGCGCACGGTGCGTCCGTCCTCGCTGACCCAGACCGCACCGTCGTCGTCCACCGCAGCGATGGCGCGCGACCGCGAGCCGCTGGATGCAGGCGCGGGGATGACCTCGCCGCGTTCGGTCCGGAAGGAGATCTCGCGCCGATCGTCCTGCGTGAGGTCCTGCCACACCGCGCCCGCTCGCTGACTCGCCCTGGTCGCGCCGACCGCGTCATCCGTGCCTGAGACGGTTCGCCGTGCGGCGGCCAGCATCGTCGGCGATGGCGGCTCCTCGACGAGCGGCAGAAGCGTCTCGATGAGTCCCGTGTCGAGGTCCCCGGCCGTGACCCGCTCATCGCGGCAGAGTGTGCGCAAGAACCCGATGTTCGTGTCCACACCCAGCACGACGGTCCTGCTCAGAGCCTCATCGAGCAGGCGGAGCGCGGTGGTCCGGTCGTCAGCGAACGCGATGATCTTCGCGATCATCGGGTCGTAGAATCCGGTCACGTCGTTGCCCGTCTCCACGGCCGCATCGACCCTCACGCCGCGCGGCGGATCGAACAGCAGCACGCGTCCGGTCGAGGGCAGGAATCCGCGCTCCGGCGATTCCGCGTACACGCGCGCCTCGACGGCGTGACCGTGCAGACCCGGCGCAGGGTCGAGAAGTCCGCCTGCCGCGACGTGGATCTGCAGGGCGACGAGGTCGAGGCCGGTGACCTCCTCGGTGACGGGGTGCTCGACCTGCAGACGGGTGTTCATCTCGATGAAGAAGACCTGGTCCGGAAGATCGGCGTCGATGAGGAACTCCACGGTTCCGGCGCCGACGTACGAGACGCTCTGTGCGGCCTGCGTGGCGGCTTCGAGGAGTCGGTCCCTCGTCGACTCGGGGATCCCCGCAGAGGGAGCCTCCTCGATCACCTTCTGGTGACGTCGCTGCAGCGTGCACTCGCGCTCGCCGAGGGTGATCACCGTTCCGTGAGCGTCGCCGAACACCTGCACCTCGATGTGCCGGGGGCGTCGGATGAGCCGCTCCAGGATCAGGGAGTCGTCACCGAACGCCGAACGCGCCACCCGTCGAGCGGACGCCAGTGCGGCGCTGAGCCCGGATGCCGCCTCGACGACCTCCATACCCTTGCCGCCGCCGCCCGCACTCGGCTTGACGAGCAGCGGGTAGCCGACAGCGTCGGCCTCGTCAGCGATCTCCGCGTCCGACAGTCCTCTCGCATCGAAACCCGGCACCACCGGGACCCCGGATCGCACGACATGGTCGCGGGCCTTCGCCTTGTCTCCCATGATCTGGAGTGCGTCGACCGACGGACCGATGAAGACGATGCCGCTCTCCGCGCATGCCTCGGCCAGCCCGACGCTCTCCGAGAGGAATCCGTAGCCCGGATGGATGGCCTGCGCTCCGGTCGCGCGGGCTGCGGCGATGACGGCATCGATGTCGAGGTACGACTCGGCGACCGGCGCCGGGCCGATCCGCACGGCTTGATCGGCCTCGCGCACATGGGGGGCGTCGGCATCCGCATCGCTGTAGACGGCGACGCTGCGGATGCCCATCGCACTGAGAGTGCGGATGACCCGGCGTGCGATCTCGCCTCGATTGGCGACGAGGACGCTGTCGAAACGATGGGAGGTGGGGACACTGTTCGTCATTGCGGTCACATCCGGAAGAGGCCGAAACGCGGCTCGGGCAGAGGGCTTCGCGCGACCACATCGAGGGCGAGCCCCAGCAGGTCGCGGGTCTGGGCGGGGTCGATGATGCCGTCGTCCCACAGGCGGGCGGTGGCGTAGTACGGCTCACCCTGGGTCTCGTACTGCTCCCGGATGGGCTGTTCGAACGCGAGCCTCTCGTCGGTATTCCACGCCTGTCCGCGAGCCGTCAGCTGGTCGTCCTTCACCGTCCCGAGAACGGAGGCCGCCTGGGCGCCGCCCATCACCGAGATACGGCTGGCCGGCCACGTCCACAGGAAGCGAGGCGAGTACGCACGTCCGCACATGGAGTAGTTGCCGGCCCCGAAGGATCCGCCGATGATGACGGTGAGCTTCGGCACGCGGGTGCTGGCGACGGCGGTGACCATCTTCGCTCCGTCCTTCGCGATGCCGCCCGCTTCGGCTTCCGATCCGACCATGAAGCCGGAGATGTTCTGCAGGAACACCAGAGGGATGCCGCGTTGGTCGCAGAGCTCTATGAAGTGCGCGCCCTTGAGGGCGGATTCGCTGAAGAGCACTCCGTTGTTCGCGACGATCCCGACCGGGTGCCCGTGCAGGCGCCCGAACCCGGTGACGAGGGTCGTGCCGTACTCCTTCTTGAACTCGCGGAACGTGTCGCCGTCGATCAGCCGATCGATCACCTCGTGCACGTCGTACGGGGTGTTGACGTCGACCGGGACGACGTCATAGAGCGAGCCGGGTTCGGACGGCCGACGCGACTCGACCACGTCCCAGACCGGAGCGAGGGGCGACGGCAGGGTGGCGACGATGTCGCGCAGGATCTCGAGTGCGTGCTCCTCATCCTCGGCGAGATGGTCGACCACCCCGCTGCGCCGGGCGTGCAGTTCGCCGCCGCCGAGCTCCTCCGCCGACACGATCTCACCGATCGCCGCTTTCACGAGCGGAGGGCCGCCGAGGAAGATCGTCCCCTGGCCGCGCACGATGACGGTCTCGTCACTCATCGCGGGGACATAGGCTCCGCCCGCCGTGCACGAACCGAGCACGGCGGCCAGCTGCGGGATCCCCTCCGCGGACATCCTGGCCTGGTTGAAGAAGATGCGTCCGAAGTGCTCGCGGTCCGGGAACACCTCGTCCTGCTTGGGGAGGAAGGCGCCGCCGGAGTCGACGAGGTAGAGACACGGAAGTCGATTCTCGAGCGCTATCTCCTGTGCGCGCAGGTGCTTCTTGACCGTGAGCGGATAGTAGGTTCCGCCCTTGACTGTCGCGTCGTTGCACACGACCATCACGTGCCTGCCGTGGACGAGGCCGATCCCCGCGATGACTCCCGCGGCTGGCGCCTCTCCCCCGTACAGTCCGTCGGCCGCCAACGGGGCGATCTCGACGAAGGGGCTGCCCTCGTCGAGGAGTCTGGTCACGCGATCACGCGGGAGGAGCTTGCCGCGCTCGATGTGCCGTTCCCGGGACGCCTGCGGCCCCCCTTGAGCGGCGACGGCCAGTCGTTCGTGCAGCTCGGCAGCGAGAGACTGCTGGGTTGCGGGCATCGTGACGTCCTCCTCGACCACATCGCGCCGGCGTCATCGCCCTGGCGCATTCGATGCTTTCTCGGTTAGTGTTCACTAACCGATCGCATCAGGTTAGCGAGGATTAACTGAGATGACAAGCCCTCCCACTGCGCGAGACCGCGCCAAGGCGGAGCGGTCTGACGCCATCCTCCGAGAAGCCGCACGGCTCTTCGCCGAGAGCGGATACAACGGTGTGAGCCTCGAAGACATCGGCGCCGCCGTAGGCGTCTCCGGACCGGCGGTCTACCGCCACTTCGCCGGCAAGCAGGCGCTGCTCGGCGCCGTGCTCGTCCAGGTGAGCGATGACCTGGTCTCGGGCGGCACGAGTGTCGCGGCGGGCGGGTCCACACCCGAGGAGCGCATCCGCGCGCTCGTCGCCTTCCACGTGGAGTTCGCGCTGGGTCACGCGGATGTGATCCGAGTGCATGACCGGGACGTCGCGCATCTCGCCGCTCAGGATCATGCCGAGGTCCGCCGGCTGCAGCGCGCATACATCGAGCTCTGGATCGAGACCCTGAGCCCTCTGGTCGATGCCGACGCCGACGAGCTTCGTCTGCGGGTGCAAGCGTGCTTCGGGCTCATCAACTCGACACCGCACAGCACGCGCGCGGCGTCCCGGCAGCGCTCCGCCACCGCGACAGTGCTCGCCGCGATGGCGGAATCAGCGCTCCGAGCGACTACCTGAGCAGCATCGCCCTCCCAGGTTCCTCCAACACGTCCGCGACGTCCTTGAGGAACCTCGCTCCCTCCGCCCCGTCGACGATGCGGTGGTCGAACGACAGGCTGAGAGTCATCACCTGGCGAAGGGCGATCTCACCGCGGTACTCCCACGGAAGGCGCCGGACGGCGCCGACGGCGAGGATTCCCGACTGCCCCGGAGGCAGGATGGGGGTGCCCGAGTCGATGCCGAACACACCGATGTTCGAGATGGAGAAGGTGCCGCCCGCCAGCTCGACAGGAGATGTGCGTCCTTCCCGCGCGGTGACGGCGAGAGATGCCACCGCATCGGCGAGCTCCGTGAGTGTCAGAGACTCGGCGTCGCGGATGTGAGGCACGATGAGTCCCCGCTCGGTCGCTGCGGCGATCCCGAGGTCCACGTATCCGAACTGCACGATCTCGCCCGCGGACTCGTCCCATCGGGCATTGAGCCCGGGCGTGCGACTCAAGGCGAGACAGGCCGCTTTCGCCACCACCGCAAGCGGACCGATCCGATGCTCCGAGAGTGAGCGGTCGCCCCGCAGCGAGGCGATGAGGTCCATCGTCGCCGTGACATCCACCGTGTGGAAGACCGTGACGTGCGGTGCGGTGAACGCGCTCTCGACCATCGCCGCAGCCGTGTGCTTGCGAACTCCGCGGATGGGGATCCGCGTCTCCCGAGAGCCATCACGGAGGCTCGCGGCATCGTCCGGAACCCGCGGTCGGGGAGGCGCGGGATCGACCTGTTCTGCGGTCGTCGCCGTGCGAGACGCGTAGTCGTCGACATCCCCGCGGGTGATCACGCGATCCCCCACCGTCGCCGCCACCAGCACGAGATCGATCCCGAGACGCTTGGCATACGCACGCACGGGCGGAGTGGAGCGCGGCCGCTCGGCGACGACCTCGACGCTCACGGTCGGCGACGCGTCGTGCGGCGCCGCTTCGAGCACGGCCGTGTCGGTCGCCGCCCGTCCGCCGACCGCACGTCTGGCACGTCGGGCCGGTCGCCCGGATGCTGATGGCGCAGCTCCGTAGCCCACGAGGTTGGGTTGCGCCTTCTCCTCAGCACCGCCGCCATCCGAGGCGGCAGACGAAGCGTCGTCGGCTCCCTCGACATCGAACTCGATCAGCGGCGCGCCCACTGCGACGGTCTCCCCCGCCGCAGCATGCAGGGCTGTGACGACGCCTGCGTGCGGAGAAGGCAACTCGACGATCGCCTTGGCGGTCTCGACCTCGGCGAGAGTCTGATTGAGCGCGACGACATCGCCGGGAGCGACGAGCCACTGGACGACCTCCGCCTCTGTGAGTCCTTCTCCGAGGTCGGGCAGTCTGAACTCCGCGTTCACGCGTCTGCTCCCGTCAGGCTGTTCGGACGGTCGAGCACCCGGTCGACGGCGTCCAGCAGTCGGTCGAGATCCGGCAGATGGTATTTCTCGAGCTTCGCCGGCGGGTACGGGACGTCGTGTCCGGTCACGCGCAACGGCGCCGACTCGAGGTACTCGAAGCAGCGCTCCGTGACGCTCGCGATCACCTCAGCCGCCATACCGGCCTCTCGCGACGCCTCGTGCGCGACGACGACACGGCCGGTCTTGCGGACCGACGTCGCCACGGTGTCGTAGTCGACCGGCGACAGCGAACGCAGATCGATGACCTCGAGCGAGATGCCATCGTCTTCGGCGGCCTCGGCGGCCTGCAGCGCGGTCGTCACCATCGCCCCGTAGGTGATGAGCGTCGCATCATCGCCTGTGCGGACGACTCGCGCGAGTCCCATGGGGGCGGCATCCGCGAGCGGGGCGTCGAGATCGACATCGCCCTTGTGGTGGTAGAGCCGCTTCGGCTCGAAGAAGATCACCGGGTCGTCCGACGCGATCGCCTGGCGAAGACTCCGGTAGGCGTCTTCCGGATTGGAGACCGCGATCACACGGAGCCCTGCGGTGTGCACGAAGTACGCCTCAGGCGATTCCGAGTGATGCTCGGCCGCACCGATGCCTCCCGCCCAGGGGATGCGGATCGTTATCGGCATCTTCACTCGGCCCTGCGTCCGGTAGTGCAGCTTCGCCACCTGCGCGACGATCTGGTCGAAGGCCGGATAGACGAAACCGTCGAACTGGATCTCGACCACAGGCCGATAGCCGCGGAACGCCAACCCGACCGCCATGCCGACGATGCCGGATTCAGCGAGGGGCGTGTCGATGACACGCTGGGGCCCGAACTCGTCGAGGAGTCCATCCGTGATGCGGAAGACGCCTCCGAGCTTGCCGATGTCCTCGCCCAGCAGCACGACCTTGTCGTCGTCGCGCATCGCCCGTCGTAGACCTGCTCCGAGCGCCTTTCCGAGAGTGATCTGAGTCATGCTCACGCCTCGCCGTCGAACGACGCGAGGTACGCGGCGTACTCGTCGCGCTGCCGCTCGAGGCCGGAGTGCGGCTCTGCGTAGACGCCGTCGAACACCGCGAGCGGAGGACGCGTCACCATGCCCAGGCACTCGGCGCGCATGTCTCGAGCCGCGGCGTCCGCCGCTCTCTGCGTGTCCGCGAGCTGCTCGTCGTCGAGCTCGCCGATCGATCGCAGGTGTGCCTCCAGCCGGGCGATCGGGTCACGCTCACGCCATGCCTCGAGTTCGTCGTCGCTGCGGTAGCGGGTCGGGTCGTCGGCTGTCGTGTGCGGACCCATGCGATATGTGACGGCCTCGATGTAGGCGGGGCCCTGTCCGGACCGCGCGTGCGCGAGAGCCCAGCGCATCGCGGCCATGCAGGCCAGCACGTCGTTGCCGTCCACGCGCAGGCTCGGGATGCCGAAGCCGGGCGCGCGTCCGGCGATCGGATACTGCGATTGCACCGACACCGGCTCCGAGATGGCCCAGTGGTTGTTCTGGCAGACGAACACCACCGGAGCCTGATACGAGGACGCGAAGATCATCGCCTCGTTCACATCTCCCTGGCTCGTGGCACCGTCGCCGAAGTAGGTGACGGCGACCTCGTCCGCATCTTCGTGACGGATGCCGAGCGCATACCCGACCGCGTGGAGCGTCTGCGCTCCGATGATGATCTGCAACGGAGCGACGCGGAGTGCTGCGGGGTCGTGACCCGCGCCCTCTTCACCACGCCACATACGGACGAAGTCGCCCGGCTGCGCGCCCCGTGCATAGATGACACCCGTTTCGCGGTAGCTCGGGAAGACGTAATCCTGCGGTGCGAGCGCCCTCGCGGTTCCGATCTGGGTCGCCTCCTGCCCCTGGCATGGCGCCCAGAGACCCAGCTGGCCCTGACGCTGGAGGGCCACCCCCTCCGCGTCGATGCGCCGGAGGATGACCATGTCGCGGTGGAGCGCGCGCAGTCCGGCACCGTCGATGTCGGCGACGAACCCGTCGAGACGAGTGTTCGCGACGCGCTCGCCGTCCGGCGCGAGGATGCGCTCCGCGAGTTCGAGATCCTGCGCCATGTCGGCGATCGGAGTGATCTGGGGTGACATCGTCGTCCTCCTCGTTCGTGGCCGTCGTCACGGGTTCTACGCGCGGCCCCGGCCTCAGCGCCGGTTCACTTGAGAGTACGTCCGCTCATCACCTCGCTCAAGCAATCGAGAGCGGCTTGAGCATGTTGCCAAATCTGGGGTGCATCCTCCCTGCTATCGTTTGGCACTATGGCCGGACTTGACCGCATTGATCTGGAACTTCTCGCCGCACTCGCCGATGACCCTCGCGTGACGATCGTGGCGCTGGCAGAGAATCTCGGACTCTCCCGCAACACCATCCAGGCGCGCATGGCGCGACTCGAGCAGACAGGGATCTTCCAGTCGTACGAGCGGTCGTTCTCGACCGACGTGCTGGGGTTCCCCCTTCAGGCGTTCGTGAGCATCGGCGTGCGTCAGACCGAATTGCCGCGGATCATCAACGAACTGGCGCGCATTCCCGAGGTCGTGCAGGCGCACGGACTCAGCGGATCGATCGATCTGCTTGCACGCGTCGCGTGCAGGGACGCCCGCCACCTGTTCGACACCGATGCGCGCATCCTGTCGATCGACGGAGTCGAGCGGACTGAGACCTCCCTGGCCATGGGCGAGGTCATCCCCTTCCGGGTTGCCGGCCTCATCGGGCTCGCGAGACGGGAATCCTGAGGAATCGTCGTACGGCGCCTGCAGCCTCGGCAGGCGTCTCGTAATGGATCAGGTGTCCGACCTCGGCGATCTCCACGAGGGTCGCGTCATCGAATCTGGTGGCGAGCTCCCGCTCGACCTCGATCGGTGTGATGTCGTCGCGCTGAGCGGCGATGAGCAGAGTCGGCGTCGGGATCGAGCGGGCGAATTCGCTCACATCATGCGACACGCTCGTCACGAACGCGTCCCGCAGGACATCGCGGTCGGCGAAGCGCGAGAAGTAGGTGTCGTGCTGATCGTGGATGAAACGTCGCAGCTGCGGGTCCGACGTCTTCGCCATCGTGATGCTCATGACTCTGACGATCAGTCGATTCCGCAGCAGAGCAGTGCCCAGCCGCTCGGGCAGCCGCGCCCCGAGCGAGTAGTACAGCACGGCCAGCCGCGTCATGATGCCCTTGGGACCCTCGAGGGCGGGTGCGCCGATCGGATTGATGAGGATCAGCCGCGGAGTCTCGAGCCCTGCCGCCACGGCCGCGGAGGCGACGATCGATCCGAAGGAGTGCCCGAGGATCACCGCCGCGGGGGCCACCGCAGCGGCGAACTCGGTCAGCCACGCGACGTACTCATCGAGATCGTACAAGCGCCCGGCGACGGGCGCCGTCTCTCCGAAGCCGGGAAGGTCGGGAGAGATGACCCGGACCTCGGGGAGGAACGCGAGAACCGGCTCGAGACCGTGGTGCTCGCCTCGGAATCCATGCACGGCGACGACTGTCACATCTGCATCGGAGGGACCGTACTCCCAGTACACGGTCGTCCCGCCTCTGACCTCGACCTCATGACGCACGACCGGCAGTCGGCTCAGACGGTCGGCATACGGAGAGGGCGCGGGCATGGATCAAGTCTAGGGTCGTCGCATGCGGGATCCCCGTGTGCCTCCGCCCCGATGTCGGAGCCCGGTTCTACGGTGAGATCATGCCCCCGGCACCCTCGCTCCCGCACTGGATCACTCGCGTAGGCGTGTTCGACCTCGAGACGACCGGTGTGGACGTGGAGCACGACCGCATCGTCAGCGCACACGTCGGGCTCCTCGACGCCGGCGGCCGCGAGATCGCCGCACGGGACTGGCTCGCGGATCCCGGCATGCCGATTCCGGACGGCGCCACCGCCGTGCACGGGATCTCGACCGAGCACGCGCGCCGCCACGGACGGCAGGGCGCCGAGGTGGTCCGAGAGGTCACGGCGGCCCTGCGATCCCTGCTCTCTCAAGGTGTGCCGATCGTGGCCTACAACGCCGCATACGATTTCTCCCTCCTGGCGCACGAGTCGCATCGCCACGGCATCCCGCCACTGGAGGACCCTTCACCGATCATCGACCCGCTCGTGATCGACAAGGCCTATGACCGCTATCGTCCGGGCAAGCGCACGCTCGAGGTGGTCGCAGCCCTCTATGCGGTGCGCCTCGAGGACGCCCACGAAGCGGCGGCGGATGCCGTGGCCGCCGGCCGGGTCGCGCAGGCTCTGGCCCGCCAGTTCGTGCTTCCGGATACGCTGGAAGAGCTGCACACACGCCAGATCGGGTGGGCCCGCTCTCAGGCGGCGAGCCTCACGGAGTACTTCATCCGGATGGGCCGCATCGAACCTGATGAGCGCCTCGACGGAACCTGGCCGGTCCGTGCACGTCGAACCGTTCAGGAGGTGCCCCGCGATGCGATTCCGTACCAGTGACGTCTCGCGTGTCGAGAGCACCTGGAAGCAGTTCGTCCCGTCCGCCGTACTGCACGACGTCGACCCGCAACGCTTCCGCTTCGACTGGCACTCTGCCGATCTCGGTGCCGTGAGTCTCGTGCGCTACGACCTCGCCGCCGAGGTGCGCTCGACAGCCGAACCGCAGGACCAGGTGCTGGTCTGCCGTGTCGATGGGCCCGATGCCCGGGTGTACTCCGATCGAGGAGATCTCGATGCGAGTCTCCCCTGGATCTCCGATGGTCCGAGAGTGCGCGCCCGCTGGGATGCGGGAGCGAGGGTCACGGCACTCGTCTTCGAGCGGGACACCCTGACCCGCCTCGCGAAGAGGATCAGTGGCGACGACCGCGTATCCGTCCGCGTGGGCGATCTCGCTCCGCGCTCCGCGCACGCCGGGGCCGCCTGGGATCGCATGTTCGCGTATCTCGAGATGAGCGCCGCGGATCTCGTCGACGATACGGACGATGACGATCTCGTGCGCAGCGAACTGGCTCGCCATGCCGCGGCGACGACGCTCGCGGCCTTCGCGACGACGAGTCGCCTGCAACGGCATCGGCCGACGCAGAGCATGCCGGCGCCGGCGACGGTGCGTCGCGCCCTCGCCTTCATCGCCGAGAATTCGCACCGGCCGATCACGGTCGACGACGTCGCCGCTGCCGTCCACATCTCGACGCGAGGCCTTCAATACGCCTTTCGGCGCGCACTCGACACGACGCCGGCGGAGTCGCTGAGGCAGGCGCGCCTCGATGGAGCGCACCGCGACCTGCGTTCGGGCTCACCGACGACGGTCGCCGCGGTGGCCCGACGGTGGGGTTTCTCGCATCCGTCTCGCTTCGCCGCGGCGTATCGCGAGAGCTTCGGCGTGCTTCCTTCTGTGACGGCGGCGAAGCACCGTCGATGACACTATGCGAACAGATTGTTCGCACGTGTCGCGCGCCGCGACCAGCACGCCGAGAGCGGCGCCGACTGAGACATATATTCCGAGATATGGGTTCTCTCTATTACGGCGGCTCGGAGCCGATCCATATCGAAGATCGGGCGCTCGCGCACCTCAAGGTCGTCGTCGCGACGAAGTTGCGTCGCAACGAGAGCTTCACACTCACGTGGAAGCATCCCGACGGTGACACCGAAGGCCGTTCGACGGTCTGGCTGCATCCGTCGATCCCGCTGCGGTTCGTCTTCGACGAGAGCGAGACGCCCGAGCTCAGCCGCCGATGGATCGAGGATCTCGCTCATTCGGCCAACTCGAGCGGGGGCATCACGCTCGTCGACGAGGTCATCGACCCCTCGCCCGACCTCGACGCCGCGGGCACTCGCTGACGTCCACAGGCATCGGCACGCACCCGCCGGTGTCAAGTCCCTCGCGCCCGACGTCGGGTGATGCCACGATCGAACCGATGACGGCACACACCGAGGGGCACACGATGGAGGCGGTCGATGGCCTTCCGTCGACGGCGAATCAGGGCACACGGCTCACCACGTCAGTGGTCATCCCGGTCAAGGACGATGCCGAGCTGCTGGCGCGCTGCCTGAGCGCTCTGCACGCCCAGGACCAGCCGGCCGACGAGATCATCGTCGTCGACAACGGCTCATCCGACTCGTCGGCCTCCGTCGCCCTCGCCTGGGGTGCGCGCGTGCTGACGTGTCTCGATCCCGGCATTCCCGCTGCAGCGTCGACCGGGTATGACGCGGCTCTCGGCGAACTGATCCTGCGCCTCGACGCGGACTGCGAACCGGATGCTCAGTGGATCACGGCCATCGTCTCGGCCTTCGACGACGACGAGCACCTCGGGGCGATCACTGGGCCCGCGCGCTTCACGGACGGGCCGGCAGCCCTGCGCACGCCGCTCTCGCGGCTCTATCTCGGCGCCTATATGACCCTCTTGAGCGTCACTCTCGGACATCTGCCCCTCTTCGGATCCAATCTCGCGTTCCGCAGGGAGGCCTGGCAGGCCGTGCGGTCCGACGTGCACCGAGGAGACCCCGACATCCACGACGACCTCGACCTCGCCTTCCACCTCGGCGAGAACCACCGCATCGCCCGGCTCCCGCACACCACGATGGGGATGTCGATGAGGCCGCTCACCGCAGGACAGTTCGGTCGACGCGTGCACCGAGGCGTCCGTAGCGTGCTCGTGCACTGGCCCCGCGACTTCCCACCCCTGCGTTGGGGACGGCTCATCGTCCGCCGCCGCCTGTTCAGCACCGCGGGACGGAGCGCCCGGTGACGGTCGTGCCGCTGATCGGTCACGTTGCTGCACCGGACCTGCACGTGATGTCGTTCAACATCCGTCGCGCGATGGAAGGCGCCCTGCGTCGGAAGCGTGACCGCTGGAGCCATCGCGAGCCTGCGGTCGCCGAGATGATCCGCTCGGAGCGGCCGACCGTCCTCGGACTGCAGGAAGTGCTCCCCCGATCGCTGAACGCCGTCACCGACGCCCTCGGGCGGGACCATCGGTTCATCGGCAGAGGGAGGAACCGCGATGGCACTGGTGAGGGAACACCCATCCTCTACGACGCGTCGCGGCTGGAGCTGCGCGGGTGGGACCAGCACGCTCTCTCGACACGGATCGACGAGCCGGGCAGCCTGTCATGGGGAGCGCTCTTTCCTCGCATCGTCGTCTCCGCGGAGTTCAGGGACAGGTCGACAGGGGTCGGGTTCCTGGTCGTCAACACCCATCTCGATCATCTCTCGCGTCGGTCTCGGCGACGTTCTGCCGAGGTCATCGCCGCACTGGTTCGTGCGCGCTCCCTTCCGACGGTCGTGATGGGAGACCTCAATGCGGGCCCCGGCTCCCAGGCCCTGCGCACACTCGTCTCGCGCGCCGATCTGAGCGACTCCTGGGGCGCGGCAGATGATCGGCTGACGCCCCTGTGGAGCACCCTCAGCGGATATCGGCGTCCGAAGGTCGGCGGTCGACGCATCGATTGGCTGCTCGTCAGTCCGGATGTCCGAGTCCGTGCCGCTGCAGTGAACGCACACGTCTTCGACGGGATCGCGCCCTCGGATCATCGCCCGGTGCAGGCGCTCCTGCGCCTGACGGGGAGGACACCGTGAAAGAGGACTTCCTGCGACCGCCGCGCACCGTCACGGAGTGGTCGGCCGACGTCGTGCGGGCGGTGGGCATCATCGGGGTCGCCGTCGCGCTGGTATGGCTCGCCCCGACCGACGCCGGCATCGCGGCGCTTGCGCTTCCCGCTCTGATGCTGCCACGAGTTCTGGGCATGCGCGGGTGGTTCGACCTCACTGTATGCGCCACCGTGCTCGTGGCGGCGTGGAGCAATGTGCTCGACCTGTACCGGTCGATCCCCGGATGGGACCTGCTCCTGCACCTGATCTGCACGGGGGTTCTCACGGTCGTCGCCGCACTGATCCTCACCCGGGCAGATGTCGTGCCCCTGACTCGCGACTCGGGCGCCAGCCGACGCACCTCGCTGATCCTCGCACCCGTCCTGGCGCTGGCGCTGAGCGCGGTGTGGGAGATGATCGAGTGGCTCGGCTGGGCCTACCTCAGTGACGAGATCTTCGTCACCTACCAGGACACGATCGGCGACATGGTCTTCGGCGCCTTGGGCGGGATCGCCGCCGGAACAGTCCTCGCGACGTCGTCCCTCGATCGACAGCGGTCGACCGATGACGTCGCTGCGAAGCGGAGCAGGAGTAGGGCGGGCGGGACTTGAACCCGCGATCGTTGGGTTATGAGCCCACTGCCTTAACCAGCTTGGCCACCGCCCCGTAAGGACCAGCCTATCGGTCGATTCCGATCAGATCGGTGTCGCCGCGGCGTGGGTCCGGACGTGCGCGAGGTAGACGTCGGCGTTCGCGATCAGGTCGGCACGCTCCTGGTCGCTGAGCGCTCGGCGCACCTTCGCGGGCACCCCGGCCACCAGTGATCCGTCTGGCACCTCTGTGCCTCCGAGCACGACGGCTCCACCGGCGATGAGACAGCCGGCGCCGATGACGGCCCCGCTGAGCACGACGGCTCCCATGCCGATGAGCGAACCGTCTCCGATCGTGCACCCATGGACGACCGCGTTGTGACCGATCGACACCTTCGCGCCGATGACGACCGGATGCGCCGCGTCGACATGGACCGAGACGTTGTCCTGGACGTTGCTGTCGCGTCCGACCGCGATGGAGGCAGAGTCGCCTCGAAGGACCGCGTTGTACCAGACACTCGCACCCTCGGCCAGCGACACGTCTCCCACGATGCGTGCGCCCTCGGCGATGAACGCGTCGGCGGCGATCCACGGGGACTTCCCCGGCAGGGCGAGGACGGAGGCTCCGGCAGCGATGCTCATAAGGTGAGACTATCCTCCCAAGCCCGGATTTCCGCGTGATTCCGGGCCACTAAGCCGAGCCTTCGCTTGCTTGCGGAATGATTTCAGACGAGTAGCGTTGTCCTCATCAGGCACGAAGAGACAACTCCGGAGGAGTCACAATGAGCAAGGTACAGACCGTTTCCACCACCGCCAGCGACCCGACCGTGGCCGCTGCAGCGTCTCAGTTCCTCTCCCCCGTCGTGCTCGGTCTCCAGGCGCTGACGATCGACGGCAAGCAGGCGCACTGGCATGTCCGCGGCGCCAACTTCGTCGGAGTTCATGAGCTTCTCGACACCATCGTCGCGCACGCCGGCGACTTCGCCGACACGGCCGCCGAGCGGATCGTCGCCCTCGGTCTCCCGATCGACGCGCGCATCAGCGCCGTCGCCGCCAAGGGCGGTGCGACGTCGGTTCCGGCTGGCTTCACCCAGTCCGATGAGCTCGTGCGCGCCGTCATCTCCGACATCGACGCGATCCTCGTCGACGTGAAGGCGGCGATCGACGGGCTCGACGAGGTCGACCTCACGAGCCAGGACGTCGCGATCGAGATCATGCGCGGGCTCGAGAAGGACCGCTGGTTCCTCGTGTCGCACATCGCAGCCTGAGCACCCACGCGACGAAGAAGGGCACCGGGCTTCCGGTGCCCTTCTTCGTTCTCGCGCTCATCCGCCGTAGGTCAGCCGCCCGGCGACCATCGTCGCCATGACCGGCATCCCTCGCAGATCCGCACCTGATGCGGAGAGCGGGTCGTAGCCGCACAGGGCGATGTCTGCGGCCTCCCCCGGACGCAGAGCCGTGCGGACGCTCGCCTGGATCGCCTGTTCCCTCGTCAGTCGCTCTTCGGGGTGCCAGGGGTCGCGATCATCGTCCGTGCGGGTGACCGCCGCGGCGATCGCCTGCCAGGGATCGAGGGGAGCCACGGGAGCGTCGGATCCGAAGCGGATCTCCACACCGGCGTCTCGGAGGGCACTGAGCGGATAGCCGATCGACGTCTGCCCGGCCCAGTGCCGGCCGACCAGATCCCTGTCATCGAGCGCGTGCTGCGGTTGCACACTCGCGATGACGCCGAGCCTGCCGAACCGCGCGAGGTCGGAGTGCCGCACCAGCTGAGCGTGCTCGATGGTTCCGACGGCACCCGACACCGTGAAGGCGTCCAGCGCCCCGGTGACGGCGCGATCACCGATCGCATGCACCGCGACCGAGAGCCCTGCGCCGGTGGCGGTCGTGAGCAGCTCGGCGAGCTCGGCGGTCGGTACATTGAGCACCCCGAAGTTCTCGGGATCGCCAGGATACGAATGCGAGCAGGCCGCGGTGCGCGTGCCCAGCGAGCCGTCGCTGATGATCTTCAGCGGCCCGATCCGGATCAGGCCGCGCCCGGCTTCCGGTGCGTCCGCCGCCTCGTGCAGCTCGCCCGACCGGAGCCCGGCGCGGATCGCACGTCCGAGGTCGAAAGGGTAGATGGCGAACTCGACACGATGGGCAGCGAACCCGGCACGGATACGCCGCGGCCAGGCATCGGCGTTCCAGGCCATGTCGAAGTCCACCAGGCCGGTGATGCCTCGAGAGGCGGCCCTCTCCCCCGCGTCGCGGACCGCTCTGTCGCCGCGTTCCGGGTCGACGGCGTTCAGGCGACGGGAGATCTCGAAGGCTTGCTCCTCTCTGAGCATCCCGTCCGGACTGTCGAAGCCCTCGAGCCGCAACGCCGCCGAGTTGAGCCACGTGCTGTGCACATCCGCGTTGATGAGATAGGTGGGCACTTCTCCCGTGGCGCTGTCGAGAAGTGCGAGCGAGGGCTGATCGGGCCACATCGCATCACGGAACCCGCTGCCGACCTTCCGCCCGTCCGGGAGGGGCGCCGCGGAGGACATGATCGCAGCCGCCTCCGACGCGGAGCCCGCGCCACCGAGAGCGACGCGTTCGGCGGCCAGAGCCCACTGCACCGTGTGCACGTGGTTGTCCCAGAGGCCCGGCACGGCCCACGCTCCGTTGCCGTCGAGGATGCGCCCCTGTGGCGGCAGCGCTCCGGCGGGGGCGATGTCGCTGATCCGGCCGTCTTCGATGAAGATGTCGACGGGCTCGTCGTCGATCAGGAACTCCTTGCCCGGTCCTGAGACCCGGACGCCCGACAGGGTGGCCACGCTGTCTGCGGCTCCGGTCACGAGCGGGCTCCGACGCGCGCCTGCTGGGCGCGACGCATCTCGGCGGCGAGGGCGGGCTGTGCGTACGGCCCATCGGCCTCGAGTTCGGCGATGATGGTCTCCACTGTCTCGGCCGGCTTGTTCTGACTCAGTTTGCGTTTGGCGACGACGCGTGTCGGGGTGAGCCTGAATCCCACCGTCCCTGCGGCCAGCCGTGTGATGAACGCGGGGTCGTTCGGCCGTTCCCACATCTGCCGTGGCTCCGGCATCCGCCCCTCGAAACGGTCGACGAGTCGATCGAGAACGGCGAGATTCTCTTCGTCGCTGAGTATCTCGGGAACTCCGGCAAGATGAACGGCCGTGTAGTTCCACGTCGGAACGGACGGGACATCGCCATACCAGCCCGGTGAGATGTAGCCGTGCGGCCCCTGGAACACGATGAGCAGTTCCCTCTCGCCCAAGCCGTGGATCAGGTCGTCGGGCCGGCCGACGTGACCGACGACCGTGAGATCATCGCGATCCTGGTCGAGCAGCACGACGTAGTGAGAGGAGACGAGGCCCTCCGGTCCGTCGCTCACTATGGTCGCCCACGGATCGGCATCGATGACCCGACGGATCTCGGCCACATCAGCGAGCGTGAAACTGGGGTTCTGACGCATCCTCTCAGCCTACGGCTGACCGGTCAGGCCTGGCAGCGCGGGCACCAGTACAGCTTGCGGGCGCCGATCTCCTCGAGGGCGATCTCGGTGCCGCAGATACGACACGGCAGACCGGCACGATGGTAGACCCAGTGGCGATCGTCGCGGCTCGCCATCGCCGCCCGATAGGCGTCGGGCGACAGATCATCCATGGTCATCATCTGGCCGGTCTCCACACCGACGGCCAGCAGCCGCACCCAGTCGCGCCACAGTGCTCGCACGACCTCCTCGGGCACCTCGCGGCCGGGCGTGTGGGGGTTCAGCCGCTGTCGGAACAGCATCTCCGCCCGATACACGTTTCCGATGCCGCTGACCACGGCCTGATCCATCAGCAGAAGTGCGATCACCGTCTGCTTCTTACGGACCGCCTGCACGAAGCGCTCCTCGTTCTGCGCGGGATCCCCCACGAGGGGATCCGGGCCGAGCTTGGCGACGCTAGCGAGCATCTCCTCCGGACTCTGGAGCACGCAGGCCGTGGGGCCGCGCAGATCGGCAGCCGTGATGTCGGTCATCAGACGCAGTCGAACCTGACCGACGACCGGTGGGGGCCATTCGAGTCCCTCGTCGGCGAGCCCCTTCGTCTGCTCCGACATGCGCACGTGCACCCGAGTCCGGCGAGGTGCGCCGATCGAGGCGAGCGAGTTCTCTCCGGCATCGTCGAGGATCTCCTCGTCGACCACAGTTCCGCGCTGGTTCGTCTGGCCCATGCGGCCGTTCGCAGAGGCGATCGTCGGGTCGACCAGGATGTCGCCGGCGAAGTCCCACGCGCCGTACAGGCCAAGGTGCACCCGAAGCCACACATCGCCTTCGGCCTCGAGGAACATCTGCTTCCCCACCGCCTGCACGCTGATCGCCTCACGACCGTTCAGGACGGCCGCCCCCTCGGCGAATCGTCCCTGGGGGCTCGAGGCGAGCATCTGCTTGCCGACGAAGTTACGGTCGAACTGGCGCGCGATGCGGTGGACCGAATGTCCCTCGGGCATCTCAGGCTCTCGGATCCGGGAGCAGCGAGCCGTTGCGCTCGAAGTCCGCGATCTGACCGATTCGGCGGATGTGGCGCTCGTCCTCCGAGAACGGCGTCGCGATGAAGGTGTCGATGAACGAGGTGACCTCGTCGAAGGAATGCTGCCGCGCCCCGATCGAGATCACGTTCGCGTCATTGTGCTGGCGGGCCAGCTCGGCGGTCGACGTGTTCCACACCAGCGCGGCACGGACGCCCTCGACCTTGTTCGCGGCGATCTGCTCGCCGTTGCCGGAGCCGCCGAACACCACACCGAGCGTCTCGACACCGGCCGCCTGATCCGCGACGACGGCCTGCGCCGCACGGATGCAGAATGCGGGGTAATCGTCGAGCGCGTCGTACTCGATCGGCCCGTGGTCCACGACCTCGTGTCCCGCGCCGCGGAGGTGATCCTGTAGCTGCGTGGAGAAGTCGAGACCGGCGTGATCGGTGGCGATATGGATGCGCATGGCATCCATCCTAGAAGCGCCGCGGGTCAGCGGGTGCTCACGGGGCCACGCCGGCGGCGGCCGGCTTGAATCCGGCGCGGACGTTCTCGCAGCAGCCCGGACGGCACACGTCGAACGCACCCGGCAGCGACGTCACATGAGGGCGCTCCTCGTTGGGGCGGCCTTCCAGCCGCTCGACGATCAGGTCGACGATGCCGGTGACGAATGACGGCGCCACCCCGGGCGTGGGAGTGCGTGTGAAAGCCAGACCGGCCTCTTCCGCCGCTTCGGCCGCCTCGGTGTCGAGGTCCCAGAGGACCTCCATGTGGTCGCTCATGAAACCGACCGGCACGACCGCCACGGCTTTCCGACCGCGCTCGGGGAGTTCGCCGATGACGTCGCACACATCCGGCTCCAGCCACGGCTGCGAGGCGGGACCCGAACGGGACTGGTAGACGAGCTCCCACGACACGTCCGCCGCCTCGGGGATGCTCTCGCGGACTCGATCCATGACCCACGCGGCTACCGCGAGGTGCTGCGCCGCGTAGGCGCCGCCCTCGCCCCAGTCGATGTCCCGCGCACCGGAGCGCTCCGCGTCGGCCGTCGGGATGCTGTGGGTCGAGAACAGGATCTGGATGTCCACGGGGGCGATGCCCTGTCCGAGGAACGCCTCCACGGCCTCGCGGACGCCCGTCTCGAACGACTCGACGAATCCGGGGTGGTCGTAGAAGGGACGGATCTTGTCGATCGTCACCCTGTCGCCGAGCTTCGTCTCCTCGAGCACCCGTGCGAAGTCCTCGCGATACTGCCGGCAGCTCGAGAACGAGCTGTAGGCACTGGTGGCGAACGCGAGCAGGGTCGTCTTCCCGTCGGCGGCCGCCTCGGTCACGACCTCCTCGAGGTACGGACTCCAGTTGCGGTTGCCCCAGTACACCGGAAGATCGATGCCGCGGCGTGCGAGCTCGCCCTCCAGAGCCTCCTTGAGGATGCGGTTCTGACCGTTGATCGGGCTCACGCCACCGAAGTGACGGTAGTGATGCGCCACCTCTTCCAGTCGTTCATCGGGGATACCGCGACCGCGCGTGACGTTGCGGAGGAACGGGATGACGTCGTCCTGTCCCTCGGGCCCTCCGAATCCGGCGAGCAGGATGCCGTCGTACGCCGTCGGCGTCGATACGTAGGGCGCACCTTCGGCAGCGGCAGCAGAGGCAAAGAGGACGTGGTTCGGCTCGATCGCGGTCACCCCTCCATCCTTTCACCTTCCAGACGTGAGACAGGCCGCCGTGCTGGCGTAGGCTGTCATGGTTGCCGTGGGCGCCAACTGCGCTGGGTTGCGGCAGCATCCCCTCACCCCTGGGAGTACAGCTGTGCCTGGAGAGAACCTCACCCGCATCGAAGCGCAGGAGCGCCGCGACGTCATCGACACTCAGTCGTACGAAGTCTCGCTCGACCTGACGAAGGGTGCGGAGGTCTTCGGCTCCCGCAGCGTCGTCCGGTTCACCGCGACGCCGGAGAGCACCACCTTCATCGATCTGATCGCCCGCGACGTGCGCGAGATCTCGCTGAACGGCGAGCAGCTGGACCCCGACGAGGTCTTCGCCGACTCGCGCATCGCACTCGCCGGTCTGCAGGCCGAGAACGTTCTCGTGGTCGACGCGGACTGCCTCTACACGAACACCGGAGAGGGACTCCACCGGTTCGTCGATCCCGTGGACGGCGAGGTCTACCTCTACTCGCAGTTCGAGGTCCCCGACTCCCGACGCGTGTTCGCGGTGTTCGAGCAGCCCGACCTCAAGGCGACGTTCCAGTTCACGGTCACCGCACCGGCGTCGTGGAAGGTCGTCTCCAACTCCCCCACGCCCGAGCCCATCGTGCACGACGACCACTCGGTCGCCACCTGGGGCTTCGAGCCCACCCCGCGCATCTCCTCGTACATCACCGCGCTCGTCGCCGGGCCCTACGAAGCGACGTTCTCCGAGCTCACCAGCGCCTCGGGCCGGGTGATCCCGCTCGGCGTCTACGGACGCAAGAGCCTCTGGCAGCACCTCGACGCCGACTACATCTTCGACAAGACCCGCGAGGGATTCGCATACTTCGAGTCGAAGTTCGGCGTCCCCTACCCGTTCGCGAAGTACGACCAGCTCTTCGTCCCGGAGTTCAACGCCGGCGCCATGGAGAACGCGGGCGCGGTGACCTTCACCGAGACCTACGTCTTCCGCAGCAAGGTGACCGACGCCGTCAAGGAGCGTCGCGTCGTCACGATCCTGCATGAGCTCGCACACATGTGGTTCGGCGACCTCGTCACGATGAAGTGGTGGAACGACCTCTGGCTGAACGAATCGTTCGCCGAGTGGGCGTCGACGATCGCGACCGCCGAGGCCACCGAGTGGACCGAGGCATGGACCACGTTCAACGCGATGGAGAAGACCTGGGCCTACCGTCAGGATCAGCTTCCGTCCACCCACCCGATCGTGGCCGAGATCAACGATCTCGAAGACGTGCAGGTGAACTTCGACGGCATCACCTACGCGAAGGGCGGCTCGGTTCTCAAGCAGCTCGCCGCCTGGGTCGGCATCGAGGAGTTCTTCGCGGGTGTCTCGCAGTACTTCCAGAAGCACTCGTGGGGC
This sequence comes from Microbacterium sp. Root280D1, assembly GCF_001428975.1. Taxonomy (NCBI): domain Bacteria; kingdom Bacillati; phylum Actinomycetota; class Actinomycetes; order Micrococcales; family Microbacteriaceae; genus Microbacterium; species Microbacterium sp. Root280D1. Next base: position 675,447 of record NZ_LMJK01000002.1, on the reverse strand, counting down.
AACACCGAGCTGAGCGATCTGCTCACTGAGCTCGAGGCCACCAGCGGTCGCGATCTGAGCACCTGGTCGAAGAAGTGGCTCGAGACCGCGGGCGTGAACACGCTCGAACCGGTGATCGCCGACGACGTCGACGGCACCATCACGCGGTTCGCCGTGACACAGACTGCTCCCGCGGACTACCCCACCATCCGCCCTCACCGCCTCGGCATCGGCTTCTACAACCTCCAGGACGGCGCACTCGTGCGGTCGCACTATGCCGAGGTCGACGTCGACGGAGACCGCACCGAAGTCCCCGAGCTGCACGGCCTCAAGCGCCCCGACCTGGTGCTGCTCAACGATGACGATCTCGCCTACGCGAAGATCCGCCTCGATGACCGTTCCCTCGCCACGGCGATCGAGCACCTCGCAGACATCAGTGATCCCCTCGCACGCTCGCTCGTGTGGGGAGCGGCGTGGGATCAGACCCGCGACGCCGAGACCGCCGCATCCGATTACATCGATCTGGTGCTGGGGAACATCGGCCGCGAGACGGAGTCGACCACGGTCCGTACGACCCTTGCGCAACTGCGCACGGCTGCGACGCTCTACGTCACGCCGGAGGACCGCCTGGCGGCCCGCCAGAAGGTCGCCGACGGTCTCTGGGCACTCGCAGAATCCGCCGAATCGGGCAGCGACAGCCAGCTCCAGTTCGTGACGGCGTTCGCGAACGCGCTCGTCACTCCCGAGCACGCCGGCATCGTGGGTCGACTGCGCTCCGGCGAGGAGACGCTTCCCGGTCTCGAGATCGACGCGGACCTCAGCTGGCAGCTCCTCGTGGGCCTCGCCACGATCGGCGCGACGGACGCAGCATCCATCGATGCCGCGCTGTCCTCGGACAACACCTCGAAGGGCGGCGAGTTCGCCGCGCAGGCCCGTGCCGCGCTGCCGGACTCCGCCTCGAAGAAGGCCGCGTGGGCCTCGCTGATCGATCGTGACGACGCTCCGAACACGATCGTGCGTTCGGCCGCACTCGGCTTCGTCCACCCGGCGGGCGCCGAATCGCTCCGCGAGTTCGTTCCCGCGTACTTCGACATGCTCGTGCCGATCTGGGAGTCCCGCAGCTACCAGATCGCGCAGTACCTCATCGTCGGCCTGTTCCCCACCGCCATCGCGGATGTCGAACTGCGCGACGCGACTCGGGCCTGGCTGTCCGCGAATCAGGACGCCGCACCGGCACTCCGTCGTCTCGTGCTCGAGAACCTCGCAGACGTCGAGCGGTCGCTCGCCGCGCAGTCTCGCGACGCAGAGGACTGACCCGTCTCTCCCGATCAGGCCTCTGTGCGGTGCATCCAGCCCGCGCAGAGGCCTGATCGCTACTCTGGAGGGGATGATGCAGCCATTCGATACGAACCCTGACCCTGCAGAGACCCCACTCCCCGACTGGTGGATGGATGCTGTCACCGTGCTCCGGGACGTGGGCCTCCAAGCTCTCGGGGTCGTCGCGATCATCGGCGGCTGCATCCTGATCGGTCTGGTCCTCCGAGTGGTCATCCGACGCGTCGTGCACCGGATCGTCGACAGTGCGAAGAGCAAGGCAGACGTCGACGACACCCAGGCCCTCGAGCGATCTCCGCTCGCCGACATGCGCCTCGTGCAGCGGACGCGAACTCTCGGGACGATCCTGCAGAACATCGTCAATGTGATGCTCGTGGTGATCGCGATCGTGCTGGTGGTCAACCATCTGTCCCCCACCCTGCTCGGTTCCCTCACCCTGCTCACTGCGGCGGTCGGCGCGGGCCTCGGCTTCGGCGCTCAGAACATCGTCAAGGACGTGCTGAACGGCATGTTCATCGTCGCGGAGGATCAGATCGGCATCGGCGACGTCGTCGATCTCGGTCTCGCGTCAGGCGTCGTCGAGTACGTGAGTGTGCGCATCACCCAGGTCCGTGATGTGAACGGCACCCTCTGGTACGTCCGGAACGGCGAGGTGCTCCGCATCGGCAACATGTCCCAGGGTTGGGCGCGCGCGATCATCGACGTCGGTGTGCCCGTCGACTCGGACTTCGACAAGGCCGAGCAGACCATGTTGGACACCGCGCTGGCGCTGGCCAAGGATCCGAAGTGGCGAACTCGCATCGTCGAGAAGCCGGAGCTGTGGGGTCTCGAGTCGATCGACGGCGACGCCCTGGTCATCCGTCTCGTGATCAAGGCTCGCGCGAACGCCAAGGACGACGTGGCGCAGGAACTGCGCAAGCGTCTGCGGTCGGCCCTGCTCGAGAACGAGATCGCGCTCCCGAGCATGACGACGGTCGTGCCCACCGGTCTCGACGGTGCACGCCGGGTTCGGGGTGCGAATCCGCCCAAGACCCGTCCGAACGCGGTCACCGGCGTGCCTGCGATCCCGGACAGGGGAATCTGGCGACGCAAGAAGACGAACGACGACGGGAGCCCCCAGAAGTGACTTTCTACGACGAGGTCGGCGGTCGCGACACCTTCGCGAAGATCGTGTCGGTCTTCTACCGCGAGGTCGCACTCGATCCTGTCCTGAAGCCGATGTATCCCGAAGAGGATCTCGGCCCCGCCGAGGAACGCCTGCTCCTGTTCCTCGAGCAGTACTGGGGCGGCCCCACGACGTACGGCGAGACTCGTGGCCACCCCCGCCTCAGGATGCGCCACATGCCGTTCCACGTCGACCCCGACGCGCGTGACCGGTGGCTCCGGCACATGCGAACGGCCGTGGACGAGGCGGAGTTGTCGCCACTCCACGAATCGACGCTCTGGGACTACCTGGAACGAGCCGCGTATGCCATGGTGAACACATTCGAGCCGTCCGGCATCGGCGCACCCTCCGCCGGGCGTCCCACGCTCGAGACGCGATCACGTCAGGAATCAACGGAGAGCACATGACGACCACGCCCCTGTCTGCAGACGTACTGGTCATCGGATGGGGGCTTGCCGGGCTCGTCGCGGCGAGTGAGGCGTTGGATGCCGGGCGTCGCGTGATCCTCGTCGACCAGGAGCCGCGCACGAATCTCGGCGGGCAGGCGTGGTGGTCGTTCGGCGGACTCTTCTTCATCGATTCGCCCGAGCAGCGACGGATGGGGATCCGGGATTCGCTCGCGCTGGCGACCCAGGACTGGTTCGGAACGGCCTCCTTCGACCGCCCGGAGGATCACTGGCCGCGCCGGTGGGCCGAGGCCTACCTCCAGTTCGCGGCCGGTGAGAAGCGCGCGTGGCTGCGCGAACGCGGCGTCACGTTCTTCCCCGTGGTCGGATGGGCCGAGCGAGGCGGATACGGTGCACTCGGTCCGGGCAACTCGGTTCCGCGATTCCACATCACCTGGGGCACCGGCCCCGGTGTCGTGGCTCCGTTCGCCGCAGCAGTCGAACAGGGTGAGCGCGAGGGCCGGATCACGATCCTGCCCCGCCACCGGGTGACCGAACTCGTCACCACCGACGGAGCCGTCACCGGCGTACGGGGAACGATCCTGGAGTCGAGCCCCGCGCTTCGCGGCGTCGAGTCGTCACGGTCCGCGATCGGCGACTTCGAGATCAGCGCCGGAGCGACGATCGTCTCCTCGGGCGGCATCGGCGGCAACCACGATCTCGTGCGTGCGGCATGGCCTGCGAGCCTCGGCGTGCCGCCCGAGCACATGCTGACGGGGGTGCCCGCGTACGTGGACGGATCGATGCACGCCGTCTCGGACGCGGCGGGGGCTCGCCTCGTGAACGGTGACCGGATGTGGCACTACGTCGAAGGCATCACGAACTGGGATCCGGTCTGGCCGTCCCACGGCATCCGCATCCTCCCCGGACCCTCGTCGCTGTGGCTCGATGCCACGGGGACGCGATTGCCTGTCCCCCTGTTTCCTGGCTTCGACACGCTGGGCACGCTCGCCCACCTCCGCCGCACCGGCTACGACCACTCGTGGTTCATCACCTCTCGTCAGATCGTCGAGAAGGAGTTCGCCCTCTCGGGAAGTGAGCAGAACCCCGACCTGACGGGCAAGGACGTCGGTCTGCTGGTGAAGTCCCGACTGGCGAAGGGACCGACCGGCCCGGTGCAGGCATTCCTCGACGAGGGTGCGGACTTCATCGTCGAGAACGATCTCGAGTCCCTGCTCGAGCAGATGAAGCGGCATCCCGGCGGCGAATCGCTCGACATCGACCACGTCCGACGGGAGGTCGTGGCGCGCGACCTGGAGATGGACAACGAGTTCTCGAAGGACGCCCAGATCGGCATGCTTCGCTCCATGCGCGGATATCGTGGCGACAGGCTGATCCGCACCGCCGCACCGCACCGGCTCCAGGATCCGGCAGCAGGTCCGCTCGTCGCTGTGAAACTGCACGTCCTCACGCGGAAATCACTCGGCGGAATCAATACCGATCTCGACGGCCGTGCTCTCGGAGCCGACGGCGAACCGATCCCCGGTCTGTATGCCGCGGGCGAGGCGAGCGGCTTCGGCGGCGGCGGGATGCACGGCTACCGCGCGCTCGAGGGCACGTTCCTCGGCGGATGTCTCTTCTCGGGTCGTCAGGCCGGGCGCGCTGCCGCGCGGTGAGCTCGTACGCGTCTACTGTGCGGAGCCCGTACCCCTGACGGCGGTCAGGCCCGACGCGACCGGGCCTCGGGAGAGAACGTGTCCGCGACGGAAGGCGAGCCGAGTCCATCGCCCCGATTGCATGACCGGAACGTCCTCCTCGCCGGAGATGAAGCCGAACGCGTCCGCCGCGAATGCCACTCCGCGCGGCAGACCGCCGAGATCGTCATCGGGCTCGCCCCAGATGGCCGCACGGAGGGCTCTGACCGCCTCCTCGCCCGCGCCCGGCGTCGCTCCACGAGCAACGGCGCTGATCCCCCACTGGGCGCGTCGGGCGATCACGGATGCCGTCAGAGTCGACGTCGCCTGCCAGTGGCCGCGCGGCGGGGCGACCCCGGCCCACGCGGGTGAGAGCCCGGTCTCCGGCAGTGTCAGGGCGCGCTCGTCGTCCGTCGCTGTGAGCGCGGCGACGACGACGTCGCACTCGAGCTCGGGGTCCGCCTGGACGACTCGCATCGCCAGCACGGTCGGAGTCTGATCGAACAGGCCGTGAGGAGAGAGCGCGGCGCCCGTCAGCGCGAGGACTCCCCTCGCTGCCTGCAGCCGAACCCCTTCATCGGAGATGCGGCTCGCTCGTCCGAGGAAGGTCAGAACGTCCTTCGCGGTCTCGGCGTCTGCGAGAAGAAGCTGGTGGGGCACACCCTCTAAACTAGCAACGCCAGAAGCATCCGCAGTCGCGGGAAGGAAGTCATGACCGCCGACGCCCACGCGATCCGCACCGTCGAACAACTCCTCGACGTGCTCGATCTCGACTCGACGCAGGCACGCACCACCGAGGACATCTTCACCGGTTCGTCGCATCCGATGCCGTCCGGACGGATCTACGGTGGCCAGGTGCTCGCGCAGAGCCTGCTCGCCGCGGAGCGCACGCTTCCGGAGGATCGGGCCGTCCACTCCATGCACGGCTACTTCCTGCGGCCGGGCGACGCGAGTCAGGGAATCACGATCGCCGTGGATCGCATCCACGACGGGCGATCCTTCTCGACTCGCCGATCACAGGCCTATCAGAACGGCGTACCGATCTTCTCGATGATCGCGTCCTTCCAGGACGAGGATCCGGGACTCGAGCATGCCGTCCCCATGCCCGCCGATGTCCCCGGTCCCGACTCCTTGCTCCCCGATGAGCAGCGCGTCGACGGTCTGCCGTCCGGCGTCGTGCGGATGCTCAGTGATCGCGCGGCCGACGTGCGCCATATCGACTCGCCTCTGTTTCTGCCGAGCGCAGACGACCGCGTCCCTCAACAGGGTGTGTGGATGCGCATGAAGGCGCCGCTTCCCGATGACCAGCGCATCCACAGGGCGGCTCTCGCATACCTGAGCGACATGACGATCCAGGAATCGATCCTCCGGGCCCATGGCGTCTATTGGGGCCTGCCCGGGCTCAAGGTGGCGAGCCTGGACCACGCGATGTGGTGGCACCGTCCCGCACGTGTCGACGAGTGGTTGCTCTATCTTCAGGAGTCTCCGAACGCGCGCGGCGGCCGTGGACTCGCCCAGGGACGCATCTACACGCAGTCGGGCGACCTCGTCGCCTCGGTCGCGCAGGAGATCATGGTCAGGGTGCCCGCACCGGCGTGATCCGGCCGGCGCCGACGAGTCAGCTCACCTCACCGGTGGGCGTACTCGATGGACGGTCCGACGTACGGTTCCCAGGCCTCGCGCATCTCCTGCGTGAGCCGCGTGGGTCGTCCGGTCTTCGCATCGACGAGCACGATGATGGCGGTGGAGCGCGCATAGATCGTGCGAGGTTCCGCCGTGGGGTCGTTGTGCACCTCGTAGCAGACCTCGACGCTGGAGCCGCCGAGCTTGCCGAACCACATCTGCACTTCGAGCGGGCGCCGTTGATACGGCACCGGTGCGAGATACTCGATCTCCTGACGAGCGATGAGCGTCAGCGTTCCCTCGTCGATGCCTGAGTCGAGCACAGCGGTGGATGGCGCCTGCTCACCGGGACCCGCACGCCAGAACGCGCGTACGCGCGCCTCCTCGAGGAGCTTCAGCATCGAGGTGTTGTTGACGTGATTGAAGGCGTCCAGATCCCCCCAGCGGAGGTGGATCGGGATGTGCAGCCGGGATCCCGGTGTCAGGTCGGACATCGGGCGGTCAGTCGCGCGTGAGCTTGCGGTGCGTCGAGCGGTGCGGCTTCGCCGCGTCTGCACCGAGGCGCTGGATCTTGTTCTCCTCGTACGCCTCGAAGTTGCCCTCGAACCAGTACCACTGGTCGGGCTTCTCGTCGGTACCCTCGTACGCGAGGATGTGCGTCGCGATGCGGTCGAGGAACCACCGGTCGTGGGTGATCACGACTGCACAGCCGGGGAACTCGAGCAGCGCGTTCTCGAGGGAGCTCAGCGTCTCGACGTCCAGGTCGTTGGTGGGCTCGTCGAGCAGCAGCAGGTTGCCGCCCTCTTTCAGGGTGAGGGCCAGGTTCAGTCGGTTGCGCTCACCACCGGAGAGCACACCGGCCTTCTTCTGCTGGTCCGGTCCCTTGAAGCCGAACTTCGAGACGTACGCGCGCGAGGGGATCTCCGTCTTGCCCACGGTGATGAAGTCGAGCCCGTCGGAGACGACCTCCCACAGCGTCTTGTCCGGGTCGATGTTCGACCGGGACTGGTCGACGTAGCTGATCTTGACCGTCTCACCGATCTTGAGATCGCCCGCGTCGAGCGGCTCGAGGCCGACGATCGTCTTGAACAGCGTCGTCTTACCCACACCGTTCGGGCCGATCACGCCGACGATGCCGTTCGGCGGAAGGCTGAAGCTGAGGCCGTCGATGAGCGAACGCCCGTCGAACCCCTTCTTCAGGTTCTTCGCGTCGATGACGACACTCCCGAGTCGGGGACCCGCCGGGATCGTGATCTCCTCGAAGTCCAGCTTCCTGGTCCGCTCTGCCTCGGTCGCCATCTCCTCGTACCGCGCGAGACGTGCCTTGGACTTGGTCTGACGGCCCTTCGCGCTCGACCGCACCCACTCGAGCTCCTCCTTGAGGCGCTTGGCGAGCTTGGCGTCCTTCTTGCCCTGGATCTCGAGGCGTTCGCCCTTCTTCTCCAGATAGGTCGAGTAGTTGCCCTCGTACCCGATGAGCCGACCACGGTCGACCTCGGCGATCCACTCGGCGACGTGGTCGAGGAAGTACCGGTCGTGGGTGATCGCGATCACCGCGCCCTTGTACGCCTGCAGGTGCTGTTCGAGCCAGAGCACGCTCTCGGCGTCCAGGTGGTTGGTGGGCTCGTCGAGCAGCAGAAGATCGGGCTTCTGGAGCAGGAGCTTCGCCAGCGCGACTCGGCGCTTCTCTCCACCGGAGAGAGGCGCGATGGCGGCATCGGCCGGCGGCGTGCGGAGGGCGTCCATCGCCTGCTCGAGCTGCGAGTCGAGGTCCCAGCCATCGGCTGCATCGATCTCTTCCTGCAGTGTGCCCATCTCGGCCAAAAGCGAGTCGAAGTCCGCATCCGGGTCGGCCATCAGCATCGAGATCTCGTTGAAGCGGTCGACCTTCGCCTTGATGGCGATGCCGTCCTGGATGTTCTCGATGACGGTCTTGCTCTCGTCGAGCTCGGGCTCCTGCATCAGGATCCCGACGGAGAAGCCGGGAGACAGCTTCGCCTCGCCGTTGGACGGCGTGTCCATGCCGGCCATGATCTTGAGGATCGTCGACTTGCCGGCGCCGTTCGGACCCACCATGCCGATCTTGGCACCGGGGAGGAATGCCATGGTGACGTCATCGAGGATGAGCTTGTCGCCCACCGCCTTGCGCGCACGAACCATCGAGTAGATGTACTCAGCCACCGAAAACCGCTCCTTCTGTTGGCGTCGAAGATCGACACTCCAGCCTACCGGCGATCGCAGGGCTCGCTACCGGAGCCGCCGTATCACCAGTCGATTGCCCGCGTCGCACCGACGAGACAGCGCCCCTCTGCGAGCTGGGGCATCACGACGGCGACGGGCTCGCCGGTCGACGGTCCCACCTGACCGACGAGGCACTCCGCGTCGCCCCAACGCACCGCGAACTGCAGGCTCTCGACCGGGTTTCCGACCGTCGTGACGTCTGCGGTCACCTGCATGGCGGCCTTGTCGAAGCCGGCCGCCGTCAGGGCATCGATATACGCGCGGCCGGAAACCCTCTGCTCGGATGCCCATACGCCGTCGGTCACGGCTGCGAAGAGCGGGAGGTTGTCCTCCGCACTGCCGTCCGCCACGAACACGGGACCTGCCGGAGATGCCGACGGCCCCGGCGACGCAGCGGCGTCGGTCGGACCCGGTGCCGGTGCGGGCGAGGCTGTCGGACCGCACGCCGTCAGCAGCAGCACCAGAGTCGTGCCGATGCCGACTGCGATCGCTGAACGCGGTGCGGAGGAGTCCGGTCGTCGAAGCACGAACCGAGTCTACGGGCGTCCTCCTCCGCACGCGTCCGGCTCACCACGATCGAGTGCGTCGGACGCAGTCCTCACCCGCCCTCAGGACGCACCGGACCCTGAGGGGAACGAACCCACGAGGTCGCTGCCTGATCCCGCAGGCTCGGCGTCGTTCGCGGCCCACGACGTGTCGATGTCCTTCATCTCATCGCTCGAGCCCAGGCTCCCCGCGTCGTCGCTGACCGCATCCGACGGCGCCGCGCCACCTCGCGGAGGCGCGTCGACGGTCGATCTGGAACTACGGCGATACGCGGTCGTGCCCCAGCGGAGGTCGTGGCCGATCGCATCCGCGTCGATGTCGACGCTGGTCCCCTGCTTGCCGTTGTTCTCCCAGGCGCGGATCTTCATCCTCCCGGTGACGATCACGCTGTCGCCCGCCCGCAGCGAGGCCTTGGCATGCTCTCCCAACTGGCGAAAAGCCGCGACCGAATACCAGTTCGTGACCACGTCGATCCAGGTCCGCGTCGATTCGTCGAACCGCCTGTGAGTGCTGGCGAGTCGGAAGTTCGTGACAGGGATCCCGCTGGTCGTGCGCCCCTGGGTGGGATCGGTCGCAACGTTTCCCACGATCGTCACTGTGTCGTACATGTTCGCTCCTCTGTGCCCGGAACGTGCGTCCGGCTCGCTACAGAGTGCGCTCCGGCGGTGCTTCCTGCGCACGCGGAACACCAGATCCTGAACAACCAGAATCGACGTCCGCATGTGCAGAAGAACTGCGCTTGCCGCCGCCTCACGCCACCCGCGCAATGTCGGTGGTCGGTCATACGTTCGAATCAGGAAAGGAGATTCGATGTCCGCCACCCTGATCACGTCCGTCCCCGAGGTTCCCCACGCGACGCCGCGGCTGTCGGCGAAGAAGGAGCACCTTGTGCGCGCCTCAGCCCATCTCTGGCGGGTGCAGGACGCGAAGGACCGGGTCCTCGGGCATCTGCGCCTCGTCCCGGATCCCCTCGGGGTCAGGTATCGGGCGGAACGCCTCCACCTCGCCACGTCGTCTTTCCGACTCGTCGGAGACTTCTGGAGCGCAGACGATGCGGTGGCCGCGCTGCGGAACGGATGAGCCTCCGCACACGTGCCCAGGCGATGGTGCCCCCGGCAGGATTCGAACCTGCGACCAAGAGATTAGAAGGCTCCTGCTCTATCCCCTGAGCTACGGAGGCGCACAGAACTACCGTACCGCGCCCGACTCGGATGTCGGAGCCGTCGATAGGATGGCGACATGGTATCTGCCTCAGAGAACGACCGCCTCGTCTGGATCGACTGTGAGATGACCGGTCTCGATCTCTCCGTCGACGAGCTCGTCGAGATCGCCGTCGTCATCACTGATTTCGAACTGCGTCCGGTCGATCCCGGCTTCCAGATCGTGATCCGCCCGAGCGACGCAGCACTCGAGAACATGAACGACTTCGTGACGAAGATGCACGAGTCCTCCGGGCTGATCACAGAGATCCCGCATGGCGTCTCGCTGGCCGAGGCCGAGGAGCAGACCCTCGCCTACATCAAGCGGTTCGTCCCCCTCGAACGCAAGGCTCCGCTCGCAGGCAACACCATCGGCACCGACCGCATGTTCCTGGCGAAGTACATGAGCCAGGTGGACCAGTGGCTGCACTACCGCAACGTCGACGTCTCCAGCATCAAGGAGTTGTCGCGGCGGTGGTACCCGCGGGTGTTCTTCCAGGCGCCGGCGAAGGACGGCGGACACCGCGCCCTCGCGGACATCCTCGAGTCGATCCGCGAGCTGCGGTACTACCGTGAGGCGGTCTTCGTCGACGAGCCCGGACCGTCGAGTGACGACGCTCGCGACATCGCCACTCGCACCGTGTCAGAGTTCACCCCGAACATGTAATAGACTCGTCTGGTTGCCAATCGCGATTGGCACATGGTGGGTATAGCTCAGCTGGTAGAGCGCTGGCTTGTGGTGCCGGATGTCGCGGGTTCGAGTCCCGTTACTCACCCCACTCAGAAGAAGGTCCGAGTCGAGAGACTCGGACCTTCTTCTGTTCTCCTCGTCGGATGACGCCGCGGTCCTGAAGCCCAGGCGGCGGTGATCGAGAGCACGCTGAGCTGCCCCTAGGATTGCGGGGTGTCGCTCGCCGTGTGGTTCTCGCTTCTGACCGCCTGCGTGGTGATCAGCTTCACGCCGGGCGCCGGTGCCATCAACACGATGTCGAACGCTCTGAGTCAGGGCTGGCGCCGATCGATCTGGGGCATCCTCGGGCAGCAGCTGGCTCTCGTCCTCCATGTCGTGATCGTCGCCGCGGGCCTGGGGCTTCTCGTCTCGCAGTCCGAAGTCCTCTTCAACGTGATCAGGTATGCCGGCGCGGCGTACCTGGTCTTCCTCGGAATCCGACTGATCCTCACGAGGCCTCGACGTGCCGCCGATGACGACGGGACGGTCGTCGACCTGCACGAGGGCCACTGGTCGATGATCAGACGCGGATTCTGGGTCAACCTACTCAATCCCAAGGCGATCGTCTTCTTCCTCGCCTTCATCCCGCAGTTCATCCGACTGGACGAGCCCCAACTCCCCCAGTACCTCACTCTCATCGGCACCGTCATCATCGTCGACATCGTGGTGATGTGGGGATTCTTCGCCACAGCGGCCGGGCCGTTCCGCAGGCTCACGAGATCCTCGCGAGGGCAGCGGACGCTCAACAGTGTCTTCGGCGTCCTCTTCATCGCCGTCGCGGGCCTCCTCGTCTTCCTCCACTGACGCGCAGCTCCCCCAGCCGGCAATAGGCTGGAGCTGATGGAGATGGATGCAGCGGACTTCGAAGAGCTCGTGATCGACGAGCTCGATCGCCTGCCCGACGAGATGGTCGACGGGCTGGAGAACGTGGTGTTCGTCGTCGAGGATCGTCCGGAGGATGGAAGCCTCGACCTGCTCGGACTCTATGACGGCTTGGCCCTGACGGAGCGCACGCAATACGGCTCCGGGGAGCTCCCGGATCGGATCGTCGTCTATCGCGAGTCTCATCTGGCCGCCTGCGACACCGATGACGAGCTTCGCGACGAGATCCATACGACCCTCGTGCACGAGATCGCGCACTTCTACGGCATCGACGACGAGCAGCTCCACACGCTGGGCTGGGCATGAGTCCCCTCGCTACACCTGACATCGACGAACAGCTCGATCTCTCGGCCGCCCCGCTCGAGCCCTGGGAGGTCGTCGTGTGGAACGACCCGGTGAATCTGATGAGCTACGTCGTGCGGGTCTTCCGCACCTATTTCGGATATTCGCTCGAGCGAGCCACGATGCTGATGCGACAGGTGCACCACGACGGTCAGGCCATCGTCGCTACGGGCCCGCGCGAGACGATGGAGGTGCACGCGCAGGCGATGCACGACTACGGCCTCTGGGCGACCGTCCGAAAGGCTTCGAGGTGACCGACCTGACCGTACGGGTGCGGATGGCCCGCGTCGAGGGTGCGCAGCTGGTGCACCTGGTCGACGACTTCCGTGAACTCGTGGGAGCGAACCGCGACGTCGAGGATCCCGCGATCGGTCGCCTGATTCCAGACCCCTATCCCGAAGACGAAGACTCGTCGCGCGCGTTCCGTGACGCGACCCGAGACGATCTCTTGGATCGACGCGCTCTGGACGCGGACATCGTCCGTACCGCACTCGCCGGGATGCGCGGGGACCTCGGCGACATGCCCCGGGACGAAGCCTTCGCAGAGCACGATCTCGACATCCCCCTGTCTGATGTCGACGCGTGGATGCGCACGCTCACCGCCCTCCGACTCGTCATCGCCGAGCGTCTCGGGATCCAGAACGATGACGATCATGATCCCGACGACCCGAGGTACGGTGTCTACGACTGGCTCGGATATCGTCTCGAGCTGACTGTCGAAGCGGCGGACCGCCTCCTCTGAGCTACGGCACTTCGACGACCCTGGTCGCCAGGGAGCGGGGATCATCGCGCGCGATGTGATCGCTTTCCTGCCGCGCCCACTGCTCCCAATGAGGCCGGTACGTCTCCCCATCCCGCGCCAGAGCCCGCGCCTTGCGGCCGGTTTCGGCGGACTCGATCCAGACGCGCACGTCCGCGATCGCCGCGGTGGCCGGGGTCAGTATCCCGCTCCCCTCGATGAGCACGCCCAGCGAGGGGTCTACCGCGTGAGTCTCAGCCTCGGCGCCCTTCGCCCAGTCCCAGCGTCGCCACTCCCCGAGGTACCCGCGACCATGCGGACGCAGAATACCGTTCAGTGCTCGCTCCACTCCGTCGCTGAGGCCGTCCCAACCGGGGTAGATGGAGTCGAGAGCGACGAGCTGCACCCGTCCGGCGATCGGCCAGCGCTGGACGAGCATCCGGGCGAGAGTCGTCTTACCGGCACCGCTGCGACCGTCGATGAGGACGACCGGATTGGCCGCAGACAGCATCCGGATGTCCTCGACGATCTGGGTCGCTGCGCGCTCGAGCGCGACAGCGACCGGGTCGTCACTTCTTGAGTGCACGGATGATGCGAGAGAGCGCGCGCCCGGTGACCCAGATGAACGGCACGGCGACGACGAGCAGCGTCACGATGTTGGGCTCGAATCGGAGTCCCTCCTCGCGGCGGACGTAGACGCCGACCGGCACGGAGACACCTCCGCCACCACCGCCTTCGGCGCCGTCACCGCTGCCTCCGCCGAAGCCGGAGTAGGTGAAAGCGACAGGAGTGATGCTCACTCCATCGACATCCTGCTGTTCGCCGTACGCGCTCTTCACGCCGAACGCGGCGGCCTGCTTTCCGAGTTCCAGTGCAATGTTGGGCATGGCTCCACGCTAGTCCAGGAATCGTCCGCGACAAGCGTCAATCCAGTCCATGGGCCTTGGGATGCTGGGCAGCGCCGCGGCCGTCACCGCGCCCTATGTGGCGCGCTCGACTGATCGTGGCGCTCCCGAACCGTGCCACGGCGTCGTCGACCGCGCCCTCGACGCGTCGCCAGTCCTCATCGTCGTCCCACAGGCCGAACCCGCCACCGCCGGCGGGGCGCAGCTTCTCTGCGCGCACCCCGACGAGCCGCACAGGATCGCGTCGCTCGATCTGATCGAAGAGCGTCTGAGCCGCTTCGCCGATGCGCTGCCCCACCGCGGTGGGTTCCGGGAGCGTCTGTGAACGGCTGATGGTGCGGAAGTCGTCGAACCTGATCTTGATGGCGACGGTCGAGGTCTCCCACTCTGCTTTCCGCAGACGCGCCGCGACGCGGTCCGCGAGGCGCAGCAGCTCAGCCCTGAGGAACGATCGGTCCATGATGTCCGTGTCGAACGTCTCCTCGTGCCCGATGCTCTTCTCCACCCGCTCGGTCTCGACTGCACGGGGGTCCTCCCCGCGGGCGAGTTCCGAGAGCCGAGCGCTCAGAGCCGGTCCGACGGCACGGTCGAGAATCGCCTGCGACGAGGTGCGGATGTCCCGCACTGTGCGAATTCCTCGTCCCTCCAGCGCTTCGGCGGCTTTCGGGCCCACACCCCACATCGCACGCACTGGGCGCGGATCGAGGAAGTCCTGGGTTTCCGATGCGGCGATGACCAGCATCCCGTCAGGTTTCGAGATCGTCGAGGCCATCTTCGCCACATGCTTGGTCGCAGCGACGCCGACGCTGCAGGTGATCCCGACCTCTTCTCTGACTCGCTCGCGAACGAGGTACGCGATTCTCGCAGGGCTCCCCCACAGACGTCGGACGCCCCGCACATCGAGAAACGCCTCGTCGACAGAGAGCGGCTCGACGAGAGGCGTGAACGACTCGAAGATCGCCATGACCTGTCGCGAGACGGCGTGGTATCGATGGAAATGCGGAGGGACGATGCGCGCAGAAGGACACAGGCGCAGAGCCTGAGAGACCGGCATAGCTGCGCGAACGCCGTAGCGACGAGCCTCGTACGAGGCGCTCGACACCACCGAGCGACCGTCAGGCGCTCCGATGATCAACGGCAGTCCTCGCAGGCTCGGATCATCGAGCACCTCGACGGCCGCGTAGAACGCATCCATATCGACGTGCAGGATGCTCGTGCCGGTGTCGTCGGCATCCGCGGACGACACGATGCGCCCTCTGCCGTCACCGTGACCCATGACACCATTCTCCCCCGGGCCTCGGACATGAGGCCCGGGGGAACCGGTTACTGCGCAGCGCGCTCGAGGACGAGTTCGCGGACACGGGCGGCGTCCGCCTGGCCCTTCATCGCCTTCATCACAGCGCCGATAACGGCCCCGGCGGCCTGGACCTTTCCGTCCTTGATCTTGGCCAGCACATCGGGCTGCGCTGCGAGTGCGTCGTCGATCGCTGCGATCAGCGCACCGTCATCCGAGACGACCGCGAGTCCGCGGCCGTCGACGACCTCCTGAGGCGTGCCCTCGCCCGCAATGACGCCCTCGAGCACCTGACGCGCGAGCTTGTCTGTGAGCGTTCCGGCGTCGACGAGTTTCTGCAGGGCCGCGACGTTCTTGGGCGAGACCAGCTCGGTGACGTCCTTCTCCTGTGAGTTGGCGAGGCGCGTGATCTCGCCCGTCCACCACTTCCGGGCCGTCGCCGGAGTCGCGCCGGCGGCGATCGTCGCTTCGACGACCTCCAGCAGCCCTCCATTGCGCACGTCCTGGAACTCCAGGTCCGTGAAGCCCCACTCGGCCATCAGACGGCGTCGACGGGCGACGGGCTGTTCCGGGAGCTCGGCACGCAGGGCATCGATCAGCTCTGCTGCAGGCTCCACCGGCAGGAGATCGGGCTCAGGGAAGTAGCGATAGTCGTCCGCATCCGACTTCGGACGACCGGGCGAGGTCGTCCCGGTGTCCTCGTGCCAGTGTCGCGTCTCCTGAGTGATGGTCCCGCCATCGGCGAGGATCTGCGCCTGACGCTGGATCTCGTACCGGACGGCACGCTCGACCGAGCGCATCGAGTTGACGTTCTTCGTCTCGGTGCGGGTGCCCAGCTTCTCCTGTCCGCGGGGACGCAGCGACACGTTCGCGTCGCAGCGCAGGTTGCCTCGTTCCAGACGCGCCTCGGAGATCCCGAGGCTGCGCACGATGTCACGGATCGTCGCGACGTATGCCTTGGCGACCTCGGGGGCGCGGTGCTCGGCGCCGAAGATCGTCTTCGTCACGATCTCGACGAGCGGCACACCGGCGCGGTTGTAGTCGACGAGCGAGTATTCGGCTCCCTGGATGCGTCCGGTCGCGCCACCCATGTGGGTGAGCTTGCCGGCGTCCTCCTCCATGTGGGCGCGCTCGATGGGGATCTGCACGATCGTGCCGTCCTCGAGCTCCACCTCGACGGAACCCTCGAACGCGATCGGCTCGTCGTACTGGGAGATCTGGTAGTTCTTGCCGAGATCCGGGTAGAAGTAGTTCTTCCGGGCGAAGCGGCTCGACGGTGCGATCGAGCATCCGAGAGCGAGACCGAGACTGATCGACGAACGGATCGCCGTCTCGTTCACGACCGGGAGCGATCCGGGCAGGCCCAGATCCACCGGCGCGATCAGCGTGTTGGGCTCGGCGGCGTGGTAGAGCTCGTTCGCCGGGTTCGGCGCGTCCGAGAACATCTTGGTGTGCGTGTTGAGCTCGACGTGGACCTCGAACCCGAGCACGGGCTCGTACAGTTCGAGCGCCTTGTCGAAGTCCATGAGCTTGGCGGTGGCCATCAGCGGGTCCCTCCCACGAGCTGGGGTGCACGCGTGAGAAGCGGCGCTCCCCACGAATCGACGAGCAGCGTCTCGACGGCGGCGCCCACCTTGTAGAGTCGCGCATCCTCCCGCGCCGGTGCGATGAACTGGATGCCGACGGGCAATCCGTCTTCCGACGCGAGTCCGCTGGGGACCGAGATGCCGGGAACGCCCGCGAGGTTGACGGGAATGGTCGTGATGTCGTTCAGATACATCTGCAGCGGATCGTCGATCTTCTCGCCGATCTTGAACGCAGTGGTCGGAGCCGAGGGCGTCGCGATGACGTCGACCTCCGCGAAGGCGTTCGCGAAGTCCTGCTGAATGAGCGTGCGCACCTTCTGAGCACTGCCGTAGTACGCGTCGTAGTAGCCGGCCGACAGCGCGTAGGTGCCGAGGATGATGCGTCGCTTCACCTCGTCGCCGAACCCGGCGTCACGCGTGGCGGACATGACGTCCTCGACGGTGGGGGTGCCGTGGGGCGTGACGCGCAGGCCGAAGCGCACCGAGTCGAACTTCGCGAGGTTGCTCGACGCCTCTGCAGGCAGGATCAGGTAGTAGGCCGCGACGCCGTACTCGAAGTGCGGAGCGCCGATCTCGACGATCTCCGCGCCCTGCGCCTCCATCATCGCGAGCGCGCTGCGGAACGATTCCGCGACACCGGGCTGGAACCCGCTGTCCGGCAGCTCTCGGATGACACCGACCTTGAGCCCCTTGAGCACGTCACCGCGCGCGCCCTCACGGGCCGCGTCAGCGAATGAGGGCCACACGTCACGCAAAGACGTGGAGTCCTTCGGGTCGTGCCCGCCGATCGCATCGTGCAGGAGACCCGCGTCGAGCACTGTACGCGTGACGGGTCCGACCTGGTCGAGGCTGGAGGCGAGTGCGATGGCCCCGTAGCGGCTGACGCCGCCGTAGGTCGGCTTGACGCCCACCGTGCCGGTGACATGAGCAGGCTGACGGATCGAGCCGCCGGTGTCGGAGCCGAGTGCCAGCGGAGCCTCGAAAGCGGCGACTGCTGCCGCCGATCCGCCGCCGGAACCGCCCGGGATCCGGTCGAGGTCCCACGGGTTGCGGGTGGGACCGTAGGCGGAGTGCTCTGTCGAGGACCCCATGGCGAACTCGTCCATGTTGGTCTTGCCGAGCGGGATCAGCCCCGCCGCGCGCGAGCGGGCGACGACCGTGGCGTCGTACGGCGAGCGGTAGCCCTCGAGGATCCGCGAGCCGCTCGTCGTCGGCTGGTCGGTCGTCACGAGGACGTCCTTGATCGCGAGCGGCACGCCGGCGATCGGGCCGAGCTGCTCACCCGCCGCACGCTGGGCATCGACAGCGGCGGCCGCCTCGAGCGCACCCTCGTTGATGTGCAGGAAGGCATGAACGTCGCCGTCGACGGCTGCGATGCGGTCGAGGTGAGCGCGAGTGGCCTCGACGCTCGAGATCTCGCGGCTGGCGAGCTTGTCGGCAAGCTCCGCCGCAGTCATGCGGATGATGTCGCTCACAGCTCTTCTCCCAGGATCGCGGTGACGCGGAATCGGCCGTCGGCCTGATCCGGCGCGTTCTGGAGCACCTGCTCGTGTGTGAGGGTCTCGCCCACCACATCGGGACGGTAGACGTTGCTCAGCGGAATCGGATGACTCGTCGCTGCGATGTCGGGGCCTGCGACCTCCGACACCTTCGCGATGTTGTCGACGATGGCATCGAGCTGGCCCGTGAGTCGGGACACCTCGTCGTCGTTGAGCTGGATGCGCGCGAGCACGCCGAGATGACGCACAAGATCAGGGGTGATTTCAGACACGGCCCCAGTCTAGTTGCCGTGCTCACCGGGTCCCTGCAGTCCGGCGAAGCCGCCCTATGCTGGGCGGGTGAGCTCGTACCAGCCTCCTCGCCCATGGATCGCCAGCTATGCCGCAGGCGTCCCGGAAGACCTCTCCCCCGTGTCCGGATCGCTGGTCGACATCGTCGCCGCGTCCGCCCGCGACTACCCGGATGCCCCCGCCCTGCAGTTCTTCGGTCGTGAGACGTCGTACTCAGAACTGCAGAATGCGATCGACCGAGCAGCCGCAGGACTGCGCGACCTCGGCGTGCGGGCGGGCGATCCCGTGGCGATCGTGCTTCCGAACTGTCCGCAGCACATCGTGGCGTTCTACGCGGTGCTCCGTCTCGGCGCCGTCGTCGTCGAGCACAACCCGCTCTACACCCCGCGCGAGCTGCGGAAGCAGTTCGAGGACCATGGCGCGAAGCACGCGATCGTGTGGAACAAGGTCGTCGCCACGGTGCAGGAGTTCCCCGCCGACCTCGCCGTGACGAACCTCATCTCCGTCGATGTGACGCGCGCGATGCCCCTTCTCACTCGTGTGGCGCTGCGGCTGCCGGTGGCGAAGGCCCGTGAGTCTCGCGCCGCTCTGACCGAGAAGGTGCGAGGAACCGTCACCTGGGACTCGCTGGTGCAGTCCGCCCCGATCCCTGCCGCTCATCCGAAGCCCGCCACCGACGACCTCGCGATCATCCAGTACACGTCCGGCACCACGGGAACCCCCAAGGGCGCCGCCCTGACCCACGGCAACCTGCTCGCGAACGCCGCGCAATCGCAGGCATGGGTTCCGTCGATCCAGCGCGGCAAGGGCTGCGTCGTGTACGCGGTGCTGCCGATGTTCCACGCCTACGGTCTCACGCTCTGTCTGACATTCGCGATGTCCATGGGTGCGCGCCTGGTGCTCTTCCCGAAGTTCGATCCGGATCTCGTGCTCGACGTGATGAAGAAGCACCCCGCCACCTTCCTTCCCCTCGTGCCCCCGATCGCCGACCGCCTGCTGTCGGCGGCGAAGGCGAAGGATGTCTCGCTCGACGGCATCGAGGTCGCGATCTCCGGCGCCATGGCTTTGCCGCACGAACTCGTGGTGCCGTTCGAGGCGGCGACGCATGGCTTCCTCGTCGAGGGGTACGGACTCAGCGAGTGCTCCCCCGTGTTGATGGCGAACCCCGTCGCTGACAACCGCGTCCCCGGCACCGTGGGACTTCCTCTTCCGGGAACCGAATGCCGCGTCGTCGATCCCGAGAACCCGACCGTCGACGTTCCTGAGGGATCCGCGGGTGAGCTCCTGGTGCGCGGACCCCAGGTGTTCTCCGGCTACTACGGCAAGCCGGAGGAGACGGAGGCGGTCTTCGTCGACGGCTGGTTCCGCACCGGTGACATCGTGACGGTCGATGAGGCGGGTTTCATCCGGATCGTCGACCGCATCAAGGAGCTGATCATCACCGGCGGCTTCAACGTGGCCCCCACCGAGGTCGAGAGCGCTCTGCGTCAGCATCCTCAGGTCGTGGACGCTGCCGTGGTCGGTCTGCCGAGCGACCACTCCGGCGAGGAGGTCGTCGCCGCGATCGTCGTCGACGCGGGGGCAGACATCGACGTCGAAGCGATCCGCGAGTATGCGCGCAGCATCCTCACGCCGTACAAGGTTCCGCGGCGTCTGTTCATCGTCGACGAGCTGCCCAAATCGCTGATCGGCAAGGTGCTGCGTCGCCAGGTCAAGGAGAGACTGCTCACTCTGACTTCCGGCTCCTGAGGCGCCCTCACAGGCGCGGAATCCCGCGAAGCGCTACCCTTGGTCAGTGACTCCTGAAGACGCTGTGCCCACCGACGCCCCCGAGACCCCTGGATTCGAGGAGCTCGGCATCACCGGCCCCGTCCTCAAGGCCATCAAGGACCTCGGCTACGAGACCCCCTCCCCCATCCAAGCCGCCACGATCCCGACCCTGCTCTCCGGTCGCGATGTCGTCGGTATGGCGCAGACCGGAACGGGAAAGACCGCGGCATTCGCGCTCCCCGTGCTCGAGCGCCTCGACGTGTCCCAGAAGACCCCGCAAGCTCTCGTGCTGGCTCCGACCCGCGAGCTCGCTCTGCAGGTGTGCGAGGCGTTCGAGTCGTACGCGTCGAAGATGAAGGGCGTCCACGTCCTCCCCGTCTACGGCGGACAGGGCTATGGCGTGCAGCTGTCGGCGCTGCGCCGCGGCGTGCACGTGATCGTCGGCACCCCCGGTCGCATCATGGACCACCTCGCCAAGGGCACCCTCGACCTGTCCCAGCTGCAGTACCTGGTGCTCGATGAAGCCGACGAGATGCTCAAGATGGGCTTCGCCGAAGACGTCGAGCAGATCCTCTCGCAGACGCCCGAGGAGAAGCAGGTAGCCCTCTTCTCAGCGACCATGCCCCCGCAGATCCGCCGACTCGCGCAGAAGTACCTGCGTGAGCCCGAAGAGATCAGCATCAAGTCGAAGACCGCCACCGGCACCAACATCACGCAGCGGTACCTCGTGGTGTCGTACGCGCAGAAGGTGGATGCGCTCACTCGCATCCTCGAGGTCGAGAACTTCGACGGCATGATCGTGTTCGTCCGCACGAAGAACGAGACCGAGACGCTGGCCGAGAAGCTGCGTGCCCGCGGATACTCCGCCGCCGCCATCAACGGCGACGTGCCGCAGGTCCAGCGTGAGCGCAGCGTCAACCAGCTCAAGGCGAGCAAGCTCGACATCCTCGTCGCGACCGACGTGGCCGCTCGCGGTCTCGACGTCGAGCGCATCAGCCACGTCATCAACTTCGACATCCCCACCGACACCGAGTCGTACGTGCACCGCATCGGCCGCACCGGCCGCGCGGGACGCACCGGAGACGCGATCAGCTTCATCACCCCGCGTGAGCGCTACCTGCTCAAGTCGATCGAGAAGGCCACGCGTCAGCAGCCCACTCAGATGCAGCTGCCCAGCCTCGACGACGTGAACACCACGCGCCTCGCCCGCTTCGACGACGCGATCACGACGGCGCTCAGCGATAGCACGCGCATCGAGAAGTTCCGCGACATCATCGACCACTACGTGCGCAACCACGATGTGCCCGAGGCCGATGTCGCAGCTGCGCTCGCTGTCGTCGCCCAGGGCGATACTCCTCTGCTGCTCGACCCGGCCGACGACGCCCTGTCGAAAGCGGTCGAGTACGACAACCGTCCGCCGCGCGAGAGCAACACTCGCGAGCGTCGCGAGACCCGCGAACCGCGCGAGCGCCGTGGGCGCGGCGACTACAAGCCGTACCGCATCGAGGTCGGACGCCGTCACCGCGTCGAGCCCCGTCAGATCGTCGGCGCACTCGCGAATGAGGGCGGCCTGGGTCGTGATGACTTCGGCGCGATCAACATCCGGCCGGACTTCACTGTCGTCGAGTTGCCGGCGAACCTCGACTCGTCCGTCCTGGAGAAGCTGAAGGACACCCGCATCTCGGGTCGGCTCATCGAGATCAAGCCCGACCGTGGGCCTGGAGCCCGTCGTAACGACGGCCCTCGTGACGGCGCCCGCGGTGGGTTCGAGCGCCGCGATGACCGTCCGCGCTACGACCGTGACGACCGTCCTGCTCGCACCGATGAGCGAGGCGAGAAGCCGTTCCGCAAGCCCCGACACAAGGGCTGATCAGCCGTAGAACGCATCGAGCGCGCCGTGCCCGGACGAAAGTCCGGGCACGGCGCGCTCGCGTGCACCGATGGGCAGCCATCCTGAAGGGCCAGCCTGCGCGTCAGGCTCCTGAAGGCCTGTGGCGAGCGAGACGCGCGGCCACGTCGATGAGCTGTTCAGGGCGCGCGAGCAACGCTCTCTGCTCCGGGTTGTCGATGAGATGCTGCAGCAGCCGGTGGGCCCCGTCCACCGTCGGTGTCCAGTACCCGCCGACGTGGTGACGGCTCAGCGGTGCGATCGACGTTTCCCCGTCTGCCAGGAGCTCGACCGCGCCATCCTCAGGGTCGAATCCGAGATCGGACACGGCGAGGAACGTCAGGGCGCCGAGGACGAGCGTGCTCAAGAGGCCGGGCAGACGGAACCGCGTGGTGGGCACGTCGAGGATCACTCGCTGCACCTGGGACCAGGGAATGATTCCCCGGTTCTCTGTGCCGTGGCGGATCAGGAGCGCATCAGGCGTCAGACGCAGGTGGTTGCGGCCCGGGTCTCCCACAGCCATCGCGCCGGAGACGGCGATCAGCGGTCCATATCGCCTCATCCCAGAGCGTCCGGCCCCTCCGTGACGAGGATGTGGAACTGAGCGGCATCGAGGATGCGGATGCCGAGCTCCTCCGCCTTCCCCAGCTTCGACCCCGCTCCGGGACCGGCCGCGACGAAGTCCGTCTTCTTGGAGACGCTCGACGCGGCCTTACCGCCCGCCTTGAGGATGGCCTCCTGCGCTCCATCTCGGGTGTACCCGTCGAGCGAACCGGTCGCGACGACCGTGATCCCGTCCAACACACCGCCCTGGACGACTGCCGCGCCCGGACCGGGATGACCGGGCGTGGCCCACTGGACGCCTGCCTCGGCCCAGCGACGAACGATGTCCTGGTGCCAGTCGACATCGAACCACGCGAGCAAGGAGTCGGCGATGATGCCGCCGACTCCTTCCACAGCGGCGAGCTCGTCGCGAGAGGCCGCGCGGATCGCGTCGAGCGAACCGAACCACTGCGCCAGCGCCCTCGCCGCGACCGGCCCGACGTGACGGATGTTCAGTGAGACGAGCAGCCGCCAAAGGTCCTTGGTCTTCGCCTTCTCGAGTTCCGCGAGCAGAGTCACAGCTTGAGAGGAGGGCTGGGGGCCCTCCAGCCCCGACTTCTTCTCTGTCGCGGTCGGGTTGCGTCGGAATGGCGCCCTCGTCTTCACGAGACCGTCTTCGTCCTCCTTGGGCAGCCCCGTCTCGGCATCGCGCACGACGAGCTCGATCGGCACGATCTCATCGAGCGTCAGCGCGAACAGTCCGGCTTCGGTCTCGAGAGGCGGTGTCGCCGGCGAGGTCGGCTGGGTGAGCGCGGCCGCCGTGACTTCTCCGAGCGCCTCGATGTCGAGGGCGCCCCGCGAACCGATGTGCTCGACACGACCGCGAACCTGGGCCGGACACGAGCGCGCGTTGGGGCAGCGCAGATCGATGTCGCCCTCCTTCATCGGACGCAGCGGCGTGCCGCACTCGGGGCATTCGATCGGCATCACGAACTCCCGCTCGGTACCGTCGCGTTTCTCGACGACCGGACCGAGGACCTCGGGGATCACGTCGCCCGCCTTGCGCAGGACGACGGTGTCGCCGATCAGCACTCCCTTGGCCTTCACAACGTCCTTGTTGTGCAGCGTCGCCTGCCTGACGACGCTCCCCGCGACCTGGGCGGGAGCCATCACCGCGAACGGCGTCGCCCTGCCGGTTCGACCCACAGACACGACGATGTCGAGCAGCTTCGTCTGCACCTCTTCGGGCGGGTACTTGTACGCGATCGCCCAGCGAGGCGCCCGACTGGTGGCGCCGAGCTCGTCGTGGAGGGACAGCTCGTCGACCTTGACGACGATCCCGTCCAGCTCGTGCTCGATATCGTGCCGGTGCTCGCCGAAGTACTCGACGAACGCAACCACGTCGTCGATGCTCGTGCACACCCTGGTGTGCGGGCTGGTCGGCAGCCCCCAGTCCGACAGCTTGTCGTAGACCTGACTCTGTGCGGCGACCGGCGGATTCTCCCAGGCCCCGATGCCGTGCACGTACAGCGCGAGCGACTCGATGCGCAGCATCCCCGCCTCGAGTTCGAGCCCGTCCTTCTTGTCGATCTGCTGACGCAGGCCACCACTCGCCGCGTTGCGCGGATTCGCGAACGAGGGGAACCGCCGAGCCGCAGCAGTTCGCGCCTTCTCTTCGTCGAACGGCTTCTTCGCTCCGCTCCGAGCCTCCCAGCGGGCGAGAGCATCGGCGTAGGCCCGGTCGCGGAACTCCGCCTGTGCGGCATTCAGGCGCTCGAAGGCGGCCACGGGAATGAACACCTCGCCGCGCACCTCGACGATGGGAGGGTGACCTTCGCCGCTGAGCTCGAGGGGGATCTCGGGAAGGCGCAGCGCGTTCTCGGTGACGATCTCACCGACGCGCCCATCTCCCCGCGTCGCCGCCGACGTCAGCCGCCCGTTCTCGTAGCGGAGATTGATCGCGAGGCCGTCGATCTTGAGTTCGGTGAGCCAGTCGACAGCTCGCCCCGCAGAGGCGCGCGTCTTGGCGGCCCAATCCCTGAGCTCGTCGATCGAGAACACGTTGTCGAGACTCAGCATCCGCTCCGCGTGCTCGATGGTGGCGAGCCCGGTGGCCTCGGCCGCCCCCACCATCTGAGTGGGCGAGTCCTGACCCTGCAGCTCGGGATGCATCCGCTCCAGCTCTTCGAGCCTGTGCATCCACCCGTCGTAGGTGAAGTCGTCGACGAGTGAAGTGTCGCGCCCGTAGTACGCGTCCTTCGCTTCGAGGATTCGAGTGGTCAGCTCGTCCGCTTCGATACGGGCGTCTTCCAGCGAGATGTTCTCCGGCACCCCGCCAGTCTACGAGCGGGCGCCGACATCGAGAGGCAGGCGCTATGCGTCGACCGGCACTGCGGACACGGTGCGGTCGATCGTGAACTGGCCGAGCACGCGCGTTCCGACGTACAGCACGGCGGTCTGGCCCGGCGCGACCCCGTTGAGCGGCTGCTCGGGCACGACGCGCACGCCCTCGGGCGAGACGAATGCCCGGGCTGCTTCCGGCTCGGCGTGGGCACGGATCTGCACCTCGCAGTCGAACTCGGAGTCGACGGGCGCTGCGCCCGCCCAGCTGAATCGATCGCCCGAGATCTCACGCGTCGCGAGAGCCTCCTTCGGCCCCACGACCACCGTGTTGGACACCGGCCGCACCTCGAGCACGAAGCGGGGCTTGCCGTCGGCCGCCGGGACGCCGAGCTTCAGACCACGGCGCTGACCGACCGTGAAAGCGTGCGCGCCCTCGTGCGAGCCGACGACGGAACCCGTGCGGTCGACGATCTCACCGGTGGCGGTACCGACCTTCTCGGCCAGCCAACCTCGGGTGTCACCGTCGGGAATGAAGCAGATGTCGTGGCTGTCGGGCTTCTGCGCGACACTCAGCCCACGCTCCTCCGCCTCGGTACGCACGACCGCTTTGGACGGAGTCGTTCCGAGCGGGAAGTAGGTGTGCGCGAGCTGCTCGGCGGTGAGGACGCCGAGCACATAGGACTGATCCTTGGCGTTGTCCGCGGCTCTGTGCAGCTCGAGACCGGCGTCCGTGGGGATCAGTGTCGCGTAGTGCCCGGTGCACACTGCGTCGAAACCGAGCTCGATGGCGCGCTCGAGAAGGGCGGCGAACTTGATCTTCTCATTGCAGCGCATGCAGGGATTGGGGGTGCGTCCTGCCTGGTACTCCGAGACGAAATCGGCGATCACGTCGTCGCGGAAGCGCTCGGAGAAGTCCCAGACGTAGAACGGGATGCCCAGGAGATCGGCCGCACGACGCGCATCGAGCGCATCCTCGATCGTGCAGCATCCCCGGCTTCCGGTGCGCAACGTGCCGCCCGCCCGGGACAGCGCGAGATGCACGCCGACGACGTCGTGCCCCGCGTCCACAGCCCGTGCGGCCGCGACTGCGGAGTCCACTCCGCCACTCATGGCCGCAAGAATCCTCATGGGACCAGTCTACGAGCGTGCGGCTGAGCCGGAGCCGGAAGCCCGCAGGTAGGCCTCGCCGATGGATGCGAGGACGGCATCGACGTCGGCGTCCGTCGATGTGCGTCCCAGCGTGAATCGGAGGGCGCTGCGCGCGTCCTGCTCACTGCGCCCCATCGCCATCACGACATGCGATGGCTCCGCCACACCCGCCTGGCAGGCCGACCCGGTCGACGCGGCGATGCCTGCCATGTCGAGAAGGAAGAGCAGGCTCTCCCCCACCGCTCCGGGAAACAGTATGTGGGCGTTGCCGGGGAGCCGTCGCGAGCCGTCTCCCAGAAGCTCGGCCTGCGGCACCCGCGCCAGGATGCCGTCGATCAGCCGATCGCGCATCGTCGCCAGCCGCGCGGTCTCCGTCTCTCGCTCCGACTCGGCGAGCTCGAGCGCGGTGGCGAAGGCCGCGGCACCGGCCACGTCCTGCGTTCCGGCGCGAAGTCCGCGCTGCTGCGCGCCGCCGCGAAGGAGTGCGGAGAGCCGCGCGGTGCGAGCGACCACCAAGGCTCCGACGCCGACCGGCGCGCCGATCTTGTGTCCGGCCACGCTCATCGCGACAAGACCGACCGAGTCGGGCGCATCGCCTCTCAGCGCGCGGAACGACAGAGGCAGGTGGCCGAGGGCCGCGACCGCATCGAGATGGAGGGGAACGAGCGCCTGCGCGGTCGACGACGCCAGCATCGCGGCGTCGTTGATCGTCCCGGCCTCGTTGTTGGCGACGAGCGCGGTCGCCAGCGCCGCGCCCGGAAGCTGGGCAGTGAACTCGTCCACGTCGATGGCCGCCGAGCGATATACCGGAACAGCGCGTAGCACCGCCCCTGCCGCCACCAGGGCCTCGACGGTGTCCATCGTCGCGTGGTGCTCGGCATCCGGCATCACGATGGCATCCGACTCCGCCGGCCGCGCCTGCCACAACCCCTGAAGCGCGAGATTGATCGACTCCGTGCCCCCGGAGGTGAACACGACCTCGATGGGGTCGCAGTCGAGCACTGCGGCCGAGCGCTCGCGTGCCTCCTCGAGCAGGCGCCGCGCGTCCTGGCCGGCACCGTGCGTCGATGACGCATTCCCGACCATCTCGCTCGCTTCGAGCCACGCCTCCCGCGCCTCGGGACGCAGCGGCGTCGTCGCGGCGTGGTCGAGATAGTGCTGCATCCCTCCACTCTCCCCCATTTTCCGCGCAGTGGCGTGCACCTGGAACTGAGTGCATGCTGTCCTGAGACCCGAGCGCAGACCTCTATGGTGTACTCATGCCCGCGATCCGAGACATCACCGTGCCCGGCGGTACTGCACTCGACAACCTCGGTGTGCGCCTTCACGACGGCGTCGGAACCCTCCGCGTCTGGTCGCAGAACGCGTCCTCCATCGAACTCGTCGTCTTCGATGCCACCGACCTCGACTGGGTCATCGACCAGGTCGATCTCGCACGCCTTCCCGGCGGCATCTGGGAGGTGACGACAGAACTGCTCCAGCCCGGCACCCGGTATGCGATCCGCGTCGGAGGGCCACACGGGCCGGGGAACACGTTCAACCCCGAGACTCTGCTCCTCGACCCCTACGCTCGCGGTCTCGCGCAGGGCGACGGCTACGAGGAGTGGCGCTCCGTGGTGATCGTCGACGGGTTCGACTGGGGAGAGTCCGTCAAGCCACGGATACCGCTCGACCGCACCGTGATCTACGAAGGGCACCTGAAGGGGCTGACCAAGCGTCAGCCCGATGTGCCCCCGGCTCTGCACGGCACATACGCCGGACTCGCGCATCCCGCGATGATCGAGTACTTCCACTCGCTCGGGATCACCTCGATCGAGCTCCTGCCCGTCCAGGCGTTCGTTCCGGAGCCTCGCCTGCTCGAGCGCGGCCTCACGAACTACTGGGGCTACAACACCCTCAACTTCTTCACACCGCACAACGCCTACGCCACGGAGGACGCACGCAAGGGCGGCCCCGAGGCCGTTCTCGCCGAGTTCAAAGGCATGGTGCGACTGCTGCACGAAGCCGGACTCGAAGTCATCCTGGACGTCGTGTACAACCACACGTCGGAAGAGGGCCTCGGTGGACCTCGGTCCAGTCTGCGCGGCATCGACAACGCCAGCTACTACCGACAGGACGCATCAGGCGCGTACATCGATACGACCGGCTGCGGCAACACGCTCGACACCTCGACCGATGCCGGAGCGCGCCTCGTGCTCGACTCGCTGCGCTACTGGGCGCAGGAGATGCAGATCGACGGATTCCGCTTCGATCTCGCGGCCGCGATCGCGCGCGACGGCTCGCACACCTATACGCCCGAGCACCCGCTTCTCACCGCCATCGCGAACGATCCGATCCTCCGCGACACCAAGCTCATCGCCGAGCCGTGGGACGTCGGCATGGGCGGCTGGCAGACCGGCAACTTCCCGAACGGCTGGATGGAGTGGAACGACCGCTACCGCGACCGGGTCAGGAACTTCTGGCTGAGCGACATCGACTATGCGCGTCGTGCGTCCGCTCCGGTCGGCATCGGGGGCTTCGCGACGCGTCTCGCCGGCTCGTCGAACACTTTCGCCGATGTTCGGGGACCGCTGGCCAGCATCAACTTCGTCACCGCGCACGACGGCTTCACCATGCACGACCTCGTGTCGTACGACGTCAAGCACAATGAGGCGAACGGCGAACAGAATCGCGATGGTGCCGACATGAATCGGGCTTTCAATCACGGTATCGAGGGGCCAACCGACGACCCTGCGATCCTCGCTGCCCGGCGAAAGGCGATGCGCAACCTGCTCGGCACCCTGCTGCTGTCCGCCGGGATCCCCATGCTCACGGCCGGCGATGAGGTCGGTCGGACGCAACGCGGAAACAACAATGCCTACGCCCAGGATTCGTCGATGACGTGGCTCGGCTGGGACGCGGAACCGTGGCAGGAGGACCTGCGCGCACACGTCGCTCGACTCATCCAGCTCCGTTCCGAGAATCCCGCCCTGCGTCCGAGCCGGTACGCCCGACTCGGTGAGCACATCCCCAACGCCTCTGTCATGGACTGGTTCGACCAGAACGGCGAGACGATGGAGAGCCAGCAGTGGACGGACCCTGGTAACCGCACTCTGCAGTATGTGGCGGCCTCGACCCCCGATCGCGAATCGGCCAATCGGATCCTCCTCATCGTGCACGGGACGGAGTCGCCCATCGACGTGCGTCTGCCCGACGACCTCGAGGAGGCGACGCGTTTCGTCTCGCTGTGGTCGAGCGCCGACGACCGCCCGCAAGACGGCGGCGAGGTGTTCGCCCCCGGCGACGTCCTTCCCATCCCCGGCACCTCCATGCGACTCTTCCGCGTGGAATGAAGGGCGGCGCGCCGGGGCCCTCCGCGAGCTACCCGCTTCACGCCGCGAGCGGTACATTCGGGGGGTGGCCGCACGTATGAGCAGCATCAGTCCGAAGGCTCTCCGAAGCCCCGCGCAGATCCCGTCGCGCCCGCTGGGCGCCGTCTCGGACGGCGACGGACTCGTCGCGACGCGAATTCCTCTGGTGGGCGGCGCACCGTCCGTCCCCGGAGGCTTCGCGCCCAAGGCGTTCGTCGGCGAGGTGGTGCCGTTCAGCGTCGTCGCCTTCCGTGAAGGGCACGACCTGATCGGGGTGCAGCTCCGGTTGACAGCCCCGAACGGCGAGGAGTCCCTGCACCGATTGACGCCCTTGCTCGATGGGAGCGATCGCTGGGCAGCGGAGGTCGCTGTGGACATGCAGGGCCCGTGGGCGTTTCGCTTCGAGGCGTTCTCCGACGACTTCGCGACCTGGGCGCACGCCGCCGAGGTGAAGGTCGCCGCGGGCGTCGATGTGCCGGTCATGGCAGCCCTCGGCGCCGAACTTCTCGCGCGCGCAGCGAAAGAGAAGGATCGCCCTGCGGTTCAGCGCAGACGCATCAGCGAACTCGCCACCGCACTGGCGGGGGGCGATGCAGAGACCACCACCGCGGTCTCGACCGACGCCGAGCTGGGCGGTCTCTTCCATGAGCGGCCTCTCATGACGCTGCGTTCAGCATCTGCCACGCACACTCTGCTCGTGGAGCGGACCGCCGCAGGCGTCGGTGCCTGGTACGAGTTCTTTCCCCGCTCGGAGGGCGCGAAACGCCTGAAGGACGGCACTGTCAAGAGCGGTACGTTCAGGACAGCCGCCAAACGTCTTCCCGCTGTCGCCGCCATGGGCTTCGACGTCATCTACCTGGTGCCGATCCATCCGATCGGAACGACCAACCGCAAGGGACGCAACAACACTCTGACGACGGAGCCAGGCGATCCGGGCTCACCGTATGCCATCGGCTCCGTTGACGGCGGCCACGATGCGATCCACCCGGAACTCGGCAAGCCGGCCGACTTCCGCGCATTCGTCAGGGCGGCGAAGAACGAAGGGCTGGAGGTCGCTCTCGATCTCGCACTGCAGGCCTCTCCGGACCACCCGTGGGTCGATGAGCACCCCGAGTGGTTCACCACTCTCCCGGATGGCACCATCGCCTACGCAGAGAACCCGCCCAAGAAGTACCAGGACATCTACCCGCTGAACTTCGACAACGATCCCGCCGGTATCTACCAGGAGATGCTCCGCATCGTGCAGCACTGGGTTCGCGAAGGCGTGAAGATCTTCCGCGTCGACAACCCGCACACGAAGCCGCTGCAGTTCTGGGAATGGCTCATCGCGACCGTGAACGCCCAGGACCCGGACGTGATCTTCCTGGCCGAGGCGTTCACTCGACCCGCCGTGATGCGTGCGCTCGCGGCCGTGGGGTTCCAACAGAGCTACAGCTATTTCACCTGGCGCAACACCAAGGCGGAGCTCGAGGAGTTCCTCACCAGCGTCTCGCACGAGACGAGCGACTACATGCGGCCGAATCTCTTCGTGAACACGCACGACATCCTCACGGAGTACCTGCAGTTCGGCGGCCGCGCCGCCTATCGGATCCGCGCCTGCATCGCCGCCACCGCCGCCCCTGTGTACGGCGTGTACGCCGGGTACGAGCTCTTCGAGAACGTGGCGAGGCCCGGTTCCGAGGAGAACATCGACAACGAGAAATACGAGTTCAAGTTCCGGGACTGGGAGGGCGCGGAGGCATCGGGTGACTCGCTTGCGCCTCTCCTGCGCCGACTGAACGAGATCCGCCGTGAGCACCCGGCTCTTCGACAGCTCCGCAATCTCTCCGTGCACTGGAGCGACGACGACTCGGTGCTCGTCTACAGCAAGCACCTCGATGCCGCGTTCACCGGCACGGGCCACTCCGATACGATCCTCGTCGTCGCCAACGTCGATCCGCACTCCGTGCGTGAGACCACCGTGCACCTCGACACCACGATCTGGGGCGTACCACCTGGCGAGCCGTTCGAGGTGGAGGACCTCCTGACCGGTGCCGTGTGGACGTGGGCCGATCACAACTACGTGCGCCTCAACGCCTTCGCCGAGCCGGTGCACATTCTGAAGGTGAGGAGACGAGCATGAGCTACGTCGAAGATGCCACTACATCACCGGACTGGGCGGCTGTCGCAGCCGGCGCCCATCACGACCCGCACGCAGTGCTCGGCTCCCACCCGTTCACGGATGCGAGTGACCGGACCGTCACGGTGATCCGCGCTCGCCGACCTCTCGCGTCCTCGGTCGCAGCCGTCTTCGAGGACGGGAGCCGATTGGAGCTCGATCACGTCGCACACGGCATCTGGGAGGCCCAGCACGACGGTGCCCCGGTGGCGTATCGCATCGCCACCGCGTACGGCGACGACGACGAGACGATCACCGGCGACCCGTACCGGCACCTCCCGACTCTGGGCGACGTCGATCTCCATCTGATCGCCGAAGGGCGGCACGAGCGGCTGTGGCAGGTGCTGGGTGCGCACGCGACGGTCGCAGACGCCGAAGACGGCGTCGCATTCGCCGTCTGGGCCCCGAACGCCACAGCCGTGCGAGTCGTCGGAGATCACAACGGGTGGAACGGCGAAGCGCACGCGATGCGCTCGATGGGTGTGAGTGGCGTCTGGGAGCTGTTCATCCCCGATCTCGCCGTCGGAACGACATACAAGTATCAGATCCGCACCCGCGGCGGCTCCTGGATCTTCAAGGCCGACCCGATGGCGCAGGCCGCGCAGGTGCCGCCCGAGACCGCATCGGTGGTCACGCGGTCGGACTACGCATGGTCAGACGGCGCGTGGATGACCCGCCGGGCAGCGACTCACGCGGTCGCTCAGCCGCTGTCGGTCTACGAGGTGCACCTCGGCTCCTGGCGCGGAGGCCTGAGCTACCGCGATGCCGCAGAACCGCTGATCGCACACGTCACCGAGGCCGGTTTCACGCACATCGAGTTCATGCCGCTCGCCGAGCATCCGTTCGGCGGCTCCTGGGGCTATCAGGTGAGCGGGTACTACGCGGCGACCAGTCGCTTCGGCAGCCCGGATGACCTGCGATACCTCATCGACCAGCTGCATCAGGCCGGAATCGGCGTGATCATGGACTGGGTGCCCGGGCACTTCCCCAAAGACGCGTTCGCCCTCGCGAGGTTCGACGGACAGCCGCTGTACGAGCACCCCGACCCTCGTCGCGGTGAGCATCAGGACTGGGGAACGCTCATCTTCGACTACGGTCGCCCTGAGGTGCGCGGATTCCTGGTCGCGAACGCGCTGTTCTGGCTGAGCGAGTTCCATGTCGACGGCCTGCGAGTGGATGCCGTGGCGTCGATGCTGTACCTCGACTACTCGCGTAACGAAGGCGAGTGGGAGCCGAACATCCACGGGGGCCGGGAGAACCTCGAAGCGATCCGCTTCCTCCAGGAGGTCAACGCGACCGCCTACCGCCTGCACCCCGGCGCGCTGATGATCGCTGAGGAATCGACGAGCTTCCCCGGTGTGACCGCACCCACCGACCACGCGGGTCTCGGCTTCGGGTTCAAGTGGAACATGGGCTGGATGAACGACTCCCTCCAGTACATCGAACGAGACCCGATGTATCGCGCGCACCACGAAGGTGAGATGACGTTCTCGTTCGTCTACGCGTTCGGGGAGAATTATCTGCTGCCGATCAGCCACGATGAGGTCGTGCATGGAAAAGGCAGCCTCGTCTCGAAGATGCCCGGTGACCACTGGCACAAGCTCGCCAATGTCCGCGCATACCTCGGATACATGTGGGGTCACCCCGGAAAGAAGCTCCTCTTCATGGGGCAGGAGTTCGGCCAGCTCGCCGAATGGTCGGAATCCCGCCAGCTCGACTGGTGGCTCCTCGACCAGCCGTCGCACGCGCAGCTGCAGGGTTTCGTCGGACAGCTCAACCGCACCTATCGCGCTCAGGCCCCGCTCTGGGAGCGGGACAATGACGGATCCTCGTTCTCACGCCTCGGCGCCCCGAGCTGGGATCCCAATGTCATCGCCTTCGAACGCCGCGACGCACATGGCGGCCGTCTCGTGGTGATCAGCAACTTCGCCGGCGTCGAGCGCAGCGGTTACAGCCTCGCGCTGCCGATCCCCGGCGTGTGGCAGGAGATCCTCAACACGGACGCCGCAGAATACGGCGGTCGCGGATCCGGCAATCTCGGCATGGTCGTCGCGCACTCGGAGGACGACGGACCGGCCATGGCGACGATCACGGTTCCCGCACTGTCGACCATCTGGCTGCGCCACGAGAGCGACCCGCACGTACCCACGATCAGCCGCGGCTGACGACCTCTGCCGATCAGCGAGACGGCCCCGGCCCGACAGAGCCTGGGCCGTCTCGCTGCACTCTCAGCTCAGAACAGCAGGGAAGACAGTCTGTTGCGCGCGGTGATGACGCGTGGATCTGCGACGCCGATCAGGCCGAACAGCTCGAGAAGGCGTTCCCGCACGGGCGTTCGCTCATCCGAGGGCAGCTGGGCGAACAGGTCGAGAAGCCTTCCGAACGCATCTTCGACATGGCCTCCCGCGAGGTCGAGGTCGGCGACATCGAACTGGGCCTGGATGTCCAGGGGTCCGGCTGCGGCCGCGGCCCGAGCTTCCTGGAGATCGAGTTTCTGGACGCGGTCGAGCAGACGGACCTGGCCCAGGCCTGCGATCGCATCCTCATCGCGCGGATTCTCCGCGAGAGCCTTCTCGTATGCCACGACCGCCGCGGCGTAGTCGCCGTTCTCGATCGCGGCGAAAGCCTCCGCGTGCAGCGGCGGCATCGGCGGCTCCTCCGGCGTCTGCTCGCCCTCGGGCGCCTCTCCGACGTTCAAGGTGCCCGTCACTCCGTTCTGAGCAGCGAGCTGAAGCAGCTGCGCGAAGACCTCTCTGACCTGTTGCTCGGGCACTGCACCGGTGAACATCGGAACCGGCTGACCGGCGATGAGTGCCACGACCATCGGGATCGACTGCGCGCGGAATCCCTGGGCGAGCTGCGGGTTGGCGTCGACATCGACCTTCGCGAGAAGCACCCTGCCGCCGAGTTCACGCGTCACCTTCTCGATGATGGGGCTCAGCTGCTTGCACGGCCCGCACCATTCGGCCCAGAGGTCGACGACCACCGGCACTGTCCGGGAGAGCTCGAGGATCTGACCGAACGACTCGTCGGTCGCATCGACCACGATGTCCACGGCCCCGGGAGCAGGGCTCTGCGCTCCGGCGGCAGCAGCCGCGGGCCGGTTTCGCAGAGAGGAGAGGTCGACGGCTCCACGGAGCGCGGCGGGAGAGATATCGGTCATTTGATCACCTCGACGGAGAGTAGGTCCTGTCGGACCGCCATGAGTCGGATCTGCTCCGTCGAGCCCTGCGCGGGAACGGAGAAGAACAGCTGGAATTCGTACTTGGTCGTGAAGCCCTTCGCGGACTCCGTGACACCCGTCAGCGCCTTCGCCTGCGGATTCGCGTCTTCCAGTCGGATGACGGCGTCCGGTGACGTCGGGGTGACCGATTCGGTGTCGATGAGCGAGACGGCCACGATCGCACCGCTGTCCAGCGTGGTCATCGAGACCGGCTCGGAATCGGCCGGGAGGATGTCGAAGGCGGTCTGAGAAGTCTCCGCCGCTCCGTTGTCCGCCAGCGTCTGCACGACCGCCTGCCGGCTGTCGCGAATCGACTGGGCGAGGTTCTGCGAGATCTCGTCGAACATGCCGTACGAAGGGCTGGCCTCGCCCGCGTCGACGACGTCGGCGAAGGTCTCCGCAAGCTCTCCCGGCGGGATGCTGAGGAATGCGGAATCGTCGGGAACGAGCGAGGTGCCGAGCCACGCTGCAGCCACGTCGGGGAAGACGGCATCCGCAGACATCTCGGCCATGTTCGTGACCTTGTAGTTCGACCACGGATCCTGCTGCGTCATGGTCAGGATGACGGGGGGAACGGTGTCGTCGTCAGCGCTCTTCGAGAGCAGGAGCACCGTGCGCGGCCACCGGTCGGTGGCTTCGGGAAGCACGACCTCGACGTCATCGGTCGGGAGTGCGGCGGGCGGTGCGGTCTCCGGAAGAGCTGTCCGAAGCGCGTACTCGGTGGTGCGAGCCGTGAGCGCCGGGCCGTCCAGACGAGTGCCGGCCAGAGCGATGTCCATCGACGCGTCCGCGTCGGACAGGGTCGACGACACTTCCTGCAGGATCCGCTTCGCCTGGGCCTCCGTCACTGCCGGGGGCTTCTGATTGTCCGGGGCGATCACCGTCGCACTGGGAGACGGCGAGGGCGTTCCCTCTCCGAGCTGCGGCCATGAGTCAGGCGAGCAGCCGCTCGCGAGCAACGCGGTCACGGCGAGGGCGGGGACCGCGAGCAGGCGCCGTCGACGGTTCACGGGTCGCGCACGCATCTCCGTCTTCCGATCGGGGTCTGGGTTCTTCGGACCGGCGGCGTCGACTGCCCCCGGGTCACCGGCGGCTGCCGCGTCGGAGTCTGCGCCGGTCCGACCGGGCTCATCCCCGGCAGCGGTGGTCGAGGTGTCGTCGATCGCCGCGCGTTCCGATGGCGGCAGCTGAGCCACGTCGATCGGCTCGGTGGCCGGAAGGGGGCCGGGGCCCTTGCGCCGCGGTCCTCGCCCGCGACGCTGGTGCCGGATCGCGAGGACGTAGAGCACGAGTCCGACGAGAAGCATCGCCGCGCCCGCCGCCATGAGCGGTCCGGCGAGAGGGGTGGACGTGTCCAGCGGCCAGGACACCACGATGTCGTCCGGTGCGTCGGCGGTGCCGTCGTACGCGATGATCAGACTCACGCCCTCGGGCAGCTGCATGTTGTCTGCGATGAGTGTGTCGGTCTCGGTGAAGGAGTCCAGCCAGAGGTCGGAGCCGGCGGGGTTGCGGCCCGGCTCTGCGGCTGCATCGCCCTCGGCGGGCGTCTCCGCCGGTGCCGGAGTCTCGGCCGCGGCCGGGGTCTCGGCAGGGGCGGGGGTTTCGGAGGCCCCATCACCTTCCGGTGCTGATCCGGCGGGGACCAGCTCGACCTCCAGGTCACCATCGTCGCCGACCGTCACGCGGTTGTACGACGAGTCGGCAAGCCACGCTTCCATGTCGGCGGTGCGGCCATAGGCGGCGAAGATCTCGCCCTCTCCGCGCACCAGCAAGGTCTGAGATCCCGGGTGCTCACGAAGGACGTCGCCGTCCATCAGCACAAACGGGGCGGGTTCCTCTGCAGCGACTGAGACTTCCTGAGTCGACGGACCCATGAAGATGGTTCGCTGCGCGATGCCCGCAGCGATCAGTCCCGCAGCCAGCACGAAGGCCACGACGGCCCATACGAAACGCACGAATAGTCTCCTCACACGGCCCGGACGCACGCCCGAGTCGCAACACTCGACATTTCAGACTAGCGAAATCACCTGTGTGTTGCCCACGAGGGGCATGCGGCACCACGTGCGGCACGTCGTCCCGGCCGGTCGTGGTGCGGTGGATACGCTTGCAGAGTCCCCCATTCCGAGGAGCAACGATGAAGATCCACAACCCGTTCCGCACCGCCCTCGTGGCGACGCTCGGCGTGGGACTGGGAATCCTGCTGATCGGAAGCGTGGAGAGCCTGTCGACCGTGCTGCTCTACGTCGGTACGGCTCTCTTCCTCAGTCTCGGCCTGGACCCGCTCGTCTCCTTCCTCGAGCGCAGGCGTCTCCCCCGCTGGCTCGCCGTGCTCATCACGATCCTCGCGGTGCTCGGGATCTTCGCCGGGATCATCCTGATCGTCATCCCCGTGCTGGTCGACCAGATCTCGCAGCTCATCGCCGAGATCACGGCCATCGTCCAACGCGGGACATTTCTCCTCGACCTGCGCCAGTGGATGGTCGACACGTTCCCCAATCTCAAGGTGGATGACGTCTTCGCCTATGTGACCGACTGGCTGGAGACGAACCTCGCCCAGATCGGGGGGTCCATCGGGCAGGGCGTGCTCGCCGCC
Source organism: Microbacterium sp. Root280D1 (assembly GCF_001428975.1). Taxonomy (NCBI): domain Bacteria; kingdom Bacillati; phylum Actinomycetota; class Actinomycetes; order Micrococcales; family Microbacteriaceae; genus Microbacterium; species Microbacterium sp. Root280D1. The sequence goes on along the minus strand of NZ_LMJK01000002.1, from coordinate 637,994 downwards.
GGCGGGGCACTGCTGAGCGGACTGTTCGGCGCGTTCATCATCCTCATCCTGACGATCTATCTGACGGCCTCGACACCGTCGCTCAAGCGCGCCGTCTACCAGCTCGCTCCTGCATCCAAGCGCGAGCGCTTCATCGACCTGGCCGAGCAGATCACCGATTCGGTCGGCTACTACGTCATGGGCCAGGTCTCCCAGGGCGTCATCAACGGCATCCTGAGCATGATCTTCCTCACGATCATCGATGCGCCGTTCCCGGCCGTGCTCGCCGTCGTCGCCTTCTTCTTCTCACTGATTCCACTCGTCGGCACCCTCACGGGGTCGACCATCATCGTGCTCGTGTGCCTGATCCCCGGCCTGGGATCACCGGCGACAGCGATCGCCGCCGCCATCTACTACCTCATCTACATGCAGATCGAGGCGTACGTGATCTCGCCGCGCATCATGAGCCGGGCCGTGTCCGTACCCGGAGCGGTCGTCGTCGTCGCGGCGCTGGCGGGCGGAAGCCTCCTGGGGCTGCTCGGCGCGCTGATCGCGATTCCGGTGGCAGCCAGCATCCTGATCCTCTACCGGCAGGTGCTGATCCCTCGCATGAACGAGCTCTAGTCGGCGGGCCACTCCGTCGGCAGCGGAAGAGCTGCCGGGTTCACGGCAGCGACGATCTCAGTGAGGACTCTCCGAGTCTGGCTCTCCCCCACCCAGAGGTGCTTGCCACCCTCGACGGCGATCAGCTTCGCATGCGGAATCGCGGAGAAGCGCTCGCGTGCTTCGGCCGGGCGGAGGTAGTCGTCGAGCTCGGGTACCAGCACCACGACGTCAGCATCGGAGGCGGCCCACTCCGCCACCTCGGCGTCTGTGGCGCGGTGAAGTGGCGGGGACAGGAGGATGATCCCCTCGACATCGTGTTCCCGACCGTACTTCAGCGCGAGTTCGGTGCCGAACGACCAGCCGAGCAGCCATGGGCGCGGAAGACCGCGCTCGCGCACGAAGCCCATCGCCGCCGCGACGTCGAACTGCTCCGCCTCTCCCCCATCGAACGCGCCATCGCTGGTGCCACGCGGAGAGGTCGTCCCTCTCGTGTTGAAGCGCAGCACAGCGAGGTCCGCCAGCGCAGGCAGACGGGCGGCAGCCTTGCGGATGATGTGCGAGTCCATGAACCCGCCGGCCGTCGGGAGAGGATGCAGCGTGACGAGCGTGGCCACGGGCGCCGACGACTCGGGAACCGCCAGCTCTCCGACCAGTGTCAGCTCGTCTGCGGTCTCCAGTGCGATGTCTTCGCGCCGCGCAGGCAGCTCGATCGGTCCACGGATCTCCATGCTCACGCAATCCTCCAACAGTGTGTGTGCCAATGCCTGCGTGCCGCGAGGTCTGCGGCGTCACCGAGCACCCCGTCTGCGCGCCAGATCACGAGGTGAGCGGTTCCGGGAACAACCGATCGCCCGCACCCAGGACAGATGTACTCCTTCAGCGCCTGAGCTGCCGACACCGGCTGGACGGTCCACTCGGAACCACGACGGACTTCCGTGCGCTTCCAGGACGCGAGGAGTCGATCGAGCGAATCGTCGGTGTCAGGGCGCGTCGGACGGCGTCTGCGAGAGCGGGCCATGAGGCCGACTCACCACCAGTGGTTGTTCGTCCAGAAGGCGTGGGCGCCCGCCCAGCTTCCGTATCGACCCGTGGCGTATCCCGTTGCCCAGCGCAGGTTATCCACCGGGTCGTAGCCATTGCCGGGAACCTTACTGCATGGCAGAGCCTGGACGAGCCCACACGCTCCAGAGGACTTGTTCGTCGCGTTCGGGTTCCAGCCGCTCTCGCGGGAGACGATGTAGTCGACGAAGCCCCAGTCGGACTCCGCGATGCCCGCTGCTGCCATCCACTCCGCAGGGGCTCCCCCGCCGGTGTAGTACAGAGGAGCGCTGGGACCGGGTTTCGATGACCCGGACGACGCGGTCGTCGGTGTCGGGGTGGGAGTCGGCTTGGGCGTCACGTAGACCGAGAACGATCCACGCTGAACCGGTGCGATAGCGGCACCCTCTGCGGTCACCGTGAGATTCTGCGTCTCCGTGAGCGCCGCTGAGTACGCCGACTCGGGGCCTTCCGTCTCCGGCTGCTGAGCCAGCGCGACGCCGGTCGGGGCGACCATCGCGGCCGCGAAACCCACGACCGCGAGGGCGCTGACGAAACCGACGACGCCCCGTCGGCGGCTACCGCTGCGCGCCGAAAGCGCCGCCGATGCAGGCACCGGCGTGACGTCTTTGCGATGAGGTGTGATGTCGTTTCGGGAGTTCACGATGAGTGGCAGTCTACCCGGTGAGGCGTGAGTCGGCCATCAGAACGCTCAGCGAACCGCCAGGATCACATCGACGGTAGCGTCGAGAAGGGCATCCACCTGCTCTTCCCGGTACCCGCCGCGCTGCATGCGGAACGCCGCCGAACGCAGCTGCTCGGCCGTCAGCGGTTCGCCGTCTCGCAGATAGCGGGCGATGCGGGTGCCCACATGGTCAACCTCGTCGATGCGATACCCGAAGGTGAGGACGCCCGTGCGCGCGAAACGCTGACGCTTCGGACGCGCGAGGTGGTCGAGGATGATCTGGGCATCGTCTCGTGCCTGCTCGACCCATGCCCCCGCGCCCTGCGACCGGACGGCCCGGTCACGCGCGCGAGCCGCCAGCGCGTCCTCCACTCTCCCGAGCGCCGCATCGACCTCTGCCACGACATAGCCGTTCTTCACGAGCGGGAAGGACGCCACGCGTACGTCGGCTGCGCCGAGATCGTCCGCGTCGCCTTCGAATGCAGCCCGAGCGGCTGCGAGGAACGTGTCGACCGCTGCGCGGTGATAGCCGCGCACGCGCCCGGTCGTCACAGAGAACGCGGCCGGAGGCTGAACCGAACCGTCCGATGTTCGCACGTCGTCGAAGACCATCACAGCACCACCCAGGAGGAGAAGAGGAAATACAGGCACAGCGCGGGCACCGTCGACGGAAGGATGCTGTCGAGTCGATCGAGGAGCCCGCCGTGACCGGGCAGCCAGGAGCTCATGTCCTTGATTCCGAGATCACGCTTGAGCATGGACTCCCCGAGGTCGCCGAGGGTCGCGGACAGCAGGATGGCGACGCCGAAGATCACGCCGATCCACCACGGCAGATGCAACAGGAAGATCGCGAGGAGGACACCCGCCGTGATGGAACCCACCACGGCTCCACCGAACCCTTCCCACGTCTTCTTGGGACTGATTCGCGGGGCCATCGGATGCCGGCCGAAGGCCAGCCCGGCGGCATACGCGCCGGTGTCCGCCACGACGGCGATGGCGATGAAGCTCAGCACCCACCACTGGCCACCCTCCTGCTTGAGCAGGATCAGGGCGACCGCCGCGAGGAACGGCACGTAGATCTGAACGAAGCCTCCGATGACGGCATCCGTCAGCACATCGCCGTAGGTTCTGCCGTCCTTGGCGACCATCTGGGCGACCAACCGCCACACGATCACGAATGCGACGGCGAAGAACAGCATCACCCAGACGAACCACAGGTCGAGGAAGAACGCGGACAGCACGAGCAGCGTCGCCGCCACGAACTGAGCGATCACGTCGATCCGCCGCCCGGACGCGCGCAGTGCCAGCGAGAGCTCGTACACCCCGAGCAGCGCCGCTGCCAACGCGAACGGCACGAAGAGGACCTTGATGAACAACAGCGAGGCGAGCAGGGCGGCGCCGAACGCCAGCCCGATCAGCGTCGCGAGGATCAGGTCACGCCCTGTGCGCTCCTTGATGCGCTCGTTCGCCTGGTCGAGCTGCCCGCGAGCATTCGTGACGTGGGTCCCGAACTCGTCGCGTGCGGCACGCCACTGCTCTCTGATCGCGTTGTGATCAGCTGTGTCCAACGGGGACTCCGTCATCGCGCGCTCCTCGGCGGGGAGAGGTGGACGTGGCGGGATGCTCGTCGCGTCGAACGCCGGGAAGGCGCCGTCGACCAGCGGGATGGCGCCGGTCGAGGTCGACGAGTCGCGCGCCTCCCGGCGCGTCTGCGGCTTGTCGGTGCCGTCATCGGTGCGTTCGTCGGACATGCCGCCTACACCTCGAGGAGCTCAGCCTCTTTGCGCTTGAGTGCGTCGTCGATGAGGTCGACGTGCTGGCGCGTGAGGGCGTCGAGTTCCTTCTCTCCGCGAGAGATCTCGTCTTCTCCGAGCTCGCTCTTGAGACCGTCGAGTTCGTCCTTGGCCTTGCGACGGATGCCGCGCACGTGCACCTTGGCGTCCTCGGCCTTGGTCTTGACGAGCTTGACGTACTCCTTGCGGCGCTCAGCCGTGAGCTCGGGCATCGTCACGCGGACGAGGTTGCCGTCGTTCGTGGGGTTCGCGCCGAGGTTCGGCATGTCCCGGATCGCCTGCTCGATCCCCTTCAGAGCACTCTTGTCGTAGGGAGTGATGATGAGGGTGCGCGCCTCCTGGTTCGCCAGAGAGGCGAGCTGGGCGAGCGGCGTCGGCGTTCCGTAGTAGTCGACGAGCACCTTCTGGAAGAGCTGCGGGTTGGCGCGACCCGTGCGCACCGTGGAGAAGTCCTCCTTGGCGGCCTCGACCGCTCGTGCCATACGGGAGGTGGTTTCAGCGAGGACATCCGCGATCACGGTGACTCCTATCGTCGGGGTGTTCTGAAATTCTATCTGGCGCGGCGCGTGAGCACCGTCAGGGACTCAGGCGGTGACGAGAGTGCCGATCGGCTCTCCGAGGAGCGCACGCGTGACATTGCCCGCCGGCTCCATGCCGAACACCCTCATGTCCATGTTGTTGTCCATGCAGAGGCTGAACGCGGTCGAGTCGACCACCTTGAGGCCGCGCTGAAGGGCATCGCGGTAGGTCACGCGCTCGATGCGCTCGGCGTCGGCGTGCTTGTTCGGGTCCGCGGTGTAGATGGCGTCGACGCCGTTCTTGGCCACGAGCACCTCCTGCGCCCCGATCTCCAGCGCGCGCTGCGCGGCGACCGTGTCGGTGGAGAAGTACGGGAGGCCCGCTCCGGCGCCGAAGATGACGACGCGGCCCTTCTCCATGTGCCGCTCGGCCCGCAGCGGGATGTACGGCTCGGCGACCTGCGTCATCGAGATCGCGGACTGCACGCGGGTCGGCGCTCCGGCCTGCTCGAGGAAGTCCTGCAGCGCGAGGGCGTTCATCACCGTGCCGAGCATGCCCATGTAGTCGGCTCGCCCCCGGTCCATTCCGCGCTGGCTGAGTTCCGCTCCGCGGAAGAAGTTGCCGCCGCCGACGACGATCGCGATCTCTACGCGGTCGACGGCCGCGGCGATGTCACGGGCGATCTGGCTGACGACGTCGGGGTTGACGCCGAGCTGTCCGGCGCCGAACGCCTCACCGGAGAGCTTCAGGAGAACGCGACGGCGTCCGTTGCCTTCGGTCATGGGGGTGTTCCTCTCGTCCCGATTCAAGATAGTGCCTTCTGGGCATGAAGAAGGGGTTCGGATCATGTGATCCGAACCCCTTCGACGGTGTTACGCGCCGACCTTGAAGCGCGCGAAGTCCGTCACGGTGATACCGGCGTCCTTCGCCACCTGGGCGACGGAGAGCTTGTTGTCCTTCGCGTAGTCCTGCTCGAGCAGTGCGACCTGCTTGATGAACGCGGAGACACGGCCCTCGACGATCTTGGGCAGAGCCGCTTCCGGCTTGCCCTCGTTGCGAGAGATCTCGGTGACGATCTCGCGCTCCTTCTCCACGGCGTCAGCCGGGACGTCCTCGCGGGACAGGTACGACGGGTTCGCGAACGAGATGTGCTGCGCGATGCTGCGAGCGGTCTCGGCGTTGTCACCCGTGTAGGCGACGACGACGCCGATCTGCGGCGGGAGGTCCTTGCTCGTGCGGTGCAGGTAGACCTCGACGTTGTCGCCGGTGATCGTGCGAACGCGACGAAGTTCGACCTTCTCGCCGATGATCGCAGCCTCTTCCGAGATGACCTGCTCGACGCTCTTGTCGCCTGCCTGGGCGGCGAGTCCGGCCTCGACCGAGTCGGCCTTGACGGCCGCGACAGCGTCGGCGACCTTGTCGGCCAGTGCGATGAAGCGCTCGTTCTTCGCGACGAAGTCCGTCTCGCAGGCGAGCTCGATCAGCGTCACTGCGCCGTCCTGCTCGCGAGCGACGATGAGGCCCTCGCTGGTCGAACGGTCGGCACGCTTCGCGTTGCCCTTGGCACCCTTGAGACGCAGGATCTCGGTGGCCTTCTCGACGTCTCCGTCGGCCTCCTCGAGCGCCTTCTTGGTGTCGACCATTCCCGTTCCGAGCTGCTCACGCAGCGCCTTGAGGTCGGCGATGGTGAAGTTGGCCATGTGTGGTGGCTCCTTGCTTCGTGATGTGTGTGGTGGTCGCGGAATTACTTGGCGTCTGCTGCCTCGGCGGCGGCGACCTCAGCGGTCTCCTCGCCGGAAGCGGCAGCGATGGCCTCGTCGTGCGCCTCGGCGCCGGCCTCGTCAGCAGCGGTCTCGTCGGCAGCGGGGGTCTCGACGGTGGCAGCTTCGTCAGCTGCGGCGTCATCGACCTCTGCGGCGTCAGCCGACTCCTGGACGGGAGCCTCGAGGAGCTCCTTCTCCCAGTCGGCGAGCGGCTCAGCGTCGCCCGTCTCGGGGTTGTGCTTCTGCTGCAGGCCCTCTGCCGCTGCGTCCGCGATGATGCGGGTGAGCAGCGAGACGGAGCGGATGGCGTCGTCGTTGCCGGGGATCGGGTACTGGAAGTCGTCCGGGTCGGCGTTGGTGTCGAGAATGCCGATCACCGGGATGCCGAGCTTCTTGGCCTCGTCGATGGCGAGGTGCTCGCGCTTGGCGTCGACGACCCAGAGAGCGGACGGCGTCTTGGTGAGGTTGCGAATACCACCGAGCGACTTGTGGAGCTTGTCGAGCTCACGCTTCTTGAGAAGGAGTTCCTTCTTGGTGAAGCCCGAGGCAGCCGGGTTCTCGTAGTCGAGCTCCTCGAGCTCCTTCATGCGAGCGAGACGCTTCGCGATGGTCTGGAAGTTGGTGAGGAGTCCACCGAGCCAGCGCTGGTTGACGTAGGGCTGGCCGACGCGCGTGGCCTGCTCCGCGAGGATCTCCTGCGCTTGCTTCTTCGTGCCGACGAAGAGGATCGTGCCGCCGTGCGCGACGGTCTCCTTGACGAAGTCGTAGGCCTTGTCGATGTAGCCGAGCGACTGCTGGAGGTCGATGATGTGGATGCCGCTGCGCTCCGTGAGGATGAAGCGCTTGACCTTCGGGTTCCACCGACGGGTCTGGTGTCCGAAGTGCACGCCGCTGTCGAGCAGCTGGCGGATGGTGACCACAGCCATGGTCGTCTCCTTGTTCCGGCGCGATTCTGCGCCCTTGAGGTTGTCGAGTCGATCGGACGACCGAACTCCCTGGTGCCCGGCGCACACCCGCCTGAGTGGATCAGGACCAGTGGGAGTGGATGCCACGACCGAAGTCGCTCTGGGCACGCGTAGTCACCCCGAGATCGAGGTGCTCCAACAGCATACAGGATGCGGCGGCCTCACTCCTCCTGCACGATGCACCGAAGCCATGTCTTCCCCACATGGATCGCGGGGGTTGCGATGACGCGTCCCTCCGCCGGCGGGAGCGACGGACCATTGCCTCATGAACTCCCGCGCACGCGCGACCATCGCGTTCCTTCTGCTGGTCGCCCTGATTCTCGTCGCTCCGATCCCGACGCGTGCGCACGCGTCATCCGCGGAAGGTGAGAGGTATCCCGTCTGGCTCTGGCCGACCGATGAGCGCCGCGCGGTCGCGTCGCCGTATCGCGCTCCCGCGCACGAGTACGGTGCCGGCCATCGAGGGATGGACCTCGCGACGACGCCGGGGGCTGTGATCCGCGCTCCCGCCGACGGGGTGATCGCATTCCGCGGAACCGTCGTCGACAGGCCTCTGATCACGATCGAGCACCCCGGTGGCTACGTGTCGACGTTCGAGCCGTTGTCCTCCGAGCTCTCGCCGGGAGACGCGATCTCATCGGGGCAGGTGATCGGCACCGTGGCTGCCGGTGGCCACGCGGCGCCCGGCACTCTGCACCTCGGTGTGCGAATGGATGGCGCGTACATCAACCCGTTGCTCCTCTTCGGCGCCGTACCCAGGGCGGTGCTGCTCCCCTGCTGCACGACCCCATGAATCGGTGACCGGGTGTTCAGGCGCGCGGGTGTGCGAGGCGATACGTCGCGGTCAGCCGTTCGGCGGACACGTGGGTGTAGATCTGGGTCGTACCGAGACTCGCATGGCCGAGGATCTCCTGCACCGCTCGCAAGTCCGCGCCGCCGTCCAGGAGATGGGTCGCGGCAGTGTGTCTCAGCGCATGCGGGCCGACCGTGTCCGCCCCGATGAACGGTGCGAGCACGTCGGCGACGAGCGAATAGACCGCGCGCGGTCCGATCCGCGCGCCTCGACTGCCGAGTAGCAGAGCGGGCGACGGCCGAGTAGCTCGTGCTGCCAGTGAGGGCCGCCCTCGAGACAGGTAGGCACCGGTGGCATCACGTGCAGGAGCACCGTAGGGCACCACCCTCTCTTTCGCGCCTTTCCCCAGCACGCGCGCCGTGCCCCGGTCGAGGTCCAGATCGTCGACATCGAGTCCGCACAGCTCGGAGACTCGGATCCCTGCCCCGTACAGCAGCTCGAGAATCGCATGGTCGCGGAGCGCGATCGGATCACCGGTGGCGGCGGCGTGCCGTTGCGCCTCGAGAAGAGTCGTCATCGCGTCCTGAGAGGCGATGACGGGCAGCGTCCGCCCCCGCTTCGGGGCTACCAGCCGGAGACTCGGATCGTGTGCGACGAGCTGCTGCTCCTGCGCCCAGCTGAAGAAGGACCGCGCCGCCGCGGCGCGCCGCGCGAGTGTTGACCGCGCGTCCCCCCGTTGAGTCGCGCGCCACAGCCAGTCGCGCAGTGTCTCGAGTGTGACGTCTTCGAGCTCGCGATCGCCGACGGTCTCCGCGAGATCACGGAGATCAGATCGGTAGGCCCGCACAGTCGCTGAAGACAGCCGACGCACTCGGGAGAGATGCTCGGTGAAGGCGTGTGCTGCTGCCTGGAACTGCATGGATCAAGTGTGCAGGAGCGCGAATCCGCGCGGTGTCAGCCGCGCCGCTCTCCGTCCGGCCGTTTCCGCCATCCGCTCTCGACGCGCGTGACAATCCCATCCAGCTCCAGGAGCCCGAGGAGGGCGCCGATCCTCTCGGGAGCGAGCCCCGATCTTCGGGACAGCTCGAGAACGGGTCGTGCGGAGCGACTGCTCAGGGCGTCGAGCACCCGAGACCGATCCGGGTCCGTGGCTCCGCCAACGGTCGTCCCGGGTGCGGCGTCACCCCACAACTCGCGTATCTCGGCGGTGGTCGTGACGCATCTCGCGTCGTATTCACGAAGAAGCCGATGACAGCCGGCCGACGATGCGGAGGTCACAGGCCCAGGCACCGCACCGAGCGGCCGTCCGAGCGCAGCCGCGTGTCCTGCGGTGTTCAGTGAACCGCTCCGCCACCCTGCCTCCACCACGACCGTCGCGTCGCTGATAGCGGCGATGAGTCTGTTGCGCGAGAGGAATCGCCACTTCGTCGGCGCGGTGCCGCAGGGCACTTCGCTCACCACGGCTCCGGTCTCCACGATTCTCCGCAGCAGCGGCTGATGGCCTTGGGGATACGCGCGATCGACTCCCCCGGCGAGGAAGGCTACGGTCTTGCCGCTCACGCCGAGGGCGGCCCGATGAGCTGCCCCGTCGATGCCGTACGCTCCGCCGGATACGACGACCGTGCCGGAGGCTGCGAGCTCGCCGGCGAAGTCACCGGCGAGCATCTCTCCATAACCGCTGGCCGCCCTCGCGCCCACGATCGCGACTCGGCTCGGAGCCGTGAGCAGCGCCGGGTCTCCGCGAACCCAGAGCACTGTCGGCGCATGCACCCCAAGGTCGTCGAGAGATCTCGGCCAGAGGTCGTCCCCCGGCAGAAGCAGCCGAGCGCCGACCTCGGCTGCTGCACGGATCGCATCGAGAACGCTGCGCGCATCCGCGCGGACCATCCACCTGGCTCGTCCCTCGGCGAGAGTCCGTTCACTGACCTCCGAACTCGCCACGGCCCCTCCGCCGATCGCCAGCCCCAGTGATGCCACTGCGCCCCGCTCCGCGATGAGCGCTCCGGCGACTCCGTCCCCCGGCTCGGTGAGGACTGACCACGACACTCGTGCCAGCGCCTCGTCCAGGTCATCGACTAGTCGCACCTGTCGCAGCGATCGCCGCACCGCCGCATCGCCTCTGAGAGACTCGATCACGATAGGTATCCCCTCTTCAAGAACAGTGCCCGTCCTATTTCTTCCCGGCCTGGACTGTCGACCTGTGCGAGGTCCGCCATGGTCCAAGCCAGCCGCAGAACCCTGTCATAGCCTCGAAGAGTGAGAGCTCCCCGCTCGAGAGCCCTGTCCAGTGGCGCCCTTGCCTCTGCGGCGATCCGCAGATCGAGTTGCCTCAATCGGGCGCCCGGAACTTCGCTGTTGCGGACCCACGGTGTCCCCCGCCACCGCGAGGCCGCCCGCTCACGCGCCTGCATGACTCTCGCTCGAGCTCGCTCGCTCGTCACCTCCGTACGGTCGCCGATCATCGCCCGAGAAGCAGACACGCGCGAGACATGCAGCTCGATATCGACCCGGTCGCGAAGCGGACCGGACAGTCGGGTCGAGTATCTCCGGATCGCCAACGACGGGCAGGTGCATTCCGCACCGCGCACCCCGTAGTTGCCGCACGGGCACGGATTGAGCGCCATGACCAGTTGGAAGCGTGCGGGGAACTGTGCGGTGACGCCCGATCGACTCACCTCGATGACGCCGGACTCGAGCGGCTGCCGCAGTGCGTCGAGCGCGACTCTCGAGAATTCCGCTGCTTCGTCGAGGAAGAGCACACCCCGGTGCGCGCGAGAGATGGCGCCAGGACGAACAGACCTCGTGCCGCCTCCGACGAGCGCCGCAACCGAGGCGCTGTGGTGAGGCGACTCCATCGGCGGCGTGGCGTCGAGAGCTCGCACAGCGTCGCCGGTGAGTGAGCGGATCGAGGCCACTTCGAGAGCCTCGTCGTCGGAGAGACTCGGAAGTATGCCGGGGAGTCGCCGCGCGAGCATGGTCTTACCTGCGCCTGGCGGGCCGCTGAGCAGCATGTGATGGCCTCCTGCTGCCGCGACGATCAGAGCCTCGACCGCCTCGTCCTGGCCGACGACGTCCGCGAGGTCCAGCCTCTCGCGATGCTCCGGCGCGAGTGTCGCCGAGGCGACCGGATCGGCATCGAGCACGTCGATCTCCGCGCCGTGCCAGACGGCGACCTGCGAAAGACTCGCTGCTGCGCGAACCTCGATTCCGGGCACCAGCCTCGCCTCCGCCTCGTTGCCCCACGGCACGATCACGGTGTCGAACCCCGCACGCGCAGCGGCGAAGACGGACGGGAGCACCCCGGGCACGGGACGGAGCCGGCCGTCGAGTCCGAGTTCGCCGAGATGCACCGTTCCCGCGATGGACCGCGTGGACAGCGCTCCCCCTGCCGCGAGAGCGGCGACCGCGATGCTCAGGTCGAAACCGGCTCCCTGCTTGGGGAGGCTGGCGGGCGAGAGGTTGACCGTGAGGCGGCGGCGCGGAAGATCGAGTTGCGTGTTCTTGCAGGCGTTGTGAACCCGCTGAACCGCCTCGCCGAGCGCTTTGTCCGGCAGGCCGATGATCTTGAAGTCGGGGGTCTGGTTCGAGATGTCGGCTTCGACCTCGACCATGTGCCCGTCGACCCCGGTGAGCGCGACCGCCCACGTGCGGGCCGTTTTCACGACACGTCCACGAGATGTTCGAGAGTGCTGTGCTGCGGGTCGGCTCCGATGATCCCGATCGCCTCGATCCGGATCACGAGGCCGACCGCCTGTTCGGGATGGTCGGCCGCCCACGCATGAGCCAATCGCCACAGTCGTCGGATCTTACGGGAATCCACGGCCTCGAACGGGTGTCCATGGGAGATCGTCCGTCGTGTCTTGACCTCGACGATGGCGAGGTGGTGACCGCGACAGGCGACGATGTCGATCTCGCCCTGCGCACATCGCCAGTTGCGGTCGAGGACCACATATCCGATGCCGGTCAGATACCGAACCGCATGTTCTTCGCCGGATCTACCGAGCTCGTCTTTCGCTGCCATGAAGACAGCCTGTCGATCGGGATCGACGACCGCGCTTCAGGAGTGGGGACGTTACGGAGTGCGGGGACAGCCCATCAGAAAGCCGGACTGTGCAGAAGTGGTCACTCCCCGTCGAGCGACAGCTCCTGGGGCAGCTCGAACTCGCGGCGCTGAAGCTCTTCGACGTTGACGTCCTTGAACGTCAGCACGCGCACAGCCTTCACGAAGCGGTCGGCACGATAGATGTCCCACACCCAGACGTCACTCATCGAGATCTCGAAGTAGAAGTCGTGCTCGGTGTCACGACGCACGACGTTCACCTCGTTGGCGAGGTAGAACCGGCGTTCCGTCTCGACAACGTACTGGAACTGCGCGACGACATCGCGGTATTCGCGGAACAGCGCCAGCTCGAGCTCGCGGTCGTAGTCGTCGAAGGCTTCCTCATCCATGATCACTCCATCCTAGAGTCGGCGACGCGTCGATGCCGCACGCAGGCTCAGAACAGAGTCGGGACATCCGCGATCGCCCAGGATGATCGGTGGTGTGGAGAGAGCCCGAGGCTGCGGATCGCATCGCGATGCTCGAGGCTCGCGTATCCCTTGTTCCGGTCCCACTGGTACGCGGGGTGACCCTCGTGGAGCTCCGCCATGTAGGTGTCCCTCGCCACTTTCGCGATCACCGATGCCGCCGAGACCGATGCGCAGTCGCGGTCGCCCTTGACGACCGGTCGCACCCGTAGAGGCACCGGATGCACCCGCGAGACATAGTCGTGGTTGCCGTCGAGGAGCACCAGAGCCCCGTCGAGGCGAACTCCCGAATCGACGACGCTCTGCACGGCGCGCGACGCCGCAAGACCGAGCGCTCGCATGATGCCCACCTCGTCGACCTCGGCCGCGCTGGCCCAACCGACTCCAGAAGCCTGCACCCATGCCGCGGCTCGCGCAGCGACATCGGGCCGACGCCTCTCGGTGACCAGCTTCGAATCCCGAAGCCCTTCGGGAACGCGGCGGCGCGCCCCTGCCGCATCCATCACGGCAGCTCCGACCGCCACCGGCCCGGCAAGCGCACCGCGTCCGACCTCATCGAGGGAGATGATCAGATCGCACTCGCTCAGCAGCCTGCGCTCCAGAGTGAGCTTCGGAGCGACGACGGTCATTCCGGATCCGGGACGCCGTTGAAGCTGTCATGGTGGCCGTCGATCGTGCCCAGACGGTCGAAGGGCCACGTGGTGAAGAACGCCTTGCCCACGACGTTCTCGATCGGGACGAAGCCGCCGCTCGGAAGATCCTGATGCGCCCGCGAGTCGCGCGAGCGATCGCGGTTGTCTCCGAGGAGCCACAGCGACCCATCCGGCACGACCACGTCGAACGGATCGTTCGACGCTGCGGTGTCGCCGTCTGGCAGGTTGAGGTAGCTGAGCTCGTCGATGGGCGCTCCGTTGACCGTGATCTGTCCGAGCGCGTTGCAGCAGACGACGTGGTCACCCGGGAGACCGATCACACGCTTGACGAGGTGATCCTGCGAATCCGTGGCCGAGATCCCGACGACGTTGAGCATCCAGTCGAAAGCCTCGACGAGAGGCGGCTGCGCAGGAGTCTGCGGCTGGCCGTCGAGCCACCCGCCCGGGTCCTTGAAGACCACGACGTCGCCGCGTTCGTAGGCGGTCCACCGCGGCGTCAGCTCGTCCACGAGGATCCGATCGTTGACCAGGAGAGTTCGTTCCATCGACGCGGACGGGATGTAGAAGGAGCGGACGATGAAGGTCTTGACGACGAAGGAGACGAGCGCCGCGATGACGACGATCACGAGGACGTCGCGCAGGAACACGAGGAACCCACGACGCCGCTTCGTCGGTCGAGCGGACGCGGCGGCGGAGTCAGTCGTCATGGGGTTTCCTTCACAGTCTCGCACCGCACGGAGACGGCAGTATCAAGGGTCGCACACCCCGGGGAGAACACAGCACCCCGGGACATCGTGTCCCGGGGTGCTGTGGAGAGCCTGCGCGTCAGTTGTCGCGCTTCTCCTTGATCTTGGCCTTCTTGCCCCGCAGCTGACGGAGGTAGTAGAGCTTTGCGCGACGCACGTCACCGCGGGTGACGACCTCGATGTGGTCGATCACCGGGGAGTGCACCGGGAACGTACGCTCGACGCCCACCTGGAAGCTGATCTTGCGAACGGTGAAGGTCTCACGCACGCCGTCGCCCTGGCGGCCGATGACGACGCCCTTGAAGACCTGGATACGCGAGCGGGTGCCCTCGGTGATGTTCACGTGCACGTTGACCGTGTCACCGGGGTGGAAGACGGGAACGTCTGAACGCAGGGATGCTGCGTCGACGGCGTCGAGGATCTGCATGATCGTCTCTCTCTGCACTCGCCTCAGGTCGGTTGCATGCTGTAAGTAGGAATAAGAAGAAGTGTGTGCTGAACGGCGCCGAAGCGTCCGTGGGCTCCCCTGAGGCAGAACCGGTCACGGCACAAACACTCATTCTGCCATGGATGCCGCACACGGCCAAAACGTCGCGTGCGTTTCCGTCACTCCGGCGAGTCCTTCTCCCGGATGACGAAGACCTCTCGCACGCGGGTCTCCGGCGCGGGCTCGTCGACGCCGGGAACGGTGGACCACGAGATGGTCTCGCGGATCCGTGCTCCGCTTCCCTTCGCCTCGTTCCACAGCTGCCAGAGCTGCAGCCAGACCAGACCGATGCCGACGACGACGGCGGCGGCGAGAAGCCAGCCGAACGCGCCGTCGATGAAGCATCCGACAGCGATGATCAGCCCGTGCCAGAGCGTGAAACCGCCGACATCCCACCACGAGACGGCCCTCTCGACCCGCACCGACGGGCGAGACCGAGTCAGGAGCGTGAGAAGAAGCTGGCCGACGAACACGGAGGGGACCGCGATGAAGAGGACCCAGAGGATGGCCCAACCGCCTTGGAAGACGCCCCACCCCACGAGCAACCAGAGCGGCAGGAGGAACGCTGCCGGAATGAGCCACCGGAAGAACGCCTGACGCAACCACATGTCACAAATCGTACGACGGCGTGCGGCCGATGATCCAGGTGTTCGCTCTGAGCACCCGGCCTCGAGGCGGACGCCCGTCACCCGGAGATCGGGGAGAATGGAGAGGACGAGAGGACACCCGATGATCGAACTGCGCACCCCTGCCGAGATCGACGAGATGCGCGCCGCCGGTCGCTTCGTGGCCGAGACCCTGGCAACCCTGCGCGACGAGACGAAGGTCGGCACGAACCTGCTGTCGATCGATCGCCGAGCGCACGACATGATCCGTAAGGCCGGAGCGGAGTCCTGCTACATCGACTACCACCCGTCCTTCGGCGCCAGTCCCTTCGGCAAGGTGATCTGCACCTCGATCAACGACGCTGTACTGCACGGCCTCCCCCACGACTACACGCTGCGAGACGGCGACCTGGTGTCGCTCGACTTCGCCGTCTCCGTCGACGGATGGGTGGCCGACTCCGCGGTGTCCTTCGTCGTCGGCACTCCCCGCGACGAGGACCTCCGCATCATCGAGACGACAGAGCGCGCTCTCGCTGCGGCCATCGACGCGGCCGTGGTCGGCAACCGGATCGGCGACATCTCAGCCGCCATCGCCGCGATCTCACACGGCGAGGGGTATTCGATCAATACCGACTTCGGCGGTCACGGTGTCGGACGCATCATGCACGGCGACCCCCACGTCCCCAACGACGGTCGCGCGGGACGTGGATTCCCGTTGCGCGAGGGCCTGGTGTTCGCGCTGGAACCGTGGCTGCTCGAGACCACGGACGAACTCGTGACCGATCCCGACGGATGGACCCTGCGGAGTGTGGACGGTTCCAGGGGCGCGCATTCCGAGCACACCGTGGCAGTGACGGCCGATGGTCCGATCGTCCTCACCGACAGGTCATTCCTCGGCGTTCGCTGACCCGCGGGGCTCAGCCGGCGGCAGCGCGCGTTCCCACGCGGCGACCGGACCCTCGAGGACGTGGAACGCCGGATGCGGTTCGGGCACCGAGACCGCGGACCAGAGTCCGAGCACGTCGGGATTGCGCTCCGCGAGCTTCGCGCTGAGATGCGACCATTCCAGCGCGAGCTGGCCGGTGGTCACGGACAGGATCGACTCACCTCTCGCATCCGGTCGATCGATTCGCGATCGGTCGAAGGTATAGCTGCGCACGTCCGCCTCGACGGCGACGCCCCGAAGGTACGCGCCGATCGCATCGAGCGGGTCGGGATAGGCACGGAACCGCTCCAGCTGGGGGTGACCGGTGTAGCCACGGGTTCGCCCGGCGAGCACCGCTTGAGCGAGCAGCGCCTCCCGCCAGCAGGCCACCAGACCCTGGCGATCGAGGTACTGCGGGTGCAGTGACCAGATCCTCATGCGCGCCGATAGACGAACACGTCGGTGATGATCGGCAACTCGAGCTGTTCGCGCCCGCGTGTGTCCGGGTCCCCGTCGAGCACCGCTTCGATGGCGGTCGACATCACCGAACGGGCATGGTCGTCGGCCACGAGGAAGGTGCTCACCGTCGACCAGCGACGGAGGTATGCCTCGCGGCTGATCTGCTCCGTCCAGTGGATCGATTCGCTCGTCACGAACGTGAATCCGGGGAGCTCCGCCGCGGCGGTGCTGGTCGTTCCGTCCGTGTCAGCGACCGCGGGGTGCGCGATACGGTGCGCTGCTCGATCCCACGAACTCGACGGATCCGAGTGGTTCCAGACCAGCCCGAGAGTTCCGCCCGGCGTGAGGATGCGCGAGATCTCCGCACAGGCCGACTCCCGATCGAACCAATGGAACGCCTGCGCGACGGCGACGACATCCGCCGTGCCGTCCGGCAACGGAATCCGCTCGGCACTGCCGATGAGGCCTTCCACATCCGGAAGCTTGGCTCGCAGAACCGACAGCATCTGCTCGGAAGGCTCGACAGCGATCACGCGTTCCGCTCGGGCCGACAGCAGTTCCGTGAATTTCCCGGTGCCCGCGCCGAGGTCCAGCGCAGTCCCGATGCGCTGTGGTGCGATGAGCTCGACCGCCTCCACGGGGAATCCGGGACGGTAGCGGTCGTAATCCGCCCCGATCGTCTCGAACGACTTCGCCAGCACCTCATCGACCATGGTGCGACGCTATCAGCCGCCGATTCCACCGGGTACGGAGGCGACGCGGCTATGCCATCCTGAGTCCATGATTCCGGAGGATCGGCATGTGCCAGAACACCTGTTCCTGGTGCGGCACGGGCAGACCCGCTGGAACCTCGATCATCGGCTGCACGGGCAACTCGACTCGCCTCTGACCGAGGACGGCATCCTTCAGGCGCAGAGCGTCGCCGCGCGCCTCGTCGACCGAGGCATCACCACCGTGTGCTCCAGCCCGCTCGGCCGCGCGCTCCGGACCGCGGTCATCGTCGCCGATCGGATCGGCGCAGATCTCGTGGAGGTACCGGAGCTCGCCGAGCTCCATCACGGTGAGATGGCCGGCCTGACCTGGTCCGAGATCGATGAACGATTCCCCACCGCCCGCGAGGACCGGGCTGAGAACCGATATGGTTGGGCATTTCCCGGAGGTGAGAGCTACGCCCAGGCGAAGGGACGTGCCCGCCGGGCACTGTCGGTGTGCGGGTGGGCTTCGTCCGGGATCCCGCTGCTGGTGAGTCACGAGATGATCGGTCGGCTGCTGCGTGCGGAGCTCCGGGGCCTGGCCCCCGCATCCGCGCTCTCGCTGCGGCACCCTCAGGGCGTGGTGTTCGAGATCGACTCGGGGATCGAACGGATCGTCTAGCGGTCGTCGTCCGGCAGCAGATCCGGGCGCCGACGTCGCGTCCGTTCGATCTGCTGATCCCGCCGCCAGGAAGCGATCACGCCGTGATTGCCGCTCAGCAGCACGTCCGGCACCGGTCGCTCTCGCCACACCGACGGCTTCGTGTAAGACGGGTACTCGAGGAGTCCGTCCTCGTGAGACTCCTCGACGAGGCTCGCCGGATTTCCCACAACACCGGGGATCAGGCGACCGATGGCCTCGATCATCGCCATCGTCGCCACTTCCCCGCCGTTGAGGACGTAATCGCCGAGACTGATGAGCCGCACCTCGCCGAGCGATGAGGCGTATTCGAACACCCGCTCGTCGATCCCCTCGTATCGACCGCATCCGAAGATGAGGTGGTCGCGAGTGCTGAGATCGCGTGCGGTGGCCTGCGTGAAGACCTCGCCTGCGGGCGAGGGGAAGATGATCGTGGGCCGACTGCCCTCTTCGGACGGAGCAGATGATGCCAGCTCGTCGAGCGCGAGCCCCCAGGGCTCCGGCTTCATCACCATCCCCGCCCCGCCCCCGTAGGGGGTGTCGTCCACGGTGCGGTGACGATCGGACGTCCACTCACGGAGGTCTCGGACACGCAGGTCGAGGATGCCGGTACTCTGCGCCTTCCCGAGCAGGGAGAGCGTCAGACCGTCGAAGTACGACGGGAAGATCGAGAGGACGTCGATGCGCACTGGCGGGCCGAACGAGGGATCAGTCAGTGGCGTCGGAGTCGGAGGACTCCCCCGCCTCCGTCGCATCGGACGCGTCAGGGAGCTCTTCGAAGAGGCCCGCAGGCGGCGTGACGATGACGCGCCCGGCGCTGATGTCGACCGTGGGAACGATCGCCTGGACGAACGGCACCATGATGTCCTGCTCGCCGGACCTGACGATGAGCAGATCCTGCGCAGGGAAATGCTCGACGCGAGCCACCTTGCCCACGACGACGCCGTCACGGACGACGTCGAGACCCACGAGCTGATGGTCGAACCACGCGTTGTCCTCGACCTCGTCGTTGTCCTGATCGATCCAGAGGATGGCTCGGACGAGAGTCTCTGCGCCCTCGCGATCGTCGACATCCTTGAGGAAGACGACGGGGTTGCCGTTCATCACGCGGTATTCGCGAACGACGACGGTCTTGCCATGCCACGGAGATGCCTCAGGCACCTGCAACGTGAACTCGGCTCCCGGAGTGAATCGGCGTTCCGGGTTGTCGGTGTACAGCTCGAGCTTGAGAGCGCCCTTGAGGCCGTGGGCCTTGACGAGGCGCCCCACCCGCAGCTGGTTCTTGCCCTGGTTGCGGTCCTTGGACACCACGTCAGTCATCCGCGACGTCGACCCGGACACGCCGCCCATCCGCGAGAGCGGCGATGAGCGTGCGCAGTGCTTTTGCGGTGCGGCCGCCGCGCCCGATCACTCGACCACGGTCGTCGGGGTGCACACGCACCTCGAGCAGGTCGCCTCTCGGCGTCGTGGAAGCGTTGATGCGGACATCTTCAGGGTGATCGACGATCCCCTTGACGATGTGTTCGAGCGCGGCGGCGAGCACGACGAATTACTCTGCGTCGGCGGCGGGAGCCTCTGCGGCCTCCGCGTCGGCCTTGGCGGGAGCCTCCTCAGCGGGGGCCTCCACCTTCTTCTCGGCCTTGGGCTTGACGACGGACTTCTTGGACGCGTCGATCTCGAACGGAACCTTGGGCTCCTTGACCTTCAGCGTGGACTTCGCGTCCTTGTCGCCCTTGAACTTGCCCCAGTCGCCCGTGATCTTGAGCAGAGCAGCGACCTGCTCGGTCGGCTGAGCGCCGACGGAGAGCCAGTACTGCGCACGGTCGGAGTCGATCTCGATGAACGAGGGCTCCTCGGTGGGGTGGTACTTGCCGATCTCCTCGATCACGCGACCATCGCGCTTGGTCTTCGAGTCGGCGACGACGATGCGGTAGTACGGCGCACGGATCTTGCCCAGGCGCTTGAGACGAATCTTGACAGCCACGATTCTCCTGAATTGTGTGGAAGGTAACGAACCGATCGCCTGGAGAGTGGGGTGCACACCCGGCGGAAGCTCAAATAGGGAGGACGAGTGCTGGATAGAGGGTCGAGCACGTCGTCCGACCTTCTATTCTGCCAGATCCGCGGCCCAGGAGCGAAACGCGGCGACACGACGGTTGCCGTGTCGCCGACAGCGCGTGTCAGACTGTGCTCGTGAAGCTCGATTTCGCGCCATCGGCCCGGTCCACCGTCGGTCTCGAGTGGGAGATCATGCTCGCCGATCCGGTGAGCGGTGATCTCGTCGGCCGCGCCCCCGAGCTGCTGTCGGCACTCGAGGATGAGAGTGCAGAAGAACGGCACACCGTGACGGGCGAGCTCCTCACCAACACGATCGAGGTCACCAGCGGCATCGGCGATTCCGTGGCCCATGCCGTGGACGACATCGCCAACGCGATCACCGCTGTTCGTGCGGCGACGGATCCGGCCGGCATCGAGCTGCTCTCAGCCGGCAGTCACCCGTTCGCGCAGTGGTACCACCAGGAAGTGACCGACAAGACGCGCTACCACACCCTGATCGAGCGCACCCAGTGGTGGGGTCGGAACATGATGATCTGGGGGATCCACGTCCACATCGGCGTGGAGGATCAGCGCAAGGTCATCCCGATCATCAACGCCCTCGCCGCTTATCTCCCGCATCTGCAGGCTCTCTCCGCCTCGAGTCCGTTCTGGGCCGGTGAGCGCACCGGGTACGCTTCGAACCGTGCTCTGGTGTTCCAGCAGCTGCCCACTGCGGGGCTCCCGTGGCCGCTGCAGGACTGGTCGGAGTACGAGGCCTACCTCGACGACATGGTGCGCACCGGTGTGATGGCGGACGCCACCGAAGTGCGCTGGGACATCCGGCCCGCACCGCGGTGGGGGACGATCGAGGTGCGGGCATGCGACGGGCTCTCCACGCTGCCGGAGCTCGCGGCGGTGGCCGCGCTCGTGCAGGTCCTGGTCGAGCATCTCTCGCGTCAGATGGACGAGGGACTCCCCCTCGCGCAGATGCCTGCCTGGTACCACCGGGAGAACAAGTGGCGCGCCGCGCGCTACGGCTTGGACGCGCGGGTGATCGTCGACGCCGCCGGAACCCAGCGTCCCGTGCGGGAGCATCTTGCGGAGGTGCTCGAGGAGCTCGCCCCGGTCGCGGTCGAACTCGGCTGCGTGCGTGAGTTCGGCAGCATCGAGACGATCCTCACGGACGGCGCGAGCTACGAGCGTCAGCTGACGATCGCGAACGCGACGGGCGGCGACCTCGGTGCAGTCGTCCAGCATCTGATACGAGAGTTCCGCTCCGGCCCGGAATCCTCGACCGACGAGCCGTAGGGTCAGTCCTCGACGAGCCTGCGCGCGAGTCCTTCATCGAGCACCACGTCCGTGATGAGGTCGGCGGCGATGGCGGCGCGGAGGCTGGCGAGCTTCGGAACACCGGACACCACGCACACGCGTCGGGGCACCCGCCGCAGCCGGTCGAGACCCGGACCCGTCGCCCGTGCGTTGACACGGATGTCCCTCCAGGACCCGTCCGCGCGGAAGAAGACCGTGGCCACGTCGCCGATCGCATGGTCCTCCCGGAGGCTCCGGTAGTCGTCGCGACCGAGATAGCCGCCGACGTACACGCGACTGGGGACTTCCGCGGCCGGAGAGCCGAGACTGAACACGGCGATGTCCATCTTCGACTGCAGGTCGAGCACCCGCAGAGTGCTCCGCTCTCGCCACATCGCCTCGCGCGTCGAGGGATCGTCGAAGAACGCGGGCACGGGGAACTGCTGCACCTGCGCACCGAACGCGCTGCCGAAGCGCTGGAGGATGTCGCTCGAGTACTCGACCCCGCTGGTCTGCGTGTTCCCGGCACCGTTCAACTGCACGAACGTCGTGTTGTGCGTCTCCTTCTGGGTGAGACCACGGCTGACCGCGCTGATCGTGGATCCCCACGCGACACCCACGATCATGTTCGAGTCGACGAACTGCGACAGCAGCCGCCCTGCGGTCAGAGCCACCCGCTCGAGCCTCTCGACCTCGCTGACGATCTCGGGGATCGGTACGACGTGGGCCACGAGGCGATGCCTGTCCCGGATGCGCTGCTCCAGCATGCCGAGTCGCTCGAGAGGGGAATTGATGCGGATGTCCACGAGTCCGCTCTCGCGGGCGAAGCTGAGCAGGCGCGACACCGATGATCGCGAGGTCTTCAGCTCCTGCGCGATCACCTCCATGGTCTTGTCCTGCATGTAGTAGAGCTGTGCCGCGGTGAGCGCGGCGATCAGCTTGGAATCGCGCGATCCCGCGTCAGACTGGCGCATGACGACCTCCTCGAGTCGATCTTTGCACATATGTGCAACGGGCTTGCGCGTGGTGGGCGATCAGGTCGAAGCTGGGAGCACGCACAGAGAAGGGTCGAAGATGATCGAGTCGACACACTCATCACCGGAACGCGCGGCAGTCCGCGCCGTCCGTGAGTCCGGACGCACGAGCGTCCTTGTCATCGGAGCCGGGATCAACGGGATCTCCGCGTTCCGTGATCTGGCGCTGCAGGGCGTCGACGTACTGCTCGTCGAGCGAGGCGACTTCGCCTCCGGCGCGTCGGCGGCGTCGAGCCACATGATCCACGGCGGCATCCGCTATCTCGAGAACGGCGAGTTCCGACTCGTGCGCGAATCGGTCGAAGAGCGCAACGGTCTGCTGAAGATCGCCCCGCACTACGTCAAGCCGCTCGAGACGACGATCCCCATCTACTCGACCTTCTCCGGCATCCTGTCCGCTCCCCTGCGCTTCCTCACGCACAAGAGCGGCAAGCCCCAGGAGCGTGGAGCGTTCCTGATCAAGGTCGGACTGACGATCTACGACACGTTCTCCCGCGACGGCGGCATGGTGCCCCGTCACCGGTTCCTGGGCCGCAAGCGCTCGCTCGCCGAGCTCCCCTCGCTCGACCCGAACATCAAGTACACGGCCACCTACTACGACGCGTCTATGCACGACCCGGAGCGCCTCGCGCTCGACGTCCTGCAGGACGGACGCGCCGCACACCCCGGCGCCGTCGCACTGAACTACGTCGAGGCGATCGCGCGGGACGGCGAGAAGGTCGTCCTCCGCGATCGTGAGAGCGGGACCGAGTTCACCGTCACCGCCGATGTCGTCGTGAACGCATCCGGTCCGTGGACCGATCTCACCAACGACGCGCTGGGCAACGACACGCGTTTCATGGGCGGCACCAAGGGATCCCACATCGTCCTCGACCACCCCGAGCTCCTCGAGGCGACGCGCGGACGCGAGATCTTCTTCGAGCACTCCGACGGTCGCATCGTCCTGATCTACCCGCTCAAGGGTCGCGTTCTCGTGGGAACGACCGACATCGATGCAGACCCCCGCGAGGTCCCGGTGTGCACCGAGGAGGAGATCGACTACTTCTTCGACCTCATCCACCACGTCTTCCCGACGATCGACGTGACCCGCGAGCAGATCGTCTTCAACTTCTCGGGGATCCGTCCGCTCCCCCGGCACGAGGACACCGCGCCGGGATTCGTCTCTCGCGACTATCGCATCGAAGTCGACGAGAAGGGTGCCGCCCCTCTCGTGAGTCTCGTCGGAGGCAAGTGGACCACCTTCCGAGCCCTCGGCGAATCGCTCTCCGATGTGGTGCTCGGTCTGATCGGTCGCACCCGCACCGTGTCCACCGCCGGACGCGCCATCGGCGGAGGCCGTGACTTCCCGCGCACCGAGAAGGCACGTCGCATCTGGATCCAGGAGAACCTGCCCGGAGCCGGCGATCGCGCCGAGCGTCTTCTCGCCCGATACGGAACCCGCGCCGCGCAGGTCTGGGAGTTCATCGAGCAGGGAGACGACGCGCCTCTGGTCGGAGGCGACCTCTCGACGCGCGAGCTGGCATGGATGGTCGAGAACGAGATGGTCGCGCGACTGCAGGACGTCGTTCTGCGCCGCACCAGCATCGCTTTCACCGGCAACGCCGACGCGGATGTGCTCGAAGAGCTTGCAGACGCGCTGTCTCCTCTGCTCGACTGGGATCGCGCACGGCACGATGCCGAACTCGAGCAGACGCGGGCGCTGCTGAACGAACGCCATGGACTCCAGATCTCGTCACGCGCACGCGGCTGACGAGACATCCGAACACCGCCCTCCACGCGGTGTAATTCCCAACAAGTGCCAGGGCTAAGGGGCCCTGGCACTCAAGAAAGGTCAATGAAGACATGACTGAAGTGAATCTCGGTCTCTACTTCCTCTCGGAGTTCGTCGGCACAGCGCTGCTGATCCTCCTCGGATGTGGTGTGGTCGCCAACGTCGCGCTAGCCAAGAACAAGGGCTTCGGCGGCGGTTTCCTGATGGTCAACTGGGGATGGGGTCTCGCGGTCTTCGTGGGTGTCCTCGCCTCCGCCTACTCCGGCGCCATCCTGAACCCTGCTGTCGGCATCGGCCTTCTCGTCGCAGGCAAGATCGACTTCTCTCAGTTCGCGGTCGCGACCGGTGCTGAGCTGCTCGGCGCGATCGTCGGTGCGATCCTCACCTGGCTGGCCTACAAGCAGCACTTCGACGAGGAGCCCGACCCCGCCAACAAGCTCGGCGTCTTCTCGACCGGTCCCGCGATCCGCTCGTACGGCTGGAACCTCGTCACCGAGGTCATCGGCACGTTCGTCCTCGTGTTCGCGGTCTTCGCGTTCGCTGACTACGGCGACATCGAGATCGGCGTCCCCGGAGGCCTCGGCCCGCTCAGCGCCCTTCCCGTCGCGCTCGTCGTGGTCGCCATCGGTGCATCGCTCGGTGGACCGACCGGATACGCGATCAACCCGGCACGTGACCTCGGCCCCCGCATCGCCCACGCCATCCTCCCGATCAAGGGCAAGGGTTCCAGCGACTGGTCCTACTCGTGGGTCCCGGTCGTCGGTCCGCTCATCGGTGGTGTCCTCGCCGCCGTCGCTGCGCCGGTACTGCTCAACCTCGCCTGAACCCGAACCTGACTTCAAAGGAGAACACAATGGCCGACTACATCATCGCCATCGATCAGGGCACCACCTCCAGCCGCGCGATCATCTTCGACAAGAAGGGCAGCATCGTCGCGACCGGTCAGAAGGAGCACGAGCAGATCCTGCCCAAGGCAGGCTGGGTCGAGCACGACCCCGCTGAGATCTGGCGCAACGTGCAGGAGGTCATCGGACTCGCACTGAGTCGTGCCGACCTGACGCGCCACGACATCGCCGCGGTCGGAATCACGAACCAGCGCGAGACCGCTGTGGTCTGGGACAAGACCACCGGCAAGGCCGTCTACAACGCCATCGTCTGGCAGGACACCCGTACGCAGGAGATCGTCGACCGCCTCGCGGCCGACGGCGGGGTCGAGCGGTTTAAGCCCATCGTGGGCCTCCCCCTCGCCACCTACTTCTCCGGCACCAAGATCGCCTGGATCCTCGAGAACGTCGAGGGCGCTCGCGAGAAGGCGGATGCCGGCGACCTCGTCTTCGGCACGACGGACAGCTGGGTGCTCTGGAACCTCACCGGCGGTGTCGACGGCGGCGTTCACGTGACGGACGTCACCAACGCCTCGCGCACGATGTTCATGGATCTCGAGACGCTCGAGTGGCGCGACGACATCCTCGAGGCGTTCGGCGTTCCCCGCTCGATGATGCCCGAGATCCGCTCCTCCTCCGAGGTCTACGGCGCAGCCGAGGACTCGTCGCTGCTGCGCGAGACGCCGATCGCCGGCATCCTCGGCGACCAGCAGGCCGCGACCTTCGGCCAGGCCGCATTCAACACGGGCGAGAGCAAGAACACCTACGGCACCGGGTGCTTCCTGATCTTCAACACGGGTGAGGAGATCGTCCACTCGAAGAACGGCCTGCTCACCACTGTCGGCTACAAGCTCGGCGACGGACCGACGCACTACGCGCTCGAGGGCTCGATCGCCGTCACCGGATCCCTGATCCAGTGGCTGCGCGACCAGCTCGGCATCATCGGCTCCGCTCCCGAGGTCGAAGAACTCGCGAAGCAGGTCGACGACAACGGCGGCGTGTACATCGTCCCGGCGTTCTCCGGTCTGTTCGCGCCCTACTGGCGTCCGGACGCCCGCGGCGCCATCGTGGGCCTCACCCGCTACGCGAACAAGAATCACATCGCTCGCGCAGCGCTCGAGGCGGTCGCATTCCAGACCCGCGACGTGCTCGACGCCGTCAACGCGGATGCCGGAGTCGACCTCACGGAGCTCAAGGTCGACGGCGGAATGGTCGCGAACGACGCGCTCATGCAGTTCCAGGCCGATGTGCTCGGTGTGCCGGTCGTTCGCCCCGTCGTGGCGGAGACGACAGCGCTCGGCGCCGCTTACGCGGCCGGTCTCGCCGTCGGATTCTGGAACGGACTCGACGATCTCTCCGCCAACTGGCAGGAGGACCGCCGTTGGGAGCCCTCCATGGAGGACGGAGAGCGCGATCGCCAGCTGCGTCTGTGGCGCAAGGCCGTCAGCAAGTCGATGGACTGGGTCGACGAAGACGTGAAGTGACCTCAGATACCTGAGTGGGCGGGCCCGGAGGATTCCTCCGGGCCCGCTTCATCATTCCGGCGCGACGTCATCGACTCGACGACGCGGAGGAAGGCGGACGTGACGTTGCGCGGGGCGCGATCGTCCCAGGCGACGTACTGAACCCGTACGGGACCATCGACGAGATCGACCGCCGCGACGTCGAAGGACGACGTAGCGATCACCCTCGGTGCCAGCAGTGAGATCGCGAGCCCCTGGGAGACGAGACCCAATATCAGCTCAGACGAGTCCGCTTGGAAGGGCACGTCACGTGTGATGCCGGCTGCCGCGAAGGCAGCGTCCGCCTGGGCGCGGCCAGATGTGCCCGCGGGAAAGTCCGCGAAGACCTCATCCGCGAGGTCGGCGAGGCTGACGCCGACATGCCCGGAGATGCGGTGAGCAGGGGATGCCGCGACGACAAGGCGTTCGCGGGCGAGTGCACGAAATGCCACGCTCCGAGGCTCGACGCCCTCTCGCAGTCCCAGCAGAGCGACATCGAGGTCGCCGCGCCGAACGGCCTCCACCAGCGTGTCGCTGTTGCCGACCGTGAGCTCGACCGCGGCATCCGGATGAGCGGCGCGGAACCGTGCGATCGCTTGCGGGACAGGGACGGCGCTGCCCGTGGGGATGACACCGAGATGAAGGGTGCCCACGACGCGGCCGGCCGTGGCAGCCGCAGCGTCACGCGCATCGTGCGCTGCTCTGACCGCCCGATTCGCATGGACGAGGAATGCCTCACCCGCCTCGGTGGTGCGTACGCTGCGGCTCGATCGGACGAACAGCCGCTGCCCGAGTTCCCGCTCGAGAGCAGCTATCTGGTGGCTCAGCGCCGACTGCGTCACGAAGCAGCGCTCGGCGGCGCGCGTGAAACTGGCGGACGACGCGACTTCGACGACGTATCTCAACTGCTGCAGATCCATGCATTCATGATCGCAGCTCATGTGTCAGGTGAGAACCATGCGTTGGACTCATGGCTGATGGGCATTCAGGCTGAAGGAATGAACCGCCTCGCCCTGCTGCTGCTCACCGCGCTGGCCCCTCTGTCGTGGGGCACCACCTACCTCGTGACGACGGAGTTGCTCCCGACCGGTCATCCCCTCTTCGCAGGACTCCTCCGCGCGCTTCCTGCGGGACTCGTCGCACTGGCGATCGGTCGCGCTCTGCCGCGCGGAGCCTGGTGGCTGAGATCTCTCGCACTCGGAACCCTCAACATCGGCGCATTCTTCCCGCTCCTGTTCATCGCCGCGGAAAGGCTGCCCGGCGGAGTCGCCGCCGCCGTCGCGGGTGTCCAACCGCTGACCATCCTCGGACTAAGTGCTCTGCTGCTCGGAGACCGCATCCGCCCTGTCACGGCAATCGCTGCCGCCGTGGGTGCCGGAGGCGTCGCTCTCGTCGTGCTCGGACCAGCAGCCCAGCTCGATGCCCTCGGCATCCTGGCGGCACTCGGCGGGGTGACTGCGACCTCGGTGGGCATGATCCTCACCAAGCGCTGGGGGCGCCCGGCAGGCGTGGGGGCCGTCGCCTACGCGGGGTGGCAGCTGACTGCGGGCGGGCTGGTCCTGCTGCCCCTCGCCCTGTTGTTCGAAGGCACTCCCCCGACCGTCGACGGCGGAGCAGCGCTCGGGTACGTCTGGCTCGGATCGGTGGGAGGCCTGCTCGCCTACATACTGTGGTTTCGAGGCATCCAGCAGCTGCCGGTGATCGCACCCGGGCTGCTCGCTCTGCTCTCCCCCGTCGTGGCGACTCTGCTGGGCGCACTCGTCGCCGGCGAGAGGTTCACGACGGCTCAGGTCGTCGGTGTCGTTCTCGTCCTGGTCGCCCTCGTCGGAGGACAGCTGACCGCGCTCCGGCGACCCCGCCGGTCGTCACGTGTTCCCGAACCGGCGCTGCCCGCGCGCCGACTATGAAGGGACGCCTCAGCTCTTGCCGAAGAGCTTCTGGATCTCCGCGAGGTCGGCTTCGCTCGGCGCCTTCGCGCCCCCGAGACCGAAACCCGAACCCGTCGGAGTCGACGTCGGAGCGAGGCCGGCGTTCTCGGCGGCGCGCTTGGCGGGGTTGCCCGAACGTGAACCGCCGGAGGACTTGCCCTTCTTGCCGCGCTTCGACGACGCGCCGGGCTTGCCCATGCCGGGCATCGACCCCATGCCGGGGATGTTCGGGGTGCCACCGCGCGCGACGGTCTTCATCATCTTCGCGGCCTGATCGAAGCGCTGGACGAGCTGGTTGACATCCGTGACCGTCATTCCCGAACCGCGGGCGATACGCAGGCGACGCGAGCCGTTGAGGACCTTCGGATTGCGGCGCTCACCGGGAGTCATGGAGCGGATGATCGCCTCGGTGCGATCGATCTCGCGCTCGTCGAAGTCCTCGAGCTGCTGCTTCATCTGCCCCATGCCGGGAAGCATTCCCAGCATCTTCTTCATCGATCCCATCTTCTTCATCTGCTGAAGCTGGTCGAGGAAGTCTTCGAGTGTGAACTGCTCGGTCGCGAGCTTCTCGGCCATCTTGACGGCCTCTTCCTCATCGAAGGCCTGCTGGGCCTGCTCGATGAGGGTGAGGATGTCGCCGAGATCCAGGATCCGGCTGGCCATGCGATCGGGGTGGAACGGCTCGAGGTCTTCGAGGCGCTCACCGGTCGATGCGAAGATGATCGGGCGTCCGGTCACGGAGGCGACGGACAGCGCCGCACCACCGCGGGCATCTCCGTCGAGCTTCGACAGCACGACGCCGGTGAAGTCGACACCCTCCTGGAACGCACGAGCGGTGTTCACCGCATCCTGGCCGATCATGGCGTCGATGACGAAGAGAACCTCGTCGGGGTCGGTGGCCTTGCGGATGTCGGATGCCTGCTTCATGAGCTCGGCATCCACGCCCAGGCGTCCGGCGGTGTCGATGATGACCACGTCGTGCTGGTGACGTCGCGCATGCTCGACGCCGTCGCGCGAGACCTTGACCGGGTCGCCCACGCCGTTGCCCGGCTCGGGTGCGTAGACGGTGGCACCGGCCTGCTCGGCGACCACCTGGAGCTGGTTCACGGCGTTCGGGCGCTGGAGGTCCGCCGCGACGAGCAGAGGAGTGTGCCCCTCCCCCTCGAGCTGCTTCGCGAGCTTGCCCGCGAACGTCGTCTTACCCGAACCCTGGAGTCCTGCGAGCATGATGACCGTCGGCGCGGTCTTGGCGAACTGGAGACGACGCTGCTCGCCTCCGAGGATCTGCACGAGCTCCTCGTTGACGATCTGCACGACCTGCTGGGCCGGGTTCAGTGCCTTGTTGACCTCGTCGCCGAGGGCACGTTCGCGCACCTTCGCGGTGAAGTCCTTGACGACCGTGAGAGCGACGTCGGCGTCGAGCAGCGCGCGCCGGATCTCGCGCACTGTGCCGTCGACGTCGGCCGCAGTGAGCTTTCCCTTCGTGCGAAGGTTGCGGAAGGTCTCGGTGAGCCGATCGGAGAGCGTGCCAAAGGTAGCCATGGTGACACCGAGTTTACGCGAATCCTGACCCGTTCTCCGCGCTCGCTGCCGCGGTCCACGGCAACCGCGCGATCGCGCGCACAGCGTCGGCGAATCGATCGCTGACCGAACCGCGACCTGCGCCGCTCTCGGCCCAGGCTCGCACCGCAGCGAGAACCGCGGCGGCCCACGTCGCTGCCGCGATGTCGGCGGTGAGCGCGGGGACGCCGGAGCGCCGGGCGAGATCGGCGAGGGTCGCAGCCAGGCGCGCCTGTCGCCGTGCGGCGTCCTGCTCGAGTTCGTCGTCGAGCCCCATCGCGGACGAGTTGTTGATCGCGAGTGCGAGGCTGTCGGGTGCGAAGTCGTCGACGAGAGCCGAGAGGATGCGTCTGACGTGCGCGCCGTCGCGATCTTCGTGCACCGCGACCAGATCTTCGACCGCACGACCGATGCGGTCGTCGAGACCGGACCAGAGCACGTCGCTCTTCGACGAGAAGTAGTTGAAGAAGCTCGAGCGGCTCACTCCGGCTCGCTGGGTGATGTCGGCGACCGAGGTGGCGTCGTACCCCTGCTCCAGGAACAGCTCGCAGGCAGCCTCGGCGAGAGTCTCCCGCGAAGACGCCTTCGGCCGCCCTGCTCGGCTCGTGCTGCTCATGTCAACACGCTACCGCGCGTCGCTGCGGCGCGCCGCCGTCAGTGCGGAGGAGTATTCTTAGACGCAATCCATTTATTGACGAGAGTGGTCTCCATGCTCGAGATACTGACGGCGGGTCTCGCCCCGACGTACGTCCCCTACACCGTGGGCTGGGATCTGCAGCGCAGCATCCATGCCGACGTCGTGTCCGGCACCCGTCCGGACACGCTCATCCTCCTCGAGCATGAGGCCGTGTACACCGCCGGCAAGCGGACCGAGCCGCAGGAGCGCCCCCACGACGGCACTCCGGTGATCGACGTCGACCGCGGCGGGAAGATCACCTGGCATGGCCCCGGCCAGCTCGTGGGATACCCGATCGTCCGACTGCCCGAGCCGATGGACGTCGTCGCTCACGTCCGCCGCCTCGAGCGCACCCTGATCGACGTGCTCCGTCCGCTCGGCGTCGACGGGTACCAGGTCGAGGGACGCAGCGGCGTATGGGTCCGCCGCCCGCTCTCGGAGGACAAGGTCGCGGCGATCGGGGTGCGTGTGCAGCAGGGCGTCACGATGCACGGCTTCGCGATCAACTGCGACAACACTCTCGCGGGCTTCGGCGGCATCATCCCGTGCGGGATCACCGACGCGGGCGTGACGACGGTGAGCGAGGTCGTCGGTGCTGACGTCTCCCCCGCCGACATCAGCGCCTCCGTGTCCGCCGCCTTCCTCGCCGAATACTCGACCGCCGACCGTGTAGGAGCCTCCAGATGACCGCCGCACCCGAAGGACGCAAGCTCCTCCGCCTCGAGATCCGCAACGCCGAGACGCCCATCGAGCGCAAGCCGGAATGGATCAAGACGAAGGCGAAGATGGGGCCCGAGTACACCGCACTCCACTCGCTGGTGAAGAGCGAGGACCTCCACACCGTGTGCCAGGAGGCGGGGTGTCCGAACATCTTCGAATGCTGGGAGGACCGAGAGGCGACCTTCCTCATCGGCGGGTCGCAGTGCACCCGTCGGTGCGACTTCTGCCAGATCGACACCGGCAAGCCCGACGCCTACGACACGGACGAGCCGCGCCGGGTCGCCGAGAGCGTCGTGCGGATGAACCTCCGCTATGCGACGGTCACCAGCGTCGCCCGCGACGACCTCCCGGACACCGGAGCCTGGCTGAATGCCGAGACCGTCCGGAAGATCCACGAGCTCAACCCGAACACCGGAGTAGAGCTGCTCGCCAACGAGCACAACGCCGATCCGGCCTTCCTCGGCCAGATCTTCGACGCACGCCCCGAGGTCTTCGCCCACAACGTCGAGACCGTGCCGCGCATCTTCAAGCGCATCCGCCCTGCATTCCGGTACGAGCGCTCGCTCGATGTGATCACCCAGGCACGCAACGCGGGACTGATCACCAAGTCCAACCTCATCCTCGGAATGGGCGAGGAACCGGAGGAGGTCGTCCAGGCGCTGAACGACCTGCACGACGCCGGCTGCGACATCATCACCATCACGCAGTATCTGCGGCCGTCTCCTCATCACCTGCCTGTCGCACGGTGGGTCAAGCCGACCGAGTTCGTGGAGTTCAAGGAGGAGGCCGAGCGGATCGGCTTCCTCGGCGTGCTCGCAGGCCCCCTCGTGCGCTCGTCCTACCGCGCCGGCCGGCTGTGGGCGCAGTCGATGGTGTCGAAAGGACGCGAGATCCCGCCGCACCTGGCGCACATCGCCGAGAGTGCAGACCTCGGCTTCGCCCAAGCCGTCTGAACTGAGGCGGGAACGGTCAGTCCGCGCTCATCACGGATTGCACGCTGCCGTCGGAGCCGAGGTTCACGAGCAGGACGTCGTCGGTGGTGGTGGCGTCGAGCGCGTACTCCAACACGGCGAAGGGCTCGGACCCACCGTGCTCGTCGGCGAGGATCGTCATGCTCATGAGCCGGAGCGATCGGATGATGTCGACGGCGGCGTCACCGCTCACGTCGACGAGGACGTCTTCGAGCTCGTCACCATACGCCTCCTGCTGCTGAAGGATGTACTCGGTGACCTCGCTCGTGCGATCGTCGACCTCCGCGAGCATGCCCCGCCGCGAGACCGCGTCGACGTTCTCGATCCCCGCGATGAGCGAAGCGGCGATGTCGAGCGCGTCGGCAGAGACATCGTCCTGGTCGGGAGCCGTGAGGTCGACGGTGACGCTCTGGTCACCGAGCTCCACCGTCTCGGACCAGAAGATCGAGCCGTCGGGCCCTGAGGACAGGAGTCCGAAGTAGTCGTGTTCGATCGCCATAACGCTATGAAACCAGCCTCGTGCTCGCGGCGGTAGTCCCGTCGTCAGCCGACGAGCGACTTGACGAAGACATGGGGGGTGAATCCGGTCAGATCATCGATGCCCTCGCCCTGCCCGAGGAGCTTGACGGGGATGCCGGTGCGCTCCTGCACGGCGAGGACGAAACCGCCCTTCGCCGATCCGTCGAGCTTGGTCAGGACGAGACCGGTGACGCCGGCATGCTGGAGGAAGGCCTCGGCCTGCATCACTCCGTTCTGCCCGGTCGTGGCGTCGAGCACGAGAAGGACCTCGCTGATCGGCGCCTGCTTCTCGATCACGCGACGGATCTTTCCCAGCTCATCCATCAGCCCGCCCTTGGTGTGCAGACGACCGGCCGTGTCGATGATCGCGATCTCGATGCCCTCACGCTGGGCGAACTCGATCGTCTGGTAGGCGACGGATGCCGGATCCTGGCCCTCCTGCTGGGGACGGACGATCGCCGCTCCCCCGCGCTGCGCCCAGGTGGCGAGCTGATCGACGGCCGCCGCACGGAACGTGTCGGCTGCGCCGACCACCACGCTGCGCTGGAACCCGCGGAGGAACTTGGTGAACTTGCCGATCGTCGTGGTCTTGCCGACGCCGTTGACGCCCACGACGAGCACGACCGCCGGTCGCTCGGTGAGCTTCAGGGTGGTGTCGAACTTCGCGAAGTGCTCCTCGAGCGTCTCGCGCAGCATCCGCTGGAGATCCTGCGGATCGGTCGTGCGGTAGCGCTCGACCTTCTCTCGAAGCTCCTCGACGACCCTCTCGCTGATGTCGGGACCGAAGTCAGCCGTGATGAGGGCGGTCTCGAGGTCCTCCCACGTCGTCTCGTCGATAGTGGGCTTGACGAACATCCCGCGCAGCGCGCGAGTGAGGGACCACGACTTCTCCGCCATGACTCCAGCCTACGGGTAGCGCCGTCAGACGGCGGCCGCGCGGTCGCCCACGCGCTGCCCGACGACCGCAGAGACGCCGTCCTGACGCATCGACACACCGTAGAGAGCGTCCGCGATCTCCATGGTTCGCTTCTGGTGGGTGATGACGAGCAGCTGCGAGCTCTCGCGAAGCTGCTCGAACACGGTGAGCAGGCGGCCGAGATTGGCGTCGTCGAGCGCCGCCTCGACCTCGTCGAGGATGTAGAAGGGGCTCGGGCGCGCCTTGAAGATGGCGACGAGCAGCGCGACCGCGGCGAGGGAGCGTTCACCTCCCGAGAGCAGGGAGAGCCGCTCGATCTTCTTGCCGACCGGACGCACCGACACCTCGATGCCCGTGGTGAGCATGTTCTCGGGATCTGTGAGCGAGATGCTTCCGGATCCGCCGGGGAACAGCAGCGGGAAGACCTCTCCGAACGCGACCCTCGTGTCTTCGAACGCGCTCGCGAAGATCGTCTGCATCCGCTCGTCGAGATCGGCGATGATCGTGAGCAGATCCTGACGGGTCTGGGTCAGGTCGGCGAGCTGTTCGGTGAGGAATGCATGGCGCTGCTCGAGTGCCGCGAACTCCTCCAGCGCGAGCGGGTTCACGCGTCCGAGTTGAGCGAGCTTGCGCTCCGCATCAGCCAGTCGACGCTGCTGAATCCGTCGATCGAACGGGATCGCCGTGTCGAGCTGCTCGTCATCGGCGGGCTCCGCAGCGGGGTCCCGCGGAACGAGCTGGTCGGGACCATATTCCGCAACGAGAATATCTTCGTCGAGCGCGAGCTCCGACGCCACCCGCTCCAGGAGGCTGTTGAGGTGCAGCTTCTTCTCATGGATCTGCAGCTCGAGACCGTGGACGCTCTCGGTGAGGCCGGCCAACCTCTCCCGGAGCGAGGTCTCCTGCGCGCGCAGAGCCGTCAACTCCTGGTTCTGCGCCGATCGCGCCGACTCCGCCTCGGCCAGCGCGACGCGTGCCTCGGTGACGGACCGATCGATCGAATCGAGGATGCGCGGGAGCTCTAGCGCGACGCCGGATGCCGCCTCGCGCTGCGCACGGCGGATGACGGCCCGGCGCGCTGCCTCGGCAGCCGCGTCCCGCTCCTGCTCGCGCTGCCGCTCGAGACCGACGACCCGGGACTGGGCAGCGCGCACGCGCTCACGCAGCGTCTCGATCTCCAGTCGAGCCCTGACCTCGCCCTCGCGTGCGATCTCGAGCGCTTCGAGCAGTCCGTCACGCGCTGAGGCGTCGAGCACGGGCCGCGGCGCCGCGACAGCGGCGTCCCACTCGGCCTTGGCTGCCTCCGACGCTGCCTCGGCCTCCTGCACCGCGCTCTGCGCCTGCGCGAGCCCGTTCTCGAGTCGCTCGCACTCGGCGACCGCCGACTCGTGGGTGACCGTGATGCGGTTGACCTGCTCGGCGTGCGTCGCCAGCGCGGCATCGTGCTCGCGGAGCGCCCGGAGCGCGTCCTTCGCCAGACGACGGGATGTCTCGACGGACTCGTTCGCGTCCTCACGCGCCTCCCGCAGCGAGTCGACGATGACCTGCACTTCGGCCAGGCGGTCGTTCGCCGCGTCTCGTTCGGCGGCGAGCTCGAGGCGCGAGCGTTCGCCGCCGGAACCCGTGCGCAGAGTCTGAGCGGTGACGACGTCGCCGGCGGTGGTCACGATCGTGGTGGTGGTGTCGCCGGCGAGATCGAGTGACACTCGCGCGGCACGCGCTGCGTCGAGGCTGTCTGCGATGACCACGTGCGACAGGATCCCGAGGACGCCGTCCGGCGCCGTGACCGTGTCGACCGCGCGGGTCACCCCATCGATGGCGGGCAGCTCGATCGACGGACGCGCGGAGTCGGCGATCACGAAATCGACCACTCCCCGTCGCTGCTCCGACGCGTCGCCGGCGAGGTCGAACGCATCGTCCGCGCCGTCGACGAGGACGCCTTCAGTGAGGGGACCCAGCACCGCCGCGACGGCAGCTTCGAATCCGCTCCTGACCTGCACCGAGTCGCCCACGAGTCCGCGTATCCCCGGACCGCCGGTCTTCACGATCTCCGCGGCT
The DNA here is from genome assembly GCF_001428975.1 of Microbacterium sp. Root280D1. NCBI lineage: Bacteria > Bacillati > Actinomycetota > Actinomycetes > Micrococcales > Microbacteriaceae > Microbacterium > Microbacterium sp. Root280D1. Next base: position 602,175 of record NZ_LMJK01000002.1, on the reverse strand, counting down.
CCTCCGGAGATCGCGAGCGCGCTCCCGAGCGCCGCCGACTTCGCGGTGAGCGCGTCGACCTCGCGTTCCGCTGCGTGCAGCCGCTCTCGGAGTGTCTCCCGCTCGGCTTCGGCCGCGGTCACAGCCCGCTGCGCGCTCTCGTACGTTGCGGAATGCTCGGCTGCCGTGCCCTCAGGCGCCTCTGCATCGGCGATCGCCTCGAGGGCTTCCGCTGCGTCACGACGGCGCGCGTTCGCCGCCTCGAGAGCGTTCTCCTGTCGAAGAACCGCGCCCCGCACGGCAGCGAGAGCGGACGCGGCCGCATCGGCTGTGCCACGCAGCGAACTGATGCGCATGTCGTACGCCGACACCAGCGCGCTCTGTTCGGCGATGTCGACGTCGAGAGTGTCGAGTTCGGCGCGCGCGAGCATCACCTCGCGGCTCGCCACGGTCGCCGCTTCCTGGGCGTCACCGAGGCCAGCGGAGATCACGGTGATCTCATCCTTCGCCTCGTCGATCGTGCTCTGCGTGACCGTGACGGCGGTCACGGCCGCGTCATCGTCGTCCGAGCCGAGCAGCGCGAGCCGCTGATTGGCCAGAGTGTAAAGCCCGCGCATCCGCTCCTGCACCTGCTCGAGACCGAAGGCGACGCTTCTCGCCTGATCCACCGCGGCCGAGTTCTGATCCTGCTCGAGCCGTGCGATGTTCGCCCGCACCGCCTCCGCCTGATCGGACAGCACCAGTCGTTCGGTATGTCTCTCGTTCTCCGTGCGCGTGTGATCGGCCAGGGCGGTGCGCAGCGCCACGACGTCGTCGGCGAAGATCCGGGCCTTGGCATCGCGGACGACCGCGGCGATCGTCTGCGCCTCTCGCGCGATCTCGGCCTGGCGTCCCAGCGGCTTCAGTTGACGGCGGATCTCACCCGCGAGGTCGCTCAATCGCGTGAGGTTGGTCTCCATCGCATCGAGCTTGCGAAGGGTCTTCTCCTTGCGCCGCCGATGCTTGAGGATGCCGGCGGCCTCTTCGATGAAGCCACGACGGTCTTCCGGCGATGCCTGGAGCACCGTGTCCAGCCGGCCCTGTCCGACGATGACGTGCATCTCGCGTCCCAGCCCCGAGTCGCTGAGGAGCTCCTGCAGATCGAGCAGACGGCAGTTCTCTCCGTTGATCGCGTATTCGCTCGATCCGTTGCGGAACAGAGTCCGGCTGATCGTGACCTCGGCGAACTCGATCGGCAGTGCGCCGTCGCTGTTGTCGATCGTCAGCTGCACCTCGGCGCGGCCCAGCGGCCCCCGGGTCGAGGTGCCTGCGAAGATGACGTCTTCCATCTTGCCGCCGCGCAGCGTCTTGGCCCCTTGTTCGCCCATGACCCAGGCGAGGGCGTCCACCACGTTGGACTTGCCTGACCCGTTGGGTCCGACGATGCAGGTGACACCCGGCTCGAAGACGAAGCTGGTCGGCTGCGCGAAGGACTTGAACCCCTTGAGGGTCAGGCTCTTCAGATGCATGCGCGTACCGCGTCTCGGGGGTGAATCACGCCCATACGCTACCGGAATGACGGCTCAGAACGGGCATCCCGCGCGGGTTCGCAGTGAACCGGAATTCCGCGCGACACGCCGATCCACGCCGGTCATGCTTGACGGACACGCCCGGGTTTCGCTACCGTAACCTCCGGATCGCCACACGAAAGGAGGTTACCGATGATCACTCAGCTCACTGCTCAGGCCACTGGCCTCGCCGCGCCATTCGCGCCGCGCTCTGCGCACTCGGTAACCGCCGGCGTCCGTCGAAGCGCTCTCTCGTAGAACCGCAGCCCGAGAACTCTGCCCCGAACCATCCACCGGTCTCCGACCTGTGACGGGGCTTCTCGCCCGCTCTACTCCGCGCTCCGCCCTCTGATCCTCTCCGGATCACGGCTCTCCGCCGATCCCGGCGCTCGCCTTCGGGCGCACCGGGCTCTCGACTCTCACCGCGCACCGCCGCCCTTCACCGAAGGCCCGGCGGCCGCGTTCGCCGCACCCATGACCACCATTCATCTCGAAGGAATCATCGTGAACACCACGCTGTACCGCAGCATCCCCCACCCTCCGGATACCGAGGACCAGCAGGTCCTCCACATCCCCGCACCCGATGAGCTGCGGCGCCTCGCGCTGGCAGATCGTCTCTCTCTCCGGATCGGCCTCTGGCTGCTCCAGAGGGCACAGCGCCCTCGCCCGGTACGTCGTATCGCCGCCGCCGAAGCGGATGCGCTGCGTCTCGATCGACGTGATCGCACGCCCGGCGAGACCTACGCCCTGCTCACCTACGACCTGCAGCGTCAGCTGCGCTGACCTGGAGATCGCCATGAGCATTCCGCTCACCCCTGATGCGTCGCTGCATCCGCTCGTGCTGCCGGCACGAGCGGATGCAGCTGACGCCGCCGAATTCCGCGAGCTCGCCCGCGTTCGCAACGCCGTCTACCGAGAGCTCACCGGACGCACCGAGCAGGATCTGACGCCAGAGGCGCTGCTTCCGATCCTGCGCTCTCGCAAAGAGCGCACGACTGCCGTGTGGGCGGTGCGCGTCGGAGGCGAGATCGTCGGGCGCACAGTCATCGACATTCCTCATGAGGAGGGGTCGCGTGTGGCGATCGCCGCGATCGAGATCCACCCCCGTGTCTGGGGTCAGGGGATCGGAACCGCGATCCTGCCGCACGTCGAGGCCTTCGCCCGTCTCCACGGCCGCGAGGTCATTCAGAACTGGTCGGAGCAGCCGGCCAGCGACGGACCCAGGCTGCAGGCGAAGACGGGCTTCGGCAGCGTTCCGGACGATCACGTCGCACGATTCCTCATCCGCCACGGATTCGCCCTCGAGCAGGTCTATCGGGTGAGCCGCCTCGCGGTCACCCACGAGACGGTTCAGCGTGCCGAGGAGGTGCGCGAGGACGCGCGAGCGCTCTCACAGGACTATCGCGTGCTCCAGTGGATGCTTCCGACGCCACCGGAGCACGTCGACGGCTACGCATGGCTCAAGTCGCGCATGTCGACCGACGCCCCCTCGGCCGATCTCGAGACCGACGAGGAGGCCTGGGACGCAGAGCGTCTGGTCGCCACGGAGAAGAGAGTCGCGGAGATGGGCCAGATCATGCAGGTGACTGTCGCGCAGCATATCCCGACAGGCGAGCTCACCGCATTCACCGAACTCGGAATCGGTCCGGATCCCACCGCCACCACACACCAGCACGACACCCTGGTGCTCACCGAGCACCGCGGCCATCGTCTGGGGCAGCTCGTGAAGTGCGAAGCGTTCCTGTCGTGGACAGGCATCGCTCCCGCGTCACGCGACGTGATCACTTACAACGCCGAGGAGAACCGGCCGATGCTCGCCATCAACGAGGCGATGGGATTCACGGCCATCGCCTACGAAGGCGCGTGGAAGAAGGAGCTGTCATGAACACAAGCACACTGACGATCACACCTCTGGCCGTCCCCCGCGCGCTGGACGCCGAGGATGCCGCGGACTTCCGCGCATACGGAGAGCTCAACAGGCAGATCTGCGAGGAGCTGGTCGGTCTGCCCGACATCGCCCCCGATGCCGCGCAGATGCTCGCATCGTGGCAGGATCCCAGCGATACCCTGCAGACCGGGTTCGTCGCCAGGCTCGGAACCGAGATCGTCGGCATGATCACTCTCTCCTACGCTCAGGAGGCGGACGCGAACGCCGCAGAGGCGGACCTCCTCGTGCCGGAGAAGCACTGGGGACGCGGTGTCGAAGACGCTCTCCTGTCGCTCGCCGAGTCGGAGGCGCGCGCACACGGCCGCTCTCTGGTGCAGACCTGGACGCTGCACAGGCCCATGGAGTCGGACCGGATGATCACACCGCGAACAGGGTGGGGTCGCATTCCGGCGATTCCGCTGTCGGACGCTCTCGTCGCCCGCGGATACGAGTTCGAACAGGTCGAACGCAACAGCGAGCTCGATCTGCGCTCCGACCCCGCCCCGCTGCTGGCCGCTCTGGAATCGGCGAAGACCGCCGCCGGCGACGATTACCGGGTGCTCCAGTGGATGGCGCCGACACCGCCTGAGTTCCGCGACGGGTACGCGGCGATCCTCGCTCGCCTGTCTACCGACGCCCCGAGCGGCGACATGGACTTCGTCGCCGAGGAGTGGGATGCGGAACGTGTCGTGCGCCGTGAGCGACGGCTCACGGGGGCCGGTCAGGCTCTGTCGATCGTCGCGGTGCAGCATGTGCCCAGCGGAGACATGGTGGCCTACAACGAGCTGCTCGTCGGGGCGGACCGCGCAGGAGTGACCCACCAGCTCGGCACTCTGGTGTCTCGCGAGCACCGCGGGCACCGTCTCGGCACGATCGTCAAGTGCGCGAATCTCCTCCGTTGGAGAGAGCTCATGCCGCTCACCCCGACGGTCTCGACGTTCAACGCAGAGGAGAACCGTCCCATGTTGAGCATCAACGAGGCGATCGGTTTCGCGCCTGTCTCCTATGCGGGAGCGTGGCAGAAGCGGATCTGATCGAGATCATCCGAGCGGTGTACACGGCCGGCCACGGATCATCCGCCCGGCCGACGCAGCGGTCTCCGTATGGCCGCGAGGCTGGATGCATGAACACGACGGTCCTCGACGCACGCTCTCTGACCAAGTCCTACGGAACGACCCGCGGACTCGCCGGGGTGGATCTCACCATCCACCGCGGCGAGTCGGTCGCCATCATGGGTGCCTCCGGGTCGGGCAAGACCACTCTCCTCCATGTCCTCGCCGGCATCATCAGTCCGGACTCGGGCACCGTGTCGTTCCAGCCCTCGGTCGGTCAGGCGGTGGAACTCGCCGGACTCGGAGAATCCGCTCGTTCCCGGCTGCGGAGAGAGCGGTTCGGGTTCGTCTTCCAGCAGGGTCTGCTCATTCCGGAGCTCACGGCGGTCGAGAACGTGGCGCTCGCATCGATGATCAACGGAGTGAAGAGAGCACAGGCCACCGCTCACGCGGCGTCCTGGCTCGCCGCGCTCGGGCTGGCCGGGATGGAGGACCGCCGAATCGGCGAGCTGTCCGGCGGGCAGGCGCAGCGCGTCGCGATCGCACGGGCTCAGGCGACGGGTGCGGAACTCGTGTTCGCCGACGAGCCGACCGGCGCCCTCGACTCGCACACGTCGCAGGACGTGATGAATGCGCTGCTGTGGTCGACGACGGGCCAAGGGCGCACGCTGCTCGTCGTGACACACGATGCAGACGTGGCGGCGCGCTGCTCGCGGATCGTCTCCGTGCGCGACGGCCAGATCATCTCGTCGGCGGTGACGGCATGAACGCCCGCGTCCTGGCTGTGCTTCTTCGCGCCGGGACGGGAGAGAAAGCGGTGCTCGCGCTTCCGCTCATCGCTTTCGGCATCGTCACCGCCCTCGTGCTGACCGTCGTGGGCGGGGCTCAGTCGTTCTGGACCTGGACCGATGAGTACGCGCCGGTGTACCAGGCGTTGGCCGCGATCGCGCTCGTGCTCCTCATCGTCCCGCTGATGAATCTCGGCGGGGCGGCCGCCCGTCTCTCAGCCCGCCGTCGTGACGAGCGTCTCTCGACCCTGCGGCTTCTCGGCGTGACGCCTCTGGGCGTCGGCGTCGCTACGGTCATCGAATCCATGATCGTCGCGGCCGCCGGTGCCGTCGCCGGAGTCGTCGTCCATCTCGCCCTCACCCCTCTCGTCGGACTCATCCCGTTCCGTGGCACGGCTCTCGGCGTCGAGGCGATCATGCTCTCGCCCTTCAGCGTTCTCGCCGTCGTGGGAGGCGTCCTTCTCGTGGCGGCAGCGAGTGCTGTGCTGGGGCTCCGGCGCGTGATCATCTCGCCCCTCGGCGTGCGCCTGCGGACGACCGTCTCCACCGCGCACTGGTTCCGCGCGATCATCGCAGTCTCCGTTCTTGCGCTCGTGTTCGTCCTTGTCACGGTCTTCCCGTCCGTCGCAGGACTCGCGGCGACCATCACCGTCCTCGCCCTGTTGTTCGCCGTCTCCCTGGCGGTGCTCAACGTGATCGGACCATGGGCCCTGAAGGTCGCCGCCGGCCGTCAGCTGCGCAAGGCCGAGCACGCAGATCGGCTGCTCGCCGCCCGTCTGGTGCTGGACTCCCCCAAAGCCGCGTGGCGTCAGGCGAGCGGCATCGCGATGGCGAGCTTCATGGCCGTGTTCGCAGGAACCGGAGTCTCCCTGATGAATGTGATGAACAGCGGCGACACGACGTCCGCGGATGCGGCCCTCGCCGCGGACATGCGCACCGGCCTCGTCATCACCCTCGTCGCTTCATTCCTGATGGTCGCGGCGTCCGTGGGGGTCAATCAAGCCGCGGCCGTTCTCGATCAGCAGGAACTCCACCGGAGTCTGCACCGGCTGGGCGTGCCGCTCGCGATCGTCGACAGCGCACGCCGCCGGGCGATCATTTCTCCACTCCTCGTGACCGCGATCGGCTCGGCCACCTGTGCCGGCGTGCTGGTCTTCCCGCTGCTGGGGATCGCCCTGGTCGCGGCACCCGAGTCTCTCCTCACGATCGCGCTCGTACTGGTTGTGGGGATCGGAATCGTCTGGATGAGCACTCGAGCGACGCGGCCGCTGCTCGCCCGGTCGTTCGAGATGGTGTGAGTCTCAGCGACGCCGCTGGCAGCGCGGACAGTAATGACTCGAGCGGTTCATGAAAGCCTCCCGGCGGATCAGAGTGCCGCAGCGCGGGCACGGCTGTCCGCCTCGACCGTACGCGTTGAGCGAGTGGGCGAAGTAGCCTGCCTGACCGTTCACATTGACGTACTGGGAGTCGAAGCTCGTGCCGCCCTCTGCAAGGGCCTTCACGAGCACCACTCTGATCTCGGCGAGGAGGCGCCTGCTCGCTTGCGTCGACAGCGCACTCGCGAGCGTCGCCGGGTGGATGCGCGCCGCCCACAGCGCCTCATCCGCATAGATGTTGCCCACGCCGCTGATCGTCTGCTGATCGAGCAGCACTCGCTTGATCGCACTGCCGCGTGTGCGGAGTGCACGCAGGAAGCGATCGTCGTCGAACAGCGGGTCTATCGGATCACGGGCGATGTGCACGACCTGAGTCGGGATCCACGTCGGTCCGTCCGGCACCAGACCGTCGACCGCCAACGACCCGAAAGTCCTCTGGTCGGCGAAGACGATCGCGAGCTCGCCATGACGAGGATGCTCGATGCTGATCCGGATGCGCTCGTGGCGTTCCGCCTCGGCGTCCGGCGCGCGCAGCAGCATCTGTCCGCTCATTCCGAGGTGCGCGATCAACGCGGAATCAGCGGTGTCCAGCGGCAGCCAGAGGAACTTGCCCCGTCGGTCGGCTGCAGTGACTCTGCGTCCCTCCAGGCGCGCGGCGAAGTCGGACGGCCCGGCCGCATGCCGTGTGAGAGCTCGTTCATCGAACACGCTCACGGCCGTGATGAGCGAGCCGATCACCGCGGGAGCGAGACCCGCCCGGACGACCTCGACCTCGGGAAGCTCAGGCACGCTCGTTGAGCAGTCGCCACGCGCTGAGCGCGGCGGCCATCTCTGCCGTCTTCTTGCTGCTGCCCTTGCCGGTCATCGCCAGATCGCCGACGACCACGGTTGCGAGGAATCGACGATCGTGGTCGGGGCCGCTCGCCTCCACCGAGTACTGGGGCGGAGTCGCACCGACTCGCGCAGCCAGCTCCTGCAGGCTCGTCTTCGGATCCATCGCCGCGCCGTAGCGCTCGGGGTCGGCGAGGAGCGGCGCGGTCAGCCGGAGCACGAGCTCGGTCGCCGCCTCAGGACCCGCTGACAGATACGTCGCGCCGATCACGGCTTCCATCGTGTCGGCGAGGATCGAGTCCTTGTCGCGACCGCCCGTCTGTTCCTCACCGCGTCCCAGCAGCAGATGGCTGCCGAGATCGATCGCTCTCGCGACCTCGGCGAGAGCGACCGTCGAGACGACGCTCGCGCGCCGCTTGGCCAACTCCCCCTCATCCAGCCCCGGATGGGTCGTGAAGAGCATCACCGTCACGGCTTGTCCGAGAACGGAGTCGCCGAGGAACTCGAGACGTTCGTTATGGGGGATGCCGCCGTGCTCGTAGGCATAGGAGCGATGGGTGAGCGCCAACTCCAGAAGCTCCGCGTCGATATCGACGCGGAGCTTCTCTGGGAGCGGTCTCGTCCCCCCAGGGACCTCAGTCACAATCGTGAAGTCGCGACTCAGACGTCGGCGACCTTGCGACCCTTGTACTCGAGGAAGAGCTCGGTGCCCTGCGAGTCGGTGACGACCTTGGCCTGGTGAGGACGGCTGTAGACGACCTGACCGTTCTCGATGGTCTTAACGAGTGCGACGGGCGCCGCCTTCCACTGCGCGCGGCGCGAGCGGGTGTTCGAACGGGATACCTTGCGCTTCGGGGGGTTACCAGCCATGACTAGCTCTCTTCTTTCTCGGCGGCTCGGCTCTGTGCCTCACCGTCTTGGTCTGTGATCTGCTGGAGCGCGCTCCACCGAGGATCGATGGGAGCCACCTGCTCCGTCCCGGTGCTCGCGGTCAGCCTCTCGCCCGTCTCCGGGTCGAGCCCGGGGCAATCCGGCTGACACACCGGCTGAAATGGAAGCGCCAATACGGCCGCATCCCTGACTAGAGTTTCAAGATCCACGTGGTCGTCTTGAACCTCGAAGTCAGTTTCTTCCTCACCAGGATACGCGAAAAGCTCCTGGAACTCGACTTCGACGGGCCGGGTGATGTCGATCAGGCATCTTCCGCATACGCCGGAGTACTCAGCATCGGCGGTTCCGGACACCAGGATGCCCTCGTGAACCGACTCGAGACGCACGTCCAGGTCGAGCGCAGAACCGGCTTCATACGCGACGATTCCCTCTCCCCAGCCTTCGCCGAGGGTCACCGAGAACTCGTGCTCGCGCATCTCGCCCGGCTTGCGGACGATGTCACGGACGGGCAGGACGAAGGGACCATTCATTCGGGAACGCACCCGGCAATGGTACCGGCTCCTGCGGGATGGAGGCTGGTTCCGCGCTGTGTGGAGACGGCGCCTCCGGAAATCAGATCCCGCGTGATCCGGTGTCGAGGAAGGAGGCGACCGCCGGAGGCACGAACGGCGACACGTCACCGCCGAGGCCGGCCACCTGACGGACCAGGGAGCTGGAGACCAGGGCATGCGCGGGGTCGGGCAGGAGGAAGACCGTCTCGATGTCGGCGAGGTGACGGTTGACGATCGCCATCGGGGATTCGTACGCGACGTCGATCTGCGAACGGATGCCCTTCACGAGAACTCCCGCACCGACGTCGCGGGCGTAGTCCACGAGCAGCCCCATGCTCCAGGAGCCCACGACGACGTTGTCGCCGATCCCGTCCTCAGCGATCGACTGCTCGAGCAGCGACATCCGCTGAGCGATCGGGAGCAGCGCCTCTTTGCCGGGGTTGTGCACCACGAGCACGTGGAGTTCGTCGTACAGCTTGGCTGCGCGACGGATCACGTCGAGATGACCCAGGGTCGGCGGATCGAACGATCCAGGGACGACGGCGATCCGGCTGCTCATGCCCCCAGCCTAAAGCACGCGATGCCGCGGTCAGTTCTTCGCGAGTGCCGCCCGGTCGTCGTCGCTCACGCGTCGCTCGATCGCCGAGCGGAGTCCGGGATTCGCCCGCAGATCCGGGTCATCGGAGAGGATGCCCTCCGCGAGCTCCCGGGCTCGGACGATCAGGCCCGAGTCTTTGACGACCCGCAGCAGCTTCAGGGAGGACCGAGCTCCAGCCTGTGCGGCACCGAGCACGTCACCTTCACCGCGGAGCTCGAGATCGACCTCCGCGAGAGCGAATCCGTCGAGAGTCGCTGCCACCGCGTCCACGCGTTCGCGCGCCACTGACCCCTCTTCGGCTTCGGTGACCAACAGGCAGAGCCCTGGAACGCCTCCTCGACCGACACGGCCCCTCAGCTGGTGCAGCTGCGACACCCCGAACCGATCGGCGTCGAGAACGATCATGGTCGAGGCGTTCGGGACGTCGACGCCGACCTCGATCACGGTCGTCGCCACCAGCAGGTCGATCTCGCCGCGCGCGAAGGACTGCATGACGGCGTCCTTCTCGTCGGACGGCATGCGACCGTGCAGCACGGCCCGTCGGACGTTCCCGAGCCGGGGGTGCGTCGCCAGGGCCTCATCGAGCTGCACCACGCCCCAGCGAGGACCTGACGCACCCTCGGGCGGGATCACGGGCTGCTCCCCCGCTTCCGCCGTCTTCTTGGTCGTGTCGATCGCCGCGCATACCGCGAACACCTGTCGGCCCTGAGAGATCTCCTCGGCAGCGCGCTCCCAGACTCGATTGAACCAGCCGGGATGCTCTGCGAGCGGAGCGACGAAGGACTCGATTCCGGCTCGTCCCTTGGGCATCGTGCGGATCACGGAGGTGTCGAGATCGCCGAACACCGTCATCGCGACCGTCCGCGGGATCGGGGTCGCGGTGAGAACCAGCGCGTGCGGGCTGGACCCCTTCGCGCGGAGCGCCTCTCGTTGCTCGACTCCGAACCGGTGCTGCTCGTCGACGACGACGAGGCCGAGATCAGCGAAGGTCGTCTTCTCGCCGAGCAGCGCGTGCGTGCCCACGACGATCAGCGCCTGTCCGGAGGCGACGCGGAGCGCAGCCTTGCGACGCTCGGCGGCCGGCATCTGACCGGTGAGCAGGGTGGGCATCACGAGCGGCGACATCTGCGGCCCGAGCATCTTCGCGATCGATCGCAGGTGCTGCCCTGCGAGCACCTCGGTCGGGGCGATCAGCGCCGCCTGACCGCCGGACTCGGCCACCTGGAGCATCGCGCGCAGCGCGACGAGGGTCTTCCCGGACCCGACCTCGCCCTGCACGAGACGATTCATCGGCCAGGCGGCGACGAGGTCGCTCGCCACCTGCTCGCCGACCGTCTTCTGGTCGGGCGTGAGGTCGTACGGCAGCGAGGCGTCGAAGCGCTCGAGCAGCCCACCGGGCTTCGACGGACGCGCGGTCGCCGACAGCGATCGCACCGCATCGCGCTGCTGCAGGAGGGCGGTCTGGAGAGTGAGCGCCTCGTGCATCCGCAGGGTGCGGACCGCAGGATCGATGTCGTTGCGGGTCTTCGGGCGGTGAATCTGCTCGAGCGCCTCTCGGGCGGTCAGAAGTTCCTCCCGCGCGCGGACATCGGGGGCGAGAGGCTCCGGCACGTCGCCGAGGCCGTCGAGCGCCCGCGTGATGAACTTCGCGATCTGCCACGTCTGCAGCGTCGACGTCGCGGGATAGATGGGAATCAGCACGGCAGCGCGCGCGTCCGCCCGGCGTCTGGCCGCATCCTCGTCGTCGAACAGCTCGTACTCGGGATGCGCGAACTGCGTCATGCCGTTGAACTCGCCGACCTTGCCCGAGAAGACACCTCGACGTCCGACCGCGAGGTCCTCGGAGCGCCACTTGGCCGCGCCCAGGTTCTTCGCGAAGAACGTCAGAGACATCTTGCCGATGCCGTCGCCGATCACGACGTCGACCATCGCACCACGACGGTTGCGCATCGCCCTGGCGCTGGAGGACAGCACCTCGGCGACGATCGTCACCGTCTCGCCCAGAGGGAGTTCACGGATCGGGGTCAGCTCGCCCGGATCCGCGTACCGTCGGGGATAGTGCGACACGAGATCGCCGACCGTCTTCATGCTGAAGGCTCTGTCGAGAGACTTCGCCGGCGTGGCGCCCAGCGCCTCCTCGAGCGACGAATCCAGCGTGAGCGACATGATCCGAGTCTAGGAGGCCGCACGGACACGACGTGCGCCGCAGCTGTCGTATCGTGAACGGGTGACGAGGATCATCGCCGGAACAGCGCGCGGCGCGCGGCTCGACGTGCCCCGCGCGGGAACGAGACCCACCAGCGACCGCGTGCGGGAGTCGCTCTTCGGAGCGCTGGAGTCGGCGGATGCCATCGTCGGCGCGCGGGTGCTCGACCTCTATGCCGGCTCGGGTGCGCTGGGACTGGAGACCCTCAGCCGCGGCGCGACGAGCGCGGATCTCGTCGAGCACGGCCGAGAGGCGGCGTCGGTGGTCCGCCGCAACGCCGCCACCGTCGCGAAGGCCGGAGCGCCGAGCGCGAGGGTGCACCAGAGCACCGTCCGATCGTTCCTGCTGCGCGCCTCCGGCCCGTACGACCTCGTGTTCTCGGATCCCCCGTACGACCTCGACGACGAGGCGATGACGGCGGACCTCGTCACGCTCGCGCCGCTTCTCACTCCCGACGCCCTCGTGATCATCGAGCGCGCCCGGCGATCGACCCCTCCCGACCTCGCTGCGGCCGGACTGGAGCTGATCCGCGAGAAGGCCTACGGCGACACCGCCCTCTGGTGGGCCGAGCCCACTCCCGCGACGGAGTCGTCTCAGCCCGAGGCCGAGTCCCAGTCGCGATAGGGATCCCAGCCGCTGACATCCGCGGGTGCGCCGTCGACCAGCAGCTCGTGCTCGCCCCGGGGCACGACAGTGCCGATGACGCGGAAGCCCGCCGGCACGATCCCCGGCGGGAAGCAGGCGAGAAGGGCGTGATCCTCGCCACCGGCGAGAGCTCGCTGGGGGCTGTCGCCGAGGGCTGCGCTGTCGAGTGCGATGGTGACCTCGGAGGCCGCTGCCATCCGTCGCGCGTCGAGCGCGAGCCCGTCCGAGATGTCCATCATCGCGGTCGCGCCCGCAGTGGCAGCGAAAGGGCCGAGACCGATCGGCGGCGATGGACGGAGCTGAGCCGCCAGAGCAGCGCTCTCACCCGGGGCGAGCAGGGACGCATCGACGGGGACCGGCGCCTCCCCCTCGCGGAACCTTCCGAAGAGCACCGAGAGTCCGTGAGCGGCGTGCCCCAGTTCGCCTGCGACCGCGACCGCGTCACCGACCCGTGCGCCCGACCGGGTCACGGGCGGCCGGCCCTCGAGATCGCCGAGCGCGGTGACGGCCACGGTCAGGACGTCCGAGACCGTGAGATCGCCGCCGACCACCGCGCATTCCGGTGCGAGTGCGGCGCAGGCTTCTCGGAAGCCGTCTGCGAGGCGCTCGATGAACGACAGTCGAAGGTCGCGGGGAACGGCCAGCGCCACCAGGAGCGCCGTCGGCCGCGCGCCCATGGCCGCCACGTCGGCGAGGTTGACTGCGGCGGCCTTCCAACCGAGGTCGTACCCCGACGACCACGCGAGCCGGAAGTCCGGGCCGTGCACGAGAGTGTCCGTCGTGGCGACCACCGAACCCGAGGGAGCGGCTATCACCGCCGCATCGTCGCCGGGTCCGACGAGCGTGTGAGAGGCCCGCGCCGTCCTCGCCAGGATCGCTCTGAGGATCTCCCCCTCCGACAGTTCGCCGAGGGTCGGATCATCGTCGCGAGGTCGGGAGGACATGCAGTCAAAGGTAGCCTGGATGCATGCCCCGCTCTCGCCGTCTCGCCGTCGTCGCGGGCTCGCTGGTCCTCCTCGCCGCACTGTCCGGCTGCTCGACGACGATCCACCTCGAACCCGCTGAGGACGCCAACGATCCGGCCTGCGCCGAGGTGTCCGTGCTCCTCCCCGACGCCGTCGGCGATCTCGATCGGGTGTGGACCGATGCTCAGGCGACCGGAGCCTGGGGCGACCCGACCGTCGTGCTGCGCTGCGGCGTCGAACCGCCGGCGCCGTCGACAGAGGTGTGCACGACCATCGGCAGCGTCGACTGGCTCGTTCTCGATCAGGAGGAAGACCGGCAGCGCCTCGTGACGTACGGTCGCGAGCCCGCCATCGAGGTGATCATCCGCCGTGGCGAGGAGATCGACTTCCGTACGGTCGTCGAGAGCCTCTCCACGAGCATCCAGTCGGGCCTCGCGCCCGCCACGGCACGCTGCACCGACCGGGTGCCCACCGAGGAGAACCCGGACGACGGATCGACCGAAGGCTGACCCGTCGAGGGTCAGCGGCGCAGGCCCGCCTCGATCAACTCGGAGATCAGGTCGCCGTAGCTGAGTCCGGAGGCCACCCAGCACTTCGGGAACATCGAGATCGGAGTGAATCCCGGCATCGTGTTCAGCTCGTTGACCACCAGCTCTCCCGTAGGAGTGAGGAACATGTCGACGCGCGCAAGACCTCGCCCGTCCACCGCCTCGAACGCACGGACTGCCGCATCCTGAATGGCCGCGACCTCCGAATCATCGAGCTCCGCCGGGCACACGACGTCGACGCCGTCGCCGCCGAGGTACTTTCCCTCGAAGTCGTAGAACCCTCGAGTCGTCAGCACGATCTCGCCAGGAAGCGACGCTCGGACGCCGTCGGCACCTTCGAGCACGGCGACCTCGATCTCGCGGCCGACCACGCCCGCCTCGATCAGGACCTTGTCGTCTTCTGCGAACGCGATCGCCAGCGCCGCATCGAGCTCGTCGGCGCTCTCGACCTTCGAGACGCCCACGCTGGATCCCGCGCGAGCCGGCTTCACGAAGAGCGGCAGGCCGAGCGCCGCCGCCGAGTCGCGGATCGCGACGGCATCCTGTTCCCACTGGCGCGCGCGCACCGTCAATCCGGCCGCCACCGCGATACCGGCGGCCCGCAGCGCGATCTTCATGAAGTGCTTGTCCATGCACAGTGCGGAGTCGAGCACCCCGCCGCCGGCGTAGGGGACCTCGAGGGTGTCGAAGTACCCCTGGATGGTGCCGTCCTCGCCGTGCGGGCCGTGGAGGATCGGCAGCACGATATCGATCTCGCCGAGGGATTCGGTGGTGCCGTCGGTGCGCACGACGCGCAGGCTGCGGTCTCCGCCGGGTTCCGGCCACAGCACCCGTGTGCCGTTGTCGGCGACCTCGGGCAGGTGAGCGGCATCCAGCGGGAACTTCGCCGGGTCGTCGTCCTCGAGGACGAAGGCGCCGTCGCGGGTGATCCCGACCGGGATCACGGCGTACCGATCGCGATCAATCGCGCCCAGCACTCCGCCCGCCGTTGCGGAACTGATCGAATGCTCGCTGGAGCGCCCTCCGAAGAGCACCACCACCGTCTGCTTGTCCATGGTTGGTCCTCTCACCCTGCGGGGTGTCGTCGTCCGTCGTCAGGTGGGGTGCGATGTCGCGGGGGTTCATCTTGCCGTCGAGCACCATCTTCACCTGCTCGACGATGGGCATGTGCACGTCGGACTCTCGGGCGAGTTGCAGCACCGGCGCCACGGACGCGAGGCCCTCAGCGGTCTGCTGCATCTGCTTCACGACGTCCTGGAAGCTGTATCCCTGGCCGAGCAGGCGCCCGGCCGTGTTGTTGCGGCTCAGCGGGGACTGACATGTCGCGATGAGGTCGCCCAGGCCCGCGAGTCCCTGCAGGGTCTCAGGGTGAGCGCCGTTGGCGACGGCGAAATCGGTCATTTCCACGAGCCCGCGGGTGATGATCGACGCCTTGGTGTTCTCGCCGTACCCGACGCCGTCGACGATGCCGATGGCCACCGCGATGAGGTTCTTCAGCACTCCCCCGAACTCCGTGCCGATCACGTCGGTGTTCACGAACGTCCGGAAGTAGCCGTTACGTGCCGCGCGCGCGACCTCCTCGGCGGTCTCCCGACTGCGTGAGGAGATCACGGCGGCCGTGGGCTGCTCGCGAGCGATCTCGAGCGCGAGGTTCGGCCCGGAGGCGACCGCGATACGGTCGGGATCGCAGCGCAGCTCCTGCTCGATGACCTGGCTCATCCGGAGCCCCGTCGTGCGCTCGACGCCCTTCATCAGGCTGACGATCTTGGCGTCGTTGTCGGCGAGCAGCGGCCGAAGCGCCTTGAGATTCTCCCGCAGCGACTGACTCGGCACCGAGAGGTACACCTGGTCGACATCGCGGAGCGCGATCGCCAGCTCGTGCGTCGCGGACATCGTGCGCGGCAGGTTGATGCCGGGCAGATAGCGGGAGTTGCGCTTGGCCTCGTCGATCTCGTGGGCGAGTTCGGCTCGGCGCGCCCACATCGTGACCTGCGCCCCGCCGTCGGCGAGGATCTTTCCGAACGTGGTGCCCCAGCTTCCGGCACCGATCACCGCGACGCGTGGTCCTGCGGGAGCGTTGCGCTTAGGAGTCAAGGCGACCCGTCTCCTTCTGTCCATGGGCGGACGGGTTCCAGCGCTCGGCCGGAGCCTTCTCGTCACGCAGGTCCTCGAGCAGCGCCGTGATGGCCTGCATCAGTCGTTCGGTGGCTTCGTTCAGCGCAGATGCCTCGCCTGCACGACCACGGAGGTCCGACAGATCGACGGGATCGCCGATGACGACGTCCACGGGCTTGCGCAGCGGCCAGAGGCTGAGCCCCTTCTGGTAACGCCCCATGATCCGCTGGGTGCCCCAGTGGGCCATCGGGATGAGTGGGATGCCGTCGGTCAGCGCGAGCCGGACAGCCCCGGACTTTCCGCGCATCGGCCACATGTCGGGGTCGCGGGTCAGCGTGCCCTCCGGATAGACGATCACACCGCGACCGTGCTCGACGAGCTCGGCCGACTGCTTGAGCGTCTGCTTCGCCGCGGATGCCGACGAGGCGCGTGCCACGGGGACCATTCCTGTCGCGCGGAGCACGGCTCCGAGCACAGGAACCTTGAAGAGACTCTCCTTCGCCATGAAGCGCGGAGCTCGACCGATGCGCCACACCGCGAGTGCGACCACGAGCGGATCGAACTCGGAGTAGTGGTTCGGGGCGAGAACGTACGCTCCCTCACGCGGGAGCTTCTCGCTTCCCGTGATGCGGAGCTTCGCGACGAGCGAGATCAGCGGCACGGCGATCGCCGCGACCGGCCAGAACGCACTCGGTCGCGTGGTCTCCGTCGAGCGGGAACCCATCGGGGTCACCGGATGACGTCGAAGTCGGCGCCCACGGCATCGAGCTTGGCGAGGAACTTCTCGTAGCCGCGGCTGAGGATGTCCACTCCGGACACCCTCGACTCGCCTTCGGCGGTCAGCGCCGCGATGACGTGGCTGTATCCGCCGCGAAGGTCGGGAACGACGATGTCTGCGGCGTGCAGCGGCGTCGGGCCGGTGATGACGGCGGCCTGCTCGAGGTCCCGGCGCGGGACACGACGGGCTCCGTCCTGCAGTCCGCGGGGGTGCACGACGATGTCGGCGCCCATCTTGACGAGCGCCTCGGTGAAGCCCAGACGGTTCTCGTAGACCGTCTCGTGCACGACCGAGCGGCCCTTGGCCTGAGTGAGCGCCACGACGAGAGGCTGCTGCCAGTCGGTCATGAATCCGGGGTGCACGTCGGTCTCGACGATGACCGGCTTGAGCTCGCCGTCGCGACGGAACAGGATCCCGTCCTCCTTGATGTCGAACCATCCGCCGGCCTTGCGGAACACGTTGAGGAACGTGAGCATCTCCTGCTGCTTCGCGCCGCCCACGAAGATCTCGCCGTCGGTGGCGAGTGCGGCGGACGCCCAGGATGCGGCTTCGTTGCGGTCGAAGATCGAGCGGTGGTCGTACCCCCGAAGCGTCTCGACACCCTCGATGAGGATGACGCGGTTCGGCTCGTAGGAGATGATCGCGCCCATCTTCTGCAGCACCGCGATCAGATCCATGATCTCGGGCTCGATGGCGGCGTTGCGAAGCTCCGTGGTGCCCTCGGCGCGAACGGCCGTGAGCAGCACCTGCTCGGTCGCTCCGACACTCGGGTACGGGAGGTGGATGTTCGCACCGTGCAGGCGCGCACCACCCGTCGACAGGCGGATGCCGCTCGGCAGCTTCTCGACGATGGCGCCGAACTTGCGGAGCGCGTCCAGATGGAAGTCGATCGGGCGGTCGCCGATGCGGCAGCCGCCCAGGTCGGGGATGAAGGCCTGACCGAGACGGTGCAGCAGCGGGCCGCAGAAGAGGATCGGGATGCGCGAGGCACCCGCGTGAGCGTCGATCTCCTCGAAGTGGGCCGACTCGACGTCGCTGGGGTCGAAGACGAGAGCTCCGGGCTCATCGCCGTCGGAGACCCGCACGCCATGGACCTCGAGAAGCGAGCGGACGACCGCGACGTCGCTGATGGCCGGCACGTCGCGCAGCACGCTGACGGTCTCTCCGAGCAGGGACGCGACCATCGCCTTGGTCGCGAGGTTCTTCGCGCCCTTGACGTCGACGCGGCCGCGCAGCGGGCGCCCTCCGCGAATGGCGAGGACGTCTCCGGTGAGTGGGGGGACTCCGTCCGGAAGAGCGTCGCGCACAGGTGTCGTCATTCGGAGCCTCACTTCATTCAACGGAATTCGGGGCGGGGTCGCCCTCGGCTCCCCCGCCCCGCCGTTCACTGCTGAACGGGAAGGGTCCGGGGCCGCCACGACTCGCGACGGGCCTCGAACTGCGCGATCTTGTCTTCGTTGCGCAGGGTGAGCCCGATGTCATCGAGCCCTTCGAGGAGCCGCCATCTAGTGTAATCGTCGATCCCGAGGTCAGCCTGGATCTCACCGATCGACGCGACTCGCGCCTCGAGGTCGACCGTGATCGAAGCCCCGGGATTCCGGTCGATCTCAGCCCAGATCCGCTCGAGATCCTCTTCGGAGATGGTGGCGGCGAGGAGCCCCTGCTTGCCCGAGTTGCCCCGGAAGATGTCGGCGAAGCGCGGGCTCAGGATCACCGCGAAGCCGAAGTCGCGCAGCGCCCAGACAGCATGCTCGCGGCTGGATCCGGTGCCGAAGTCGGGGCCGGCGACGAGCACCGATGCGCCCTGGAAAGCCGGCTGGTTGAGCACGAACTCGGGATCCTGACGCCAGCCGTGGAACAGTGCGTCCTCGAAGCCGGTCTTCGTGACCCGCTTGAGGAACACGGCGGGGATGATCTGGTCCGTGTCGACGTTCGAGCGCTTCAGCGGGGCGGCGATGCCGGTGTGGGTGGTGAACTTCTCCATGGTCAGACCTCCGCCATCTCGTTCAGGTCGCTCGGACTCGACAGCGTGCCGCGGATCGCGGTCGCGGCGGCGACGAGCGGCGACACCAGGTGCGTGCGTCCACCCTTGCCCTGCCGGCCCTCGAAGTTGCGGTTGGAGGTCGACGCGCAGCGCTCCCCCGGCGCGAGCTGATCAGGGTTCATCCCGAGGCACATCGAGCACCCCGCGAATCGCCACTCGGCTCCGAAGTCCTTGATGATCTTGTCGAGCCCTTCGGCCTCCGCCTCGAGCCGCACCCGGGCAGAGCCGGGAACGACCATGACGCGGACGCCGTCGGCCTTCTTCTTGCCTTCGACGATCGACGCGAACGCGCGGAGATCCTCGATGCGACTGTTCGTGCACGACCCCATGAAGACGGCGTCGACCGGCACCTCCTTGAGAGGCGTGCCAGGCGTCAGATCCATGTACTCGAGGGCCCGCTCGGCTGCGGCACGCTCATTGGCATCGGCGATCTCTGCCGGGTCGGGAACCGCCGCCGACAGCGAGCTGCCCTGACCGGGGTTGGTGCCCCACGTCACGAACGGCTCGAGCTCATCGGCATCGATGAAGACCTCGGCGTCGAACGTCGCCCCCTCATCCGTCGGCAGCGTTCGCCAGTACGCGACGGCGTCGTCCCAGTCCTGCCCCTTCGGGGCGTGCGGGCGACCCTTCAGGTACTCGAAGGTCGTCTCGTCGGGCGCGACCATGCCGGCACGAGCGCCGGCCTCGATCGACATGTTGCAGATCGTCATCCGGCCCTCCATCGACAACGCCCGGATCGCGCTGCCGCGGAACTCCAGGACGTAGCCCTGACCGCCGCCGGTGGTGATCTTCGCGATCACCGCGAGGATGATGTCCTTCGCGGTGACGCCGGGCCTCAGCGTGCCCTCGACGTTGATCGCCATGGTCTTGAACGGCTTCAGCGGCAGCGTCTGCGTCGCCATGACATGCTCGACCTCGCTCGTGCCGATGCCGAAGGCCATGGCGCCGAACGCGCCGTGCGTCGATGTGTGCGAGTCGCCGCAGACCACCGTGATGCCGGGCATGGTGAGACCGAGCTGCGGCCCCACGACGTGGACGATGCCCTGTTCGGCGTCGCCGAGCGAGTGCAGACGCACGCCGAACTCCGCGGCGTTGCGGCGCAGCGTCTCGATCTGCGTGCGGCTCGTGAGGTCGGCGATGGGCTTGTCGATGTCCCAGGTCGGCGTGTTGTGGTCCTCGGTGGCGATCGTCAGGTCGAGGCGCCGCAACGGTCGCCCCTCCGATCGCAGTCCGTCGAACGCCTGCGGGCTCGTCACCTCATGCACCAGGTGCAGATCGATGTAGATGAGGTCCGGCTCGCCGTTCTCGCCCTTGACGACGAGATGGTCGTCCCAGACCTTCTCGGCGAGGGTCCTGGGACGGACGGGAGCAGTGTCTGCTGCGGGGGTGTTCATTGCGTGTCTCCTGAAGCTGGCGGTTCGGCCCACGATGGACTCCGCGACGAGGAGGGGCTCAGAACGAGGTCTCGTCGCGGCCGCTAAGAAGGAGCACGATCCGCATGACGTCAGATTACCACCGCTTCAGCGCCCGGAGTCTCCGCGTGACACGCTACTGTCACCCACACCTTCGAGAGGCACCCGCATGACCGACGACAGCACCGGATTCGCCACGAGAGCGGTCCACGCGGCCCGGAATCAGGGGCCCGCATCGTCGAGGGCGACGCCGATCTACCTGACGGCGGGCTTCGAGTTCGACGACTTCGACCACGCCGCCGACCACTTCGGCACCGGCGCGGGGTTCGGATACACGCGCACGGGGAATCCGACGGTGCACGCCGTCGAGCGCCAGCTCGCCGCACTCGAATCCGCCGCAGAGGCCGTGCTCGTCGCCAGCGGCCAGGCCGCGGTCGTCACCGCACTGCTGACCGTCGCCGGAGCGGGCGATCACATCGTCTCCTCGACGCACATCTACGAAGGCACGCGAGGGCTTCTGCTCGACAACCTCGCTCGCCTCGGCATCGAGACGACGTTCATCGACGACATCGCCGACCCCGGCGCCTGGCGGGGTGCGATCCGCCCGACCACCCGGGCGCTGTTCGGCGAATCCATCGCGAACGCGCGCAACGACATCCTCGACATCTCCGCGGTGAGCGCGGTCGCCGACGAGTTCGCCATCCCGCTCATCGTCGACAACACCCTCGCGACGCCGTTCCTGTTCCGGCCGCTCGAGCACGGCGCCGCCATGGTGGTGCACTCCGCCTCGAAGTTCCTCGCCGGTCACGGGTCGGTGCTCGGAGGCGTGATCCTCGACGACGGTCGCTTCGACCAGGCGAAGGCGGGGCACAACGCTCCGCATCTCGTTCTTCCGGGGCGCGGCGGGTTCCCGAGCGTGGCTTCGCGTCATGGCGGCAACGCGCGCATCGCCTACGCGCGCGAGTCCGTCGCTCCGCGATTCGGCGCGTCCCCGTCGCCGCTCAACGCGTTCCTGATCGGACAGGGCGCCGAGACCCTCGGTCTGCGGGTCGAGCGGCAGTCCCGGAACGCCCTCGAGATCGCCCGCTGGCTCGCCGCGCAGGAAGCGGTCGAGAGCGTCGACTACGTCGGCCTCGACACGCATCCCGACCACGGCCTCGCCGAGAGGTACCTCTCGGGAGGGTACGGCTCGATCTTCACCTTCACGCTCCGCGGGGGCCTCGACGCCGCACGCGACTTCGTCGAGAGCGTCGACGTGTTCACGCACATGACCCACATCGGCGACGTGCGCTCGCTGGTGCTGCACCCCGCGACCACCAGCCACTCGCATCGCACGCCCGAGGAGCGAGACGTCCTCGGAGTGCAGCCGGGAACCCTGCGGCTGTCGGTCGGCATCGAAGACGTCGCCGACCTCCTCGGCGACCTGGCCCGAGTCCTGGAACCCGCACGAGAGGCCGTCTCATGACCAGGCCCCAGCACTTCGGGTGGTTCCTGGCACGCGGCTTCGGCCCGCAGGGGTGGGGCTATCCGTCGCTGGACTGGGACTACGACTGGACCCGTCCGGAGATCTACCAGGAGGCGGCTCGCACGCTCGAGCAGGCAGGCTTCGACCTCCTCATCATCGAGGACGCGCCGTCGCTCGGCTCTCCCGACACGATCGACCTCCGGGTGCGCCATGCCTTCGGCGGCCCCAAGCACGACCCGCTGCTGCTCGCTCCCTACCTCTTCCAGGCGACACGGCATCTCGGGGTCGTGCCCACCGTGAACCCGGCGGCGTACCTGCCGTATACCGCGGCTCGGCAGTTCTCCACGCTTCAGCACCTCAGTGGCCACCGCCTCGGGCTCAACGTGGTGACCGACACCGGCAGTGCGCGACATTTCTCCGCCGCGGAACAGCTCGGGCACGATGCGGCATACGACCGCGCCGAAGAATGGCTCGCCGGCATCCGCTCGCTCTGGCGCAGCTGGGACGACGGTGCACTGGTCCGCGATCGCGAGACCGACGTGTTCGCCGACGGATCGAAGCTGCGCTCCGTGCAGCACCGCGGAACGCACTTCGACTTCGACGGCCCGTTGAACGCCGTGCCGTTCACCGACGGGGAGCCGTCGATCGTCTCCCCCGGCGGCTCCGGCCGCGGCCTCGGATTCGCCGGCGCCAACTCCGATGTGCAGCTCGCCCTCGCGCCGCTGGACGAAGCATCGGTGCGTGCCTATCGAGCGAAGATCCAC
Organism: Microbacterium sp. Root280D1; assembly: GCF_001428975.1. Taxonomy (NCBI): domain Bacteria; kingdom Bacillati; phylum Actinomycetota; class Actinomycetes; order Micrococcales; family Microbacteriaceae; genus Microbacterium; species Microbacterium sp. Root280D1. The sequence continues at coordinate 579,693 of NZ_LMJK01000002.1, read as the reverse complement.
GATGCGGCGATCGCCGCCGGACGCTCGCCGGACGACATCAAGATCCTGTTCGCGATCCAGCCAGTGATCACATCATCCGCCGAGGAGGCCGACCGAATCGTCGCCGCCTCCGCGCATCCCGACGACGCGACCCTCGTGCAGATCGCACGCAAGCAGTCCAGCGACCTCGAGACGGATCTGACCTCGCTCGATCTCGACAGACCACTCGACCTCGAGATCTTCGGCGAGCACGTCTCGCGCGGGAGCATCCAGCGCCTGATCGGCGACCGCGGAGACGATGCTCCTCTACGAGTCCATCTCGCCGCGCTCGCTCGGACGGGCCGCATCTCCGATCGCTCGGGTTTCGTCGGCACTGCCGAGGAGTTCGCAGATCTGATCGAAGAGCTCGGCGAGTGGGGCAACGACGGCGTCCTGCTGTGGGGCGACTTCCACCCCGTCACGCTGCATCGGACGCTGGATGAACTCGTGCCCGTTCTTCGACGCCGGGGCATCCTGCGCCGGGACTACGTCGACGGAGGGCTGCAGGCGAACCTCCGCGCGTTCTGACGCGTAGGCGAGCAGGGTCACCAGCCCAGGGTGCCGGGTGCACCCTTGAAGGGGCCGACGACCGTCGACGTGACCCACCCGCCGTAGAACCCGCCCGGCTGCGGTGTGACGACCTCGTCCCCCACCGTGCACTCGTCCATCGGACCCGCATAGACGGCGACCCGGTCTGCCAGCATCTCGAAACCTCGAGAGGGATTCGGGTAGTTCCAGGCGGCCCCGGCCGCCGTCTGCGCTCCACCTCGCACGTCGAGGTAGCGTGCGGCTCCCTTGAACTCGCAGAACGAGGAGCCCGGCGCGTCAGAGAGCGAGCCCGCGGTGAAGTCGGCGATCGGCAGGTAGTACACGGGAGGATGGCTCGTCTCGAGGACTCGCACCGCGTCGCGCGTGTCGGCGATGAGCTGGCCGCCGAGGCGAACGGTGATGCGCGCAGCCACGGGCTCGACCTTCGGCGGTCGAGGATAGTCCCAGACGGATTCCTGACCGGGCGAGGGCATCAGAGGGCGGGGTCTGCGCATCTGTTCACTGTACGTCGCACGGTGTTGACTGGGGCCATGTCAGAAATACCGATGTTCCCGCTGGGGTCGGTGCTCTTCCCGTACACCCCGCTCCCGCTCCGCGTGTTCGAGCCGCGGTACCTCACCATGATCGGGCAGCTGCTCGACGAGGACGACCCTCAGTTCGGCGTCGTGCTCATCGAGCGCGGACATGAGGTCGGCGGTGGCGACCGCCGCAGTGGATTCGGCACGATGGCGCGCCTGGTGAGCGTGGCGGCGGATGCCCAGGTGCTGCACACCCTGGCGGTCGGCACGGCACGCTTCACCGTCGAGCAGTGGCTGGACGAAGCTCCTTACCCGCGCGCAGAGGTGACCCCGCTGCCCGAGCTGACCTGGAACGATGCCCTCACCCCCCTGCGCACCGAAGCCGAGGCGATCGTGCGCCGGGTGCTGGCACGCACCGACTCGCCCTGGGACGCCGACACCGAGCTGTCGGAAGAACCGCTCGCGGCCGCCTGGCAGCTCGCCGCCATCGCGCCGCTGGGCGAATACGACCAGTACACGCTGCTGCAGTCCACCACGGTGGGCGCTCTGCTGCGTCAGGTGATCGATCTCACGCTCGACGCCGAGGCGCTCTGGACAGCGGAGTGACACGTCTCCTGCTCGTCGCGGGAATCGCGGGCGCCGCGGAGAGCGACCGCCTCACTCGACCGTCGGGCCGACCCGCTGCGCCCGCTTCTCCCGAGACGAGGCGATGAGGCTGGCGACGGTGGCCACGGTCATCGCCACGACGATGACGCCCAGCGACACCATGTTGTCGATGTCGGGAACCCACTCGACATGCTGACCGCCGTTGATGAACGGCAGCTCGTTCTCGTGCAGCGCGTGAAGGATCAGCTTGATGCCGATGAATCCGAGGATGACCGCGATCCCGTAGTGGAGGTAGCGCAGACGATCGAGCAGATCACCGAGCAGGAAGTAGAGCTGGCGCAGACCCATGAGCGCGAAGATGTTCGCGGCGAAGACGAGGAACCCGTTGGTGGTGATCTCGAAGATCGCCGGGATCGAGTCGATCGCGAAGATCAGGTCGGTGACGCCGATCGTGATGAACACGATGACCATCGGCGTCCACATGCGCTTGCCGTCGACGGTCGTGCGCAGCTTCGAGCCGTCGTACTCCTCGCTGATGTCGATGCGGCGCCGCAGCAGGCGCACGATGAAGTTCTCCTTCTTCACATCGTCTTCGTGCTCGCCCTCGGGCATCGCCTGCTTGATCGCGGTGTAGATGAGGAAGGCACCGAAGATGTAGAAGATCGGCGAGAAGTGCTCGACGATCGTGACGCCGACGAGGATGAACGCTCCGCGGAGGACGAGGGCGATGATGATGCCGACCATCAGCACCTGCTGCTGCAAGCGTCGCGGCACCGCGAACTGCGCCATGATCAGCACGAAGACGAAGAGGTTGTCGATCGAGAGGCTGTATTCGAGCGCCCAGCCGGTGATGAAGTCGCCGGCGTTCCGCCAGCCTGCGACGTTTCCGAGAAGAACCGCGAAGAGCAGCGCGAGTCCGACGTAGAACACCACCCACAGGGTCGACTCCTTGGTCGAGGGGATGTGGGGACGAAGTCGGATCAGAAGCAGGTCGCCGATCAGGATGATCGTGAGGACGATCATCGAGGTGATCTCGAACCAGACAGGGATTTCCAAGGGCGTACAGCACCTTTCGGGAGGGTCGGAAAAACGCCGAAAGTCTCTCCCACGCACAGAGTGCGTCGCACGACCGGAGCAGCGATGTCGGTGCTCGTGATGACGGTGGATGCGCTTGCGGGATACTCCCTCTCGCCTCAGCAATGGTAGCGGAGTCGAAGACGCTTGCGGATGCCGCCGGCACCGATCTGAGACGATGGGGCGTCGACCGACACTTCCTGGGTGAGAGACACCGAACGGAATCGGGATGCCAGTGCAGACGAGTGACCAGAGAGTGGCGGCGCGGGCCGCGGCAGGTGACGAGAGCGCCTTCCGCGAGCTGTACCGCGCGTACGCCCGCCCGGTCTACTGGATCGCACACGGGATCGTCGGCGCCGCCGCGGATGCCGAGGACGTGACTCAGGAGACCTTCGTCACGGCGTGGCGGAAGCTGCCGGGGTTCGAGCTGCAGGGAGACTCCATCCTCCCGTGGCTCGCGACGATCTGCCGCTTCCAGGCCGCGAACCGCCTGCGCCAGCGCAGACGCGACCAGGCCAACACCGCGGATGCGGTCGATGAGACCCTCCCCTCGACGGTCAGCGTGGAGGAGCAGGTGATCACCGCGGACCTCGCAGAGCGGATCGCGGCCGAGGTCGGCACCCTCAGCGACCTCGATCGCGCGATCTTCCGCCTCTGCGCCGCGGAAGGCTACGCCTACCAGGCTGCGGCCGAGGAGCTCGGCGTGAGCCACGCCATCGTCCGGAACCGTCTCTCCCGAGTCCGCACCCGACTGCGTGGTGCCGTGAAGGAAGCGAGCGACGCATGAACGACACCTCCACCGAGCCACTGCCCGAGCTCACCGATGCCGCAGTGGAGCGCATCGAGAGAGCCGTGTTCGAGGACATCGCCGCCGAGCTGCCGCGGCAGTCGCCTGCAGAGAAGCGCGGTCGCGTTCGTCGTGGTCGGTGGCTCACCGGCACCGGCATCGCCGCGGCGTTCGTCATCGGCGTCCTCATCACCCCGCCCATCCTCACCGCGGTCGGCGGTTCGGCGACGAGCTCGGCCGACGGCGGGGGCGTGACTGTCGTCGAGGACGCTCGCTCGGGCGCCGTCGACCAGAGCGCGCCCTCGGCTCTGACCGAGTCAGCCGAGTCGGGCGCGGTCGCCGGAGATGTCGCAGCGGGTGATCGTGAGATCATCGCCACGGCCAACGCCACGGTGGAGGTGAAGGACGTCTCGGACGCCGCGGTCGCCATCGGGGCACTCGCAGAGTCGCATGGCGGCTACGTCGAGAGCACCGAGATCGGCGGGACCCCTGCCGTGGACGCCTCCTCCGATCCTGTCGCCGCGGACTCGGAGTACGGCTGGATCAGCATCCGCGTGCCGTCGGCGGATCTTCCCGCCGTCATCGATGAGCTCACCGAATCCGGCGAGGTGCTCTCCTCCTCCATCGCGCAGCAGGATGTGACCTCGACCGCGATCGATCTGCGAGCGCGCATCGATGCGACCAGGGCATCCGTCCAGCGACTCAGCGAGCTCATGTCCCAGACCGGCACCGTCGCGGAGCTCATCGAGGCGGAGGTGGCGCTGACCGATCGTCAGGCGCAGCTCGAGTCGTACGAGCAGCAGCTCGCCTCGCTCGAGGACCAGGTCGCGATGTCGAGTCTCTCGGTGCAGCTGACCCGCACCGCCGCGCCGACGACGGCCGATCCCGCAGGATTCTCCGATGGGCTCGTCGCGGGATGGAACGGGCTCGTGGTCTCGCTGAACGCCCTGGTGGTCTCTGTCGGATTCCTGCTTCCGTGGCTCGCCGTGGCCGGGCTGGTCGTGCTGATCATATGGGGCGTCCGCCGAGCACGCCGCGGTCGTCGAGGCTCGGACGCGGCGGGTACCGACAGCTGAGATCACCCGTTAAATCTCGGATTTACGGGGTATACAAGAACTCTTGTGAGAATCGGGAACCGGTTCTAACGTGACGTTCATGGAAGACATCTCGGTCGTCACCGCCGTGCACCACCCGCTGCGCCGACGCATCTACGACTACCTGCTGCTGTACGGCACATCGCAGGTGACGGCACTCGCCCGGTCGCTCGATGCGCAGGTCGGCAGCATCAGCCATCATCTGCGCATGCTGGAGCGGGCGGGCCTCGTCGAGCGCGCCGAGGACCCGTCGGGCGACCGGCGCACGAGCTGGTGGAAGATCGCCCGTCGCGGCCTGACCTGGTCGGCGGAAGACTTCGCGGACTCCCCCGCCGACGCGCTTCTGGCGCGCGAAGCGCAACGGCAGAGCATCCGGATGCAGATCGAGCGCCTCCAACGCTGGCAGCGCCGGCACGATGATCCGGCCGTCGCCGGCTATGACGCCTCGAACACCGAGACCACGGCCTGGGCGACGCCGGTCGAGCTGCGCGACCTCAGCTCGAGGCTGTCGGCGACGCTGAAGGACTGGCGCGACTCGGTCGATCTCGAAGACGGGCAGCAGCGGACACCGATCTTCTTCTTCGCGCACGCCTTCCCGACGACACCATGACCGCCGCAGACCCTGTGCAGCTCGTCGAGCCGCCGGCGTTCCGACGAGACCATCGAGTGCATGCGTGGATCCTCGTCAAGGCGCTCTCGGACGCGGGCGACGCCCTGTGGACGATCGCGCTGGCGTGGACCGCCGTGCAGACGGCCTCGCCTGCGGTCGCAGGACTCATCGTCGCCGCCGGCACTCTGCCTCGTGCGGTCGTCCTGCTGTTCGGCGGCATGATCGCCGACCGCGCGGACGCGCGCCGAGTGATGATGCTGTTCAACGCCGTCCGGGTGGGCGTTCTCGTGACGGTGGCGCTCTGGGTGCTCTCCGCGCCGCCCACCGTGGGTGTGCTCCTCCTCGCCGCCATCGCATTCGGCGTCTGCGACGCCTTCTACGAGCCCTCGGCGGGCACCGTCGCCCGCCAGCTCGTGCGAGCCGCTGACCTGCCGTCCTACGGCGCTCTGTCGCAGACCGCATCGCGACTCGGAACGATGGCCGGCGCGGCCGTCGGCGGTGTGATCGTCGCGTCCGCGGGCCTCGTCGGAAGCGCGGCGGTGAACGCGGTGACTTTCACCGTCGTCATCGCGTTCATCGCCATCTGGCTCAGACCGCGGTTCCTGCTCGCACGGGCAGACCGACAGTCCGCTCTTCGCGACATCGCGGGTGGATTCGCCCACCTCGGCGCACATCCGACCACCCGCACGCTCGTCATCGCCCTCTCGGGGCTCAACCTCGCGGTCGGTCCGGCCGTCGGGATCGGCCTCGCGCTCCGAGCACACGACGAAGGCTGGGGCGCGCCGGCTGTAGGGCTGTTCGAAGCTCTGTTGGGACTCGGCGCGGCGATCGGCGCCGTGTCCGTCGCCAGGTGGCGGCCTCGGCGCGAGGCACGCGCGGGATTCCGTGCTCTAATGCTGCAGGGAATGGCCATCGTCGCACTCGGCTGGGGTCCCGCGTGGAGTGTCGGAGTCGCTGCCTTCGTCATCGGTGCGACCGCCGGCTACGCATCGGTGCTGCTCAGCGCCACGTTCTCGGCAACCGTCGACACCGCGTACCTCGGCCGCATGAGCTCCATCACCCGGTTGGGCGACGACTGCCTGATGCCGCTCGCGATGGCCGCGTTCGGTCTGCTCGCGTCGACCACCGCGCTCTGGGTTCCCTTCGCCCTCTTCGGTGGAGCGATGACGGCATCGATGGTGGCGCCGTTGGCCAACCCCGCGTTCCGGAGCATGTCGCTGCGTACAGCCGTCGGATCCACATGATGGATGCGGAGACGACGAAAGCCCTCGGAGAACCGAGGGCTTTCGCTTGTTGTGACCCCAGCGGGATTCGAACCCGCGTTACCGCCGTGAGAGGGCAGCGTACTAGGCCGCTATACGATGGGGCCGTCTGGCGGAACGTTTCCGTGCCGCGACAACTGTTCAAGTATGCCACGACGATTCTCACGTCGCCAAATCGAGCGGGGCGGTCTTCAGATCCCGGGCGTGGCGCACCTGCCGAGGGGTTTGCCACGGCGCCCCTGAAGGAGTTGACTCATCTCATGCGCGTCACCAAATTCGAACATGCCGCTCTTCGCATCCAGCAGGGCGATGACGTCCTTCTCCTCGACCCGGGCTCGTTCACCTCTCCCCTGAACGATCTCTCGGGTCTCGTCGCTGTCGTGATCACTCACGAGCACCCCGACCATTGGACCCCCGAGCACCTGGATCGGATCCTGCGCGCAGCCCCCGGCACCCCGATCTACGCCCCGGCGGGCGTCGCGCGCGCGGCCGACGGCTATGACATCTCCGTGGTCGCTCCGGGCGAGACGGTGGAGGTCGGTGCGTTCACGCTCCGCTTCTTCGGCGGCACGCATGAGGTGATCCACTCGTCACTGCCGGTGGTCGAGAACGTCGGCGTGCTGATCAACGATGTCTTCTACTATCCGGGCGACTCGTACGCGATCCCCGAGGGCGTCGAGGTCGGCACTCTCGCGGCACCGCTCGGCGCGCCGTGGCTGAAGATCGGCGAGGCCATGGACTACGTCCTGGCCGTGAAACCACGGCGGGCGTTCGGCACTCACGACATGACGCTGTCCGTCGCGGGCAAGACGATGCACCGGCAGCGGCTGCAGTGGGCGACCGAGCAGGGCGGCGGCGAGTTCTCGATACTCGAACCGGGCGACTCGCTCGACATCTGACGTGGCGGACTCCCCCTCTGCCGAGTACTCGCTCGACGAGGGCGGCGTACGAGATCTCCTCCGAAGCACGGACCCCGCCCTCGCCGAGCTTCCGCTGAGGCTGTTCGCCGACGGCTGGGACAACTCGATGTGGCGCCTCGGCTCCGAACTCGCCGTGCGACTGCCTCGACGCGATCTCTCGGTGCCGCTCATCACCCACGAGCAGCGTGCCCTGCGCACGATCGGCCCGGCTCTCGCCGCCGTCGGCATCCGTGCGCCCGTCCCCGTGATCGTGGGCGAGCCGAGCGCGCACTTTCCGCGACCCTGGTCCGTTCTGCCCTGGATCCCCGGAACGACGGCGCTCGCGTCCTCCCGCCCGGACAACGCGACCTGGGCGCCCCGACTCGCGGACGCCCTGCGCGCGCTGCACGTCGCCGCGCCGGTCGATGCTCCCCGCAACCCGGTGCGCGGACGCGCCCTGTCCACTCGAGACGCCGCCATTCGGCCACGTCTGGACGCGTTCGACCGCCGGACGGCACTGCGCGACGCCTGGGCCGCGGCACTCGCAGCGCCGCCCGCATCGGAGCAGGTCTGGATCCATGGCGATCTGCACCCGGGCAACGTGCTCGTCGCCGACGGCACGCTCACCGCGCTCATCGACTTCGGCGATGTCACGGTCGGCGACCCCGCCTACGACCTCGCCTCGGCCTGGATGCTCTTCGACGCCTGCGGCCGAGAGGCATTCCGGCGAGCGACGAGGGAGCGTTACGACGACGCCACCTGGACCCGCGCGAGAGGCTGGGCGGCGTACATCGCCCTCGTCCTGATGACTCAGAGCGATGACAGGCCCGAGTACTTCGCCGTCGGAGTGAGCACGGCCGACGCGCTCGAAGAGGACTAGCTCTGCGCGGCTCGAACGCGCAGAGCTCGAGCCAGGTGGTCGCGCTGTTCGATGACGATTCGGCGCAGAGCGGCGGGCGCCGTGTCGTTGTCCGCGAGCCACGCATCCACGGCATCGAGTGTGGGCGAGGCGGGGAAGAGTCCGACCACGAGGCGTTGCGCCAGCTCGATGCTCCGTGTCGCCCACGCATCGCCGATCCGCCCGAAGTACTCGGCATCGAACCTCTCGATGAGATCGCGGCGTCCTCCGGCTCGGAACCCGCCGATCACCGCGTCGAGATGATCGTTGCTGAGCGATCCGTCGTTCCACGCCGCGTCCCAGGCGGCAGCCCGGACGTCCGGTTCGGGACGCGAGGCCAGGGCCCTGCGGGCAGCGGTGCGTCCGCTGCCCGTGTCGTCGGACTCCAGCTCCGCGGCCACCGCATCGGCATCCGCGTGTCCCGTGGTGACGAGGGCGGTGAGGAGCTGCCACCGCAGATCCGGGTCGATCGTGAGCCCGTCGGGGGCATCGCCATGCAGGATCGCGCGGATGTCGTCTGCACGCACGTCGTCGAAAGCTGATGCCGATGCGAGCGCACGCGCCCAGGAGAGCTGTGCATCGCTGCCGGCATCGGATGCCTGGAGCGCAGTCCACGCGGTCTCGACCCATGCTGTCAACTCACGCTGTCGCGCGTCATCGCTCGCGTAGTTGCGGATCGCGAAGAGCGTATTCGCGAGGATGCCGGCGAGAAGGCCGATGTTCGACTCCCGCGGAGCGTGGGCACGAACGATCTCGGCGTACCGAGCGACCGCGAGCTCGCCGTCGCGGGTGGCGTTCCAGAGCGATGACCAGATGACAGCCCTGGCGAGAGGATCGTCGAGCGAAGACAGTGATTCCCGCACCGTCGCCAGAGAGGCGTCATCGAGACGCACCTTGGCATAGGTGAGGTCGTCATCATTGAGGAGCACGAGATCCGCAGCCGGGATGACGACCGGTGTCCGCTCGTCGTCGATGTCGAGCGCGATCTGATCGCGACGGACGACCCTCCCGTCGACACGATCGTAGAGACCGATGCGCAGGCGGTGCGGCCGAGGGTCGCTCTGCATGACGGCGGCGCCGCCGTCGGCATCCCGCTCCACCCACAGCGTCGAGACCCCGGTGGTCTGCAACCAGGCACGCGACCAATCGGTCATGTCCCGCCCGGAGACCGCACTCAACTGCACGAGGAAGTCGTCGAGGGTCGTGTTGCCGAAGGCGTTCGCCGCGAAGTACCGCCGCGCGCCCTCGAAGAACGCCTCGTCGCCGACGAACGCGACGAGCTGCTTGAGCACGGCGGCACCCTTGGCGTAGGTGATGCCGTCGAAGTTCAGCTTCGCCGCCTCGAGATCGGGGATGTCCGCGACGATCGGGTGCGTCGTGGGCAACTGGTCCTGCTGGTACGCCCACGCTTTGCGGTTCGCAGCGAATTTCACCCAGGCGTCGTGGAAGCGCGTCGCCACCGCCGAGGCGTGCGAACCCATGTAGTCGGCGAACGACTCCTTGAGCCACAGGTCGTCCCACCACTTCATCGTGACCAGGTCGCCGAACCACATGTGCGCCATCTCATGCAGGATCGTGTTCGCGCGAGCGGCACGCTGGGCATCCGTGGCGGCCCCTCGCGACAGGTAGGACTCTGTGAATGTCACGAGGCCGGGGTTCTCCATCGCGCCGAGGTTGTATTCGGGCACGAAGATCTGGTCGTACTTGCCCCAGGGATAGGGGTAGGCGAACGCGTCGGTGAAGAAATCGAGACCCTGGCGGGTGATCTCGAGGATCTCGTCCGACTCCAGGTACTGCGCGAGGGACTGTCGCGCGAACAGGCCCAGCGCGATGCGCTGATCGTCGCGCTGCCACTCGCCGTCGACTCGAGCGTAGGGTCCCGCCGCGATGGACGTGATGTAACTGGAGATCGGAAGCGTAGGAGCGAACTCGACACGTTGCACGCCGACGCCGGCGTCGACGTGCACCGCCGCCTGGTTCGACAGCACCTGCCAACCCGCCGGAGCATCGATCACGAACGTGTAGGGCGCCTTGATGTCGGGCTGCTCGAAGCAGGCCATCACCCGTCGCGCGTCGGCGGGCTCGTACTGCGTGTAGAGGTAGGTGCGGTCGTCGACCGGGTCGTGGAACCGGTGCAGGCCTTCGCCGGATCGGCTGTAGCTCGCGACAGCTTCGACACGGACGACGTTCTCGGTCCCGAGGCCGCTCAGCTCGATGCGCGACCCGTCGTAGACGACATCGCGGTCGACGCCGTTGACGACGACCCTCTCGACGCTCTCTCCGATGAAGTCCACCCAGGTCGAGTCCGCCGTCGCGGTGAAATCCAGGGTCGTGGTCGTGGAGAACCCGCTGCGTGCCCGCTCCGGCGCACCCGTGAGGTCGAGTTCTACGCGGATGCTGCGCACGGAGACGGCGGCGGATCGCGCCGCGGTCTCCTCTCGGGAGAGATTGGCTGTGTCCATGCCTCCATCCTTTCATCCGCGTTCCCGCCCTGCCGAACCTACGTACGTTGCCTCACGCAACAGAGGAGCGTAGAGTTGCGCTATGCAACATGAGACTGGGTCAGACGAACGCCGAACCGACAGCGCCGCCGTCCTGAAGTCGCTCGTCGCCATCACGCGGCGCGGCCTGGTCGACGCCCGCGCGGGAGAGCCGACGCTCTCGATGACCGACCAGTCCATCGTCATGGCGATCGCCGACCAGCCCGGGATCCGGTCGACGGACATCGCGCGGATGTTCCGACTGAACCGCTCGACCGTTTCACGTCAGCTGTCCGCACTCATGTCTCTCGGCCTCGTGCAGGAGGCCCCTTCGAACTCCGGACGCGGCCGACCGCTCGAGCTGACCGCCGAGGGCGAAGAGGCATTCCGCGGCACACTGCGATCGCTGCAGGACGTCATCGACGCCCATCTCGCGCAGTGGACGGATGACGAGGTGCAGCGCTTCGCGCATGATCTCCGGCGTTTCGACAGCGGCGACGAACAAGCCTGACCACGGCCCACAAGGCCACCAGAGGAAGAAGAGAAATGAAGAACATCACTGTTCTCGGCACCGGCGTGCTCGGATCGCAGATCGCGTTCCAGACCGCCTTCCACGGTTTCGACGTCGTCGCATACGACATCGATCAGTCCGCGCTCGATCGCGCGGCCGAACGACTCGAGGGTCTCGCCTCGCGCTACATCGCAGACGGCGTGGAGAATGCCGCTGACGGCGGCGCGAAAGCCGCGATCGACCGCATCCGGCTCACCTCCGACCTCGCGGATGCAGCCGCTGCGGCTGACCTCATCATCGAGGCGGTGCCCGAGAGCCTCGAACTCAAGCAGAGCATCTACCGGACCCTCGCCGACGCCGCACCGGCGACCACGATCTTCGCGACCAACTCCTCGACCCTCCTGCCGAGCGCGCTCGCGGAATCGACGGGTCGCCCCGACCGGTTCCTCGCCCTCCACTTCGCGAACGAGATCTGGTCGCACAACACCGCCGAGGTCATGGGAACCCCCGCAACCGACCCCACCGTCTACGAGACGGTCGTCGAGTTCGCGACGCAGATCGGGATGGTCCCCATCCAGATCAAGAAGGAGAAGGCGGGCTACCTGCTGAACTCGCTGCTCGTGCCCTTCCTCCAGGCCGGGGCCGAGCTGCTCGTCGACGGCATCGCCGAGCCCGCGGACATCGACGCGACCTGGCGGATCGGCACGGGCGCGCCGGCAGGCCCCTTCGAGATCTACGACATCGTCGGTCTGACGACCGCCTACAACATCTCGCGCATGGGCGGCGAGAAGCAGCAGCGCTTCGCAGACCTGCTCAAGGAGCAGTACATCGACCACGGCAAGCTGGGGGTCGCGACGGGCGAGGGGTTCTACACCTACCCTCGCGAGAGCTGACGCCCCTCACCGCCCGAGGAGCTTGCGGATGGCAGTCTCCGGCGACACCGACAGGTCGAGAGTGCGGCCGCGCGCGTAGAGCCGGAAGACCCGCGGATCGATATAGCTCCCTCGGGCGACCGCGAGAGTGTTGCCGAGCGCCGACGCCGTGGCCTGCACAGCGAGGCGCTCGGCGCGCCGTCGATCGGTCTTCGTCTCGAGTCGGCCGATCCGCGCGAGCGCGTCCGCCGCGAGGATCGTACCGTGCAGCGTGCGGAAGTCCTTCGCGGTGAACGACGATCCCGCCACCTGCCGTAGATAGTCGTTGACCTCGCTCGAGGTGAGGCGCACCCGGCGACGGCCCTTGCGATAGGCGAGCAGCGGAGCCTTCGGCGAACCGACGGCGAACTCCGACAGCGCCTCGGCGAGCGGCGCATCGGTGATCTCGATCGAGGCGAGCTGCTTGCTCTTCGCCGGGAAGCTGAGCGCGACCGTACTCCCGTCGATCCGCACGTCCCGTCGCCGAAGCGTGCTCAGGCCGCGACTGCCGTGTTTCACCAGGTAGCGCTCCGAGCCGATGCGCAGTGCAGCGTCGTCCAGCAGCCGGAAGGAGACGGCGAGGGCGCGTTCACGTGTCAGTCCCGGTTCACCGATGGCACGGGTGACCTTCGCCCTGGCGGCGGGCAGCGCCTCGGCCAGTTTGAGCGCCCGGGCGAACTTGCGCTGATCTCTGCCGGTGCGCCAGAGGGGATGGTAGAGATACTGACGTCTGCCCGCGTCGTCTGTGCCGACCGCCTGAATGTGAGCGAGGGGGTCGGCGGCGATCCACACGTCTTTCCACGCGGGAGGTATCGCGAGGTCCCGGATGCGCTCTCGATCGGCCTCGGCCACGGGCGTGTTGCCGGCATCGACGTACCGGAAGCCGGAGCCCGACCGCACGCGTCGAATTCCTGGCGTCTCGCCGGGGACGACTCTCGTGAGTGCCATTGGCATCCTCCCTGTCATGCCGCGTCGGGCATCTGCGATCACGATGCCCGGCCCGGCGACGGCAGTGAAGGGCATGGCGCGACACGGGCGCGCTCTGCTAGGCGATATCTTCCTCCGGACGGCATGCTCCGTCGGCAGCGGCATCGCGCCGATCGGATTGTCCGGGTACCCGATGGTCTGCCATCCTCGTGACTATGGCGATGTCATTCGAGGAGTTCCGTGCGTCCCTGACCCGTGCAGATCTGCGCGCCCCACTCGGGTTGCAGCTCACCGACCTCGAAGCCCGCCAGGTGGCCGACGACACCGCGTCCGCTCAGAGCTGGTACGCCTACTGGGTGTCGACCCAGCCGACCGCTCCCCCGCCGCCCACGGGCCCCGCATACGACGCACCTCCTCCGGCGTACGACGCACCTCCTCCGGCGTACGACGCACCTCCTCCCGCATACGACACGGCGCCCGTGTACGCCACGCAGGCCCCGGCGCCAGCAGGCCCGCCGGTGTACCCGGGATACACGGCCGCGCCCGACGGCCCTCCGGGTCAGAAGAGGCGTGTCGGTCTCTGGGTGGCGCTCTCGATCGTGGGCGCGCTCCTTCTCATCGCCGCGATCGTCGTGATCTTCGCCTTCGCCACGGCGCGACACTGGACCAAGACCGATGTACCCGAGCAGCCGGAGACCTTCCGCAGCGAGGAGTACGAGACCGGGCGCTACGACGTCACGATGGACGACGTGAACCCCTGCAGCGTGAACCAGGACTGGACGGACTGCACGAACCTCATGGTCGCGACCTACACGGCAGCCTGCGTCGATGTCGAGCTCACCGAGAGCGCGACCCGCCTGTGCGCCGAGTACATCGCGGCGATAGACGAGATGAAGGCGCAGGACGGCGACGGCTACTTCGTGGCCACGCTCGGCAGCTATGGCAGCCTTCACCGGACGCCTGAGATCGATACACGTCAGGTGTCGAACGACGACTACGAGCCGGCCGTCACGCACGAAGCGGTGTGCTACCTCGGGTTCATCGGAGAGTGCGAGTAGGCACGCATCCAGTAACGACAAAACCCCCGCCTGAGCGGGGGTTTTTGTCTTGCTGGGGTACCTGGACTCGAACCAAGAACAACGGAACCAGAAACCGCCGTGTTGCCAATTACACCATACCCCAAGGGCGAAACCGGAGTCTCGCACCGAGAGTCAAGCTTACCCGAGCCGCGGCCCTAATGCCAAAACGCCGCCGTTCGTCCGGGCGCGTCGCGGGCGGGGATGACGAGGGAGAGCACTCATCGGCGACTCTCCCTCGTCGACCAGGCCGTCTCAGCCGGCCAGGAACTCCGACAGCAACCGGAGCCGTCGCAGCGACTCGTCCTTGCCCAGGAGCTCCATGGATTCGAACAGCGGCGGCGAGATGCGGCGCCCCGTGATCGCGACACGCGGAGGACCGTAGGCGACACGCGGCTTGAGCTCGAGGCTCTCGACGAGCGCCGCTGCGAGAGCCTCCTGAATCTTCTCGGGGGTGAAGTCGGTCACCGGCTCGAGAGCCACCACGCACGCGTCGAGAACCTCGCCGGCGTTCGCAGGGAGCCCCTTGAGCGCGTCGGCGTCATACGAGACGTCGTCGGAGAAGAGGAAGCCGACCATGCCGGGCACGTCGCCGAGCAGCTGCACGCGCTCCTGCACGAGCGGGGCGACCCGGAAGGCGAGCACGAGCTCTTCGTGAGTCGGCTCGTCGAAGAGGCCGGCGGCCGCGAGGTACGGGATCGTCCTCTCGGCGAAGTCCTTCTCGTCGAGCTTGCGGATGTGGTCGCCGTTGATCGACTCGGCCTTCTTCTGGTCGAACCGAGCCGGGTTCGGGTTGACGTCCACGATGTCGAACGCCTCGGTGAACTCCTCGAGCGTGAAGACATCGCGGTCGTGACCGATGGACCAGCCGAGCAGCGCCAGATAGTTCAGGAGACCCTCGTGGATGAATCCGCGATCCCTGTGCAGGAAAAGATCCGCCTGAGGGTCGCGCTTGGAGAGCTTCTTGTTACCCGTCTCGCCGAGCACGAGCGGCATGTGAGCGAACCGCGGGACGAACGTGGTGACGCCGGCGTCGATCAGGGCCGCGTACAGCGCGAGCTGACGAGCCGTGGAGGGCATCAGGTCTTCGCCGCGCAGAACGTGCGTGATGCCCATGAGCGCGTCGTCGACGGGATTCACGAACGTGTAGAGCGGGATCCCGTTCGGACGCACCACCACGAAGTCCGGGAAGGAACCGGCGGGGAAGGTCACCTCACCGCGGATCAGATCGACGTAGGTGAGGTCCTCGTCAGGCACGCGCAGTCGGAGTGCCGGCTGACGACCCTCCGCGCGGAAGGCGTCCTTCTGCTCGGTCGTGAGATCCCGGTCGTGATTGTCGTAGCCGAGCTGCTTCGCGCGTCCGGCCGCCTCGTTGCGGGCGTCGATCTCCTCCGCCGTGGAGAAGCTCTCGTACAGGGCGCCGGAGGCGAGGAGCTTGTCGATCACGCCGCGATAGATGTCGTGACGCTCGGACTGGCGGTACGGGGCATGCGGCCCACCGACCTCGACGCCCTCATCCCAGTCGATCTTGAGCCAGGTCAGAGCGTCGACGAGCTGGCGGAAGCTCTCCTCACTGTCGCGCGCGGCGTCGGTGTCCTCGATGCGGAACACCATCTTCCCGCCGTTGTGGCGGGCGTACGCCCAGTTGAAGAGGGCCGTGCGGACCATGCCGACGTGCGGCAGTCCGGTGGGCGAGGGGCAGAAGCGGACGCGTACGTCGGAGCCGCTGGCGGTCGTGGTGAGGGGGTGCGGGGTAGCCATATCCCCTCGATTCTAGTTGCCGGGTGGCGTCTCGACCTCCCCGATCGCCAGCGGTCGCGGGCCGCTCAGGAGGGGTCACCGTGGGTAACAGTCCCTCACCCTGGGTAACAACCCGCATTCGACGCCGACGCGCTCCTATCGTTGCCGCATCGACCAACCGGAAGGGTGACAACATGACAATCACGGATGCAGTGACGACAGGCCTCAGCGATCGCTGGCGCGGCACGCCAAGACCTCAGACCAGCCTCGAGTGGATCGACCGCGCCGAGGAGGTGGCCGACATCCTCGCGGTGGATGCCGTCGAGCGGGACCGCGCGAATGCGACCCCTCGGGCCGAGGTCCAGCTGCTCAAGGACTCGGGGCTGGTCACCCTGCTCGGCCCTCGCGCCCACGGCGGCGCCGGTGAGAGCTGGGACACCGCCTACAAGGTGATCAGGGCGGTGGCCCGCGGCGACGGGTCGATCGGACAGGTCCTCGGGTATCACTACCTCTGGGCGTGGGCGGCCCGTCTCGTCGGAACCGAAGAGCAGATCGCCGCGGTCGAGGAGCTGTACACCGCGAACGACTTCGTCTTCGGCGGCGCGGTCAACCCGCGCGACTCCGACTTGGTGATCCGCGAAGACGGCGATGATCTCGTGTTCTCCGGGCGCAAGTCCTTCTCGACGGGCGGCCAGATCTCGGACCTGACCGTCCTCGAAGGCGTCCTCGAAGGCACCGAGACGCACATCTTCGCGATCGTCCCCACGGCTCAGGAGGGGATCGTCTTCGGAGACGACTGGGACAACCTGGGGCAGCGACTCACCGAATCGGGCTCGGTCGAGATCCGCGACGTCCGAGTCCCCTGGTCGGCGGCAGCCGGCTTCGTCGACCGGGTGTTCCGCCCCTTGACCTACAACACTCTGAACGTGCCGACCATCCAGCTCGCCTTCGCGAACTTCTACCTCGGCATCGCACAGGGTGCCCTCCAGACGGCATCCGCCTACACGCGATCTGTGACCCGCCCGTGGCCGTACGGCGGCGATGACAAGCAGCACGCGACAGACGAGTGGTATCTGCTCGAAGGCTATGGCGAGCTGGCATCGAAGCTGTGGGCCGACGAAGCGCTGCTCGATGCCGTGGGCGCCGAGATCAGTGCGGTGCTGCACGCCCCGCGCGAAGAACTCGCTGCACGTCGACGTGGCGAGATCGCCGTGCGCATCGCGGCGGGGAAGCTGCGCATCGTCGACGACGGCCTGGAGGTCGCCACGAAGATCTACGAGCTCACCGGCGCCAGGGCCTCGGCCAACTCGGTCGGCCTCGACATCTTCTGGCGCAACCTGCGCACGCACAGTCTGCACGACCCGATCGCGTACAAGAAGCGGGAGGTCGGCGACTACGTGCTGCGCAATGAGGTGCCTGAGCCGACCTGGTACACCTGATCGCTCGATGCAGATGCTCCTCGGTGCCGCGTCCACGGAGGCGGTCGCGGCACCGAGGAACCCTGGGCATTCTGCCCTGGGCGGTCTCAGCCTCGCGGCGCGACGGCGACCGCCGCAGAGTGCGCCAGCGGCAGGCGTCCGGCGATCGACCGCTCGGCGCACACGAGCTCGAAGGCCGCGCGGAACGAGCGCCGATCGGTGT
Organism: Microbacterium sp. Root280D1; assembly: GCF_001428975.1. Lineage (NCBI taxonomy): Bacteria > Bacillati > Actinomycetota > Actinomycetes > Micrococcales > Microbacteriaceae > Microbacterium > Microbacterium sp. Root280D1. The sequence continues at coordinate 562,092 of NZ_LMJK01000002.1, read as the reverse complement.
CGTCGAGCGCACGGTAGAACTGACCGGCTCCCCCGACGCCTCCCTCGGCGGACGCCCACAGCGCAGTCGCATCGGCCGACCACGTCCAGGTGATCTCAGACACCTGCGGGCGCGGCCAGCCCGCGTCGTCGAGCATCCTCGCGAAGCCGTCGACGGTGCGCTCGAAGTCCTTCTCCGGCGGCAGTCGCTCCCCCGTCGCAGGAATGAGTGCCGCACGCTCGCACACCTCCCGCCAGAGCCAGGTGGGCGAGTTCGTCCAGATCGTCGCCGACACCAGATCTGCGGAGACGCGGAGGAGCTCCGCCGCGGATGCTCGGGGGTCGGCGACGTGGTTCAGCACGAAGTTCGCCACGACGACGTCGAACTGGCCGTCCTCGAAAGGCAGGTCAGGCAGCGTTCCGTCGTGCACCGGAATCGCGGGATGCTCGCGCAGCGCGACGTCTCGCATCGTCGGCTCGGGCTCGCATCCGGTCGCATCCCAGCCGGCATCGGTGAATGCGGCCGTGAGCATTCCCGTGCCCGACCCCACGTCGAGCAGCGTCCGCTCCCCATGGGTTCCGAACGCTCCGAGCAGGGCCTCCGCGGTCCCGACGCAGAGCGACGCGTAGGAGTCGGCGTATGCGCGCCCGGTGCCCGCCCAGTCCTTCATCCGCGCGAGCGGCCGAGCGGCGACAGCGCGACGATGGCGATGACGATCACCGATGCCGCGATCCCGAGCCCTGCGTACTGGAAGTTCGCGAGCACCACACCCGCGAGCACAGCGCCTGCTGCGGCCGAGAGGCTCATCAGCGAATCGCTGCGGCCCTGCCTGCGCGTGCGGATCTCGGGGGCACTCGACTCGGTCAGCAGCGCGGCCCCTGCCACCGTCGCCGCGCTCCATCCGAGTCCCAGCAGGATGAGAGCGACGATCACGCCCCACTCCCGATCGTTCGCGAAGACGGCGAACGCGAGCGCCCCGCCGAGAAGGATCTGCCCCAGCAGAACCACGCGCAGCCGGCCCCATCTGTCGGCGAGGATGCCGAAGACGGGCGACAGCGCGTACATGCCTCCGACGTGCAGGGCGATCGTGATGCCCACGAGAGCCGAGACATCGGCCGGGGTGGGCGCCATGCCGTGAGCACCGTGCGCCATGTGGGCGAGGTGGACAGGGGTCATCGCCATGACGGAGGCCATCACCACGTGCGAACCGGCCACCGCGAACATCGCGTAGCGCGCGACCACAGGTCGGTCGGCGACGACGGCGCCCGTCGCCTTCGCGGCCGCCGAGGCGAGCCGCTGCGCTGCCAGAAGCGGGTCGGGGCGGAGCGCCACGAGGTACAGGACGAGCGCGACGCACTGAGCGACGAACGAGAAGGCGTAGGAACCGGTCTGTGGCGGCATGCCGATCGCCGCCCCGACGATCTCCCCCGGCCCCAGCAGCAACGGCCCAGCGACACCGCCGATGGTGGTCGCCCAGACCACGATCGAGAGATCCCTTCCGCGATGCTGTGGTGCGGCGAGGTCGGTCGCGGCGAACCGCGACTGCAGATTGCCCGCATTGCCGGCGCCGATCATCAGGATGCCGACGAGCAGCAGCGGGAACACCCGCACCGACGCCGCGAGGATCACCACCGCGATGCCGACGAGTGCGAAAAGATTTCCCAAGGTGAGGGCTCGGCGTCGGCCCATCTTGGCAGCCAGGCGCGCGAGCGGGATGGCGCACAGCGCGGCCCCGAGGGTGACCGACGCCGTCGCGAGCCCCGAGAGGGCGTCGCTGCCCGAGATGTCGGCCGCAAGCAGAGCGCCGAGAGACACCGTCGCCCCGAAGGCGATCCCGCCCAGCACCTGCCCTGTGGAGAGAACCAGCACGGCTCGCCGCTGCACCGCCGCCTGCTGAGCAGCCGTGAGGGCGACGACCGTCATGACGCGCGCACGGCGTCGTGCACGGTGTTGCGCAGGATACCCAGTCCGGTGATCTCGACCTCGACGGTGTCCCCGGCGACGAACTCCCCCACACCTGCCGGCGTACCCGTGAGGATGACGTCGCCGGGGAGCAGCGTGAAGGCCGCCGAGGCATGCTCGATGATCGCCTCGACCGAGTGGATCATGTCGGTGAGCGGGGCCTTCTGCCGCACCTCGCCGTTGATGCGGGTCTCGATCGTCGCGACCGAGGGGTCGAAGTCGGTGCTGATGGTCGGGCCGAGAGGGCAGAAGGTGTCGAAGCCCTTCGCCCGAGCCCACTGACCGTCCTTGCGCTGGAGGTCACGCGCGGTGACGTCGTTGGCGATCGTGTAGCCGAGCACGTGATCGAGGGCATCCGCGGCCTTCACGTTCTTCGCGACCCTACCGATCACGACAGCGAGCTCACCCTCGTACTCTGTCTGCTCCGAGATCGAGGGGCGCACGATGGCGTCTCCCGGGCCGATGACGGCGGTGTTGGGCTTGAGGAACAGCAGCGGCTCCTCGGGGGCGACTCCCCCCATCTCGGCGGCGTGATCGTGGTAGTTCTTGCCGACGCAGACGATCTTGGAGCGCGGGATCACCGGAGCGAGGATCACCGCGTCTGCGATCGGCACCCGGTCACCCGTGGGCTCGTAGCCCGCGAAGAGCGGATCGCCCGAGAGGACGACGAGGTCGGTGTCATCGACGATCCCGAAGAGGATGGCGTCGTCATGGCTGAATCGGGCGATCTTCATGCCACCAGCCTATCCAGCGTGCTGCACGACGAGACCCCGCTGCACGGAAGCGCAGCGGGGTCTCGAGAGTACGAAGGCTCAGACGTCGAGCCGCAGAAGCCAGCCGTGCTTGTCCTCACGGCGGCCGTACTGGATGTCGGTGAGCTCTTCGCGCAGCGACAGGGCGAGTTCGCCGAGCGGCTGCGGCTCATCGAAGCCCTCGCCGACGAGAGCACCGATGGGAGTCACGACGGCGGCGGTGCCGCAGGCGAAGACCTCGACGATGTCGCCTGAGGCCACACCCTCGCGCCACTCGTCGATGGAGATCGGACGCTTCTCGACCGCGTAGCCGCGGTCTTCGGCGAGCTGCAACAGCGAATCGCGTGTGATCCCCTCGAGGATGCTGTCGGACTCGGGCGTCACGACGCGGCCGTCTTTGAAGACGAACACGACGTTCATGCCGCCGAGCTCCTCGACGTTGCGCTGCTCGTTGAGGAACACGACCTGGTCGCAGCCCTTCGCGCTCGCCTCACTCTGCGCGAGCAGGCTCGAGGCGTAGTTGCCGCCGGTCTTCGCCTTGCCGGTGCCGCCCTTGCCGGCACGGGCGTAGTCCTCGGAGAGCCAGATTCGCACGGGCTTCACTCCCCCGGTGAAGTACGCTCCGGCTGGGCTGGCGATCACGTAGTACGCGACCTTCTGAGCCGCGCGAACACCGAGGAAGGCCTCCTTGGCGAACATGAACGGACGCAGGTACAGGCTCTGGTCGGCACCTGAGGGAACCCAGCGACCGTCGACCGCGATGATCTCGCGCAGCGACTGGATGAAGTACTCGGTGGGCAGCTCCGGGAGCGCGAGTCGACGCGCGCTGGCCTGCAGTCGTGCCGCGTTGCGGTCGGGGCGGAACGTGTGGATCGAGCCGTCGGCGTGACGATAGGCCTTGATGCCCTCGAAGATCTCCTGGGCGTAGTGCAGCACGGACGCGGCCGGGTCGAGCGGGATGGGTCCGTAGGGCTGCACGCGCGGTCGGTGCCATCCGCCCTTGACGGACCAGCAGATGTCGACCATGTGGTCGGTGAACACGACACCGAACCCCGGGTTCTCGTGAACCTCGGCGACCCGACCGGGCGTCGCGGCGGTCAGGTTCTTGGTCACAGCGAACTCCAGCGGAGCCACGGTGGTCTCGGCGTCGATGGTCGTCATCTCGTCATCCATTCCTCATGCGGCGCGCATCCTCGCGCCGTCTCAGCCTACGCCTGTCGGTCAGAGCAGAGCAGCGATCGCGGAGCCGATCTCCGCGGTCGTGCGCGCACCCGTGCGGGTCGCGATGTCGGATTCGACGGCGGCACTCACTCGAGCGGCCTCCGCTCCGAGTCCGAGGTGGTCGAGCAGCAGCGCGACCGACAGGATCGCCGCGGTGGGGTCGGCCTTCTGCTGCCCCGCGATGTCGGGAGCCGAGCCGTGCACCGGCTCGAACATCGACGGGAAGGTGCCGTCGGGGTTGATGTTGCCCGATGCGGCGAGTCCGATGCCGCCGGTGACAGCGCCTGCGAGATCGGTGAGGATGTCGCCGAAGAGGTTGTCGGTGACGATCACGTCGAAGCGCGAGGGATCAGTGACGAGGAAGATCGTCGCGGCATCGACGTGCAGGTAGTCGACGGACACGTCGGGATGCTCGGACGCGACCTCGTCGACGACGCGCTGCCAGATGGCGCCGGCGTGCACGAGCACGTTCGTCTTGTGCACGAGGGTGATCTTCTTGCTGCGACGTTCGGCGAGATCGAACGCGTATCGCACGACCCGCTCGACGCCGAATGCCGTGTTCACGGACGTCTCGTTGGCGACCTCGTGCGGTGTGCCCTTGCGGATCGCGCCGCCGTTGCCGACGTACGGCCCCTCAGTGCCCTCGCGGACGACGACGAAGTCGATCTCGCCGGGGTTCGCGAGCGGACCCGAGGCACCGGCGAAGAGCTTGGACGGACGCAGATTGACGTAATGATCCAGCGTGAAGCGGAGTTTCAGCAGCAGGCCGCGCTCGATGTTCGCGTCCTTCAGGCGAGGGTCTCCTGGCGTGCCGCCGACCGCGCCGAGCAGGATCGCGTCGTGTTCGGAGATCGACTGCAGATCATCGTCGGTGAGAGTGTCGCCCGTCTCGAGGAAACGGGCGGCGCCGAGCGAGAAGCGCGTCTTGTCGAACGTCACATCGCTCGATGCGGTGACCGCGTCGAGGACCTTCTCGGCCTCGGCGACGACCTCTGGGCCGATTCCGTCACCGGGGATGACGGCCAGCTTCACGACACGCGACATGACACTCCTTGCATCGGGATGGACCGGCCGACGCTCGGATGCATGCCGAGCGGGCCGGTCCTCCCAGCGTACTGGTCAGTGCGAGGGCGCCTTGCGCAGTGTGACGGCGGCGATCACCCCGGCCACGATCACCAGGCCCGCGCCGATCAGCGAGGTCACCAGGACACCCGATCCGAAGGCGGCGGCAGCCGCATCCCACAGCGCGTCTCCGAGCTGCGCGGGCAGATCCTTCGCGGCAGTGTAGGCGCCGGCCAGCGTCTCCGTCGCGGCGTGCGCCGCCTCCGCTGGGATGCCGGAGGGAATCACCAGCGCCCCGCGGTAGAACGCGGTGATCAGGCCGCCGAGGACGGCGGTGCCGAGCACCGCTCCCAGCTCGTAGGCGGTCTCGGAGACGGCGCTGGCCGCGCCCGCCTTCTCGGCCGGAGCACTGGACAGGATCAGCTCATTCGAGATCGTCTCCGCCGCCCCGATGCCGATGCCCAGCACCACGAAGGCGATGATCAGCGGAGCGACGCCGTGATCCGCCGTCGTGAACGCGACCAGGAGGTAGCCGGCCACAGAGAACGCGAGACCGGCGGGCACGAGCACGTGCGGTGGCACTCGCCGTGAGATCGGCACGACCGAGAGGCCGGCGACGATCATCGCGGCCATTCCGGGCACGAGCGCTGCGCCGGCCGTCATCGGCGAGAGACCGAGGACGAGCTGCAGGTGCTGCGACACGAAGTAGAGGAAGCCCACGAGCGCCACGACGCTCAGGAGGTTCACGAGGATCGCCCCCGAGAAGGAGCCCCGGCGGAACAGCTGCATGTCGAGCATCGGGACCTCGGCAGCGAGCTGACGCCGCACGAAGAGATACCCCATCACGATGCCGAGCAGCGCCCACGCCCCCGCAGTGAGGCTGGGGCCGTCGACGGCGAGCGACTTGATCGCGTAGACGACCGGGATCATCGCTGCCATCGAGAGCATGATGCTGACGATGTCGATGCGTCCGGGGTGCGGGTCGCGGCTTTCGGGAACGAGCAGCGGCGCCGCGATGAGGAGCGGGATCAGCACGGGCACGGCGATCAGGAAGACCGAGCCCCAGTCGAAGTGCTCGAGCAGGAAGCCGCCGACGATCGGGCCGAGGGCCGAGCCCGCGGAGAACGCCGACGCCCAGACCGCGATGGCGAGTCGCCGCTGATCGCGGTTCGTGAAGATCGAGCGCAGCAGCGAGAGGGTCGACGGCATCAGCATCGCACCGAAGAAGCCGAGCATCGCTCGCGCGGCGATGAGAAGACCTGCCGTGGGGGCGAACGCAGCGAGTGCCGACACGGCCGCGAAGCCGGTCGCGCCGATCAGCAGCATCCGACGACGCCCGAAGCGGTCTCCGAGTGTGCCCATGGTCACGAGCAGCCCGGCGAGCACGAGCGGATACACATCGATGATCCACAGCTGCTCCGCTCCGGTGGGCGCGAGCGCGATGGAGATCTCGGGCAGTGCGAAGCTCAGCACCGTGTTGTCCACCGACACCAGGAGCACCGGCAGCATGAGGACGACGAGTGCCGCCCAGCCACGGGCGCCGACGCGGGGAGCATCCGTCTCTGTCGTCGGGATCGACGCAGTACGGGTCATGGAACACCTCTCAGGATCACGACGGTATCGTTACTAAACCGTCCAGATGGTATAGTAACAGAATCGTCATACGGCCGCGCTACTGTGAATCGAGACGAACAGAGGATCCCCGATGCCCCGACCTCCCCTCGCCCGCGAACGCGTCCTGGACGCCTTCGAATCGATCGTCATCGAAGACGGTGAGCGGGCGGCCACTTTGGATGCGACAGCGAAGGCCGCCGGCGTGTCGAAGGGCGGCCTCCTCTATCACTTCGGCTCGAAGGACGAGCTGGCAGCGGGCCTCATCGAGCGCCTCGATGCGCTCACCACTCTGGATCTCGAGCGGATGACCTCGGCCGAAGAGGGCCCCGTCGCGTACTACGTGCGCACCTCCGTGATGGAGGACGACGCGCTGGACCGCGTCCTCATCGCCGCCACCCGCCTGGCCCAAGGCGGCTCGGCACCCGCTGCCGACGCGCTGCGACGCAACCGCGACCGCTGGGAGGACACGATCCGTCCTCATGTGCGGGATGCCGCGAGCCTCGATCTCGTGATGCTGCTCAGTGACGGCCTGTATTTCAACAACTCGCTCGATGTGCACGGTCCCGAACGCCTGGTGCCGAGAAGTGACGAGCTGTCCGACCTGATCGCGCTCGTGCTGCGCGCCACCGCTCCCTGAGGCCGGGAACGACAGAGCGGGAGGAGCGACCTCCCGGCCGCTCCTCCCGCTCTGTCGGAGTCTCCCCTGCGATCAGACCTCGGTGATCTCGATCTGACGGAACAGGTCCGCGTCGATCTCGTTGCGCAGGTCGTCGAGCAGATCGTCCGAGACCGGCGAGTCGAGGGTGAGAACGCTGAGCGCCTGATCGCCCGCCCCCAGGCGCGAGATCTGCATGCCTGCGATGTTGATACCGGCCTCGCCGAACTTCTGACCGTAGACCGCGACGATGCCGGGACGGTCGGTGTAGAGCATCACGACGTGGTGCTTCTCGATCGGCAGCTCGAGGGCGTGGTCATTGATGGCGACCAGCTTCTCGGCCTGCTTGGGGCCCGTGAGGGTGCCCGACACCGACAGCTGCGTGCCGTCCGAGAGCGCTCCGGCCAGAGTGATGACGTTGCGGTACTCGTCGCTCACGTCGTCCTTGAGCAGACGGACCGCGATACCGCGCTGGTCGGCGAGCAGCGGTGCGTTGACGTACGACACGGTCTCGCTGACGATGTTCGTGAAGACGCCCTTGAGCGCGGCGAGCTTCAGCACGCTCACGTCGTAGTCGTTGAGCTCGCCGTGCACCTCGACATCGAGGCTCGTGAGAGGCGACGTCGCGAGCGCCGCGAAGATCTGGCCGAGCTTCTCGACGAGCGAGATGCCGGGGCGCACATACGGGTCGATGACTCCCCCGGCCACGTTGACCGCATCGGGAACGAGGTCGCCGCCGAGCGCGAGGCGCACGGAACGCGCGACCGAGACTCCGGCCTTCTCCTGCGCCTCCTCCGTGCTGGCACCCAGGTGCGGAGTGACGACGACGTTCGGGAGGTCGAGCAGCGGACGAGCAGTTCCGCCCTCGGCCGGGGGCTCGGAGGTGAAGACGTCGAGACCCGCACCCGCGATCTCACCGGCGACGAGGGCCGCGTGCAGCGCTTCCTCGTCGATGAGGCCACCGCGGGCGACGTTGACGACGAAGGCCGTGGGCTTCATGGCCGTGAACTGCTCGGCACCGATCATGCCGGTCGTCTCCGGCGTCTTCGGCATGTGGATCGTGAGGAAGTCCGCCTCTGCGACGAGCTCGTCGAGCGAGAGGAGCTGGACACCGAGCTGCTGCGCGCGGGCCGAGGTGACGTAGGGGTCGTAAGCGACGACGCGCATGTCGAACGCGGCGAGGCGCGCGGCGACGAGAGCTCCGATGCGTCCGAGGCCGACGATGCCGACCGTCTTCTCGAAGAGCTCGGCTCCCGTGAACGAGCTGCGCTTCCACTGACCGGCCGCGAGCGATGCGTGTGCGGCGGGGATGCGACGGGCGAGGCTGAGGATGTGGCCGACGGTCAGCTCGGCGGCCGAGACGATGTTCGAGGTCGGCGCGTTGACCACCATGACACCCGCTGCGGTGGCTGCCTTGATGTCGACGTTGTCGAGCCCGACGCCCGCGCGGGCGACGACCTTGAGCTTCGGAGCGTGGGTGAGCGCCTCTTCGTCGATGTGCGTCGCCGAACGGATGAGCACCGCATCGGCATCCGCGAGCGAGGCGAACAGCGCTTCGCGGTCGGTGCCGTCGACGTTGCGAACGTCGAAGTCGGGGCCGAGGGCCTCGATCGTGGCGGGAGAGAGAACTTCAGCGATGAGCACGACGGGCTTCGGCACAGGGATCCTTCGGGGCAGCGCGACAGGGGGCCGATGCGCCGCACACCGTGGGGGCGCGATCACTTCAACTGTACCCGAGCGGCTCCGCTGCTCCGTGCCGTGTGACGCCGTCTGTCAGAGGGCGACGGTCACGAGATCGGACATGTTGAGGATGCTGTAGCCGATCAGGCTCAGCCAGAACACCGCCACGACGCCGAGACCCGCCAGCAGCACCAGAGCGAGCTCGCCCGCGCGTCGCCGTCGCCCGATCACGTACGCGAACACGAAGACGAGCGCCGGGAACACCACTCCGAAGAGAAGGGTCACCCAGCCGATGCCGGTGAGTCCGCTCTGGGCCATGGAGACGAGATGAGCGACGGCATTCCAGATCGCATAGGCGTAGAAGAGTCCTGCGACTCCGAGCACGAGTGCATTGAGCCACCGCGGGGAGGCGGAGGTCGCCGGAGAGGTCGACTGCTCGGTCATGATCCGATCACCCCCACCGTCACGAAAGGCCAGGGCACGAGCAGCACGACTCCGAGCAGCAGCAGTCCGACCCGGACCCACGTCGCCTTCGCACGGGTCAAGACCCACACCGCGAGGAACCAGAGCGCGGGCGCCGCGACCGCGAGCACGAACCACGGCACGTACATGGCATCGGCCACGATCAGATTGGCCAGCGGCTTCAGCCGCAGCCCTCCGACGACCCAGCCGATGCTGTACAGGAGGTACACGCCGCCGACGACCCCGAGGGTCAGCAGCATCGCGGTGCTCAGGTGTGCTGATTCCTGCTCGTCCGGCATCGTGACGGTGCCGTCGGTCTCGACGCGACCGACGGCCTCGCTGCCGCGGCCAACGGCGTTCCAGCCGTCCGGCAGCGCCGCATCATCGGCGTGATCCCGCTGGGTGGACGCCTCGCTCTCAGAGCGCTTCGGAGTGCGCGCCTTCGGCGCGACGCCGTCGTCGCCGTCCCAGCTCAGGGCATCGTCGGAGTCGGAAGTCATGTCCCCAGCGTAGGACACGTCGTCCACTATGCTCGGGGGCATCTGGGCCACCGCGGCCCTCTCCGGAAGGGAAGCCAGTGGCCGAGCAGAACGACAGGGTCGACCAGAGCACACCGGGCGGAGCCGACGAGCCCGCCGCGGGATGGAAGCCGACAGCCACGGCGAAGTCGCGGGCGACGACCTTCCGCTGGATCGCCGCGGTCCTGTGGGGTCTCGCCATCGCGGCCGAGGCGGTGTCGATCTTCTGGCTGCTCCGCCAGCGCGAGTACGTCGGCGAGGACGGCACGCTCGTGCGCGACCCCGACACGGGCCTCCTGGAGGAGCAGGGCGTCACGGCGCAGTTCCCGCAGTGGGCGTTCGTCACGCTTCTCGTCCTGCTCGTGGTCATCGCCGCGCTCGCGATCACCGGCTCGGTGCTCTGGAAGAAGGCCAACAGGCTCGACCCCGCGCGCCGATCCGAGACCGTGCGCTTCTTCGTGCAGAACCAGCTCGGCGCGATCATCGCGATCGTGGCCTTCCTCCCCCTGGTGATCCTGATCTTCCTCAACAAGGACATGAGCAAGGGGCAGAAGACGACGGCCGGCATCGTCGGCGTGGTCCTCGCCCTGCTCGCCACGGTGATCGGTGTCGACTTCAACCCGCCGTCCGTCGAGAAGTACACGGCCGACCAGTCGGCGGTCATCCTGATGCTCGGAAAGGACGAGGTCGTGTGGGTCGACGGCGGTGCGGTCTACCACGTGTGCGATGAGGTCTCCGACATCCAGACCGGCAGCGAGAAGCGCACCGGCACCACGGCTGAGGCCGTGGAGGCCGGCAAGAGCCGCCTCACGCTGAAGTTCGCCTCCGAGCTGCGCACCTGCGGTCTCGCCGTGCCCGAGAACGCCGACGAGATCGAGGACGCGTTGCGCGAGATCCAGGGCGGAGCGGTCGACACTCTTCTGCCCGCGCCGGTATGGGCCGACCCCGCCGACGCCCCGATCGAGGTCGAGGAGGCTCCGGCGGAGTGACCCGCAGAACCGCGAGAAGGGGCCCGGTGCGATCCGCACCGGGCCCCTTCTCTTCGACCGTCTCAGATCAGCGCGCAGCGCTGCCGTCGACGTAGTCTTCGTCCTGCTGCTTCCATGCGAAGAGCGAGCGCAGCTCCTTGCCGGTGGCCTCGATCGGGTGCGTCTCCTCCTTGGCACGCAGTGCCAGGAACTCCTCGGCGCCGTTGTCCTGGTCGTCGATGAAGCGCTTCGCGAAGTTGCCGTTCTGGATGTCCGCGAGGATCGCCTTCATCGACTCCTTGACCTCGGGGGTCACGACGCGGGGACCCGAGACGTAGTCGCCGTACTCAGCAGTGTCGGAGACCGACCAACGCTGCTTCGCGATGCCGCCCTCCCACATGAGGTCGACGATGAGCTTCAGCTCGTGCAGCACCTCGAAGTACGCGATCTGCGGCTGGTATCCCGCTTCGGTGAGCGTCTCGAAGCCGGCCTGCACGAGGTGGCTGACGCCACCGCACAGCACGGCCTGCTCGCCGAACAGGTCGGTCTCGGTCTCTTCGGTGAAGGTCGTCTTGATGACGCCGGCACGGGTGCCGCCGATGGCCTTCGCGTACGAGAGCGCCGTGGCCCACGCGTTGCCCGATGCGTCCCGCTCGACGGCGATGATGTCGGGGATTCCACGGCCGGCGACGAACTCGCGACGGACCGTGTGACCCGGAGCCTTCGGGGCGACGAGGATCACGTCGACGCCCTCAGGAGCATCGATGTAGCCGAAGCGGATGTTGAAGCCGTGCGCGAAGGCGAGCGTCTTGCCCTCGGTGAGGTTCGGTGCGATCGACTCGCTGTAGATCGTGCGCTGGTGCTGGTCCGGCGCGAGGATCATGATGAGGTCGGCCCACTGCGTCGCGTCGGCGACGGTCTTGACCGCGAATCCGGCCTCTTCCGCCTTCGGCGCCGACTTCGACCCCTCCTTGAGGGCGATGGCGACCTCGACACCCGAGTCGCGAAGGTTCTGCGCGTGCGCGTGACCCTGCGAGCCGTAGCCGACGATCGCGACCTTCTTGCCCTGGATGATCGACAGATCGGCGTCTGCGTCGTAGAAGATCTCGGTGCTCACTGGTTTCTCTCCTTGATTGATGTTCGTGTACGTGTGTGAAATCTGGTCAGCCGCGCAGGACGCGCTCGGTGATGCTCTTGCCGCCGCGGCCGATGGCGAGGAGGCCCGACTGCGCGATCTCCTTGATTCCGAAAGGCTCGAGGGCGCGGAGCATGGCATCGACCTTGCCCCGGTCACCGGTGACCTCGATCACCAGCGCGTCGGAGGCGTAGTCCACCACAGACGCGCGGAACAGGTTCGCCACCTCGATGACGTTCGACCTGGTCGCGTTGTCGGTGCGCACCTTGACGAGCATGTGCTCGCGCTGCACCGAGGTCGGGAAGTCGAGCTCGACGATCTTGATGACGTTGATCAGCTTGTTGAGCTGCTTGGTCACCTGCTCGAGAGGAAGATCCTCGAGATCGACGACGACCGTGATGCGCGAGATGCCAGGCACCTCGGTCACGCCCACCGCGAGAGAGTCGATGTTGAAGCCACGGCGTGCGAACAGTCCCGCGACTCGGGTCAGCAGGCCGGGGGTGTTCTCCACGAGGAGGCTCAGCACGTGAGTCGACATGGTCAGTCCTCCTCGTCGAATGCGGGCGCGTGCTCGCGGGCGTACTGGACGTAGCTGTTGCTCACGCCCTGGGGAACCATCGGCCACACCATCGAATCGGCGCTGACGACGAAGTCGATGACGACGGGACGGTCGTTCGTCTCGAGGGCGAGCTTGATCGCCGCGTCCACCTCCTCCTCCTTCTCCACGCGGATCGCGAGGCAGCCATATGCCTCCGCGAGCTTCACGAAGTCGGGGATGCGGACGGTGCCGTGACCGGTGTTGAGGTCGGTGTTCGAGTGGCGGCCGTCGTAGAACAGCGTCTGCCACTGGCGCACCATGCCCAGCGACGAGTTGTTGATGATCGCGACCTTGATCGGGATGTTGTTGATCGTGCAGGTGGCGAGCTCCTGATTGGTCATCTGGAAGCAGCCGTCACCGTCGATCGCCCACACCACACGGTCGGGCTCGGCGACCTTCGCGCCCATCGCAGCGGGAACCGAGTAGCCCATGGTTCCTGCGCCCCCGGAGTTCAGCCAGGCGTTGGGGCGCTCGTACTTGATGAACTGCGCAGCCCACATCTGGTGCTGTCCCACGCCCGCGGCGTAGATGCCCTCCGGCCCGGTCAGCTCACCGATCCGCTGGATCACGTACTGCGGAGCGAGGAGGCCGTCGGTCGTCGGCGCGTACCCGAGCGGGAACTCGTTGCGCAGCCCGTCGAGGTACGACCACCACTCCTCGGTATCAGGGGTCGTGGTGGTGATCGCGGTGCGGAACGCCGACTCGAGATCGACCAGCACGTCGCGGACGTCGCCCACGATCGGCACGTCTGCGGTGCGGATCTTCGAGATCTCGGCCGGATCGATGTCGACGTGCACGACCTTGGCGTTCGGCGCGAAGAGCGCGGCCTTGCCGGTCACGCGGTCGTCGAACCGCGCCCCGAGGGACACGATCAGGTCGGCCTCCTGCAGCGCCAGCACCGCCGGAACGGTGCCGTGCATGCCCGGCATGCCGAGGTGCTGCTGGTGGGAGTCGGGGAATGCGCCGCGAGCCATGAGTGTGGTCACGACGGGCGCATTCGTGGTCTCGGCGAGGGCGAGCAGCTCGGCAGACGCGCGACCGCGGATCACACCGCCGCCGACGTACAGCACCGGCTTCTTGGCCTCGGCCAGAAGGGCCGCCGCCGCCTGGATCTGCTTGCCGTGCGCTTTGGTCACGGGGCGGTATCCGGGCAGGTCGTACTTGGGAGGCCAGACGAACGGCGCCATCGCCTGCTGGGCGTCCTTCGTGATGTCGACGAGCACCGGACCCGGTCGGCCGGTCGAGGCGATCTCATAGGCCGCCGCGATGGCGCCCGGGATCTCCGACGCATCCTTCACGAGGAACGAGTGCTTCGTGACCGGCATCGTGATGCCGACGATGTCGGCCTCCTGGAACGCGTCAGTGCCCATCAGCGTCGAGAACACCTGCCCGGTGATCGCGAGCAGCGGCACCGAGTCCATGTAGGCGTCGGCGATCGCGGTCACGAGGTTGGTCGCACCGGGACCCGACGTCGCGATGCAGACGCCGACCTTGCCCGAGGACGACGCGTAGCCTTCGGCGGCGTGTCCCGCTCCCTGTTCGTGCCGCACGAGGATGTGCCGCAGCTCGGCGGCGTCCATCAGCGGGTCGTAGACCGGGAGGATCGCTCCTCCGGGAAGACCGAAGACGTCCTTGACGCCGAGGAGCTCGAGCGTGCGGACCACGGCCTCGGCTCCGGAGATCTCCGGTGCGGCGGACTTGGGTGCGGGCGGCCTCGGCACAGCCGAGACGGTGTCAGCAGTCATGACACTCCTTCTGATGGTCTGTTGGCGACGTCGGAGGCTGGGATGCCGGAACCGACGCGGATCAGCCGGTCGTCGCGCCCTCGGCGGCGGACCGCACGAGACGCGAGTACTTGGCAAGAACGCCACGGGTATAGCGCGGGGGTAGCGGCTCCCAGCCAGAGCGGCGGGAGGCGAGCTCCGCCTCGTCGACGAGTAGGTCGAGAGAGCGAGCTGCGATATCGACCCGTATCAGATCACCATCGCGCACGAAGGCGATAGGACCTGCGTCCACCGCTTCGGGTGCTATGTGGCCGATGCACAGGCCGGTTGTGCCGCCTGAGAATCGTCCGTCAGTCAAGAGTAGTACATCTTTTCCGAGCCCCGCGCCCTTGATGGCCGCGGTGATGGCGAGCATCTCGCGCATACCGGGTCCGCCCTTCGGACCCTCGTAGCGGATGACGATGACGGTGCCCGCCTCGATCTCGCCGTTGGCCACGGCGTCCATGGCCGCGCGCTCGCGCTCGAACACCCGGGCGGAGCCCTCGAAGACGGCCGCGTCGAAGCCTGCGGTCTTCACGACGGCACCCTCGGGCGCGAGCGACCCGTGCAGGATCGTCAGGCCACCGGTCGCGTGGATCGGGTTGTCGAAGGTGTGGATGACCTCGCCGTCGATGGGCTGCGGGTCGAGGTCCGCGAGGTTCTCGGCGAGCGTCTTGCCCGTCACGGTGAGCGCGTCACCGTGCAGCAGGCCCTCGTCGAGCATCGCCTTCATGATCACGGGGATGCCGCCGTGGCGGTCGACGTCGTTCATGACGTACTTGCCGAACGGCTTCATGTCCGCGACGTGCGGCACCTTGTCGCCGATGCGGTTGAAGTCGTGCAGGCTCAGCTCGACCTCGGCCTCGCGCGCGATCGCGAGCAGATGCAGCACGACATTGGTCGAACCGCCCAGGGCCATCGCGAGGGCGATCGCGTTCTCGAACGCCTCCTTGGTGAGGATGTCGCGGGTCGTGATGCCCTGGCGGAGCAGGTTGACGACGGCCTCGCCGGAACGGTGCGCGAAGTAGTCACGACGACGATCTGCGGCGGGCGGAGCGGCAGACCCGGGAAGGCTCAGGCCCAGGGCCTCGGCGACCGACGCCATCGTGTTCGCCGTGTACATGCCACCGCAGGCGCCCTCACCCGGTGCGATCGCGCATTCGATGCGCTTGAGGTCCTCTTCGCTCATGAGTCCCGCGCGGCAGGCGCCGACGGCCTCGAACGAGTCGATGATCGTGACGTCCTTCTCGGTGCCGTCCGAGAGCTTGACCCAGCCCGGTGCGATGGAGCCGGCGTAGAGGAACACGCTCGACAGGTCGAGCCGGGCGCTGGCCATCAGCATTCCGGGGATCGACTTGTCGCATCCGGCGAGCAGCACCGATCCGTCGAGTCGCTCGGCCATCATCACGGTCTCGACCGAGTCGGCGATGACCTCGCGCGACACGAGCGAGAAGTGCATGCCCTCGTGGCCCATCGAGATGCCGTCCGAGACCGAGATCGTCCCGAACTGCAGCGGGTACCCGCCGCCGGAGTGCACGCCCTCCTTGGCACCCTGCGCGAGCCGGTCGAGGCTCAGGTTGCAGGGTGTGATCTCGTTCCAGCTGGAGGCGATGCCGATCTGGGGCTTGTCCCAGTCGGCGTCGCCCATGCCGACGGCACGGAGCATGCCTCGGGAGGTCGTCGCCTCGATGCCGTCGGTGACGACGCGGCTGCGGGGCTTGATGTCGATGGGCGCGCTGGTGGAGGGATCATGCGAGGACATGACGGAAGTCTATTCCCGCCGGGAGGTGCGCTCGTCCGCGAGCGCCTCCAGAAGCAGGGCGATCTGTTGTGGGTTCTCCACACGAAGCTCGGCGGCGCTCTCCCCCGGTCCCACGCGGACGCCGAGATCGTCGCCGCTGAGCACGCGCATGGCGTCCTCGTCCGTGACGTCATCGCCGGCGAAAAGGATGGCGGTGGCGTCGAAATGCTCGCGCAGCGCGGTCATCGCGGCATCCTTGCCCTCGTTCCGCGACGAGAACTCGAGCACACGGTGCCCCGAGCGGCGTCGCCAGTGCGGGAAGCGCTCCGCGACGAGTGCATCGATCTCGGCGAACACCGCCTTCTCGACCTCCGGTGTGGCCGTGCGGGTGTGCACACCCATTCCGAAGGTCTTGGGCTCGAGCTCCGCTCCCTCGTATCGATCGATGATCGGCCGCGCGGCCTCCCACAGCTCCTCTCGCGACCCCTCCGCGGTGTCGCCGTCGGCCTCGTTGGCGCCAACTCCGGGATACCAGTACTGCGCACCGTGCGATCCGGCCAGCGCGATCAGCGAGTCATCCGTGTGCTCGGTGATCACCCGCAGGTCGTGCATGCTGCGCCCGGAGACGTAGGCGACGACCGTCTCGGGGAGCCCCGCGAGACGGGCGACCTGCACCGCGACCTCGGGCAGAGCCCTGGCGGCCATCGGATCGGGGACGAGCGGAGATGCCGTGCCGTCGAAGTCCAGCGCGACGATCAGTCTGGGTGTGGCGGCGATGGCGCTCAGCGCCGGGTCTGCGGCTCCGGGGGTCCAGCTACGGGTCACAGTGTCTCCAATCGAGGCGGTGTCCTCCCAGTATGACCCGGCGGAACGGTGCGACCCGGCCGATCAGCGTCCGCGGACGTCCGCGAGTGCGCGCAGGAACGACGACGACCACGCGTTCACGTCGTTCTCCAGCACGCGACGTCGCAGCGACCGCATCCGCTTGCCCTGCTCAGCGGGCGTCATGGTGACCGCGGTCATGATCGCGTCCTTCAACCCGGCGATGTCGTGCGGGTTGACGCGCACCGCCTGCCGCAGCTCGTCGGCGGCGCCCGTGAACTCGCTCAGCACGAGCACCCCGCGATTGTCGGCCCGCGTCGCGACGTACTCCTTCGCGACGAGGTTCATGCCGTCGCGCAGCGCGGTCACGAGCATGACGTCGGCGGCGAGGTACAGTGCGACCATCTCCTCGCGCGGGTAGCCCTGGTGCAGATAGCGGATGGCGGTGTGCCCCATGGTGTCGTGATCGCCGTTGATGCGCCCGACCGCGAGTTCGATCTCATCGCGAAGATGCACGTACGCGTCGACACGCTCTCGGCTCGGACTCGCGACCTGCACGAAGGTGACGTCGTCGACGCTCAGCTTGCCGTCTTCGAGGAGCTCGCCGTACGCCTTGATGCGATGCCGGATGCCCTTGGTGTAGTCGAGGCGGTCCACGCCCAGGAGGATCTTCTTCGGGTTGCCGAGGCTCGCTCTGATCTCGGCCGCGCGCGCTCGGACATCGGGGCGTGCCGCGAGCTCGAGGTACGGAGCGGTGTCGATCGAGATCGGGAAGGCCCGAGCGACGGCGGTGCGCGTGCCGCCCCCCTCGGTCGGGATGGTGACCGCCGACCCCTTCACCTCGTGACGCAGACGACGGCGCACAGCGGTCAGGAAGTAGGTGGCGTCCTGTGCGCGCTGGAAGCCGATGACATCAGCGCCGAGCAGGCCTTTGAGCACCTGATCACGCCACGGGAGCTGGGCATAGAGCCCGTGCGCAGGGAACGGGATGTGGTGGAAGTAGCCGATCGTGACATCGGGCCTCAGTTCGCGGATCATCTGCGGCACCAGCTGCAGCTGGTAGTCGTGCACCCAGACGGTGCCGTCCTGTGCGACGACGTCGGCGGCTGCCTCCGCGAAACGGCGGTTGACCTTGACGTACGCCTCCCACCATTCGCGGTGGTACTGCGGCGGCGCGATGACGTCGTGGTACAGCGGCCAGATCGTGTCGTTCGCGAAGCCCTCGTAGTAGTCGGCGACCTCCTCGGCGCTGAGCGGCACCGGGATCAGGTCGATGCCGTTGATCTCGAATCGATCCAGCTCGACATCCGGCTGGCCGGCCCACCCGACCCAGGCTCCGCGCGCACTGCGCATCATCGGCTCGAGTGCGGCGACCAGACCGCCCGGGGAGGTCCGCCACTCCTCGTCTCCGTCAGGACCCACGACCCGGTCGACGGGAAGTCGGTTGGCGACGACGACGAAATCTGCGACTGACATGGGTGAGTGCTCCTGACGATGCAGTGGGGGTGCTCCTCAGGCTACAGAAGCTCAGACCGAGGCTACGCGAGGTCGGGTGCCGCTCAGCCACCAGTTGACAAGCCCGGCGACGAAGGCTATCGCCGCAGAGATGATCGGCAGCACGAGAGCGCTGGTCGTTCCCGCGCTCTCGGCGAGCTCTCCCGCCACGGCCGCGCCGAGGGACTGGCCGACGACGATCCCCGAGCCGAGCATCGTCATCACCGTCGCCGAGCGCCCCAGAGGGCTGCGCGCAGCCCCGAAGCTGTACTGCGTGACGAGGGTCGGGCCGATGCCGATCCCCATGATCCCGAGAGCGATCATCATGGTCGCCGGCGAGTCGACGAGGAGCAGCAGCAGGCTTCCGCCGAGCAGGATGCCGGCGAACAGCAGCCAGCGCGCGCGGAGCGAGAACCGCACCGGGAGCCACGCGACGCCGAGCGCGAGAATCGCCGACCCGACACCCATCACGCCGTAGAGGAGCCCTGCCTGTTCTGCGGCGCCGCGGTCCGCCATGAAGGAGGTGAGCGATGTGAGCATCGTGCCGAAGAACATGCCGACGCCGAGGATGCCGACGACGACGATCAGCAGACGCGGGCTGAAGAGCTCGGTCACGGCCGACGGCGCCCGCCCGTCCTCGCCTCGATGCACCGAGACGACACGCGCGCTCGGATGCAGGGCGAACGCGCCCACGAACACGACCGTGAGCACCGCCGCACCGATGAGCGGGGCCCACGGCGCGATGGCGGAGGCGAGGATGCCGACGATGAACGGCCCGAACACGAACACGGTCTCATCGGCGGCGGACTCATACGCCATGGTCCCCGAGACGGTGCGCGTGCGCGCCGCCTCAGGCATCCGATCGGCGATCATCGTCACGAGTCTGGATCGAGACATCGGAGCGACCTGCGGAGCGGTGGCGCCGATGCCGAACGCGGATATCAGCACCAGCGCGTCCGCTCCCCCCGTGTAGACGACGACGGTGAAGAGCACCAGCATCGCCCCGTTGGCGATCGCCAGGATCAGCAGCACCATGCGCTGTCCGAACCGATCGGCGGCGGCGCCGAGCAGAGGTCCGAAGCATGCTGTGCCGAGTCCGACGGCCGCGGAGGTGAGTCCGCCGAGCGAGAGCGAACCGCGCGCCGAAACGACGACCGTGAGCACTCCGACGACCATCATCGCGAACGGAAGCCGGGCGATGAACGCGATGATGAAATACGGGAGCCCCGCGATGCGGAGCAGTCCTCGCTCCTCAGCCGCGGGGATCAGGGCAGGGTGCTCGGGAATGGGAGTTGCGTGTGTCATGGGCTCTCGCGCGTCCGCGGACGCGGGGTCGGGTGCCGCCGCTGTCCGCCGGGAAGCCGGCGGCCGGTAGATACACGGATTGCGGCCGCGGACCAGCCGCGACCCTTCCATGGTAGCGCGGTCGGCGGGACGACGCCTGGGTTCCCGGGCCGCCTCGTCGACGGACGGCTCTGACAGATTCCCCGCCGAGTTGTCAAGGCGGGGCGCGACGCAGCCGTCGACAGGTAGCGTGAAGTCATGAACTACCTCTCGGGCACCGGAATCGTCGGCGCGATCATGACGGGCGTCACTCTGCTCCGCGGATCCCGCGACACCAAGATCACCTGGCGCTCCGCCCTCGCGTGGGTGAGCTGGGGAATCACGCTCGCGCTGTCGATCGGCGCTGTCATCGACACCCGCCGCGCGAAGCAGGGTCGCCCCGTGTCGCCCGATTCGCCGGTCTATGCCAAGCAGCAGAAGGAGCGCGAGAAGGAAGCCAAGAAGCAGCGCTCCGAGGGCGTCAAGCCGATCAAGCGCTGAGTCTCAGCGGGTGAGGATCAGCGCCTCGCCCTGACCGCCTCCTCCGCATAGCCCCACAGCCGCGACGCCGCTTCCTCTGCGAGCGAGTTCGTGTGCCATGTGGACGACCAGACGTGTGCCTGACGCGCCGATCGGATGACCGATCGCGATGCCGCCGCCGTGGACGTTCACGATGTCGCTGGAGAGCCCGAGCTCGAGCTGCGATCGGGCGACGACCGCTCCGAAGGCCTCGTTGATCTCGACGACATCGAGGTCTGCGGCCGTGATGCCCTGCTTCTCGCACGCGCGTTCGATGGCCCGCGCGGGCTGCGCCTGCAGCGAGTTGTCCGGCCCTGCGGTCTGCCCGCTGGCGCCGACGGTGACGAGCACCGGCCAGCCTCTGGTCGCCGCCGTGGCGCGGGTCGTCACGACGACCGCCGACGCTCCGTCGGAGATCTGAGACGAATTGCCGGCCGTGATCGAGCCGCCCTCGGCGAACGCCGCCCGAAGGCCCGCGAGAGACTCGACGGTCGTGTCGGGCCTGATGCCCTCATCGGCGGTGACGAGCGTCGACTCCCCCCGCCGCTGGGGAACGGCGACGGACACGATCTCATCGTCGAAGACGCCGGCGGCCTGAGCCGCCGAAGCACGCTGATGCGACAGCGCCGCCACCTGATCCTGAGCCCCGCGCGTCAGCTCGTAGCGGGCGTTGTGGCGCTCGGTGGACGCGCCCATGCTCTCTTTGTCGTACGCGTCGGTGAGGCCGTCGTGGGCCATGTGATCGAGCACCTCCACGCTGCCGTACGTCCATCCGTCCCGCGACCCCATGAGCAGGTGCGGAGCCCTGGTCATGGATTCCATGCCCGCCGCGACGACGACCGCCGCGTCTCCCGTCCGAATCATCCGAGCCGCGTCGATGATCGCCGTGAGACCTGAGAGGCACACCTTGTTCACGGAATGGGCGGGAACGTCCCAGCCGATACCGGCTCCGATCGCGGCCTGTCTCGCTGCGTTCTGTCCCGAGCCGGCCGCGAGGACCTGGCCGACGATCACGGCGTCCACGTCCGAGGGATCGATGGACCCCTGTTCCAGGGCACCTCGGATCGCGAATGCGCCGAGCTCCGGCGCGCTGAAGCTCGCCAGCTGTCCCTTGAGGCGGCCCTGGGGAGTGCGTGCCGCGGCGACGATCACGACGTCCGCGTCGCTCGAGTGGTCTGGGGCGTTCATCTCCGCCTCTCCGTTCTGTGCGTTCATCGGTCGTGCAGTTCTTCGGGGACCGTGAGTGTCGGCTCCGTCGCCGCCACGACCTGCTCCACCGTCACGCCCGGTGCGAGCTCGACGAGCGAGAGACCGTCCGGTGTCACGTCGATCACCGCCAGGTCGGTGATGATGCGATCGACGACCCCGCGGCCTGTGAGTGGAAGCGAGCAGTCGTGCACGATCTTCGCCGATCCGTCCTTCGCGGTGTGCTCCATCAGCACGATGACGCGCGCGGCACCGTGCACGAGATCCATCGCGCCGCCGGGTCCCTTCACCATCTTGCCCGGGATCATCCAGTTCGCGAGGTCTCCGGTGGCGGACACCTGCATGGCGCCGAGGATCGCCGCGTCGATCTTGCCGCCTCTGATCATGCCGAAACTCGTCGCGGAGTCGAAGTACGCGGCACCGGCCAGCACCGTGACGGTCTCTTTGCCGGCGTTGATCAGGTCCGGATCCACCGCGCCCTCGTGCGGGTACGGTCCGACGCCGAGGATGCCGTTCTCGGATTGCAGCACGACGGTCACCCCGTCCGGCACGTGGTTCGGCACGAGCGTGGGCAGCCCGATGCCGAGGTTGACATAGGAGCCGTCCCGCAGCTCTGCGGCAGCGCGAGCGGCCATCTCATCGCGTGTGAGCGCCATGTCAGACTCCTTCCGGCGTGACGGTTCGACGTTCGATGCGCTTCGGGATGTCGGTGCCGACCTCGACGACGCGGTGCACGAAGACACCCGGCAGATGGACGCGGTCCGGATCCAGCTCCCCCGGTTCGACGAGCTGCTCCACCTGCGCGATGCAGATTCGTCCGGCCATCCCCGCGAGCGGGTTGAAGTTGCGCGCCGCCTTGTTGAAGATCAGATTCCCGTGCCTGTCCCCCGCCAGCGCATGCACCAGCGCGAAATCGGTGGTGATCGCCTCTTCGAGCACATACTCGCGCGGCCCTGCCGCGGTGTCGAAGGTACGAACATCCTTCGCCGGAGACGCCACCGCGATGCTGCCGTCGGGGTTGTAGCGTCGCGGGAGCCCACCCTCGGCGACCTGCGTGCCGACGCCGGTCTGGGTGAAGAATGCGGCGATCCCAGACCCTCCCGCCCTGAGCTTCTCGGCGAGGGTTCCCTGCGGTGTCAGCTCGAGCTCGAGTTCGCCGGAGAGGAACTGCCGTTCGAACTCCTTGTTCTCCCCGACGTAGGACGAGGTCATCTTGCGGATCCGGCGAGCGGCGAGCAGGATGCCGAGCCCCCAGTCGTCCACTCCGCAGTTGTTGCTGACGATGCTGAGCCCGCTCGTGCCCCGGGCGAGCAGTGCGTCGATGAGCGCAGTCGGATTCCCGGAGAGCCCGAATCCTCCGACGGCGAGAGACGCACCGTCCTCGATGTCTGCGACCGCTTCTTCGGCGCTCGCCCACTGTTTGTCGATCACGCATGCTCCTTCGAATGACGCTCGTTCCTTCAGCATCCGCTCTCCGGCATCCCCGAGGGAAGAACACTCTTGCGATGTGGACACATCAACGAATAGCGTCCACATTATGGAACCCTCCGCCTCGATTCCCGGAACGCAGGCGATCGCGCGCGCCGCGAAGCTCTTGAGGCTCGTGACCTCCAGCGGCCACGACGGTGCGTCGCTCCAGGAGCTGTCCGCGTCCGCCGGGTTGTCCCGCTCGACCGCGCATCGCCTGCTCTCCGCACTTCGCGCCGAGGGTCTGGTCGACCGCGACGAGTCCTCCACTCGCTGGATGCCCGGGCCGGAGCTCTATCTCATGGGATCCGTCGCCGCAGCCCGTTACGACGTGACTGCCCTGGGGCGTGATATCGTCCGCTCGCTCGCGGTCAAGACCGAGGAGAGCGCCTTCCTCTCGGTGCGCCGTGCCGATGAGACGGTGTGCCTCGTCCGCGAGGAGGGCTCCTTCCCGATCCGGTCATTCGTGCTGAGCGAGGGCGTGCGGTTTCCGCTCGGCGTAGCAAGCGCCGGGCTCGCCATCCTGGCATTCCTCCCTGACCACGATGTGGACGCCTATCTGGAACGTCATCCGGAGCTCGAGGCCAATTGGGGCAGATCTCACGGCGCCGCACCTCTGCGAACACGGCTGGCCGAGACGAAGGAGAGAGGCTATGCGGTGAATCCGGGGCTGATCGTGGAGGGCAGCTGGGGTCTCGGCGCGGCGGTCTTCGATCGCTCGGGTCGACCGGAATGGGCCTTGAGCCTGACCGGCGTGGGATTCCGCTTCGGCCCTGATCGGATCGGCGAGCTGGGCAGGACGCTCCTCGCCCATGCGCACCAGCTCTCGGCTCGGATCGCGGGGGCTCGGCGCTGACCCGGACTTATACATACCAGTGGGTATATACTTTCTGGTATGAATCGTCAGGATGTCATCCCCTCGCTCGTGCTCTCCGGGTATGCGCTCGGCCGGATCGCCGCACAGGACGCCGGCAATGATGCGCCTGCCGCGCAGTGGCGGGTGCTGAGTCTGCTCGAGCAGTCCGGGCCCAAGCGGGTCGGAGAGCTCGCGGCAGCCGCACGCACGACCCAGCCCGGGATGACCCGGCTCATCGGGAATCTCGAGCGCGAGGGATTGGTCCTTCGCTCCCCCGTCGCCGAGGACTCACGCGCGACGGCCGTCGCCATCACCGCGGCCGGGTCCCACGCGCTGCAGTCATGGCGCGAAGAGTTCCGTGACACGCTCGCCCCTCGCTTCGCCGACCTCGACGGCGACGAATGGAGCATCCTGACGCGCGCCGCCGAGATCCTCGCGGCGCACACCACCACCGACTCGACAGGAGCAGCAGCGTGAACACCCCCGCCACCTCAGTGTGGAAGCAACCAGCCCAGGTCTGGGCCGTCGCCTTCGCGTGCGTCGTCGCATTCATGGGCATCGGACTCGTGGATCCCATCCTCCCCGCGATCGCGGAATCCCTGCAGGCGACCCCGTTCGAGACGGAGCTCCTGTTCACGAGCTATCTCGCGGTCACCGGTCTCGCGATGCTCGTGACCAGCTGGATCTCGAGCCGCATCGGCGCCAAGAAGACGCTTCTGATCGGGCTGGCGCTCATCGTGGTGTTCGCCCTGCTCTGCGCGCTCAGCGGCAGCGTCGACGCGGTCATCGGCTTCCGCGCAGGATGGGGTCTGGGCAACGCGCTGTTCATCTCCACCGCTCTCGCGACGATCGTGGGCGCGGCGTCGGGGGGCAGCTCAGCTGCGATCGTCCTCTACGAGGCAGCCCTCGGGCTCGGTATCGCCATCGGTCCGCTTCTGGGCGGCCTGCTGGGCGAGCAGAGCTGGCGCGCCCCGTTCTTCGGAGTGGTGGTGCTCATGGCGATCGCCTTCCTCGCCGTGCTCGTGCTTCTGCGCGGACCCGAGGACAAGCGCGCGCCCATCCCGTTCTCGGCACCCTTCAGGGCCCTGGGTCGTCCTGCGCTCGCGATTCTCGCGATCGCGGCCTTCTTCTACAACATCGGCTTCTTCATCCTGCTCGCGTTCTCGCCGTTCCCTCTGGGCTTCGGGGCCATGGGGATCGGCTTCACGTTCTTCGGCTGGGGCCTCGCCCTCGCCATCACGAGCGTCTGGGTGGCTCCCCTGCTCATGCGCCGGATGTCCCGCACGAGCGTGATCCTCACCGTCCTGCCGCTTCTCGCCGTGGATCTGATCATCGCCGGCCTGCTGGTCGAATCCGCCACTGCGCTGGTCGTGTGCATCGTCATCGGCGGACTGCTGCTGGGTGTGATGAACACCGTGCTCACCGAAGCGGTGATGGAGGCGACGGACCTGCCCCGCTCGGTCGCATCGTCGGCGTACTCGTCGGTGAGGTTCCTCGGCGGAGCCATCGCGCCGCCCCTCGCAGCGGCTCTCTGGCACGCGTTCAACGCGACGATCCCGTATCTGGTCGCCGCTCTCGCCGTGCTCATCGCAGCGGCGACGATCTTCTGCGGCAGGAAGATCCTCGCGCACATCGACGACGAGCCCGACGACGCCGCGATCGAGGACGCGCAGGCCATCCTGCTCGGCGACGCCGGGTGACACGCCAGCCTGCTGCGTTCGATGCCGTGGGGCGATGAGCGAGCTCTCAGAGCGCAGCAGGCCCACCGGCGGCGCTGTCATCGCAGTCGCCTGATCGACCTACTTGACGGTGACCGTGATCTCCGCGGTCTTCTGGTCGTCGAGGTCCTCGGGAACGGCGCCGCGGAATCGGTACTCGAACTGGATCACGGTGGTTCCCTCACCCACGGGCGCGAAGCGGTAGGTGAGCGCGCTCGGCGCTCCGGTCTCACCCTCCTCGCCCAGGTACCGCGACCGCTCGTCGCCCGGTCCGAGAACCGCCGGATCGGGCTCCCGCGTCAGCACCCACTCCTCACCGACGGTGGGATTGATGTCACCGAAGTCGACCACGAGCGCCTCATCCGGGGCCAGCGTCACCGAGGAGGCCGTGTAGTCGATGCTCGTCTCGAGCCCAGCCGAGCATGCGGTGAGCGGAAGACTGCAGACGGCCACGATCGCTCCGACTGCGAATCTCTTCACCCGTGCGCGCATCGCCACCCCTTAGCGTTTGCATCAAACTAGCGCACGGAAAGCGATGTCGGCGGCATCACCGCGACGCAGAAAAGCCCCGATGACTGGCGAGAGTCATCGAGGCTGATCCGTGCACCCCCTCGGACTTGAACCGAGAACCCACTGATTAAGAGTCAGTTGCTCTGCCGATTGAGCTAGAGGTGCGTGGCGCGGTATTCCCCGGCCGAGGAATTACATTACCAGCCGATCGCCGCGGTGCGAAATCGAGTCGGGTCCCACGTGTTCGCCGCGCGTGTCGCCCCGTGTCACGAGCCCTCGGGCCCCCGGGCGGGGCGGTTATCCTGGAGATGTGACCGCCTCCCCCCGCGTCGACGACTTCTCTCGCGACCTCGCACTCGCCCTTCGACTCGCCGACGCCGCAGATGCGCAGTCGCTCCCCCGGTTCGACAGCTCCGACCTGGAGATCTCGACCAAAGCGGACAATTCTCATGTCACCGATGCGGACCTCGCCACCGAGCGGGCGATCCGCGCCATCCTGTCGACCGAACGGCCCGATGACGGCATCTTCGGCGAGGAGTTCGGCGCTGAGGGCAGCACCCATCGACAGTGGATCATCGATCCCATCGACGGCACCGCGAACTTCCTCCGCGGAGTGCCGCTGTGGGGCACGATGATCGCCCTCGCGGTCGACGGCGTACCGCAGGTCGGAGTGGTCAGCATGCCCGCGATCGGACGCCGCTGGTGGGCGGCGTCAGGGTCAGGGGCATGGACGGCGACGGATGCCGAACCGCGCCGGGTCTCGGCATCCTCCGTGTCGTCTCTCGATGACGCGAGCGTGAGCTTCCAGAGCATCACCCAATGGGCTGAGTCCGGTCACCTCGACCAACTGCTGAAGCTGGCCGACCGGGTATGGCGCGACCGTGCCTACGGAGACATCTACGCCTACATGCTCCTGGCCGAGGGGCGGATCGACATGGTCGCGGAATTCGGCGTCAAGGAGTACGACGTCGCGGCCGCAGTCCCGATCGTGCGCGAGGCGGGCGGTCGGATGACCGGTTTCGACGGCGCAGAGACGATCTCCGACCTCTCGGCGCTCGCCACCAACGGCATCCTCCACGACGCGTTCCTCGCACTTCTGCACGACTGACCCCCGATGAAGGCACGCGCGATGAACCGCTTCACCTCCGCCGCACTCGGTGCGCTCCTGCTCACCGTCGCGCTCGTCTCCTGCGCAGCGACGCCCGAGGGCGCGCCGTCGCCCACGCCCGACTCGCCGAAGCCCTCCCCCACGGCGACTGCGGAGCCGGCAGCCACTCCCACACCCTCCGCGGCGGTGGAGCCAGCCTGCGACACGATCGTCTCGGCCGGAACCGTGCAGGCACTCACCGATCAGGGCTGGACCTTCGAGGAGAAGGAGTTCGTGGTGGGTGGCGTGACGCTCGCCGACGGGCTCCTCTGCTTCTGGGCCGACTACAGCGTCGCCTCAGATCACGGTCAGCTCTACGGGTGGTCGACGATCAGCGCTGAAGACGCCACTGCTGCACAGACCTCCCTCCTCGGAGAGGGCTGGACCCGCGAGGACGGCCCCGACGGCATCTACATCACCGAGAACCCGCAGTTCGCGATGGGCACCGACGAAGACGGCTACGGCATGACGTATCTGTTCGGCGACGGCTGGGTGAAGTTCGCGGACACGCGCCAGGGCCTCATCCTGATCGAGTGGGCCGGCTGACGCTCACTCGACCGGAGAATCGATCACCTCGTCGACGAGGAGGATGCCGCCTGTCGAGTTCACCGACTGCATCAGATCGTCGATCCACCGCGGGTTCAACTGAGGCTGCTCCGGCTCGTCGAAGGTGAAGCGCAGCGGGATGGACGGATGGATCCAGATGGTGGATCGTCCGCCGGGCTCTCCCTCGGGATGACGCCATGACAGGGTGAAGCTCTCCTGACGGCGGAGCTTGGTCGCGATGACGATCTTCAGATGCGCGAGTGATCGATCCTCGATGTGGATCGGAACGTCCGACGCGCCATAGAACAGCGTTGCCATGCGAACCAGAATACTGGCACAGGTGGCACGGACTGCGCATCTGAAGAGGCAGGGAGGAGCTCATCCTGCGCGGTGTATCGTCGCACGCATGGACTCCCCGCTCGCTGACATCGCAGTGGAGCTGTACACAGGGTCACCTGCAGAGTTCGTGAGCGCACGCAACGCGCGCGCCGTCGAGGCCGACGACGCGGGCCTCGCCGCGCAGATTCGCGATCTGAAGAAGCCGTCGGTCGCCGCCTGGGTGGTCAACGTCTTCGCACACGAGCGCGCCGCGCAACTCGGAGAAGCGCTTCAACTCGCCGAAGAGCTCCGCGAAGCTCAGGCGGACCTGGATGCTCGCGCGCTCGCGCAGCTCGGTCGCGACCGCCGCGCCCTCACGAGCCGACTCGCGGCAGATGCCGCTGCGCTCGCTGAAGCGCGCGGACAGCGCGTCACGGCTTCGACGAGAGAGGCGGTTCAGCAGACCATCAGCGCGGCCTTCTTCGATCCCACTGCGGCCGCCGCCGTCGCCTCGGCGAGGCTCGTGCGCGAGCTGGAACCGGCCGGCACGTTCGCCGACATCGCCGACACCCTCGTGGGTGGAGGCGCACCCGCACCGCCCGCGATCTCGCCCACACCCGTCGACGAGGTGCGGTCACGCAGAGAGCGACGGGACGCGGAACGGGCCGTCAGAGAAGCCCAGAAGGCTCACGACACTGCGGCACGCGAAGCGGCGACGGCCGACCGAGCACTCCGCGATGCTGCGGTGAGGATCGAAGCCCTCACACGTCGTGAGCGTGAACTCGAAGCTGACCTGGCGAAGGTCCGACATGAAGCGAAGCGCGCGCGAGAAGACGCCGAGGAGGCGGAGGCCGAACAGGAATCGCTCGCGCAGCGAGTGCGGGAGTCGGAAGAGCATCTCCGCACCGCAGAGGACGCTCTCGACCGGCTCACCACCGGCTGACCACCGACGCGGGAGGACGTGTCAGCGGACGCACGCGCCGTCGAACGACCTCGACAGCGTACCGGTATTCTGTGTGTATCCTGAGCGCGAGGCTCCACGGCGGAGCCGATTTCACAGGGAGTGGCATGCGCAATCGGTTCCTGAGTGCCATCCTCGTCGCGACCGCGGTCGTCGCAGGCTCGCTCACTCCGTCAGCGGCGGTGGCAGCGCCTCCGCCAGCGGCGGATTGGGTACCCGTCGGCACGCTCCTCGATCAGCTGCGTGTCGAGGCTCCGTCCACCGTGAAGTACGACCGCGACCTCTTCTTCGAAGGCGCGGATCTCGACGGGGACGGATGCCGCACCCGTCAGGAGGTGCTGCTCGAGGAGTCCGACATTCCGACGACCGTCACCGGCGCGTGCACCGTCACTGGAGGTCAGTGGTTCTCCTACTACGACAACGTCACGCACATCGACCCCGCCGCGATCGAGATGGATCACCTTGTCGCGCTCAAGGAAGCGTGGGCGTCCGGCGCGTGGGCCTGGACCGACGCGCAACGACAGAGCTACTCCAACGACCTCGACGACCAGCGCACCCTGACCATGGTCACCGCCGCCGTGAACACCGCGAAGGCCGACAAGGATCCTGCATCCTGGTTGCCTCCATACCGGCCGATGCGGTGCACCTATGTCTCCGAGTGGGTCGCGGTGAAGTGGCGGTGGAACCTGTCCGTCGACCCCGTCGAGAAGAGCGCCATCCAGACGCTCCTCCAAGAATGCGGCCCCCAGTGGGACGCCTGGATGCCGGCGACGCCCACCGTCGGACGGCCCTCCGCGCCGCCGATGCCAGACCCCGTCGGCGTGTACCGGTTCTGGAGCCCCGTCTACCAGGGGCACTTCTTCACCACTGACCCGACGGAGCGCGATCAGATCATCGCCCGTTGGCCGAACGTCTGGACCTACGAGGGGCAGCGGTACACCGCGTTCACGACCCAGGTCGCCGGAACCATCCCGCTCTACAGGTTCTGGAGCAGCACGTACTCGGGGCATTTCTACACCGCAGACCCCGCCGAGCGCGCGGCTGTCATCGCCAAGTGGCCGAACATCTGGAAAGACGAAGGGATCGCGTACTACGTCTACCCGGCCGACTCCACGCAGGCCGGCACCGTTCCCGTCGCGCGGTTCTGGTCGAACTCCGCGGCTCATCACTTCTACACCGCGGACGCGGCCGAACGAGATGCAGTCCTCGCCAAGTGGTGGCGGGTGTGGATCTACGAAGGCGACAACTTCCGAGTACCGTCCTCAGGCATCCCCGTCCCTCAGCCGCCTCAGCAACCTCAACCGCCTCAGCAACCGGGGAACCCCGGGGACACGCGGAATTGCACGGACTTCGCGAACTACGCTGCAGCGAAGGAATGGTTCGACCGGTTCTACCCCTACTACGGCGACGTCGCAAAGCTCGACTTCGACAACGACGGCATCCCCTGCGAGACCCTGCCTGGCGCGCCGTAGGCCGAGCCTGAGCCGCGTCGATTCCCGATCACGCACACAAAAGACCCGCCTCCCTTCGTGATCTTCACCAGGGAGGCGGGCCTTCTTGCTTGTGACAGCGACGTGGTGGAGCTGGGGGGAATCGAACTATGCCGCGCCCCGCACCAGGGCGCTACTCCCCCGGATTCTCAGGGCTGAAGTGATGGCAAGCGATGGCCGCCGATGTGGTCCGATGGGGCTAACGGTGGGCAAAATGTGGGCAGGTCGCGCCTCTAGGACACTCGACTCTAGGGTGGTGAGATGCATCGCCTCACAGTCGCCCTGGCGGCCACCACCCCGCCAGCAGGTACCGGGCCCGGCCCGTGGGAGCTAACCCTCGACACGCTGATCGCGGGCATGGGTGCCCTCGTCACAATTGTTCTGACCGTGCTCGCACTCCTACAGACCAAGCGCGCGAACGCTCTGCAGACGGAGGCGCACCGCCTGCAGCAGGAAGTACTCACCGCGCAAGCGCGATTGGACGAGCGGCAACGGCGCTTCCGTCTATACCAAGTGATGCTCCCGTACATCGAGGCAGTCGAGAAGGACACCGACTCGGCTTCCGAATACGACGCGATGGTCATAACGTCCGTGGAGAACGGGTTCGGGCATGACGCGCCCGAACTCGAATGGGTTTCGACGGAGGCTCACGAACTCGCAGACGCCTATCGGCGAGTGGCGCGACACGCAGACGGCAGCGCCCTTGACCAGACCACGTTCTACGCTCACGCCGCGACGTTGACCAGCCTGCGGCGTCGCCTTGCGCACTGGGTCGAGACAGGCGAATACCCGAAAGAGAAGACATGGTCGGCTGCACCGCCGAAGGTGGAGCAATAGCGCGCCTCTTCCGCCAGTCTCGGCAGCCCGAGCTGGCGTGCTCGAGGCGAATGCTGAGCAGGCCCGCCGCGACCATGGGTTCCCAGCCTCGCGGTGGAGCATCCTCGCTGCACGGGTCGAACAGACCCCGCCTGCGTGACGTCGGCGCTCGCGCGTAGACTCGGTGATCGTCTCGGCCGGAGAACGGACCCGGCCATGCCTCGAAGGCTCTCCCCCGACGTACTGCTCAGCATCGCACTCGACGCGATCTGCTCCCGCAACCGGTACACCACCGACCCGGCGCCCGTGATCGCCGAGCTCCACGCGACAGCAGGCGACAGGCTCGACATCCTCACCGAGTCCGTCGGGACGTGGCTGGGATTCTTCGAGGACGCCGAGACCCGCACCCTGTGCACGGCACTGCGCGAGCTGCCCGGGCTCGACCCGTGGATCGCCGTCGGCGCGAACCGGCGCGCGCAGCCCAACCACCGCACGCCGACCGCGCACGCACGGGCGTCGTGGCCTGAACAGCGAACAACGTAGTATCAGCGCGACGAATCCGCCCACCGTGGTCGTCCAGCTACCGATATGGTTGCCGCGATGTCGTTCGCAGGTGGCGCATCACGGTCGAGAGGGAGATGACATGGGCAAGTTCATCTACGAAGGCAGCGTCAAGGTCGACATTGACGATCGGGCACTCAGGCACCTCCAGATGGTGATTACCGCGAAGCTGCGTCGAGGCGAACCCTTCGCTTTCACATGGAAGGATGACGTCAGCACAGGAAATGGCCGGGTTACGATCTGGGTGCATGGCGGAAGCTCGATCGTGTATAGGTACACGGATGCGCGCCAGCCCGAGCTCAACCGTGCATGGACCGACGCTCTCGCTATGACCGCCAGCTCCCCGACTGGCCTATATCTCGTTCCGGAACCCGCCGAGCGGCCCGCGGATGGAGCACCGGAGGTCATCCTCGCCTAGCGTCTGCTCGAGCTACATGCAAGCCCCTCAAATTCGCCAGCACGACGCGGATACCGTCGCCGGTGGCTGAGAGGACAGAGCAAGTGTGGACCGAGATCGAGATCGATAGCAGACGATTCTTCTTACAGGCAGATCAGGACGTTGACCAAGTCAAATCCATGATCGAAGCGGCGGTCGCGGCCGCGCCCACCTTCGTCACGTTCCACGGCATAGAACAGACCATCAGCGTCCTCGTTCAGCCCACCACACGCGTCGTCATCTCGCATGACCACTACACGCGCGTCGAACCCGACGATTCCCCTCCACACTCGCCCTATGAGGACTGGGGCCTCTGAGCGGTCCGCCGTAGCTAGCGCGGCCGCTACTCAGAATCGGGGGTCTCGATCATCTCGTCTACGAGCATCATTCCTCCCGTGGAGTTCGCGGATTGCATGAGCTCCTCGATCCACCTCATGTTGAGTTGCGGAGCCTCCGGGTCTTCGAACGTGAAACGGAGCGGGATTGACGGGTGGATCCAAATCGTCGACCGCCCCACCGGGTCACCCTCGGGATGCACCCACGACAGCGTGAAGCTCTCGTTTCTGCGGAGCTTCGTTGCGATAACGATCTTCAGATGCGCTAGCGCACGATCGTCGATGTGCACCGGATCATTCGCTGCACCGTAGTGGAGAGTCGCCATAGCACTCACCATAGTGCGGAGTATCGGTGCCCACGGAGTGGACCGCTCCGCACCCCAACGGCGCATCAGGTTGCGTCGTGGCCGCGCGTGCGCGTGCCGGTATATTGGCGTGCATGGATCTTGTGTGCGCCCAATGCGGTTCGGACCTCGTGTACGTCGAGTTCAACGGCGCCCAGGTCCCGAATCGGTGCTCGAACGAGCGTTGCCCATACTCTGACGCCGACGCGGACTTTGTGTGGACGGCGAAGCGCGCCGATTGGCAGCCTGACCTAGTCGACTGAGGTCCGCACGATATCCCCTCGGCTCGGCGAATGACTGACTGACACGAGCCTGTCATATGCTTGCCGGAGCACCGCGTCGTCGCGGGTGCAATCTGAGAGAGCCCGCGTCGGCTCAAAACGCTCACGGGGGAGCATCGTTGTCGAACTACATATTCATCGTTGCGAACGACGCTGCCCAGCCGAAGCTCCACGGATGGCTTGAGAAGCACCGAAGTGCGGTCGGGGCCCCAGAAACCGAGGTCCGCAGCCAGGAGGTCGCTCCCGGCATTTCCCTGACGATCGTCAGCCACGACCTTGACAATAGTCTCGACGTCTCGAGCGCCACCTTCTTCAAGGGGCACATGATCGACGAGCGCACCGGCTCCGTGGTGTTCGGGCTCACGGGGTGGAAAGCCTACGCCGCGAAGCACCTGATCGCCCCGGCAGCCTACGGCGGCCAATTCCTCCGCGCCCGGTGGGATCAACGCAACGTCACGTTCACCCGCGACGCGTTCGGGATGCTGCCACTCCTGCATACCCAGGCGAACGGATACGTTGCCGTGTCCGATTCCATGCTCGCGCTCACCGATCTCCGCCAGCACATGGGTGATCGGATCACGCCTCACGAGGAGGTGCTTCTCTCGCGGGCTTTGCTCGCCGTCTATGGCGGTCAGCAGCTCAGCCCCGACACCTATGTCGAACAGATCAAATTCGTCCCAGCGCGTCAGACGCTTCGCGTGAGCTTGGGCCAGACGCCAACGGCGACCGCATCCGGTGGCGCGATGGACGGGTTGCACCTGAACTCAGGCGAGACGTACCGGGATGCCCTCCGCACGAGCGCCGAGAACATCGCACGCACCATGGCGACGTTTATGGAACTCGGCGACTGGAAGCCCGCGCTCAGCTTCTCAGGCGGCTACGACTCGCGAGTGCCTCTCGCAGGCGCAATAGCGGCCGGCATCGCGGGCGACATGCAGATCAACACCCAGAACACACAACCCCACCACGCCGACGACTTCGCAGTCGCGACGCTCGTCGCCGAACGGTTCGGGCTGACCTTGAACGGCCGTTCCACCGCCGGCCGGCTTTCCGATCGCACCTACAAGGCCACACCGCTGATGATGTGGGGTCTCGCAGACCTCGGCATGTACGACTACATGACCCGCCCAAAGTCCGTGCGGAACCCGATCAAGCACATCAACCTGACGGGGATGGGCGGCGAGGTGACTCGGGGCAACTACGGGTGGCGCTCCTGGCCGACAATCGTCGAGGCCTTCACGAACCCGCACCCAGCGGTCGCCGCAGCGCTTTACGAGCAAGGCGTCAGTGGGCTGAAAGCCGTCGGTGCCGACCCGACGATCAGGCGTGCCTCGGAACTTCACTATGGGAACTACCGCTTTGCCCTGCATGGGGGCACCGGACGACCTCTTCAGATGTTGGGGTTCGCTCCGCTGCTTCAGAACAAACTCGTGGCGCTGGCGCACTCCGCGAAGAACGAGCTCCCCTATCCGACCAGCTACCAGCCCTCTATCGTCAACGACGTATGCATCGCGCTGAACCCTGAGCTGGCAGCAATGCCCTACGACAAGGGGAAACCGGGGCGGGCGACAAAGGATCTCTCGCCGGCCTACATCGAGGGGCGGCTCAAAGTCCTGGGCGGGCCGATCGACGCGTCGAATCTGTCACCGTATGCAGTGTTCGGCACGCCTGATGACGTGCCCGCAGGGCCACCAGAGTTCATGCTCAACATCGCTCGCAGCCGCGGTCTCGACCGGCCGATGAACAACGCGACCGTCCTCGAGCTGGGAGCGAAGGGCGTTGATCTACTCGAGTCCGAACCGCTGCGGTCGATCTATGCGCGGATCTACGCCAACGGACAGTGGCGACTCGAAACGAAGCGGTTCTCGCTAATCGGTGCGGGGAAGGACTCCCCCGTGAAGGGTGTTGTCCTGCAGATGCTGTTCGGCTCTCAGTAACCACTACACGGTGCGCTGAACGACGAAAGACCCCCACCCGGCCCGAAGGCTAGGTGGGGGTCTTCTGTGTGTGCGGCGATCAGCGCAGGTCCCGGCGCAGGGTCGCGCGCGGCGTCGGCACGTTCGGCACGGTGACCGCGAGGCCGAAGAGGCTCGACAGGTAGAGGTAGCCGGCGGTGATCGGTGTCGTGATCTCGGTGATGTCGAACGCGGCCGTCGCGCCGTCGACGACAACGGCCGTGCCGAGGATGATGCCAGCGGCGCCGAGCACGATGCCGGCGGCCTTGCGGACGGTGGGGTTCTGGACGACGACGTTCGGCGTCTGGGTGGGCGTGCTCATGTTGACCTCCTAGGTCTTCTTGGGGTTGAGGGTGTCTTCGAGATCGTCGGGCAGGTTGTCCGGGGCGATCCCGCTCGAGCGAAGCCGGTACGCGAGCGTGCCGGCGTGGACCTGCCAGGCGATTCGGAGCGCGCGTTCGCGGTCTGCGCGTGCCTGTTCGGCGTTCGCGCGTTCGAGGGCGGCGTCGCGCTGACCGATGATGTCGTTCTTCCTGTTCGATTCCCGGGTGGAGACGCCGCGTCGAACCTTCGAGACGATGTCGGCGATCTCCCGTGCGAACGCACCGAGGCCGCCCGCGCCGAGGACCGCGACGATGATGGTGACGAGGCTGGCCTTCTCCACGCCTACTCCTCTCGCGGAGCGACGTTGCCCGTTCGCCTCCGGAATGCCTCGGCCATGCGATCGGTGAAGCCGTGCACCTTGGGGTCGGTGCCGAAGATCTGCAGTTCGATGTAGCGGCGGAACAGCTGGATCATCGCGTAGAACATGAACGCCGCGGCGACGCCCGCGGTCAGCGACTGGAAGAGCGTGCCGCTGAGCACGACGAAGTACATCGCGGCGCCGATGATTGCGGCGACGTCGGCGGGCGGCTCGAGCACCCAGATGCGCGAGATCCGCCCGACCATGCCGAGCCCGCCGCCGACGAGCAGGAAGCCCGCCCACATTGGCACGAGCCATGCCGCACCGGAGAGCTCGCGCTGCACGGTGTCCGGAGTCCAGAACAGCGCGTAGCACCCACCGATGAAGATGATGAAGTACGCGACGATGTCGATGATCCGGATGATCGCCTCAAGGACACGGCGTTTCTTCTCGGCGACCGGGTGCCGGTCCATCAGCTCTCCCGCGAGGCGTTGACGATCGCGTTCGTCGACGCGAGGTATCCGTCTGCGCGGAAGGATCGGGCGGGGACGACCGGCTTTCCGGCGCCGTCCTGCGCGGGGATCTTGTGCGACCAGACGGCCTCGGCAGTCCCCCGGCACATCTGACGCCACACCGTCTTCGCGACCTCGAAGTCGGCAGCGCTGAGCGTCGGAATCTTGTCTTCCGTGCCGCCCTTCCCGCCGAAGAACACCTTCGAGATGATGCCGCGAGAGTTTGTGGCCTTCCAGGTCTCGTACTGCTCGAACGTGCCGTCGTTGCGCCCGATCCAGAGGGTGCTGTCGACATCGATGATCGGGTTCGCCATGGCGTCCTCCAAGAGAGATTCGATTTCGGGTGTGCTGGCGCCGCCTGCGGGTGCCGGGGCGCCGATGGTTCCGAGCGGACCCCAGAAGGTCCAGTGCCACCACTCGCGGAAGCCCATGCCCTCGCAGGTGATGTTGTGGCGCTTCGCGAGCACCTGGGCTCGCCGGTGCGCGGCGGTGTTCGAGTTGTACGGGGCGCGGAGATCGTTCGACCGGCGCTTCTCGTGGTTGCTGGTGTCGGGGATGCCGACCGAATCCGGGTGGATCTGGTACCAGGTGCGGCCCTGCCAGCGCTTCGTGCCGTACACGCGGCGGTTCCCCGGCGTGAGCGTCATCCGCTGGTACCAGATCCGCAGCTGGTCCTCCGGCTCGCGGTCGCCGTCCCGTGACGTCATCGGAGGGTGCCCCTCCCTGACCAGATCGTCAGAGAGGGAACCGAAGGCGTCTCGCGTGCCCGCCGCGAGGTTGTACGCCCCGTCACTGAACTGCAGAGTCATCCGATGCGCCCCTCTCGCACGAGGCGTACCGCGTGGAACAGGACCGCTGAGGCGCGTCCGCCGGGGAACTGCTTCTCCACCTCGGCCGCTTCCACCTCGAGGTCTTTCGCTGCGCTCTCGCGGCCGGCGTCATAGATGCCGGTGAGGATGCGCTCGAGATCCGCGCGGCGCAGCCATCCGTCGATCCCCACAGTGGGTACGTACTCCTCGTCATCCCTCGCCGTCGGCTCGTCCCAGGCGCTGAGGTATCCGGCATCGGGCTCAGACCGCCTCAGTGCTGTCAGGAACTCGCTTACGATGTCCGCGCTCATGTGGCTCTCCTTCGTCTGCGTTTGTCGCCCATCACTGGATGAACGAGTAGTGGCTCTTCATCGCGTTGTGGAACTGCGTGAAGTGGCTCGAGACGAGACCCTCGTTCCACAGCGCGAGCTCGAACACATTCCCGAGCCAGTGCACACCCGAGCCGATCGTGCCGACGAAGAAGCGGGAGAAGCCGCCCATATCGCCAGCGCCGACCGCGAACGAGATGCCGTTGAGCATCGCGACCGCGCCCGCCGTCCGCTGCGAGAAGCCGAACGTGAAGTACTGGCCGGGGAGGATCGAGTCCGCCGAGGCGACCTTTACGTCGGCGGTGCCGATGCGGTCGAACAGCACCTTGCCGCTCGTCTCCTTCGAGATCTTCCCGTCGGACGCGCTGACGCTCGTCGGCAGTGCGATGAGTCCGTACCGGCTGGCCTCGAGAGCGTCGGGCGACAGACGAGCGACGCCGCAGATCGTGCCACGGGAGGACGGCAGAGGCGATCCGGACGGGATCTGCAGACCGTTGGTCCCGTTGAACGCGACCGACTGATACCCCTCGAGTGGCTGCAGCGA
The DNA here is from genome assembly GCF_001428975.1 of Microbacterium sp. Root280D1. Lineage (NCBI taxonomy): Bacteria > Bacillati > Actinomycetota > Actinomycetes > Micrococcales > Microbacteriaceae > Microbacterium > Microbacterium sp. Root280D1. Next base: position 524,001 of record NZ_LMJK01000002.1, on the reverse strand, counting down.
AGCACCGCCGCCGCTGAGAGCTCCGACCTTGCCGCGCTCACGCCAGGTGGTGACGGGAGTACCAGCAGGGCCCGAGAGATCCTCCGCCAGCCAGCGATAGGGAGTCTCACCGCCTGCCGGGATGACGCCGACGCCGTGCGGCATCACCGGCAGGGTCGGGTCGGTGAACGCGAGGGGGTACGTGGTATCAACGGACATGTCAGCCTCCTAGGCGTTCACAAGTGCGGGCATGGTGGAACCCACCGCGTTGGTCACGGTGGTGCGGAAGGCGACAGCGGTCGCCGAAGGGACAGCCGCAGTCGCACGGGAGCCGTGCATCGTGTCGATCAGCGCCGGCGCCCACGTCGCCACGGTCGGGTCGGCGGGGTTGTAGTTCGTCGAGTACTCGACGGCCAGCGCGTCGACGTGGCAGAGCGGGCGATCCCACTCGACGGTGGCTGTGCCACCGTTGCGGCGGACGCGACTGTTGAGCGGCGAGACGGGCTCGTTCGTCAGCACGTTCGCACGAGCCTCGATCAGCCCCTCACGTGCCATTCGGCCAGCGCGGTCGATCTGCCCCGCGTAGGAGTAGTGAACGGTCTGGTTGTACCGATGACCGTTCGCCGGCCCCCAGACGAACCCGGTGCGCTCGAGCGCCCGAGGCACGTCCGCGAGTGCACGAGCGATCTGCTCGAAGCCCTCGTGGTCGACGTGCATCTCCGGCGTCATCGATCCGATGACCCACGGCAGGTCAGGCACACCGACGTCGATCCGGAAGTTCGAGAACACGTCGACGGCCTTCGCCAGGTACTGCGCCTGCGTCAGTCCGCCGTCTGCCTCGCCCTGAGACCAGAACGCCGCCTCGATCCATGATCCGGGGCCCGCGGCCGCAAGCGCGCCGAGCGTGAGAGCCACGGCCTTCACGTAGCGGTTCTGCGGGTCAGCGGTCAGCGACCGGTCCCACGTGCCAGCCGCAAAGTAGCGGTAGCCCGCGGGAGGCGGCTGGATGCTCGTCGTCGTGAAGCCGATCGAACCGACGCCGCAGAACACGACGAGCACACGCTGACCGGGGTGGTTGCGTGCGTACTCGCGCGCGACCTCGGCGCCCATGCTGACGTCGTCTGCAGGAAGCGGGACGATCTCCGTTCCGGTCCAGATGTCGATCCGGGAGTCTTCCTCGCGGATGCCGGGGATCGTCAGGTACGACGGGCCGGTCTGCGAGTTCGACTGACCACAGAACACGAGGATCGCGCGGCCGCCGTTCGGGCTTCCGCCCGTGCCGAGCTGCTTGCCGAGGTACTCGATGGTGTGCGGCAGGAAGTGCCCGTCGAGACCGATCGACAGGTCCGACATGCGACCGTTGATGTCCTTGAACGTGAAGGCGACGCCCGAGCCGGGGACGCCCCAAGTGATGAGCGGACCGGCCGAGCCGATGCGAAGCTGGTCGACGCGCGCGAGCGGCAGATGCTGTGTGCCGTCCTTGGCGAGCACGCCGCGTGTCATCCGTCCGAGTCGGTCAGTCTCGCGGGCCGCGTAGACCGGATCCGCGGGCCACCGGTTCTCCTTTGGGATACCCGGGTCGACGTACCGGACGATGCCGGCCTCGGACAGTGCCTCGCCGACGAGCTCCGCCGACTGCGCCTCGAGCGCTGCGATGATCGCGGGGTGATCAGCGATGACGCCTGCAGCGACGGCTGCCAGGAGGTCTTCGAGCGCAGCTCGAAATGCCGAGCCCGTCTTCTTGGTGATGGTCGCCATGGATTCGTCGGTGGCGAACTGGACGCGAGGAAGCTTCACAAGAGTCATGCGTCAGCCCTCCAATGCAGTGCCAGCGGGAGCCCACGGCTGCCAGTAGCCGTCTTCCGAGCCGGAGATATCGACCCAGATGACGTCGTTTCGGATGAAGAGAAAGTTGGGCGGGTCGCCGAAGCCGTAGAAGAAAGCGCCGAACGCTGGGACGATGCCCGGGAGTTCATCGATGGGGCCGCCGTTGGCTGGGTGGAATGGGCTCCACTCGGCGTACTCGAACGCACGATTGCCTGGCTCGTCGAGCAGGGGGTTTGAAAGCCACCGCAGGAACGGGACGTACAACAGTCCGGGGGCTGACTCCAGCTGCACCTGACCGGCACCGGTCGAGTAGTCGAGGGTTCCCTTGACCTCGCGGTCCGTGATGAGCCCGTTCTCCACGCTGGTGGTGAGCGGGCGGAACCATATCTCGGGCTTGTCGGCGGCGGGGATCTTGCCCCGGTTCGCGTCCCACGCGTTGTACGTGATGGTGACCAGAGTCATGTCGCCTCCCGACGCGCGCCGAGGTCGGCGCTTGACAGCAGAAAGGCAACTGAGTTACCTTTCATGAGTGGATGAGAATGAGATCCGGGACGAGCTGCAGTCCCTGGCCGACGAGGCGTCGACCTACGTCGACCGCCGCGATGCGGCAGTCGCGCGAGCGCGCGAAGCGCACATGAAGTGGGAAGAGATCGCCGGCATCCTCGGCATGACCCCCCATGGGCTGCGCAAGGCCCTCAACAAGCGATCAGAAGAGTCATGAACCGCACCGCCATCGCCGCTGTAGCAGCCGTTCTCCTGCTCACGCTCACCGGGTGTGCCGAGAGCGCAGACAACGCGTCAGACGAGCGCGTGGCGCCGGCATCCGCGAGCGAAGAGGCGACCGAAACGCCCGCCCCGCTTGAGGCGGAAGAGCCGGGAACGGCGGCCGACGACGAGGCGGAGTCGGCGTTCTTGGAGTTCGTCCGGGGTCGTCTCGAAACTTTCCCGAGCCAGATCCCCGATGCGACAGACGCTCAGCTCTTCGACGCCGCAGCCGACGCTTGTGAGCGGATCCGCGGTGGCGAGTCGGTCGAGAAGATGAGCGTCATTGATGGTGAACAGCCGAGCGAAGTCGGCGGCTACTTCTACGACAGCAACGCGATCATCGCCGGAGCACAGATGCACCTTTGCCCCGACACCATGGGCTAGACAACCCGAAACAGCTCAGTGCCGTCAGACCAGATGGTGCCGGGGATCGCGCCGCCGGCCAGGCTGCTTGGGATCGTGTCGGCTCCGGTCATCTGAATGCCGCTCGCTGAGATGGCAATCGATCGTGTCCCCATCTGCATGGACACCAGGCCGTCGCCGACGAACACCCGATTGGTGCCTTGCGTCAGCCTGACGCCGCCGCCCGGGTCCGCGTCGAGCTTCGCCCCACCAGGGAACGCAACAGACCCGCCCTCTGCCGGGTCGATCGTCATGTTGCCGGCGAGGATCTTGCTGGCCGCGCCGTCGATGACGATCGCGGCCGCGCCCTCGCCGACGTAGATCTTGCCGTCCTCGATGCGGATGTTGCCGGCGATGAACTTGCCAGTGAGGTCGAAGTCTCCGGTCAGCTTTACGTTGCCGGCGATCTCGCCGTCGCCGTTGTTGAACTTCCACGGGCCCGTCCACTGGAACGTTCCGTCGCCGGTGAGGTTGCCGCCGATGATGATGTAGCCGTCGCCCTCGATGACGATGCCGCCGCCCTCGGTGAAGCGGATGCGGCCGCCGTCGTAAACGGTGATGCCACCGGAGCCGAACGATGCGTTGCGGAGCGGGTTCGCGCGGAGCAGCTGCTCGAGCGCTTCGATCCGCTTCAGGAGTGGGTCGTCGTTGGGGTTGCGGATCACAGCCTCTGCACCTCCACACCGAAGAACTCGTCACGGTCGGTCGAGTGTGAAAGGCCGACCACGTAGTGGGTTTCCTTCACCGGGTCGTTGAGCTCGTCGCCGGAGTACTTCGCCTTGAATCGGGTGCCGAGCTTCAGGTCGCCGACGGGGAAGGCGGCGAGGCCGGCGCGGTGCTCCACGTTGACGTCGTACTCCCACTGCCGCACCGGCCAGGTGTTGTCGGCCAGGTACTGGGCAGTGAGCGAGTTCAGGGCGTCCTGATCTTTCACGTCCTGGAAGTCGATCGCGAAGTCGCGGACGATCATCGGTGGAGCGCCGTCGGGCGAGCCGTCGAAGTAACCGGCGAGGCCGACGAGGCGGCTGCGGTCGTATCCCTCGCCGCGGCCGAAGATGCCGGAGCCCATGTTCGCGCCGTCCTCACCGATCTCGACGAACGATGCACGGGAACGGCGAACGGACATCGGGAGGTCGATCGTCAGCCCCGGCACGCGCGGCTGCCCGGTGAGTACGTCCCATCGGAGCCGACCAAGCGAGTCGTAGACGGGAACGAACGCGAGGTCCGGTCCGCCCTGCTGCTTTCGGATCGTGTCGACGAGCACCGCCGCTGTCTTCCAGTCGGTCTTCTCGACCGTCAGGTTGAAGCTGCCCCCCTCGCTGAGATGGGAGTACCGATACGGGGCGATCCACTCCGGGCCGATGTCACCCGAGGCGCGCTTGATGACGCGTTCGACTGCGGACCGGGGTGAGGCGCCCGCGATCGCGAAGGGGCCCGCTCCGGGATAGTCGCCCACGCCGAAGAGGTATCGATCGGCGAGCAGGTGGTTCGGGGTGACGGTCTGCAGCACGGCCTCGCCTGTGGAGGTGCGCATCCGCCGGTGCTTGATCAGCCCCGCGTACTGCGGCTGCCCGTCCCAGCACTCGACGAGCACGCGGACCCAGTGTGCGGTCGCGTTCTGCCAGAAAGCGCGGTCGTATCGCTTCAGCGCCGGGGTGCGCAGCTGCACCGCGTGGGTGCCGTTCCCGATTGCGGTCATCGACTGCTTCCAGCTGCCGGTCGCCTTCAGTGTCGGGCCGATCGGGTTGCCGGTGGAGAAGTCATGGAGTCGCCAGGTGCGCACGGCATCCTCCTCGTGGTCAGGGTGCGTAGGTGTCGAAGCCCCGCACGTTGATCTCGGCACCGGCCGACACAGTGATCGTGTGCGACCCGCGGGGAATCTCGAGCTGGTCTGCTCGGCCAACGCCATCCGGGTCGACCACGCCGCCGACGGAGAACACTCCGGTGTCGGCGTCGTAAAGATGCGGGGCGCCGACCGCCAGAGCACGTGTCACCGCGACACGACGCCCCGCAGGCCCTGCGATGTCGTAGCCGGTTGGCCGGGTGCCGCGGATCTCGAGCTCAATGGGCGCCGGGTACGTGCCACGATTGACGACCTCGACCGTTGATCCCCATCCGGACGTCTGAAGGGTGTCGCCTGAGACGCGCTGATCCGGCGCGCTCAGGGAGAGGCGGAAGTCGGCGAAGCCGGACATCCCGCGCCGGTCGATAGTGGGGATGCCCTCGCGCTGTACCCAGACACGGCGGTTCTGGTTCAGGTCTTCCCATGCGAACAGCCCGAACGCGGATTCGTCGGCGAGGATCCCTTCGAACTGTCGGATCTGCGCTGCGAGGATGCTCGGGGTGGGTGCGTACGCGAACCCGCTCATCGTGATCTCGCGCGCAGTATCGCGGACGCCCGGAGTTCGCAGGGTGTCGGCCCGACTGGCGGAGCCGCGCACGGTGACGCGACCCCCGCCTGTCAGACCCGAGAGAGTCCGCACGTAGAACCCGGGACGGTGGTCAAAACGCCGTCCGGTGAACGGAACGCGGGCGAGAGTCCCGTTGAATCCCCACCCGTCCCATTCGTTCATACTCACAAGCCCCCTCGGTTTCCGTACCACTGCTTGATTGCCTCACGGACTGCACGCTCGATGAACGCTCCGAGCTCGGCGGCCGATGGTCCCTCACCGACGCTGATGTCGCCGAGCTGGACCGATACCGCACCAGGCGCCGACGTCGCGTTGGGAAGCACGACGCCGCCCTCCGCCATAGGCATGACACCGGGCATCCGCCGCAGCCCCTCCAGCAGAAGACCCCATGACCGCGCGGATCCGTCCAGCGGTGCATAGAGCTCCGGCACGTCGGACCGATCGCCGACGACCCGCCAGGTGTTCGGCGGCACCATCTGCGCGAGCGGCGACATGGGCGTCAGCCCGCCCTGGGCCATGAATTCGAGCACCGAGCCATTGGCCTGCGCGGACACCTCCCGCCCGCCGGTCGATGTCGGGATGACGAACGAGGACCCGTCCGCGACGATCTTGATCCGCAGGTTCCGCTGCTGGTTGGACTCGATGAAGCTGTCGACCTTCGCCTGGGCTTCCTCGGTCTTCGCGTCGATCGTCGTCTGCACGAGCTCCGGAACGGCACCGTACGTGGCGATCAGGTTGCGTGCTTCCTCGTCCGTGTAACCCATCTGGATGAGCTGTTGGACGAGGGCCTCAGTCGATGCGTTGTACCGGTCAGTGAGGTTCTGCTGGGACTCGCCCGCGGCGGCCGCGGTCTCGAGCTCCACCTGCAGGGCCTCCACCGCGAGCCTCGTCTGGTACTCCATCTCCGCAGCGGATGCCGCGGTGCCGTCGGCAGACGAGCCCACCTGAGCGACCGCATCCGCCGTGCGCAGTGCGGCGTCGTTCACATACCCCAGCTGCACGAGCGGGTCGGTGAAGTCGTTGAACTGGCCGCGCAGTTCCTCGAGCTTGCTCACGGCGTCGTCGGTCGACGAGTCGAATCCGCGCATGCTCTCGGCCAGATCGTCGAGCTCCTTCGGCCGCTCCTCCGCACCGTTGAAGAAATCGATCAGGCCTGCGAGTCCCTCGACGGTTTCGGCGAGGGGCCCGGAGACGAATGAGCCGAAGGATTCCGTCGCCGAGATCCCGAAGTCGATCGCGCCGTTGACGAGATCCTGGAAGAACTGCAGGATCGGCCCGCGGTTCTGCGAGACCCAGTCGGCGAAGTCGCCGAGCGGCTCGGCGAAGACGGACGCGAGTGCACCCTTGATGCCGTCGGCCGCGACTTCGATGTTCCGCTGCGCCTGATCGATCTTCGATGCGTCGTTGCCCGCGAGGGTGTCGAACATCCGCTGCGCGGATCCGGTAACGCCGTCGAGCTGCTCGACGGCCGTAGACAGATCCATCGCGAACAACGAGTCGCCGAGGTCCTCCGCCTGCGCTCCGAAGAGAGCGACGGCGGCGTTGTTGCGCTCGACACCAGGCGCCATCTCGCGCAGCTTCGTGAGAACCTCCGCGAGCCCGTCGCGGGCGCTGGCTCCTCCCTGGACGATCTTGTTCGTCATCTCTTCGGCATTCAGCCCGAGCGCCTCAAATCCGGAAGCGGACAGCTCGGAGGCGTCCGTCGCGCGGATCTGGAACTCTTTGAGCGCGTCGGCAGCGAGGTCGCTGTTTCGCGCGCCGGCCTTCATGCCCTGGCTGACGAGGCCGAGTGCCTCCTCCCCCGAGAGGCCGAGCCGCTGGAAGAGCGACGGGTACTCGGTGAGGGTGTCCAGTAGGTCCTCGTTGCGGTTGAGCCCGTTGCGCGCGCCGGCGGCGATGAGGTCGTAGGCTTCCTGCGCACTGCGCGCGAGGCCCGTGCTGAGCAGCTGGGCGACGGCCTGCGCGGTGGGGCGGACGTCTTCCTCGAGGGCATCCGAGATTCCGGCGAGTCCCTGGACGACGAGCTGAGCGTCGCGCGTGGTTGCGGACGGGTCGAGGATCCGGAACTGCAGAGAGAGTCGGGTGGCGTCCATGTTGGACTCGATCGAGTCGCCGAAGTTGTTCGCGTACGCTTCGCCGGATGCGCGGCCGAGGCGCAGCGCGTCCGCTTCACTGATACCGGTCAGACCCTGCAGACGGTCCTGGCGCTTCTCGACAGCGAGACCATCCTGGATCGCACCGGTGATCGCCTTCCCGATCGCGTATCCGCCGAGGACGATACCGCCGGCGATCGGGATCGCGGACAGAGCGTCGACGAGGGTCTTCTCGATGTCACCGCCGACGACGTCGCCGACCTTCTGACCGGCGCCACGCGTGGCTGCGTCGAGTCCCTGGCTGAGCGAGCGTCCGCCCTCATCGCCGGCTTCCTCTGTGCGCCGCTTGAACAGCGCGAGGAACCGCTTCAGCCCAGTCTCAGCGGGCTCCTCGTTGACCTCGACGTCGACGGCGTTGCGCGCCGTGCGTAGACCGTCGAGCATCCGCTCGATGCGCTGGATCGACGCCTCGGCACGCTTCACGTCGGCCGTGACGTCGAGTCCGCCCTCGGCTCGGATGTGCAGGTCCTCGAGCTTGTTGACGGCTCGCGCGAGATTCTTCTCTGCGCGGGAGACGTCGGCGTCGAGCTGCAGCACGGCGCGCTCGGACACGAGCTTCTTCGCGGCCTTCTCGACACGGTCCATGGCGCCGAGTGCGCCCTTGGCATCCGCGCCGACCTTGATCGGGTTCGACTCGATCTTCTTGCCGATCGCGAGGACCTGCTTCTCCGCCTTCTCGACCTTGTCGGTGTTCGCGGTGAACAGCAGTTCGAGGTCAGCGACCGTCAGCTTGCGCATCGTTCTCCTTCCGGAGTGCGGCCCGCAGCCGAGGGCTGGTGTCGAGCAGCGAGAAGATCAGGGTGCGAACACCAGGCCATGGGCGAGCGCGGACCGCTGGATCGTAGAGATCCACGCCGCGCTCGATGAGCTCGGCGACAACGATGCGCCACTGCTGCACGATGGCCAGCCAGGAGCTATCGATCTCCGGGGCCTTCGAGGCGGACGGCGGAGCGGCGGGTGCTGGAGCGAGGTTCGCGGGCGGCCTCCGATAGTCGGAGTACCAGCCGTCCTCACCTAGCACTGCCCCGGGCGCCGCGTACGGCGCCCAGTCCTCCGCCGTCGCTAGCCTTTTGGGGCCGGGTTCTCGGCCTCTGCGAGCTCGGCCTGCTCACGCCCCCACAGGAGCAGCGCGAGCCCGTCGGCGTAGTCTTTGCCCTTTGCCCAGTAGAAGACCGAGTAGTACGCCATCCGGTCGATGGTCGTGGGGTGCACGTTGTCGGCGACCATCTGCGCGTAGACCGCCTCGCCGAGCGCCGGGTGCTCGTCGGGTGCGATCGTGTCGAGCACGGCCTGCACCTGCTCGGGGACCGGGCCGTCGGCGAGGCCGAGCTTCACCTCGCCGAGAACCGCGCACGCGATGAGCTTGCCCATGTCGCCCACGTTGGGCGGCGCGACCGTGTAGGTGCGCTCGCCCAACGTGAGGACCAGGGGAAGCACCGCCCACGACGAGAAGTCGGAAGCGGTCATCGCGTCAGGCCCCGCGCGCGAACGTGTACGCCGTGGATGCACCGGCGGAGTTCGTGACCACGACCGCGACATCTCCGGCGTCGTCGGCGGGCACCAGCGCCACGATGGTTGCACCGTTGATGATCTGGAAGTCGTCCGACGGCAGCGCGTCGAAGGTCACGGTCGTCGCCTCGAGGAAGCCGGCGCCGTTGATCGTCACGAGATCGCCCGAGCCTGCGCCCGGAGGGGTGATGGCCTGGACGCTCGGAGCGGTGACGCCCCAGCCCTGGAACGGGTTCGCGATGTCCTCGAACTCGCCCTTGCCAGTCAGCGTGATCGACTTGATCTCGATGCCCTGGTTGTCGGTGTTCGAACGAGTCACCTCGACGGTGACGAGCGAGCGGCCCGCATCGGTCGGATCCGGCGTTCCGAATTCCGGCTTGTGGTACCAGCGCACGTCGAGGACGGCAGCCTCGCCCTTGCGCTTCGCGGCGTCGACCATGGCGGCGAGCTCAGGCAGGTAGCGACCGGTTGCGACGGAGCGGTTGCCCTGCACGGTGAACGATGCCCCGAAGGTGCGACCGGTGATGTCGTTGTTCGGTGACCCCTGGTCGTCGTACGTGCCGACGTCGGTCGAGGTTCCGGGCGTCGACGGCTGCCACGCGCTCATGCGGCGGACGGGCTGCCAGGTCGGGTCGGCGTACGAGCCGAGGTTGACGTCGAGCCCGTACTCGTAGGACTTTCCGAGTACGGTGCCGGCGGGAAGAGAAACGCGGTTCATGATGAAGCCTCCAGATTGTCGAGAGTGATCAGGTAGTTCTCGGTGCGCTCTTCGCGACCGGTCTTGTCTGCACCCAGCGGAGAGGCCGAGGTGCGGGTGATGCTGGCGATACCGTCCCCGCGGAGACGGTTGTCCAACACGATGAAGAGGACGTCGGCGAGCCGGTCGGCGTCCGCGATGTCGTCGCGGCGGCCGCGGATATGGAACTGCACGCGACGCCGGGACAGGTTGGGTTCGTCGATCGGGCTGTACACGCGCACAGCGATGGCCCGGTCGGGCGCGTCGAGGAATCGGCCGTAGAAGATCGCGACCTCAGATGACGTGTAAGCAGGACCGTTCGGCCGCCAGGCGAAGGTGGGTACGCGCCCGACGATCTCGGCGAGGCGCTTCGTTAGCTCAACGTCGAGGGTGAGATCGACCGGAGTGGAGTCAGCCATCGAGTGCCTCCTCCACGGCGGCCGCGACGATCTCGGCTATGTCGGTCTCGTCGGCAGCGATCTCGAGGAACTTCGCTCCACCGCCGTCGTCGTGCTCCCAGTCGAGATGCTCGTGCTGGAACACCGCGTGCGGTGCGGTGTAGCGGACGGCCACGCTGAGGTCGTCGACGACGACGCGGCCTGATCGGCGGAGGTCGCCGTCGTCCTTGGGCGCGAGTTGATTCGAGCGCTTGAGGATCGTGCGGGCGGCGTCCTTCATGGCGTCCTGCGCGGCCGATTCGACCATAGACAGGACTGGCTTGAGTTCGCGCACCATGGCGGCTACTCCAGCCAGAGGATCTGGTGTGAGGGCAGCGGTGGCGGGTTCTCGTCGCGGCCGACACGGAGCACCCTCGCGGTGCGCTCGGCAGATCCGCCGGGCCACACGGTGACGAGTGATCCGACCGGAACGTTCGACTCGAGCGGGACCGTGACACGGGATGACGAGACGACCTCCTGGCCGTCGTCGCCGCGTACCAACTCCTGCGTGTCGATCGTCTCCGAGACCAGGCGGCGCTTCGACCCGAGCCCTGACCCCATGCCGGCGCCAGCGATGCGATCCCGCACATCAACGACGTCGGGAAAGAAGAAGTCACCGGGGAAGGTCACGAGTACTCTCCCTCCGGCCAGAAGCGCGCCAGAGGACGCGCTTTCGGGAAGTGGCCCTCCGGGAGCCCGGAGGCGTTGTTCGCGCCGCAGAGCGACTGCAGGGACACGCGTGCGTCGTTGCTGAAGGCGGCGTCGATCTCCCGCCACGTCATCGCTGTGCCGTTTCGGCTGAATGACTTCGCTCGTTCGAAACCGGCGGACGGCAGTGCCGCGATCACCCCTTTGAGGATGGAGATCGCGTCCTTCCCCACCTCCGACTCTGGGTCGAGGGTGTCGAGGCAGGGAGCGATGATGCGAGCTCGCACCAGAACACGTCGGCCGAGATCCTCGTCTGAGCTGATATCCCCATGTGAGATCGCCATCATCGCTCCCCTCGATCAGGACTGCTTCGCAGCAGTCGTCTTTGCGGTCGAGACCTTCGGGGTCTCGACCTTGCTCGTGTCGGCCTGCGCCTTCTCGAACTCCGCCTTCGCGGTCGCGAGATCTGCGATCTCCTTTGCGACCTCGCGGGCCTTGTCCTCGACGGCCGTACGAGCGGTCGCGAGCTCGGCATCCTTCGCGTCCTCCGCGGCCTTCACCGCTTCGTCGACGTCGGCCTGAGAGAAGACCGCGATGGGCTCCTCGTCCTCGACGATCTCGGGAGCGTCACCGATCAGGCCCTGCACGCGAGCGTGCTCGAGGCCTTCCTCGGTGATGCCGTCGGAGTCGAAGACTGTGCCCTGGTAGAGGTACTGCTCACGGCCGTCGACCGTGGGCAGTACGGCGACCGCTGCGGTCACCACGAGCCGAGCCATCAGAGACCCGTGTTCGTCAGGGCGACACCAGCCAGCGGCTCGGTGACGACGGGGACGGTGACGCGACGAGCGCGGAGCGTGTACCCCTCGGGCTTCTCCTCGCGGATCGTCTTTGCCTCGACACCGAACGCCTCGGTGCGGACGTAGCCCGGGCCGCCGAGGTTCTCGTCGGCCATGCCGCCGAGCTGCTCGCGGTCGACCAGGAGCGGGTTCGCACCCTGGAAGTGCGGCGTGGTAGCCCACGTCAGGCCGAGAGCGTCGACAGGCAGGTTGCCCCGGATCGCGGTCTCGCCCTGTTCGCGCGGCAGCGCCTTGTCGTCGATCAGCATGCCGATGACCTTCGCGTACTGCGCGGGGCGCAGAACGGCAGTGTCGAGGTCGATGCCGAAGCCGAGTTCGGCGCGCTCCGCCTGGATCGTGGTGATCGCTTCGACAGCCTTACCGGCGGTCGACCACGTCTCGAGCGACGCGAAGGTGCTCGTCACGCGCGAGGCAATGACGGCCATCGCGACGCGGTCGACGTGACGGACGACCGTGTTGACGAGGCGAGTGATGCCGCGGTTGACGTAGGCGATTCCCTGACGGGAGATCTTCTCGTCGCTGACCACGGTGTCGAGACCCCACTTCACAGTGCGAGCCGAAACGACTTCGCCCGATTCGAGGATCACGGTCGGGTAGTTGCCGAGCGGCGACACCGCCTCGGGATCTTCGCCGACGTAGATCTCCTCGCCGGTCTCGTAGAACACGCCGCCGCCCTGCGCCGAGTAGCGGCCCGAGAGCAGGAAGTCCGCGATGAACTTCTGATCCGCGAGCTCAGCGACACGGTGCGCGATGACGGTCGGGTTGGACAGGAGCAGGTGCAGCTCCTCGGTGGTGAGAGTCCCCTCGGGGTGCTTCACCGGGTAGGTGTAGGACACGTCATCTCCCTCAGATGAACAGGACGTCGATGACGTCGTTGTCGGCGGCAGCGGCCTGGAGGGCGATGCCGATGGAGTTGGTGCTGGCGCCGGCGGTGGCGATCTTGCCGGCGGCGGCCGAGATCACGCGTGCGCCGACGGCGATCGCACCGGATGCGGTGAGACGCTGCACACCGGTGGATCGCGGGAACACCGTGACCCGCTCACCGGTGACTGCGTCCTGTGCCGCGACGCCGACCACCTTGATGGAGTCGGCGGACGCAGGAACAATCGCGTTCGCAGTGGACACTTCGACGAGGCGGCCACCGGTGACCGCGGTCGCGCCGACTGTGAACGGCACACCGGTCTCGGTGCCGTGCTTGGGCAGGTAGTCGGACATGGGTCAGGCCTCCTTCTTGGTCGTGCCCCAGCCGGCCTTCGCGGCGAGACGCTGGTTGTCGGTCACTGCTTCCGACTCGCTGTGGCCGATCTCGGCCACAGGGATGGTGCCCTTGGGGAACGTCGCGAGCGCCGCCACGGTGCCGGCCTCGTCACGCCCCAGCTGAGCAAGGAAGTGCGCGCGCGATGCAGGAGCGATGCGGCCCTCCTCGATCGCGTTCTGCACGATGCCCTCGTGACGCTGCGCCTGCATGTTCGCGTGCGCGGTCGCGCCGAGACCTGCCTGCCGCTGAAGCTCGGCGAACGCGCCGGCCTCTACGATGACGGATCCCTCGGGAGCGGAGGTAACGACCGGGGTCGTCTCGGCGGCCGGGTTGGCCGGGTCGGGTTCGGCACGCTCGGCGAGAGACTCGTCGAGCGCGGCCAGGAGCTGCTCATCCGTGAGGGTGGTCTCGGTCACACCGAGCCGCTCGCGGAGGCCAGCCGTCAGATCTTCGTAAGCCACGAGATCGTCCTTTCGGTTGGGGTCACCCGGCTCGGTTGAGCTCGGGAGTTCAGAGAGCGCAGCTCGGGGCGAGCGATCGCCCCGAGGCCGCGCGAACATGGACATGTCGAAGTGCGCGCGAGCGACGGGTGCAGAGTCCGCACCTTCGATGCGGTCAGCGAGGCCGGACTCGAGCGCCTCGTCGGCGGTCATGAATCGGTCCTTCGGCATCTCGGCGAGCCAGTACTCGATGCTCTTGCCGGACTTCTCCGCGTAGATCGAGGCGATGTTCCGGTCGAGACGCTCGAGGTCCTCGGCCGCGGCGCGCATCACTTCGGCGTCGCCAGAGGCGTAGCCGATCGCGTTATGGATGTAGACCTCGGAGTTGCGAGACATCACCATCTCGTCGCAGCCCGCGGCGACGAAGGATGCCGCGGATGCGGCGATGCCTTCGACGATGGCGATGGTGCGTGCGGGGTGCGCCCGGAGCGCGTTGAGGATCGCGAGCCCGTCCCAGACCTCCCCGCCCGGAGAGTTGATCAGCAGGCGGATCTCTGTGATGCCGTCAGGCAGCGCATCGATTGCAGCGTTGAACTCACCGGCAGACACGCCCCAGTCGCCGCCCCACGCGTCAATGACGTCGTAGAGCCGGAGCGTTGCGACGCCGTTCGCGACGACAGGCGTCGGGATCTCGGCGCGCGCGGTGAGCGCAGCGGACGGCGGCCGGTTCGGCTTGAACGGATTCATGCGGCTTCCTCCTCGGGAACGATCGGTGCCGGGTCCGGCTCCTGGTCAGGCGTTGCGTCCGGGTCGATGTCGGCGCCGGAGCGTCGCACGAGCTCGCGGATCTCCCGGCGAGTGAGCACTTTGTCGACCCCGAGGTACGCCTTCTGCAGCGTCTCGGCGGCGTAGCGCGCCTGCTCGGCGTCCGTCGCGGCAGCGATCGTTGCGACCAGCTGGTCCGTGCCGCTCGGCGTGACCGCCGGCGCGTCCTCGTCGGGGATGATCTCGGCGAGCCGACCGGGCAGGCGCATCAGCTCGCGGACGTGACCCTCGAGCGCTTCGTCCGGAGTGATCACCCCGGCGTCGACCAGGGCGCGGATAGCGTCGGCGGTGACCGGTGTATCCGCGCCAATCTTGGAGACGACGAGCCGCGGTGCGGGTTCGTCTGGCCCCCAGTTGAGATCGACGTAGTCCTCGATCACATGCTGCTGAGTGACGTCGACGAAGTCAGCCGCGACCGAGTTCAGCGAGTTCGTGAAGATCGACTCGAGGGTGTCACCCAGCGCGTACGAACCGGTCGAGTCGTCGCCGCCCAAGTTCAGGACGTGTGCGAGCACTGCGCGCGCGATCTGCTCGTCGAAGTACTGCAGAGGCCGGTTCGTGTCCGGCAGCTTGCCGGTGAGAGCTAGCAGCTCGAGCTTCGCGCCGTGAGGGATGGATGCGCCGGAGTCGTCGCCGGCGCGGAAGTCCTGCGCGATCTGCAGGCCGGCGTCCTTCTCGGACTCGACCCACTCGGCGTGCTTCTCGGCACTCGCGTTGTCCGGGACGGGCGCGCTCGTGTAGACCGGCACGCCAAGCCCGTTGCGCTCGATCGACATCGTCTGCACGCGCAGCACGCGGTCCTTCAGCACGCACATCTTGTACGCCGACCGGAGCAGCGACTGGCCGATCCAGTTCGCTCCCTCACGCTCATTCACGTGGACCACGAGGTGGTTGATCGGGATCTTCACTGCGCTGCGCTGACCTGACAGGAGGCCGTGCTGCGTGATCGCTTCCAACCCGCCATCCGGCGCGACGATGAACTGAGAGATGGTGCGAGGCGGACGCCACGCGAGCTTCTTCAGACGCAGCAAACCGAATGCATCCGGCTCGAAGACCTGCTCGAACACAGAGTGCCCATAGACGAGCGAGAGCAGCGCGAGACGCACGTACTCGCGCCACGAGAAGCGGCCTCGTGTCCGATGCGGAGGCACGGGGTCTAGACCCTTGATGCTCAGCCCGAGGTCGGCCGCGATGCGCTCCACAACCTCGTCGCGAGCGTCGCCCTGCTCGAGCTGGTAGCGCGCCGAGAGGATCGGCAGCATCACCGCACGAAGCACTGACACGACCTGCGGCTCCTCGCGACGCATCCGGTCGTACGCCTCGATCGAGCGCGGCCACACCAGCTGCGGGTTCGTCTCGTGAGCCTGGCCAGCGAGCGCCGCCCAGGTCGGGAGTGAGGTCGTCTGGTAGCCGATTTCTTTAGCCACGCTGGGCCTCCTTTCAGAACTGCAGCGTGCGGAGGCTCTCGCCCCGGGCGCGTGTCGCGTCGGCGCCTCGAGCGCGCTGCAACGTCGTCGCCTTGGGAGGCGGCGGTGGGATCACGGGCGGCGGGGCGGGCTCGAGCACTTCGAGCCCGTAGAGCGCCTCAGTCATGGCGACCAGACCGGCGATGTCGATCGGCTGCGACTTGTGCCGCGACCAGGCGAGGTTCTCGGCGTACTGGGTGACGACGCCGCCCTCGATCGCGAGATCGATGGGCGGCTGCTCGAGCACGACGAGTCGGCGATCGCGGACGCGATCGCGCATCCGGCCGGTCGCCATGGCGAACGCTCCGCCATCAAGCGCGTGCACCTGGAGGCCGAGCGCCTTCAGCGGTTCGATGAACTCCACCGCGGCGGTGCCGCGAGCCTGGATCACGATCTCTTTGTGGCCGGATGCTTCGGCGAGCTCGGCCATGTAGTCGGGCACCCAGAGCATGCCGGCACGACGAGCATGCACGGTCGTGAACGGGCGACCGTCGGCGGTCATCACCGCAGCCGCGATCCAGGTTGTCGAGCGGTCAGGGGTCGACGTGTCGATCGCCCAGACGGTGCGTGCCCCTCGTGGGATCTCGATGTCCTCGATGCGGGTGTGCCGCGGCCGCCACTCCTTCGGCGAGATGAATGAGTGAACCTTCGACGTCACCCACTGGCAGAGCACCTCGGTGCGGTAGCTCGCCTCGAGCATGTCGCGTGAATCCTGGAGACACATCTCGACGGTGATCTCGCCGTGCCCGATGCTCGGGTTCGCCTGGAGGATCGCGTCGACGTCGTCGAGCGCGCACCCATCCGGGGCCGACCACTCGAACAGCGCCGACGTCGACGCGGCGATCTCTCCGTTCGCGTACGCCTCGAGCTCGTCGAGCCCGCGCGCCAGCCACTCCTCGATCTCGACGAGCAGGTTCGCGCGCAGCTTGCGGAGGACGACCGAGCGCACGTCGCCGGCGTTCGAGATTCCCCACAGCTGCGAGTTGAAGATCGCCTTCGTCGTCTGGGCGACGGAGTCCCACGCGTCGAACGTCTGCTGCTCGCGCATCTCGTCCATGAGGACACGAGCTGCGGCCTTGCCGCGACCGCCTTTTCGGGAGGCGGCGCGGACCTCGTAGTGAGCTCCGTTGCGGAGGTAGATCCCGGGCTGGCCGTTCTTCCGCTGCACCTTCTGGACGAGGGCGGCGAGAGCGGGGACATGTCCGTCGTTCTCGAGGTCGCACCAGCGGCCTGTGAGGTTCCACACGTCCTGGGCGGTGTCGAGGTTCTGTGCCGTGCCGAGCACCTTGAATCGGAACGGCGGCAGCCGATCCTCGAACCGGTCGGAGTCCACGAACAGCCACCACGCGGCAAGCACCGCGGCGAGCAGGCTCTTTCCGTTCTGGCGGGCGACGAGCACGATGACGCGACGGAACCGGAAGGTGCCGTCGACGTTCAGCTCGAGCGCATGAATGAGCAGCCACTTCTGCCACGGGTACAGCGCGATGCCGAGGAACACGAGGGCGAACTCGATCACCTCGAAACCGAGCGACGTCTCCTCGGTCAGCGGCCGCAGCGGGCGCGTCCAGAGTCGAGGCTCTTCCGAGCCCACGAGGCCGGTGAAGTCAGCTTGCTCCGCCTCCGCGACGCCGCTGCTTGAAGTCACCAAGGTCAACGGGACCCCCCTTCGGCGCATCCGTCTCGGCCGACGCATCCGGCGTCGGGAGGGATGCCTGCAAAGCGGCGCGGGCCGCCGGCGTGGCGCCGAGCTCGCGCAGCCCATTCCAGAGATGCGGCAACAGGTACAGAGCCTTGGTCGCCTCGAGGGACGTGCCGTTTGCGACCGCGTGGTCGATCTGACGAGCGACCTGGCGGCACGATGCAACCAGGGCCTCGTCGGCGTCCTGCAGCTCGAGTGCGCCGAGAGACTTCTCTAGCGCGTCGGTGATCGCGTTCTTGATGCGGGTCGGCTCGCCGATCAGACGCCGGCGGTCCTCCGCGATCTTCTGCACACGATCGAACGCGGCGACGTCGCCGGCGAGAGCCTTCGGCCAGTAGACCCGGTGCAGGGTCTCAAGCCGCTCGAGGTCGATGATGCGCGATGCGGTCTGGTCGAGCGCGATCGTCGATGCGTCGATGGCCTTCTGGACGATGCGCTGCGCGGTGGCCGCGGTCTTTACGCCGACCTTCGGCGCGATCTCTTCGTACGTCGCCCCAGCCTTGAAGAGGGTGAGCGCGATCTTCCACTGCTCCCGCTCGGTCATGCCGCGGCCGTCGTGAAGTCGACGGGTTCACCGTCGCGCACGGGCACGATGCCGGTGTGCTCCTGGAACCGACGGCAGATGACATCGGCGTACGCCGTGTCGAGCTCGACGAGGAACGCCTTCCGGCCGAGCCGGTGGGCAGCGATCAGAGTGGATCCGGATCCGCCGAATCCATCGGCGACCCATGCGCCAGGCGCACAGGAGTTCACGAGCATGCGCTCGACGAGCTCGACGGGCTTCATCGTCGGGTGCTCGGCCGAGCGCGACGGGCGACACACGTCGAACACGGTCGCCGAACGGTTGTCTCCATGCCAGTGCGGACCGCCTCGGCCGAGACGACCGTCGCCGCCCGGCGTGAAGCCGTACGCGATCGGGTCGTGGTCGCGCTCGATGTCGACCTCGCCAGCGAGGATCGGCTCGGACTGGTAGTGGTAGTCCGCCCGCGAGAGGACGAACCGGTCCTTCACCCACATCAGGGTCTGCCGGTAGCGGATGCCGAGCTGCTCCATCGCCGTCTGCAGCGGCACTCGCAGCGCGTCGGCGTGGGCGACGTAGACCGGAGCACCGGGTCGAGCCATCTGCGCGGCCACCTCGAGGAACGCGATCGACACGGCGATCGCCGCAGCGGGCCCGTCGTTCTGGATTGTCATGCCCGTGCCGCCGACATAGTCCACTCCGTAGGGCGGGTCCGTCCAGACACAATCCCAGAGCACGCCCTCGGGCATCGCCGCGCGCACCGCTTCCAGGTCGCCGGACGACCCGACGAGCAGGCGGTGCGGACCCAGCGTCCACACGTCGCCGGCGCGCGAGATCGCGGAGTCGGCATCGGGCAGCGCCGGCACGTCGTCCGGGTCGGTCAGAGACACGGGCGTCGACAGCTGAGCGAGCAGCTCATCGAGATCGGAGGCGACGTAGCCCGTGCCTTCGAGGTCGCCAGCTGCGCTCATCGCGGCCGCGAGGTCGACCTCGTCATAGGCGCCGAGATCCGCGAGCCTGTTGTCAGCGAGCACGATGCGGTGAGCGGTCGCGTCGTCGACGTCGACGGTCGTCGCCTGCACAGTCGCCCATCCGAGCGAGCACGCCGCGAGGTACGTGTGGTTGCCTGCGAGGATCTCGTTCGGGCGGCCCGTGTGCGAGCCGACGTTCACGACGATCGGCCGGTACTGCCCGTGGGTCGCGAGAGACTCGGCGATCGCGCGCACGTCGCCGCGGCGCGGGTTGCGGTGGAAGACCTGCAGCTCGGCGACGTCGAACGAGGCGACCTCGAGGCGGGCGACGGTCGAATCGGCCATGCGATGCCTCACTTTCTTGCGCGTGCGCGCGATGGGGGTGCCCAAAATGGCCGGGGAGAGAGGACCACTCCCCCGGGCTGTGGTCCGCCCCCGACCGCGATCCTGGATATTTCGAGGGGTGGGGGTGTTGTTGACGGCTCAGGCGGAGGAACCTCGTCTTGGCGGCTGAGGGCGACGAGGCCAAGGCCCTCTCTTCGTCATTCATGTGCGCGGTATCGTGCAGCGTGGACTTTCTCGAAACGTTCTGGGCGACCATGTGGGGCGCGCTCGCTGGTGGCGCCTTCGGCGCGTTCGTCGCATGGCTGTTCGCCCTTGAGCTGCGACGACGCGAGAAGCGAGCACGCGACGAGGAGATAGCTCTGGAGCAGAGCGCGCGCATGCGCGTCGAGTGGGCAGACCTCGCGTATCAGACGGAGCGGTTTCGTGCGTGGCTTCGTGCTCCGCAACCGCGTTCGCGCTTCGCCCGGCTTCGGCATAGCAAGGCGATCGCATCGTCAGAGCAGGACCTTCACGACCGCATCGTCCGAGCTGGAGCGCATGCCGCGGGTCCAGACGCCAAGCTAGTCGAGTTAGTCGGCATCGCGTCGATGGCCGAGTTCATTTCGAGGGAGGCTCGGATCGTCATCCTCGACGAGGCGACGCAGCGGCTCCTTCGGCTTGCCGTCACCGATCCGTCGCGGATCGCGGAGTTCCGTCGCGACGCTATTGACACCATCCGCGCGGGCATCGACGCAGAACGCTGAGTTCACCACCAGGCGGGCATCTGCTGGCCGAGGTCGAGGGCGGGTGAGCCGGCGCCTCGTTGCTGATTGCAGAGGGTGTGTGAGTGGCGGAAGTTGTCGGGGTCGGATTGCAGTTCGGGGTGCTCGGAGACCGTGAGGAAGTGGTCGAGGTTGTGTGAGTCGGGTGTGGTGCCCGGGGCTGCGGTGTAGTCGATGGGCTGGTGGCAGAGCCAGCAGTCGGCTTCGGGGTCGCCGGCTGCGTCGAGCCGCTGGCCTTCCTCGAAGAAGTCTTTGCGGAGGTCGTGGTCGAGTCGGGTGTTGGTGCGCTGGCCGCTCACGTCGTCGTGTCTCCTGGTCGGGGTGCAGGGCGCAGTTTGAGCGGTTGGGCAGGTCGGTCGTGCCGTGCGCGCGTATAACCAGGTCCCTTAGTAACTAATCAAAGAGCTGTGCTGTTTCAGAAAACTGCGCCCTACTGCGCCCTGTAGTGGTTACTCCCCCGGAATTACGGGGAAGGCGGAGGGTCCGGTAGTGGTTTTCGACTGCGCCCTAACTGCGCCCTGGGATGAGAACTGCGCCCTGCGTCCCGGGTGGGCAGGGCGCGGTTTGAGGGCGGGGTTTGAGTGGGGTGTTTCGAGGGGCGCCGGCTGGTGAGCGGGCGCCCCTCGAGGCGGTGCAGGTACTCCTCGCCCGGAGAGTCGCCAGGCGTTCGTGAGAGTCCTTCGCGACCATGGCGGGGCTCGCGTTGACACCGGTCAGGGCCTCGACCGGGAGGAGCTGTGGCGCGCGCCACCGACAGCGCTCGTGCGCTGGGGAAGCTCGGACTCCCGGTCGAGGGCTTCAGAGGGCGACGGTGTCGCCGTGTGTGGTGGTGGCCGTGCGGCCGTCGGTCGCGATGACGACGGCCTCGCGGGCGCGGCCGTCGTGCTGGTAGCGGAGGATGTCGCCGATGCTGATGCCGGCGGCGTCGCCGACGTCGTAGGTGCGTGGGGTGGTGTCGTCGATCCAGGTGGCGGCGGCGCGGGCTTCGTCGACGAGCGTGGCGGCGTCGGGGAAGGTCTGGGCGGCGAGGATGTCGGCGAGCTGCAGGAGGCCGGCTCGGTCGCGTTGGTCGCGGAGGTGGGCGATGTTGCGGCGGTTGACGGCGGTGGTGCCGTGTCCGGGCTCGCGGATAGAGTCCACGTAGCCCTCCAATCGATTCACGTCGAATGAGGGGGGTTAGGTCCCGGCGTGTGTTGGTAGCGCGCGTCGGGGCCGTTCTGGTCAGATGACGTCGAGGGCCCCGGGAGCGTGTGCTCGGCCGGGGCCCTCGACGTTGATGCCCTGTGCGACATCTGTACAACCATCAATGTAGGGGCGTCAAACGGAGGGGTGTCAACATTTTGACTTTTGGTGGGCGTGTCGAGTGCGCCGATAGGGTGAGCGCATGAGCACTAAGGGGGTTGTCGTGAACGATGAGCAGTGGAAGAAGGTCCAAGATGCGCGCGGGCCGTGGATCGCTTTGAAGAGCCGCCACTTCAATGAGTGGCCATCTTGGATGCCTAAGCTCGACGCCGAGCTGCGGGCCTGGCTGCACGGCGAGAGCGTCGTGCACGCTCAGTTTGGCAACACGAATGGTGGTCAGCCCTTTTCCGGCGACGCGCTCGAGGCAGACGGTTTGTGGGGCGTCGTCTTGACCGAGCGCTACATCGTGCGCGTCGAGGTGGAGAAGGAGCCCAGGTCGGCGAAGCTTGGCGAGGGGCGTTCACCGGTTGTCACCGTCGTGCCGCGGTCCGCGATCACATCCTTGTCGGTCACCGTGGTGGACGAGTCGTCCCATTTCGGGGTTCCGATCGTCACCACAGCCTCGTTCGATGGGCTCCCGAACGAGATCCAGTTCCCCGCGGACAAGGAAGAGTACTATCTGATCCCCGAAGAGAATCGGCTAACGATTCTCGCTGGCCTTCGGGATGATCTGCACGGTTACGGGGCCTGATCGCGGATCTTCGCGCGGATCCGGTTCTGCCAGACAGGGTCGTTGTCCATCCGGTCGCGCCACCAAGCGAGCAGGACGTCTTCGTCTACGACACGCACCATTTGGCCGTCGCGGAGTTCCCACCCCATCGGCATGCCTTGCCTACGCCAGTGGCGAATGGTGTTGAAAGCGCGGCGGACTCGCGCGGCGGATTCTCGGTAGCTGAGCATCGTCATGGATGACCTCCTCGCACGATAGGTTTTGTGGCATGCCAACACCATCGCCCACGCCCCTCCTTGAGGTGGCTTCGGCTTCTGTCGCGCCGTGGTGGGGGGTGCCCGTGATCGCAGGCGGATTTCTCATCTTGGGTGGGTTGTTTGGCTTCGTGTCGAACTGGCTGCTCGAAAACCGCAAGCAGACCCGTGCGGAGGCCATCCGGTGGGACGGCGACATCCGAGAGTACGTCGCAGAAATCATCGACCTGTGTCGGCAGATCACGCTCGTCGTTCTGAGCGAGCTCGCTTTCGCTGCAGGAGCGGAGTACTCGATTCGAACGGTGGTCGAGGCGCTGCCTCCAGACGAGCAGAAGAAGCTGCTCAATGGTGAGGACCTCGACACCTACGCTCGCAGGGAAGCCACGGACATCAGCGACGAAAGCCCCGAGCAAACTCAGTGGCGCGAAAAGCGTTTCGACCTCTACCAACAGGTCGACAAGCTTGTCGCCAGTCTGGACCTCGTCGCGCCGGATGCGATTCGGGAAGCCGCGCGTCGACTTCGCCAGATTACTGCCGACCTCCGAACCCAAGACACTGCGTCTCCGCCCAAGCGGAAGGACACCGCCCATATCGACGAGGCCGTCGAGGAACTCATCACCGCAGTGCGTCGGCACCTTGGTAGAGCTTCCTGAAACGTCCTGCGATTCCACGGAGCTGAGCGTCAACTTTCTCACTGGTCAAGGTGTGTAGTTGGTGCGGCAGACAACGCAGACTTTGGAGAGCAGCGCCTGGCCGTCGGGTCCGTCGATCCAGTCGACGATCACGCCGTTCTCACCGCAGCGGGTGCAGAGCTCGGCGCGGGTGCGGCGGGCAGTGTGCAGATCCAGGCGAGTGCGGGCCCGCCGGATGAGGCGGAAGAGCTGCTCCTCGAGTTCGTCGAGCTCGGGCCAGGACTGGATCTCGTAGACGACGTCGGAGAGCCAGGCGTTCGCCGCGAACGCCCACTCGCGGGCGAGCTCGACATCGTCCGGGAGGCCGACGGGCAGCGTCGGCGCCTCGAGCCCGAGCCGGGACGATGCGACGACGAGGTAGCCGCGGAGTGAGTCCCAGACGGCGCGGGAATTGCGAGACTCAGGGCCGTCGACGAGCGGGATGTTGTCGTAATATCCGCCGCCAGTCACGCGCTCGGTGAGCTGGGATGCCTTCACGCCGCGGACGGCGAGGGCAATGGTCCCGGTCGTCTCGACGAGGGCGGGCAGCTGGTCGACGTGCCAGAGGAATCGGTCGACCCATTCGTTGTAGGCGGCGTCGGGGTCGATGGCGTCGAGTGGGATCGTCATGAGGTTCCTGCCTGTGCTCGCATGGCAGCGGATCCGTAGAGCGAGGATGCTCCCCGGCAAGGGACGCATCGGCATCCGAGGTTGGTGTAGCCGTTGTGGGTGCCGTGCCGCGGGTCTGCGGGGTCAGCTGCGAATGCCGCGCGTCGTGCAGCCCGCCGCTGGTCGAGTTCCTCGGCCGAGAGCTTGGGCCTCGGTGTGGACCGGGGTGCGGTCTTGCGCGGTGCTGGCGCGACGAGCTGCTCGGCGACGCGGCCGAGGAGGTCGCCGACGTCGGCGAGGCCGCGAGCGTGCGCCTGCTGCAGGAGGGTGCGGTAAGTGGTGGGGCGCAGCCAGGACTTGACGGGAACGATGCGCTCCTCGGTCATCGTTCACCTCGAGCGGTCTGCTCGGCGAGGTATGCGGCGGCGGTGTCGGCGGCCGAGGTGATCTCGGCGGCGAACTCGCGTGCTTCGTCGACGGTGAGGGGCAGGCCGGCGACGGCGATCGCGACGGTGCCGTGGTCGTCGGCTTCTGCCTTGGCGACATGAATCTCGCACACGTGCGGGCGACTGATGGTCATGGTGATCTCCTTCAGAACGGGGGCTGGTCGTAGCGGACGGGCTCGACCGGGGCGAGGTCGAGGGCGGGTGCATCCCAGACGCGCGAGCAGGAATGCTCGGGGACGGTGAAGCCCGGCACCGGCTCGCGGGGCCACCACTTCGAGCGGCCGCTCGTGATGGTGCGACCGGCGCGCTTCTGGATCTGCCAGAGCCGGATGCCGGTGATGATGCACGCGACGATGTGAGACGCGTCGAGCAGCACCGGGTCGAGCCGCGGAGTGCCGACGAGCACGCCGAGCTCGAAGTCCTCGCGGACCTCGAGTACTCGCCGGTTGCAGCGCGGGCAGTTGATGAGCAGCGGGGCCTTGGTCTTCATCGCTGGTCCCACCTGGTCTCGCGCGGGTCGTCGCCTTCGGTCTCTGCCTCGGGTGCGTAGAGCATGACGTTCGTGTAGAACCGGCGTCCGTTGGACTTCGCGGTGCCGATGTTGAAGCGCTGTTTCAGCTGCCGCCCGAACGCGGTCGTGGTCACGGCGTCCTCGTGCTGCTCGCGGCACCAAGCGTCGTACGCCTTGCGGAGCTCGCTCATCTCCACGCGGACCATGTCGCCGCCACCGACCCTGCAGCGGTCCTCGACGAACCGGCCGAACTGGTCTTCCTCGGCACGGTATGCGTCGGTCGCTGCGTAGACGACATCGGGTGTGCGGAGTCCGTCGGCGGCGTAGTCGACGGCGCCCTGGACGATCCAGTGCAGGATGCCGGGGCCTTCCTCGTCGACGAGGCGGGTCTGCAGGTTGTCGATCTTGTCGGCCTCGGGCACGGAGTGCGTGAACGGGATGAGGCGCAGTCGACGCCACACCGAGTCGCCGCCGGTCTCGACCTTCGGCTGGCTGTTGCCGAGCAGGAGGAACGTGTGCGACGGGGCGAAGTCGAAGAAGTCCTTCCCCATGAACCGAGCGGTGATCGTGTCGCCACCGGTGAGGGCCTTCATCTTCGCCTCGTCAAACTTCGTGTCCTCGTTGATCTCGGACGTGATGACGAGGCGGCGCCCCTGCAGCATCGCGAGCTCGGTGGGGTGCTTGGTCGGTCCAACGACGAGGAAGCCCTGCGGTGCCGACGTCGCATAGTCGCCGGCGATCGCCGAGAGCACCTCGGCGAACACACCCTTACCGTTACCGCCAGATCCGTGCGCGAACGGGAGGACGTGCTCGAGCACTTCACCGATGAACATGAGCCCGGCGAGACGCTGCATGTACCGCTCGAGCGGCGCGTTCGACTGGAATGTCGTCTGCAGGAACTTGTCCCACAGCGGGGTCTTCATCGTCGCGTCGGGCGTGACCGCCGTCTGCTTCGAGTGGAACAGCGCCGGAGTCGACGCGGCGATCGCGCCGGAGCGCAGGTCGACCACGCCGCCGGGGGTGTTCAGCTGCCACGGATGACGGTCGAACTGCGACGCCGCGATGCGCATCGGCGGAGCTGACCGGGCGAGGCGGACCGCGTCGGCGATCGCGCGGGCACGCATCGACTTCAGCCGCCAGGCCTTCAGGTGGGCATTGTCGGTCGGGATGCGGCGGATAACGTCGCGGGCCGCTTCGATCGCGGGCCCGTCGTCGGGGTGCCACGCCCACCGGGTGCCTTCCCAGGTGACCCACTTGCCGGCATCCGGGACGTAGCGCAGCGTGCCGGAGTACTCGGCGACGAGCAGGCGGGCGTTGCCGTCGTCGGTGAGGTCCGCGCTGTCCGATCCGATGGTCGCGGCCGGGGCGGTCGCCGGGGCGGTGGCGCCGACAGCGGCGATCTGCGTGCCCGTCGACGTCGTGCGCGTCGCGGGCGTGAGCTCACGCGGTGCGCGGAATCCGTGGCCGGCGTCGGCGAGTGCTTTCGCGGCGGCCGCGTGGTCGCCGCGGTGGTTGAGCAGCGTGTAGGCGCCGAACTTCGTGTACGGCACCTCGGGCTCGAACTCTGTCGACGAGGTGAACACGAACAGGCGATCGCGGTCGCCGGCGTGGCCGGTCGTCGCGCTGATGCCGTCGTTCTTGCCCGGGCGGCGCCAGTATTTCGTCGCGCCGCGGGAGAACACGTGCACCCAGTCGACGAGGATGTCGGACCAGTCGGTCTTCGCTTCGAAGTCGTCACCCGGGGTGATGTCGCCCGCGGCCGCGTGGAACGTGGTCGACCACTTCGCGTCGACCGGTCCCCCACTGCTGACGGTCTCTTCCGCCGGCATGGTGTCGAGTGCGGCGTGCACCACGGCGTGGAGCTGGTCGCGCTCTTCGCGGGTGATGGTCGGCAGTCCGTCCGGCCCGCCGACGAGACGCAGCCACGACTTGCCAGTGGGGTGCACGCGGCCCGCGGACGGGGCGAGCACGACGAAACCGCCGGTGCCTCGCGTCTCGGCCAGCGTCTCGCGGTAGGGCGGCCCTGCCTTGGGGCGTTGCGCGACCTTCTGGTTGCCGGGGACCGTGCCACCCTCGACCCGGTACATGAGGTGCAGGCCACCCGAGGGTGACTGCTCCGACCAGCCCGCGACGAGGCGATCGTACAGCGGGCGCAGGCCGGTGCCGTCGAGCAGCTCGAGGACCTCGCCCATCATCGGCATAGCGACACCCTCGACTTCAAGCAGCTCGACGTCACCGAAGCCGGTGACGAGCCCGATGCCCTGCTCCAGGTCGTTGTCGAACCAAGCGCGCAGCTGTGCCTCGTCGGCGGCCGCGGCCGAGAACTCCTTCCACGCGATGCGGGGTCGCTTCGTGCCGTCGGCCGCGACGGGCACGACCGAAAGGCCGGCAACGTGCAGCTCGAGGGCAGTGGCGAGAAGCGCTATCACGCTGCAACCACCAGTAGAGTGCCCTGCATGGACGGAACCATCATTCTCGCCGCGGTCTCTGCCGTGGCGGGAGGCGCTTCAGCAATCATCGCCTGGGTCGCGCGGGCCGACACCTTGGACGCCGCAAGGCGGGCAGAGACGGCTGAGGCAGCCGCGCTGGCAGCCTGGGAGCAAAGCGCCGCGGCCTTGAAGGATGCGAACGAACTAGCCGAGAAGCAATACGCAGACCGGCTGGCTCGGGAGCGGAAGATCCGTCGCGTGGAAGTAGCCGAACACTTTCGCCGTTGGTATACGGAGGAGGCGATGCGCGTGGTGCTGAGTGAGACGATGTCGGCCGAAGCGAGGGCCGAGAAGAGGGACCTCCTAATCCGGCTCTCCGCCACTGGCGAACCTGGCGCGTCGGCACTCGCCACAGAGGTCATCACCGCGCTCGCCCGCGCAAAAAAGGGCAACATCCAGACAGGAATTGAAACCGCAGCTAAGATCGCGGAACTCACACATTCATGGGTCGAGGATCCAGAAGCGTTCCTGACGTCGCGCGAGGGAACGATCACGGCTGAATCGCTGGCTACCGAACTCCAGAAGGCAGTGAGCGACCTCGAGACCGTGATTGCCGATTCGAACCCCGCCGAGACGGTAAAGGAAGGGTCGCACAGCGAACACGGGTAGAGCTTGCGCTGATTTGGTGCTGTCATGTGCCCTGGCCTGTCTCGAACAGGCTGCACACCGCGTGGCAGGGCGGGACGCTCACAGCGCCCGTGATCCGCGCGGCCAAAGGCGGCGCGGTGGTCGATCAGAAGGGGGTGTTGTCGTGCGTTGCGATCGCCTGTGGTGTGGCGTTGATCGCGGTGACGATGGTCGCCTCCGGAATCCCGGCCGCGCGGAGCTGCTGCTGCGCGACCTGCTCGCTCGTCAGCCCGCCGGCGTGCTGCTGCGTGGCCTGTGCCTGCGGCGTCGCCCACGGGGCATCACCGGGCGCCAGCGTCGGCTGAGCAGGCTGCTGGGCCTGCTGCTGGGTCGCCGAATTGAACTGCTGCTGCGCCGGCTGCGGCGTCGACGGGACGAACTGCGGCCCCCCGCTCGGGACGAACGCCGGTGTCTGCTGCTGCACAATCGCGGCCGCGGTCTGCTGCACGAACGCGGAGCTCGGCGCCGTGTACTGCGCCTGGTAGAGCTTCGCCGGGTTCGCCGGGTTCTTCGACGCCGGGTCGTTGCCGACGTACGACACCGTCAGCACACCGCCCGGTGCGATGTCCGACGCGTTCGCTGCGCGGATCGCCTCGCCGATCGCCTTCTTCATGTTCTTCGACGCGACGTAGAGCGTGCGCTCACCGTCGTCGTTCGCGTCCGCTCGCTGGTCGGTCTGCAGGTCCACGAGGATCTGCATCTTCGGGTCACCGTTGGGCCAGAAGTCCGGCTCCTGCGTGCCGTACTTCGTCTGCTGTCGCTCGCGCGGTGCGGACTTCACGGTGCCCGTGATGCTGGCGCCGATGGTGTCGAACCTGACACCCTTGCTGCTGGATTCGAAAAGGGACATGGTCTTCTCCTTGGTTGGTCTTTCAGCGGTCGAACATGTTGATGACGGGTGCGATCGCCACTGGCTGCGGCGACGCGGGGACCGGCCGAGGGGCCGGGGGGAATGCAGGAATGCAGGACGGGTGGATGGTGTGCCCGTCGGCCGCGACCGACGGGGCGAGTGGCAGCCCGCAGACGTCGCACAGCTGGGCTACGTGCGCCGGTGCAGGCACGCTCGGCAGCGCCCGCAGCGGGGCGGGAGGGGCCGGCGTCGACACGACGTGCAGCTCGCCGATGTCGAACAGCGACGCACGCGCCGCGCGGTCCTGGGCACGCTTCTCCGCGCGGCACCAGGTGCACCACTGGTCATCGCACAGCGGCGACGCAGCGAGCGCGGCATCGATACCGACCACGGTGAGCATCGTGTGCAGGCGGTTCGAGCGGAGCAGCGCCTGACCAGCGAGGTGCGGGTTGTACGGCTCGCTCCAGAAATAGGCGTTGGACAGCTCGCCGTCGCGCGGGAGGAACGCGATCGCCACGGCGCGACACGGTCCCCATCCCCCGTCATCGGTGAAGCCCTTGCCGTACAGGTGCGCCTGCACGCGGTACTGCTCGCTCGGACCGTGGAGCCGGTACTTCGAGAGCTGCTTCGGGCCGATGATCTTGTGGTCGATGACGGTGCCGGTTGGCACGTGGAAGAGGTCGGAGTGCCCGGTGATCGACTGGCCGCCGATCTGCCCGACGGTCACCTCCCACTCGGTGATCCACTCCGTGCGCTCGACCTCTCCCCCGCCGCGGTTCGCCGCGTCGAACCAGCACTCGAGCTGGTCGTGCACTGCGGTGCCGATGGCGGGCTTCCAGGCGGGGCCACGGTCAGGCTCACCGTCGCCATTCAGCTTGTGGAGGATCCAGCGGTCGCACGGCTTTCCCATCTCGGACGGGCCGATGCGCTTCTGCAGCGAACGTGGGTGCCGGGTGATTCCGTCTTTGATGACGTTCAGGTACAGGTCCTCGACGGAGGTCATGTCCACTCCTCTCCTTGGTTGGTGGTCTGTGCCGCCCCGGGACTCGAACCCGGCGTGTATGCCGTCGCGGCGGTGGTGCTACTTGACGACTAGGGACTTCGCGCCGCGCACCTGGTGCTCCTCGAGCACGCCCGGCGCGAACTGCTTCTTCACCGCGGCGTTGTCCACGGCGGTCGTGGTCTTGTACAGCTGCGGGTACTGCTCAGCCGGGTACTCGGCCTCGATCCACTTCGTGTCCAGGCGGGAGTACTCGCGCACCTGGACCTTCGTGCCGGCGATGTCGTGCGTGCCGACCTCACCGCCGAGGATGTCGAGCAGCTGCGAGTCGATCGCTTCGACCTCGCCCTGCATGTATTCGAGGTCGGCCTTGAGAGTCGCGCGGCGAGCGACGAGACGTTCCTTGATCTCGAGGGACTTCGGTGCGGCCTGGTTGATCGGGGTGATGGGAGCGGGGTTGCTCATGGTCATGCCTCCTGGTTCTCGGTGGTGGTGGTTTCGTCGACGATCTCGGCGTCGAGTACCTCGCCGTCGACGACGTCGTCTTCGGTGAAGCTCTGCTCGAACTCCTGAACGAGCAGCGTCGCCAGCTCGCCGATCTCGCCGCCGAGCTGGGCGACCGCGTAGTCGCCGGGCACGAGCTCGCCGTAGTCCTCGCGCGGCAGAGCGCTACGGGTGAGGACGAGAGCGCCGGACGGGGCGCGCAGCTCGATCGAGAACTTGCCGGCGTCCTGGTCGATGAGGCGCACCGAGTACTCACCGCTCGCGACCGTCAGCTCGAGCGGCTGAGCGAGGACCGGCGGCTCATCGGTGTCGGGCAGGTCGAGAGGCTGCTTGATGTGCTGGACCCGCAAGTCGTGCAGCTGCTTGATCAGCTCGCGCACTGCGTCCTGGTCGGCCTCGTCGATGGCGATCTCGACGTGTACGAGCTCGATCTTCGGAACGCGCTCGAAGTGCTCGTTCTGGGTGATCTCTTTGGTGCGCACGAGGGCGACGATCGGGAGGTACTTCTGGCTCATGTAGACGCCCAGCAGGTGCCGGGTGTTCGACTCGAGGCCGTTGTCGTCGTACTCCTTGGGGAGTGCGGGGGCGAGCTTGACCATGGTGATGGGTTCCTCTCAGTGGGTCGGTGATGCAGAGCGGTTCGGCCAGTCGAGGCGTGCGAACGCCTCCTCCTGGCCGGGGACGTAGGTGGGTGTCTCATTGCCGGCCCAGCGGGCCCCGGCCCACATGAGACCGACCGCGTCGGCGACGTTGTCGTCGGGGATCTGGACCTCGGGATACGCGGCCCGCGTCGCGGTCACGACGTCGTCCTTCGTGGCTCGCCCGTTGCCGGTGGCGAGCTTCGCCCGGCTAGATGGGGCGACTCCGACGACGGGCCCGCGAGCGAGCAGCTGGTCGACGAGGATCCAGTAGAGAGCCATGCGCTCTCCATGCGCGCCGGTCTGCTTCGTCGAGTTCGGGATCTCGATCAGCGTCACGTCGACGCGGGCCGGGATCGGGGCGAGGATGCCCGCGACCGCTCGGCGGATCCGGTTACGGCGAGCGAGCAAGCTCTTGCCGATGTTCGGCGACATGACGCGGCGCGTCATGACCTCGGTGCCGTTGGCGATCGCAACACCCGTGCACGTCAGTGACGGGTCCACGCCTACCGCGATCACGAGAGCACCGCCACTCCGATGAGCAGCTGCACGATCACAGCGACGCCTAGCACACCGGTACCGATGCCGAGCAGCCGCGACGCGGGGCGCGGAGCCGAATACTCCATCGGCTGGTTCTGGACGACGTTCACGCTGCGGCCTTCACGGTCACCGCCGCGTCGTAGACGATGCCCTGCTCGACCTCGCTGAGCTCGTAACCCCACTCGGCGAGCAGACGCAGATAGGTCGCGGACGCCTTCGACCACGACGCCGCCGCAGAGAGCACATCCTCGTGGCGGGCAATCAGCATGGCGAGCGCGGCGCGCCACGCATTGATCGGCTTCGCGGCCGCCCACTCAGTCAGGGTCGTCGTCGTGTTCCAGTCGTCGGCGGCGGCCGGACTCTGCAGTAGTACGAGAGCGGGCCGCGAGGCCGCCTGCCAGGTGCGCGAGTGCCTTTCGGCGAGGTCGTGAACGACGAGCAGCTCCCACCCAGCGGGTGCAGTGCGGCGGGTGAGCAGCTGTTCACGCACCCACTCGAGGCGAACCTCGCAAGCAGTCGGCCAGGCGGCGGTGCGCTGCTTTTCGATCTCCTTGCGAGCGCGCTCGGCCGCGGTCAGCTCGACGCGGGGTGCCTTGTTCGCGTCGCGGTGGCCGTGCTTCGACGGGTCAGTGCAGAGGTAGTGCACCTCGACCGGGCCGCTGTATCCGCGGACGCCCACGAACGCGGCGTGCCCCGGGCACTCCCTGTGCTTCGCGGTGGTGATCTTCTTGCCGGTCTTCGCGTCGACCAAGTCGCCCAGGTACCGGTGCTTGTTCTTGGGCACGTTGTATTCGTGGAGCGAAGGCTTCGCGACGATCGTCACGCCGTCGGCCTGCAGCTTCTCCGTGAGCCGCGCGATCTCGGTGGCGCGCTCACGCTCTGCGACGATCTGCTGCACCGCGTAGTCCTTGTTGTAGGACTGGCTGACGACGCGTTGCACCTCGGCCTCGGTCAGCTCGGCTTCGGCCATCTTCGCGGCCAGATCGAGCGTGATCCCGGACTGGCCGATCGCGGCCGTGGCGGTCTTCGACTTGGATGCGGTGACGATCGCGGTGACGTCGTCCTTGCTCGTGCCGGTTCGCTTGGCGATCTCCGCAGCGGGGAGCTTGAAGTCGAGCACGAGCTGCGCGATCGCCGCGACATGGTCAGAGGTCGTGAGGCCGGCGCGGTCCTCGTTGACGACGATCTGCTCGACGATGCGGGCGGCGTCGTCGACGGGCGCGGGCTGGACGAACACGGGCACCTCGGCCAGCTCGGCGTCGACGGCGGCGAGGGTGCGCATCTGTCCGTCGAGGACCTCGAGGCCGTCGGTGGTCTCTTGGGCGAGGATCGGCACGAGCACGCCGTGCTCACGGATGGAGGCGACGAACTCCGGGCGGAGGGTGACCTCCTTGCGGACGTTGGGGCCGACGAGCAGGGTCTTGGGATCGACGCGCACGACAGTGGTGGTTGACATGGTGACTCCTGATGAATGGATGAGGGTGATGGTGGTGAAGCGGAGCCTCGGGTTCAGCGCAGCCAGAAGGCCTTCGTGAAGACGCCGGCCGCCCAGAAGAAGACGAGGAGGAAGACGGTCGTGAGCAGCAGTAGGCCGTCGGCCTCGCGGGAGAGCAGCAGCCACAGCCCGAACGAGACGGTGAACAGCCAGAGGAACGTCATGCCGAGGACGATGCGGGCGGATCCGGTGGCCGGAGCTACCGCCCCAGCGGAGCCCCGGCCCACCTCCGCCCCATCCCCAGAGGGCACCCGGTCCCCAGACCGGGAGTTCATGGCTGCTCCCGTGTGGTCACGAACGCCGCCTCAACCCACGCGACGACGTCGTCCTCGCGGTAGAGGGTGATGTGCCCGCGGTCGCCGGTCGGCTTGCTGTAGCGCGGGCCCTTTCCGGACGCGCGGAGGTCCTTGAGGTTCGCGACGCTCATGCCGGGCACGAGCTCGCACACCTGCTCGGGCGAGAGGTAGCGAGAGGTAGCCGCGCTCGACGGTCGCCGCAGCGGCGTGACGTTGCTCACGAGGCGACCGCCATCGCGTTCTCGTCGTCGCCCCGCATCTCGACGACTTCGCCGAGACCGAGCCCGAATGCGAGGGCGATCCCGACGGCAGCGCGCATAGACACCTCCTCACCCGCCTTGTATCGAGCGAGCGTCGGACGGCTCACACCGATCAGGCGAGCGAAGGCCTCGTCAGACTTAATGCCGGACTGAATCTTGAGACGATCGAGCAGTCCATCGCGGATGACAGCGACGGGCCGGATCTCTGCCTCACCAGTTGGATTGTTCATGTTCCAACTGTCACTCTGGCGTTCCAGTCTGTCAAGCCAGTAATCTAAATGGCTTGCGCGTATGACACGAATGGAACAAACTTGAGACATGAACGACACCATCAAGTGGCTGGACGGCGTCCGCGGATCCGACTCGATTCGGGAAGTGGCACGGAAGATCGGCACTACGCACGCGACCCTGAACCGCCAGGCGAACGACGACTCCCTGTCGTTCGAACTCGTTAGGTCGATCGCCTACGCCTACAAGCGCCCTGTCCTCGCGGACCTTCTCACCACAGGGCACCTCGCGCCGGAAGACGTGGGGATCAGCGACGTCGAGAACGCACTGCACGCGGCCACAGACGAGGCCCTCGTCCTCGAGGTGGGCCGACGACTCGGCATGACCGACACCGGGTCGCTCTTCGACAAGCCCATAAGCGAGGCCGTCTCCGAAGCGACGATCCACCAGTTCCCCGTGCGCGATGTCCCTGCCCTCGAAGAGGATGAGGAGCTCGGGGCCGTTGCGCGTCCCCGCGAGACAGAACCCACGGACGAGCAATGACCCCCATCGATCAGAGACTCCTCAACTTCGCCGACGCACTCGGCGTGCGCATCGAGTACCGCGACCTCCCCGACGATCGCGATGGCCAGTACATCCACGCGCGACGAGCGATCTACCTTCGGCCCGGAATGCACTCGCGGCACCACCGCAGCGTCCTCGCCCACGAGCTCGCCCACGCACTCTGGGGCGACGTCCCGTCGAAGTTCGGTCCCGTGAACGCGAAGCAAGAGCGACGCGCGGAAGAGTGGGCAGCACTCCGCCTCATCGACCTCGACACCTACCGCTACCTCGAGCGCGTCCACCACGGGCGCGCAGCCGGGATCGCCGTCGAGCTCGGCGTAATGAAGAGCATCGTGCTCGCCTACCAGAGCCTGCTGCAGCGCATCGGTGACACGACCTACGTCGATCCGAAGATGGGCGCAGGCCAGTGGCACCAGCGCGTCGAGGTCGCCTGACCATGGCCGGATCGATCACGCCCTACGAGACCGCGAAGGGGCGACGCTACCGCGTCCGCTACCGCAAGCCGGACAAGTCACAGACCGACAAGCGGGGCTTCCGCACCAAGAAGGAAGCGGAGCTGTTCCTCGCATCGGTCACCGTGTCGAAGGCGACCGGTGAGTACTTCGACCCGAAGGACTCACGCGTCGATGTCGGGGCACTCGGCGACGCGTGGCTGCTCACCAAGAAGGGCCTGAAGCCGTCGTCGTACCACTCGCTCGAGACGTCGTGGCAGGTGCACGTGAAGCCGCGCTGGGGCGCAACCCCGGTCGGCGACATCAAGCCGTCAGCCGTTGAGTCCTGGATCTCCGAGATGAGTGCCGGCACGGCGGTCACAGATCGACAGCGCGTCCGCCGCAACACGATCGGGCCGAGATCCGCGACCGTCGTACTTCGCGCGCTCGGGGTACTCGCCGGCATCCTCGACGTCGCCGTCCGCGATCGACGGATCTCGAAGAACCCGGCCCGCGGCGCGAGGAACCTGCCGAAGAAGATTTCGCAGAAAGAGCGCCGCTACCTGACGGACGCGGAGGTCGTTCGACTCGCGGTCGCGACGCACGACCATACGCTCGCCACGCTCACCCTCGTGCTCGCTTACTGCGGGCTGCGGTGGAGCGAGGCGATCGGGCTGCGCGTGTCCGACATCAACATGCTGCGCCGGCGCCTGCACGTGAATCGCGCCGCGGTCGAGGTCGACGGCGTGATCGAGGTTGGCGCCCCGAAGTCCTGGGAAAAGCGCACCGTCCCCTTCCCAGCCTTCCTCGCGGCCGCGCTCGAGCGACAGTGTGCTGACAAGGCGAAGAGCGATCTCGTGTTCAGTGACGCAAGCGGCCACTAT
This sequence comes from Microbacterium sp. Root280D1, assembly GCF_001428975.1. NCBI lineage: Bacteria > Bacillati > Actinomycetota > Actinomycetes > Micrococcales > Microbacteriaceae > Microbacterium > Microbacterium sp. Root280D1. The sequence goes on along the minus strand of NZ_LMJK01000002.1, from coordinate 488,783 downwards.
CTCCGACGCGCCAAGACAAGCGAGGGCGCCGGCTCCTGGTTCTCACGTGCAACGGAGGAAGCCCGGATCGCGCGGCTCACCCCGCACGACCTCCGGCACACCGCGGCCTCACTGGCGATCAGCTCGGGCGCGCACGTGAAGGCGGTGCAGCGGATGCTCGGCCACAAGTCCGCGGCCATGACCCTCGATACGTACGCTGACCTGTTCGATGACGACCTCGACGACGTCGCGAATCGGCTCGATGAGCGTGCGACAGCGGCGGATGTGGGCAAAGTGTGGGCAGGGCTCGCTGCCTGACGAGTTATCCACAACGCAAAAAAGGCCCGCCTCCCTAGTGATCACTAGGGAGGCGGGCCTTCTTGCTTGTGACAGCGACCTGGTGGAGCTGGGGGGAATCGAACCCCCGTCCAACGCTGAGTCTCCACGCCTTCTCCGGGCGCAGTCTGTGAAGACGTTCTGCTCGGCTCCGACCTTTGTCACAGACACCTAAGTCGACGAGCCCAGCCTGGGAAGAGTCCCACGTGACGTCCAGACGCCATCACGCAGCAAGATTCCTAAATGACGCCAGGATCCGTATCGGAATCACATACGGCCTGACGGACTATCGGGCTCGCTTATGCAGCGAGGGCGAAGTCGTTGCGCTTGGTTTCGGCAACTATTTTTTTGCAGAGAGCGTTTACGAGATAACTCTGCATCCTCGGCCCGCTTCTCGTGGATTCACAGGCGCTGTCGAAACCGATCAGCCCCGTGGTCCTTCTCTCGAAGGAGCCGCTGTCACTCTGTGTACTTATCATCCCGGGAACCGGAGTCCCCGAGCCTCACAGACTACAACGTTCGCGAGGCCTTCGCCATTCCATGCCCTGGCGTAGAGTCACGACATGAGCGAAGTCACCGTCACCGTCCGCGGCGATCACGAGGCGCGAGTTGCGCCCGAGCGCGCCACCATCCACGTCAGTGTCCGCGCCGACGGCGCCGACCGCGCAGGAGTGGTCGATAGCGTGATGCATCTCACCGAGCCGGTGCGCGAGAGCATCACCGCGCGGCTGGACACGGGCATCGTCGTCGACTGGTCCAGCAAGCGGTTGTCCGTACGCGCCGAGCGCCCGTGGAACTCGGAGGGCACGCAGCTCGCGCCCGTTCACTACGCCGGCGTGGATCTGACTGCGACGTTCGCCGAAGCCTCGGCGCTCTCGCTCTGGGTGTCCGAGGTCTCGGCATGGGACGGTGTCGAGGTCGGCTGGGTCGACTGGCACCTCACCGCCGAGACGAGGTCCCGGGTCGAACGGGAGGTCGCGGCGCAGGCCGTCGGAGCGGCCGTGACGCGCGCGCAGGCATACGCCACAGCGCTCGGACTCGGTTCCGTCGTTCCCGTCGAGATCGCCGATGTCGGGCTGATAACCCCCGCGCCCGTTCAGCCGCTCGCGGTCATGCCCAAGATGCGCGGGGCGATGATGCAGGAGTCCCAGGACGTGGGCGGGCCGTCAATGGACTACGAACCCGACGAGATCGTCATCTCCGCAACGGTCGAGGCGCGATTCGTCGCGCGCTGAACCGCGCCCCGCACCGCAAAGCGGTCAGGCGTCGATCGCGAACGGCGCCAGATCGGCGGCGAGTCGCTCGGACACACGCGCGTGCACGACTGTGCCCTGCTCGCTGTGGTCCACCGCCAGCAGCATCCCGGTCTCGTGGATCGCCGCGACCAGATCACCCCTGTCATAGGGAACAACCGCGTGCACCTCCACGGCCGGCTTCGGAAGCGCCTCTTCGATCGCCGCTCGAAGCTCTTCGATGCCCTCGCCCGACCGGGATGAGACGAAATGCGCCGTGGGCTCGAGGCCTCGCAGCACGAGACGCTCGTCGTCGTCGATCAGATCGGCCTTGTTGAACACCACGAGCTCGGGCATATCACGCACACCGACGTCGCCCATGACGTCCCGCACGGTCTGCAGTTGACCGGCGGGATCGGGGTGAGATCCGTCAACGACGTGCAGCACGACGTCGGCGTCGCCGACCTCTTCCAACGTGGATCGGAAAGCCTCGACGAGCTGGTGCGGAAGGTTGCGGACGAAGCCGACGGTGTCCGTCAGCGTGTACACACGCCCGTCCGACGTCTCCGAGCGGCGGACCGTCGCATCCAGCGTCGCGAACAGTGCGTTCTCCACGAGCACCCCTGCGCTCGTGAGAGCGTTGAGAAGGCTCGACTTGCCGGCGTTGGTGTATCCGGCGATGGCCACGGAAGGAATCGTGTTGCGCTTGCGCTCGGCACGCTTGGCCTCTCGCGCCGGGCCGAAGTCACGGATCTGCCGACGAAGGAGCGCCATCTTGGTGCGGATGCGGCGACGGTCGAGCTCGATCTTCGTCTCACCGGGGCCACGGGAGCCCATTCCGGCACCACCGGCACCGACCTGGCCACCCGCCTGACGGCTCATCGAGTCACCCCAGCCGCGCAGGCGCGGCAGGAGGTACTCGAGCTGCGCGAGTTCGACCTGGGCTTTGCCCTCACGGCTCTTGGCGTGCTGGCTGAAGATATCGAGGATGACGGTGGTGCGGTCGATGACCTTGACCTTGACCACGTCCTCGAGAGCTCGTCGCTGGCTGGGGGCGAGTTCCGTGTCGGCGATCACGGTGTCCGCGCCCGTGGCCGCCACGATGTCCTTCAGCTCCTGCGCCTTGCCGCGCCCGATGTAGGTCGCGGCGTCCGGGTGCGGTCGCCTCTGCAGAACGCCATCGAGGACGACGGCTCCTGCGGTCTCCGCGAGGGCTGCGAGTTCGCGGAGCGAGTTCTCCGCGTCTTCCTGAGCGCCCTGCGGATACACGCCGACCAGCACCACGTTCTCGAGCCGGAGCTGGCGGTACTCGACCTCCGTGACGTCTTCGAGTTCTGTGGAGAGACCGCCGACGCGCCGCAGCGCATGACGATCCTCGAGGTCCCACTGGTCGCCGTCCGAGAACGCGTGTGACGCGGTGGACTGGTCCTGCAGCGCCTGAGCGGCGCCGAACACTCGTGCCTCCGTCCGCTTCTCCGCATTCGCGAGAACGCGATCGACTGCTTCGTCACCTGTGGAGTGTGTGCTGGTCTCCGTCATCCGTCCCTTATCTCTGGGTTTTGTTGCGAGCCTTAACCTTAGCCCGCGCTGTCCGCTACGCTCACGGTATGGGGTCCGACCATTACTTCACCGCGGCCCCGGCAAGCCCCGAGAACCTGCGATCGATCCGTGTGACGCTCGCAGGCCGAGAGCTGGACGTCACCACTGCTGGCGGCGTCTTCAGCCCGGATCGGCTGGATGCCGGTACTGCCGTCCTTCTCGCAAACACGCCTCCGGTTCCGCCGGGAGGCCATCTTCTCGACCTCGGAAGCGGGTGGGGACCGGTCACGCTGTCGATGGCATTGGCCGCGCCCCATGCGACCGTATGGGCGGTCGATGTGAACGAGCGGGCTCTGGATCTCGTGCGTCGCAACGCCGCAGCTCATGGTCTCAAGAATGTCAACGCCTCACTGCCCGAGGATGTTCCCGCTGACGTGACTTTCCGCTCGATCCGCTCGAATCCTCCGATCCGCGTCGGCAAGAACGAGCTTCACGGCCTGCTCGAGAAGTGGATCCCCCGCCTCGACGAGCGCAGCGACGCGTGGCTCGTCGTGCAGCGCAACCTCGGCGCGGATTCGCTGCAACGGTGGATCGGCTCGACGTTCCATCCTGGTTTCAGCGTGCACCGCACCGCGACCTCCAAGGGCTATCGCATCCTCAAGGTGCGCAAGCACGGCACCCCACCCACCGAGCCGATCGCTCTCGTCTGACGTCTCGCCGCAGCGACATCAGCGACCGAGAAGGTCGGGAAGGTCGCGCATGTCGGCGAACACGACGGCTCCTTCCTGTTCGAGCCACTCGGCCGGGGTGAGCCCGCCGGCGTAGCCGTATACCCGCATCCCGGCGGCTCGAGCGGCGCGGACGCCGAACCGGCTGTCCTCGACCACCGCGCAGTGTTCGGGGTGCACCCCGAGCCGATCTGCGGCGTGCAGAAAGAGATCCGGGGCGGGCTTACCGACGACCACGTCATCCACGCTGAAGATCCTTCCCTGGAATCGCGGAAGGAGACCGGTCATCCCGAGCGTTCTCCGGATCTTCGCATGGGTACCGCTCGAAGCCACGCACGTGGCCGTCACGATCTCGTCGAGTGCGCGCTCGACGCCGTCCACCGCGATCAGCTCAGCGAAGGCGGCGACGTACCACGGCTGATAGGTCGCCTCCCAGTCGTCGGGAAGCGGGCTCCCGAGGTACGACTCGATCTCCGAGCGGAAGTAGGCGGCAGAACGTCCGACGAACCGGTGCACGATCTCGTCCGAGGACAGTTCCCACCCGAGATCGGCGAGTACCCGCCGGTCCACCTCGATCGAGAGCCGCTCGCTGTCGACGAGGACTCCGTCGCAGTCGAAGATGACCAGATCGATCGGACCGGTCGCGCCCATCAGATCAGGTCGACCTCGCCGCTGAACACGAGCTGCGCGGGGCCGGACAGCGCGACGTGCTCGCCGTCCTCCGCGGGGAACATGCGCACGCCGAGCGTGCCACCCGGCACCTCGACCCGCCAGTTGTCGGGCGCCTTCGCACCTGCCCAGTAGCGCACCGCCAGAGCTGTGGCCGCCACACCCGTGCCACAGCTGAGGGTCTCCCCCACACCGCGCTCGGAGACGCGCATCGAGACGTGCCCGATCCCGTCCCGCACAAGCGGCTCACCTGGGACGACGAACTCGACGTTCGCACCCGCGGGCGGGGTGGGTTCGAGCACCGGAGCACGGTGGAGTTCGAGTGAGGCGAGTTCCGCCTCGGATGCGAGGGCGACCACCACATGAGGATTCCCGACGTCGATGCCCAGCCCCGGGCGCGTGACGGGGAGCCCGTCCGCCGTGACAAGAGGGTCGTCGCCGGAGAGCTTCCACAGGCCGAGATCCACCTGATATCCCGTCTCACTGCGGGTCACGTCGCGCACGCCCGCTCGGGTTCCGATCGGGAGCGTCGAGCCGGGCTGGATCGTGGCGAGCCCGGAGCGCACGAGATAGTGCGCGAAGACGCGGATGCCGTTGCCGCACATCTCGGCGATCGATCCGTCGGCGTTGCGGTAGTCCATGAACCATTCAGCTGCCGGCTCCTCAGCGAGTGACGCCCGCCCGTCCACGATCGCTGCAGAGCGCACGACACGAAGGATGCCGTCGGCTCCGATGCCGCGGTGCCGGTCACAGAGCACTGCGACCTGTTCCGAGCTGAGTTCCAGTGAGCCGTCGGGGTCGGCGATGATCACGAAATCGTTGCCCGTACCGTGCCCTTTGGTGAATGCGACCATTCGTCCAGTCTAGAGATCTCGGCTAGGCGTCGACGATCAGGCGTCTGCCCGTGTTCGACACGGAGAATCGTTCGTAGCCCAGGTCGTCGTAGAAACCGAGGACGCCTTCGTTCCCCTCCCTGACCATGAGCTGCACCTTCGGGCAGCCCATGGCGACGAGAAGCCGTTCGGCCTCGCGCACGAGTGCTCTCGCGATCCCTCGTTGGCGGTGCGACTTGGCGGTCGCCAGGTAGTAGAGCCAGCCGCGGTGTCCGTCGTAGCCGGCCATGACCGTCCCGAGGATCGGTGCCGAGCTCGATTCGGGCTCGGTGCTCTCGACGACCAGAAACAGCTCCGGCTGCACCGTGAGCTTGCGCTCGATGTCGAGCCGCGGATCGTTCCACGGGCGCGTGAGCCCGGCCTCGTCCCAGAGCGCGACAACCGCCTCGGTGTGCGCCCGGTCGAACGCCCGGACCGGCCAGCTCTCGACTGCGCGCCGAGGGGCTGACGCCTCAGCCACGGCGCACGCGGTAACGCCCGCACATGAAGTTGCGGTTGCGAGCCACCTCGAGGAGCTCGAGGTCCAGCATCCGCGGCAACAGGGGTGCCCCGGATCCGAGAGTGACCGGCGCGTACTGCACCCACACCTCATCGAGAAGACCCGCATCCGCGAACTGCCCGGCCAGGTCTCCGCCACCGACGACCCACAGATCCTTGCCGCCGGCGGCAGTGACCATCTCGGAGTGAACGGCGGTCACATCGCCCTGCGCCTTGCGGACGTCGGCGCCGACGGGAATCTCGAGCTCCCTGTGCGTGAACACCCAGGTCGGCTGCTCGTAGCCCCAGCGCCCCTCTTCGTGCTGCATGACCCAGTTGTAGGTCGATGCCCCCATGGCCAGCGCCCCGATCGTCTTCTCGAACGCCCCATAGGACATCGGTCCTTCGGCGTCGATGTCCTGCTTGAGGAGCCAATCGAGGGAGTGCTGGTCAGTCGCGATGAAACCGTCGAGGCTGCTCGCCGTGTAGAAGTGGGTGGCCATGCATCCACCTTCTCATCGGTCACCGACATCGCGCGATGGCGGTGAGGGAGATGTCGACTCAGGACTCGACGAGTGCCGTCGCGTCGACCGGGGGTTCGTGCCAGGTGAGACCCGGATACCGCTTGAACCAGGACACCTGACGTCGGGCATACCGACGCGTGAGGGCCTGCGTCTCGGCGATCGCCTCGTCTTGACTGAGCCGCCCGTCGATCTGCCCCAGAGCCTGGGAGTAGCCGATGGCACGCTGCGCAGTGACGCCATCCTCGAGCCCTTGCCGCCGGAGCCCCGCCACCTCGTCGACGAGGCCTGCACGCCACATCTGTTCGACCCGTGCGTCGAGCCGTTCGACGAGGACGCTGCGCTCGACATGGAGACCGATCAGTCGGGTGTCCGCCTGCCAGAGCGACGGCTGTTCCGGCAGAGCGGCACCGTGCGTGGCGCTGCCCTGCTCGAGCACCTCGAGGGCGCGGATCACCCGTCTCCCGTTGTGGGGGTCGACGCGCGCCGCCGTGGCCGGGTCGAGCGCTCTCAGCCGGTCGAGCATCGCCCCCGCACCCTCGTCCTCGAGCTCGCGTTCGAGCCGAGCGCGGATGACCGGGTCGCGCGGCGGGAAGGCGAAGTCGAAGACGACGCTGGAGACGTAGAGCCCGGAGCCGCCGACGAGGATGGCGTCAGCACCACGGCGCTGGATATCGATGATCACGGAGCGCGCAAGAGGCTGATACCAGGCCACCGCCGCTTCCTCGTCGACCTCGCGCACGTCGAAGAGGTGGTGCGGAATGCCGCGTCGTTCAGCAGCGGCGAGCTTCGCCGTGCCGATGTCCATTCCGCGGTAGAGCTGCATCGCATCGGCGTTCACGATCTCGGCTGCGTTGCCCCGCCGGCGCAGCGCCTGGGCGAGATCGAGCGCGAGATCGCTCTTGCCCGTCCCCGTCGCGCCGACGACTGCCCAGAGCCGCGGCGCATCGTGCGTGCCGCCCGGCTCCGTACCCGTCATTCCTTGGATACCGGCTTCGTCGCGAGCAGCGGTCACCTGCCGACGCGCAGCGTCGGCAGGCCGAGAGACACCGCCCGCGTGCCGTCGGGCGCCGCAGGCGCCGGCACGGCGCACGATTCCGCCTGGGCGCGATCCCAGGCGTCCCCACCGCGCGTGCGACGGATCTTGAGCGGGGAGCCCGTCGGGTCATCGGCGAGCAGGTGGAACGGAGCCGCATGGGTGATGGTCACCGAGACGACGTCACCGGGCCGGGGAACAGCCGACCCCGGGGTCACCTCGAAGTGCACGAGGCGATTGTCTTCCCCCCGGCCGGTCAGCCTATGCGTCTCGGCGTCCTTCTTGCCCTCGCCCGTCGAGACGAGGACCTCGACCTCGCGGCCGATCTGCTTCTGGTTCTCTTCGAGCGAGATGCGCTCCTGCAGCGCGATGAGCCGGTTGTAACGTTCCTGCACGACGGCCTTCGGAACCTGGTCTTCCATGGTCGCCGCCGGTGTGCCCTCGCGGATCGAGTACTGGAAGGTGAAGGCGCTCGAGAAGCGGGCCTGTTCGACCACCCGCATTGTGTCCTCGAAGTCCGCCTCGGTCTCACCGGGGAACCCGACGATGATGTCGGTGGTGATCGCGGCATGCGGAATGCGATCACGGACGCGGTCGAGGATTCCGAGGAACCTCTCACTGCGATAGGAACGACGCATGGACTTGAGGATGCGATCGCTGCCGGACTGCAGCGGCATGTGAAGCTGCGGCATCACAGTGGGAGTCTCAGCCATCGCGTCGATCACGTCGTCGGTGAACGCAGCCGGGTGAGGACTCGTGAAGCGAATGCGCTCGAGTCCTTCGATCTCGCCCGCCGCGCGCAGGAGCTTGCCGAATGCCTGGCGATCGCCGAACTCCACGCCGTAGGAGTTGACGTTCTGTCCGAGCAGGGTGACCTCGATGGCACCGTCCTCCACGAGGAGGCGGATCTCGTTCAGGATGTCACCCGGACGGCGGTCCTTCTCCTTGCCGCGAAGACTCGGAACGATGCAGAAGGTGCACGTGTTGTTGCATCCGACCGAGATGGACACCCACCCGCTGTGCGCAGAGTCACGCTTGGTCGGGAGCGTCGAGGGAAACACCTCGAGCGACTCGAGGATCTCCAGCTCGGCGTCACCGTTGTGTCGCGCTCTCTCGAGAAGGCCGGGAAGCGACCCCATGTTGTGCGTGCCGAAGACCACATCGACCCATGGGGCCTTGTCGAGAACGGCTTGCTTGTCCATCTGGGCGAGACAGCCCCCGACGGCGATCTGCATGCCGTCCTTGCGGCGCTTCACCGAAGCGAGCTGACCGAGGGTCCCGTAGAGCTTGCCCGCGGCATTGTCGCGAACTGCGCACGTGTTGATGATCACGACATCGGCCTCGGCGCCGTCCGTGGCTCGGACGTATCCCGCACTTTCGAGCGAGCCCGAGAGACGTTCGGAATCGTGGACGTTCATCTGGCAGCCGAAGGTGCGGACCTCGTACGAACGCTGGCGCCCGTCACGGTCGAGTGCGGCTGACGACGACGCGATGATCGTCGGTTCACTGCGCGGGATAGTCATGATCTCCCCATTGTACGAGCGGTTCCCCCCTCGCTGCCGCTGCCGCTGACCGGCCGGCGCCGGGCGAGGTGCGCGCCCTCCCCGGTGTCAGTCCGAATCGACGAATCGGACCCGCGACGACGAGCCGGAAGATTCCTCGGCGAGGGCCGTCTTCGCAGCCGTCATCGCGATGGAACCGTTGTACCCGCGACGTGATAGCTGACCGACGAGGCGTCTCAGAGCAGTATCCGGGTCGAGGCGGGACATCGATCGTGCTTTCGAGCGAGCGTACTCGAGTGCGCGCTCCGCGTCGTCGTCGGGAACATCGCCCAATGCCGCGTCGATCACATCGCGGGGAATCCCCCGCTGCGAGAGCACCCGCGAAAGAGCGACCCGCCCCTGTCCTTTTCGCTCGATTCCCGACATCACGAGCTGATCGGCGAGAACCGCGTCATCGAGGTAGCCGCGGCGACAGAAGTCGTCGATCACGTCGTCGATCGACCCGGAGTCGAGCCGGACGCCGTTCTCTTCGTAGCCCCTGAGCACCATCCGCGCCTCGGACAACGAGAGCGATCGAGCCCTCAGCTTGCGCACGAGAAGCTCCTCGGCGTCGACGCGCAGCTTCGACGGATCGACGCCGCTCTCATCTGCTGAGTCGTCGTCGTGTGGTTGCAGTGCACGCAATCGGGGTGCAGACCGAGCCGCAGCGCCTCGAGCAGGATGCCGTTCGCTGGGCCCACGAGAGTCGACGAGTGGAGCTGGAGCCGAGTCGCCGGTGGATGCGACTCCCACCGCCGTCGATTCCACGAGGCCTGCGTCTTCCGCGGCGCGGCGGGTACCTGCATCGGACCCGACAGAGCTTCGATCGACCGGCTTCATCCGCGCGGAATCACGGCCGAACAGAGGGATGATGGGGGCGAGCTCCTGAGGCTCGCCCCCGCCATCACTCATGGTTCGCTCCGGTTGCGCCACAACCGCGAACCATCACGATCATGCCGGGCGGCGCTCGGCGAGCTCGTCAGCATGTGCCTCGGTGGCTCCTCCGATGCCGAGCTTCTGCTTGATCTGGGTCTCGATCGCCAGCGCGATGTCGGGGTTCTTGAGCAGGAACGTTCGCGCGTTCTCCTTGCCCTGTCCCAGCTGGTCACCGTCATAGGTGTACCAGGACCCGGACTTCTTGACGATGCCGTGCTCCACACCGAAGTCGATCAGGCTGCCCTCACGGGAGATGCCGACGCCGTAGAGGATGTCGAACTCAGCCTGCTTGAACGGCGGAGCCATCTTGTTCTTCACGACCTTGACCCTCGTACGGTTTCCGACTGCGTCGGTGCCGTCCTTCAGAGTCTCGATTCGGCGGATGTCCATTCGGACGGACGCGTAGAACTTCAGCGCCTTTCCACCCGCGGTGGTCTCCGGCGAGCCGAAGAAGACACCGATCTTCTCTCGCAGCTGGTTGATGAAGATCATCGTGGTGTTCGTCTGGTTGAGCCCACCGGTGAGCTTTCGCAGCGCCTGAGACATCAGACGAGCCTGCAGACCCACGTGGGAGTCACCCATCTCGCCCTCGATCTCGGCTCGAGGCACGAGCGCGGCCACGGAGTCGATGACGATCAGGTCGATCGCCCCGGAGCGGACGAGCATGTCCGCGATCTCGAGCGCCTGCTCACCCGTGTCGGGCTGCGAGACGAGAAGGGCGTCGATGTCGACACCGAGCTTCGCGGCGTAGTCAGGGTCGAGCGCGTGCTCGGCGTCGATGAAGGCAGCGATTCCGCCAGCGCGCTGAGCGTTGGCGATCGCGTGGAGGGTGAGCGTCGTCTTACCCGACGACTCAGGACCGTAGATCTCGACGATTCGTCCACGCGGCAGTCCTCCGACGCCGAGGGCGACATCGAGAGCGATGGAACCGGTCGGAATGACGGCGACAGGCGCACGCTCGTCGCTGCCCAGTCTCATGACCGAGCCCTTTCCGAACTGACGATCGATCTGGGCGAGGGCGGTCTCGAGGGACTTCTCGCGGTCAGCGGGTGATGGCATGACGTGCTCCTTATGCTCGCGTGGTGCCGCCTGTAGGCTGTCGCGGTCCTCCCGGCTGGGCGGAACTCTCCGACAAGGCGTATGGCTCTTCGGCTTGTTCTTCACCGTAGGAGGAGCCTCCGACATTGCGTCGTCAGCACCGCGAAACAGGGAGAGAAACGTCTCTGAACCACTTGTGCAGAAGACTACGCCCGTTTCGAACACATATTCGACGACACGCCGTCTCGGCGTGTCGCAAATCGAAACCGCCTCGAACGCGGCCCTCGCCGCGAACGCCTCAGAGGGTCATCGCTTGCGCGGCTCCAGACGACCTGCACCGTGTCGCCGCTCCAGGGGGACATCCGTCTCGGCGCACAGCGCCAGCCAGATCTCGCGCGGTGCGACGCCAGCGTCCAGCGCTTCGTCGGCAGTGCGCCCGGCGAGCTGAGTCAGAACGAGGTCGCTGATCAGAGATGACCCGCGACCGCCGAATTCCGCATCGACTGCGCGGAGGAACTCACTACGTCGCATCAGAGGCTATGAGAGTCCGACGTTCAGTGGAGCGACAGCTCGGGCTCGACAGAAGCCACGAGGTCGTCCGGAACGACATCAGGGAAGACCTGAATGCCTTCGAGGACCGAGATCCGGTCGCCGACCTCTCGCATGATGATCGAGATGGGAACATCCAGAGCGTCAGCCACCGAGGCGAGAATCTCACTCGATGCTTCCTTCTGGCCCCGCTCGACCTCGCTGAGATAGCCCAGCGCCACAGAAGCCTTGCTTGCAACCTGCCGGAGCGTCCGCCCCTTCTGCAGGCGGAAGTCCCTCAGCACATCGCCGATTTCCTGTCGTACAAGAATCATCGGAACCTCCTCCCAGATCGCCTTCTCGAGGTCTCCCTCGAAGAGACCGCCAGTCTAGTCCTACCGACCTTCACAAAATCTACCTTCGCACGCTGTGCTTTCGGTGTGAGCACATAGGACATAACGGAGCGCACCCATCCCCTATTCCCGCAGAACCCGAGCGAGCATATCGATCGCCGCGTCGACCGCCTGCGCCCGCACCTCGGCACGATCACCGGCGAATCGAAACAACTCGGTCACCGAGGAATCCGGCGTCACCACGGCCACATGCACCGTGCCGACCGGCTGACCGTCAGGTGAGTCCGGCCCCGCGATACCCGTGGTCGAGACGCCGACGTCGGCAGGGGCCCCGTCGACGTTCAACGCACCGCGCACCCCCGCCGCCATCTGAAGAGCGACGTCGGGGTGGACAGGACCGTGCGCGTCGAGCAGCGCGTCGTCGACGCCCAGCAGCGTGTGCTTCACCGGAGTGGCGTACGCGACGATCGCTCCACGGAGCGAGGCAGACGCCCCCGGCACGGAGACGAACTCGGCCGCGAGAGCACCGCCCGTCAACGACTCCGCGACACCGAGCGTCCAGCCACGCTCGACCAGCGCGGCGAGCACGGCCGACGCAGATGTCACGAGGGCTGCCGCGCGCCTCGTACCTGCGCGACGATGTAGTCGATTCCGCTCGCCACGGTGAGGATCAGCACGAGCACCATCAGGATGGCGGTCACGAGCAGCCACGGCTCCAGCCCGATCACGACGTGCAACGGAAGCAGCGCCCAGGACAGGGCCACCGCCTGCACTGCCGTCTTGATCTTGCCCATCCAGGCCGCAGCCACGACGTGCTCCTTCGCCACCATGAGACGGTGGATCGTGATGCCCCACTCCCGAATGAGGATGATGATCACCAGCCACCAGTTCAGCTCGCCCAGTATCGCGAGACCGATGAAACCCGCGCCGGTGAGCAGCTTGTCGGCGATCGGGTCCCAGAGCTTTCCGAAGTCGCTGACGATCTCGTAGCGGCGGGCCAGGTAGCCATCGACCCAATCGGTCGAGATCGCGACGATGAAGAGAACAGCGGCGATCCAGCGGACAGCGATGTCGTCGAGTCCGAACGTGCCACCGATCAGCAGGAGGACGAAGAAGATCACCGCGAGCGGTATGCGCGCGACCGTGATCGCGTTGGGAAGCTGCCGTGGAATGGCCATCAGTCGCGTCCCGTCAGTCCCCAGGCGTCTTCGTCGCCATCGTCTTCAGCCTCGACCACAGGGAGTCCCTGGAACTGCGCCTCGACCGGGTCGTGCGGCGTCCCGGCAGCAGTCGCGGCCGAGGAGGGGGCAGGCGGCTTCGGCGGAGTGTCGTCGCCTCGCAGCTTCGCCATGACCTGGGGCAGCTGTTCGGCCGTCGCCAGCACATCGCGCGCCTTCGATCCTTCTGACGGGCCGACGATCTCTCGCGACTCGAGGAGGTCCATCAGGCGACCGGCCTTCGCGAACCCGACGCGGAGCTTGCGCTGCAGCATCGACGTCGACCCGAACTGCGACGACACGATGAGTTCGGCCGCGGCGAGAAGAAGCTCGAGATCGTCGCCGATGTCCTCGTCGACCTCCTTCTTCTTCGTGGGCTCCAGCGCTTCCTGGACGTCGGCGCGGTAGTCCGGACGGGCCTGACGCGTCACGTGCTTGACGACCGCGTCGATCTCCTTCTCATCGACCCACGCACCCTGCAGTCGGAACGGCTTGGACGACCCCATGGGCGAGAACAGCGCATCGCCCTGTCCGATCAGCTTGTCGGCGCCGGGGCTGTCGAGGATCACGCGACTGTCTGTGACGCTCGTGACGGCGAACGCGAGGCGCGAGGGGACATTCGCCTTGATCAGACCGGTCACGACATCGACGCTGGGTCGCTGCGTCGCTAGCACGAGGTGGATACCGGACGCGCGTGCGAGCTGGGTGATGCGGACGATCGAGTCCTCGACGTCGCGCGGGGCGACCATCATCAGGTCCGCCAATTCGTCGACGACGACGAGGAGGTACGGGTAGGGCTTGAGCACGCGTTCGCTTCCCACGGGAAGCTCCACCTCGCCGGCGCGGACGGCACGGTTGAAGTCGTCGATGTGACGGAACCCGAACGACGCGAGGTCGTCGTACCGCATGTCCATCTCCTTCACGACCCACTGCAGCGCTTCCGCCGCCTTCTTGGGGTTCGTGATGATGGGTGTGATCAGGTGCGGCACCCCGGCGTAGCTCGTCAGCTCCACGCGCTTGGGGTCGATCAGGACCATCCGCACATCCGTGGGTCGGGCGCGCATGAGCAGACTCGTGATCATCGAGTTGACGAAGCTCGACTTTCCGGAGCCGGTGGAACCGGCGACAAGCAGGTGAGGCATCTTCGCGAGGTTGGCGATGACGATGTTCCCACCGACGTCCTTTCCGACGCCGATCGTCATCGGGTGGGTGCTCTTGTGCGCTGCCGGAGACCTGAGCACATCGCCGAGCGCGACCATCTCCTTGTCGGCGTTCGGAATCTCGATTCCGATCGCGCTCTTTCCGGGTATCGGCGAGAGGATCCGCACATCGTTCGATGCGACCGCATACGCGAAGTTGTTGCTCAGCTGGAGGATCTTCTCGACCTTGACGCCGTGCCCCACCTCGACCTCGTACTGGGTGACCGTGGGGCCACGCGAGAAACCAGTGACCTTCGCGTCGACCTTGAACTGTGTCAGCACGCTCGTGATCTGCTCGATCACCTTGTCGGTCGCCTCGGAGCGCGCGACCGGTGGAGGCCCTTCGACCAGAAGACCTGGCGACGGCAGCACGTACGGGGCGACGGGGGCCTGGGGGCCTCGCTCCCCCGGCCCGGCCGTGCCGAAGCCGTCGAGACCCGGAAGCTCCGGCATCTCTCCGGTGTCGGACTCGTCGTCTAGCAGTGCGGTGGTCTGCTGCCCTGCCAGGGATTCCGTCACGGACCGCACGTCCGTCAGCACCTCGGTCGCCGCGTCATACGGATCTTCCACGACGACGGCCTGATCGTAAGCCGGAGTCGGCTCGGAGGTCGTCAGCAGCGCGGTGATGTCGTCGGAGCCCAGCGTCCCCTCGTCGGGGTCTTCCTCACGGCCGGTCTTGTTCCGCCGCCACCAGGGAAGGACGTCGGGGTCGTCGACCTTGTCGGACTCGTCGATCGCCGCGGCTTCCTTCGCAGGCTTCTCGGTGCGCTCAGCGTCGAACATCCACGCGTAGAGGTCGCCCAGGCGCTGCCCGATACGGTTCGGCGGAGTCTTGGTCAGGATCAGGATGCTGAGTCCCGCCAGCAGGGCCAGGACGATATAGGCACCCACCGGAGTGAGATACGAGAGCGGCTCACCGATCATCCAGCCGAAGAGACCGCCCGCTTCGCTGAGCGCAGGCATGCCGTCCCGGGGCTGCGCACGAACGAGCAGTCCGGCGGAGTCGACTCGACCCGCTGCGATGTGGCAGAAGCCTGCCAGGGTGAGCACGAAGAGTCCGAAGCCGATGCCGATGCGCCCGTTGTCGTGGACGGACGAGGGATGGCGGAACAGCCACCCTGCCAGCAGCAGCAGCAGCACGGGCATGACGAAAGCCACGCGCCCGACCAGAAGCCCCACCGAGTAGGCGCTGATGTTCGACGCGACCTCGTTGCCGATGAAGAACCATTCGTTGACCGCTCCGGCGATCGCCAGAAGCACCAGCAGGAAGGGGAATCCGTCGCGCCGGTCATCCTTTTCGAGCGTCTCCGGGCCGAATGCCCGGAACAGGCCACCGACGCCGTGGGCGAGCCCGTTCCACGCTCGTACCGCCACCGGAGGCTTGTCGATCTCGTCGATGTACTTCTTCGGCGCAGCCTGGGCCTTCGGCGCAGCCTGCCGCTTCGGGCGAGGCGTGGCGCTCTCGGACGCGCGCGCGGACTTCGTGGTACTCCTGGCCATGCTCTCACGTTACGGCCAGAGGCCGACATTCACCCGTAATGACGCGGCATTCCGGCCGGTTCCCGGGCCCGCGAAGGGAGATCAGGACGTGCGATGCACCATCGTGTCACGGAGATCCCCCGCGTCGGTGACCACGAAACCCTCCGACCGATACAGGGCGTGCGCAAAGTTGTCCCGTTCGACGCTGAGGCTGATCCGAGGGTGCCCCTGCTCGCGCGCGTGGGTGACGAGGCGTCGAAGCAGGGTCCGTCCGACTCCGTGCGCCCGCCAGATCGGCTGCACTCCGATGATGAGCTCGGGCACCGCGGTTCCGACGAAACCGAAGCCTGCGTCGTCCGGTGCGAGCATCCGATACCACGCCGCACCGATGGGTCGCAGATCGGAGTCGAGCGCGATGAAACCGGCATCCGCCGGCCGCATCCACCCCGCGATGTAGCGCCGGTGCTCGACGGCGCTGAGAATCTCATGCCGAGCGCGTGCCCCGCCCGAGCGCCAGTTCGCCGCCTCGACGACCATGTCGCCGAGGAAGCTCCCGTCCGCCTGGTCGGCGGGTCGAATCGAGAAGACGTCCGGCATGGGGTGAGCCTAGGCCGTTCGCGTTACAGCCGAGTGTCGGTCGACTGGGAACCCGCGAACCACCGGGCTCCGATCACGCTTCGATGACCAGCGGGACGATCATCGGACGACGACGGAGCTTCTGGTTGACCCAGCGCCCGATGGTCCGACGGATGACCTGCGAGAGCGCATGCGTGTCGCGCACGCCGTTGCCGGAGGCCTCCTTGAGGGCGGCGATGATCTTCGGGGTGACGTCATCGAAGACGGAATCGTCTTCGGCGATGCCGCGCGCGTGGATTTCCGGACCGGAGATGATGCGACCGGTGGCGGCATCGACCACGACGATCACGGAGACGAAGCCCTCTTCAGCCAGGATCCGACGATCCTTGAGGTCTGCGTCCGTGATCGCGCCGACGGTCGAGCCGTCGACGTACACGAAACCGAGATCGAGCTGGCCGACCACTCGGGCGTCGCCGCCCTTCAGGTCGATGACCGTGCCGTTCGAGGCGATGATCGTGCGCTCGGCCTCGATGCCCGTGTCCTGCGCCAGCTTGGCGTTGGCGATCAGATGGCGGTACTCGCCGTGCACCGGCAGCACGTTCTTGGGTCGCAGGATGTTGTAGCAGTAGATGAGCTCACCCGCTGCGGCATGGCCCGAGACGTGCACCTTGGCGTTCGCCTTGTGCACCACGTTCGCGCCGAGCTTGGTCAGACCGTCGATCACGCGGTACACGGCATTCTCGTTGCCGGGGATGAGGCTCGAGGCCAGGATGACGGTGTCACCCGGTCCGGGCTCGATCGCATGGTCGAGGTTGGCCATGCGACTCAGAACGGCCATGGGCTCGCCCTGCGAGCCGGTGGACATGTAGACGATCTTGTCGTCCGGAAGGTCGCGGGCCTTCTTGTAGTCGATGAGAAGACCGCTCGGCACCTTCAGGTATCCGAGGTCCTCGGCGATCGTCATGTTGCGCAGCATGCTGCGTCCGAGCAGCGCGACCCGTCGGCCGTGCGCATGCGCGGCGTCGAGAACCTGCTGCACGCGGTGCACGTGACTCGAGAAGCTCGCGACGATGACCCGGCGAGGCGCCTTGCCGATGACCTGATCGAGCACGGGGCCGATCGAGCGCTCCGTGGGAGTGAACCCGGGCACGTCGGCGTTCGTCGAGTCGACGAGGAACAGGTCGACCCCTTCCTCGCCGAGGCGGGCGAACGCGCGGAGGTCGGTGATGCGTCCGTCGAGCGGAAGCTGGTCCATCTTGAAGTCGCCGGTCGCCAGCACGAGGCCCGCGGGAGTGCGGATCGCCACGGCGAGTGCGTCCGGGATCGAGTGGTTGACCGCGACGAACTCGAGGTCGAACGGTCCGACCTGCTCCCGCTGGCCCTCCTTCACCGTGAGGGTGTAGGCCTTGATGCGGTGCTCCTTGAGCTTCGCCTCGACCAGCGCGAGCGTGAGGCCCGATCCGATCACGGGGATGTCGCTCTTCAGGCGCAGCAGGTAGGGAACGGCACCGATGTGGTCCTCGTGCCCGTGGGTGAGGACGACTCCGACGATGTCGTCGAGGCGGCTCTTGATCGGCTCGAAGTCCGGCAGGATCAGGTCGACTCCGGGCTGGTGCTCCTCCGGGAAGAGCACTCCGCAGTCGACGATCAGGATCTTGCCGTCGAACTCGAAGATGGTCATGTTGCGACCGATCTCACCGAGTCCGCCGAGCGGAGTGACCCGCAGCGTCCCCTCGTCGAGAGCTGCGGGTTCTGCGAGCGGGATGGACATGCTGTCTCCTCAGTCGGACACTCCACGCGTCCGTTCGTTCATGGTGACGCGCCTCGGCGCGTGCGTTCTCAGCGGGTCGTGCCGTGCACCTTCGGCAGGGCGCCGCCCGCGGCCGCGTTGCGGTCGGGGCGGAAGTTGGAGAAGTCTGCTCCCGGAACGTCCCTCACGAGATCGAGCTCGTCCTCGATGAGCGCGGCCTCCCACTCTTCGGGACCCACCAGGGGCAGACGCACGCGGGGGCTGGAGATCCGGCCCAGGCCGTGCAGGATGTACTTCGCGGCGACGGTTCCCGGGACATGCGTCATGACCGCGCGCACGAGCGGCTCGAGCCTCTTGTGCTCTGCCGTGGCCGTCGTCAGATCGCCTCGGTTGACGGCGTCGATGATGGTGCGGTACGGAGCCGCCGCGACGTTGGCGGTCACGCCGATCAGGCCGGTCGCGCCGATGGCGAGATGCGGCAGAACATTCGCGTCGTCTCCCGAGAAGTACATGAGGTCGGTCTGGTTAAGGACGCGGCTCACCTCGGAGAAGTCGCCCTTGGCGTCCTTCACGGCGAGGATGTTCGGGTGCTTGGCGAGGCGCAGGATGGTCTCGTACTTGATCGGCACGCCGGTGCGACCGGGGATGTCGTAGAGGATCACCGGCAGGTCGGTGGCGTCGGCCACCAGGCGGAAATGCGTGAGGATCCCGGCCTGGGTCGGCTTGTTGTAGTACGGCGTGACGATCATGATGGCGTCTGCGCCGGCCTTCTCGCTCGCCTTGTAGAGCTCGATCGCGTGCGCGGTCTCGTTGGATCCACCGCCGGTGATGATCTTGGCGCGTCCGGCCGAGACCGACTTTCCGACCTCGACGAGCTTGAGCTTCTCAGGGTCCGTCAGGGTCGAGGTCTCGCCGGTCGTTCCCGTCACGACGATTCCGTCAGCACCGGCGGTGATGACGTCATCGATGTGCTTCTCGACGGCGGGCCAATCGACTTCGCCGTCGGCCGTCATCGGAGTGACGAGCGCGACGAGAACCTGTCCGAAGGGGTTGCCCGAGTGCGTCATGCCCCCAGCGTATCGGTTCGAATGCCGCTCACCCAGACGAGGGACGGCGGATGACATCTCCCCGGACGATCGCGACCATCATCTTGATTGGGATCCACATAGGCTCGACTCCATGGCATGGGTTACACGCGAATCGTCGACGGTGTACGAGAACCGGTGGATCGAGGTTCGGGAGGACCAGGTCACGGGGCCCGGGGGCGATGGCATCTACGGCGTGGTGACCATGCGGCATCCGGCGGTCTTCGTCGTCGCACTCGATGACGAGGACCGCGTCTGCCTCATCACTCTCGAGCGCTACACGACCGGAGTGTCGATAGAGATTCCTGCCGGAGGAAGCGACGGCGAAGAACCGCTCGCTGCAGCGCAGCGCGAGCTGCTCGAGGAGACGGGCTTCGTCGCCGAGGACTGGACGGAACTCGGAACGATGAACGCCCTGAACGGGATCGCCCACGCCCCCGAGCACGTGTTCCTCGCTCGGGGTCTGACTCCGTCCGACGACTCCACTCACACGCAGGCGGAGGAGGGCATCGACGCCGTCACCTGGGTACCGTTCTCCGACGTCCTCGGCATGATCTCCGATGGCCGCATCACCGATGGAGAGACCGTGGCGGCGATCGGATACGCCGGTATCCGTCTGGGCAGATTCCGCTGATCTCCTAGCGCCCTCATTCGCGCACGGCGCGCCCACAGCGGGACGCGGTCGACGTTCAGATCAGACGCGGCCGCGACGTGCGACGCCGGAGGTCAGCGCGCTCGGAAGCAGGGACGCGACAGCGACGATCGCCTTGTAACGCAGCGACGGGATCGAGACGGCCCTTCCGCGCGCCGCGTCACGGAGCGCCTCGCGGACCACATTCCGCGCGTCGAGCCACATGAAGCCGGGAACGCCCTCGTGCCCCGGTTCGAGTCCCATCCGCTCGTGGAAGGTCGTGTGCGTGAAACCCGGGCAGACGGCGGTGACCGTCACTCCGTCGGGTGCGTACTCGACATTCGCCCAGCGGCTGAATCCGATCAACCAGCTCTTGCACGCGGAATACGTGGAGCGCGAGATGAACCCTGCGACGGACGCGACGTTGATGATCCGGCCCCCACGGCCGCGCATCGTCTGAAGCGCCGCGTGCATGAGCCGCATCGACGCCTCGACGTGAACGCGCAGATGGCGCACCTCGTCGTCGATGTCGTTGTCGGCGAACTGCAGCGGGAGGCCGAAGCCTGCATTGTTGATGAGAAGGTCGACCGGATCGGAGGCATCACGGAGACGGTCGGCCACGCGCTCGACATCCTCGTCGATCGACAGGTCGGCGGGAAGCACCTCGACCGCGACACCGTGCTCGCTGCGCAACTCGGCCGCCACGACCTCGAGATCGCCGGCGGAACGTGCGACGAGGATCAGATCGGCTCGGCGCCGGGCCAACTGGCGCGCGAACTCTGCGCCGAGGCCGGCGCTCGCTCCGGTGATCAGTGCGGTGGGCATCAGCGCTCGTATCCCAGGAAGCGGAACCGGATGCCGGAGCGCGACGTCTGCCACTCCCCCTCGTTCACGAGCCGCCACCCGGCTTTGGACGGCGCATACGCGTCGCCGGAGACCTCGATGTCGAGCTCGGTGACTTCGAGGCGGTCGGCGTCGGCGATCACCAGGCGGAAGATCTCGGCGCCGCCGATGATCCATACCTTCTCGTGGCCGCGCACCGCGTCCGTGACGGTCGCGGCACGACGGGCGCCGTCCGCGGACCAGTCCTGCTGGCGGGTGATGACGATGTTCTCTCGCCCTGGAAGCGGGCGGAAGCGCTCAGGGAGCGAGTCCCACGTCTTGCGACCCATGATCACGGGAGCGCCGAGGGTGACTTCCTTGAAGTGAGCGAGATCCTCGGGGACGTTCCAGGGCATGCCGCCCTCTGCTCCGATGACGCCGCCGTGCGCCTCGGCCCAGATCAGCCCGACCCAGGTCATACCGCGACCGCCGCCCTGATCGGAGCGTGGTGCTGGTAATCCTCGACGACGAAGTCCTCGTAGTCGTAGTCGAGGATCGACTCGGGCTTCCGGGCGAACCTCAGCGTCGGGTATGGATACGGTTCGCGCGTGAGCTGTTCATTCACCTGGTCGAGGTGATTGTCGTAGATGTGGCAGTCACCCCCGGTCCAGACGAAGTCGCCAGGCTCGAGTCCCACCTGCTGGGCGATCATCAGCGTCAGCAGGGCGTAGGACGCGATGTTGAACGGGACGCCGAGGAACAGGTCGGCGCTGCGCTGATAGAGCTGGCAGGAGAGCTTGCCGTCCGCCACGTAGAACTGGAACAGGGCGTGACAAGGAGCAAGCGCCATGTCGGGGATGTCGGCCGGGTTCCAGGCAGACACGATGAGTCGCCGGGAGTCGGGCGTCTGCCGGATCTGCTCGATCACCTGAGCGAGCTGATCGATGCTCTCACCCTCCGGCGTCGGCCAGCTGCGCCACTGCACTCCATAGACAGGACCCAGATCGCCGTCGGCATCGGCCCATTCGTCCCAGATGGTGACGCCATGCTCCTGCAGCCACTTCACATTCGAGTCGCCCCTGAGGAACCAGAGGAGCTCGTAGGCGATCGACTTGAAGTGCACCCGCTTCGTGGTGATGAGCGGGAAGCCCTCGGAGAGATCGAAGCGGATCTGCCGCCCGAAGACGCTGGTGGTGCCGGTTCCTGTTCGATCGGACTTGTGAGTGCCGGACTCCAGCACGTCTCGGAGAAGGTCTTCGTACGGCGTCGGGACGGCTGCGCTCATGTGTGCCAGACTACCCGCCCTGGGGGCTGTCGAGTCGGATCGTCACGATGCGACATATCGGCCCGGGCGGTGCCGGATCACCCGTATTCTCGACGCATGTCACCCGCCGTCGCCCTTCTCCTCGCCGCAGCGCTGCTCGTGCTCGCCGGCACGATCGGTGTCGTGCTGAGACTTCTCGACGGACGGCGTCGCGGAGGCGGCCATCTGCGCTTCGATCCGAACGACGCGGGCGTGTCGCGCCTGGGCGCGAGAGCGACAGTCGTGCAGTTCAGCACCGAGATGTGCACCCGCTGCCCCCAGGTACGACGCATGCTCAGCAGCTACGTCGCAGAATCGGAGGGCCTGGACCACGTGGAGGTCGACCTGACGCATCGACCGGATCTGTCGGCTCGATACAAGGTCATGCAGACACCGACGACCTTCATCGTCGACGGATCAGGAGCCGTCCGCGCACGCTTCCATGGCGTGCCCCATCGACACGCGCTGAACGACGCGCTGGCAACCGTATGACGAGGACGGAAAGCGCATGACGACACCGGCCGGCATCGATCCCCGCGGCCCGCGATTCGCAGCGACGGTCACGACAGTGCTGCTGCTCGTCGCGACATATCTGGCGCTGGTCGGCATCTCGACCGCACGGACCTTCGGCTGGTTCGCCTATCAGCCGCTCGACTCGGCCGACATCGGCTCGGCCACGTGGGCCGTGACGTCGGCGACCCTTGCACAGCGCGCGCTGGACCCGGGGTTCCTCCTCACGATCGTGATCGCCTTGCTGTTCCTGTGGGGCGTCCTGTCACCCGCGACTGCACCATGGGGCGTCGTGTTCCGCAGGGTCATCCGTCCGAGACTGGCCGCTCCGACCGAGCTCGAGGATCCGCGTCCACCGCGGTTCGCCCAGGGTGTCGGTCTCGTCGTCGTCACGATCGGTCTCGTGCTGCACCTCGCCGGGGTCCCGTGGGCGCTGCCCATCGCGACCGCCGCCGCTTTCATCGCCGCCTTCCTCAATGCGGCGTTCTCCTTCTGCCTCGGATGCCAGATCTATCTGCTGCTGCAGCGAGCAGGCATCCTCGGTCGCGCGGCGTCGACCGCCTGAGCGCTGTTCCGCCGCACGCCCACGCTCGATAGGCTGGCCGCACACGCGACCCGCATCGAGCAGCGCGCGATACAACGGAGGAATCATGCCCGTCACCAGCGAAGCCACCACCACCTGGACCGGATCCCTCACCGAGGGCTCGGGCACAGTCGCGTTCTCCTCGTCGAAGCTCGGGACCTTCCCGATCAACTGGAAGGCCCGCAGCGAGGGCAGCGACACCACCACCACGCCTGAAGAGCTGATCGCCGCAGCCCACGCGTCGTGTTTCAGCATGGCGCTGTCTCACGCGCTGTCCGAGAACGGCACTCCGCCGGAGCGCGTCAACACGAGCGCGTCCGTCACCTTCAAGCCCGGTGTCGGAATCAGCGGAAGCCACCTCAACGTGAACGCGGTCGTCCCCGGGCT
Source organism: Microbacterium sp. Root280D1 (assembly GCF_001428975.1). NCBI lineage: Bacteria > Bacillati > Actinomycetota > Actinomycetes > Micrococcales > Microbacteriaceae > Microbacterium > Microbacterium sp. Root280D1. Next base: position 465,435 of record NZ_LMJK01000002.1, on the reverse strand, counting down.
CAGCCCTGAGGAGTTCCAGTCGATCGCTGCCGAGGCGAAGGTCGGCTGCCCCGTATCGCAGGCGCTCGCCGGCATCGAGATCACGCTCGAGGCCACGCTCGCCTGACGTCGGTCATCCGCGAGCGATGCGAATCGCCTCGCGGATGCTGGCGCGAGCGTCCTTGCGGCGGCCAGCGGCATCCTGGACGACGCCGAGTCGGTAGCGCGCGCGCCAGTCCGTCGGCTCCGCATCCGCCTCCCCCGCGTATCTCGCGATGAGCGGGTCGGCGTCGGCACGAGCGATTCGGCCACTCGGCGTCAGCTCGGACTCCGCCGCGGGCATACCGCCCTCGGCATCGAGCTCACGCCCGAGCCGGTCGGCAGCGAACCCGAACTGCATCTCTCGGACGAGCGCCCATGCCCCGATCGGGGCGAGAACGATCAGCGCGACACCCATGCCGATGGACACCGGTGTGCCGACAGCGAAGAACATCACGGCCAACCAGATGGCGACGGCGAGGTAGACCAGCAGTGCGGCGGCCATCAGGCCGACGCCGATCCGCGACATCACGAGCGGATGCCGATGTCGATCATGCTCTCGAGCCCGACGAAGACGCCGATCGCCTGGGCCGCGAACGGCACCGCGAGACGGATGCCCGGGGCGTAGGCGAGTGCGGGGTCGACCGTGTCATGCGTGAACGTGAGGGACTCACCGGGGCCGGACAGGACGACCTCCTGTTTGGCGATGACGCCGGGACGCCGGAGCGAGTGGATCGGCACGCTGCCGACCTGCTGTCCGCGCGCTCGCTGGTCGGCGTGCGGTGCGCTGACGGGACCCTGTTCGGCGCGTGCGGCGGCGATGAGCTCGGCCGTGCGCACCGCAGTGCCGCTCGGCGAATCCACCTTCGCCTCATGGTGTGCCTCGACGATCTCCGCCGATCCGAAGAACGGCGCGGCTGCTGCGGCCAGAGCCGAACCGAGCACCGATCCCAGCGAGAAGTTCGGGATGAAGACAGCCCCGGTTCCGGCGTTCTCCACCAGAGGACGCACGAGTGCGATCCGCTCGGTGGACCATCCCGACGTGGCGACGAGAATGTTGATCTCACGCTCGACCGCAGCGCGCACGACGTCGACACTGACCTGAGGCGTGGTGGCGTCGATCACCAGATCCGCACCGTCGAGTTCGGCGAGGTCGCTACGAGACGTCAGCACGCGCGTCACCTCGAAGCCCTCGAGCTCGTCGATCACCGCACCGATGATCGATCCGAGCTTCCCGGTTCCGCCGACGAGTGCTACCTGGGTGGTCATGCGTTCAGTCTATTTCGCGACGTCGATCCGCCCGGCGCGGCGGGCCGGAACTCAGGGAATCAACGGGGAATCAGACGGGCATCGCATCGGGGATGCCGGTGCGCAGCTCGACCGGGAGGTGCCCGGTGTCGTTGTGAGTGAGGAGCGTCCAGGGCCGGCCCTGTTTCTGGGCGATCACCGTGAGGCCGCAGTGCGCCTGGTTCAAGGTCATCCATCGCCACTCGGGGGCACCGAGGACCTCACGCACGAACCACGAGATCACGAAGTTGTGCGTGATGAGAACCTCGTGCACGTCACCCGGTTTGCGCACCAGGAACTCGTTGACCGCGTCGAACATCTGAGCACGCCCGGCATCGAGCTCCGCCTCGGTCACCGAGCCGAAGAACGGTTCGTAGGCGGCCGGGGTCTCGTCGGTCATCCCCGTGGGCACGCAGTCGAACAGCAGTGCGGTCGGCTCTGGATCGACCGACGGGAGCCGCTCGGCGATCGCACGGGCCGTCTCGTTGGCGCGCAGGAGCGGAGAGTGCCAGACGGCGTCGAGCGGGAGTCCCGAGAGCCGATCTGCGATGAGTTCGGCCTGACGCTGGCCACGCGGCGACAGGGGTCCGTCGGCGAGACCGTGCTCGGCGTCCTGATGTTCACCATGTCTGACCAGATATATGTAATGCGTCACAAACTCGCTCGCTTCATCGACAGCGTCCGCCGGGATTCACTCCACCCTATGCCAGGTCTGTGACAGAGGCGTTACGACGCTCAGTTGCCGGCGCGAGTGAGCTCGGTGACCTGTGCGCGCGACAGCGTGACGCCGGCGCCCTGCATCAGCTCGTCGACGTGCTCGGTCGCGAAGGTGTTGACGATGGGCGCCGCGATGGTCCGCTGCGCGAGCAGCCACGCGATGGACACGGCGGCCACGGGAACCTCGAGTTCGGTCGCGACCTGGTCGAGAGCCCGCAGGATCTTCGTGCCACGCCTGTTGAGATGCCCCCGCAGCTGCTCCCCGCGTACGCCCCGCGAGGTCAGCGCCTTGCTGCGGTGGCGACCGGAGAGGAAACCGTGCTCGAGAGCGTGCGACGGCGTGACCGCGAGGTTCTGCGCACCCGCCACCAGACGCAGGTCCCCTTCGAACGGCTGACGGCGGACGAGGTTGTACGGCGAATCGATGACCTCGATGCGTGGGTACCCGGCCGAGGCGAGGATGCGCGCCTCCACGAGCCGCTCGGGTGCGAAGCCGAATGCGCCGAGTGCGCCGATCTTGCCCGCGTCGACCATCCACTCGACCGTCGCGAGGGTGTCCTCGAGATTCGTCGTGCGGTCGAGCGTCGCGTCGAGGTACAGCACGTCGATGCGCTCGACGCCGAGCCGCGTGAGCGACCCCTCGACAGCGCGGACGAGGTTCACCGAACCGAGACCCGGATTGTCTGCGTGAGCACCGATCCGCACACTCAGCAGGGCGCGGTCGCGTCGCCCTCTGGACTGCAGCCATTGGCCGATGATGTGCTCGCTGCGACCGCCGGAGAATCCGTCGGCGGTGTGGATGGCGTTGCCACCGAATTCCACGTAGCGGTCGAGGATTCCATGGCTCGTCTCGAGGTCGACGTTCCAGCCGAACTCCGCCGCACCGAGCATGAGCGGAAAGGTCTCGAGTCCGGTCTCTCCGAGAGGGACGCGGATGGTCTCCCCTATTCCGGGTCCGACGATCGGGATGGGAGCGGACGGGTGCTCTGCGGCGCCCTGCTGCGCGCGATCGGCCGGCGCTCCTGCGCCTACACTGAACAACCGCATATCCTCACCCCCGCGTCAATCGGTGCGTACCGACCTGCGTCACTGCCTGAAATGCACCCCCCGGTGCGTACTTCGAGAGTAGGCGAGATCTGCGAACTCCCCGACCAATACGGGGAACGGCGCAAGAACTTCCCATAACGGTTTGATCACATCGGATACGACGAAGCCCGGACCGTCCGTGAGGACAGCCCGGGCCTCGTGTCGAAGCGCTGGCGATTACTCGGCAGCGGCCTCGTCAGCAGGAGCTGCGTCCGCTGCGGGGGCGTCGTCGAGCACGGGCTCGAGCGACAGCTTGCCGCGGTCGTCGATCTTCGTGATCTTCACGAGGATCTTCTGGCCGACGGACAGGACGTCATCGACGTTCTCGACGCGCTTGCCACCGGCGAGCTTGCGCACCTCGGTGACGTGCAGCAGGCCGTCCTTGCCGGGCAGCAGCGAGACGAACGCACCGAACGTCGCGATCTTCACGACGGTTCCGAGGAACTGCTCTCCCACCTCCGGGTTGGTCGGGTTCGCGATCGCGTTGACCTGGGCACGGGCAGCCTCGGCCGAGGGGCCGTCGGTCGCGCCGATGTAGACGGTGCCGTCCTCCTCGATGGAGATCTGCGCGCCGGTCTCGTCCTGGATCGCGTTGATCGTCTTGCCCTTCGGGCCGATCAGCTCACCGATCTTGTCGACCGGGATCTGCACGCTGATGACGCGCGGCGCGGTCGGCGCCATCTCGTCGGGAGCGTCGATCGCGGCGTTCAGCACGTTGAGGATGGTCAGACGGGCGTCGCGCGCCTGGGTCAGCGCGCCGGCGAGCACCGACGACGGGATGCCGTCGAGCTTCGTGTCGAGCTGGATGGCCGTGACGAACTCGCTGGTACCGGCGACCTTGAAGTCCATGTCGCCCAGTGCGTCCTCTGCGCCGAGGATGTCGGTGAGGGCCGCGTAGCGCGTCTCTCCGTCGACCTCATCGGAGACGAGTCCCATCGCGATGCCCGCGACGGCTGCGCGCAGAGGCACACCCGCGTTCAGCAGCGACAGGGTCGACGCGCAGACGGAACCCATCGACGTCGAGCCGTTGGAGCTCAGCGCCTCGGAGACCTGACGGATCGCGTAGGGGAACTCCTCGCGGCTGGGCAGCACCGGCACGAGCGCGCGCTCGGCGAGGAAGCCGTGCCCGATCTCGCGACGCTTCGGCGAACCGACCCGGCCGGTCTCACCGGTCGAGTAGGGCGGGAAGTTGTAGTGGTGCATGTAGCGCTTGCTCGTGGTCGGCGACAGCGAGTCGATCTGCTGCTCCATCTTGAGCATGTTCAGCGTGGTGATTCCCATGATCTGGGTCTCGCCGCGCTGGAAGATCGCGGAGCCGTGTACGCGCGGGATGACCTGGACCTCGGCGTCGAGCGGACGGATGTCGGCCAGGCCGCGGCCGTCCATGCGCACGCTCTCGGTGAGGATGCGGCCGCGGACGATCTTCTTCGTGACGGACTTGTACGCTGCGGAGAACTCGATCGGGGCTCCAGCGGGCAGGTTGCCTGCTTCGACCGCTTCGATGAGCTGCGCCCTGACGCGGTCCTTGACCTCGTCGTCCTTGCCCTGACGCTCCTGCTTGTCGGCGATCTGGTAGACGTTCACCAGGTCGTCGTAGGAGCGCTCGGCCACGAAGTCGTAGACCTCGCTGGAGTACGGCGGGAAGACCGGGTACACACCCGGCTCCTTCGACGCGCTGGCGGCGAGCTCGGCCTGAGCCTTGACGAGCTGAGCGATGAAGGGCTTCGATGCCTCGAGGCCCTGCGCGACGACAGCCTCGTCGGGCTTGGTGGCGCCGGCCTTGATGAGGTTCCAGCTGCCCTCGGTGGCCTCAGCCTCGACCATCATGATCGCGACATCTTCGGTGCCGTCGGACTTGGTGACGACGCGACCGGCGACGATCAGGTCGAACACGGCCTCGCTGACCTGCTCAGCCGTCGGGAACGCGACCCACTGGTCCGCGTGCTCGCCGTGGCCGGGGATGAACGCGAGGCGCACACCGGCGACGGGACCCGAGAACGGGAGACCCGAGATCTGCGTCGACGCGGAAGCCGCGTTGATCGCGAGGGCGTCGTAGAACTCGCCCGGGGCGATCGACAGGACGGTGATGACGATCTGGACCTCGTTGCGCAGGCCGTCGACGAACGACGGACGCAGCGGACGGTCGATCAGACGGCAGACGAGGATCGCCTCGGTCGAGGGACGTCCCTCACGACGGAAGAACGAGCCGGGGATCTTGCCTGCTGCGTAGGAACGCTCTTCGACGTCGACCGTCAGCGGGAAGAAGTCGAAGCCCTCGCGCGGGTGCTTGCCTGCGCTGGTGGCCGAGAGGAGCATGGTCTCGCCGTCGAGGTACGCGGCGACTGCGCCCTGAGCCTGCTGCGCGAGGCGGCCGGTCTCGAAGCGGATGGTGCGGGTGCCGAAGCGGCCGTTGTCGAGAACGGCCTCGGTGGCGGTGATTTCAGGACCTTCCAAGAGGTCTCTCCTTCTTTGTTTAGACTCGCGAGTCCGTGTGACGCGCGAGCGCATTCATGAAGGAGCGGATTCAGCCGGATACGGGCGCGCGGGCATTCCCGCGAATCTCACCTGCGCTGGCCACCAGTAGAAAGCCACCCGACGTCGCGCCGAGGAACCCACCACAGGGGACCAGCTCTCCGCCGATCGCTCCATGAGTCGATATGAAGTTGTGCGGTCGACACACGTCGACCTCCTCCAGCCTATCAGCGCGCCCTTGAATGTCCTCCGTTTCCGTCCGCGGCGGGTTCGTTCAGTGGACCTTGACGTCCTGCGGAGCGCTCGATCGTCCGAGATAGACGTAGTCGTCGTGCTTCGCGACCCGGCCATCGCCGGCCGCCCGACCGTGCAGTCGTCGCCACACCCAGGGCAGCGCATGGCGGCGCCACCACAGTCCCGCGCCGATCTGCTCGTTCTCATGCAGCGCGGCATCGAGCACCCCCAGCGCGTCGGCGTGCGGCACCGAGAGGACCTCGCCCGCGCGATACGCGAGGAATCTGTGACCACGACTGCTGAGGTGGACGAGGTCCTCCCCCCAGTTCGGGCGATCCGGAAGCGACGGGTACAGGTCGGTGTCGATCAGGATCGCGCCCGTCCGCGCGGCGATGCCGGACAGTGCCGTGGCGAATGCCGCGAACCTCCTGGTGTAGATCCCGGCCGCTCTCCGACGGGGCAGGAACGGAGTGACGAGCAGCACGTCGGCCCCGATGTCGCGGAGCCGGGTGACCGCGCCCTCGAGCTCCGCGGCGAGCGCGGGCACGTCGACCGTCGACTTAACCAGATCGTTGGCGCCGATCAGGATGGACACGAGGTCCGGCTGCAGTTCGAGCGCTCGATCGAGCTGGGTGCCGCGCACATCACGCACACGCTTCGACCGGACGGCGAGGTTCGCATACCGGAGACCTCCGCGTGCGGCGAGCAGCAGGGCGAGCCGGTCGGCCCATCCACGGAGCGCACCATCCGGTGCCGGATCGCACAGGCCTTCCGTGAGCGAGTCCCCCAGCGCCACGTAACGCCGCCAGGTGCGCGCTTGCACCGGGGCGATGGGCTCCGGCCGCGTCAGGCGGCGAGCGCGCGCTCCCTCATCGATCATCCTGAGCTCTCGGGCCTCCTCGTAATGCCCCATCAGCTGAGAACAGACGTTCGCCCAGCTGCGACCCTGCACGGCCTCGCGTCCTGCTGCGCCGAACGCCCGGCGTTTGCGGCCGTCGCCGGTGAGGTCGACCACGCGCATCCGCAGGTCGCCGAGATCGCCGGGACGGTAGAGCCATCCGTCGATTCCCATCCGGACGAGGCCGAGGGGGCCGCCGCGACCGGTGGCGACGACGGGCACCCCGCTGGCGTGGGCCTCCTGGAGGGTCTGTCCGAAGGTCTCGCTCTCTCCCGGGTGCACGAACACGTCGAAGGATGCCATGGCTGCTGCGAGCGCGTCGCCTTCGAGGTGCCCGAGGAAGCACGCACCGGGCATCAGGGACTCGAGTCGAGGCCTGCTCGGTCCGTCCCCCACGATCACGAGGCGCGCACCGGGGATCGTCTGCAGCACTGTCAGGTCTTCCACCTGCTTCTCGGGTGCGAGCCTGCCCACGTAGCCGATCACGACCTCGCTCGTCCACTCCGCGCGCAGTGTCGCGCTCCGGCGGGCCGGCTGGAACTGCTCGGCATCCACGCCTCTCCCCCACAGACGGATGCGATCCACACCGAGCTGCGCGAGCTGCTGCGCCGAGTCGGGCGACGGCGCGAGCGTGATGGTCGCGCGCCGATGGAGCCGCGCGATGTGCGATTCGGCGACACCGGTCGCCACAGGGATGCGATACCTCTGCGTGTATGCCGCGACATCGGTCTGGTACGCGGCGACGGCGGCGACGCCGATGTGCTCTGCGGCGAGCGCGCCTCGCCATCCGAGGGCGAAGGGCGAAGCCAGGTGGATGACATCGGGGCGGAAGCGTCGCAGCGATGCCGCGACCTGACGTGCAGGCGGGGTCCCCACGCGCACACTGCGGTACCCCGGCAGCGCGAGGCTGGGGACCGCTTCCACAGCGGCTCCGTGCACCTCCCCGGGGATGCCGGTCCCATCGGGCGCGATCACATGCGCATCATGGCCAGCACGTTCGAGGTGACTGAGGATCTGCAGGACGGATCCGGTGACACCGTTCATGTGCGGAAGGAAGGACTCTGTCACGATCGCGACTCTCACGTCCTCAGGATGCAGCCCTCGACTCCCACCCGAGGCGCGAATCGGGTCGGAGCACCAGAAGTTCACCGGATGCTGGACGGCTCTTCACCGGCTATCCCGGCGTTGGTTCCCGTTCACCTCCGACGACCACGGTGGGAACGTGTCCACTGAACTGCTCGACGGCCCCTGGGCTCTGGTGGTCATGAGCCTGCTCGTGCTGGGCGACTCGTTCTTCGTGGTGGTTCCGGGAGAGATCGCGGTGACCGCGCTCGGCGCCGTCGCATCGACGACCGGCGATCCTCCCCTGTGGTGTGTGATCCTGTGGGCGGGCATCGCCGCGGTCGCCGGAGACGTCACCTGCTATCTCGTGGGTCGCAGCGTGGGCGTCGACAGGTGGCGCTGGATGCGCACGCCCCGAGTGCGCCGAGCGCTCACCTGGGCGCGGCTGCGTCTGGAAGGCGGGACCGCCACCGTGCTCTTCACCGCGCGCTTCGTCCCTTTCGCTCGACTGGCGATCAACCTCATGGCAGGGGCCTCGCGGATCCCGCCGGCTCGGTATCTGCCGCTCGTGACGATCGCGGCGTTCGGGTGGTCCGCCTACCAGGCATCCGTGGGCGCCATCGTCGCCGTGCTGCTTCCGGGAGGCCCTCTGGTCGCTGTCCTCGTGTCCGTCATCGTCGCCGTCGGGCTCGGCGCCGCGATCGATGTCGTGTCGCGCCGAGCACGGAACTGATCCACCCATGCCTCAGATGCGTGCCCTAGGCTGGCGAGCATGAGCACCGAAGAAGGCGCCTCCTCCAGCGAGGAGATGAAGCGCAAGTTCAAGGAAGCGCTCGAGAAGAAGAACGCGCACCACCGGCAGGGCGAGGCCCACCTGGATGGCGACTCCGCCGTCCATGGCGCGCCCGCCCCGCAGACGCGGCGCGAGTTCCGACGCAAGAGCGGTTGACCACACGGATGCGGGAGCCGACTGCCGTCGACTCCCGCATCCCTCTTCTCAGCAGGCAGCTCAGCTTCGCGCCGAGCGCGCCCGTGCCCGCTCCTCCTTCGCCGCCATCTCGTCGAGCGCGGATTCCTTGAGGCCCTGGATGTCCACGGCCGTGCTCTCGTCCGCCATGCCGTGGTCGTCCACGCCGTCGAGCGAGGACTCCTCGAACGGCAGCGCGCCGCTCAGCACCTGCTGCACGCGTTCGCGATCGATCTGGCGCGTCCAGGTGCCGATGAGCAGCGTCGCCACCGCGTTGCCGGTGAAGTTCGTCAGGGCGCGTCCCTCCGACATGAACCGGTCGATGCCCACGATCACGCCGACGCCGTCGACCAGGTCGGGACGGTAAGCCTGCAGCCCGCCGGCGAGAGTGGCGAGTCCGGCTCCGGTGACACCGGCGGCCCCCTTGCTGGCGATGATCATGAAGACGAGCAAGCCGATCTGCTCACCGATCGTCATCGGCTGCCCCATGCCGGTCGCGATGAAGAGCGACGCCATCGTGAGGTAGATCGCCGTGCCGTCGAGGTTGAACGAGTATCCGGTGGGGACCGTGATGCCGACGACGGGCTTGGATACCCCGATGTGCTCCATCTTCGCGATCAACCGGGGAAGGGCGGACTCAGATGACGAGGTGCCGACGATCAGCAGGTACTCGCGGGCGAGGTACTTCACCAGGCTGAAGATGTTGACCCGGGTGACGGCGAAGAGCAGGGTTCCGAGCACGACCACGATGAACAGGATGCAGGTGATGTAGAACGCGACCATCAGCACGCCGAGGCTCCAGATCGCGGCGATGCCCGTCTTGCCGACGACCGCGGCGATGGCTCCGAACGCGCCGAGCGGTGCAAGCCACAAGATCATGCCCAGGATGCGGAAGACCAGCTTCTGGAGGTTCTTGACCGCATCCATGATCGGGGTGCCCTTTTCGCCGAGTCCCTGGAGTGCGAAGCCGACGAGCAGCGCGATGAACAGAACCTGCAGCACGCTCTCGCCCGTGAAGGCGGAGAAGAACGTCGTCGGGATGATGCCCAGGATGAACTCCGTGGTGGTCTTCGCCTCGGTCGCTGTCGCGTCATAGCTGGAGTTCGCCATATCGAGGCCCGCACCGGGGTGGATGATGTTGCCGACCACCAGGCCGATCGCCAGCGCGAACGTCGACATGACCATGAAGTAGAGCAGCGCGAGTCCGCCGATCTTGCCGACGGTCGCTGCCTTGGCGATCGAGCCGACGCCCACCACGATCGTGCAGAAGATGATCGGCGCGATCATCATCTTGATGAGAGAGACGAAGCCCTTGCCGATCGGTTCGAGGCTCTGTCCGACCTCGGGCCAGATGAGGCCGACCGCGGCTCCGAGCACGACGGCGATGATCACCGACACGTACAGCCACGTATGCCTGTCCCATGCCTGCTTGCCGCGCCGCCAATGGAATCCGGGAAGCGAGAACCCTGTCGTGATGGCCATGTTTTCCTCCTTGATCATGAACGTCTTCGTCTCATGCCCTCGGGCGCCCTCGCCTTCGGTAAGCTCACCGTCGCGGACATCACTCGGCAAAGCCATTTGTGGTCGTATTGGTCATTACCGATATGCCGGACTCCGCGATCACCGTCGATCGGAAGGACGCGATGAGACCTGCCCGCAGCATCGCCTCACGGGTGTTCGCCGTGCTCCTCGTCGCCGCGCTCGTCGTGGGAGCTCTGGTCGCCGTCTTCCTCGTGATCGATGCGCAACGCGCCACGCATGCCGAGGCCGAGCGCGTCACGGCGGCGACAGCAGTGACTCTCGCCGTGTCACCGCTCGTGATCGACACCCTCGAGGCCGGCGATGCCGCAACGGCCACGCAGACCCTCGAGCCCTATGCGCTCGATGTGATCTCGGACGCGGATCTCGACTTCGTGACGATCATGACGCCTGACGGCACCCGCGTGACCCACCCTGACATCGAGCAGATCGGGGCGAGATACCTCGGCACCATCCCCGACACGCCTCGAACCTTCACCGAGGTGTTCACCGGCACTCTCGGGCCCTCGGTGCGAACCATCGTTCCGGTACTCGCCTCCGATGGCGAACCGGTGGGCTGGGTCTCGGCCGGCGTGACGACCGAGACCATCTCCGACACCCTGATCCGTCGTCTCCCCCTGTCACTCGGCATCACCGTCGGCCTCATCGCTCTCGGTGCGCTCGGCGCGTGGATCGCTCGCCGGTTCACGCGCGGTATCGCAGGAGACCTGCCGCCGGGTCAGGTGAGGGACGCCGTGTCGTCATACGAATCCCTGCGCACTCTGGGCGACGCGCTGCGCGCTCAGACGCACGAGCACGGCAATCGCATGCACACGGCGGTCGCGCTTCTCGAGCTCGGCCGTAGCGAGGAGGCGATCGACATCCTGACCGAGACCTCGCGCCAGAGTCAGTCGCTCGTCGATCAGGTCACCGCACGACAGGCCGGCGACCCCGCCGTCGGCGCTCTGCTTCTCGGCAAGGCGTCGCAGGCCAGGGAGCGCGGGATCGACTGGCGGGTGAGCATCGACCCGGACACTCCCGCCTCCCCCCTCTCCCCCGTCGACAGCGTCGCCGTGCTCGGCAACCTGATCGACAACGCCATGGATGCCGCCGCCACCGGTGCTGAGCGCTGGGTGGGGGTCTCGCTGCGCCCCTCGAAGAACGGCGGAATCGTCCTCGAGGTCTCCGACGGCGGTGACGGCATACCCTCCGACCTGCGCGAGCGCGTCTTCACCCAGGGCTTCTCGACCAAGCCTGCAAGCAACCACGGGCGCGGAGTCGGGCTCGCTCTCGTCCGCGCGGTGGTGGCCGGGGTGGGCGGCACTGTGGAGCTCTCCGCTCATCCGACCACGTTCACCGTCACCCTCCCGCCGGCGAGAGGACGCAGGAGCCCATGATCCGCACGCTGATCGTCGATGACGACGCTCTGACACTCGAGCTCCACCGCTCGTACCTCGAGAGGATCGACGGCTTCATCGTGGGCGGCGAGTGCACCGGCGCCAGGGCCGCATTGACCGCCGTGCTCGATCAGCCGCACGACGAGCCGTTCGACCTGGTCCTTCTCGACATCACGATGCCCGACGGCTCCGGCATCGATGTGCTCCGAGGGCTGCGTTCCCGACACGCTGCCGTCGATGTGATCGCGATCACCGGCGTGCGCGATGCGGACACCGTCCGGCAGATGGCAGCTCTCGGCGTCTACCAGTACCTCGTCAAGCCGTTCCCCTTCGCGGTGTTCCACGAGCGTCTCACCGCGTATCGCATCCATCGGGAGCAGGCACGGTCGACGGCCGGAGAGGCGACCCAGGCGGAGATCGATGCGCTTCTCGGGCGCACGACGGGGACGATCCCGATTCCCAAAGGGCTGTCGACCGCGACGCTGCAGAAGGTGACGACAGAGCTGCGCTCCTCCAGCGCCGCGGTCTCGGCGAGCGAGGCCGCCGCGCGACTCGGGATGTCACGCGTGTCCGTGCGGAGGTACCTGGAGCATCTCACCGATTCGGGCATCATCACGCGCAGCGCTCGCTACGGCGCACGTGGACGCCCGGAGACGGAGTACCGCTGGACGAGACGCGTCGACGGAGACGAATGATGCCGGCGCGGCACCCCCGCCCGTCCCGATCGTTAGAACGACGCGGATCCTTTCCGCTGGATGCGGCCCGGTCTCAGCCCGGTGTCAGCGCGGGAGCCGCCCCTCGTGGATCAGCGAGTCGGGGTCGGCGGCGGCCCTGATGGCGCGAAGGCGATCGATCGCCGTCGGGTCACCGCAGCGCTCGAGGGTCTCACCCGGACCCAGGAACGTCGGGATCGTGCACGGGGCGATCGCGTGCGCCAGCACCTCACGGAAGCCCGCCATGCTCGCCTCCCCCGGTTCGCTCGGCACCCCGGGGAAGACGGGCACCAGGGCGTGGAGCAGCCAGCCGACGCCCTGAAGTGTCGCGAATCCGGCGCGTCGAGGATCGTTCAGCGCGCCACCGAGCATCCGGATGTCGATGCCCATGATCGGCCACTGATCCGGCAGCTCGCGGAACCGCAAGAGATCGTCGATCGTCGCGTCGTCGAGCGACGAGAGCGCAGCAGACACGCCTTTGCCCGGCGTCGGTTCGGTGGGTTCGCCGCTCGACGCCGCGACGGTCTTCGGCGATGTGGCCCCCGACATCTCACGACGGACCGTGCCTGCTCGCCGCACCCGCTCGAACAGCTCATCGGCGGATCCGACCGTGGACAGCGCCCGCACGCTGAGGAAGCTGCGTCCGCGGATCTCCTCGGGAAGCTGCGGAGCGTCGGGCATACGCATCGAATTCACGAACACGTTGAGCGATGCCGGGGCCTCTGCGGACAGATCGCGGACGGCCCGCAGCACCGACCCGGCGTCTGCGGCGTCGAAAGTGAGTTCGGTTCCCCACAGCGACGGCGCGGGAACCAGGTCGATCTCGAGGGCCGTCACGATTCCGACGACGCCGCCCGCTCCGCGAAGCGCCCACATCATCTCCGGGTCGCTCTCGTCGTCGACCCGATCATGGGTCCCGTCGCTCCGCAGCACCCACGCGGCCCTGAGGTTGTCCGACCCGAGTCCTGCTGTGCGACTGAACCAGGAATGGCCGCCGCCCAGGGTGTACCCCGCGACGGCGACGACCGGGCTCGTGCCGGCAGGAGCCACCCAGCCCGTTCCTTCGAGCGCCTCGACGACGGCGCCCCAGCGGACTCCGCTGCCGATGCGGACCACCCCCGAACCGAGGTCGATCGACAGCTCGTCGAAGGCCGCCATTCGGACGATGACGGCGTCGGCCAGGTCTCCGCCGGCGCCGTGCCCGGTGGGCTGGACCGCGAGCGTCACGCCCGCGTCGCCCGCGGCGTCGAGAAGAGCGCGCAGATCGCGCAGATCGGCCGGTGCGGCCACGCCCGCCGGATGCTGTTCGATCGCCAGGTTCCACGGACGACGCGCCGCGTCGAAGGATTCGTCGCCGGGGAGGACGAGAGCGCCGCGCAGGGCATGCCGCGCGGATTCGAGGACAGAGCGAAGGGCCATGAGGTCACCGTACGACTCCCTTCGGACATCGTCTACGGCCTCATGGCCCTGCGCTCATTCCCGGTCGTGCCGGGGATCGATCACTCGCCGGCGAGACCGCCGAGCATGTGGCCGAACGAACGGCCCTCTCCGAGATACGTCGCCGGGTCGTACGGGTCGGCGGCCGCAGCCACCTCGCGCTTCGCGATCGCCTCAGCCAGCTCGCGAGCGCCCTTCTCGACGCGCTTGGCCAGAGGCGCGACGTCGTCGCCGCCCCCGCCCCAGTCGCTCGACGCCGCGAACACACCGGTCGAGACGGCGTCGGCATGCAGGTAGGCGAAGAGCGGACGGATGGCGTAGTCGATGGCGAGCGAGTGCCGAGCCGTGCCGGCGTTCGCTCCGATCAGCACCGGCTTGCCCGTGAGCGCGTCGGGATCGAGCACGTCGATGAACGACTTGAAGAGCCCGTTGTAGCTCGTCGAGAAGATCGGCGTGACGGCGATGAGCGCGTCCGCCGACACCACTGTGTTGATCGCGGTCTCGAGCGCGGGCGGTGCGAATCCGGTGAGCAGGTTGTTCGTGATGTCGTGGGCGTAGTCGCGCAGCTCGATCACGTCGACGCTCGCCTCGATGTCGTGCCCCGCGAGGGCCTTCACGGTCTCGGCCGCGAGGCGATCCGCGAGCATGCGCGTGGACGACGGGTTCGAGAGCCCGGCAGACACGACGGCGATACGACGAGTGGTCATCTCAGGCCCCCTTCCGGCTGAGTCCGAACGCGGCTCCCGCCGGAGCGGGAGAGTCCTGATAGGGCGAATCCCCCGTCAGGTTGTCACCGCGGTTCGCACCCGGACGAGCCTGACGCGTCGGTCCGTCGCCGAACTCGGCCCTCACCCGTGCGGCATGGGTCGGAGCATCCGGCACGCCGGCCGGACGATCCTTCGCCAGCTCCTTGCGCAGCACGGGCACGACCTCGGAACCGAGGATGTCCAGCTGCTCGAGGACGGTCTTCAGCGGAAGGCCCGCGTGGTCGATCAGGAACAGCTGACGCTGGTAGTCGCCGTAGTGCTCGCGCATGGCGGCATAGCGGTCGATGACCTGCTGAGGCGAGCCCACCGTCAGCGGGGTCATCTCGGTGAAGTCCTCCATGCTCGGTCCGTGACCGTACACAGGGGCATTGTCGAAGTAGGGGCGGAACTGATTCACGGCATCCTGCGACTTCGCCGCCATGAACACCTGGCCACCGAGGCCGACGATCGCCTGTTCGGGTGTCCCGTGTCCGTAGTGCGCGTAGCGCTGGCGGTACAGCTCGATCAGGCGCTGGTAGTGCTCCTTGGGCCAGAAGATGTTGTTCGCGAAGAAGCCGTCGCCGTAGTACGCGGCCTGCTCGGCGATCTCCGGGGTGCGGATCGATCCGTGCCACACGAACGGCGCGACTCCGTCGAGCGGACGAGGCGTCGAGGTGAAGCCCTGCAGCGGGGTGCGGAACTTGCCCTCCCAGTTCACGACGTCCTCACGCCACAGCTTGTGCAGCAGGGCGTAGTTCTCGATCGCGAGCGGAAGCCCCTGACGGATGTCCTGACCGAACCAGGGGTACACCGGACCCGTGTTGCCGCGGCCGAGCATGAGGTCCATGCGCCCGTCCGAGACGTGCTGCAGCATCGCGTATTCCTCGGCGATGCGCACCGGGTCGTTGGTCGTGATCAGGGTGGTCGACGTCGAGACGATCAGACGCTCGGTCTGAGCCGCGAGGGCGGCGAGGAACGTCGTGGGGCTCGAGGACCAGAACGGAGGGTTGTGGTGCTCGCCGATCGCGAAGACGTCGAGGCCGACCTCCTCGCTGTGCTTGGCGATCGCGAGGGTCGCCTTGATCCGCTCCTGCTCACTCGGCGTCTCGCCGGTGGTCGGGTCGCGGGTGATGTCGCTGACCGACATGATGCCGAACTGCACCGGGACGCCTGCCTGCTCACTCATGATTGCTCCGTCTTCTCCGAATCGGGTGCCCTGCATCCGGTTCTATTCATTTGAATGTATCTGAGTCAACGCGATGCGAGCAACTTTATTCCCCGAGTAGCCTCAGAGCATGCACAGCGACGGATCCGCCCTGACGAGCCCCGCCACCGGCCCCGTCCAGAAGCCCCGCAAGCGCGTGCCATTTTGGGACAACGCGCGATATGCGTGCATCGTCCTCGTGGTGCTCGGCCACGCGATCCAGCGCCTCACCTACGACTCCGACATCGCGCTCGCGGCGTATCTCGCCCTCTACGCCTTCCACATGCCGGCGTTCGCGATCATCTCGGGCTACTTCTCGAAGTCCGGTTCCCCGACGCGTGTGCAGATGGCCAGGGTGATCACCGACATCCTGCTGCCCTACGTGATCTTCGAGTTCCTGTGGACCCTCACGAAATGGCTGGTCGAGGGTCAGGCCGACCCGAACTTCACCAAACCGTCCTGGACCCTCTGGTTCCTCCTGGCGCTCGGCATCTTCCGCCTCGTCCTCCCCTACCTCGCGCTGCTGCGGTGGCCGCTGCTGTGGACCGTCATCATCTCGATCGGCGTGGGCTATCTGCCCAACGTCGACAGCACGTTCTCGCTCTCGCGGACCCTGGGCCTTCTGCCCTTCTTCGCACTCGGCTGGTGGCTGCGCGAACGCGACGTCGTCACTCGCTTCCGCCTCCTCGAGATCCGCCCGTGGTGGATCCGCGTCGTCAGCGTCGTACTCCTCGCCGCGGCAGGGTTCTCGGCCTGGCGGTGGATCGATGTCTGGAAGGAGCTCGATCTGCGCCACTGGCTGTTCTACGAGGACGCGTACGCGGACCTCGGCGGAGAGCAGTGGTGGGCCGGCGGTGTGCGCGTCGCACTCATGCTGATGGCAGTGATCCTGAGCGCCGCCTTCTTCGCTCTGATCCCCCGCGGAACCTACTGGTGGACGAAGTTCGGCCAGTACACGATGTACGTGTTCCTGCTCCACTCGTTCGTGCTGTACCCCTTCCGCGAGACCGGGGTGCTGCGCGACCTCGACCCGACGTGGCTGTGGCTGCCGCTCGTGACGCTGCTGTCGGTGGTGCTGGCTCTCGCGCTCGCCACCAAGCCCGTGCGCTGGCTCTTCCGCCCGCTGGTGGAGCCCCGCCCGTCCTGGCTCTTCCGAGACCCCGAGCTGGCTCGACGCGAGGGCCACCGCAGCGACCCGACCGGCTCTCGTCGGCCCCGTCAGGGCGCAGCGGCTAGCCTGAAGGAGTGACGAGAGCCGAGATGATCCGCGACCGCCTCGTGGACCATGCGGACTCGTCGGGGTTCGGGGCTCACGGGCTCCACGTGCTCGTGGGTGACGACGTCGCCGAGCACCGGTGGACTGCCGACGTCCGCGAGGAGATCCACTCGGTTGCGAAGGGCGTGTGCGTCCTCGCGGCCGGAATCGCTGCCGCCGACGGTCTCATCTCGCTCGATGCCCCGATCGCAGAGTACGTGCCGGACCTCGCCTTCGGAGACGGCGTCGAGCACCTCACGCTGCGACGACTGCTCTCGATGTCGAGCGGAGTCGATCTCGCCTGGTCGGAGACCATGATGACGGACTGGCCCGATCTCGCACGAGAGTTCCTCTCGCGCCCGTCTCGCGGTCACGTCTTCCAGTACTCCAACGCCAGCACGTACGCGGCGATGATGATCCTGGCCACGCGGACCGGTGACGTCGTCGAGTATCTGCGCCCCCGGCTGCTCGCGCCTCTGGGCTTCGACGACCTCGAGTGGGAGCGGTGCCCGCAGGGACGCATCGTCGCGGGAGGCGGCATCGCACTGCGCACGGAGGAGGTGGCACGCCTCGGTCGACTGATCCGCGACCGTGGCGAATGGCAGGGCCGACGACTCGTGCCGACCGAGATCATCGACGCGATGCACTCCGACTGGGTGGTCGCCGGTGAGAATGCCGGTTACGAGCGCTATGCGCTCGCGGGCTGGGACGGCCCGGGCCAGGTGTGGCGCCTGCACGGGGCGTACGGACAGCTGCTGATATTCGGTGAGGATGCCGTCGTCACGATCACAGCCGACGACCATTTCGGTGCGGATGCCTACGCGACCTTTGTCGCGGAGACGCTGCGCTCCTGACCCTCGACCGGCATCAGGCGAAGAGGTCGGCGCCGACGAACGAGCCCGGCTTCGAGCCTCCGGGGACCGCCCAGATCCCTGACCCGACGTGCGTGACGTACTCGTTCATCCGATCCGTCGACAGCCGGCGCTGCAGCGAGACGAACTGAGCGGGATCCCGCTGGTACGACAGGAAGAAGAGCCCCGCGTCCAGCCGTCCGAGATCGTTGTTGCCGTTGACGTAGTTGAATCCTCGCCGCAGGATCCGGATGCCGTCGTTCTGGTCCGGATGCGCGAGACGCACGTGCGCGTTCTGATCGATGGCCGACGTACCGAAATCCGGCGCCGCGAACTCGTCGCCGCCGGAGAGCGGAGCGCCCTCGCCCTTGTCGCGCCCGATGATGGTGTTCTGCTCGGAGAGCCGCACGCGGTCCCAGGTCTCGATCCGCATCGCGATCTTGCGCGCCACGAGGTACGACCCGCCGACCATCCACTCGGGCCTGTCATCGGGGCCGAGCCACACGTTCTCGTCGAGGGCGACGGAGTCATCGGCGAGGATGTTCGCGGTCCCGTCCTTGAAGCCGAACAGGTTGCGGGGCGTCGCCTGCGCCGACGTCGTGCGGGACGTCTTGCCGAACCCGAGCTGGGACCAGCGCAGCTTGGCACGACCGAAGGCGATGCGGCTCAGGTTGCGGATCGCGTGCACGGCGACCTGGGGGTCGTCGGCGCACGCCTGGATGCAGAGATCGCCGTGCGAGGTCTGCGGGTCGAGATCGTCGCCGAGGAAGGCGGGAAGCCTCTCGAGCCGCTCGGGACGCAGGGAGGCGATGCCGTACCGGTCGCCCTCGTCGTTCTCGAACAGGGTCGGGCCGAAGCCGAACGTGATCGTGAGGCCGGCTGCCGTCAGCCCGAGAGCCTCGCCCGTGTCATCCGGCGGCACCTCCGCATCGCCCCCGACAGCGCCGGTGGCACTCACCTCGAGCCCCTGCGTCATCCGCGAGGCGGCATACGTCCAATCCTGCAGCAGCGAGACCAGGTCTTCGCGGTCGGTGCGAGGCATCATGTCGAAGGAGGCGAAATGCAGATGCTCCTGCACGGGCGTCGTGATTCCCGCCTGATGGGCGCCGAAGAAGTCGTACGCACGCTGGGCGTCCGCTTCTGCTCTCGCGCGTCCGAGCGCGACTCCCCCCGACAGTCCGGCGCCGACTCCGACGGCGAGGGACGCGACGCCGCCGCCGAGTGCCAGTCCGAGGAGTCCGCGCCGGCTGAGACCCGTGGCCGAGGATGCCGCGGCCGCCGACTCCGGGAGGGAGTCGGCAGCTGCAGCGTCCTTCGCGCTGTCGTTCATGTGCGAGACCGTGTCCGTCGGATCAGTCGAGGACGGTGCCGGTGAGCTGCGAGAGCGGCTCTGCGAGGGCGTTGATGAGATCGGTGAACTCGCGCTTGTCCGCATCGGTGAGCTCGGCGTAGCCGACGAAGCCGTCGGAGAGCGAGCCGTGCGCCGCGAGGGATTCCTCGAGAGCGGAGTATCCGCCTTCGATCTCGGTCACGAGATCCGCGCCTTCATCCCCCTGTGCCGTGGCGAAATCCTGAACGAGCGAGAACGCCATCTTCGACCCCTCGACGTTCGCGGCGAAGTCGTACAGGTCGGTGCCGGACCACCAGTCTTCCTCGCCGGAGATCTTGCCCGTCGCCACTTCGTCGAGCAGCGCGATCGCGCCGTTCGAGATGCCGCCGATCCCCTGGTCGTCGAGAGCCGCGGTGAAGTCGTCCGAGTGCACGTAGTCGTAGAGCTCCTGCACGTCGGCGATCAGCTGGTCGCCGTACTCGGCGCGCTCCTCCGTCGTCGACGGTGCCCAGTCCTGCCATGCGGGCGTCTCGCCGTCGGCGTTGAGGGCGTCCTGCGCCGGCACCCAGAGGTCCTTCTCGATGCGGTGGAAGCCCGTCCAGTCGAGGCCCTCCGCCACAGCGTCGACCTCGCGGTAGTCGATGCGGGGGTCGAGCGTCCCGAGCGCTTCGGCGACGGGCTCGATGCGCTCGTAGAACGCGCGCGTCTGGGGGAACAGCGCTCGCGCGGCCTCATCATCGCCGGACTCATAGGCGGTGACGAACTCGTCGACCGACGGAACCAGCTGACCGACCTGGTCCTTGACGAAGGCGGCGTATAGGTCGACGGCCTGCTGCTTCTGATCGGCATCCTCGCCGTCGACCGCGACCCGGTCGCCGGTCACGGTGAACGCGGACTTGCCGACCCCCTCGCCGATCATGCCCGGCTTGCACAGCGTGAAGTACTCCCCCGGCTGAGCCACCACCGTGAGGGTCCGCGACGCTGAGGGCGCGATGTTCTCGACCTCGCCGACGATGCGGAGGCCGTCTTCTGCGAGCAGATAGAACTCCGAGGTCTGCGCGCTGTCGTTCTTCACATCGAACGTGAGTGTGCCGCTCTTGGCGGTCGCAGCCGAGACGGCGCACGCCGAGTCGGTCGACGAAACGTCGAAGGATGCACCTGCGGCGACATCGCTCTTGGCGACGCACCCGCTGAGGACGAGTGCTGCCGCGCCTGCTGCGGCGACGGCACCGAGGATTCGGCGAGAGGTGGTCATGCTGCTCCTTGCTGGGTGAGAGTGGATGCCGACGTGTCGCGGCCAGGGGACGTCTGCACATGTGGGGAGGCGGACCGGCGTGACCGGAGCCCCCGGATGAACAAGAGCCCGACGACGACGATGTACACGGTCCAAGCCGTGACCTGGAGCCACGTCATCCGTGGCATGAAGCCGACGGTCGCCTGCAGGATGGTCGCCCAGGCACTGTCGGGCGCGATCACGTTCGTGACATCGAAGGCCCAGCCGAAGGGGAATGCCACCCAGCCGAGAGCGACCGCCCCGGTGGCCGCGTCGATCGGTGCCGCCGCGGTGAACGGTCCCGGCAACGCGCCGGCCTCCTGGAGGTCCATGATCGCGTAGGCGAGCACCCCGGCTGCGACGATGACGAGGAACCCACTGGTCCAGGTGAAGAACCGGCGAAGGTCGAGCCGGACGGCGCCGCGGGCGAGCGCCCAGCCGATCACCACGGCGGCGAGAAGCCCGAGCACCGCGCCGAGCAGCGCCGACGGAGCGTCGCCGAAGGACTGCACCATCGACCACAGCAGAAGAGTCGTCTCGATCCCCTCGCGTGCCACCGAGACGAAGCCGATCGCGATCAGCGCCCAGACGCCGCCCTGTGTGAGCGCGCGGTCGAGTCCGCCCTCGAGGGTCGCCTTCATCGTGCGCCCGGCCTTCTGCATCCAGAAGATCATCCAGGTCACCATGCCCACCGCGAGCAGCGACAGCAGTCCGCCGATCAGCTCCTGAGCCTCGAAGGTCAGCGAGTACGCACCGAAGGTCAGGACGGCCCCGATGCCGAGTGCGAGGGCGATCGCCAGGCCGACCCCCGCCCAGAGCCTGGGCAACGCGTCACCGCGACCGAGCCTGCGCAGGTAGGCGACGAGGATGCCGACGACGATCGCGGCTTCGAGGCCTTCACGAAGACCGATGAGAAAAGTGGCGAGCACGGAGGGAACTCTCTGGGAAAGACTGAGGTAAGGCATCCCTTACTTCAGAGACATTAGCACCCCTTCCGCTCGGGCCTCGCACACACGCGATCGCCTCTCGGTAATTCGGCGCAACACTGAACCGCACTCGCCCAGACCCGATCTACGCTCGGTGAATGGCTGATCTCTCGCTTCCCATCCTCGACCTGTCCCAGCTCGATGCCGGTCCCGAAGCCGCTGCTCGGTTCCGCGACGACCTTCGCGCGGCCACGCACGACGTGGGCTTCTTCTATCTCACCGGCACAGGCATCTCCCCCGAGCTGGAGGCGAGGTTGCACCGCGCGGCGCTCGATTTCTTCGCGCTGCCCGACGACGAGAAGCTCGCGATCGAGAACGTCAAGAGTCCTCATTTCCGCGGGTACACGCGGGTCGGCGGCGAGCGGACGCAGGGCAAGGTCGATTGGCGCGAGCAGATCGACATCGGCCCCGAGCGCGAGCCTGTCGAGGGCGGTCCGGCCTTCAATCGACTCGTCGGCCCGAATCTGTGGCCCTCCGCACAGCCCGAGCTCAAAGCGGTGATCACCGAGTGGCACGACACGCTGACAGAGGTCGCCCGCAAGCTCCTGCGCGCCTGGGCCGTCACGCTCGGGGCGGACGAGTCGTACTTCGACGAGCCCTTCCGTGATCCGTCGACGCTGATCAAGATCGTCCGCTACCCCGGCACCCACGAACCCGAGCCGCAGCAGGGCGTCGGAGCGCACAAGGACTCCGGAGTGCTGACCCTGCTCTGGGTCGAGCCCGGAAAGGGCGGCCTGCAGGTCGAACGAGACGGCGAGTGGGTGTCAGCCCCGTCCGTCCCGGGCGCGTTCGTCGTCAACATCGGCGAGCTGCTGGAGTACGCGACCGGCGGCTACCTCAAGGCGACCAACCACCGCGTCATCTCCCCTCGGGCACCCGAAGAGCGCATCTCCATCCCGTTCTTCTTCAACCCCGCGCTCGATCAGCAGCTGCCGCTTCTCGAGCTTCCCGCAGATCTCGCCGCGGCGGCGACCGGCATCACCGAGGACCCGAGCAACCCCATCCATGCCACCTATGGCGAGAACGCCATGAAGTCGCGACTGCGTGCGCACCCCGACGTGGCTGCGATCCACCACCCCGACCTGGTCGGCACGAACGCCTGACCCGGGTCACAGCGCCGCGCCTCCTCCGAGCGCGACGATCTCGCGCAGGGCCTGGAGGTGTCCGTCGAAGGCTGCACGGCCGGCTGCGGTCGAACGGACCCACGTGCGAGGGCGACTGCCGAGGCTTCCCTTGCGCGCGACGACGTACCCCGCGGCCTGAAGGTGCGAGATGGCCTTGCTCAGCGGAGAGTCGCCGCACTGGAGGATCTCACGCAGCGTCGCGAAGTCGAGCTCGATGCCGTCACCGAGCGACGCGAGGACCGAGAAGCGGATCGGCGACGCGAAGTTGTCGTCGAGTCGGGTCCGCGGGTGCGGCACCGATGGGGTGTCAGTCACGGAGATCACGTCCGGGGACGAACGACACGGCGACGAACAGCGCGATGATGCCCAGGCCACCGACGAATCCGAGGCCGATCGGAACGCCGTCGAGCAGGACGAGCAGAGCCAGTGCACAGCCAGCAGCGGCGAAAGCGAGCTGGTGCGGCCAGCGCCACGAGGCGCCGACCGCAGGAAGGCCCATCTCACTGCGAGCGGCGACGAGCCAGACGAAGGTCATGAGCACGACGAGCAGAAGGAGCGTGCTCGCGAGCACCCCGTCTGGCGCGGAGCCGAGCATGGCCATCACTCCGAGAGCGACTCCCACGCAGATGGTTCCCCACCGCATCGCCCGTGGAAGCGGCTTCGGCATGGACCGCGGGGGGCGCGGGTCACCCGATGCCAGAGCGAGCTGAACTGCGCCGTAGCCACCGAATCCGACCAGCATGAGGACGGCCGGGATCCACACACCGATCTCCGGGAACCCGGGATAGAAGACAGCGAAGCCGAAGACGACGAGCACCACGACCGTCAGAGCACCGCCGGCCAGCAGAATGGGCCAGCGCGACCACGTCAGGCGCAGTTGCATTCCGCTCCGCTGAGCCATACCTGTGGAGAGCTGCCCCCACACGAGAAAACTGAAGACGAAGACCTGCGGCGTCACGCCGCCGTGACCACGTATCGCCGTAACCAGAGCGACGAGATACACCGCAGTAACGGCCGCATTGGCGATCTGCAGCCACGCAAGCGCCCGCCGGTCGACTACGCGCCCGCGCCGGTGCTTCACAGCATCCGCCTCGTCGAGGTAGCGCTGCGCGACGTCCGCACTGGGCGGCGCGATCGCCTCGTGCCCGTGGATCGGCTTCTGCTCCATCGCGTGACCCCCTTCGCTTTCCATCTGGAAAGCTCACTACTTTCCTAATGGAAAGCGTGCACGAGATCAACCCCCGAATATGACGAAGGCCGCCCCACACCTGGGGCGGCCTTCTCAAGAATGTTCTGCGCGATTGTACGCTGGCTCGCTCCGCGTTATCGGCGGAGACCCAGGCGTGCGATCAGCGAGCGGTAACGCTCGATGTCGACGCTCTGGAGGTAGCCGAGCAGACGACGGCGCTGACCCACGAGCAGGAACAGGCCACGACGCGAGTGGTGGTCGTGCTTGTGCTCCTTCAGGTGCTCCGTGAGGTCCTTGATGCGCTGCGTCAGCATCGCGGCCTGCACCTCGGGGGATCCGGTGTCACCGGGGTGCGTCGCGTACTCTTCGATGATCGCCTTCTTGACGTCTGCTTCCAGTGCCATAGATTCGATCCCCTCTCTGCTTGTTGCGCGGTGCCCGACGCCTGATGCGTGAGCTCTCTTTATCCGCGGCCGATCAAACGGCAACCTGAAGAGTCTACCAGGACTCGATGCCGCTGGGTGACCGTGCCCACGCCCGCCCGACGGCACCTCGGATACTCTCGAATCATGCATGACGGATACGCGGCGTGAGCGCTGCACGCAGCCATCTGATCATCTCAGCCCCCTGCGAGCCAGCCCTGCATTCGCACGCATGTGGATCGGCTCGGTGCTCGCGGGGATCGGCGGGCAGCTGACGATCGTCACGGTGATGCTGCACGTCTTCGCGCTCACCGGAAGCACCTTCGCGGTATCGATGATCGCGGTCGCCGGACTCGTCCCCATGATCCTCGCCGGCCTCTACGGCGGGATGCTCGCGGACGCGTTCGACCGCCGCCGCGTGGCGTTGGTCGCGGCCACGGTGACCTTCGCCTCGACCGCGTTGCTCGCCGCGCTCACCTGGACCGGTGCGGAGACGATCTGGTGGCTCTACGTGCTGAGCATCGTCAACTCCGCCGCGAACTCGGTCGGCATGGCCACCCGGACCGCGATCGTGCCACGGCTCATCCCCCGCGACAAGCTGGCCGCCGCGTCCGCGCTCAACGGTGTGGCGTTCGGCCTCACCGTGATGGCCGGCCCCGCGGTAGCCGGCATACTCGTCGCGCTGACAGGCTACGGGTGGACTTACACACTCGACGTCATCCTGATGCTGTCGATGTTCCTCGGCCTGTGGAGTCTCCCTCCGCTGCGGCCGGAAGGGGACATCGTGCGGCCGGGGTTCGCATCGCTCGTGGACGGGTGGAGGTTCCTGCGCCGCGCGAACAACATCCGGATGCAATTCGTGGTCGACATCATCGCCATGACATTCGGGCAGCCCCTCGTGCTCTTCCCCGCACTCGGCACCCTTCTGCTGGGCGGCGGAGCGGTGACCACCGGCATCCTCACCGCAGCCGTCGCCGCGGGCACATTCGCATCGAGCCTCTTCTCCGGTCGGGTCGTGCAGTACCGCTGGCACGGACGCGGCATCGAGCGCGCGGTCGAGGCCTATGGCGCGTCCATCCTGCTCTTCGGCGTGGTCCTGGTCATCGGAGCCGTCTCTGCCGGGGCGACCGAGGCGACGCCGAACGTCGGGCTGATCATCGCCTCGTGCATCGTGCTCGCGCTCTCCGGCGCATCCGACAACATCAGCTCGATCTATCGCAACACGATGATGCAGGCGGCCGTGCCCGACACCATGCGCGGTCGACTGCAGGGGGTCTTCATCATCGTGGTCGCCGGCGGCCCCCGGATCGGCGCCCTCTACGCGGGCACGCTCGCGACCTTCACGACCCTGTGGTTCCCGCCGCTGCTGGGCGGATTGCTGGTGATCACCCTGGTCGCCCTGCTCGCACGGCGCAGCCCGGGATTCCGCGGCTACGACGCAGAGAACCCCGAGCCCTGAGGGCCCGGGGTTCGAGATCAGGTGATCAGTCCTGCTGCAGAGCGCCCTGCAGGTCGAGGCTGATCGTGACGTCCTTGCCGACGAGCACGCCGCCGGTCTCGAGCGCGGCGTTCCACGTCAGGCCGAAGTCCTCGCGGTTGATGACCGTCTTGGCCGATGCGCCGGCCTTGTAGTTGCCCCACGGGTCGGAGCCGAAGCCACCGAAGTCGAGCTCGAAGCTGACGGGCTTGGTGATGCCGCGGATCGTCAGGTCGCCGTCGACGAAGAGCTCGCCGTCCTCGGCGCGCGCACCCGTCGACACGAACTCCATCGTGGGGAAGTTCTCGGTGTCGAAGAAGTCGCCGGAGCGCAGGTGCGTGTCGCGCCCCTCGTCCTTGGTGTCGATCGAGGTGACGTCGACGCTCGCCTCGACGCGGGCCTCGAGCGGGTTCTCGGGAGCGATCAGCGTCGCGCTCTTGACGCCGAACGTGCCGCGCACCTTCGAGATCATCATGTGGCGCACGCTGAACGTGACCTCGCTGTGCGACGGGTCGAGCACCCAGGTGCCGGGACGGTAGCCGGGAATGTCGATGCTGGTCATGGTTTCTCCTCTGGAGACATCAGCCGCATGTGTGCGGCAACGGATGAGGGGCCGTGTTCACGGCGTCACGCGTAACAACTTACATGCACATGCATGTATTCCCCTGAATGCGGATATTTCCTCGGGCGACGAGAAGGCGCCGAGCCCGCAGTGGGCCCGGCGCCTCCCGGCGTCGATCGGGTCAGCCGACGGCGACGAGATCGATGATGAAGATGAGGGTCTTGCCCGAGAGGAAGTGGCCTCCTCCGACCGGACCGTATGCGAGGTGCGGCGGGATGACGAGCTCGCGCCGTCCGCCTTTCTTCATGCCCGGGATGCCGTCCTGCCACCCCTGGATCAGGCCGCGAAGCGGGAACTGGATGGTCTCGCCGCGACCCCACGACGAGTCGAACTCCTCGCCCGATTCGAACTCGACACCGGCGTAGTGCACGGTGACCGTGTCGCCGGGCTTGGCCTCGGCTCCGTCTCCCTCGATGATGTCGCGGATCACGAGCTCCGCGGGGGCGGGTCCGGTGGGGGCGTCGAACTCAGGCTTTGTGCGATCAGTCATGTCCTCCATCAAACCCGAGTCGCCCGGCGCGGGTCAACGCGATCGCTCCGCTGAGGGCGAAACGGCGATGCCGCCCGTCGACTGCCCCCTAAGCCCTTGACACCCGCGCACACCGGGTGCACCCTGTTTACAGATCAACTCAGCGCCCGGTAGACATGCAGGCATCGCCGCAGCACCGGGCGCTGAGTCTTGGTACTGAACCTGCTTGACGGCTCGAGCATCATGACGCTTGCTGCTCCTGCGCGTAGGCGATCAGCATCGATGCGAGCTCTTCGGGCCGGCTGAGGGCGACACAGTGACTCCCCTCGATCTCGTCGGCGACGATGCCCAGGCGCTTCCGGGCGAGGTCGCGAAGGAATGCGGGCGGGAAGAACCTGTCCTCCGCGCAGACGACGAACCGAGTGGGAACAGAGGGCCAGGCCGTGAGCGGCCACGGGACGGCCATTGATGCGACCGACGGATGTGCTCTCTCCCGACCGATCGCCTCGTCGGCGAGCGCTCGCGGCACGTCGTGATAGAAGCCGATGTGCGGATCGTCGTTGCCGGTGAGGCCTCCGTCGCGGGCTGCCTGCGCCGCCACGGCATCCTCGAATCCGGTGTTGGACCACCACTCGTCCGGACGCTCCCCCGGGTCGGGAATCATCGCCGCCAGCATCACGAGCACGTCCGCCGCCAATCTCTCAGCGACGATCGGTGCGGTGAATCCCCCGAACGAATGGCCGACCACGACACCGCCCCGTCTCGCGTCTGCCGCGGCCACGACGGCATCCGCGTAGTCGGTGAGAGTGAGGGACTCGTCATCGCCCGGCAGGTCGGGTGCGATCACCTCATGTCCGCGCTCCCGCAGGACGGCGGCGAGCCGATGCCATGACCACCCCGTGTCTCCTGCTCCGTGCACGAGGATGAAGAGGGCCATGATCAGCGGGTCTCAGTAGGCCAGCAGAGCAGCCCGAGTGGCGCGGGTTCGGGCGAGCAGCGCCTGCTCGTCCGCCGGTGCCATAGGGTCGCGCCCCGTTATCGCGCGCTGACGGACGGATGCCAGCATGGTGGCGTCCTTGATGAACTCGCGCATCAGCGGACGCCGATCGCCCCGAAGCTGCGACGCCCATGCCAGGCCGGTCTTGCGCCCGGCGGGAGTCGCGAGCATCGTGACCTCCTCGGGGGTGAACCACCCGGCGGCCGCGTAATCGCCCAGACGGGCCTTCGTGAGGCGAGACTCCTCGCGCCTCAACGCGATGATCCCCACGATGAACCCCACGAACAGCGGCACCTGGAGGACGAAGTAGAGGAGGAAGAAGTTCGCGAAGGACGATCCGTTCCACAGGCCGTGGAGCACCATCGCCCCCAGCATCCCGAGCAGACCGAACCCGAGTGCGGCCCCTGTCGACGCGTGCCGTCGAGCGGCCAGGCCGATGGCGAGACCCGTCAGCGATGTGAACATCGCGTGGGCGAAGGGCGACATGATCGCCCGGAGGATGAACGTCACCGTCAGCTGCTCGCCGCCGCCCTCGATGAGGCTGATCGCGAAGTACTGGATGTTCTCGGTGAACGCGAAGCCGGCACCGACCAGCGCCCCGTAGACGACCCCGTCGACCGGACCGTCGAACGAGCGACGCGCGATGAGGAAGATCAGGAAGACTCCGAAACCCTTCCAGAACTCCTCGACGATCGGCGCCTGGATGACGGCGCCCGCCACTTCTCCCCGGAACCCCAGGAGCGCGGTCAGCCCGAGGTCGACGAGGAGCGTGAGTCCCACGGCGGCGATCGCACCCCAGGCGATCGCGAAGAACACCAGCGACTTGGGCTCGGGTTCCCACCGGTCGATCATACGGACGACGAAGAAGACGATGGCGAGCGGGACGAGCGCGAGGACGAGGCCGATGATCGATGCGAGCGGACCCAGGAACAGACCGAAGTAGGCGATGAGCCCGAGCATCAGCAGACCGAGGAAGCCGAACAGCGCGAACAGCGCGACGCGTCCGCCTCGGCGTGCCGCCGGCAGGGCAGGAAGACCGGGGGCAGGCGAGGGTGCGGCCGGAGCGGGAGGCGAATACGGGGTCGGCTGAGCGAGGACCGAGGCGTACTGAGGACGCTGGGAGAACTGCGGCGGGGCGTAGTTCGACTGCGCGTACTGCTGCGCCGAATACTGCGGGGGCTGCGCAGCATACTGCTGGGGATACGTCGGCGGCTGCTGCTGCGCGGGCGGCGGCGTGTACGGCGATGGCTGGGACGGTCCTCCGGAACTCATAGCCAAAGCATATGGCGAACAACCAACTTCGCCCGGGTCTGGCGACTTCCTCCAGGCAATCGAGCCGAGCAGCGGATAGCGTAGGAGCATGCGGTTCGCTCATCTGCGTCGTGCCGACTCTCCCGCTGCGCATCTCGCAGTGGTGGAGGGTGCCGATGCCATCCTCGTCTCCGATCTCCTTCCCGACCCCCCTGCGACGCTTCAGCAGCTGATCGAAGGGGGCGAGCAGACGCTCACCGCTCTTCGCTCGGCCCTCGACGGCGATGCTCCGCGGCACCCGCTCGACGGGTGGAGCTTCGCCTCAGCGGTCATCGCTCCCCCGGCGGTCCTCGCGGTCGGCCTCAACTACGCGGCTCACTCGAGCGAGCTCGGTCTGAAGACCGACGCCGCTCCGACCGTGTTCACCCTGTGGCCGAACTCGCTGACAGGCCACGAGCAGACGACGTCGTGGCCGCGTTCGCTGAGCGAGGCTGTGGACTACGAGGCGGAGCTCGGTGTGCTGATCGGCACCCCGGCGAAGGATGTCGCAGAGGCCGACGCGCTCTCGCACGTCTGGGGCTACACCGTCGTGAACGACATCACCGCGCGGAACGTCCAGTTCTCTGAAGCGCAGTGGTCACGGTGCAAGTCGTTCGACGGCTTCACCCCGACCGGTCCCTTCGCCGTCACGGCCGACGAGGTCGCCGACCCGCAGGACCTGCACATCTGGGCGATCGTCGACGGCCAGACCGTCCAGGACGCGAGCACGGATCAGATGGTGCGGTCGGTTGCGAAGCTCATCGCGCATCTCTCGCAGTCCCTGACGCTGCTTCCCGGCACCCTGATCTCCACCGGGAGCCCCGGCGGTGCCGGATACTCTCGAGACCCCCAGATCTTCCTCCGGGATCGTTCGACGGTGACGGTCGGCATCGACGGCATCGGCGAGCTCACCACCCACTGTCGCGTGCTGGACTGATCCCCCGCTCACTCTGTGACACACGGAAGGGCCCCGGCGAGATGTCGCCGGGGCCCTTCCGTGTGCTCGGAGTCAGATCTCGATGAGGTCCTCGGACCCGATCACCGGGATCGCGGCCGTGATGGCCTCGAGTCCCGACAGGCGCGCGGGCGACAACTGCTTGATGACCTCTTCGCGAGACATCAGTCCGGCTTCGACCACCAGGTCGGCGACGTTCCTGTTCGTCAGCAGCGCGGTCTTGGCCAGCGCGGCCGCGGCGGCGTATCCGATGAACGGCGTGAGTGCTGTGATGACGCCGACCGAAGCGCCGACCATGGCGCCGAGGCGGTCTCGGTTCGCCGTGATGCCGTCGACGCAGTTGACGCGCAGCGTCCACATCGCCTGTCGCATCCAGGTGATGGACTGGAAGATCGAGTGGGCGATCACAGGCTCGAATGCGTTGAGCTGGAGCTGCCCGGCCTCGGCCGCCATCGTCACCGTCATGTCCGCGCCGGCGACCGCGAACGCCACCTGGTTGACGACCTCCGGGATCACCGGGTTCACCTTGCCCGGCATGATGCTGGAACCGGCCTGCATCGCCGGCAGGTTGATCTCGCCGAAGCCCGCCTGCGGACCCGACGACAGCAGTCGCAGGTCGTTGCAGATCTTCGACAGCTTCATGGCGTTGCGCTTCAGGGTCGACGAGAACGACATGAACGAGCCGGTGTCGCTGGTCGCCTCGACGAGGTCGCCGGCCGTCACCAGGTCGAGTCCGGTGATCTCGCGCAGATGCTTCAGCACAGCGGGTGCGTAGTCGACGTGCGTGGTGATGCCGGTGCCGATGGCGGTCGCACCCATGTTGATCTCGAACATCAGCGAGGCGTTCTCGGTGAGGCGCGTGTGATCGTAGCCGAGGGTCGAAGCGAAGCCGTGGAACTCCTGACCCAGAGTCATGGGCACGGCGTCCTGCAGCTGCGTGCGTCCGACCTTGAGCACATCGTGGAACTCGTGCGACTTGTGCAGGAACGAGATGCGCAACAGATCGAGCTCTTCGAGCAGCGAGCGGAGTGTCAGAGAGAGACCGATCTTGACCGCCGTCGGGTAGACGTCGTTGGTCGACTGACTGCGGTTCGTGTGATCGATCGGCGAGAGGAACGCGTAGTCGCCCTTCTCGCGTCCGGCGAGCTCGAGGGCGATGTTGGTGATGACCTCGTTGGCGTTCATGTTCGTCGACGTGCCGGCACCGCCCTGGATCACACCGACGGTGAACTGATCGTGGAACTCTCCGTCGATGACACGCTGGGCGGCCCGATCGATCAGGTCCGCACGCTCGGGGTCGAGGACGCCGATCTCGCGGTTCGCTCTGGCGCTGGCCTGCTTGACCATCGCGAGTGCGACGACGAGGTCCGGATAGACCGAGATCGGACGCTTGGTGATCGGGAAGTTCGCGTCGGCGCGGGCGGTGTGGATCCCCCAGTACGCGTCGGCGGGAATCTCCATGCTCCCGAGCGAATCGGTCTCGGTGCGGGTGGGGGCAGGCGCGGCAGAAGCCATGTCACATCCTTGTGGGTAGTGGCGAGTGTGTGGTGCGGGGGATGCATCCAGTCTACGCCTGCGTGCATGCACGGCCAGGGATACGACGGCGGGTCAGCGTTTGCGAGAGAAAGCCTCGAGACGCTCCTCCGGGCTGAGACGGGCCATTCTCTCCAGCCACGCCATCGAGAAGTGATCGCCGGTCGGCGCGTCGGTCACGGGCACCACGGTGTGGGTGATCGTCTCGGGTCGTACATGCACGATCTGGAACGCCTGCGCCGCATCCATGCCGTTCACATCGGCGGCCGGACGAGCGACATTCATCGTGTAGCAGGTCGCCGAGGACACGCTGACAGGCACGCCCGCGAAGGTGCCGTGCGACGAGTAATGCAGGTGGCCGGCGAGGATACCGCGCACGTCCGTGTCACGAATGACCTCCGCGAGATCGTCCTGGTGCCGCAGCTCGAGTATGTCGAAGAGCGGAAGGTGGCTCGGGAGCGGCGGGTGGTGCATCGCGAGCAGCGTGCCGTGCGGCGCCGGTTGCTTCAGGATCTCCGCCAGCCATGAGAGCTGGCCGGGGTCCAGGTCGCCGTGATGCCATCCGGGCACACTCGTGTCGAGGGCGATCAGGCGCAGACCGTCGAGGTCCCATGCGCCCGTCACGGGCTCCTCCGTCGCGGGCAGGTCGAGCAGCCCCTCGCGCAGCGCCGGCCGCTCGTCGTGGTTGCCGGCAACCCAGACGACGGTCGTCCCCAGCTCCTGCGCCACGGGCTCGACGGCGCGGCGGAGACGGCGATACGCATCCGGCTCCCCCAGGTCGGCCAGGTCGCCGGTGATGACGATCGCCGACGGGTGCGGGTGCACGGCCCTGATCGCCTCAAGGGTGCGAGCGAAGTTCGACTCGACGTCGTATCGTCCGCCGAGCCGCGCTCCACCCGCGAGGAAGTGCGGGTCGCTCACATGGATGATGACGTGCGAGGCGGGATCATGGCGACCGAAGACGAAGCCGCTGTCGGAAGGCGCTGACATGGTCTCAGCCTAGGCCGCGGCGCGACACCGGACGGGCGACGACTCCACGGCAGCTGTAGTAGTCGCGATACAGTGCTCGGATGGCGAAGAACGAGACACGGCGACGGATCATCGCGGATGCAGGGCTGACCGTTCTGGCGACCGATGGCTCTCGCGGTCTCACCCACCGAGCCGTGGACATCGTCGCGGCCGTGCCGGTGGGCACCACCTCGAACTACTTCCGCAGCCGAGAGGCACTCATCGCGGGCCTCGTCGATCGGATCGGCGAGCGTCTCGCCCCCAGCGACGACGACCTCGCACGGCGGTCATCGGAGGAACCGAGCAGAGAGCTCTTCGCCGAGTACATCCGCGACATCGTGCGTCGCCTCACCGATGACCGCGACGTCACACTCGCACTGTTCGAGCTGCGGCTCGAGAGCAGCCGCCGCCCCGAGGTCGGCGCCCTTCTCGGCGCGTGGCAGCGAGCGGGGTTCGACGCGGACGTCGCTTTCAACGCGGGAGCGGGCCTTCCGGGTGGTCGCCGAGAGATCGCGCTCTTCCACTATGCGATCGACGGCCTGCTGCTCGATCGGCTCACGACCCCGATCGATCCGGACACCACCACCGACGAGATCGTCGACGACCTCGTCGCCGGTCTCCTCCGCTGACGCCCTCCTGGGCAGGACTCGTCGGTCAGTGCCCGACGACGATGATCAGGATGCCTGCCACGACCGCAGCCGCGCAGAGCGCGAAGCATCCGTACGCGCCGAACAGTGCGATCCGTCGCTGCGCCTCGGTGAGCGGACTCTTCTTCGCCGCCTTGGCCGCCTGCTTGGCAGCCCGCTTGAGCTCCTTCTCGGAGATCACGGTGATGGCGTCGGTGAACTCCGCCGGGCTCACGACCGGCGCGTGTCCGCTGCGAACAAGGAGCCGAAGACCGAACGCATAGAACGTCACGACCGCGCAGGCTCCGATCAGAGCCGCAAGGAACACCTGGACGAATGCGCCCCAGTCGATGCCGACACTCACTTCGACTCCTCGCTCTTCGCCGTCTCGGGACTGTCGACCCCGGGGCCGTCGACCCGCGTCGAGGCTCCCGTCTTCGGGGCCTTCTTCGCGGCCTTGGCCGCTGCCTTCGCCTTGGCGTCCGCCTTGGCCTGAGCCTTGACCTTCTCGCGCGCCTCCGCACGAGCCTTGGCCTCGGCCTTGGCCTCGATGATCCGCTGCTGTCGACGCGTGGGCGGGGGCGTGTCGGGGTGCTCGATCGCGAGCCCCGACTCGGCCACATCGCTCATGGCGTTCGCGGAGGTCACTGCATCCTTGCGGGAGCGAAGGAACAGGCCGATGATCACGGCCAGCGCAAGGACCGCGTCGATCGCGATGCCCCAGAGGCCGAGCCAGGTGATGAGCAGGGCCGCGAGGGCACCGACTGCACCTGCGGCCGGAAGTGTGAGGAGCCAGCCGATGGCGATTCGACCGGCGGTCCGCCAGCGGACCGTGGAGCCGCGGCGGCCGAGGCCGGAGCCGATGACCGAGCCCGAAGCGACCTGCGTCGTCGAGAGCGCGAAGCCGAAAGCGCTGGAGGCGAGGATCGTCGCTGCCGTCGAACTCTCGGCCGAGAAGCCCTGCGCGGGCTTGACCTCGGTCAGCCCCTTGCCCAGCGTGCGGATGATGCGCCACCCGCCGAGATAGGTGCCGAGGGCGATCGTCACCGCACAGGCGATGATGACCCAGAGGTACGGATCGGCCTGCTCGCTGCTCTGCCACCCGACAGTGATCAGCGCGAGGGTGATCACGCCCATCGTCTTCTGAGCGTCGTTCGTGCCGTGCGCGAGTGCGACCAGTGACGACGTGAAGATCTGTCCCCAGCGGAAGCCGTCGCGCCCGTCGGGCTTGCCGTCGTAGCGTCGCGTGATCGAGTACGCGAGCTTGGTCGCCGCGAAGGCGATGATGCCGGCCGTCAGCGGGGCGATGAGCGCCGGGAGGATGATCTTCGAGAGCACCATGCCGAAGTCGATGCCGTTGACTCCGACGCCGACCAGGGTGGCTCCGATGAGGCCGCCGAACAGCGCGTGCGACGAGCTCGAGGGCAGACCCAGCAGCCACGTCAGCATGTTCCAGGTGATCGCGCCGATGAGACCGGCGAAGATCATCGGCAGGAACACGTCGCCTTGGATCGTGTCCTCGCGGATGATCCCGTGCGACACGGTCTTGGAGACCTCCGTCGACAGGAACGCTCCGACGAGGTTGAGGACTGCTGCGAGAAGGACAGCGGTCTTGGGCTTCAGCGCGCCTGTCGCGATGGGCGTGGCCATCGCGTTGGCGGTGTCGTGAAACCCGTTGGTGAAGTCGAAGAAGAGTGCCAGCAGGATAACCAGCACGACGATGAGGGCTGCGGTTTCCACCGTTCGCTTTCGGTCGTTGAGGAAGAAAGGAGAGGTGTCGACGGGATCGACGTGACGAACGAAGAGTTCACCGTGGGTTTTACTTCCGTTAACCGGCCCCGGTAGATCCTCCCACCCTCCCGGGTGCCGGTCAACTTGACCTGGGATAGCGTGGGAGGCGTGACTGATGCCCCGATCGCAGACCGCCGCTCGACCCTTCGCACGCACCACGGTGACACCTTCGATGATCCATACGAATGGCTTCGGGAGAAGGAATCCGGCGAGGTCATCGCACACCTCGAAGCCGAGAACGCCCACACTGAAGCCGAGCTCTCCCATCTGACCGACCTCCGCGAGACTCTGTTCCAGGAGATCAAGGGCCGGGTGCAGGAGACGGATCTGTCCGTGCCCACGCGGCGCGGGGCCTGGTGGTATTACAGCCGCACCGAAGAGGGCGCGCAGTACGGCATCCACTGCCGTACTGCCGCGGCCGAGGACGACTGGACTCCCCCGGTGCTGGAGCCGGGCGTGGCGGTGCCGGGCGAGATCGTGCTGCTCGACGGCAACGTCGAGGCCGAGGGGCATGAGTTCTTCTCCCTCGGAGCGTTCGACACCTCGGACGACGCGACGAAGCTGCTCTGGGCGACGGACTTCGAGGGCGACGAGCTCTACACGGTGCACGTGCGCGACCTCGTGACCGGCGAGACGCTCCCCGACGAGATCCCCGACACGGGTGGCGCGTTCTTCACACCGGACGGCACCGGGATCCTCTACACGACTCGCGACGAGGCATGGCGGCCCGACACTCTCTGGCTGCACCGTCTCGGCACTCCCGTCTCGGACGACGTGAAGCTCTTCCACGAGCCCGATGAGAAGTACTGGCTCGGCGCCGGCATCACCCGCAGCCGCAAGTACCTGGTGATCGCCGTCGGATCGAGCATCACCAGCGAGGAGTACCTCGTCGATCTCGCCGGAGACCTCACCGCAGCTCCTCGGATCGTCTGGCCGCGCCGCGAAGGCGTCGAGTACTCGCTCGAGCACGCCGTGGTGGACGGCGAGGACCGCCTCTACATCCTGCACAACGATGAGGCCCTGGACTTCGAGCTCGTCTCCGTGCCCGCCTCCGACCCACAGAGTGAGCGCCGCATCGTCCTCGCGCACGAGCCGGGTCGTCGACTGCTCGGGATGGACGCGTTCCGCGACTTCGCGACGGTGGAGTACCGCCGTGAAGGCCTGGAACGGGTCGGCATCCTGGACTACACGACGGACTCGGTCGACGACATCGCCTTCGACGAGCCCCTCTACTCGGCAGGCGTCAGCGGCAATCCGGAATGGCACTCGCCGTTCCTCCGGCTCGGCTACACGTCGTTCGTGACTCCGGGAACCGTCTACGAGATGGATCTCGCCACCCGCGAGCTGCATCTGCGCAAGCAGGTCGCCGTCCTCGGCGGGTATGACCCCCGGGAGTACGGCCAGAAGCGCGACTGGGCCACGGCGTCGGACGGTACCCGCGTGCCGATCTCCCTCGTGTGGAAGCGATCGTTCGGAGAGCCTGGCGCCGACCCGCGCCCCGTGCATCTCTACGGCTATGGCTCGTACGAGCACTCGATCGACCCCGGCTTCTCGGTCGCGCGGCTCTCGGAACTCGACCGCGGCATCGTCTTCGCCGTCGCTCATGTCCGCGGCGGTGGCGAGATGGGTCGGCAGTGGTACGAGGACGGCAAGCTGCTGAACAAGCGCAACACCTTCACCGACTTCGTCGCGTGCGCCGAGCACCTCGTGGAGCAGGGAGTCACGTCGCCCGAGCGCCTGGTCGCCGAGGGAGGAAGCGCGGGAGGACTCCTCATGGGCGCGGTGACGAACCTCGCTCCCGAGCTGTTCGCCGGCGTGCTCGCGGCAGTGCCGTTCGTCGACGCGCTCACCACGATCCTCGACCCCTCCCTCCCCCTGACGGTGATCGAGTGGGATGAATGGGGCGACCCGCTGCACGGAGCCGAGGTGTACGAGTACATGAAGTCGTACTCGCCGTACGAGAACGTCCGCGACGGCGTGCGCTACCCGCGCATCCTGGCCGTGACCTCGCTCAATGACACACGCGTCCTCTACGTCGAGCCTGCGAAGTGGATCGCTGCCCTGCGCGTCGCCGGTGCGACCGACGCCCTGCTCAAGTGCGAGATGGTCGCCGGTCACGGCGGTGTCAGCGGACGCTACAACTCGTGGAAGGAGCGGGCGTTCGAGCTCGCCTGGATCCTCGACACGGTCGGCCTCGCATCGCGCTGAGCTCTCGAAGAACACAGAGAACGGGCCGATCCGCAGGGATCGGCCCGTTCTCTGTGGTGCACGCGATCGAGACTCAGCCGAAGAGCGCTGCTGCCTCGTCGTAGCGGCTGCGCGGAACGGTGTTCAGCTCGCCCAGAGCCTCGGCGAACGGCACGCGCACGATGTCCGTGCCCTGCATCGCGACCATCTGACCCCATGCCTTGTCGATGATCGCGTCGGCCGCGTGGAGTCCGAGGCGCGTCGCGAGCACGCGGTCGAAGGCTGACGGCGATCCGCCGCGCTGGATGTGGCCGAGGATCGTCGCGCGGGTCTCGATGCCCGTGATGCGCTCGATCGCCGGAGCGAGCTGGTCGCCGATGCCGCCGAGTCGAGGACGGTTGAATGCGTCCAGGCCCTTGTCGCTGTAGGCCTCATCCATACCGAGCAGCTTGAACCCCTCGGAGACGACGACGAGCGGTGCGCGACCGCGATCGTGCGCGCTCGAGACGAGCTCGGTGATGTCGTCGATCGACATGGGCACTTCGGGGATGCAGATGGCGTGAGCGCCCGCTGCCATGCCCGCGTGAAGGGCGATCCAACCGACGTGGCGCCCCATGACCTCGGCGACCATGCAGCGCTGGTGGGAGTCGCCCGTCGTGCGCAGACGATCCATCGCGTCCGTGGCGATGTTGACCGCCGTGTCGAACCCGAACGAGTAGTCCGTGGCGCGCAGGTCGTTGTCGATCGTCTTCGGCACGCCGATGACGTTGATGCCGTCCTTGGCGAGGCGGTCGGCTGCTGCGAGGGTCCCCTCGCCGCCGATCGCGATGATGCCGTCGATCTTGTGTCCGTACAGCGTCTTGGCGATGTTCTCGGCGCCGCCGCGCTCACCCTCGTAGGGGTTCGTGCGACTGGTGCCCAGGATCGTGCCGCCGACCTTCGACAGGCCCTTCACCTCGTGTCTGGTGAGCGGGAAGAAGTCCCCGTCGACCACGCCGCGCCAGCCGTCGCGGATGCCGACGAACTCGAGGTCGTAGGTGGTGGTGCCCTTGAGCACGATGCCGCGGATGACCGCGTTGAGTCCGGGGCAGTCGCCGCCGCTCGTCAGAATGCCGATCTTCATGCTTGCCTCAGACGGGTTCAGGGAAGGGGGAACAGGCGACGTTGCCTGCGATCGACACTAGCGCTCCGGGCGGACCGGGCGCCATTCGAGACGATGAAAACCGAGGATCTTGCCGCCGTTGCGCGACGATTCGCCAGAAATGCGCGATACGCCCGGCCGACATGAGAAATCGGCGCCAAGAAACAGAATTCTTAACGCCGATCTCTGTCGACTCGAGAAGGCTCAGACGACGCCGAGCGTCTCCCGCAGAAGATGCATGAGAGCGCCCAGCTGCACAGGCTCGGCCGCCGCCTCGTCGAGGGCCTCGCCGTCCAGGGCACGGGCCGCGAGGCCCTGCTTCTGATCGATGAGCTCCGCGATCTTGGCGTCGATCGTGTGCGCGGCGATGATCCGCCACGCCGTCACCGGCTCGTCCTGACCGATACGGTGCACGCGGTCGATCGCCTGAGTCTGCTCCGCGGCCGTCCAGGACAGTTCCGCCAGGACCACGTTGGATGCGGCCTGCAGGTTCAGGCCGACACCGGCAGCGGTCAGCGAACACACCGCGATGCCGACCTCGGGGTCGCTGTTGAAGTCGTCGATCGACTGCTGCCGCACGGTCGAGGTCTGGTCGCCGCGGATCGAGACCGAACGGATGCCGGCCGACGCGAAGTGCGCCTCCGCCTGGTCCATCACGTCGATGTGCTTCGCGAAGAACACGACCTTGCCCACCGATCGCTGCAGCTGGGCCGCGTAGTCGGCTGCGAGGTGCGCCTTCGCCTGTCCGATGCGCCGCACCATCGTGAAGACGTTGTCTCCCCCGGTGCCAGCGGCCTTCGACTCCTCGAGCTCGTTCTGGGCGACCAGACGCACGATGTCGTCGTCGATCTCGCCGGGTGCCAGTCCGCGATCCCCTCGCGCCTCGATGATCCGCCGGTAGCGGGCGGCGAGCCGCTCGCCCAACTCTCGCTCGGCCTGACGGATGCCGCGGCCGAACTCGTCGTCCAGCTGCACGGGAAGGTCGGCGATGAGCTTGTCGGGAAGGTCGGCGGCGACGTCCTTCTTCTTGCGCCGCACGATACCCATCGAGATCACGGCTTCGCGAGCCTCGGGGTAGAACGCCTTGTCTGCGGGGGTGAAGCCGGTCGCGTCGAGCTTCTCCATCAACTCCGGCCCGGGCTTCTCACCCGTCGTCCACCCGAGGAAGCGCCAGATCGCGTCGAAGTCCTCGACGTCGTTGATCAGTGGGGTTCCCGTGAGCGCGAGCATCAGCGGGTTACCGCCGGGGGTGCGCTCTCGAACGCGATTCGCGAGCGACAGCACGTTCTGCGACCGCTGGGAGCTGAGATTCTTGATGAAGTGGGCCTCGTCGACGACCATGCCCCGGAGGCCGATGGATGCGAGCCACGACATGTGGCGATCAAGGATCTCGTAGTTCACGATGAACACATCCGCGAAGGCGTCGATGTCATCACCATCGCCCTGGATCACGGTGGCCCTGCGCTGAGGGGTCCAGCGCTCGACCTCTCGCGCCCAGTTCATCTTGACCACGTTGGGCACGACCACGAGCAGCGGGTAGGCCCCGGCCACGGACGCCGCGAGCACCGACTGCGCCGTCTTGCCCAGACCGGGCTCGTCGGCGAGGAGGAAGCTCCTGTGCCCCTCTCGCACCGCTTCGAGGAAGCGGGACTGATGCACCATGACCTCGAGGCCCTTGGGCGAGAGGTGGTCGTACTCGGGCGCCGGAGGCAGGTCCATACTGGCTGCTCCTCCCCCGGCTCCGGTCTCGAAAGCCTTGTAGAGCGGGCCCATGAGCTCCCAGCCGTCGAGACGTCGACGCGGAGTCGTGGTGGCGCGCGGGGTGAGATCGGGCGCGAGGAACGGGTTCGCCAGCTGACGCGCCTCGACAGAGGGCGGGGTCACCTGCCGCTCGGCGATCGCCGCAGACACTACGGGTGCCTGAACGGGCGCGATGTCGGCGATGATCAGCTCTTCCGGAGCCAGTTCGGCCCCCGACTCGAGCAGCCAGTCGCGTCGCATGCGCTTCGCGACCGGTGAGGTCGCCTGATCGGCTTCGAGAAGCTGGATCAGCGACGTGTCGCGCGCCGCCGTCTTCGCCAGGATCGTG
Source organism: Microbacterium sp. Root280D1 (assembly GCF_001428975.1). Classification (NCBI taxonomy): domain Bacteria; kingdom Bacillati; phylum Actinomycetota; class Actinomycetes; order Micrococcales; family Microbacteriaceae; genus Microbacterium; species Microbacterium sp. Root280D1. The sequence goes on along the minus strand of NZ_LMJK01000002.1, from coordinate 425,064 downwards.
GCGACGCCGTCGAGTCGCTTGAGAAGCTCTGCGCGGGCGGCATCGGCGATGTCGGCATCCGCCTTGACCCTGGCGCGCTCTTCACGCACCAGGAAGGCGATGACCTGGAACTTGACCCGGTTGGTGGGTCCGAGCTTTCCTCGCTGCGACTTCGCCTCGATCTCACGCACCTTGCGGGCGAGGATCGGGATGAGGGGTGCCTCATCGTCGCGACGGGACGTCTTCTTGCGCCGTGTTGCGGCGGTTGCCGTGGTCGGCATGCTCCTCCTGAGCGTGAAGGCCGGAACACCCTGAGGATGCATCGGCCGTTCTCGGTGTCCGCGTGTGGCGTGAGCCAGGACCGTACGAACAGTATTTCCGGCGGTCGTCGACGAGCGAAGGACGCGCGAGGATCAGGGACCACCGAGGCCCATTCTATGCCATGCCGCCTGAGCCACGCAGATCAGGACACGCAGAGTTCAGGGCGAGTTCAGCGGGCGTCGCGCGACAGGACGGTCTCGGCATCCGTCACGTCAGCGGCCATCTGGGACTTCAGCCTCTCGATCCCCTCGAACGCGACCATTCCGCGCAGACGCTCGACGAACTCGACGGTGACGTCGTGACCGTACAGATCGAGATCGGTCTCTCCGATCACGTGCGCCTCGACCTGACGTTCGAGCACGTCGTCGAAGGTGGGGTTGGTGCCGACCGAGATGGCAGCCCGGTGGCGGAGACCGGTCTCGTGGTCGACGAGCCAGCCTGCGTAGACTCCGTCGGCCGGCACGAACGAGTCGACGGACGCCGAGAGGTTCGCCGTGGGGAAGCCGAGCTCGCGTCCGCGCTTGAGGCCATGCACCACCTCCCCGCGCACGTCGACGTTGCGGTCGAGCACACGCGCGGCGGCGGTGACATCTCCGGCCATCAGCAGTTCCCTGATCCAGGTGGACGACACCCGACGGTCGGAGCCGTCGAGGAAGACGTCGTCGACGACCTCTACCGTGAAGCCGTACTTCGGTCCGAGCTGTCGGAGGAGATCGGGGTTGCCCGCTCCGCCGCGGCCGAACCGGAAGTCCTCACCCACGAGAACGGTGGACACGTGCAGGGCACTGGTCAGGATGCCGGCGACGAAGTCCTCCGCGCTGCGCGCTGCGAGCTCCTCGTCGAACGTCAGAAGCAGCGTGGCGTCGAGCTCGAGCTCGCTCAGCAGCTCGATCTTCCGCTCGACCGTGACCACGTTCTCCGGGCAGCGGTCGGGCCGCAGCACGGCGAGCGGATTGCGGTCGAACGTGACGGCCACGGCGCGGATCCCCGACTCGGCAGCGATCTCCTTGAGGCGCCCGATCACCGCTCTGTGCCCCGCGTGGACGCCGTCGAACTTGCCGATCGCCACGGCGGAGGGACCGAAACCGGGGGGAACCTCGCTCGGGTCTCGGAAGACGATCATGCGCTCGCCTCGACACGGAGAGCGGACGCGACCGCACGGGCCGGCCTATGCGTGCGCAGCCACCAGATGCCGAAGATCGGCAGCACGAGCGGGATGAACAGATACCCGCGCCCGAACATCGACCAGACCGTGTCGTGCGGAAAAAGCTCGGGGAAGAAGATGCTGAGCGAGCCGACCACGAGGACTCCGGCGAGCTCGAAGACGATCGCCACCCAGGCCACCGCGTACCAGCCGCGTCGATTCGCGAGAACGAGCGCCAACGTCGCCAGGATGTACACGCCGGCAGCGAGTGCCGAGAGCGCATACGCGAGAGGCGCTTCGCCGAACTGGCGGAAGATCTGCACGAAGCTTCGCCCGGTCGCCGCCAGCGCCATCACGGCGTAGACGATCACGAGGACACGACCGATGCCGGTCATGCGGGAGGTGGGAACGGTGGTGCTCATAGCGTCCTCCATTCTAGATCCGGGCGGGAAGCCCCGGATGCCTCGCCGACCGGTCAGGCCATCTGGATGGTCCAGATCACGTGCATGCGCCAGATCATGATCGCGACGGCCAGCGCCGCCACCCCGAGGATCACCGTGCTCCAACGGCTCCTCTCCATCAGCGCCCAGAGCACGGCGCCGATGGGGAGCAGCACCGCGGAGACGAGATAGACCCAGTACTCGAGCAGGTCGCCCGTCGGCGGGTTCCCCACCAGCGGTGCCACGATGGCGACGATCACCTGCACGACGAGGAGCAGCTCGACGAGCGCGAGCGCACCGACGGAGTAGTCGCTCGGACGTCGTCCGGCCAGGCCGAGTGACACGCAGAACAGTCCGGCCAAGATCGCGACCGCCACCTGGGCGATCGTCAGCCAGAGGATCATCGAGCCGCCTCCGGCATGTTCATGGCGCTCTTGAGATCGGCACCGCGCCTCTCGACGACGCCGACCAGGACGCCGTCCTCGTCGATCGCAGCCGCGAGGGAGCCGGTCAGCCGATCCGCCTGGCCGACCAGCCGCTTGCCGTGACGCAGATCTCTCGCTTCCTCTGCCGACACCGGCATCACGTCCAGGACCCTCGCGGCCGCGGCGGCCGGAGTCAGCAGCGCTGTCTCGACGACGCCGTCGACCGTCACGGCATCCGCGACGTCGAAGTCGCCGACTCGCGAGCGCCGAAGGGCCGTGAGATGCCCGCCGACCCCGAGCGCTGCCCCGAGATCACGAGCGAGGGAACGGATGTACGTGCCGGAGGAGCAGTCGACGACGACGTCGAGATCGAGGAACCCGTCACCGGAACGCTCCGCCAGAACCTCGAACCGCGACACTGTGACGTCACGAGCGGCCAACACGACCTCTTCGCCGGCCCGCACACGGTCGTACGCGCGACGTCCGTCGACCTTGATCGCGGACACCGAGCTCGGGACCTGAGAGATCGCGCCGGTGAGCGCGTCGATCCCCGCCGCGACCCGATCGGGGGTGACCGAGTCCCAGGACCCCGCCGTGGCTCGGGTCAGGATCTCGCCGTCCGCATCGTCCGTGCCCGTCGTCTGTCCCAGTCGGATCGTCGCCTCGTAGGTCTTGTCCGCTCCGACGATGTAAGTGAGCAGTCGCGTCGCGCCCTCGACGCCGATCACGAGCAGACCCGTGGCCATGGGGTCGAGGGTTCCGGCGTGCCCGACCTTGCGAGTGCCGAGCGCACGTCGAGTGCGTGCGACGACGTCATGGCTGGTCAGTCCAGCTGGTTTGTCGACGAGGAGGATGCCGGGCGAGACCATCTCTCAAGCCTACGGTGCGCTCGAACTCCCCTCTGCCCGTCGCGACCCATGTCGACGCCGTCCGCCGCTCTTCAGGGGCATCGGTGTTCGCCTAGGCTGACGAGGTGCCTTCGACTTCGCATCCACCCGCCGAGGTGTCCGAGCCTCTTGCGGACTGGTACCGGGGTGCCGCACGCGACCTGCCGTGGCGGCGCACGGAATTCCGCGAGGATTTCGGCGCGTGGGGAACGCTGGTCAGCGAGTTCATGCTGCAGCAGACGCCCGTGAACCGAGTGATACCGCACCTCGAGGCGTGGCTCGCCCGGTGGCCGACGCCCGCGGCCATGGCCGCCGCTTCACCCGCCGAGGTCGTGCAGCAGTGGGCCAACCTCGGCTACCCGCGCCGCGCACTCTGGCTGCATCGCGCGGCCATCGAGATCTCTGAGCGACACGGCGGCGTCGTCCCCAACGACATCGATGCCCTCCTCAAGCTCTCGGGCATCGGCGACTACACGGCCAGGGCTGTCGCTGTCTTCGCCTACGGCGACCGGCACCCCGTCGTCGACACGAACACTCGACGTGTGATGGCGCGCGCCATCCTCGGCCGAGCACAGCCGGGACCGCCCTCGCGTCGCGACCTGGCGCTGATGGACTCGCTGCTGCCCGCCGATGTCACAGAGTCCGCCGTGTTCAACGCGGCCGCGATGGAGCTGGGCGCGACGGTGTGCACGGCACGCTCGCCGCGCTGCGACGTCTGCCCGCTGAGCGACACATGCGCGTGGCTGGCCGCAGGGCGACCCGAGACCGGTGACACCCGCAGACGCCAAGCCGCCTTCGAGGGTTCTGACCGTCAGGCGCGAGGAGCCGTGCTGCGGGTGCTGCGAACCGCCGCGCCCACCCCGGTCCTGATCGACTCCGTGCTGGCCGACTGGCCCGATCCGCTTCAGCGCGACCGTGCGATCGACTCGCTCATCGCCGACGGCCTCGCCGAGGCCGATGGCGAACTGCTGTCGCTTCCCCGCTGAGTCCGCCCGTCAGACGAACTGCCCGATGCGGTGAGCGAGCACCGTGAGCTCGACTCGGGTCCTCACCTCGAGCTTCATGAAGACCCGGCCGAGGTGCACCTCCACGGTGCGCACCGATACGTGGAGCGCATCCGCGATGTCGCGGTTAGAAGCTCCGCCGACCGCCAGCATCGCCACCTCGAACTCTCGAGCGGTGAGCATCGACTCCCACACTCGCCGGCACGAGGAGAGCGGGTCACCGCTGGCGGCAGCTCCGTCGGAGGCCTCCACCTGCTCCAGACGCACCGAGACCGCTCTCGCCCATGCCGTCGCACCGGAGACCTCGAGCAGGTTCCGTGCCATCGAGAGGTGCTCCCGTCCGAGACCCACGTCTCCCTTGATCAGCGACCTCGTGCCGATCATCGCCTCGACCCGTCCGCGCGAGAAAGGCGAGGTCAAGGTCCGTGCGGCGGCGACCACGACCGGCCGCGCAAGGCGCCACTCGTCGTCCGAGCAGCTGGTGATCTGCACGCGCAGCCGTTGCGCCAGAGCGATCTCGGGCGGTTCGATCCGCTGCGGGCTCCATGGTCCGCCATGCGTGACCACGATCGCCTCCTCCAGCCCCGGCACCGACAGGGTCGGCTGAGGAGCGCCGCGATCCCTCCAGAGCCGCATGCACGCCGCGGCCTCGGCCGAGTGTCCCGACAGGAATGATTCGATCCCCCTGTCCACCAGCTGATCGATGCGCAGAGGGGCCGGGAGGGCGGCGGTGAGAGCCTTGGCGAACGGCCCCAGATGTCCGAGAACCGCGAGATCGAGGCGTCGTGCGATCACGACGCCGAGCCCGGCGAAAGGCAGCGCCACAGGCAGCTCGACGGCCGCACGAAGCATCCGGTCGCGCGCGGCGCCGATGTCTCCACGCCACATCAGGAGCAGCACCTCGGCGACCGCGCGGTACGCCGCGACGAGTGGACTGAGCTCGAAGCCGGCCACGAACGGGTCGACCTCGACGCCGACCGGCGAGTCACCTGCGGCGAGCAGGCTCAGCCCCCGGTCGACGTCCCCGTCGACCGCCGCTTGCAGAGCCCTCAACAGGCCGCCGGTGAGGGGCCCGGCCCCGCGAACGTCGTCCTTCTCGCGGTCGCCGATGACGAGCCAGGCCAGTGCGACGACCGGATCTCGGAGTTCGCGATCGGCTTCGACGCGCGCGCTCGCGTGACGGAGAGCGTCGAGCCACGAGCGCATCGTGCGACGGTCACCGCGTTCGGCGCACAACATCGCCGCGAAGGCAGCAGCTCGCGCCCAGGAGTACCAGTGCTCCGCGTCATCGCGATCCGGCCGGATCACGCTCATGTCGACCTCGGGAACTGACCCGCGCAGATGCGTCTCGGCGACGAGCAGCCCGCCGAGCCCCTGGAGCCGATAGAGCTCGTCGCCACCGGGGAAGAGACTTCCGAGCCGTCGCGCCGCCTCGACCGCGTGCCCGGCCGCGATGGCGGCGACACCGGCGACGAGGTTCGCCTCGTCCTGCTCGACCCCGCTCGAGTGGGCGGCGGCTTCTGCAGCGAGGTGGAAGGCGCGCTCGCTGAGTCCCGCCTCCGAATGCTCCCTGGCTATCCGTGTGAGCTCCCCGGCAGTCACCGGTTCGCCGTGCATCGCAGCTCGAGCGCTGTGCCAGTCGGCGTCCACCTGCTCGCCGCGTTCGTCGAAGAGTCGGTGGAGTCGCAGGTGCACTGCAGCAGCCGCGGAGGAGGGCGTCGTCGCTCGCAACCAGATCGCCAAGCGGGGGTCGGACAGACGGACGCGACCGGCGTGGATGTCGAGGAGCGCTCCGAGAGGGCCTGTGGTGAGCTCCGCGGCAGAACGACCGGCGAAACCGACCAGCGGATCCAGCCTGTCGTCGAGGCGCATCGACACCGCGATGAGCACCTCACGGTCGCTGTCGTCCAGCTCCAGCTGGGCGAAAAGCGTCTCGACCGATGACACCATCGGCAACGGTGAGGGGAGCGCCCTGAGCCCCTGCCGTTGAGCCGCGTCAAGACGAGCTGCGACGGCCAGGATCGTGTGAGGGTCCTCCGACAGCTCGGCCGCGAGTCGCGCCGCGACATGCGGCGCGCAGCTCAGGTCGTGCTCGAGGAGTTCTTCGAGAATCGTCTCGACAGCTGCCGGTGCGACCGAAGCTGTCCCCTGCGCACGCGAAACGTCGATGCTGAACTCCCCAGTCCCCACGGGCGACCGCCCGTTAGGCCGAGATTACCAAGACTGCTCACGCCCTCAGACGAGGGCGCGATATTCAGGCCTGCGTGTCGTCGTCTTCCTGGCGCAGGTACGGGTCTGCGTCACCGGCGTGCGAGGCGGAGGAGGCGAGCTTCGCCACGTCGGCATCGCGCTGCTGCGCCTCGCGAAGAAGCGCCGAGATGTGATCGGCGTTCTCGGGCAGCGCGTCGGGGATGAACTCGAGCGTCGGAACCAGGCGGGTGCTCAGCTGCTTCCCGACCTCGCTGCGGAGCATGCCGGTCGCGGAGGTCAGCGCCGCACCGCTGGAGAGGCGCTCCTCCTCGGTGCCCAGCACCGTGTAGAACACGGAGGCGTGCTGCAGGTCTCCGCTCACGCGGACGTCGGTGATGGTCACGAATCCGAGTCGCGGGTCGCGCAGACCCTTCTCCAGTCGCTCTGCGAGGATCACACGAATGCGATCGGCCAGACGTGCCTGTCGTTCACCAGCCATTGTTCTCTCCCTCTACGTACCCTTCGGGCGAGGGTGCATGACGCACCCTCGCCCGAAGATATCGAACTCGATCAGCTGCGAGGCTTCTCGACCAGCTCAGTGGTCTCGATCTCGTCGCCGATCTGGATGTCGTTGAACTTGCCGAGGCCGATACCGGCCTCGTAGTCCGTGCGAACCTCGGTGACGTCGTCCTTGAACCGACGCAGCGACTCGATGGCGAGGCCATCGGCGATCACCACACCGTCGCGGATGACGCGAGCCTTGGCGTTTCGCGTGATCGTTCCCGAGCGCACGATGACACCGGCGATGTTGCCGAACTTCGAGGAGCGGAACACCTCGCGGATCTCGGCGACACCCGACTGGACCTCTTCGTACTCCGGCTTGAGCATGCCCTTGAGCGAGCTCTCGATCTCGTCGATCGCGTTGTAGATCACCGAGTAGAACCGGATGTCCACACCTTCACGCTGTGCACGCTCGCGCGCCTTCGTGTCGGGACGGACGTTGAAGCCCACGATGATCGCGTTGTCGATCGTCGCGAGGTTGACGTCGGACTCCGTGATCGCACCGACACCGCGGTGGATGATGCGGAGCTGCACCGAGTCGTCGACCTCGATCTTGAGAAGCGACTCCTCGAGCGCCTCGACGGCACCGGAGACGTCACCCTTGATGATGAGGTTGAGCGACTCGACCTTGCCCTCTTCGAGAGCACGGGTGAAGTCCTCGAGCGAGATGCGCTTGCGGGCCTTGGCCAGCTGCGCGTTGCGCTCGACAGCTTCACGCTTCTCGGCGATCTGACGGGCCATGCGGTCTTCCTCAGTGACGATGAAGACGTCGCCGGCACGTGGCACGGAGTTCAGACCCTGCACCTGCACGGGACGCGACGGGTAGGCCTCGAGGACCTGCTCGCCGTTCTCATCCGCCATCGCACGCACACGGCCGTACGCCGTTCCGGCGACGATCGCGTCACCGACGCGCAGCGTTCCGGACTGGATGAGCACCGTAGCGACCGAACCGCGACCCTTGTCGAGCTTCGCCTCGATGGCGACACCGCGAGCGGCCTTGTTCGGGTTGGCGGTCAGGTCGAGGCCTGCATCGGCAGTGAGCAGCACCGCGTCCAGGAGCTCCTGGATTCCGGTGTTCGCACGGGCCGAGACATCGACGAACATGACGTCTCCGCCATACTCCTCTGCGACCAGGCCGTACTCGGTGAGCTGCTGGCGCACCTTGGCCGGGTTGGCGTCGGGCTTGTCGACCTTGTTCACCGCGACCACGATCGGCACGTTCGCCGCCTGGGCGTGGTTGAGCGCCTCGACCGTCTGCGGCATGATGCCGTCGTCGGCCGCGACCACGAGGATCGCGAGGTCGGTGACCTGCGCTCCACGAGCACGCATGGCCGTGAAGGCCTCGTGACCCGGGGTGTCGATGAAGGTGATGGCACGCTCGATGCCCTCGTGCTCCGTCCACACCTGGTACGCACCGATGTGCTGGGTGATGCCGCCGGCTTCACCCTCGATGACGTTGGTCTGACGGATGGCGTCGAGAAGGCGCGTCTTACCGTGGTCGACGTGACCCATGACGGTGACCACCGGAGGACGGATCTCGAGGTCGTCCTCGCTCTCCTCCTCGAGCTCCTGCTCGAGGTTGAGACCGAAGCCCTCGAGGAGCTCCTTGTCCTCGTCCTCGGGCGAGACCATCTGGATCTTGTATCCGAGCTCCGCACCCAGGACCTCGAACGTCGCCTCATCCAGCGACTCGGTGGCCGTGGCCATCTCGCCGAGGTTGAAGAGGATCGTCACGAGGGTTCCGGGCTGGACCGTGTAGCCGGTCAGCGTCTCGATCTTGTCGGCGAAGTCCGAGATCGACGCGCCGCGGCGCATACGGATGATCTCCCCGTTACCGCGGGTGACGTTGACGCCACCGACGACCGGGGCGCTCCGCATCTCGAATTCCTGCCGCTTCGCCCGCCGCGACTTGCGCTGCTTGCTCTTGCCGCCGCCCTTGCCGAAGGCACCTGCGGTACCTCCACCGGGACCGCGACCGCGACCTCCACCGCCACCGGGACGACCTGCGAAGCCTCCACCGGGACGAGCGCCGGGACCTGCACCGGGTCCACCGGCACCGCCGGGACGACCGGGTCCACCCGGACGCTGCTGGAACGGTGCGCCACCGGGACGACCGCCCTGACCGCCGCGCGGGGCGCCGGGACGGGGGGAACCGGGACGAGGTGCACCCGGACGCGGCGCGCCGGGACGCGGAGCCTGCGGACGCGGGATGTTGCCCGGCGTCGGGCGCTGGCCCATCCCCTGCGCGGAGGCGAAGGGGTTGTTGCCGGGTCGCGGTCCGTTGGGCCGCTGACCCATGCCCTGAGCGGACGAGAACGGGTTGTTGCCCGGGCGCGGGGCGCCGGGCTTGGGTGCGCCGCCGTCAGCGGGCTTGGAAGCTGCGCTGTCTGCGGACTGGGGAGCTGCCGGCGTGGCGGCAGCCGGAGCGGCGGCCTCGGCCGGAGCTTCGGGTGCCGGAGCGGCAGCAGACGCCTCGGGCGCGGGCGCGGGCTTGGGCCCGGGCTTGGGTCCGGGTGTCGGTGCACCAGCACCGGGCTTGGCTGCACCGGGCTTGGCTGCACCGGGCTTGGCTGCACCGGGCTTGGCGGCACCGGGCTTCGCTGCGGCGGGAGCCGCATCCGCGGAGCCCTTCAGCGAGGCGTCCGACTCGATGGCAGCGCGAAGCTTGCGCGCCACCGGCGGTTCGATGGTCGAAGAGGGGCTCTTGACGAACTCTCCGAGTTCCTTGAGCTTTGCAAGTGCGATCTTGCTGTCGACGCCGAGTTCGGCGGCGATCTCGTGTACGCGTGGTTTACCAGCCACAATTCTCCTGTCTGGGGTCGGTCCACCCAGACAGGGCAGACCACTAGTCGCGGACGGGTCTCATTTCGAGCCGTTCACTTTGTTTCCATAGCCGTTCAGCCTTTGTTTCTTGGTGGGTGCTGTTCGATGATCCGCGTGTCCAGATCGCTGGAGACGCGCAGTGCTCTTCCGAAAGCCCGGCGCCGCAGAGCGGCATCCACGCATTCCGGTGTCGGATGGACCCACGCGCCTCGCCCTGGCAGAACGGCGCGCTCATCGAGGATGAGGATGTCGTTCTGGGACACCACTCTGAGAAGAGCGGCGCGGGGAGCACGCGTGCGACAGCCGACGCACGTTCGTACGGGTTCCATCTTACACCTGTGTTCCCGTCCGACTCGCGCGGCGGGCGCGAGTCGGACGTGGCGAGCGGTCAGTCCAGGACGCTGTCCGGCTGGATGTCGATCTTCGCTCCGGTGAGCTTGGCAGCCAGTCGGGCGTTCTGCCCCTCCTTGCCGATCGCGAGCGAGAGCTGATAGTCGGGCACGAGTGCACGCACGGCCCTGGTGTTCGCGTCGAGGATGAACGAGCTCGTGACCTTGGCGGGAGAGAGGGCGTTCGCGACGAACGCGGCGAGCTCCGGGTCGTGATCGACGATGTCGATCTTCTCGCCGGCCAGCTCCTCGGTGACGGCACGAACGCGTCGGCCCATCTCGCCGATGCAGGCGCCCTTCGCGTTGATCGCCGGGTCGTTCGCACGGACGGCGATCTTGGTGCGGTGGCCGGCCTCACGAGCCAGCGAGACGATCTCCACGAGACCTGCGGCGATCTCGGGCACCTCGAGCGCGAACAGCTTGCGGACGAGACCGGGGTGCGTGCGCGAGACGGTGATCTGCGGTCCCTTGAGACCCTTCGCGACGCTGGTCACGTAGACGCGGAGGCGCGACCCGTGGGTGTACTCCTCGCCCGGCACCTGCTCCTCCGGAGGAAGGATCGCCTCGACGGCTCCGAGATCGACGTGGATCATGCGGGGATTCGGTCCCTGCTGGATCACGCCGGCGACGATGTCGCCTTCCTTGTCCTTGAAGTCTCCCAGCACGACATCATCCGCGATGTCCCGCAGGCGCTGGCTGATGACCTGCTTGGCGGCGAAGGCCGCGATACGTCCGAAGTCATTCGGCGTCGCGTCCTCTTCGCCGATGATCGCGCCCTCTTCGTCCTTGACGACCTGCAGCACGGCGACGTGCCCGGTGCGACGATCGAGTTCGACGCGGACCCCCTCGGGGGTGGCGCCGTCGTCCGAGACGTGCTTGGAGTAGGCGGTCAGGATGGCCTGTTCGATGATCGAGACCAGCTCATCGAAGGGGATCGCCTTCTCCTTCTCGATCCCACGCAGCAGACTCAGTTCGATATCCATGACGACTCCCTATTCAGCTCTCGTCGCGCGGGTGTTCACGCGCGACATCCGTACCACGATACCCTGTGCCCACCGCCCGATGCCACGGAGGCGGCCGCACCGACGCGGTGCCGAGCGCGCAGGAGGACTCAGTGACGACGTACGACACCATCGTGATCGGGGCAGGGATGTCGGGTGTGACGGCGGCCCGCATGCTCGACGACGCCGGAGCCGACGTCATCGTCCTCGAGGCGAGGGATCGCGTCGGGGGCAGGATGCACACCGACCGCGCTGCGGGTTTTCCCGTCGATCGCGGTGCGTCATGGGTCCACGGCATCGACGACTCCCCGCTGTGGGATCTCGTGCAGGCGCTCGGCATCCCCACCCTCGAGTACACCGTCGGCAGCTTCCAGGCCGGAGGCAGGCCGATCGAGAACTTCGACGGGGAGGGCAGGGCGATGGATCCTGCGAGCACTTCTCAGTGGGTCGCCGATGTCGAGCAAGCAGATCGACTGTTGGCAGAGGAGATCACCCGGTCCTCCCCCGGCGACACCTATCTGGATGTCACGGAGCGCGCGCTCGACCGCTCGGGCTTCGAGCCGGAGCGCATCGATGAGGTCCGCGAGTTCTTCCGTCACCGCGTCGAGGAGCAGTGCGGTGCATGGGTCGGGGACCTCGACGCGCACGGGCTCGACGAGGATGCGATCGACGGCGACGAGGTCATCTTCCCGCGCGGCTACGATGAGCTCCCGCGTCGGATCGCCGCCGGTCTCGACATCCGACTCGGTCACGTCGTCACCCGCATCGAGCGGACCGACCGGGGCGTCACCGTGTCGACCCGGAATGGAGAGTTCTCGGCCCGCAACGCGCTGGTGACCGTGCCGCTCGGCGTGCTCAAGGCGGAGTCGATCGAGTTCGCCCCTCCCCTGCCCGAGGCTGTCGCCGGACCGATCGCTCGACTGGGCATGGGCGTGTTCAACAAGGTGTTCATCCAGTTCCCGGAGCGCTTCTGGCGCGAGGACAGCTACGTTCTCCGAGCGCTCGGCGAGGCCGGTGAGCACTGGCACTCCTGGTACGACGTCTCGGCGGTCAGCGGGATCCCGACGTTGCTGACCTTCGCCGCCGGCCCGTTCGGCCGCCGGATGCAGGATCTGTCGGATGAGGAGGTCGTCGCGGACGTCGTGAGCGCCCTGCGGTTCCTCTACCCGGATGCCGTCGGCGACCCCACCGCGCACTGGATCACGCGATGGGGACAGGACGAGTTCTCGAACGGGTCGTACTCGCATCTCGCGGTCGGCTCGTCACACCACGACCACGACGAGCTCGCGGGGCCGGTCGACGCAGTGCTGCACTTCGCCGGTGAGGCGACATGGGGCGACGAGCCGGCGACCGTGGGGGCCGCGTACTACTCGGGGCACCGCGCCGCTGAGCGCATTCTCGGTCGGTCGATCGACCTGGCGGAATTCGCGGCAGGCATCACAGCGCGGGAGCGGACTCCAGCGAGTTGATCGCGCCGATCAGACGGAACAGGTTGCCGACCTGTCGCTGGTCGAGATGCAGGGAGAGACGAGGAAGGTGCAGCAGATCGTCGTCTGCGACCTCCGGCGACCGCGGAGCTGTCCGTTCGATCCGTCCGCTCGCCAGCATCCCGGCGAACCGGTCGTTGAGATCCTCGAGCTCTTCGTCCGTCGGCTCTCCACGCAGTCTCAGCACGAGCGAGTCCCCCACCCAGCGCAGCGAGTCGTAGTTGCGCCAGAACCCGGCGATCACGGCGGCTGCCGACTCGACGGAGTCGGTGATGACCACGCGATCGAAGTCGCCCTCCGAGATCACCCCTGTCGGCGCCAGGTCCTCGTCGATGAATCGCTTGAGGCCGTTCCAGAACGTGCCTCCCGGCTCGTCGAGCAGCACGATCGGCGTCGGCTCGGCCTTTCCGGTCTGTTGGAGGGTCAGCAGCTCGAACATCTCGTCGAGGGTGCCGAATCCGCCAGGGAGACAGATGAAGCCGCTGGACTCCTTGATGAGCATGAGTTTGCGGGTGAAGAAGTACTTCATCGCCACCACATGCTCGCTCGCCGCGATCAGGCTGTTGGCCTTCTCCTCGAACGGCAGCCTGATCGACACGCCGAGCGAGAGCGCGGGGCCGGCACCTTCAGCGGCAGCCTGCATGATTCCCGGTCCTGCTCCGGTCACCACCATCCATCCGTCCGCTGCGAGAGCAGCCGCGACATCACGCGCCTGGACGTAGAGCGGATCGTCGTGGAGGGTACGCGCCGAGCCGAACACCGTGACCTTCGGCACCCCTTCGAACGGTGCGAACAAGCGGAAGGCGTCCCGCATCTCGGCGAGGGCGGCGGAGGCGATCTTGAGATCGAGGCGGTTCGTGCCGTCCTCCCCCAGCAGGACCGCTGTGCGCATCATGCGCATCACGAGCCTGCGATCGGTCTTGACGCCTGCTTCGTCGAGGACGTTGTTGATCTCGGCGCTCAGCGACGCCGTCAGCGGTTCGTCGGTCATGCCCTCAGCCTGTCATGGGAGCGCGTCGGGCGGGCCGCCGCAACGCCGCCCTCACCACGCTCACGTCCCCGTGTCAACGCCCGTGCCAAGTCAGGTCTCCTGCGGCACAGTGGCTGCATGACAGAGATCACTGGACCGGAAGCACTGGCACGCGTCACCGAACTCGTCGAGGACATCGACTTCACGATGCTGACGACCACCGACGACGACGGCAACCTCGTGAGCAGGCCGATGTCGACCCGGCAGATGGACGACGCCGGCGACATCTGGTTCTTCACCGCCGAAGACACCGAGAAGGTCGAGGAGGCGCGCGCCCATCGACAGGTCGGCCTCTCGTACTGCGACGCGAAGGGCATGCGATACGTGTCGGTGGCCGGCAACGCGTCCGTGGTGCACGACCGCGCGAAGATGGAAGAGCTCTATTCGCCCTCGCTCGACATCTGGTTCGAGGACGGGCTGGACACTCCCGGCATCGCACTTCTCAAGGTGACGCCGACGGTGACCGAGTTCTGGGAGCCCTCCAAGGGCAAGATCGCGATGGCGGCCGGCGCGCTCAAGGCCCTCGTGACCAAGGACACGCCCGATGACGACATCATGAACCACGGCCGGATCGTCTGCTGACGTCCGCTCCGAACGACAGAATGCCGCGCACCCGGTGAGGTGCGCGGCATTTCTCTGTCGTCGAGGTCAGCGCTGGGTCAGCTGATCGACGGCGTCGGCGACGGACACCGCGCTGCGATCCCCCGTGCGCCGGTCCCACAGCTCGACCTGACCGTCCGCGGCCCCTCGGCCGACGATGACGATCTGCGGAACGCCAACGAGCTCGGCGTCTCCGAACTTGACTCCGGGCGAGACCTTCGGGCGGTCGTCGTAGAGCACGTCGAGACCGGCGGACTCGAGCTGAGCGGAGAGCTCAGCTGCCACGTCGAAGGCCACCTGGTCACGACCGGCAGCCACGACCTGCACATCGAAGGGCGCGACCGATGCCGGCCAGATGAGACCCTTCTCGTCGTTGTTCAACTCGGCGATGATCGCCAGGATGCGCGTCACGCCGATGCCGTACGACCCCATCGTGACCGTGACGAGCTTGCCGTTCTCGTTGAGCACCTTGAGTCCGAGCGCGTCCGCGTACTTGCGACCCAGCTGGAACACGTGACCGATCTCCATTCCGCGCGCGAGCTCGACCGGACCGGAGCCGTCAGGAGCCGGATCGCCCGCGCGGACGTCGGCGATCTCGACGATGCCGTCGGCGAAGAAGTCACGTCCGGCGACAACCGAATGCGCGTGCTTCTCGTCGAGGTTCGCACCGGTGATCCAGCTCGTGCCCTCGCTCACACGGGGGTCGACCAGGTAGCGGATGCCGGTAGCCGATTCCTCGCCGAGCACAGCTCCCGTGGGCGACCAGGGGCCGATGTAGCCCTTAACGAGCAGCGGATTCTTCTCGAAGTCGTCTGCCGTGGCGGTCTCGACCTCGGCGGGCGCGAACGCGACCTCGGCCCGCTTCTCGTCGACCTCGCGGTCGCCGGGGATGCCGACGACGACGAGTTCACGGGTGCCGTCGAGGTGCGTGAGCGCGAGCACGACGTTCTTGAGCGTGTCCGCAGCCGTGTAGTCGCCGTCGAGGTGCACGTTCGAGTGCGCGACGAGAGTCTCGATCGTGGGCGTGTTCGGCGAGTCGAAGATCACCGGTGCCGCATCCGCGTCGAACGCGATGGCGTCGGGAACGGCGGTCGTGAATGCCTCCACATTGGCGGCGTATCCGCCGGCGCTGCGGACGAACGTGTCCTCGCCGACGGGAGTCGGGTGCAGGAATTCCTCGCTCCGCGAACCGCCCATCGCTCCGGCATCCGCCTGGACGATGACGTACTCGAGACCCAGGCGCTGGAAGATGCGCTCGTAGGCATCGCGCTGAGCCTGGTAGCTGAGATCGAGACCCTCATCGGAGGAATCGAACGAATAGGCGTCCTTCATCGTGAACTCGCGTCCGCGAAGCAGTCCTGCCCGCGGACGCGCCTCATCGCGGTACTTGTCCTGGATCTGGTAGAGCGTGAGGGGAAGATCCTTGTACGACGAGTACAGGTCCTTCACGAGCAGCGTGAAGGCCTCTTCGTGCGTCGGCGCGAGCAGGTAGTCGCCGCCCTTGCGGTCCTGGAGACGGAACAGCAGGTCGCCGTACTCGTCCCAGCGTCCGGTCGCCTCATACGACTCGCGGGGCATGAGAGCCGGGAAGTGCACCTCCTGTGCGCCTGCCGCGGCCATCTCCTCGCGGACGACGGTCTCGATCTTGGCCTTCACGCGGAGACCCAGCGGGAGCCACGCGAAGATACCGGCAGCCTGCGGCCGGATGTACCCGGCGCGGATCAGCAGCTTGTGGCTCGCGACCTCTGCGCCTGCAGGGTCTTCACGGAGCGTGCGGAGGAAGAATTTCGAAAGACGAGTGACCACCGGGCAAGTCTACTGACCGGTGGTCGCTCGTTTTCGCGATGCGTCAGTTGAGCGCGGGCAGGCCGTTCGGGATCACGCCGCCCGCGTAGAGGCTTGCCGCAAGATCCTGGACCGCGGTCAAGGCGACCCGCTGAGGGAGCGGGCCGTAGGAGATGCGGGCCACACCGAGCTTCTCGTACTCCGAGGCGGCGAGGGTGCCGGGGAGCCCGATGACGCTGAGCTTGCCCTCGCCGAGCCCCTCCACGAGCTGACGCGTGATGTTGGCGTCGAGCATGCCCGGAACGAAGACAGCCGTGGCGCCGGCGTCGAGGAACGCCCGGCCGCGCTGGATCGCATCGGCGATGCTCTCGGCGACAGGACGGTGGCCGGCGCGCACGAAAGCGTCGGTACGAGCGTTCAGAGCGAACGGAACACCCTCGGCCTCGGCGGCCTTGACGATGGCCTCGACGGCCGCGACCGACTCGTCGAACGGCTTCAGACGGTCTTCGACGTTGGCACCCACCACGCCGGCGCCGATCGCGAGTCGCGTGGTCTCTCCTGCGTCGCCGTATCCGTCGTCGAGGTCGGCGGTCACCGGAACGGAGACGGATGCGGCGATGCGGCCGACCATGTCGATCATGATGTCGCGGGTGATGGTGCCGTCCTCGAAGCCGAACGAGGCGGCGATGCCGTGTCCGGCCGTCGCGATCGCCTTCGTCTCGGGAAGCTTGGCGACGGCGCGGGCGGACACGACGTCCCACACGTTCACGACGCGGAGGATCTCCGGAGCTTCGTAGAGTCCGATCAGGGTCTGGGCTTTCGCAGCAGTGGTCATGCCCCCACGCTAACGCCCAGTATTCCGGTCGGGGCCGGACGGACACGCGAATCTCAGGTTCCGGGTGGTGCGCATCGCTACGGCTGACGGCTCGACCCCTCGGCTCCCGCGGTGCTGCCCCGACGGCACCGGCTCGCGAAAGCGAAGGATCTAGTGTGGGGTCATGCCTCAGCGCCGATCCCACGTTGCTCCGTCAGCCGCGCAGACCGAGCTCGCCGTCGCGCTCGCCACCCTGCGGGAATCTCTGGGCGCCCCCACGGACTTCCCTGCGGCGGTCCTGGCGGAGGCTGCAGCCTCGGATGCTGCCACCCCAGAGCTCGATCTGCGCGACATCCCGTTCGCCACCCTGGATCCGCTCGGGTCGCGCGACCTCGACCAGGCCTTCCACCTCGAGCGCCGGGAATCCGGCTACACCGTCCGCTACGCGATCGCCGATGTACCCGCTTTCGTGCGACCGGGCGGCGCTGTCGACGCGGAAGCCCGCCGGCGAGGTCAGACCCTGTATGCAGCGGACGGCACGATCCCGTTGCATCCGAAGGTGTTGAGCGAGGATCGTGCGTCGCTGCTGGCCGATGTGGATCGCCCCGCGCTCGTCTGGACCTTCGCGTTGGATTCCGCGGGAGTCGTCGAGGAGTTCCGGCTCGAGCGAGCGCTGATCCGCTCGCGCGCCCAGCTCGACTACGCCAGCACGCAGGCGGCACTCGATCAGGGCGAGGCGGGTCCCGCCGAGCTTCTGCCGGAGATCGGCGCGCTCCGCATCGCGCAGGAGAAGCTGCGGGGCGGTGCGAGCCTGAACCTGCCGGACGAAGAGGTCGTGCGGGGCGTCGACGGAACCTTCGCCATCGAACGCCGGCATCCGCTTCCTGTCGAGGAATGGAATGCTCAGCTGTCGCTCATGACGGGCATGGCAGCCGCGTCGCTCATGATCGACGCAGGCATCGGGATCCTGCGGACGATGCCCCAGCCCGATGAGAAGTCGTTCGAGGCGTTCCGCCACCAGACCGAGGCCCTCGGCCGGCCGTGGACGACCGGCAGGTATGGTGACTACCTCCGCGAGCTGGACCGCGAAGACCCCATGACCCTCCCGATCCTCGAAGCTGCGGCGTCCCTGTTCCGCGGAGCGGGGTATGTGACCTTCGACGGCCCGGTACCGCCCGACACGGAACAGGCGGCGATCGCCGCCCCCTACGCTCATGCCACCGCACCATTGCGGCGTCTCGTCGACCGCTGGTCGCTCACTGTCTGCCTCGCCGCATCCGAGGGTCGCGAGGTTCCGGGCTGGGTGCGCGAGTCCCTCGCCGAGCTTCCTGCACTGATGCAGGAGTCCGGCCAGCGTGCCTCCCGACTCGATTCCGCGACGATCAACTGCGTCGAGGCTGCGCTGATGACACCGCTGGTCGGCGCATCCGTCGACGCGACCGTCATCGAGATGCGCGGTGAGCGCGCGACCGTCCAGATCGCCGATCCCGCCGTGACGGCCTCCGCCCCTGTGCCGCCCGACACCGTCCCCGGCGCGATCGTGTGCCTCCGTGTCGAGCGGGTGGACGTCACCCGAGGTGAGATCGAGTTCGCCGTCTGACTCTCTCGGAACACACGCGGAGGGACGCTACGCTGGCGGCGTGGACCACCTCGCCATCGCTGAACGATTCGTCGACGCTCACTATCCCGGGGCAGACGTCGCGGTAGTGGCGGGGAGCACCGCGCGCGGAGAGCGGACGCCATCGAGCGACATCGATCTGCTGCTTCTCGGCGACCGCCTCTTCGCGGTCGAGGAGCAGACGAGCGAGGCCTCGACGCACGAGTTCGAGGGCGAGATCTTCGAGGTCTTCGCATACACCCCAGCGGGATTCGACGAGTGGGCCGACCGCGGCGTCGCACAGCATCGACCGGTGACGGTGCACATGCTCGTCGAAGGCATCGCGATCCGAGACGACGGTCGCCTCTCCGCGCTGCGCGCTCGATGGCGGAGCGTGCTCGACGACGGCCCCTCCCTGAGCGCGAAGGAGTCCGCCTTTCGCCGATACGTCATCACCGATGTGCTCGACGATCTCAGGGATGCGACGGATGCGCTGGAGCAGCAGGTCGAGGCCGCCATCCTGTTCGAGAGGATGGCGGAGCTCATGCTGTTGAGCGAAGGACGCTGGACGGCGACGGGCAAGTGGCTTCCGCGACGGCTTCGGAGCCTCAGTCGCGAGCGTGCCGACCTCCTGAGCACCCCTCTGCTCGCGCGGGACTACGCCGCCTTCGCCGCCCGGGTCGAGGACGAGCTCATCCGCGCGGGCGGCCGGGTGCAGAGCGGCTTCGTGCGCTGAGCGGGGCTCAGGATGCGGGCACGGCCCGCGTCGTCATGACCAGCAGCTGCGGATCGGTCAGGTCGAGTGTCACTGAGATCGAGACGAACTCGGCGAGGGACGCCACGTGCGTGCCGCCGCAGAGGATCTCGGCCGTGCCCTCCGGCAGGTCGCAGTGCCAAGTACGGCGGTCCACGATCGTCGGGCCTTCGGTCACCACCCTGCTCGATGCGCCGGAGGCCACCCATTCGGCCAGCTGAGCGTTGATCGCCGCCTCGCGCTCAGCGAGCGTCGTCGCGAAGGTCTCCGTGTCGAAGCCTGCCCGGCGCAGGCTCTTTCCCAGTCGGTATTCGTCCACAGCACCGTCGACGTGGATGCGGCTGGACTGATTGGCCTTCCCCTCGAAGTTCGGGTTGCCCAGAGCATCCTCGCCCGGGTCCTTCCGCCAGAGGTCGGCGAGAGCCAGGTCGAGCGCCAACGACGCGAGGTGGCAGGCCGTATGTCCGCGGCTGAGACCAGCCCGCCGGGACGAATCGACCGCCAGCTCGACACGTGCGCCCTCGACCAGCCAGGACGGGGCCTCCCCCTCCAGCGGATGACCGACGAGCCATGTCCATCCCTCGGCGCCGCGCTTCACCGGGATGTCGGATGCCACGGCGAACTCGCCCTCGTCGGAGACCGCTGCCATCACAGCCTCGGAGACGCGAACACTCGAACCGTCCTGCGCGATCTCGCCGCTGTCTCCCGGCTGATCGGGCCAGGTGTGGTCGACGGGGTGGAAGGGCGTCGCGTCGACGACGACGACGACACCTGCGGGAGTCGACTCGACCCGTGCGACGGTGCTCGAACCCGAGACGTCGCCACCGGCGAAGGACACGACAGTTGACGAGGGCATGGAGCTCCTTGAGGTGTGCTGGATGGTCGCCGTCCCCCGCCGACAGGACCCGCTTTCGAGTCCGAGCGAGGGAACGCTCCGCGGTCAGACCGTGACGACCTGCGCGGTGCCGAGAGGCGCTTCCGGCCCCATGTCGGCCGCGATGCGGTTCGCCTCTTCGATGAGCGTCGCGACGATGTCGGCCTCCGGCACGGTCTTGATGACCTCGCCCTTGACGAAGATCTGTCCCTTGCCGTTGCCCGAGGCGACCCCGAGGTCAGCCTCCCGCGCCTCGCCGGGACCGTTCACGACGCATCCCATGACGGCGACGCGCAGCGGCACCGTCATGTCTTTGAGACCCTCGGTCACGTTCTCGGCGAGCGTGTACACGTCGACCTGCGCGCGCCCGCACGAGGGGCACGAGACGATCTCGAGCTTGCGCTCTCGCAGGTTCAGCGACTGCAGGATCTGGTGACCGACCTTGACCTCCTCGGCCGGCGGTGCGGACAGTGAGACGCGGATGGTGTCTCCGATGCCCTCACCGAGCAGGATGCCGAACGCCGTGGCGCTCTTGATCGTACCCTGGAACGCCGGACCGGCCTCAGTCACACCGAGGTGCAGCGGCCAGTCGCCCCGCTCGGCGAGCAGGCGGTAGGCCTTCACCATGACGATCGGGTCGTTGTGCTTGACCGAGATCTTGAAATCGTGGAAGTCGTGCTCCTCGAACAGCGACGCCTCCCAGACGGCACTCTCGACGAGGGCCTCAGCCGTCGCCTTGCCGTACTTGGTGAGGATGCGCCGGTCGAGCGACCCGGCATTGACACCGATCCGCAGAGAGACACCCGCGGCCTTGGCCGCCTCCGCGATCTTGCCGACGTTGCCGTCGAACTCCCGGATGTTCCCGGGGTTCACACGCACGGCGCCGCATCCCGCATCGATGGCGGTGTAGATGTAGCGCGGCTGGAAGTGGATGTCGGCGATCACCGGGATCTGGCTCTTCATGGCGATGATCTTCAACGCGTCGGCGTCGTCCTGATGAGGGACGGCGACACGGACGATCTCGCATCCGGACGCGGTCAGCTCGGCGATCTGCTGGAGCGTCGCGTTGATGTCCGTCGTCTTCGTCGTCGTCATGGACTGCACGGTGACGGGAGCGTCACCACCCACGAGCACCTTGCCCACCTTGATCTGGCGAGACTTGCGGCGCGGGGCGAGGACTTCGGGGATCTTCGGCATCCCAAGATTCACTGCTGGCACAACCCCCAGCCTACGCCGCCTGAATGCACACAGGCTGGATGTCGCCCGGCTCGGATGCGCGTCATACGACCGGGAACGCGGCGTTCGGTGTGATAGTTTTCAGCCCATGCTCGCGAACTTCACCTGGTGGCCCGCCTCTTAGGCGGTGTGTTCGCGTTCCCACGAATCCAGACCGCCTCCGGGGCGGTCTTTTCGTTGAGCCGAGCCGGAGCCACGCACAGGAGACACCGATGACCCTCTCACGTCTTGCCGAGCTCACCGCAGATCCCACGGCCTCGTTCGTGCTGATCGCCCGCGACGGCGCCGACACCGTCGAGCTGCTCACAGGCGAGGTCGTCGACGTCGACCTGCTCGCCGACATCCCGCTCACGATCGAGGGCACCCCCCGCGAGATCTTCGCCATGGTGCCGTACCGCCAGGTGCGCGAGCGCGGGTTCGTCGCCCAGGACGACGGCGCGCCGCTGCGATGCATCGTGGTCGACGAGCATCTGCATCTCCCGGCTTCCGAACTGGTCGCCGAACTCCCTTCCGCCCCTGTCCCCCTTCGTGACGGCGGCTTCGACATCGCCGACGACGACTACGCCCAGATCGTCGAGACCGTGATCGCCGACGAGATCGGACGGGGCGAGGGCGCGAACTTCGTGATCCGCCGCGACTTCACCGCAGAGATCGACGTCGACGACCGAGCCGCGGCCCTCACCTGGTTCCGCGCCCTGCTCACGCACGAACGCGGCGCCTACTGGACCTTCGCGGTCGTCACGCCCGGACACATCGCCGTCGGCGCGAGCCCCGAGGCGCATGTCGTCGCGCGAGGCGGCGTCGTCACCATGAACCCGATCTCGGGCACCTTCCGCCACCCGGCCGGCGGAGCGACTCGGGACACCCTGGTGGACTTCCTCTCGTCGACCAAGGAGACCGAGGAGCTCTTCATGGTCGTGGACGAGGAGCTCAAGATGATGAGCGCCGTCTGCTCCGACGGTGGGCGCATCACCGGCCCGCATCTGAAGGAGATGTCCCGCCTCACGCACACGGAGTACATGCTCCGCGGGCGCAGCACGCTCGACCCGCGGGACATCCTGCGCGAGACGATGTTCGCGCCGACGGTGACGGGCTCGCCGATGCAGAACGCATGCGCGGTGATCCGCCGGCACGAGAAGAAGCCCCGCGGATACTACTCGGGTGTCGCCGCACTGTTCACTCCGAACGTCGACGGCGGTCACGACCTCGACGCCCCGATCCTCATCCGAACCGTGTACCTGCAGAACGGGTCGCTCAGCGTCCCGGTGGGTGCGACCCTGGTTCGGCACTCGGATCCCCACGGCGAGGTGTCGGAGACGCATGGCAAGGCCGCTGGGGTGCTCGGCGCGATCGGAGCGATCGACCGAGACCGCGTCGCCGAAGCCCGCGACGACGCGGACGCCCCGGGTCGGCCGCAGACGCTTGCCGACGACCCCGCGGTCTCGGAGCTCCTCTCGTCCCGCAATGCGCGGCTCGCGGACTTCTGGTTGAATCCGCAGGGCGACGACCTGAGCGGTCCTTTCGCCGGGCGATCGGCGATCGTCGTCGATGCAGAGGATCGTTTCACCACGATGCTGGCGCATCAGCTGCGCCACCTGGGACTCGACGTCGCGATCCGCGCCTGGAGCGACGCCGACGACGCGGAGCTCGATGCAGCCGACCTCGTTGTCGCGGGTCCGGGGCCCGGCGATCCCCGTGACGTCGAGAGCGACCGCATCACTCGACTGCGTGAGGTCGTGTCCCGACGTGTCGACGCCGAGGCGCCACTGCTCGCGGTGTGCCTGAGCCACCAGATCCTCAGTGATCGCTTCGGCATCGAACTGACACCCCTCGCGGCGCCGCACCAGGGGCTGCAGAAGGCGGTGCCCGTGTTCGGCGAGAACGCCTCGATCGGCTTCTACAACACCTTCACCGCCAGGGTTGCTCCGGGCACGACGTCGATCGGCTCGGTCGAGGTGTCGGCAGACCCGGAATCAGGCGACGTCTATGCGCTTCGCGGCGACCGCTTCGCGTCGGTGCAGGGGCACCTGGAATCGATCCTGTCCCGCGACGGCATCCGCACTCTCGAGCGCCTGGTCACGCACGCGCTCAGCTGATCCTCGACCGGGCGCAGTCCGGTGGATCGGCCGCACCGGCCGCTCAACCTCCGAAGAGCTTCACGGGGTTGAACACGTCGGCGAGGAGCAGCACGGCCCCCATCGCGATGAGAAGCGTGGCGACGACGACCGTGAGCGGCACGAGCCTGGTCGCGTCGACGGGCGCGGGCGGCGGACGGCGGAACAGCTTCGCCCAGGCGCGCCTTATGCCGTCCCACAGGGCGACCACGACATGACCGCCGTCGAGCGGCAGCAGCGGAATCAGGTTGAACACGAACAGGGCCACGTTCAGGGAGCCGAGAAGTCCGAGAAGCACGGAGAACCGATTGAGGACCGGCGCATCGGTCGCTGCGACCTCACCGGCGATGCGTCCGACCCCGACGACGCTCAAGGGTCCATTCGGGTCCCGCTCCGAACCGGTGACCAGTGAGACGCCCACGTCCCAGATCCGAACGGGAAGGGTGACGATCATCGACCCCACGCGGGCGACGGTGTCCGCGGCCATCTGGGGGCCGGCGGAGAGCGGCTGCGGCACGAAGCCCATCTGAGCGGCCATACCCACGTAGCCGACCTCTCGCACGACGGGTTGCCCGTCGTCGTCGAGGACGGGCTGCCCACTCGCATCCGTGATGGTGCGCTCAGCTTCGATAGGCGTGATGCTCAGCGTCTCCTCGGCACCGTCCCGCAGCACCACCATTTCCAGGGTCTCGCCCGGCGCCGCCTGCACGATGGCGGTCGCCTGAGCGAACGTCGACACCGGCTGCCCGTCCACGGACACGAGGACGTCGCCCGGGAGGATCCCGGCTTCTGCCGCGGGCGTGGCCGGATCGTCCGGCGTGCATTCGGTCGCCGATGAGCCGGCGGGGAGCACGCACTCGTTCACCGAAGCGATCGTCGTGGTTCCCTGCTGGACGCCGATCCCGGAGACGAGGACGGTGAAGATCACGACCGCGAGGATCAGATTCATCAGCGGACCGCCGAGCATCACGATGACGCGCTTCCACACGGGAAGCCGGTAGAAGACGCGGTCCTCAGCGCCCTCGGCGATCGTCTCGTCATTCGCCGTCCGTGCGTCCTGGACGAGAGCGCTGAACACGCCCTTCGCAGGCCCCGATGCGGCGGAAGCCGGGTACATCCCCGACATCGAGATGAACCCACCGAGCGGCAGCAGCTTGAACCCGTACTCGGTCTCGCCGATTCGCTTGGACCAGATCCTCGGACCGAAGCCGATCATGTACTGGCCGACGCGCACGCCGAACAGCTTGGCCGGCAGGAGATGTCCGACCTCATGCAGACCGATCGACAGACCGAGGCCGATCAGCATGAACACGATGCCGGCCAGATAGAGCAGTGCTTCCACTCCCCCAAGCTAGTGCTCGACGCCTAGGAATACGCCCCGAGAGCTGCACGGGGCGACCGCCTCGCACGGTTAGGCTTGTCCCGTGACCTCCCGCCAGCTGCGACTTCTGCGCGCAGCGACGGCATCCGGTGCTGCGACTCTCGTCGCCGCCGCATCGCACACCACCGCCGGCGGGGCCGCGCCGCATCCGCTCCTCGTGGTCGCCGTGGCGATCCTCCTGGTCCCGCTCGCCGCGCTGCTCATCGGCGTAGGGATGTCTCGCGCGCGGATCGCTCTGACGGTGCTGATCAGCCAGGGGCTCTTCCACCTGGTGTTCCAGCTGCTCGGCACGCCGACCGGAACGGCGGCACCGGCGGGACATCAGCACCACCTCGATCTCGCAGCTCTGGGCCCGGTGGTCGCGACGACCGCCCCCGACTCTCTCATGCTCATCGGCCACGTCGTCGCGGCGATCCTCACCACTGCGCTGCTGTGCCACGGCGAATCGTCGGTGCGGGCCATCGCCGGATGGGTGCGGGCTCGCCTTCGTCACGCGGTCGCCGTGTTCCGGCCTCTGTCCGAGCCCCCCGCGCTCCCCGTACTCTCGATCCGGCTGCCGGATCAGGACCTTCTCGCTGCGTCGGTCTCCCGCCGCGGGCCTCCTGCACTCGTCTGATCTCGCATCGCCTCCCCGAGGCGTTTCCCCTTCCCGCGGACGACGCGCACACCGACGCGCCCGCAGATCAGCACACAGGAGTACCACCATGCGTTCCACCAACACCCGCACCACCCGTCGCAACGTCACCGCAGGCCTCATCGGGGGTGCGATCCTCGCACTCGCGATCCCGGCCATGGCCAGCGCACACGTCAGCGTCAGCCCCGACGAGCTGACTGCAGGAGACCACGGTGTTCTGACCTTCTCGTTCGCGCACGGCTGCGAGAACTCTCCGACCACCTCGCTGAAGGTCACGATGCCGGAGGGGCTCGCGTCGGTCGCGCCCACCATGGACAGCGACTGGACGATCGACGTAGAGAAGGGCGACGACGGGCTCGTCAGCGCCGTGACGTACACCGCCGTCGCACCGGTGCCCAACGAGCTGCGCGGAGCGGTCAGCATGGCGGTCGGCCTCGACGAGAACACACCCGCTTCCCTCGCTTTCCCCGTGATCCAGACCTGCGTCGAAGGCAGCACCGAATGGACACAGCTCGCGGAGGACGGCGAGGACCCGCACAGCCTCGACGCGCCCGCTCCCGTGGTCGAGGTGACCGCGGCCGCTGCCGGCGGGCACGGCGAGCATGACTCTGCCGAAGATGCGGGAGATGCAGACTCTGCCGTTGCGGACGCGGCCGACGATGCGGGATCCGCGAATGCGGTCGGCACGGCGCTGGGCGCAGGCGGCCTCGTCGCCGGCATCGCCGCGCTCGTGGTCTCGGTACTGGCGTACCGCCGCGCGGCGTGACGCGCCGGCACGTCTCCCCGATCGCATGCGGCCGGGGAGACGTGCCGCACCCGGTCATCGCGCCGCGGGCGTGAGATCATGAAAGGGACATGTCGATTGAACAACAACCGAGCCTGCCTCCCGTGCTCCGCCCCGCGAACCCGCCCCGGCGTGAGCTGTCCGAACTCGCCTCTCGATTCGCACGAGACGTCCGTGGCGAGGTGACCGGTGTCACCCTGTCCGGCATCACCCTGGCCACCGCCGATCTCCGCCCCGGCGAGGCGTTCGTCGCGATCCGAGGCGTGAACCGCCACGGCGCCGATTTCGCGGTCACCGCCGCGGAGAAGGGCGCTGTCGCGATCATCACGGATGAGGACGGCGCCGAGATCGCCGAACCCGCGGGCCTGCCCGTGCTCGTGGTGGACGACCCGCGCGCAGTCCTCGGCGCCCTCAGCGCCTGGGTCTACGGCACCGGCGCAGGCGAGCCGCTCCCGCTGCTGTTCGCGACGACCGGGACGAACGGCAAGACGAGTGTCTCGCACCTCCTCGAGGGCATCCTCGACCAGCTCGGCGTCGTCACCGGACTCTCATCGACCGCCGAACGACACATCGCCGGCGAGGTGATCGTGTCGAGACTCACCACTCCTGAGGCATCCGAGATGCACGCGCTCCTCGCCTTGATGCGCGAGCGCGATGTCGAAGCCGTGGCCGTCGAGGTCAGCGCGCAGGCGCTCTCACGTCATCGCGTCGACGGCATCCGCTTCGACGTCGCCGGCTTCACCAACCTCAGCCATGACCACCTCGACGACTACGTCGACATGGAGGAGTACTTCGAGGCGAAGCTGCCGCTCTTCCGTCCGGATCGAGCGACCCGCGCAGTGGTATGCCTCGATTCCCCGTCGGGCGCCACGGTCGTTCAGCGCTCGGAGATCCCCGTGGTCACCGTCGGCACGCCCTCCATCGCCGCCGACCCCGATGCCGCGGCCCGTGCCGACTGGGTCGTCGTGATCGACGACGAACGCGCGTCCGGCACCACGTTCACTCTCACCGGCCCGGCAGGCAGGCTCACGACGACGGTTCCCGTGATCGGTCCGCACATGGCCGCGAACGCAGCACTCGCCATCGTGATGCTGCTCGAGGGCGGCTACGCCTGGGATCGAATCGCCACGGCACTCGATCGCGACGGTGGCATTCTGGCGCACCTTCCCGGTCGCACCCAGCTCGTCTCCGGCGACTCCGGCCCGGTCGTCTTCGTCGACTTCGGGCACTCCCCCGACGCGTTCGAGAAGACGCTCGCCGCGGTCCGCCGTGTCACACCGGGCAAGGTGCTGATGCTCTTCGGCGCCGATGGCGACCGCGATGCCAGCAAGCGCTACGACATGGCGCGCACGGCCGTCGAGGGCAGCGACATCCTCGTCGTCACGGACCACCACCCCCGTTTCGAAGACCCCGACTCGATCAGAGCCACTCTCGTGGCCGGCGCACGCGCCGCGCGCCCGGACGCGCAGATCCATGAGTACTCGCCTCCCGAGACGGCCATCGTGGCGGCCGTGGGCCTGGTCGGCGAAGGCGACTCGATCCTGTGGGCGGGACCCGGCCACCAGGACTATCGCGACATCCGGGGCGTTCGCACGCCGTACTCGGCCCGCGAGCTGGCGCGTCGTGCCCTCCGAGCAGCCGGATGGCCCGTGCCCGATTCGCACTGGCCGGTTCCCTACCCGGACGAGGACTGACCCGGGAGCGGATGCCGTCGACCACCGCATTCGCGCCCGGGCCGACCGCGCGGCATGGGCGGAATACCGCCCAGAACCGTTCGGTCAGGCTCGAGCAATGAGCTGGTCGGCTTTGCGGCGCGCCCACTCCTCGGCATCCGCCAGCGACTCGACCGTCAGCGTCTGCGGGGGCTCGTGGGAGTCGACGACCCGAGAGATCGTGTCGACGATCCCGAGGAACGGCAGGCGACCCTCGTGGAAGGCATCGACGGCCTGCTCGTTGGCCGCGTTGTAGACCGCAGGGAAAGTGGCAGCCGCACGACCGACGGACTTCGCGAGATCGACCGCCGGAAACGCGTCGTTGTCGAGCGGCTCGAAGGTCCAGGAGGTCGCCTGAGTCCAGTCGAGCGGGCGACCGACGCCGCCCACACGGCTCGGCCAGTCGAGACCCAGCGAGATCGGCAGACGCATGTCGGGCGGGGACGCCTGAGCGATCGTCGAGCCGTCGATGAATTCGACCATCGAATGCACGATGGACTGCGGGTGCACCACGACCTCGATGTCGTCGTAGGCGACATCGAACAGCAGGTGCGCCTCGATCACCTCGAGTCCCTTGTTCACGAGCGTCGCGGAGTTCGTCGTAACCATCCGGCCCATGTCCCAGGTGGGGTGCGCGAGCGCTTCCTGCGGCGCGACATCGAGCATCTGATCACGCGAACGGCCCCGGAACGGACCACCGGATGCCGTCACGACCAGGCGGCGCACCTCGGCGTGCGTGCCGCTTCGCAGCGCCTGGGCGAGCGCCGAGTGCTCGGAGTCGACCGGGACGATCTGGTCAGGGGCAGCTGCTGCGCGCACCAACTCGCCTCCGACGACGAGGGACTCCTTATTCGCGAGAGCGAGCGTTCTTCCCGCCTTCAGCGCCGCGAGAGTGGCGCCGAGTCCGATCGATCCGGTGATCGCGTTGAGAACGACGTCAGCCTCGACGTCACGCACGAGCTGCTCGGCCTCGGTCGCGCCGAGCGCGATGTTCTCGACCCCGAAAGCGGCAGCCTGCTCTGCGAGCATCTCGGCATTCGTTCCGGCCGCGAGCCCGACGAGTTCGAAGCGACGTGGATTCGCCCGGATGACGTCGAGCGCCTGTGTGCCGATGGAGCCGGTGGAGCCGAGGACGATGATGCGACGCATGCCGCCAGCCTATGGCAAGCCCTCGACCCCTCCGTCTTACTGGGCCTGTTCGATCGGCGTGGTCGCGAGGATGTCGACGACGAAGACCAGGGTCTCGCCGGTCAGATCGGTGTCGTTGATCTCGCCCTCGCCATAGCCATCCTTCGGAGGCATGGTGACGATGACCTGCGAACCGACCTTCTGGCCCTCGAGTGCCATCTTGAAGCCCGTCACGACACCGCTGGTCTGGAACTGCGAGGGAGCTGCATCCCGGCTCCAGCTGGAGTCGAACTCCGAGCCGTCCGACCACTTCACACCGCGGTACTGCACAGTGACCAGGTCGCCTGCGCCGACGACGGCGCCGTCGCCCTGCTTGAGGACGGCCACCTCCGTCTCGGCGGGAGCATCGGAGTCCGGGAGCGTGATCGTCGGCGAGCCCTCGTCGTCGAGCTTCACGGTCGGCATGCCTTCGGTCGCGTCGACATCAGAGCCGGATGCGGTCGTAGGAAGCTGTTCGATCGTCTCGACGTAGAGGACGCTCGGGTTCATGCCCTCCTGCGCGGCGGGGAGCGTCAGCACGACACTCGAACCGATCGGGAGGCACTCGGCCGCCACCGTGAACACCGTGGACTGCGTCGGGTCGACGATCTGCTGAGGCTGCTGCACCGCGAGCAGGGCTGACAGTACCCCGTCGGGGCCCCGCTCCGAGGTGCTGAGCACCTCGTTGGTGGTGGCGTCGATGAGCTGGTAGCGCAGAGACACGAGATCGCCGGGCATGACGTCATCGCCGTCACCCTCGACGACGACCGAGCGCTCGGCCTCCGCGAGGTCGGTGCCCGCCGGCACCGTGACCTTGGCGTCTGCCCCGGATCCCTCGACGGTCACGGCATCGGAGCCGGCGCCCGACGCGATGTCCGCCAGGCAGGAGGTCTCGGCGGCAGGGTCAGGAGTGCTCGTGGACTCGGGGTCCGAGCCTCCGGCGCACCCGGCCAGCAGAAGGGTCGCCGCGGCGACGGTGGACAGGACGATAAGCGGACGCTTGCGCACAGTGGAACCTCAGGATCGCGGGCGGGACACCCCATCATCCCCCATACCCCTTTGCCGATGCTGGGAGACTCGCTCCGGCGCTTCATTCCCACCGGGGCATGATCGCCGGGGTAATCTGCTCTGATGACGTCAGAGCAGTCCGTGGAGCCCGAAACTTCGCCCGCAGAGACTGAGAAGCCTCGCCACGCCGGCTTCGCCTATGCGCTCGGTCGCAGCCTCATCACGCCCCTCGCGCGCACGATCTACCGGCCCCGCATCGAAGGCAGGGAGAACGTCCCTCAGGACGGCCCGGTCATCTTCGCGAGCAACCACCTGTCGTTCATCGACTCGATCGCGATCCCGGTCGCCGCACCGAGGCCCGTGCACTTCCTCGCGAAGTCCACGTATTTCGAGGGCCCTGGATTCAAGGGCTGGCTCAGCAAGACGTTCTTCGAGTCCATCGGGGCGATCTCGGTCCGCCGTGGAGCGGGGAAGGCCGCCCTCGACGCACTCGACGTGCAGCGTCAGCTTCTCGATGAGGGCCTCGCTGTCGCCCTCTACCCGGAGGGCACGCGCTCGACGGACGGACGCCTCTACAAGGGACGCACCGGCGTGGCGTTCCTCGCCCTGCAGACCGGTGCGCCGGTCGTGCCGGTCGGCCTCGTCGGCACGGACAAGGTGATGCCCGTCGGCGCCAAGATGCCGACCCTGAAGGAGCGCATCACCGTGCGCTTCGGCGAACCTCTCGACCTCTCGCCCCACGGACCCGCCACGAGCGGGCGCGCCCGCAGACTCGCGACGGACGAGATCATGGCCGCGATCCATGCCCTGTCCGGGCAGGAACTGGCGGACGCCTACAACGAGGCTCCCGCGCAGGGCACCATCGAGAAGATCAAGCAGGCGCTGCCCCACGAGCGCCGCTGACGCCGCCGCCGCTCAGCTCTGCTC
The DNA here is from genome assembly GCF_001428975.1 of Microbacterium sp. Root280D1. Classification (NCBI taxonomy): domain Bacteria; kingdom Bacillati; phylum Actinomycetota; class Actinomycetes; order Micrococcales; family Microbacteriaceae; genus Microbacterium; species Microbacterium sp. Root280D1. The sequence continues at coordinate 393,996 of NZ_LMJK01000002.1, read as the reverse complement.
GGCGCGGACCGAGGCTTCGTGCCGCACGGGGAAGTTCATCGAATTCGCGATGAAGCACCACGCGTTCGCCTGGGCATGGGCACGTTCGGCCGCCTCTCTCATCGAGGCGTCCGCGACGACGACCTCGGGCCGCAGCATCACCTCGACGAACGCGCCGCCGCCGCGCCCGTCCTCTCGCATCATGCCGGAGGCCGTATCGCGGTAGGAGACGACGACGACGCCAGCCGTCACGCACGCGTGCAGATACGAGAGCAGATGGCACTGCGACAGGGAGGCGAGGAGCAGATCCTCAGGGTTCCACCGGGACGGATCGCCACGGAACGGCTTATCGGCTGAGGCCAGGATGTCGGGCTTGCCGTCGACCTCGAGCGTGACATCGCGTCGATACTCGCGGTAGCCGCTGGTGCCGGTGCCAGAGTTTCCGGTCCAGGTCGAGGTGAGTGAGTAACGGTGCTCGCCGAGCGGCGCGAGTCGATCTGCCATATCGACAGTCTGCCACTCGACTCTGCCGGACGATGTGCCGGACGATGTGCCGGTGGCACGGTCGACACCCATCCGACGATATCCTGGGGAGGTGCTGGAGACTCTCACCGTTCAAGATGCCGTGGAACTCGCCGTCGTCGAACGCAGCGGGTTCATCGAGTCCCGCCACGCGGGGGCGGCGGTGGTCCTCTCACCCGACGGCGACGTCGTCGCTCGATACGGCAACGCCGACGCCCTGATACTTCCGCGCTCGAGCCTCAAGCCGCTGCAGGCCGTGGCGTGCATCACCGCGGGTGCCGCTCTCGAGGACGAGCAGCTCGCCATGTCGACCGCGAGCCACAGCGGCACGGATCGTCATGCCTCCGTGGTTCGCAACGTGCTCACCGAGGGCGGTCTCACCGAGGACCACCTGGGCTGCCCGCCGGCGTGGCCGGGCGACACCGCCGCTCGCGACGAGCTCGTGCGCGAACACGGCGCACAGACACGTATCCGCATGAACTGCTCAGGCAAGCACGCGGCCATGCTCCGTGCCTGCGTCGCGACGGGCTGGCCGACCGACAGCTACCTGGATCCGGCGCATCCGCTTCAGCTGCACATCCGCGACGTGATCGAGCGGCTCACCGGCGAGAAGGTCGCTCACACGGCCATCGACGGCTGCGGCGCCCCGGTATACGCGATCACGCTGACGGGCCTCGCCCGATCGATCCACCGGATCGGCACCGCCTCGGACCGCTCGCCCTTCGCCCTGCACCGGGTGGCCGGCTCGCTGGTGCGTGCGGTGCGTGAACACCCGTGGACAATCGACGGCCCGGGGCGCCCGGACACCATCGCGATCGAGACACTCGGCGTGTTCGCGAAGGGCGGTGCCGAAGGGATCATGGTCATGGTCGCCCCGAACGGCACGACCGTCGCGCTGAAGATGCTCGACGGCGGGGCGCGCGCGTCGACCATCGTGGCGGCGACTCTGCTGGCGCGCGCAGGCGGGCTCACCGATTCGGACGTGGCGACACTCGCCGCCGCGCTGCCTCTCGAGGTGCTCGGCGGTGGGGCGACGGTCGGAGCCGTTCGCCCCGGCAGTGCCATCTGACCAGGAGACGACACGCTTCTCATCGCCGGGGCGCGAGTGCCGGGATCACGATTCGTCGGGGCCCGGAGTCGCCGACCAGCGACCACGCCCGGCCCGCATGCGGTCGCGAATACGGCGGGAGCTCTCGCACACCGGCGAGCTGCCGCAGCTCCGCGGCATTCTCCGCGCGGATGAGCACTTCGCCCTCTCGACGCACCCGCTGCCACAGCGTCGAACTGCGCTGCCACGCGTCTGCATCGCCGAGCACGACGGTGGGACGCGTGGGTGCCTGAGCATCGCGCGGTTCGCCGCTCAGAGTGACGACGTCGCAGTCGGGATACGCAGCCGCCACTGACTCCGCCACCGCAGCCACCCCCGGCGTGATGAGCGCCGTGAGGGCACGCCGCGGAGCCCAGCCGTCACTTTCCCGTTCCCTATATCGAGAGGTGCCACTGGATGAACCCGACGACCGCAGTCGCTCCTCGGGAACCCAGACCAGTTGGATCTCACGATCCCCCATCCGCAACCGTCCCGGACCGCGCTGCGGATCGAAACCTGCGGAGTCCCCACCCGCAGCAAGGTGATCGACCCGACTCGGCATCCTGAGCAGCCCCCGACGCGGCAGCGCGTCGAGAAGCCGCCCGACAGGCCCCGATGCTCTCGTCGCCGTGATCGCGATCGTGCCTCCGGCCCCGTTGCGGAGGATCTGCTCCCAGAGCTGCGCCAGATGCTGGCCGTACTCGACGGGCAGCTCGCCGATCCGGACGTCGATGTCGTCGCACAGCACGAGCCCTCCGCGCGGAACTCCCCCTTCCGCCAGAGCCACGACGGCGTCCCACGAATGTTCTGGATCGCTCGGTATCCACAGTGGATGCCCATGCTGCTTGGCCAGTGCACGCAAGGCCGAGCTGCGCCCCGACTCGGGTCCTCCGAGGAAGGCGATTCCTCGATCGGATCCGATCGACAGCCGCTCGAGTGGCTGCTCCTGACGTTGCGGATCGTCCGCGCGGCCCAGGATGACTTCGCCCTCCTTGCGTGTCTCAGCCTGAAGCTCCGCGAGAGGAAGCATCCGCGGCAGCACCGGCAGCCACGGGCTGCCCGGAATGTCGGCGTCAGCCCATCTCAGCGCGATCGACCTGAGATCGGCGACGCCGGTCAGCGCTACTCGCATCGCGATCGGCGCAGCGTCCTGCGGGCGCCGAACCAGAGCCACGCCCCTCGACTCGACGCCGCCCGGGAGCTCAGCCGCGTCGTCGGCACCGATGACGGCCCGACTGTCGGCGGCGTCCGCAACACGCAGGCTCACTCTCAGCGGACAGTTCGCCGCCAACGCATCGCGGATCACGCCTGACGCGCGCTGCGTCCCGAGGACGAGGTGCATGCCCAGCGCCCTTCCCCGAGCGGCGATGTCCGTGAACACAGCCCCGAGGTCCGGATGATCCTGGAGCAGCGCGGCGAACTCGTCGACCACGATGACCAGCCTCGCCATGCCGACCTCACGGACGTCTCGTGCGCCGGCCTCGGCGAGGACCGACTCGCGGCGCCGCAGCTCGGCGGTCAGGCTGGAGACGCCCCTCCGCGCCCCCTCCTCATCGAGGTCCGTGATCACTGCAGCCACCTGCGGGAGCATCCGAAGCGGTTCGAAGGCTGTGCCGCCTTTGAAATCGGCGAGGACGAATGTCACTCGATCGGGTCCATGGCGGCTCGCCATGGCCGTCACCCACGAGACCAGCAGCTCGCTCTTGCCCGTTCCGGTCGTGCCGGTCACGATGGCGTGCGGCCCGTCATCGACGATGTCGAGGAGTATGTCCTCGCGCTCACCACGGCCGACTGCGGCCGGGAGACCGACGAGCGATTCCGGCTGCAGCAGGTCGCTGAGCGCCACCGACGCGGGGACAGAATCGAGTTCCTCTCCCTCTCCTGTGCGACTGACCCCGATCGCGATCGTCTGATCCCGGGACATGAACTCGGCGTCGACCTCGACGATCCCCTGCGCCGTGCGGACGCGCGCCCGGTGCGGCTCGGTGATGTCGATGACGGTCGCGATCCCCTCCGGAACATCGTCATCCCGATCCAGCAGCCAGATCACGGCGTCGGCCGTCGGCCGAGGATCAACGCCCTGCACCACGGCCACCCGGAACGAGCCGCGCCGCGCGGCGTGGGCCTGCGGGAACCCCGCGAGCCCCAGCTCTTCAAGACGGCAGCCGATGATGGACATCTGGGCGGCGCCGAATCTGAGACACAGCTGCACCACGAGCGCTCTCGTCGCGGCGGCGACGAGCGGATACGAGCCGCGCAGTCCGATGCCGCCGCTGAGGGGCACCGTCACCGGCACCCGCTCGACCCTCGCGCATCGCATCCGGAAGTCCCGTTCGCGCTCCCCATCCCCGCCCGAAGCGCGCACGCCGCTGTCGCCGGTACCGCTGCCGACGACGACCTGAGTGGCGGCGGCGGGTGGATCGAGGCCGCGCAGCGGCGGCTGCGCCAGGCCTGCTGCTGCGTCGGGATGTCGATGCCACCGCAGCTGACGCTCATCATCGTGAAGCTGCGTCAACTGAGCTTCGACGAGCGACCACGCAGCCTCGCTGTCGGTCGCAGCCACCCGCGATGCCCTGCGTCGGGATCGTGACCCGTCGATCAGCGAAGCGATGATCATCAGGGGACCCAGAACCGCGAAGCACAGGGAGAACAGCGACCCGGTGACGAGCCAGAGAACCACCCCAGCGGCCACGGGGACGAGTGCCGCGACGAACGGTGTCGGGGGCCTACGAGCCGGTGCGGGGGCGGCAGGGATCGCGATCGGCAGAGAGTCCATGCCTCCAGTCGACCGCACACGCGGGCCTCAGAAGCAGCCCTCCACAGGGAAAGGACGTCAGACGGAGGACTCGTCCGTTGTGGAGGAGGACTCGTCCGGCACCGAGGGCGACTCGTCCGCGATCTGCACGATGACGAGCGTCACGTTGTCGCGACCGCCATTCTCGAGTGCCGCAGCGAGCATCGCATCGACGGCGGCAGCCGGATCGGCGTTCTCGCGGAGGAAATGCTGGATGCCGTAGTCGGTCAGCTCCTTCGTGAGTCCATCAGAGCAGATCACGAAACGATCTCCCGGGCGCACATCGAGCGTGACGTAGTCGGGAGCGGTGAGCTCGCTCGCCCCGACCGCTCGTGTGATCACGTTGCTGTACGGATGACCTTCGGCCTCTTCGGGGCTGATCTTGCCTGCCGCGATGAGCTCCTGCACGACCGAGTGGTCGGTGGTGATCTGCACCAGGCGGTCGTCCCTGAGGAGGTACACGCGCGAGTCGCCGATGTTGAGCGACGTCCAATGCGGCTCGTCGCCCTCGAACTCGAGGAAGACTCCGGTGAGCGTCGTCCCTGTACCCTCGTCTGTCGTCTCCGGATGGTCGGCGATGTCGGCCACCGCCATCTCCAACGCACCCTCGATTGCGCCGCGATCGACCGCGCCGGCAGCGACCACGGCGTCGAGCCGCTTCACCGTGCTGCGGCTCGCGATCTCGCCGCCCGCATGGCCACCCATGCCATCCGCGACGATGAAGAGCGGATAGTCCGCGAAGAACGCGTCCTGGTTCGTCTCACGTCGCCGACCCACGTCGGTGACGCCTGCCCAGGAAAGGAGCAGCTGACGCTGCGCAACCGTGACGCGGCGCGTCTTCGTCGTCGTCTCAGCCACTCGTCGCCTCCGGATTTCCTGCGGTTCGGGCTACCCCAGGACACTCACATATCGTAGTGGACGCCGCGACGGCCGCACGCGCACCCCCGGCCATCACGCGGAGTCCTGCGGCGCCGACTCTGGGCTGCGACATGAGCATGTCTCCACGTTATCGTCTTCCACCGTTGCTCTTCACCACACCGCGAGCGCCCCATACAGCACAGAGCCCCCGACCGAAGTCGAGGGCTCTGTGCGGTCCGCGATCAGGCCGGAGGCTGCGTGGGATCCGTGGGCGGAACCTGCGGAGCGGCCGGAGGCGCTGCGGGCGGAGCCGGCGGTGCCGTGGGCGGTGCCGTGGGCGGCGTCGACGGAGCAGCCGGCGGAGCACCGGTGGTCGACGGGGCCGCGGGCGGAGCGTAACCGGGCTGGGCGGGCGGAGCGTAGCCGGGCTGCGCGGGCGGTGCGTATCCCTGCGGCGCGGGCGGCGCATAGCCCTGCTGAGGAGCGCCGTAGCCCTGCGGAGCGCCGTAGCCGGGACCGGCCGCCGGACGCGGCTGCACAGGAACGCCATCCCAGACGGTGGAATCGGCGAGGAAGCTGTTTCCTGCCCACGGTGCGGGAACGATGTTCGGGTTCCAGCGCGACTTGTCGAACGCGTTGATGCCGTACCAGACGATCGAGAGCAGAACGAACAGGACCACCCAGACGGCATCCTTCTGCAGCTTCAGTCCGACCCGCCATGCGGCCAGAGCGAGCACCACAGCGAGAGCGATGCCGGTCAGGAAGTTGAGGTACGGAATGAACGAGAGACCGATGCCGATGAGGACGACCCACGGCGAGATGTCACCCAGCTTCGCGAAGATCATCGTGTTGTACACCGGCACCCACGCGCGCCACTTGCCCTGGACGCCAGCCTTTTCGAAGATCTTCATGAGGAAGATCGACGAGATCACATAGAACGCCAGCGCGAAGAGCAGACTGATCAAGAAGACGACGAACAGACCGGCGATAGCCGCCCCGTTGTCGTAATAGTCGTTGTACATGATCCCCTCCGGATCCGATGGAGCGGACGCTGTGCGCGCCGCGAGACCCACCATATCGGTGTGCTGATATTCGGGGCAACGACACACGCGGAGACAGCGCACTGCCCGTCATGCACCGTCATTCCGCGACGACGAGCTCCTCGACACCGCGGTCGTCGGTCGGTCGAAGGACGAGACCCCTGCTCGCCGCCCATGTCCGAAGCGTGCGAAGCGACCGAACTCTCGGGCGGTCCTCCGCCAGGGCGCGCACGAGAAGACCCTTGGACTTCTTGTTGAAGTGATTGAGAGCCCGTCCGTGCTCGGTGACGACCCGCACATAAGCGGAGGGCACGGAGTCCGGCACGGGGCCGAGCGCGACGTAGGCCTCACTGCGCAGATCGAGAATGAAGTCGGGGTCCTCCCCCACTATGGCCGCCGTGGTCGCGTCTGCCCAGTGCCTGCGCAGCGCAGCCAGGCCCGGCACTGAGGTCCCGGCAGCGAGCCGATACGGCGGAATGAGATCGAGCGCCCCGATCGGCCCCAGCGGCGCCGAGTGGATCCAGACGTGCGAACCGAGCCAGCGACGAGACGTGGGGTCGAGACTGCCCGCGTCGAGAGCGTCGTACAGAACGCCCGTGTAACGGTCGACCGCCGGCATCGTCGCGGCCGAGCGCAGCATCCGATTGTGCTCGACATCGCCTGCCTGCTTGGGGCTCAGCTTCAGCACTCTGCGCGCTGCTTCCTCGTCGTGCGCCAGATCGATGAGCGCATCGATCACCGCTCGGCGCTCAGCGACCAGACCGGGGAGCGCCAGCGAGCTCTCGTCGAGAGGCGCATCGCGTCCTCCGGGTCGCTTGGTCTCCGACGGGGGCAGCAGAATCTTCATGAGACCTCGGGATACAGACGCGTCCGCCCCGACCCACTGAGGGTCGAGGCGGACGCGAGGAACTGAGACTGATCAGGCGATGAGAGCCGCGTTGCCTGCCACGATCGTCAGGACGTCGCTCTCCATCGAGAGGAATCCGTCCTGCGCGTTGGCGAGCACCTTGGTGCCATCCGTCTGCGTGATCCGGACCTCGCCCTGGGCGAGGATCGCCAGGACCGGCTCGTGGCCGGCCATGAATCCGATCTCACCCTCGACGGTCTTGGCGACCACGAGGCTCGCCTCTCCCGTCCAGACCTCCGCATCCGCGGAGACGAGGCTGACATGCAATGCCATGATCAGCCGTTCTCCTTCTGGATCTTCGCCCACTGCTCTTCGACATCGGAGATGCCACCGACGTTGAAGAAGGCCTGCTCGGCGACGTGGTCGAAGTCACCGCGGGCGATCGCATCGAACGACTCGATGGTCTCCTTGAGCGGGACGGTCGAACCCTCGACACCCGTGAACTTCTTGGCCATGTAGGTGTTCTGCGAGAGGAACTGCTGGATACGACGTGCACGAGACACGACGATCTTGTCCTCTTCGGAGAGCTCGTCGACACCGAGGATGGCGATGATCTCCTGCAGTTCCTTGTTCTTCTGGAGGATCTGCTTGACCGTGGTGGCGACGCGGTAGTGGTCCTCGCCCAAGTAGCGGGGGTCCATGATGCGCGACGTCGAGGTCAGCGGGTCGATGGCCGGGTACAGACCCTTCGACGCGATCTCACGCGAGAGCTCCGTGGTGGCGTCGAGGTGGGCGAACGTGGTCGCCGGTGCCGGGTCGGTGTAGTCATCGGCGGGCACGTAGATCGCCTGCAGCGAGGTGATCGAGTGGCCACGGGTCGACGTGATGCGCTCCTGCAGGAGGCCCATCTCGTCGGCGAGGTTCGGCTGGTAACCCACGGCGGAGGGCATGCGGCCCAGCAGCGTGGAGACCTCGGAACCGGCCTGCGTGAAGCGGAAGATGTTGTCGATGAAGAGCAGCACGTCCTGCTTCTGCACGTCACGGAAGTACTCCGCCATCGTCAGAGCCGAGAGGGCGACGCGCAGACGCGTTCCCGGCGGCTCGTCCATCTGGCCGAAGACGAGGGCCGTCTTGTCGAAGACACCCGCCTCTTCCATCTCGTGGATGAGGTCGTTGCCCTCACGGGTGCGCTCACCGACACCGGCGAACACCGAGACTCCACCGTGGTCCTGCGCGACGCGCTGGATCATCTCCTGGATGAGGACGGTCTTGCCGACACCGGCTCCACCGAACAGACCGATCTTTCCACCCAGCACGTACGGCGTGAGGAGGTCGATCGACTTGATGCCGGTCTCGAACATCGTGGTCTTCGACTCGAGCTGGTCGAAGTTGGGAGCCTTGCGGTGGATCGGCCAGCGCTCGGTGACCTCGATGGTCTCGCCGGGCTCGAGGTTCAGGACCTCGCCGATCACGTTGAAGACCTTGCCCTTGGTGACGTCGCCGACCGGGACCGAGATGGCCTCGCCCGTGTCGCGGACTTCCTGGCCGCGGACGATGCCGTCGGTGGGCTTCAGCGCGATGGCGCGAACGAGGTCGTCGCCGAGGTGCTGAGCGACCTCGAGGGTGATCTCCGTGGACTCCTCGCCGATGACGATGGTGGTCTTCAGAGCGTTGTAGATGTCGGGGATCGAGTCGTGCGGGAACTCGATGTCGACAACCGGACCGTTGACGCGCGCGACGCGCCCGACGACCGCGGTCGCCGGCTGGTCAGCCGTAGCGGTGGGGGTCATTTCTTCGTCTCTTTCCTGATGGTCTATTTGCTCGACGAGAGGGCGTCGGCGCCGCCGACGATCTCCGCGATCTGCTGCGTGATCTCCGCCTGACGCGCGTTGTTGCGCAGACGGGTGTAGTCGGTGATGAGCTTGTCGGCGTTGTCGCTGGCCGACTTCATCGCCTTCTGCGTGGCGGCCTGCTTGGCGGCAGACGACTGCAGGAGAGCGTTGAAGACGCGGCTCTGGATGTACACCGGCAGGATCGCGTCGAGGACTGTCTCGGCATCCGGCTCGAACTCGTACAGCGGGTAGACGGCGCTGCCCGCTTCCGAGTCATCGGCTTCCGCGATCTCCAGCGGGAGCAGTCGCACGGATTCCGGCGACTGCGTCATCATGCTGACGAAGCGGTTGTACACGAGGTGGATCTCGTCGACGCCACCCTCGTCCGCACCGCGCGAGAAGTCCTCGAGCAGCGTGGCCGAGATCTCCTCCGCCGTGTGGAACGACGGGGTGTCGGTGTCGCCCGTCCACTCCGCAGCAGCCGCGATGCGGCGGAACTGGAAGTAGCCGACGGCCTTGCGTCCGACGAGGTAGAACACCGGCTCCTTGCCCTGCCCCCGCAGGAGCTCCGCCACCTCGAGACCCTCACGGAGGATCTGCGAGTTGAAGGCTCCGGCGAGACCGCGGTCCGACGAGAAGATCACGACCGCAGAACGGCGGATCGTCTCGGGCTCGCGGGTGAGCGGGTGGTCGACGTTCGAGTGCGTCGCGACGGCGGACACGGCCCTCGTCACGGCCCGCGCGAAGGGGCTGGACGCTTTGACGCGTGCCATCGCCTTCTGGATGCGCGAAGCCGCGATGAGTTCCATCGCCTTCGTGATCTTCTTGGTCGTCTGAGCAGAAGAGATCTTCTGCTTGTAGACCCTGAGTTGAGCGCCCATGAAATCAGTTCCTCACGCGATTACGCGCGACGACCCTTGACGATCTTCTCCTGGTTGACGTCCTCAGCCTCGGCTGCAGCGTGCTCCTCGTGACCCGGGGCGCCGATGGCCTGCCCCTTACCACCCTGGAACTCCAGAAGGAAAGCGTCGGTGTGCTTGTCGAGCTCGGCGACGGTGTCGTCATCGAGGACGTTGGTCTCGCGCAGGGTCTCGAGCACCTTCGTGTTGCGACGCAGGTAGTCGAGCAGTTCGCGCTCGAAGCGAAGCACGTCCGAGACCTCGAGGGTGTCGAGCTTGCCCTTCGTTCCGGCCCAGATCGAGACGACCTGCTCCTCGACGGGGTACGGCGAGTACTGAGGCTGCTTGAGCAGCTCCGTCAGGCGCGCTCCACGGGAGAGCTGACGACGCGAAGCCGCGTCGAGGTCGGATGCGAACATCGCGAACGCCTCGAGGGAGCGGTACTGCGCGAGCTCCAGCTTCAACGTTCCGGAGACCTTCTTGATCGACTTGACCTGAGCGTCACCACCGACTCGCGACACCGAGATACCCACGTCGACCGCCGGACGCTGGTTGGCGTTGAAGAGGTCGGACTGGAGGAAGATCTGGCCGTCGGTGATCGAGATCACGTTGGTCGGAATGTATGCCGAGACGTCGTTCGCCTTGGTCTCGATGATCGGGAGACCGGTCATCGAACCTGCGCCGAGCTCGTCTGACAGCTTCGCGCAACGCTCGAGCAGACGCGAGTGCAGGTAGAAGACGTCACCCGGGTAAGCCTCGCGGCCCGGCGGACGACGGAGGAGAAGCGACACCGCACGGTAGGCCTCAGCCTGCTTCGACAGGTCGTCGAAGATGATGAGGACGTGCTTGCCGCCGTACATCCAGTGCTGGCCGATGGCCGAACCGGTGTAGGGAGCGAGGTACTTGAAACCGGCGGGGTCGGATGCCGGAGCCGCCACGATGGTGGTGTACTCCAGAGCGCCGGCCTCTTCGAGCGCGCCCTTCACCGAAGCGATGGTCGAGCCCTTCTGACCGATGGCGACGTAGATGCAGCGCACCTGCTTGTTGACGTCGCCCGACTCCCAGTTGGCCTTCTGGTTGATGATCGTGTCGATCGCGATGGCCGTCTTGCCGGTCTGGCGGTCACCGATGATCAGCTGACGCTGACCGCGGCCGACGGGGATCATGGCGTCGATGGCCTTGATGCCGGTCTGCATCGGCTCGTGCACCGACTTGCGCTGCATGACACCCGGTGCCTGCAGCTCGAGCTCGCGAACGCCTTCGGTGGCGATGGAGCCGAGGCCGTCGATCGGGTTACCCAGCGGGTCGACGACGCGACCGAGGTAGCCGTCGCCGACGGGAACCGAGAGGACCTCACCCGTGCGGGTGACTTCCTGGCCGGCCTCGACGCCGGTGAAGTCGCCGAGCACGACGACACCGATCTGGTGCTCGTCGAGGTTGAGCGCGAGACCCTTGGTGCCGTCCGCGAAGGTGACGAGTTCGTTCGCCATCACCCCGGGCAGTCCCTCGACATGCGCGATGCCGTCGGCTGCGTCGATGACGGTGCCGACCTCGGTCGCCGCGGCCCCAGTGGGCTCGTATGCTGCGGCGAAGTCCTTCAGCGCGTCACGGATGACGTCGGGGCTGATCGATAGTTCTGCCATTGTCTTCCCTTTGTATCTGGGTGCGCGGTTCCCCGCGCGAAGTCGTGTTAGCCGGCGAGCTTCTGGCGAAGATCGGCGAGACGGGCGGAGATACTGCCGTCGATGACGTCATCGGCGATCTGCACGCGCAGGCCTCCGACGACAGAGGGGTCGTTGACCTCGTTGAGCGAGATCTTGCCGTCGTAACGACGCGAGAGAGCGTCGCTGAGACGGGTGCGCTGTGCGTCGGTGAGCGGTGTGGCGCTGTGCACCGTCGCGACCACACGGTCGCCCTGGTCGGCGACGACCCGCGTCGCACGGGTGAGCATCTGCCGAACGCGACGGTCACGAGGCTGGCGCACCAGCGACGAGACGATCACGGCGGTCGCGTCGCTGACGCCCCCGGCGAGAAGCCTGTCGACGAGCGCGCCCTTGGCGTCCTCGCCCCCGAGGCGGCTTCCGAGCGCGAGCTCGAGCTCCGCGTTCGCGGCGATCACCCGGGTGAAGCCGAAGAGCTCTCCCCCGATGTCAGCCTGCGGTTCGGCGATCGCGGCAGCCCTGATCGCGAGTTCCTCGACGCCGTCCACGAGCTGGGAAGCCGATGACCAGCGCTCGGCGACGACCGTCTTCAGGACGGTCTGCGCGTTCTGCGAGAACCCGCCGAACACCGCGGCGACGACGTTCTGTCGCGCCACGACCGGAGCCGACGGGTCAGCGAGCGCGCCGCTCAAATGAGACGACTCCGCCACGGCGCGTGCGGCTGCGAACAGCTCCCGCGCCGTGTCGAGAGTGACGTCCGTCGCTGCGGCAAGCGTCTGAGTGGATGCCGCGAGTGCCTGAGTGGTCGCGCTGCCCATTACTGAGCCGCCTTCTCGGATGCTTCGAGGTCGGCGAGGAAGCGGTCGACGACCGCGGTCGCACGTGCATCGTCGGAGAGCGTCTCGCCGACCACGCCACCGGCGAGGTCGATCGCGAGCGAGCCGACCTCGCTGCGCAGCGAGACGAGAGCGGTCTGCCGCTCGGCCTCGATCTGCGTGTGCGCGGTCGCGGTGATGCGAGCTGCTTCGCTCGACGCGGCCTCCTTGGCCTCGGCGACGATCTTCTTGCCGTCCTCACGGGCGGCTTCGCGGATCTCACCGGCCTCGGTGCGTGCCTCGGCGAGCTGACGGGTGTACTCCTCGAGCGCGGCCTCAGCCTGCTTCTGTGCTTCGTCCGCCTTGGCGATGTTGCCCTCGATGGCGGCGGACCGCTTGTCGAGCATTGCCGTGAACTTCGGAAGGGCGACCTTCCACACGACGATGAGGATGACGAGGAACCACAGACCCGACCAGATGATGTCGTACCACGCAGGGATCAGAGGGTTGGGTGTTTCACCCTCTGCTGCGAGGTTCGTGACAAGAGCGTTCAGCATCCTGTCTCCTTCAGAAGTCGGTTCGGATTACGGGAAGGGGATGAATCCGACGGCGATGCCGACGAATGCAAGCGCCTCGGTGAAGGCGATACCGATCCACATGAGGACCTGCAGGCGGCCGGCCAGCTCGGGCTGACGAGCGACACCCTCGATGGTCTTGCCGACGACGATACCCACGCCGATGGCCGGACCGATCGCTGCGAGGCCGTAGCCGACCGATGCGAGGTGACCGTTGATGTCTGCGAGAACCGTAGTAGCGTCCACGGGTTTTTCCTTTCGTTGGGTGGGACGGCAGTTGCCGACCCGCTCAGTGCTCTTCTGCGACCGCGAGCTGGATGTAGACCGCGGTGAGGACGGTGAAGACGTATGCCTGGAGAACGGCGACCAGGATCTCGAAGAGAGTGAAGGCGCCGCCGAAGGCGAGGGTTCCGACACCGAGAGCGGCCCAGCCGCCACCTGCGGTGAAGAAGAAGAACTGGGTGGCTGCGAAGCACAGCACCAGGAGCATGTGGCCGACCACCATGTTCATCAGGAGTCGGAGCATCAGCGTGACGGGCCGGATGATGAACGTCGAGAGGAACTCGATCGGCGTCACGATGATGTAGACCGGCCACGGAACGCCGGCCGGGAACAGCGCGTTCTTGAAGAAGCCCAGCGGGCTCTTCTTGATACCCGCGTAGATGAAGGTGATGTAGCTCACCAGCGCGAGCGTCAGCGGCACGGCCGCGATGCTCGTGCCTGCGATGTTCAGGAACGGGATGATTCCCGTGATGTTCATGAACAGCACCATGAAGAAGATGGTGGTGAGGATCGGCAGGAATCGGTTGCCGTCCTTGCGTCCGAGCAGATCGTGCGCGATATTGGTGCGGACGAAGTCCAGCCCCATCTCGACGACGCTCTGGAAGCGTCCGGGGACGATCTTCATACGGCGGGTTCCGAGGACGAGGATCAGCACGACGGCGACCACGGCGAGGAACTGCACGAGGTGGATTCGGTGCACGGGGATACCCGCGACTTCGAAGAGGATCTCCGGGAAGAACTCGTCGATCGAAGGTCCGTGGAACTCGCCGTCAGAGGCGAGTTTGGGCATCAGGGTCGCAGCAAGATTGAACAGCGCGGGCTCCAGCTTCGGGGCACCGGTCAGAACCGGGGCGACGATGGTCGGTGTGCTTCAAGCGCAAGCGCTCGCGGGCGAGCGGCGGGCACGTCTCAACACTATCAGAATAAGAGGGTGTCCTAAGACCGCGGGGGCTGTTCGCCGGAGCCGTCCTGCGCAGGGGGTTCGGGCACGATGTGGTGGCGCCCGGGCGCACGATCCTCCGGCACGACGGTCGGCAGCTCCACCCCCGGCGCGCGGTCGATCGGAGCCTCGGAGGGAAGGGACGCGTCGCTCACGTGCGGAAGGCGCATCCGCGTGATGACGATCACGTCGATGACGAGGGTCGCCACCACGCCCGTGACGATCGACAGGAAGAACACCATCGGCTCGATCCACGGCTGCCCGCTCAGGACGATCATGATCACGACGAAGAGACCGAGCTTCAGAAGCCATCCGCCGAGCACGATCGCGAAGAACAGCTGCACGTAGAGCGGATCGCCGAACCAGCGGTTGGCGATGAGGATGCTGAGGGCCGTGATGCCGAGGAACAGCATGGCGAGCACGACGCCCAGCAGGCCGCTGACGAGACCTTCCGTCCCGCCGACGAGGAGGCCGATCGCTCCGGCGACGATCGCGAGGACCGCCATCGAGACCGCGGACCAGATCAGCGTCCTCCGCAGGATCGGATTGCTGGAAACAGGGCTCGGGCTCACGGGGACTCCACGGGTGTCGGGTCGGACTCAGCAGACGCCGCGGGCTTCCGTCGGCGCAGAGGATTCAGGGTGATGACGAGGCACGCGGCGATTCCCACCAGGCCGAACACGACTCCGGGGAGGTACTGGCCGGGCCAGTCCTCACGCGCGCCCACGTACATGAGGAGGACGGCCAGGGAGATGACCGCGGTCCAGGCGTAGAAGATGAGCACGGCGTCGCGGTCGCGGTGGCCGAGGTCGAGCATGCGGTGATGCAGGTGCTTGCGGTCGGGTGAGAACGGCGACTTCCCCGCGTTCATCCGTCGCAGCACTGCGAGCCCGAAATCGAGGAGCGGCAGCAGCACGACCAGAAGAGGGAGGAGGATCGGGATGAACGCGCCGAGGAGCTGCGATCGTCCGAGACGCTCGGGATCGAGGGCCGACGGCTCGAGCTGCCCGGTCACGGCGATCGCGGATGTCGCCATCAGCAGACCGATCACGAGCGCTCCCGAATCGCCCATGAAGAGCTTCGCAGGACTCCAGTTGAACGGGAGGAAGCCGAGGCACGCGCCGATCAGCACTGCGGCGAGGAAGGATGCGAGGTTGAAGTAGCTCGATGCTCCGGTGTCACGCGTCAGGATGTAGGAGTAGGCGAAGAACACGCCGTTCGCGATCAGGCAGACGCCGGCGACGAGGCCGTCGAGGCCGTCGATGAAGTTGACGGCGTTCATCACGATGACGATCGCGAACATCGTGATGGTGATGCTCAGCCAGCTCGAGAAGACGATCAGATCGCCGAACGGCAGGGAGAGGATCTGCAGCCCGCCACCGACGGTGATGATCCCGGCAGCGAGGAACTGTGCGCCGAGCTTGATCATCCAGTCGAGATCCCACAGATCGTCGACGACGCCGATGACGGCGATCAAGAGGGATGCGGCGAGGATCGACCACATCGTCTGCGGCGGCATCCACATGGTGGTGAAGAACGGATTCAGAGCCGAGACACCGATCGCCGCTGCGATGCCGAGGAAGATCGCGACGCCACCGAGACGGGGAGTGGGAGTCGTGTGCACATCCCGCTCTCGGATGCCGGGGTACAGCTTGAAACGCAGGCTCAGCTTCCAGACCGCCCAGGTCAACGCGAAGGTGATCGCGGCGGTCAGGATGATCGTGAGGAGGTACTGCTTCACGAATCCCCGTCCGATTCCGGCGACGGCGCCTCGGGTTCGAGCAGGTCGCCGAGCACCTCCTCCAGCCGTTCGCGGCTGACGGCGCCGGCTCTGAGGATGCGAACACCACCGGCGGCGGGCTCTGCGCCGCGGGGAACCAGGGAGGTCGCGTCGACGATCGTCGACGCGACCCCGTCGCGACTGACGCCGTCTGCGAGATACACCGACACGCTGTCTCCGAGCATCCGCTCGGCATCGAACGCGGAGATCGCCGACTCACGGCCGGTGAGGTTCGCGCTGGAGACGGCCAGCGGTCCGGTCTCCGCCAGGAGCTCCAGCGCGACGCGCCCCTCGGGCATTCTGACGGCGACGGTCCCCTCCGTGTCGCCCAGGTCCCAGACGAGAGAGGGCTGAGCGGGGAGAACGATGGTCAGGCCGCCGGGCCAGAAGGCGTCGACGAGTCGCTGGACGGGCTCGGGAACGGACTCCGCCAGCGCGTGCAGCGTCTCCTTCGTGCCGATGAGCACGGGAGGCGGCTGATTGCGCCCTCGCCCTTTGGCGTCGAGGAGGCGCTGTACGGCAGCGGGAGAGAACGCGTCGGCGGCGACGCCGTAGACCGTGTCGGTGGGCATGACGATGAGTTCGCCGCGGGCGATGGCCTGGCGGGCGTGGCGCATGCCGGCGAGGAGCTGGGCCTCGTCGCCGCAATCGAAGATGGAGGACATGACGATCCGATTCTAGTTGGCGATGTCTGTGCGGTTCGTGTCTGCGCGTCAGGGACGCAGAGCGGTCGTCGCGCGGTCTCGCAAGGTGAGGTCGCGGTGCGTCGCGGCGGCACGCCAGCCGTCGCGCGTGAGGATGCTGCGGATCTCCTCGCCCTGGAGCTCGCCGTGCTCGATCACCAGCAGCCCGCCCGGATGCAGCAGCTCGAGCGCGCGCACGCTGAGCACACGCACGATGTCGAGCCCGTCTTCTCCCCCGTACAGCGCCATCGACGGATCGAAGAGCCGAACCTCAGGGTCACGAGGCACCGCGGCGTCCGGAACGTACGGCGGGTTCGAGATCACGACGGAGGCAGTGCCGTCGAGCTCCGCGAACGCGTGCGCCAGGTCGTCGTTCACGAGGGTGAGGTTGGCCACCCCCGCCGTGTTCCGAGCCGCCCACGGATACGCGTCGGGCGAGAGCTCGGCGGCGAAGATGCGCGCATGGGGCACCTCGGTGGCCATGGCGAGTGCTATCGCCCCGCTGCCGGTGCCGAGATCGATGCCGATCGGGTCGGGAAGCGCGGACCCGAGGAGCGCGTCGATCGCGTACTGCACGACCGTCTCGGTCTCAGGTCGCGGGACGAAGACTCCGGGCCCGACCGCGAGCTCGAGGTGGCGGAACGGCGCCGTTCCGGTGATGTGCTGCAACGGCTCCCTGCTCGCACGACGGGCGACCAGAGCCCGCAACGCCTCGGCGTCCGCCTCCTCCACCGCATCACCGCGGATGATCGATGCCTGCACCTCACCACGCCGCGCGCCGAGGACGTGACCGGCGAGCAGCTCCGCGTCGACGAGAGGATCCGTGACGCCGGCGTCTGCGAGCTGTCGGGCCGCCGCATGCACGGCGGAGGCGAGGGAGAGATCGGACATGGATCAAGCGTAGAGCGCAGCAGGTGTCATATTGCCCACCCCCCTAGGGCTCTCGCCTAGGCTGGAGCGCGCAGTCCCCCGCACAGGAAGGCTCTCCCCATGCCCGGTATCCACTCCGACATCACCTCCGCTTTCGGCAACACTCCCCTGGTTCGTCTGAACCGGGTCACCGAGGGCCTCGGCGCGACAGTTCTCGCCAAGCTCGAGTTCTACAACCCGGCCTCGAGCGTCAAAGACCGGCTCGGCATCGCCATCGTCGACGCTGCGGAGGCCTCGGGCGAGCTGAAGCCCGGAGGCACGATCGTGGAGGCGACCAGCGGCAACACCGGTATCGCGCTGGCGATGGTCGGCGCCGCACGCGGGTACAAGGTGATCCTCACGATGCCCGCGTCGATGTCCAAGGAGCGGCGCCTCCTTCTCAAGGCGTTCGGCGCCGAACTCATCCTCACCGACCCCACGAAGGGCATGACGAACGCGATCGCCGAGGCGGAGGCGATCGCCGCCCGCACTCCGGGTGCCATTCTCGCGAAGCAGTTCGCCAACGAGGCGAACCCCGCGATCCACCGCCGCACGACGGCCGAGGAGATCCTCCGCGACACGGAGGGCTCCGTCGACTACCTCGTCGCCGGCATCGGCACGGGCGGAACCATCACGGGCGTCGGTCAGGTCCTGAAGGAGCGCGTCCCCGGGGTGAAGATCGTCGCCGTCGAACCCAAGGATTCGCCCATCCTCACCGAGGGACACCCCGGGCCGCACAAGATCCAGGGCATCGGACCGAACTTCGTGCCTCCGATCCTCGATCGTGATGTTCTCGACGAGGTCATCGACGTCACGTTCGACGATGCCATCCGTGTCGCGCGCGAGACCGCGAGCCGCGAGGGCATCCTCGTGGGCATGTCGAGCGGAGCCGCGATCTGGGCCGCTCTGCAGGTCGCCCAGCGCCCGGAGGCTGCGGGGAAGACGATCGTCGTCATCATCCCCTCGTTCGGCGAGCGTTACCTCTCGACCGCGCTCTACGAGGATCTGCGCGAGGCCTGAACTCCCGATGGACATGATCGGCCGAATGCGCGAGGACATCGCGGCAGCCCGACTTCGCGACCCCGCCGCGCGCAGCGGCGCCGAGGTGGCACTGCTGTATCCGGGGATGCACGCGATCTGGGCCCATCGGGTCTCGCACGCGCTGTGGCGCCGCCGGCTGCGGCTGCTCGCCCGTGCGACATCACAGGTGTCGCGATGGCTCACCGGGATCGAGATCCACCCCGGCGCGCGGATCGGTCGACGCTTCTTCATCGACCATGGCATGGGCGTGGTCATCGGCGAGACGGCAGAGGTCGGCGACGATGTGATGCTGTATCACGGGGTCACTCTCGGCGGCCGCACGCGTGACTCAGGCAAGCGGCATCCGACGCTCGGCGACGGCGTGGCCGTGGGAGCAGGCGCGAAGATCCTCGGACCGATCACGATCGGTGAGGGCTCCGTGGTCGGAGCGAATGCCGTGGTCACGCGCGACGCCCCGGCGGACAGCATCCTCGTCGGTGTGCCCGCCAAGCCCCGTGCACGGGTCATGGGCGAGGACACCCGAGCGGTGCTCACCGCACCCGACTACTCGATCTGACGCGCCCGCGCTCTCAGGCCGCCCCGCGGCGAGACCTCACCTTGTCGACCTTCTTGCGAAGGAAGATCAGTGGCAGCAGCACACTGCCGAGCGCCGTGATCAGCCAGACGATCACCGATCCGAGCAGCCAGCCCACGAGATCGACGATGCGCAGCCCGCCGATCGGCAGCAGGACGACGACCACGAGGGCGATGAGCGTCGAGAAGATGCCGATGCCGCCCATCAGAACCGGTGCATAGCGATCCGCGATCTTGCTGACCCACGGTGAGAGCACGCTCTGCAGCACGGCGAAGATCAGGATGCAGAGCACGAACCCCCACCACTGGTCCCACTGGATCTGGAATCCCTCGAGCGCGAGGTCGGCCACGATGAGACCGAGACCGGCCGAGATGACGTACATCAGCGCGCGGAAGAGGAAGGTGATCACGCGCCGAGCATATCGCTCTCACTGGGCGACGAAGAAGGGGATCGCGCCCGACAGGATGCCGACGGCGAGCATCACGAGCGACACGATCACCGCGCGCCACAGCACCTTCCTGTGGTGATCGCCCAGGTTGACGCTGGCGAGCGAGACGAGCAGCAGGATCGCCGGCACGAGCGGGCTCTGCAGGTGGACCGGCTGACCGATGATCGATGCCCTCGCCATCTCGACGGGGTCGATGCCGAACGTCGCCGCGCTCTGCGACAGCACCGGCAGGATGCCGAAGTAGAAGGCGTCGTTCGACATGAAGAATGTGAACGGGATCGACAGAACACCGGTGATGGGTGCGAGGAAGGGGCCGAGCGCAGGCGGAAGCACGTCGGTGATCCAGGTCGCCATCGCATCGACCATCCCGGTGCCGGTCAGGACGCCGACCAGGACTCCGGCCGCGATCACCATCGAGACGACACCGACGATGCTGGGCGCATGGGCCACGATCTCGGACGCCTGTTCCTTGATCCCTCGGAAGTTGACCAGCAGCGCGACGGCGGCACCGACCATGAACACGTACGGGAGCGGCATGATGTCGAGAACGAGCAGCACCATGACGGCGACGGTGAGCGCGAGGTTGAACCAGATCAGTCGCGGCCTCAGCGTCGGGCGCGCGGGGTCGAGCATGGTGTCCGCCATGGCGGTGTCGGCCGGGTCGACGCTGGCCGCGGCGACGGGGCCTCGCCCACCGGCGACGACGACGATGTTGCCGGTGCGGAGCGCTGCACGGGCGCCGGGCTTCGGTCCGGCACCGCGGAAGATCTTCGGCACTGTAGAAAGAGCACCGCCGTCGGAACCCGTGAGGAGCCCTTCGGAGTCGAGGCGCCCGAGTCGGCGGCGCTCCCCCAGCCCGAGCATCCAGGCGAAGCCCAGCGTCACGACGATGCCGACGCCGAGAGCCGGCAGCATGGGGACGAAGATGTCCGTCGGCTGCAGTCCCAGAGCGGTCGCCGCGCGCACCGTCGGCCCGCCCCAGGGAACGATGTTCAGAGTGCCGTTCATCAAGCCGGCGACGCACGTGAGGACGACCGGACTCATGCCGAGACGGAGGTAGATCGGCAGCATCGCCGACGTCGTGATGATGAACGTCGTCGAGCCGTCGCCGTCGAGCGAGACGGCTCCCGCGAGGATCGCGGTTCCCAGCACGACCTTCGCCGGGTCATCGCCGAGAACACGCGTGATCACCCGGATCAGCGGATCGAACAGGCCGACGTCGATCATGATGCCGAAGAACATGATCGCGAACATCAGCAGCGCTGCGGTCGGGGCCATCGTGGCGATCGAATCGAGGATCATGTCGCCCATGCCGAGCCCCGCACCGGCGAACAGCCCGAACGCGGTCGGCACGAGGATCAGCGCCACCATGGGCGTCAGTCGCTTCGTCATGATCAGCGTCATGAAGGCCAGCACCATGGTGAAGCCCAGGAGGACCAGAACCCATTCGGGCGGCACGAACGCGAGGTCGTAGGTCGGCGCCTCTTCTGCGGCCGTGGACAGGCCGGTGAGTGCATCGAGCATGCTGTGACTCCTTCGTCGAAGCTCCGTCGACTGCGACGGATCCTGACGAGACTAGGCAATCCCTCCCCGCAGAGCGCGGTATGCCGCATTCTCGGATGTTGTGCGCGTAGCGTGGGTTCTGCGCATATTGCGCGGGAGCAGAGAAGGAAGGACCACGGTGTCGACGACGACGACGCGACCTCGGTTCGCGACCCGCACGCTGCTGCTGCATCTCGCCACGGTCGCCCTTGTCGTCGTGATGTGCACCGGCGTGTACCTCCTTCTCGCCGTGCAGCAGCTTCGCACCGAAGCCGAGTCCACCGCCCTCGGCATCGCCCGGACCCTCGCCGAGGACCCGCAGGTCCGCGACGAGGTCGCACGAATCTCGGCCGCCGAAGAGGCGCCGGACCCGGACGAGCTCAGGAAGGGCGAGCTCGCGCGCCTTGCAGCGGACGTCTCTGACCGCACCGGTGCACTGTTCGTCGTCATCGCCGATGAGGACGGCATCCGCCTCGCCCATCCGACCAGTTCACGCATCGGCCAGATGGTGAGCACACCCTTCGAGGAGGTGCTCGCCGGGAACGAGGTGGTCGACTGGCAGACCGGAACCCTCGGCGAGTCGGCTCGCGCCAAGGTCCCCGTGCTCGACGATGCGGGGATCCCCGTCGGCGAGGTCAGCGTCGGATTCGAGCGCACAGGCGTCTTCGATGACCTGCCTCCGCTGCTCGCGGTGATCGGCATCACCGCCGCCGGTGCCCTGGCGCTGGCTTTCCTCGCGTTCCTGCTGCTGCGCCGTCGCTGGGAGCGCCTGACGCTCGGCGTGCAGCCCGAGGAGCTTGTGGCGCTCGTGCAGAACCAGACAGCAGTGCTGAATGGCGTGGATGACGGCGTCCTGGCCGTCGACACGGCAGGGATCGTGCGGGTGAGCAATGATGCGGCCGATCGGATGCTCGGTCTCGACGCCGCTGTGGGACGACGGCTGGCGGAGCTCTCGCTGCCGACCGCTGTCGTCGAGACCGCGACGGGAGCGCCCACGACGTCGAGCACCGTCGTGGACCACCGCGTGCTCTACCTCGATTCCCGTCCGGTGATCCGCGACGGCAGGCCGCTCGGACATGTGCTGATCATCCGTGACCGCACCGACCTCATCGCTCTGACGGAGCGACTGGAGACCGTGCAAGCCGTGACCGCCGCCCTGCGCGTGCAGCGTCACGAGTTCGCGAACCGGATGCACGTGGTCGCGGGGCTCATCGACGCAGCCAGGATCGACGATGCCCGGGGATTCCTCGATGAGCTCGTCGAGCGCGGCTCGGTCGCATTCCCCGTCGCCGGGCTCGACCTGCTCAGCGACCCGTTCCTGCACTCTTTCCTGGGCGCCAAGGGGATCGAGGCCGGTGAACGCGGCGTCTCCCTGCGCGTCGCGGACGAGAGCCAGCTGATCGGCAGCGTGGCAGAACCGGAGGACGTCGCCGCCGTCGTGGGCAACCTCGTCGACAACGCGGTGACCGCCGCCGTCGCCGGAGCGCGGACTCCCCGCTGGGTCGAGGTCGCGGTGCTCGGAGACGGCGACGCGCTCGTCGTCACGGTCGCAGACTCGGGACCGGGACTCGCGGGGATCGACCCGATGGCTCCGAGTCAGCCGCGCGACGACGACACAGACCGCGTGCACGGCCGCGGGCTCGGCATCCCGTTGGCTCGAGACATCGCGCGACGCCGCGGCGGCGATCTCTGGATCATCGACGCAGGAGGCGAGGAGCACGGTGCCGTGTTCGCCGCTCGACTCGGTGGCGCCGTCACCGACACATCGACGACTGAGGAGAACCGATGAACGATCCCCTGCGGGTGCTGATCCTCGACGACGACTTCCGCGTCGGACGACTGCACCGGAGCATCATCGACGACCAGCCCGGATTCTCGGCACTGGAGCCCGTCCGCACCCTCGCCGAGGCACGGGACGGCATCCGCTCATCACGCCCTGACCTCCTCCTGGCGGACGTCTTCCTCCCGGACGGAGACGGCATCGCCCTCGTGCGCGAGAGCGGCGTGGACGCGATCCTCATCTCGGCCGCCGACGACGCGCCGACGATTCGACGCGCGCTCAGATCAGGCGCCGTCGGGTACCTGCTGAAGCCGTTCGATCGTCGGGCGCTGGTCGGCCTGCTCGAGCGCTACGCGCGGTATCGCAACCTGCTCGCCGGAGATCGTCCCCTTCGCCAGGAGGACACCGATCGCGCCCTGGCGATCCTCCACGGATCCGGAGAACCGGTGTCTGTCTCGCGATCCGCGACCGAGCAGCTGGTGCTCGCCGCTCTCGGCGACGGCGAGGCGTCGGCCGCAGAAGTCGGAGAGCGCGTCGGGATCTCGCGCGCCACCGCGCAGCGCCACCTCGCGGCTCTCGCTGCTCGGACGGTCGTGGAGGTCCGCCTGCGTTACGGGGCGACCGGACGGCCGGAGCACCGGTACGCGGCCCGCTCCTGACCCGCGCCGCAGCTCAGCGGCGTCACCTCAGGAGTCGGAGCCCACCGCGGCGAGTCGAGCCTCTTCGTCGGCCTGGATCGCACTCTCGATGATCGGCTCGAGAGCGCCGTCCATCACCTGATCGAGGTTGTAGGCCTTGAATCCCGTGCGATGGTCGGCGATGCGATTCTCGGGGAAGTTGTAGGTGCGGATGCGCTCGGACCGATCCATGCCGCGGATCTGTGACTTGCGTGCATCGGATGCCGCGGCATCCAGCTCCTCCTGCTGCTTCGCCAGTAGTCGCGCCCGGAGCACGCGCATCGCGGCCTCACGGTTCTGCAGCTGCGACTTCTCGTTCTGCATCGACACGACGATTCCACTGGGCACGTGGGTGATGCGCACGGCCGAGTCGGTCGTGTTGACGGACTGACCGCCCGGGCCCGAGGACCGGAAGACATCGATCTTCAGGTCGTTCTGATTGATCGCGATCTCGTCGGGCTCGTCGACCTCGGGGAACACCAGCACTCCGGTGGTCGAGGTGTGGATGCGCCCCTGCGACTCGGTCGCGGGCACGCGCTGCACGCGGTGCACGCCGCCTTCGTACTTCAGGTGCGCCCAGACGCCCTGGGCGGGGTCCGAGGACGATCCCTTGATCGCGACCTGGACGTCCTTGTAGCCGCCGAGATCGGATTCGTTGCGCTCGAGGAGCTCGGTCTTCCAGCCCTTGGAGGCTGCGTACTGGATGTACATGCGCAGCAGATCCGCGGCGAACAGCGCCGACTCGGCGCCGCCCTCCCCCGCCTTGATCTCCATGATGACGTCGCGCGCGTCATCGGGATCGCGTGGGATGAGCAGTCGGCGCAGCTTCTCCTGCGATGACTGCACCCCCTCTTCGAGGGTCGGGATCTCAGCGGCGAACGCCTCGTCCTCGCGGGCGAGCTCCCTCGCGGCGTCGAGGTCATCGGATGCCGCCGCCCACGCCTCATAGGCGGCGACGATCCGCGACAGCTCGGCGTAGCGACGGTTGACGCGCTTCGCCCGAGCAGCATCGGCGTGCACCGCCGGGTCGGAGAGCTCCTCCTGCACCCGGCGATGCTCGTCGATCAGAGTCTGGACGGACTCGAACACCCCGGCTCCGCTCAGCGGATGTTGTTGTCGTGTCCGTGCGCACCCGAGGGGAGCGTCGGAATCGACTTCTGCATCTGCACGAGGAACTCGACGTTCGAGTGGGTCTCCCTGAGCTTGCCCAGGACGACCTCGAGCGCCTGCTGCTG
Organism: Microbacterium sp. Root280D1; assembly: GCF_001428975.1. Lineage (NCBI taxonomy): Bacteria > Bacillati > Actinomycetota > Actinomycetes > Micrococcales > Microbacteriaceae > Microbacterium > Microbacterium sp. Root280D1. The sequence goes on along the minus strand of NZ_LMJK01000002.1, from coordinate 369,196 downwards.
GTCGAGGCCTGCAAGGGCGCGACGCAGCTTCCAGGTGATCTTGACCTCGTCGGTCGACAGCAGCATCTCTTCGCGGCGGGTGCTCGACGCGTTGACGTCGACGGCCGGGAAGATGCGCTTGTCGGCGAGCTGGCGCGACAGGCGCAGTTCGCTGTTGCCGGTGCCCTTGAACTCCTCGAAGATCACCTCGTCCATCTTGGAGCCGGTCTCGACCAGCGCCGTGGCGAGGATCGTCAGGGATCCGCCGTTCTCGATGTTGCGCGCAGCACCGAAGAAGCGCTTGGGCGGGTACAGCGCCGAGGCGTCGACGCCACCCGAGAGCACCCGTCCGGATGCCGGAGCAGCGAGGTTGTACGCACGGCCGAGGCGGGTGATCGAGTCGAGCAGCACGACGACGTCGCGGCCCAGCTCGACGAGACGCTTGGCGCGCTCGATGGCGAGCTCGGCGACCGTGGTGTGGTCTTCTGCCGGACGGTCGAAGGTCGAGGCGATGACCTCGCCCTTCACCGTGCGCTCCATGTCGGTGACCTCTTCGGGGCGCTCGTCGACGAGCACAACCATGAGGTGGACCTCGGGGTTGTTCTGCGCGATCGCGTTGGCGATCTGCTGCAGGACGATCGTCTTGCCGGCCTTGGGCGGCGCGACGATGAGGCCGCGCTGTCCCTTGCCGATCGGGGCCACGAGATCGATGATGCGCTGCGTGAGCTTCTCGGGCGCCGTCTCGAGACGCAGACGCTCCTGCGGGTAGAGCGGCGTGAGCTTGCCGAACTCCACACGGGTCGCGGCGTCGTCGATCGACAGGCCGTTGATCGAGTCGACCTTCACCAGCGCGTTGTACTTCTGGCGGCCCTGCTGCTCACCCTCGCGGGGCTGCTTGATCGAGCCGACGATCGCGTCACCCTTGCGGAGGTTGTACTTCTTGACCTGTCCGAGCGACACGTAGACGTCGCTGGGGCCGGCGAGGTATCCGGTCGTGCGGACGAAGGCGTAGTTGTCGAGCACGTCGAGGATTCCGGCGATCGGGACGAGGACGTCGTCCTCGCCGATCTCGGTGTCGAACTCGTCCGTCGGCGCGCCGCCGCGGCGCTTGTTGCGCTGACGGTTGCGGCCGTTGCCGCCCTCGTCTTCGGCGGGTGCCGTCTGCGGCTGCTGCTGCTGGGGCTGCTGCTCGCCGCCCTGGCCGTTGCCGTTCTGGCCGCGTCCGCGGTTACGGCTGCGGTTGCGGTTGCGGTTGCGACCGCCCTGCTCTTCGCCGTCGCCGGAATCAGAGGAGGAGTCCGCCGCGGGTGCTGCCTCGGCCGGTGCGGCGTCAGCGGGCTTCTCGGCTGCGGGAGTCTCGGCCTCGGCAGCAGGCTTCTTCGCCGTGCGGCGTCCGCGACCGGTGGTCTTCTTCGGCTCGTCGGCAGAACCCGCCTCTGCGGAACCGGCGTCCGCGGAGCCGTTGGACTCTGCGGTCTTCGCTGCGGGAGTCTCGGTGGATTCGGCGGGTGCCGGCGCGGAGGCTGCAGGAGCCTCGGCGGTCGCCGCAGGAGACTCAGCGTTCTCTGCGTCAGCCTTCTTCGCACGGCTGCGGCGAGGGGCCTTCGCCTTGGGTGCCGCGTCGGCGGCGGGTGCCTCGGATGCGGGAGCCTCGGTGGCCGGTGCGCTGTCGGTGGATGCTGCGGCCTTCTCGGCCTTCTCAGCCTTCGCGGCGGCGGTCGCGGTGCTCGCACGGCGCGGAGCGCGCTTGCGGGCCGGTGCGACCTCGGTCGCGGCGGTGGTCGCGGCGTCGGAGCTCGCGGCCTTCGCCGCAGCCTCGGCGGCGGGTGCCGCCTGGTCGTTCTGGGTCTCGGAGAAATTCTCCACGAGTACTCCCTCTTTGGTCTCGGGGACATGAGCGGCACGCGCACAACGGGTGCTGCGCGCGATCGCACGGGCTGACGCTCGGCGTCAGCCAGCCTCTGCACTGGGTTCTCGGAAAGAACGAGGTTCTCGGTGAGAGCAGTGCGACAGGGGTTTTGCGTGCGGGTCTTGCAGAGTTGCAATGGGGCCAGATTCACGCAGTTACGTGGAGCCCTCCGCTCGATTCCCCACTGTACCACCACGCACGTCGACCGCGAGCAGCAGCGCATCCCACGGGGTGTCGGTCGTCGATTCCGCCAGTTCCACGGCGTCCTGACGACTTCCGGGGCCGTCTGCGAGAACCAGCACGCTGGGTCCGGCGCCGGACACCACGGCGGCGAAACCTGCCGCACGGAGCGTCTGGACGAGCCGCTGCGTCTCGGGCATCGCCTCGGCGCGGTAGTCCTGATGCAGTCGGTCGGCGGTCGCGTCGAGCAGCAGCTCCGGGCTCTGCATCAGCGCGGCGATGAGCAGCGCCGAGCGCGAGACGTTGAAGACCGCATCGGCCGTCGACACCTGCGGCGGCTGCAGCGATCGCGCCTTCGACGTCGACATCGTGTACGACGGAACGAGCACGAGCGGCGAGACGCCGCGGTGCACGAGGAGCTTCTTGTGCTGGGGACCTCGTTCGCCGACCCAGGCGATCGTCAGACCGCCGAACAGCGCGGGAGCCACGTTGTCGGGGTGCCCTTCGATCTCGGTGGCGAGGCGCAGCATGTCGGCGTCGTCGATGTCGACGTCGCCCTCGAGCAGGCCCTTCGCCGCGAGGATCCCCGCCGCGACCGCCGCGCCGGAGGACCCGAGTCCGCGCCCGTGGGGCACCCCGTTCTCCGCGACGATGCGCAGGCCCGGGACGGCGCGATCGACGTCGGCGTACACGTGAGCGATCGTGCGGACGATCAGGTTCGAGTCGTCACGAGGGATCTCGCTCGCGCCGGAACCCGAGACCTCGATCTCGAGCTCGCCGGCGGCGAGCTCGGTCACGAGAAGCGTGTCGTAGACGCTGAGCGCGAGTCCGAGCGTGTCGAATCCGGGACCGAGGTTGGCGCTGGTCGCCGGCACGGTCACCTCGACCGTGCGCCCTGCCGCCATCGTCACTCGCCTTCCACGCGGAGCACCGAGACGACCCGCTCGACGACAGAGCTGGCGGCGAGTGCGTCGACCGTGGCGCTGAGCGCGGCGTCCGTGGCCCGGTGCGTGCCGATGACGAGACGAGCGGTGGGCTCGTCCTCTCCTTCGACCGTCTGCACCACGGTCGCGACGGAGACCGATCCGTCGCTGAGGATGCCGGCGACGGTCGCGAGCACACCGGGGGCGTCCGAGACCTCGAGGGTGATCTGGTAGCGGGTGGTGACATGACCGATCGGCACCACCGGGAGGTTGGCCCTGGTGGACTCCCCCACGCCGACGCCGCCGGCGATGTGCCGTCGGGCCGCCGACACGACGTCTCCGAGCACGGCGGATGCGGTCTGCACGCCACCGGCGCCTGCGCCGTAGAACATGAGCGAGCCCGCAGCCTCGGCCTCGACGAACACGGCGTTGTTGGCGCCGTGCACCGACGCGAGAGGGTGCGACGTCGGCACGAGGGCCGGGTACACGCGCACCGAGATCGACTCGGTGCCGTTGGCCTCGATGCGCTCGCACACGGCGAGCAGCTTGATGACGAAGCCGGCTGCGCGCGCCTCATCGATCATCGACGCGGTGATGGTCGTGATGCCCTCGCGGTACACGGCGTCGAGCGGAACAGCCGTGTGGAAGGCGAGGCTCGCGAGGATCGCGGCCTTCTGCGCGGCGTCGTATCCCTCGACGTCGGCGGTCGGGTCGGCCTCGGCGTATCCGAGACGCTGCGCGTCGGCGAGCACATCGGCGAAGTCGGCGCCCTCGGTGTCCATGCGGTCGAGGATGTAGTTGGTCGTGCCGTTCACGATTCCCATGATGCGCACCACGCGGTCACCGGCGAGAGAGTCGCGCAGCGGGCGGATGATCGGGATGGCACCGGCGGCGGCGGCCTCATAGTAGACGGATGCGCCCACGCGGTCGGCCGCTTCGAAGAGCTCGGGGCCGTGAGTGGCCAGCAGCGCCTTGTTGGCGGTCACGACGTCGGCACCGGAGCCGATCGCCTGCAGGATGCTCGTGCGGGCGGGCTCGATGCCGCCGATCAGCTCGATCACGATGTCGGAGCCGAGGATCAGCGATTCGGCATCGGTCGTGAACAGCTCTTTCGGCAGATCGGTCTCGCGCGGCGCATCGAGGTTGCGCACCGCGATGCCGGCCAGCTCCAGCGTGGCACCCGCCCGGTCGGCGAGCTCATCGCCGTGGCGCAGCAGCAGGGCGGCCACCTGGGAGCCGACCGCTCCGGCGCCGAGCAGCGCCACCCGAAGTCGTCGATACTCAGTCGTCATTGCATCTCTCCTTAGGAGGGTGGTTCAGTCGTGCTTCGTCGGGGACCGCGTCGTTCGTCGCGCGGATCACCCGTGGCTCTCGGGGGCCGCGACACCGACGTCGCGAGACAGCACGTCGGCGATCGTCTCACCGCGGACGATGACCGCCGATCGGCCGTCGCTCACAGCGACGATCGGAGGGCGAGGGACATGGTTGTAGTTGCTCGCGAGCGGCGCACAGTACGCACCCGTCGAGGGGACCGCGAGCAGATCGCCGGGAGAGACGTCGGCCGGAAGGTACTCATGGTCGACGACGATGTCGCCGGACTCGCAGTGCTTGCCCACGACCCTGCTGAGCTGCGGCGAGCCGATGCCGACCCGGGAGGCGAGTCGAGCCGAGAACTGCGCGTCGTACAGCGCCGTCCTGGCGTTGTCGCTCATTCCGCCGTCGACGCTGATGTAGCGCCGGGTCGCGCCCGAATCAAGCGCGACGTCCTTGGTCGTCCCGACCTCGTAGAGCGTCACTCCGGCAGTGCCGACGATGGCCCTGCCTGGCTCGAACGACAACGCGGGCACGGCGATGCCTCGCGCGGCGCAGCCTTCGGCGACGGCGGCGACGATCTCGCCCGCGAGGGTCTCGATCGGCGTCGGATCGTCGACGCTCGTGTAGGCGATTCCGAACCCCCCGCCGAGGTTGAGCTGCGGAACCGGTCCGCCCTCGAGGAGAGTCGCATGGAGCTCGAGCACGCGCGACGCCGACTCGCGGAAGCCCGCGACGCCGAAGATCTGCGATCCGATGTGGCAGTGAAGGCCGGCGAACTCGATTCCCGGGATCTCCCTGATGCGGGCGACGGCCTGCTCGGCCTCGGGCAGCGGGAAGCCGAACTTCTGGTCTTCGTGGGCCGTCGCGAGGAAGTCGTGCGTCTCGGCGTGCACGCCGCTGATGACCCGCACCAGCACCCGCTGCACAGCGCCGGTCCTGGCGGTGATGGCCGCGAGACGCTCGATCTCGATCGCGCTGTCGACGATGATCGTGCCGATGCCCACCTCGACCGCGCGCTCGAGCTCGGCGACCGACTTGTTGTTCCCGTGGAACCCCAGCGACGACGGAGAGACGCCGGCCGCGAGTGCGACCTCGAGTTCACCACCGGTGCACACGTCGACGTTGAGTCCCTCTTCGGTCACCCAGCGCGCGATCGTCGTGGTCAGCAGCGCCTTGCCGGCGTAATACACCCGCGCGGTCGTGCCGTGGGCGGCGGCGGCCGCGTCGAAGGACGAGCGGAAGGCGCGGGCCCGAGATCGCACCTCGTCCTCGTCGATCACGAGCAGCGGCGTGCCGTACGACTCCGCGAGATCGGTGGCGGAGATCCCCGCGAGCCGCAGCGCTCCGTCGTCACCGCGGACGGCGGACGCCGGCCACACGGCGGTGGGAAGATCATTCGCGTCGTCGGGCACGACGAGCCATTCCGGGGCGAGCGAGTCGGCAGGGGAAAGCAAGGAACACCAATCGTGGGACGGGTCTCGGGCGGATGCGCGCACTGCGAGGTTGCCCCCGATTCTAGGGCACCGTGCATGCCGCATCAGTCATGGTGACGCCCGGCGTCAACCCCCTGCGGACACATCCCACCGACTCCTAAGGTGGTGGAGATGAGCACCGAATCCGCAGCACCCGATGCCCGACGCCCCGGCCTGATCGCGCGCGTCAGCGCGTCGGCGATCCGCTGGGCTCTGACACGGCGCCCGGTCCGCGCGTTCCTGCTCTACTCCGAGCGGCGGGGCCCGATGCTCGCCGACAGCGTGACATACCGCGCTCTGTTCAGCGTCTTCGCCGCCGTGCTCCTGGGGTTCTCGATCGCCGCTCTCTGGCTCGCCGGCAATCCCGACGCCTGGAACGCGATCATCTCCGCCGTGCAGTCCGTGGTGCCCGGTCTCATCGGCGAAGACGGCGTCGTCAATCCCGACGATCTCAAGGAGCCGATATCGCTCTCCGTCGCGGGCGCCATCTCGACGGTCGCGCTGATCGGCTCGGCGCTCGGCGCCGTCGGATCGCTGCGCACCGCGGTGCGCGTCCTCGCCGGAACCGCGCATGCCGACGTGCTGTTCATCTGGGTCATGCTCCGCAACCTGCTGCTCGCGGCCGGCGTCGCCGTGCTGTTCGTCGCCGCAGCGGCCGTCACATTCGCCGGTCGGCTCGGGATCACCTGGATCAGCGGTCTGCTCGGCATTCCCGAGGATTCGCCCGCGGCATCCTGGAGCATCCGGATCGTCTCCCTGGTCGTCGTGCTGGCACTCGACACGGTGCTCATCGCCGGGGTGTTCCGCCTGCTCTCCGGGCTGCGCCCCGCAGGCCGTTCACTCTGGATCGGGTCCCTCATCGGCGGAGTCGGGCTGCTCGTGCTGCAGGAGCTGTCCGGCCTGTTCATCGGCGGCGCGACGAGCAACCCCCTCCTCGCCTCCTTCGCCACTCTGCTGGCGCTGCTCATCTGGCTCAACCTGTCGACCCAGGTCATCCTGATCGCGTGCGCCTACATCGTCACGTCGGAGGAGGAACGCAAGGACCGGGTGCACGCGCGGTTCGGCGCGACGACCTTCCCCCAGCGACGTGTGCAGCGCGCCGAAGCGGAGGTCGCGCTGGCGACGTCCGAGCTTCGGGAGGCGCAGAAGGCCGAGCGCGAGGCCCGTCTCGGAACCGACGAGGACTGAGCCCGTCTCAGGGGCAGGTGCCCTTTCCGAGCAGGGTCTGATCGGTCGCGATCGCACCGTCGACGTCGACGTCGATCACAGCCTCCGATCCGTCGATCTGGAGGCCCGTGAGGGTGATGCCGGCGGGAAGCTGGTCCGCGATGCAGATGCGCTGCGTCTGAGTGAGCTGCTCCCCCAGAGCACCGAGACTCGAGCCGACCTGATCCGCGTCGACCTCGAGTCCGCCGACGGTGAGGCCGACAGGGGTGAGCTCGAGATCTCCCTCGGCCACCCCCGGGGTCACCGTGAGCGATACCGGGATGGCGAGGCCGAGAACGCTCACCGAACCCGCGACCGTCGCGTTCGGCGATTCGAGCGTGACCGTGTCGATCGGCAGCTCGGTGTTCGAGAGCAGGGACGTGAACTGGGACTCGTCGATGCGGATCGTGCCGGATGCGGATGCGAGGTCACCGCCGCGCAGCGGCACGCCCATGGCGGTGACGTCGACGGCGCCCGTGATCCCCTCCAGCGTGACCGAGTCGGTCGAGAGATGCAGGGTGTCCAGCGTTCCGCCGATCAGCTGCGGGATCAGAACGCCGTCGGCTTCGACGGCGAGCTTCTGGTCGGCCGGCAGGTCGAGCTGCTCGATCACCATGCCCCGCACGATGCCGGGCAGGACAGCGCGCGCGATGAGCTCCGCAGCGATGGCGAGAACAGCGAGAACGACCACGACGATCAGCAGCACCCAGGGCCAGCGCTTGCGCGCGCGCTTCGGCGGTGTGGCACCGGCATCCCCGCCGTCCTTCCCACCCGGGATCACGAGCGTCGGATGCTCGGAATCCGCCGACGGGTAAGGAAGGGTGTGGTTCTCGTCGCTCATGCTGCCATCCTGCCCTACGGCACGGACGACAGCAGAGGTCACATGCGCTCGGGAGCGGACACGCCGAGCAGGTTGAGGCCGTTGCGGAAGACCTGCCCTGCGGCGTCATTGAGCCACAGACGCGTGCGGTGCACGGTCTCGATGGGGTCGTCGCCCTGCGGGATCACGCGGCAGTTGTCGTACCAGCGGTGGTACAGGCCGGCGAGCTCCTCGAGGTAGCGCGCGACGCGGTGCGGCTCGCGCACCTCGGCCGCGAACGCCACGATGCGAGGGAACTCCTGCAGAGCGCCGAGCAGAGCGCTCTCGGTCTCATGCGTGAGCGTCTCGGGCGCGAACTCCGAGCGATCCACACCGGAGTCGGCGGCATTGCGGGCCACGTTGTGCGTGCGGGCATGCGCGTACTGCACGTAGAACACCGGGTTGTCGTTCGTGCGCTTCTGCAGCAGCTCAGGATCGAGAGCGAGCGGGGAGTCAGCAGGCGAGCGCTCGAGCGAGTAGCGCAGCGCATCGGTGCCGAGCCATTCGCGCAGATCGTCCATCTCGATGATGTTGCCCGCACGCTTGCTCAGCCGCGCTCCCCCGACCGAGACCAGCTGACCGATCAGCACCTCGACGTTCTTCTCGGGGTCTTCCCCGGCGGCGCCGGCGATCGCCTTGAGGCGGTGGACGTAGCCGTGGTGGTCGGCTCCGAGAAGGTACAGCTTGTACTCGAAGCCGCGGTCCCCCTTGTTCAGGTAGTACGCGGCGTCGGCGGCGAAGTACGTGTACTCGCCGTTGGAGCGACGGATCACGCGATCCTTGTCGTCACCGAAGTCGGTGGTGCGCACCCACACTGCACCCTCGTCGTCGAACACGTGTCCCTGCTCGCGCAGGCGGTCGACGGCGCGATCGACGAAGCTGACGCCGTCCGCGTCCTTGGCGTGCAGCGTGCGCTCCGAGAACCACACGTCGAAGTCGACGTTGAACTTCGAGAGCGACTGCTTCTGCTCCTCCAGCTGGAACCCGTAGGCGAGCTCCCGCGTGACGACCACCTGCTCGTCACCGGAGAGCTCGAGCAGGTCCGGACGCGCCACGAGAACACGAGCGGCCAGATCGCCGATGTAGCTGCCGGCGTACCCGCCCTCGGGAGTTGGTTCGCCCTTGACGGCGGCCAGCACCGAATTCGCGAAGCGCTCCATCTGCACTCCGGCGTCGTTGATGTAATACTCCCTCGCGACCTTCGCGCCGGAGGCTGCGAGCACCCGGGCGATCGCATCGCCGAGCGCCGCCCAGCGAGTGTGACCGATGTGCAGCGGCCCGGTCGGGTTCGCGCTCACGAACTCGATGTTGATGCTGTGACCGGCCTGCGTGTCGTTGTGCCCGTACTCGGCGCCGGCTTCGACGATGAGCTTCGCCAGCGCGCCGGCGGCAGCCGCGTCGAGGCGGATGTTGATGAAGCCCGGCCCTGCGACCTCGGCGGTCTGCACGCCACCCACCTGCGCGAGGCCGTCGGCGATCTGCTGCGCCAACTCGCGCGGGTTCGTGCCGAACGGCTTCGCCAGGCGCATCGCGATGTTCGAGGCCCAGTCGCCGTGGTCGCGGTTGCGCGGACGCTCGAAGACGATGTCCGACGCGGACAGCGAGAACGGCTCGCCAGGACGTCGTTCCTCGGCGATCGGTGCGAGGACGGCGAGGAGGGCTGTGGCGAGCGATTCAGGGTTCATAGGCCTCCCAGTTTACGGCGCGTCACGCGCCCGAATTTGCGAGGGCGGATTCGTGATCTACAGTCATGCCATGAAGGCCGCATCCGCCCGCTATCGTCTGCCCGTCGCGGGCCTCGCCGTCGCAGTGATCCTGGCGGTCGCGGCAGTCATCCTCGGCGTGTGGCGGCCCTGGGTTCCGATGCCGTCTTCGGCACCCGTCGGTGCTGCGGCGGCCGCGGACGAATCAGTGGCGATCGCGCCGGTTCCCCTTCTTCTTCCGGAGCATCCGACCGTTCTCGTGTTCGGCGACTCCTGGACCTACGGCTCGGCCGCGACCGAGCCGACCCTCGGATACGCCTATCAGCTCGCCGACCTGATCGGCGGACGGACCATCGTCGACGGAGTCCGCGGCAGCGGTTACCTCAAGCCCGGACTCGATGGCCCGGCCTTCGGTGTGCGCATCGCCGCTCTGGACCCGACACTCACCCCCGACCTGATCATCCTCCAGGGGTCGATCAACGACCGGGCGCAGGGCGAGGCCGGATACCGCGAAGCCGTCACCGCCGCGTGGGATGCCATGGCGGCGAAGTATCCGGACGCGTCGATCGTGATTCTGGGGCCGGCGCCGCACGAACTTCCCGTGGGCGCTGAGACCGCGCGCATCGACGCCGATCTCGGTGAACTCGCCGCCGCTCGCGGATGGTGGTACATCTCCCCCGTCGCACAGAACTGGATCACCGACCAGAACTACCTGTCGGTCATCGATGTCGAGATCGGCCGCAAGCATCCGTCGACCGACGGTCACCTCTACCTCGCCGAGAAGCTGGCCGCAGCGCTCGGCGAACTGGGCGACGCGCCGGTGACCGAGGCCGGTGGGTCGGAGACCACTCCCGAGCAGTGATATTGTCGATCGGTACGCCTCCGTAGCTCAGTGGATAGAGCGCCGGTTTCCGGTACCGTAGGTCGCAGGTTCGACTCCTGTCGGGGGCACACACGGGTCACGCGCTGCATGAATGAGAATTCGCACGCGGAGCCGAGATATCGAGAAAGGCCGCCTGGTTCCAGGCGGCCTTTCTCGTTGCGCTCGCGGCCCACTTACTCCGGTGGCTCGCTGCCGAGTTCACGACGGGCCAGTTCGAGCGAGCTCATCGCGGCAGCCTCGCTGGAATGCCCCTCACTGACGGCCAGGTAGTGGCCTCCCGCGCTCTTGAGGCGCCATCGGTAGTCTCCGGACGCGTCGCGGTAGACCTCGAACCGGCCCTTCGGCCCTGTCTCCACTCTGCCGAGCGCAGCGGCGACCGCCGGGTTCCTGACCTCCGCGAGGATCGTCGCGCGCAGCTGCGCCGCCGGCGCCTCAGCCACCCCCGTGAGAGACGAGAGGATGCTCACCGCGGTCGCCCGATCTTCGTCCGTGACCCACCGCTCACGCGCGAGCGCCTCGATGAGCGTGAGGCCGCTCGCTGCCTCCTTGAGATCGGAGCTGAACGCGAGCGCGTGTGCGTGCTCGAATCGGCGCGACCACTCCTGACGAGCATCCGTGGCTCGCTGGGTCCGCCTCGTCAGCATGAAGCTGACGACAGACCAGATCAGTCCGACTCCTGCCACGCCGGCCGCGATGATCGCGGCAAGGAGTGTCGCGCCGGAGTCCGTCATGCCCACACGATAGCGCGCACCGACCGAGCCGGGACAAGGATTCCGTCCGCCTGACCCCTAGTCGTAGCTGTGGTGCACATGCCACCCGTCCTCACCCCGGAAGACGTCGAACACCAGGGAGTGGCCCTCGTCATCCGTGCCCTGGAACCGCCATCCGTACAACCCTCGCTCCGACTCCGGCGCCGCTGACCAGATCGAGTCCCAGAGTCGCGTGGGCATGTCGGAGACCTTCCACCGACGCCCGGCGAAGACCGTTCGCGACGGGATGTCGTCGACCATCCATATAGTCGCAGGCAGATGAGCAGGAGCTGGTCGCATGAATCGAGAATAGAACAAATCTTCGAATCTTGCTACCGTTGTCACTGGGCCGGAGAAGGGAGCCGGCATGGGCACGAGCAAGCGCCTGGCAGCCCACTACGACATGCGCTCTCAGCATCGGACCATCCTCACCGCAGCGCGCGCCGGCGCTCTTCAATCCCTGACGGAGCGCGAGCTCGCGCTCCGGGAACAGCCCGTCACGATCTATCCGCAGCCGTATCGTGCGGTCCGCGCCTGGGTGCGCTTCGGGCCCGAAGCGGTGCGGGTCGATGCGAAGCTCGCGCGGTCGACACCGTTGGCCGCAGGCATCGAGTTCCGGGCAGGCGACCGGACGTTCCGGTGCTGGGTGTGGGGCAATGCAGTGACCGTCGATGAGGGCTAGCGAGACCGACTTCTGAGCAGAGGCTCTCGACGCCGGAACAGAAGTTCGTCGGGAGAACTCCTGCGCGCCATCGGCCAGCTATTGAGCTACTGGACTCTGACGGACGAGCAGCACGCCACTCTGATCGACATGCTCGTCGATGCGAGCGGGCTCACGGTGCTGGCTGAGTCGCACGACCGGCTCGGCCGAGACTCGGTCGGGCTCCGGGTGAGCGATGAGGGGACGTCCTACGAGAACACCCTCCTCATCTCCGAGGACACCGGCCGGATCACAGGCATCGAGAACGAGCTGACGAAGCCGATGGAGTTCATCCCGGCCGGCGTCGTCGGCTACACGATGTGGGACATCGAGTAGCCACGGGGTACATGAAGGAATCAGGCGGCCGACGTCGCGTCGGGCTGGTCCTCACGTCGGGTCTTGGCGGTCGCTCCGAGGGACATCGTCGACAGGAGACCGAGGGACAGGAACCCTGCCGCCGTCCACGCCGCGAAACGCGTGCCGTCGGAGAACGCGGCCTTGGCGTCGTCGGCGATGTCAGCCGTCTCGGGCTGCGCCTCCAGTCCGCTGATCGCTCCGCCCGCACTGTCGACGACCGCCGACACGATCTGATCGCGCTGCTCGGCCGGGAGTCCCCGAGCGTCGAGTGATGACGCGAGGATCCCGGCTGTGCTCGCGAACAGCACGGTGCCGAGCACTGCGACCCCGAGCGCTGCACCGAGCTGTCGTGACGTCGACTGCGTGCCCGAAGCCGCGCCGCTGTCGTCGACCGGCACATCGGCGAGCACGACGCCGGTCAGCTGAGCGGTGGCGAGGCCGACACCGAGGCCGTAGACGAAGAGGAACGGGATCAGCGGCACCCACGACGCATCGGGGGCGATGACGAAGCCGACTCCGGCGACGCCGATGATCTCGGCGATGAGGCCCGCACGGACGACCCACACCGGAGCGATCTTTCCGCTGGCCGCCCCCGCGGCACCGCTCGCGACGAAGGATCCGAGGGCGAGCGCGAGCAGCAGGAGCCCGGTCTGCAGCGCATCGAAGCCGAGGACGAACTGCAGCCACAGGGGCAGAGCGAGGATGATGCCGAACTCTCCCAGCGACACGACTGTCGCCGCGATGTTGCCGTTGCGGAACGAGGGGATGGAGAACAGACGCAGAGCAAGCAGCGTGGACGTGCCCTGCCGCTCACGATGCACACCCCATGCGATGAATGCGACGAGTGCCACGATCGCCAGTGCGAAGGCGAAGGGGATCGGAGAGACATCGAGCGGCCAGGCCCAGTCGCCGATCTGCGGACGTTGGTCGACGAGCCACCAGCCGTACGTGCGCCCCTCGATGAGGCCGAACACGAGGCTGGCCATGGTGATGACCGAGAGGATCGCCCCGACCACATCGATCTTCGACGTCCGGTCGCTGCGCGACTCCCCCACCGTGAGCAGCACGCCGATGACGATGATGATGCCCAGCGGGATGTTGATCCCGAACGCCCACCGCCAGGAGAAGGCAGTCGTCAGCCATCCGCCGAGCAGCGGTCCCACAGCGGCCATTCCGCCGATCGTCGACCCCCACACCGCGAAGGCGATCCCCCGCTCGCGCCCGCGGAAGGTGGCATTGATGATCGACAGCGTGGTCGGCAGGATCATCGATCCGCCCACTCCCTGCGCAAGACGGGCGAGGATCAGCATCCCGCCGTGCGGAGCGAAGGCCGCGAGCACCGAGGATGCTGCGAAGACCACGACTCCGATGATCATCACGCGCCGACGCCCGAACCGATCCGCGAGGCTGCCGAACACGAGCAGCAGCGCGGCGAACACCAGCGTGTACGCCTCCTGCACCCACTGCACTTCGGTGGAGGTGATGCCGAGATCGTCGACGATCGCCGGAATCGCCACATTCACGATCGTCGAGTCGACGATGATCAGCGAGACGGCGATGCTGATGAAGACCAGGCCCACCCAGCGCAGGCGAATGTAGCGTTCCATGACTACTAGCTTAGCTAGCAATAAGCGCGGCGTGCTGTTTTTTCGATCTCGAGGTGCACCCGGTTACAGCATCGCGGTGAGCACTCCCCCCCTCCGCCCGCAGCGCCGCGCCGTTGGTAGCCGATGAGCGAGGACTGGCGATGTAGGTCACCAGACTCGCGATCTCATCGGGCTCGATGAACCGCTCGAGCAGCGTCGTACGGTTCTGACCGATGATGGAGGCTTTCACCACCTCGGGCGGAAGGGACTGCGCCTCTGCCACGGCTGCAACGCTCGCCGCCACCCCGTCCGAATACGTCGGCCCTCCGAGGATCGTGTTCACAGTCACGGCGGTGCCTCTGGTGCGCTTGGCCAGCCCGCTGCCGAGAGCGGCCATCGCGGCCTTCGTCGTGCCGTAGTGCACCATGTCGGCGGGGATATTCACCCCGGACTCGCTGCTGATGAAGACGATGCGGCCCCACCCCCGCGCAAGCATGCCTCCGAGAAGGTGGCGGGACAGCCGGACTCCGCTCATGACGTTCACCTCGAAGTATCGACTCCAGTCGTCGTCCGTGATCGTCTCGAACTCGGCAGGGCCGAAGATTCCCACATTGTTGACGAGAATGTCGACGTCGCCCAAGGCTTCCGTCAGTCGCTCCACCTCTTCTCGCCTCGCGAAGTCCGCCGCCAGCCCTGAGACCGTCGAGCCGGGGTGCTCCGCACGCAGTCGCCGGACCGCCGCATCCACACGCTGCTCATCACGTCCGTTCACCGTCACGTCCACGCCTTCGCGGGCGAGCGCGGAGGCGATCGCGAACCCGATGCCCTGCGTCGAGCCGCTGATGAACGCCGTCTTCCCGTGCAGCTGCAGATCCATGGTGCTTCCTCTCCTCGACGCACACGCGTCTCTTTACTTGAGGGCGAGGGAGCGGCCCGCTCGCTCACTGCCGACGATCAGCGCATCGACCACTCCCTGCGCGAGGAATCCGGCTTCCGCATCCGACGGAGTCAGAGCAAGCCAGGCGAGTTCGTCGGTGCCGGATGCCCATTCGGCGACCGCCGTCGTCTTGCCGTACCCGCTCGGAGCGCTGAGGACGCTGAGATGCCGCCCTCTCGCCGCCTCGATCAGTGCATCGTTCACCCGCGCTCGCCGCACGCCTCCCGGTTGTCGTTCCGGAGGGCGGAAGCGCACAGCGGGTACAGGACGAGACAGGCGCGTGGGGGAGGCCATGCCCTCAAGGTAGCGACGGGCGGTATATCGGACAAGAGCATGTCTCCCTGACGATCACCAGTCGGTGGGAGCGATTCCACGTCGCCACGTCACCGACGACACCGTCCCGTGAGCCCTCACCCGCATCGGGTGAGGGACACGCCATCCGCGCCGTCCTCGGTGCACTCTGAGATCAGCGCGCCGGACCGTGCGCGGGAAGGTTCGCGATGACGGATGGGGCCGACCATGGGTGAGTTGCTGGTCACACTCATCCCCGTCGCGCTCGGAGTCGTCCTCAGCCCCTTGGCGATCATGGCTCTGGTGGCCGTGCTGCTCTCCCGACGAGCGAGTGCGAACGGCATCGCGTTCCTGATCGGGTGGGTCGTGGGACTCGCCGGCCTCCTGACACTGGCTCTCTGGCTCTTCACCGTCTTCGAGGTGCACGGGCTTCGCGAACCGCCGCTCTGGGTGCCGATCCTCCGTCTGCTGATCGGACTGTTCCTCGCGGGCGCCGCCGTCTGGGTCTACCGCAAGGGCTCTGCGCGCATCCGTCAGATGGCCGCCGCATCCTCGCCGCAGCAGGTGGTCGCGGCCGCTCCGCAGCTGCCGGGGTGGCTGCATGCCGTCGAGACGTTCCGCCCCGTGCGCACCGGATTCCTCGGGCTGGCGCTCTTCGTGCTGAACCCCGTCGACGCGTCCTGCGCCATCATCGCAGCGCTCGACATCTCGCTCGCGCAGGTCGGCGACGACGCGGTCTGGGTCGCCCTGGCGTTCGTGGTCGTCGGGACGTTGCCCATCGCGATGCCGGTGTTCTACGTCGCGATCCGAGGCGAGCGCTCGCAGCCGCTGCTCGACTCCGCCCGACGATGGGTCGCCGGAAACACCCACGTGATGAACGCCGCTCTGCTGCTCGTGATCGGCGCCCTCCAACTGCAGAAGGGCATCTCGGGGCTCCTCTGAGCGAACGGCGTCGTCCGGTCGACGAGCTCAGATAGGTTGTGCACAATTTAATCGCGTGCAATACTCGAGGTATGGCCGTGACCGATGAGATGGTGTGCTTCTCGCTGTATTCCGCCGCCCGAGCGACGACGCAGGCGTACCGTGCCCTCTTGGCGCCGTGGGGTCTGACCTACCCGCAGTACCTCGTGCTCGCGATCCTCTGGATGGAGGGCGAGCAGACGATCGGCTCGCTGGGCGACGCCATGCAGCTCGACTCCGGCACCCTCTCCCCCCTGGTCCGCCGCCTCGAGCAGGCGGGCTACGTCGCGCGGGCCCGCAGCACGGCCGATGAGCGCGTCGTCACCGTGCGACTGACCGACACCGGCATGGCTCTGCGCACTGAAGTCGCTCCGGTTCACACCAAGATCGCCGCCCTCGCCGGAATGCAGGACGACGACCAGCGTCACCGCCTGATCACCGAGCTGCAGGAGCTCACCGCACGCCTGCAGCTCGCCGACTGACCCCAACCCGCAACCCGGAAGGAGTCCACACGATGGACGCTCTCTACACCGCCGAAGCACTCGCCACCGGAGCCGGACGAAACGGCCGCGTCACCACAGGCGAGGGCCGACTCGACCTCGACCTCGCCATCCCGAAGGAGATGGGCGGCAGCGGCGACGGCGCCAACCCCGAGCAGCTGTTCGCGGCCGGGTACGCCGCCTGCTTCCACTCCGCACTGCAGACCGTCGCGCGTGCGCAGAAGGTGAAGATCACCGATTCGTCGGTCGGGGCCCGCGTGCAGATCGGGTCGAACGGCGAGGGCGGATTCGGCCTCGCCGTGCAGCTCGAGGTCGTCATCCCCGACCTTCCGCACGAGCAGGCTCAGGCGCTCGCAGACGCCGCCCACCAGGTCTGCCCGTACTCCAACGCGACGCGCGGCAACATCGACGTCGCGATCACCGTCTCCGACGACTGATCCCGCTCGACCTCCACCACGACCGATCCCACAAGGAGAACATCATGCGCGCCCTCACCCACGAGACCTTCGGAGAACCCGAAGAGGTCCTCACCGTCACCGAGCGTCCGATGCCGGAGCCCGGCCCCGGCCAGGTCCGACTGAAGATCGTCCTCTCCCCCATCCACAACCACGACCTGTGGACGATCCGCGGCACCTACGGCTTCAAGCCGGAGCTCCCGGCAGCATCGGGCACCGAGGCTCTGGGAATCGTGGATGCTCTCGGCGAGGGCGTCGACGATCTCTCCGTCGGTCAGCGCGTCGCGACGGGCGGCACCTTCGGCGCCTGGGCGGAGTACGTCGTCGCGAACGCCGCGGGCCTCATCCCCGTGCCGGAGTCGCTCAGCGACGAGAGCGCCGCGCAGCTCGTGTCGATGCCGTTCAGCACCATCAGCCTGCTGCACTTCCTGGGCGCCGAGAAGGGCGACTGGATCGTCCAGAACGCGGCGAACGGCGCGGTCGGTCGCATGCTGGCACAGCTCGGCGCCGCTCGTGGCGTCAACGTCATCGGGCTCGTCCGGCGCTCGGCCGGGGTCGACGAACTGCGCGAGCAGGGCATCGAGAACGTGGTCTCCACGGATGCGAACGACTGGCGCGAGCAGGTCGCCGCGATCACCGGTGGCGCGCACGTCGCCTTCGGCATCGACTCGGTGGGCGGCTCGTCGGCCGGCGACGTCCTGTCGCTCCTCGGCGAGGGTGGCACTCTCGTCGCGTTCGGTGCCATGAACTCCCCCACGATGGAGATCGCCTCGGGCGACGTCATCTTCAAGCAGGCGACCGTCAAGGGCTTCTGGGGCAGCAAGGTGATCCAGACCATGGATGCCGGCACGCGCGGCGCCCTGTTCGGCGAACTGATCCAGCGCGTCAGCGACGGCACGCTGACCCTGCCCGTCGCCGGCGTCTTCGATGCGGCGGATGCCGCAGAGGCAGTCCGCGCAAGCAACACCGCGGGCCGGGTGGGCAAGGTTCTCCTGCAGTTCTGACCTGGTCAGGCGCAGGGCGGTCGGATTACTTGACAGCGGCAATTAATGCCGCCTACGCTGACGGTGACATCGAGATCGATCGAACACACCGGAGTGCGATGACCGACACCCTGCGCCTCACCTGGGACGCCCCCGCCACCCGCTGGGAGGAGGCGACGCCCCTCGGCAACGGCCGCATCGGCGCGATGGCGTTCGGCGGCTCCGACGGCCACTATCAGCTGAACGACTCGACGATCTGGTCGGGAACGCCCGACGGCCCCGCGCGTGCACTGCAGAAGGTGCGCGCCGGGGGTGCCGGCCCCGAACGGCTCGCGGCTGTGCGCGAGGCCCTCGCAGCCGCCGACGTGCGCCGGGCGGAGGAGCTGCTGATGGCGTTCGAGGGTCCCTACTCGCAGGAGTTCCTCCCTCTCGCCGATCTGCTCGTGCGCGTGGCGGACGCTCGATCGGATGAGACCGTCCCCGCTCGCATCCTCGATCTCGACAGGGCGACCCTCGTCGAGTCACTGCGCACCCCCGCCGGCCGAGTGACGCGACGGTCCTGGGTCTCGGCTCCGGCTCGCGCCCTGATCATCGAGCTCACCTCGGACGACGAGTTCGAGACCACCGTCGAGCTGTCCACCCCGCTCCGCGGTCGCGTCGTCGACGCGTCCGACGCGCTCGTGCTGGATGTGCAGGTTCCGATCGACGGCGCCCCGCTGCACGAGGACTCCGTCGACCCCCTGCGCTATGCCGACGACGATGCCGAGTTCGACGCCTACGCGGCCGTCGCCGTCTCCCTCGACTCGGATGGCGAGGTGGGTCGCCACGACGATCGCATCGTCGTCCGCCATGCCCGCCGCCTGCTGATCGCCCTGTCCACTTCGTCGCGCGCCGGGTCGTGGTGGGCCGACGCCGACGGGGACTGGCGGACCGCCTCACGCGAGGCGATCCGGGATCGCGCACGAGAGAGGGCGGAGGCCGCGGCTCAGCGCGACGCCTCGTCTCTCCTCGCCGAGCACGTCGCCGACCGGCGCCGCATGACTCGGGCGCGATTCGCGATCGGCAGTCGGCGTGAGGGCGAGTGGAGCGTCGATCGCGACGTTCTCCGCGGCTCCGACCCCCTGCTCCGCGCGACGATCGCCGCCGAATTCGGGATGTACCTCCTCGCGTCGAGCTCTCGTGCCGGCAGCCCTGCGGCCAACCTGCAGGGGATCTGGAACGACCAGCTGCAACCGGCCTGGTCGTCGAACTACACGATCAACATCAACACCGAGATGAACTACTGGGCGGCGCCGATGCTGCTCGATCCTGATGTCCTCGAGCCGTTGATCTCCCTCGTCGAGCGCCTC
This sequence comes from Microbacterium sp. Root280D1, assembly GCF_001428975.1. NCBI lineage: Bacteria > Bacillati > Actinomycetota > Actinomycetes > Micrococcales > Microbacteriaceae > Microbacterium > Microbacterium sp. Root280D1. Next base: position 349,901 of record NZ_LMJK01000002.1, on the reverse strand, counting down.
GCCCGCACCGGCTCCGACACCGCCAGGGAGCTGTACGGAACGCGCGGATGGGTCGCCCATCACAACAGCGACGTCTGGGGGTGGAGCCTGCCGGTCGGCGACGGGCACGGGGCGGCGAGCTGGGCGATCTGGATGATGGGCGGAGTCTGGCTCACCCACAATCTCTGGGACGCGTACGAGTTCGGTGGCGACGATGAGCTGCTCCGCGCTCGCATCTGGCCGCTGATGCGGGGCGCGGTGGAGTTCTGCCTCGACTGGCTGACTCCGGGCCCCGACGGGCACCTGCACACCTCGCCGTCGACGGCCCCCGAGAACTCCTATGTGGCCGCCGAAGGTCTGCCGACGCCGCTCGGCCTGACCGCGACGTCGGATCTCAGCCTCATCGGCTCGCTCTTCGAGCGCGCGCTCGTCGCGATCCGCCGACTCGGCATCGACGACGCACTGGAAGCCGAGGTGCGCGAGGCGCTGGCAGCCCTCGCTCCGTTGCGCATCGGCTCCGACGGCCGACTGCTCGAATGGTCCGAAGAGGTCGACGAGCATGAACCGCTGCACCGGCACCTCTCCCCCGTGGTCGGACTCTTCCCGCTCGACCAGGTGACGCCCGAGCGGACTCCGGAGCTGTTCGACGCGTCTGTGGCGCTCATCGACGCACGCGGGCCGGGAGCCATGGGCTGGTCCTGGGCGTGGAAGGTGGCACTGCGTGCCAGGGCACGGCAGGGCGACATCGCCGCATCGCTGCTCGAGGAGGCGCTGACGCCGTTCGACGGCGACGCCACGCGGCACGGGCCCGTCGACGGCTCGGAGTGGGGAGGCCTGCTCCCCAACCTCCTCAGCACGCATCCGCCCTTCCAGATCGACGGCAACCTCGGATTCCCCGCCGCGATCACCGAGATGCTCGTGCAGAGCCACGGCCGCACAGTGCGTCTGCTTCCCGCGCTCCCCGCATCCTGGACCCACGGAGACGTCCAGGGCATCGCCGTGCGACCGGGCCTCGTGCTCGACCTCGCCTGGGCGGACGGGCGGGTGATCTCGGGTGCTCTCCGCAACCCCGGCGAGCGCGACAGGGAGGTCTCCGTCTCGAACGGCGAGCGGGAGGCGATCATCGCTGTGCCGCCGGGCGCTCGGATCGACCTCGCCGATCATGATCTTCTCTTCTCCGCGTCGGCCGACCAGGAGGAGTCCCGTGCGCGGTGAGGTGCGTGATGTCGTCGCCCCCACCACGCAGACCGAGCCTGATGACTTCGATGCCTTCTGGGCGGACACGATCGCTCGCACTCGGAGCTTTCCGCTCGACCTCTCCGTGACCCCGATGCCCACGCGTCTGACTCAGATAGACGTGTACGACGTGTCGTTCCGCGGGTACGGCGGAACACCGATCCATGCTTGGCTGCGCGTGCCGCACGGTGCCGCGGAGCCCCTCCCCGGGCTCGTGCAGTTCTTCGGCTACGGCAACGGCCGAGGTCATGCCCTGCGCGATCTGCGGTGGGCTGCCGCGGGCTACGCGCACTTGGTGGTGGACGCGCGGGGGCAGGGACACGGCGACACCGATGACGATCATGCCGACGGCGGTCCGTCCGCCGGCGGATTCCTCACCCGCGGCATCCGCTCGCCTCAGGAGTACTACTACCGCAGGGTGTATGCGGATGCCGTGCGAGCCGTCGACGCGCTCCGTGCCGTCGACGTCGTCGACGCGGATCGCGTCGGCGCGGTCGGCGCGAGCCAGGGAGGTGGAATCGCGCTGGCGATCGCCGGCCTGGTCCCCGACCTCGCTGTCGCGATCGTGCAGGCACCTTTCCTCTGCGAACTCGACCGGGCCGCCACGCTGAGCACCGAGCACCCGTACACCTTGCTCACCCAGTACTTCGCGGATCGGCGCGGCGACGCCGCAGCGGCTCTCGAGACGCTCCGATATTTCGACGGGATCAACCACGCGAAGCGTGCGACGGCCCCGGCTCTGCTGAGCACGGGACTCCTCGACGGCATCGCGCCGCCCGAGACCGTGCTGCCCGCATTCGCCGCGTACGGCGGCCATAAGACCGTGGTCCTGTGGCCGTACAACGGGCACGAGGCCGGCGGAGACCTCGACGAGGAGAACGCCCTGGAGTTCGCGGCCGAGCACCTGGGCCTGCACAGCCGACCGCCTCACGGCGGATTCGCTACGATAGCCGACACGACACGAAGGACCTGATGGACCACGACACCGCAGCGCGAACCACCCTGATCCGCTCGGCGTCCGACGCGGGATCACGGGTCTTCGAGACGATCCTGACGCGCAGTCCCATCAGCCGGATCGACATCGCCCGCCAGACGGGGCTCTCCCAGGCCGCCGTCACGAAGGCGGTGGCCCCGCTCGTCGCGGCCGGCCTCGTCGACGCGCCGCCCGCCTCGCACCGCGACGGCACCCCCGGACGCCCGGTGAGCCCCGTCTCCATCGTCCTCGAGTCGATGGTCATGATCGGCGTCAAGGTCAACGTCGACGAGATCATCGCCGTCGCGACCGATCTCGCCACGACCGTGCTCGCCAGCACCCGTCGTGCGCTTCCCGCCGACGATCCGCACACCGTCATCGACGCCATCTCCGACGTCGTCGCCGCGCTCGCGGCCGAGCTCGGCGAGAGCGCGTCGGCCATCGCGGGAGTCGGAGTGTCGGTGTCGGGTGACGTCGACAGCATCGCCGGGATCGTGCGCGAGTCGAACATCATGGGGTGGGCGGACGTGCCGCTCGGCGACCTGCTCCAGGAGCGCCTCCCCTGGCCCGTCACGCTCGAGAACGACGTGCACGCGCTGACGATCGGAGAGCACTGGTTCGGTGTCGGGCTCGGCACCGCCTCGTTCGCGATCGTCACCATCGGACGCGGGATCGGCAGCGGACTGCACCTCAACGGAGAGGTCGTGAGCGGGGCGTTCGGTGTCGCGGGCGAGATCGGGCACCTGCCGCTCGCCGATCCGGCACTCGTCTGCCCGTGCGGGCGTCGCGGCTGCGTCGAGGCCGCCGCCTCGACCGGAGCGATCGAGGCGGCGGTCTCCGGTGCCCTCGGCCGGCCGGTCGCGATCGATGAAGCCGTGGCTCTCGCCCACGCCGGAGACGCCGACGCCGACGCCGCATTCCGCGAAGCGGCCCGCCTCATCGGCACGGCCATCGCCACCCTCGTGAACCTCACCGGTCCCGAGGTCGTCATCATCGGCGGCGAGGGCGTCTCGGACTTCGACCTGTTCGAGAAGACCCTGCACGACGCGTTCGAGGCGCACGCGTTCGGCGCTGCGGCGCGCTGCCGCATCCTGACCCGTCCGCACACCTTCGAGGACTGGGCGCGAGGCGCATCCGCCGCCGCCATCCAGTCGCTCGTGCGCTGACCGTTCGGGACGAGCGGAAGAGAAGGGGACGGATGCCATCGGCATCCGTCCCCTTCTCGCGCCCAGCCCGCCACGGTCCGCAATGCAGAGATGCGCGGGACGGATGATCCGTCCCGCGCATCCCGTGTCGATCAGAGTGCGTCGTACGCGGTCTGCAGCAGCTCCAGGTAGCGTGCGAGCCCGAGGCCCTCGATGTCGGCGACGTACGCGTCCCACGCGCCGTCGTCCGTGATGTCGCGCTGCCCCGTGACGAACTCCGCCTGGGCCTGCGTGATGTAGGTGGCGATGTTCGTCTGCAGCTCCGCGAGCTCGGCCGAGGTCTCGAGGTCGGGCCACAGCTTCTCGATCGGGAAGATCACGCTCTCGTCGGGCTGGAAGGGCTCGTACTCCTGCGTCGCGTAGAGCAGACGTCGCTCGTATCCGTCGGGCGTGTAGATGTCCTCCGGCACGACCTGGGCGTTGCGGAACTCCAGCGAGTCCCAGTACTGCGACATCGAACGCCACGCGGCGTTGGAGGTCTCGTCATACGTGATGGGACGGAATGTCGGCTCGAGCTCGGGGTCGAGCGCGAGGTCGCCGTCGACCGCGGGCACCCACGCCTCCCCCTCCGGTCCCATCGACGCGCGGATCTGGCCCTCGTCCGTCGCGAGGTAGTCGAGCAGCTTGATGGCCTCGATGCGCTCGTCCTCGGTCGACTTGTTGGTCAGCGCGAACGTGCCCACCGGATTCACCGGCGACCGCCACGTGGCGAGCTGAGTGCCGTCCGGACCCGCGATCGGCGCGACCGCGTCGTAGTTCTTGTCACGTCCGTCAGGAGAGTCCGCCGAGACGAACACGTACGGGTGCAGCGTGACGGCGGAGCCGAGGATCTGCGCGTCCCCGCTGTCTCCGAGCGCCTTGAGGGCGTCGCCGTTCTGCGTGAACGCCCCGGTGTCGAGCAGCCCTTCCTGCGCCAGCGACGTGATGTACTCCAGCCCCGCCCGCCAGCTGTCCGAGGTGGCGTTGAGCGCGACCTCATCGCCGTCGAGCACGAGAGGTGGCGGGCTCGAGGGTCCGCCGACCGGCGCATAGGTGAAGGCGTTCATCAGATAGTTGATGATCGGCTCCGACGCCGAGCCGCTCAGCGGCACCTCGTCGGCGGCGCCGTTGCCGTTCGGGTCGCCGTCCTTGAAGGCGCGCAGCACCGTGCGCAGCTCCTCGGTGGTGGTCGGCTGCTCGAGTCCCAGGGCGTCGAGCCAGGTCGTGTTCATCCAGAGCTTCGACGGGTAGCTGCAGTGGAAGCACTCGCTCCACTGGGTGATCGCGTAGATGTGGCCGTCAGGCGCGGTGACCGACTGCTTCCAATCGGGCTTCTCCTCGAATCGCTCGGCGAGGTTGGGGGCGTATTCGTCGATGAGGTCTTCGAGGGGCACGAGCACCCCCTGCTGCCCGTACTTGAGGATCTCATTGCGCGAGAATCCGTCGACCCACGGCACGAGGAAGTACGCGTCGGGGTAGTCGCCGCTGGCGAGCGAGATCTGTCGCTTCTCCCCCGCGACGCTGCCGTCGTAGGTCGTGGTCTGCCAGTCGAAGTCGATGTCGAACTTCTTCTCGACCTCCTGGGTGAACAGATTGTCCTTGAGCGAGCCGTTCTCGCCCTGCGGGCCGAATGCGACGAGCTGGCCGTTGTCGTCGCTCGCCGGGGTGCAGGCGGCGAGCGCCAGTCCCGTCGCGACGACGGTGACCGCCGCGATCGCGCCTCGTGTGATGCGGTGTGTCATTGCCGGAATCTCCTTTGACCGGTTCAGGTGTGCGGGTGTGTGTGGTGGGTCTGTGAGAGGAGTGGTCAGCCCTTGACGGCGCCGACCATGATCCCCTTGCTGAAGTGCTTCGCGACGAACGGGTACACGATCAGCATCGGCACGGTGGCGATGATGACGGTCGAGTACTTGAGCAGGTCGGCGAGCTCTCGACGTTCGAGCTGGGCGGCCAGGTCACCGCCGCCTCCGCCGTCGTTGAGGATGAGGATGCCTCGCAGCACGAGCTGCAGCGGCTGCAGGTCGGCGTCGCGCAGATAGAGCAGCGCGTCGAAGTACGAGTTCCACTGCATGATCGCGTACATCAGCGCGATGACCGCGAGCAGCGGCTTGGCGAGCGGCAGCACGATGGTCCAGAGGATGCGGAGTTCGCTCGCACCGTCGAGCTGTGCCGCCTCGTAGACCTCGTCGGGGATCGACGAGCGGAAGTAGACCATCGCGATGATCACCTGCCAGACGCCGATCGCGTTCGGGAGGAGCATCGACCATCGGGTGTCGAGCAGGCCGAGCGACTGGACGACGATGTACATCGGGATCACTCCGCCGGAGAACAGCATCGTGAAGACGACGCCGCCGGTGAGGGTCTTGCGCCCGAACAGGTTCGCCCTGGACAGCGGATACGCGATGGCGACCGTCCCGGCGACGCTGATGATCGTGCCGACCACGGTGTAGAACACAGAGTTGCCGAATCCGCGGAGGATCGCGGGGTTGTTGAGAGCTTCGGTGTACCCACGGAGGGTGAAGTCGACGGGCCAGAACAGCACCCGGCCGGATGACACCGCCTGAGGGCTGGAGAACGAGCTGGCGACGATGTTCAGCAGTGGCAGGAGCACGACGAGCAGGAAGACCGTCAACAGCAGGTAGGCGGCGATCACGAAGACGCGATCCGCTCTGGTCTCCTTCACCTTCACCCCGGAGGCCAGGGGGTCCCGTCGGCGGCGGCCGCGCCCTGAGCCCGATCCGACGACGATCTCCTCGGTGAGCAGGGGCTGCTCTCTGATCACGGTGCTCACCACAGCCCACTTCCTGTCACTCGCTTGGATATGCCGTTGACGACGAGCAGGAGCACGAGGCTGATGACGGCGTTGAAGAGTCCGATGGTGGCTCCGAGGCTGAAGTTGGCGTTCAGGATGCCGGTCTTGTAGACGTACGTCGGGATGATCTCCGACGTCGAGAGGTTCAGTGCGTTCTGCAGGAGGAACGCCTTCTCGAACCCGATCGCCATGATGTTGCCGACCCCGAGGATCAGGATGATCGTCGCTGTCGGCAGCAGGGACGGCAGGTCGACGTACCAGATCTTCTGCAGCCGTGATGCGCCGTCGATCTTGGCGGCCTCGTAGAGGGAGGTGTCCACGGACGCGAGGGCGGCGAGGTAGATGACCGCGGAGTACCCGGTGGTCGTCCAGATGTCTGTCGCCACATAGATGTGCCGGAAGAAGTCGGCGCTCGCCAGCAGATCGACCTGACCTGCGCCGAAGAAGCTCAGCGTCCGGCCCAGGAGGCCCACGCGTGGAGACAGCAGCAGGATCGTCATCGACACGATCACGACGGTGGAGATGAAGTACGGCGCGTACGTGACGAGCTGGACCGTGCGGGTGAAGAACCGCAGTCGGACCTCGTTGAGCAGGATCGCGAGGATGATCGGCAGCGGGAAGCTCGCGATGAGGGTGTAGACCGCGAGGATGAACGTGTTGCCGATGAGCTTGGGGAACACCGGGTTGCGGAAGAGTGCGGTGAAGTTGTCGACTCCCACCCAGGGACTCCCCCACACGCCGTCGATGGGGTTGTAGTTCTTGAACGCGATGACCGCGTTGGCCATCGGCACGTATCGGAACACGATGAACCAGATGACGGGCAGGAGCAGCAGCAGGTACAGCTGCCAGTAGCGGCGCAGGCTGCGGACGAATCGCGAACGTGCGTCGGTGCGTCGAGGACTCGGCGGCGAGATCTCGACCGGTGGTGCGTGCTCAGCACTGAGCTTCATGATCGCCCTCCCAGGGCAGGATTACTTTACGTCGTAATAAAATCACGCCGAGCCGAAAAAGTAAACGCTCGATTTCCGGTCGGCGATTTCGAGGGATCGCTTGCACGTCCATCTCAAACGTGATTTATTGACGTTGTCAAGTAACTACCGGAGGGTCTCATCCCATGACTTCCCGTGCAGACACCGTCGTCGCACTCCGCGCCGCTGGTGCCGCCTTCATCGTCCAGATCTCCGACCCGATCCCCCGTGTGCTGCACTGGGGCGCGGACCTCGGAGACCTCGATCCCGCAGCCGTCTCGGCGCTCGCCCTCACGGCCGGGCCCGCCCAGCTGAACAACTCCCCCGACATCCCGCGTGCCTTCTCCGCACTGCCCACCGAGCACGAGGGCTGGTCGGGAACCGCAGCTCTCTCCGGTCACGCGAGCGGACGCGCCACGACCCCCCGACCTCGACTCGTGGGACACGATGTCGAGATCCCGTCCGACGGCGTCGGCGGGCGCATCGTCCTCCGGTTCGACGACACGATCAGCGGCATCCGCACCGAACTCGCATATCACCTCGACCCGCACGGAGTTCTCGCGGTCGACACGTCCCTCGCACGCGACGCCGCCCTCAGTCCGCGCATCGGTCGGACCCCCTACACGGTGGGCGCCGTGCTGTCGCTGCTTCCGCTCCCCGAGCGCGCGACCGAGATCCTCGACTTCACCGGGAAGTGGTGCCGTGAGCGCTCCCCGCAGCGTTCGCCCTTCGGCTTCGGCACCCACCGTCGCGCCGCGCACCGCGGCAAGCCGGGACACGACTCGCCCTTCCTGCTCGCGGCCGGAACCGCCGGATTCGGCTTCCGGCACGGAGAGATCTGGGCCGTGCACCTCGCGTGGAGCGGTGAACAGCAGTACCTCGCCGAGCGCCTTCCCGAGGGCGCTGGCGTGTTCAGTTCGGTCATCGGAGCCGGCGAGGAGCTCCACCCAGGCGAGATCATCCTCGAAGACGGCGACCGCTACGACGCACCGACCGCGCTGTTCCTCTGGTCCGACAGCGGACTCGACGCCATCAGCGACCGACTCCACGGGCGCCTGCGCGCGCGTCCGACGCATCCGCGCTCGCCGCGACCCCTGGTGCTCAACACCTGGGAGGCGGTCTACTTCGACCACGACCTCGAGCGCCTCACCGCGCTGATCGAGCGTGCGGCGGAGGTGGGGGTCGAGCGCATCGTGCTCGACGACGGCTGGTTCCGCGGACGCCGCGAAGCAGATGCCGGCCTGGGCGACTGGTTCGTCGACGATGAGGTGTGGCCGGACGGACTCGGGCCCCTCGTCGATGTCGTGCGTGCTCAGGGGATGCAGTTCGGTCTCTGGTTCGAGCCCGAGATGATCAATCTCGACTCCGATCTCGCGCGCGCCCATCCGGACTGGGTACTGGGTCCGGCCGAGGGCCTCGGCCCGGAATCCCGGTCGCAGCACGTTCTCGACATCGCGCGCCCCGAGGCGTACGACTACCTTCTCGCGCGTCTCGACGCTCTCGTGCGCGAGCACTCGATCGATTACCTGAAATGGGATCACAACCGCGATCTTCTCGAAGCGGTCAGTCGCGGCGGCGATGGGGACAGGCCCAGCGTGCACCGGCAGACGGCCGCGCTCTACCGCCTGCTCGACGAGCTGCGGTCGCGGCACCCGGGGCTCGAGATCGAGACATGCTCGGGCGGCGGCGGACGCATCGACCTCGGGATCCTCGACCGCACCGATCGTGTCTGGGCCTCGGACTGCAACGATCCGGTCGAACGCGTCCAGATCGAGCGGTGGACGCGCAGCCTCGTGCCTCCCGAACTCATCGGCTCCCACCTCGGCTCCGCGCGATCGCACACCACCGCCCGCACCACCGATCTGTCGTTCCGTCTGGCGACGTCGCTGACCGCGCACGCCGGCATCGAGCAGGACCTCACCGTCGTCGACGACGGCGAACTGGCGGCGATCGCCCGCTGGACCGCGATGTACCGCGAATTCCGCGACCTGCTGCACAGCGGTCGCGTCGTCAACGCGGACCTCGCGGATCCCGCGACATCACTCTCGGGAATCGTGGCCCGAGACGCATCCGAAGCGCTGTTCACCTGGAGCCGGTTCACGACATCGGCATCGGGCCAGTCCGGTCGGGTGCGTTTTCCCGGACTGGATGCCGCTGCGCCGTACACCGTCCGGATCCGCGAAGATCTCGGCGCGTCGAGCAGACACGGTGGAGACCCCGAGTGGGTGACGGCCGCCGTCGCCGTCCCGGTCGAGATGCCGGGGTCCGTCCTCGTCACCGCCGGCGTCCCCCTGCCGACGCTCAATCCGCAGCAGGCGATGCTCATCGAGATCAGGCGCGCAGACGGCTGACGGTCACACCTCCTTCCCATCCCCCGACAGAGCAGTCGAACGAGAGGAAAGCAATGAACGCACACCGACAGAGAAGGAGAGCGGCCTCGTTGACCGCGGCACTCGCCGCGACAGCGATCGTCCTCGCTCTGGCACCTGGCGCGAGCTGGGCCACCGAGGCGACACCGGAACCGACTCCGGCGCCGGAGACGACGCCGACGACGGCTCCCGCGCCGACGGACGACCCGGCACCGACCGAAGAGCCGGCACCGACTGAAGAGCCGGCACCGGAACCTGCTCCCTCGAGCACCCCGGAGCAGGAGCCACCGGCGGATGCGACGCGCACGCCTGCGGACGAGACCGAAGACGGCATCTCGAACCGATCGACTGCCCCCTACATGGGCTGGAGCAGCTACAGCATGCAGGTGTACGAAGGAGGCCAGTGGATCACCGCCGATCAGATCATGGCTCAGTCGGATGCCATGCATGACAAGCTCCAGGATTTCGGCTACGACTACATCAACATCGACGCCGGCTGGAACGGAGGCCAGGACGAGTACGGACGCCCCATTCCCAGCACGACGCTGTTCCCCGACGGGCTCGACGCGGTGATCGACCACGTGCACGACAACGGCCAGAAGGTGGGTCTGTATCTGATTCCCGGGATGAGCCTCGAGACGGCGCAGAAGGCGCTCCCGATCTACGGCGCTCCCGGCTGCACGACCGAGAATCTGCTCAAGCAGCCTCTCCAGCAGGGCGACTACTGGGGCTTCGGGTACCGACTCGACTTCGACAACCCCTGCACCGAGAAGTACATCGACTCGATCGCCGATCTGCTCGGCGAATGGGGAGTCGACTTCATCAAGTTCGACAGCGTCACCCCCGGCTCCGGAATCAGCGACCTGTCGATGGACGCCCGCGAGGAGGTCGCCGCCTGGTCGCGGGCGCTCGACCGCAACGACATCTGGTTCGAGCTCTCCTGGGCCGTCGACATCGACTACGCGGACTACTGGAAGCAGTATGCAGACGGCTGGCGCATCGACTGGGACGTCGAATGCTACTGCGGCGATGAGGCCCTGACCACCTGGGAGAACGTCGCTCGCCTGTTCCCGAGGCTCTCGGACTGGTGGCGCCACGCCGGGCCCGCAGGCTGGAACGACCTCGACTCCCTCAACGTGGGCAACGGGAAGATGGACGGCCTCACGCGCGACGAACGCCGCACCGCGACGACGCTCTGGGCCACCTCCGCGGCGCCGATGTACCTGGGCAACGATCTGACGAACCTCGACGAGTACGGGCTCGAGCTGATCACCAACCGCGAGGTCATCGCCGTGAACCAGGCAGGCGTGCCCGCTCGCCCCGTCTCGACGGCGACGAAGCAGCAGGTCTGGTACGCACTGAACCCGGATGGCACCTACACCGTGGCGCTGTACAACCTGGGCCGTGCAGACGCCGACATCACGGTCGACTGGTCCGACATCGGACTCGACGGCTCCGCGAAGGTCCGCGATCTCTGGGCCGGCAAGAACCTGGGATCGGAAGCGGAGGGCTTCACCGCCGAGAGCGTGCCGATCCACGGCGTGCGCCTGCTGAAGGTGACGCCCGCGAAGCAGGCGGCACTCACCGTCAACGACGACTCGCTGCGGGTCGGCTACGACGGGGCGTGGGTGCGCAACGACGGCAACGAGGTGCCTGCGACATCGCAGCCCTTCACCGTCGCGGTGTCCGACACCCCGGGTGGAGGCACGCCCGAACCGCCCGCCACCGGGCTGACAGTGACCCTGAACGACGACGATTCACGCATCGGCTACAGCGGGTCCTGGGGCGACAGCAACAACCGCGGGCTGGGCGACCACGGCGACGACGTCCACTACGTCGAGACGAACGGAGCGGCCTTCGAGTACACGTTCCAGGGAACCGGGATCCAGTACGTCACCGAGAAGCACGAATCGCAGGGCGAGGTCGAGGTCTACCTCGACGGACAGCTGGTCGAGACCGTCGACACCTCGCTGCCCGCGGCCGACGGGCGCCTCTCCCAGCAGGTGGTCTACGCCGTCGCCGATCTCGCGAGCGGAAGTCACACCCTGCGGGTGGTCAAGAAGTCCGGATCCTTCATGCTGCTCGACAAGCTCGTCGTCACTCTCGACAGCCAGCTGAGCACGACCTCGGGTGCGTTCAACAAGGCCGCTCCCGCCGACGTGACGGTCGATGTGCTGCGCGACCCGAGCGAGCTCTCCTCGATCAGCCTCGGCGGTGAGCCGCTCGAGCGCGACGCCGACTACACGCTGTCCGGATCGACGGTCACACTGAAGTCGTCGTACCTCGCCGCGCTCCCGGTGGGAGACGCGACGCTGGACTTCGCGTTCACCGGAGACCATCTCGACGATGTCCACGCCACCACGGCCGACGGCGACTCCGTGTCGTTCACGTTCCGCGGGACGGGCGTCGCGTGGCTCGGCCCGAAGGCACCCGACCAGGGAGCCGTCGATGTGTACATCGACGGCAAGAAGGTGAAGAGCGTCGACACCCACGCCGAGTCGCGCGTCTCGAATCAGACCCTGTTCGAGGCGACCGGGCTGAAGGACGGCGAGCACACGATCAAGGTCGTGAAGACGTCAGGAGACGTGCTCCGCACGGACGTGTTCCGATACACGGTCAAGAAGGTCGGCTGACCCCCGTCGGGGCGGGCCCCGTGCCCGCCCCGACGCACCGCCGACGAACCCTCTCGCGGATGTCCGCCCCCGGATGCAGACTCTGCAGATGGAGATCACACTCGCACAGCCGGCGGGACTCGTCGTGAGCCCCGCCTTCAGTCATGTCGCCGTCGTCCCGCCCGGGGCCACGACGATCCACGTCGGCGGCCAGAACGGCGTCGATGAGACGGGCGCGCTCGTCTCGACGGATGCCGCCGAGCAGTCGCTCCGCGCGGTCGAGAACGCTCGGATCGCGCTCGAGTCGGCGGGCGCAGGCCTCGACGATGTCATCAGCTGGACGATCTACATCCACCAGGATGCCGATCTTCGTGCCGCCTACGGTGCCGTCGCAGCGACGCTCGCCCGTGATGGCGCCCCTCCGCTGGTGACCGCAGCCCTCGTGGCCGGGCTCGGCGTCCCGGGCGCAGTGATCGAGGTGAGCGCGATCGCCGCCGTCATCCGTGAATGACCGCGGCGCGCCGACTCAGATCCTTCCGCGCACCGGGGTCCGCTCGGCCGAGTCACCGCCCTCGGGCATCGCCATCTCCGCGCGAACGCCGAGCAGTCTGACCTCCCGGTCGTGATCGAGCGTGGCACCGAGCGCCAGTGCCGCCTCGATGACCGTCGCGCGCCGGGTGGTCGGCTCCGGCAGCTTGCGGCCGAAGGTCTTGGTCTCGAACGGCGGATAGCGCACCTTCAGATGCACGCGGACGACCGGGCGCCCCTCGGCTGCGCAGTCGTCGAAGGCCTGCCCCGCCAGTTCGGTCAGCGCCGCCTGAACCTCTGCAGTCGTCGTGAGGTTCTGCTGGTACGTCATCTCGCGACTGTGGCTACGGGCCACCCATGGGGTGCTGTCGACCACGGTCGGACCGAGACCCGAGCCCAGCCCGTGGTACCAGACGCCCATCCGCGGTCCGAACTCCGCGATGAGCTCTGCCTCGTCCGCGTCAGCGAGTTCCCGGACCGTCGTGATGCCGCGGGTGGCGAGCCGCTTCTGAACCTTCGGGCCGACTCCCCACAGGCCCCGAGTAGGCCGGTCTCCCATCACGTCGAACCAGTTCTCGGCGGTGAGCCGGAAGACACCCCGGGGCTTGCCGAACTCCGTGGCGATCTTGGCCCGCACCTTGTTGTCGCCGATGCCGACCGAGCAGTGCAGTGCCGTCGACTCGAGCACCGCGTTCTGCGCGCTGCGCGCCGTCTGCTCGGGGTCGTCCGTGGTCACGCCGAGAAAGCACTCGTCCCAGCCGATGACCTCGAGCACCACCCCGGGCAGCGCACGCAGTGTCGACATCACCTCGGTCGAGGCCGACTCATACGCGTCGTGGTCCACCGGCAGGAAGACCGCGTTCTCAGGCGCCTTACGTGCCGCGATCTTCAGCGGCATGCCGGATCCGATGCCGAACTTCCGCGCCTCGTACGACGCCGTCGACACGACGGCGCGCTCCGTCGGGTCGCCCCGGCCGCCGACGATCACGGGGAGCCCTGCGAGCTCCGGTCGGCGCAGCACCTCGACCGCAGCGATGAACTGATCCATGTCGACGTGCAGCACCCAGTCGGTCATGCACCGAGTGTGGCCCGTGCCGAGCGAGTTGTCACCCCTCGGAGACGATCAGCGCATCACCGAGATCAGCCGATCGAGACGGCGATCGCGGTCGCGATCAGGGCGAGGAGCGGCAGCGTGCCCTGCATCACCGCGGCACGCGCCTTCGTGCGATCGGAGAGGATCAGCACCAGTGCGGCGGCGAGCATCATCCCCGTTCCGGCGAACACGAGAGTCAGTCCCACCGTTGTGAAGCCGATGATCACGAAGCCAACGCCGAGCAGCGCGGTCAGCGCGAGGAACAGGTTGTAGAAGCCCTGGTTGAAGGCGAGCGCCTTCGTCGTGAGGGCGTCCGCCTCGCTCGCGACGCCGAAGATCTTCCTCGTCTCGGGCTCTGTCCATCTCAGCGACTCGAGCGCGAAGATGAAGACGTGGAAGGCGGCAGCGGCCGCGGCGAGGACGAGTCCGACGATGAGCATGACTCGATCGTATCGATGTCCGCTCGCGCTAGATCAGGAAGATCGGCAGAAGCCCGGGGTTGTGGGCGTGTACGAGCACCCCGAACACCACCGCATCGAACAGCAGGTGCACCGTGACGACATAGGCCAGCGAGTGCGTCCGCATGAAGATGAACCCCTGCAGCAGCGCGAACGGGATGGTCAGCAGCGGTCCCCACTCGCGATAGCCCAGCTCCCACAGGAATGAGACGAACACGATCATCTGCAGCACGTTGGCGAGGGCGTCGGGGAAATGCCTGCGCAGCAGGGCGAAGACGGTGCAGATGAAGAACAGCTCGTCCCAGATGCCGACCGCTCCGACGCCGACGAACAGCCGGGCGATGAGGTCGGGCGAGTCCACGACCGGCCAGTTCTGATAGACGCCGCTGGTGATGAAGTAGAACGGCAGGATCAGCCAGCCGAGCACCAGGACGGCGACGAGCCAGCCCCACTGCAGGCGCCCCCACCGGCGGTGCGCCCGCCAGGGGAAGCCGATCGCCCGGTCGCGGAACACGAAGCGGGAGACGACGTACGGAACCGCCACCGCGCCGCCGAGGGCGAGCGTGAACCGCAGCATCGCGAGGTTGTCGAGCTCTGCCGCGAGCGGGATCACGCTGACGATGAGCATGCCGAGGGCGATCAGGGACAGGTCCCTGGTGAGTGAGGGCTGACGGCTGGTCCCCACGACTCGGGCGCTCTCGCGACGCGTGCCCACGCGCACCGTCTGATCCGCCGTCACCGGCAGACGGCGCTCGACGAGCCACGCGCTCCCGACGCCGAGTGCGAGCAGCGCCCAGCCGAGCCACGGGATCTGCACCACGAAGAACGCCGGCGCCGCAGCGCACACGAAGAGCGCGGAGACGACCGCCGGCCACGTCGCCGAGATGCGCTGCGCGGTGATCACGCGCGCGACTTCCGCCGATACACGAGATCGCGGATGTCTCGCCCCTTGGCGATCCCCTTGCGTTCGAATGCGGTCATGACGCGTCCATCGAATCGCTCGGCCCAGTCGCCGTCGAAGGCGCGCTCGAACAGAGGCTCCGCGTCGAGCACCTCGCGCATCTGCAGCGCGTAGTCCTCCCAGTCGGTCGCGAGGCGGAGCAGACCGCCGTCACGGAGTGCGCGAGCGGCGGTGTCGGCGAACCCCTGGCGGACGAGACGGCGCTTGGTGTGCTTCTTCTTGTGCCACGGATCAGGGAAGAAGATCCAGACCTCTGCCGCTGCCGCTTCGGGGAGGTACGACGAGAGCACCTCCGGCGCATTCGCCTCGACCACGCGGACGTTGCGAGCGCCTTCGCGGTCGGCGTCGAGCATGGTCCTGGCGAGACCCGCGCGGAAGACCTCGACCGCGAGGAAGTCGTCGTCGGGGCGGGACGATGCGGCGGCGACGATGGCGTGCCCCTGACCGGAGCCGATCTCGACGTACAGGTCCGCATCCCGCCCGTACTCGGAGGCGGGATCGAGACGCGCCTCCGGGTGCACCGAGGTCCAGGCGACATCGCGGGGCACGTCGAGGAGGTAGTGCGGTCCGAGCTCTTCGAACGCGCGCTCCTGAGCATCGGACATCCGGCCGCTGCGGCGCACGAAGGAGACCGGTTCGTCGCGGAAGGTGCGGGGTTCGGGCATGCTTCCAGGGTAGTCGGCGGCGCTGAACGCCACCGACCGCGGGTCAGGAGGCCGGTGCCGTCACGAAGTCGATCAGCTCCTCCACCCGACCGAGGAGCGCGGGCTCGAGGTCGCGGTAGGTGTGCACCTTCGACAGGATGTGCTGCCAGGCGCGACCGGTGTCCGCCTGCGTCTCGTACGGCCACCCGAATGCGCGGCAGATCCCGGTCTTCCAGTCCGTGCCCCGGGGGATCTCCGGCCATCTCGCGATACCGAGAGCCCGAGGGGTGACGCACTGCCAGACATCCACGAACGGGTGGCCGACGATCTTCACATGCCTGCCGTGCGGACCCCGGGCGACGGCGTCGGCGATGCGCGATTCCTTCGACCCGGGCACGAGGTGATCCACGAGGACCCCGTAGCGGCGCGATGCGCTGGGAGGCTCTGCGGCGAGCAGCTCGTCGAGCAAGTCGACTCCCTGCAGGAACTCGACGACGACGCCCTCGACCCGCAGGTCCGCTCCCCATACCTTCTCGACCAGCTCGGCGTCGTGCTTGCCCTCGACCAGGATCCGGCTGGGAAGCGCGACCCTGGCTCGTTGATCGGCGGCGACGAACGAGCCGGATGCCGTGCGTCGGAGGCCCTGCTCCTTCGCGGCCGGGACCGTGAGCCGCACCGGTGATCCGTCGATCAGGAACCCGCCTCCGAGCGGGAAGAGGCGCTTGCGCCCCACCCGGTCCTCGAGTTCGACGTTGCCGCCCTGCACCCGTGTGACCGCTCCGCAGAATCCGTCCTGCGCCACCTCGACGACGAGATCGAGCTCGGCGGGAACCTGCGGCACCGGCTTGGCTGCTCGTTCCCTCCAGCCGGCAGCGAGCACATCGGATCCGTACCTGTCGTCCATGCCATCCAGCGTATGTGTCTCCGCTGAGGGCGAACGGCTATCCCCCCTCGGAAGGTGTCGCGTGTCGGCCTCTGTGCATAGACTCGTGCCATGGGGCTCGGCTGCCGGTCGGAGGGAACACGATGAAGACACGGTGGCTGGCGCTGGCCGCACTGACGGCGGCGGCTGCAGCAGCCGCGTTCTCCGCATCTGCTGCCTCCGCGACCGACCCCGTGACGCTCGACTCGGGATACGTGACGGACGACGCCGACGTCCTCAGCCCGAGCCAAGAGGACGCCGTCGAGGCTCGACTCCAGACGCTCAGCGACAATTCCTCGTCCGATCTCTTCGTCGTCCTCGTCGATGACTTCACCTCGCCGACCGACAACATCGCCTGGGCCGATACCGTCGCAGAGAACAACAACCTCGGCTCCGAGCAGTACCTGCTCGCGATCGCGGTAGAGGGACGCAGCTACTACATCTCGGCAGCACCCGACGGCCCGCTCAGCGACAGCAAGCTCGACGACGTGGAAGACAAGATCCAGGGTCTGGCCGCACAAGAGGACTGGGAGGGCATGATCGTCCTCGCCGCCGACGAGATCGAGGGCGACGGCGGTGCGGGCGCTCTACGGGCCACACTGATCGTGGTCGCCGTCATCGCGGTCGGCCTGATCATCTGGCTGATCATCGCCCTCATTCGCCGCGCGCGTCGCAATGCCGCGATCCGCAGGCGTGGCGCCATGCCCGAGACGCCCGATCCGAACGATCCGTTCTCCACGCTGACCGACGAGCAGGTGGAGACGCAGGCGGGGGCCGCACTCGTGCAGGCGGACGATGCGATCACCTCGAGCCGCGAGGAGCTCGGCTTCGCCGTCGCCCAGTTCGGCGACGCGGCGACCGCCGAGTTCAGCGGAGCAGTCGAGACCGCGAAGTCGAAGATGTCCGAGGCCTTCGATCTGAAGCAGAAGCTCGACGACGAGATCGAGGACACCGTCCACGATCGCCGCGCCTGGCACATCCGCATCATCCGGCTGTGCGACGAGATCGACGACGTCCTCGACGAGAACACCGACGCGTTCGACGCGCTCCGCAAGCTCGAGCAGAACGCACCACAGGAACTCGACAGAGTCCGCGGCGAGCGAGCCGCTCTCGTCCCGCTTCTGACTTCCGCGGCTCCCGCTCTGGCCGCGCTGTCCGCCACCTACGACGCATCGGCACTGAGCACGGTGTCCGACAACCCGGCACAGGCTCAGGAGCGGGCAGCCCTCGCCGACCGCTCGATCGAGGCCGCGCAGCAGGCGATAGCGGCCGGTCGCTCCGGCGAGGCGGCGTTCGCCATCCGCACGGCCGAGCAGTCGGTGGCGCAGGCGACACAGCTGGTCGAGGCCATCAACGCGCTGGGCACCGAACTCTCCCGTATCGAATCGCAGGCGCAGGCTCTCGTCGCCGAGCTGCAGGCCGACATCGCCGCGGCACAGCAGCTGCCTGACGCCGGAGGCACGCTCGCCGCGGTCGCGGCCGCAACCTCGCAGCAGCTGCAGCGTGCGCAGGCCGACCTCTCCGGAGCATCGCGCAGTCCGCAGCGCGTGCTCGAAGCGCTCAGCGCGGCGAACACGCAGATCGACGCCGCGATCGCGGAGGGCACCCAGGCCGTGGAACGGGCGCGACGCGTGCAGCAGCTTCTCGAGCAGACCCTGACGCAGGCGGGCTCCGAGATCCGAGCAGCGCGCGAGTACATCGAGACGCGGCGGGGAACGGTCGGCTCCACGGCTCGCACCCGCCTCTCCCAGGCCGACGCGACCCTTACTCAGGCCGTGAGTCTGCGGTCGTCGGATCCCGAGACCGCGCTCGCAGAAGCAGGACGCGCGCTCGAACTCGCCCGGCAGGCCACCTCATCCGCCCAGGCGGATGTCGCGGCTATGAGCCCGAGCCGCTATGAGAGCGGATGGGGCGGCGCCGGCGGCAGCATCTTCGGCGGCGGCGGATCAGGCTCCGGCGGTTCCGGCCTGGGTGGCGACATCCTGGGCGGCATCATCGGCGGTCTGCTCTCGGGCGGCGGCGGAGGTGGCGGCTCCTCGCGCAGCAGCAGCTGGCGTTCCAGCGGTGGCGGCGGGTTCCGCAGCTCCGGTTTCGGTGGAGGCGGCGGCAGCCGCTCCAGCGGCCGCAGCGGCCGTTCGGGAGGGCGACGCTTCTGAACCGCACACCTATCGACCCCAGACATCGAGTCCGACCCTCTGAAAGGAACCACGCATGACCAAGCAGTCCATCTTCGGACGTATCTCGACCCTCGTCCGCGCGAACATCAACTCGCTCCTGGACTCTGCGGAAGACCCGCAGAAGATGATCGACCAGCTCGTTCGCGACTACACGAACAGCATCGCCGACGCCGAGTCGGCCATCGCCGAGACCATCGGCAACCTGCGTCTGCTGGAGCGCGACCACGAGGAAGACGTCCAGGCCGCCACCGAGTGGGGCAACAAGGCTCTCGCCGCCAGCCGCAAGGCCGACGAGATGCGCTCCACCGGCGACGCCGCCGATGCCGACAAGTTCGACAACCTCGCGAAGATCGCTCTGCAGCGCCAGATCAGCGCCGAGCGCGAGGCGACCGGGGCCGAGCCGCAGATCGCCGCTCAGACCGAGATCGTCGACAAGCTGAAGTCCGGCCTCAACGGCATGAAGGACAAGCTCGGCGAGCTGAAGAACAAGCGCAGCGAGCTGCTCGCCCGCGCCAAGGTCGCCGAGGCTCAGACGAAGGTGCAGGATGCGGTCTCCTCGATCAACGTCCTCGACCCCACCAGCGAGCTGGGACGTTTCGAAGACAAGGTCCGCCGTCAGGAGGCCCTCGCCCAGGGCAAGATCGAGCTCGCGGCATCCAGCCTCGACGCTCAGTTCGAGAGCCTCGAAGACCTCGGTGAGCTCACCGAGGTCGAGGCTCGTCTCGCCGAGCTGAAGGCGGGCGGCTCCGCCCCTCGCCAGGCCATCGAAGGCTCCTGACACACCTGCGGGTGCCTCGGATCCTCGCGTCCGAGGCACCCGCTCCTCTTTCTCAGCTGGAGGCACCCATGGTGCGTTTCCTCGTCGTCCCGCAGTGGCAGGGCTCCCCCGCCGCTCGCGCGATGCTGCTCGTCGACGGCGCCTCGGCGATCGCCGGCGACCTTCCGCGTGCCGCGACCACGGTGCTCGATGTGCCGGTCGAAGCCGGTGAATCCCTCGGCACCGGCGTCCGCCGACTCAGCGCTCTCCTTCGCACCCGAGAGCTCGTCGAAACCGGCATGACCGCCGACACCGTGATCATCGGCGGCGACTGCAGCGTGACCGTCGCCGCCCTGGCGGCTCTTCCCGGCGGAACCGACGACCTGGCCGTCGTGTGGTGCGATGCCCACGCCGACCTGCACACGCCGGACACCTCACCCTCCGGAGCGTTCTCCGGCATGGCGCTCCGCGCGGTACTCGGCGACGGAGAGCCTCAACTCGCGCTCTCGCCC
Source organism: Microbacterium sp. Root280D1 (assembly GCF_001428975.1). Taxonomy (NCBI): domain Bacteria; kingdom Bacillati; phylum Actinomycetota; class Actinomycetes; order Micrococcales; family Microbacteriaceae; genus Microbacterium; species Microbacterium sp. Root280D1. The sequence continues at coordinate 329,716 of NZ_LMJK01000002.1, read as the reverse complement.
GGGATCCCCCGCGATCGGGTGGTCACGGTGGGCATGCGCAATCTCGACGACGACGAGGTCACCGCCCTCGACGGCCTCGCCCAGCTCTCCGTCGACGATCTGGAATCGCCCGACGCTCTCGCCGACGCGGTCGAAGCGACCGGCGCGCGCCGCGTATGGGTGCACATCGACGTCGATGTGCTCGACCCTGCGGAGATCGCCGGCGTCTCCTCCCCCGCACCGTTCGGACTCTCGCCCGCGAGTCTGAGCACCGCGATCCGCGCACTGCGGTCCCGTGTGCCGCTGGCGGGCGCCACCATCGCGGGGTTCGCCCCTCGCTCACCCGCTGACGCGGTCGACGACCTCGGCGCGCTGCTCCGTCTCGTCGGAGCCGTCGCATGACGTCCGACTGGCGGCCGGCCGCCGAGCGCGCTGTGGCTCGCGGTCGGAGACTCGACCGCCGGATCCCCGCGTTCCTCCTGCGTTCGCCGATCAGCCGGATCGGCTACTGGTGGGGCACGTCCGTGGGCTGGATCTGGGGGTCCCTGTGGAGCACGGGTCCCGTCGAACGCCGATCGGGCCTGTGGGTGTTCCAGGGGATGCCGAACTGGACGTTCAACCGCGGCGGAGTGTGCGTCGGCGGCTGCTTCCTGACGGGTGACGCCCGTCCGAGCGACGCCGTGCTGCGCCACGAGGCGGTGCACAAGGCGCAGTGGCTGCGCTACGGCATCCTGCTTCCGGTGCTCTACCTGTTCGCGGGCAGGGATCCGCTGCGCAACCGCTTCGAGATCGAGGCAGGCCTGGAAGACGGCAACTACGTCCGCCGCAGCAGGTCGCGGCCGTAGAGCGCGGAAGCGCTCAGCGGTCGACGGGCAGCAGCCCGAAACGCTCCGGAGCGTGGATCTGAGCAGGCTGGATCTCGAGGGCGCCCGTCAGGTGCTCGACGATGTCAGCCGTGCCGAGGAAGCCTCCGAGAAGGGTGACGTGGGTGTCGAGCTCGTCGTCGCAGAGCATCTCGTCTGCCCACGCGCAGGTCGCTCGGGCGAGAGCCTCGCCGGGTGCGCACGCTCGCCCGCTTCCCGGTGCGCCCGATCGCTGGGATCGAGCGAGCCACGTGACCGTCATGCGTCCAGGGGCTTCGATCACGCCGATGTCGGACGCGTCGGCGACCTCGATGAAGATCCGACCCGACGCGCACAGCGGCAGAGTGGCGAGGAAGACCTCGAGCTCGGCGAGCGAGTGCTCGTCGGCCGTCACCAGGTGGTGAGCACGGCGACGTGCGGCGCGGCGCTCGGCACGCGTGCTGCGGGTCTCGAGGAAGGTCTCCATGATGCATCCATCATACAGCATATGAAGGGTTGCCTAACCTTGCTCGGGGACTTCTTCCACAAGTGCGCGTCGCAGAGCCTCGAGTTCCTGGTCCGTCATCCCGTTCGCGCGCAGGTAGCCGGCGGCCGAACCCCAACGTTCGTCGACCTGCTCGAGCAGCGCCCGCATCACCGGTGCCGGCGACTGCGTCGCCAGAGCGACGGCGTGCACCGCCTGCGGATGCTGCGACCTCAGGTACGCGGCGATGCGCTGCGACCGCTCGGCGGGCAGCAGCGACTCCGTGAGCGCGTAGTCCGCGACGATCGCCTCACGGTCGGCGCCCGCTGCGGCGAGCGCGAGCGCGACGGTCACCCCGGTGCGGTCCTTGCCGACCGTGCAGTGGACGAGAGTCGGCTCCCCCTCGGCGATGATGCGGATCGCGGCGACGAGCCGATCTCCGCTCTCCTCGAGCAGGTGCAGGTAGAGATCCTCCAGGCTCGTGTCCGTCTCGAAGAACGACCGCACGGATCCGAGGAACAGCGGAAGGTGAGTGGTGTCGGGACCCTCGATCTCGGTCGGCTCTGCAGCGACCTCTTCGCCGTCGCGGAGATCGACGATGTGAGCGACGCGGCGACGGACCTCGTTCACCCCGGCAGTGGTCGCCGCCGAGAGCTGGCCGGATCGCAACAGCACGCCCGAACGGATCCGACCACCGTCTGCGAGCATCCCTCCGACGTCGCGGAAGTTGTTGACCCCGTCGACCTCGAGAACGCTCATGCCTGCGCCTGCGCCTGCGGCGAGCGCGGCGGAACCGGGTATCTTCCGGCGATCACGACTCGGTTGAAGGCGTTGATCGAGATGCAGGCCCAGCTCAGTGCCGCGTACTCCTTCTCGGTGAACACTCCACCGACCCGGTCGTACACGTCGTCGGAGATGCCCTCCTCGGAAATGAAGGTGAAAGCCTCGGCGAGCTCGAGCGCGGCTTCCTCGCGGTCACTGAAGACATTGCTCTCGCGCCACGTCGCGATCTGCATGAGCGTGTCGGTGTCGATGCCCGCCTTGAGCGCGCGATCCACATGCAGACGCGTGCAGTAGCTGCACCCGTTGAGCTGCGACGAGTGGATCATCACGATCTCCTTGAGCCGATCGTCGATCCCGTTGGCTGCGCAGATGTCTCCCACGGTGCGGGCGAAGGCGTCGAGCGCCTGGTAGGCCGCCGGCTCGGTCTTTGAGAGGTGCACTCGCGTCTCGCTCATGGCTCAATGATATTCCGTTGTGCACTCAAGCTGGCGAGCCGCTCACAGGAAGCGAGAATGCAGAGCGCGAAATGACAGCGCCGATTTAATACCTTTTCGCCAAGGGTGAGCCGGGTTACGGCAAACATAATGCTCCCGCATTTCCCCACCACCCTCGAAGCAGAGCAGAATATGCAGGTGGCGATCGACACCAGCGAGTTCAGCTATCTTCCCGCACAGGCGCAGACGATGGGGGTCTCCGAACCGTCCGTTCGACGCGTGACGCTGCCCCTGCCGGACGGCCGCCAGGTGAGCGCGCTGCGATTCGGCGACGAGGCACCTCGAGTGACACTGCTGCACGGCGCCGGTCTCAATGCGCACACGTGGGACACGACGGTGCTCGCGCTCCAGCAGCCGGTGCTGGCGATCGACCTCGCCGGTCACGGCGACTCGTCGTGGCGCGACGACCTCGATTACACCCCTCGCACTCTCGCCCTCGACGTCGCCGCGGCGCTCGACGCCTGGACGGACGCCCCGCAGCTGGTCGTGGGTCACTCGCTCGGCGGCCTCACCGGCGCAGCTCTTGCCGCTGCCCGTCCCGACCTCGTGTCGGGGCTGATCGTGGTCGACATCACCCCGGGCATCGACACGTCCGCCGGGCCCGCCGCCCTACGCGAGTTCTACGCCGGCCCCACGGATTTCGAGACGCGCGACGAGCTCGTCGACCGCGCGATCACGTTCGGGTTCGGGGGCGCCAGGTCTGAGACCGAGCGGGGCGTGTTCCTGAACACCCGCGTGCGCGCCGACGGCCGCGTCGAGTGGAAGCACCACTTCGCGCACCTCGCGGCCCAGACGCTCGCTGCGCACGACCGCGGCGACGTCTCGGCGCCGTCCGCACTTCACACCACCGGCTGGCAGGATCTCTCGCAGACGTCGGCACCCCTCACGCTCCTCCGCGCGATCGACGGCTTCGTGACCGCAGCGGATGCGCAGGAGTTCGCCGATCGTCTGCCTCAGGCCCGCGTGGTCGCTGTCCAGGCCACCCACAACGTCCAGGAGACCGCGCCCGGGCAGCTCGCCGCGGTGATCTCGTCCTCGCTCCCGCCGCACGGAATGTGACGTTCCGTTCCACATTCCGCCCTCACCCACCCGACACATCCCTAGGCTCGATCCATCGGCACACAGCAACTGCCGCACCGAGAGGAAACAACCCATGTTCCGACGTACGCGACGACTCGCGCTGATCTCCGCCATCGCGGCGAGCGCCATCGTCCTCACCGCCTGCGCGGGTGCCGTAGAGCCCGAGACCACTGAGCCCGTCGGAGAGCCCGATCCGGACGCGACGCTCCAGGTGGGGCTCGTCCTCGAACCCACCAATCTCGACATCCGTCACACCAGCGGCGCAGCCCTCGAGCAGATCCTCATCGACAACATCTACGAGGGTCTGATCAGCCGGACGCAGGAGAACGAGATCGTGCCCCGCCTCGCCTCGGACTACGAGGTCTCCGACGACGGACTCACTTACACGTTCACCCTCAACGAGGGCATCACGTTCCACAGCGGAACCGCACTCACCTCGGCCGACGTGGTCGCCTCGTACGAGGCCGTCCGCACGGACGCGACGCTGCAGGGCAACGCCGAGTTCGCCTCGGTGGCCTCTATCACCGCCCCGGACCCCGCGACGGTGCAGATCGTGCTCACGGAGCCGAACCAGAACTTCCTGTTCTCGCTCACCGGGCCTGCGGGTCTCGTCTTCCAGACGGGCGACACGACCGACCTCAAGACCGCCGAGAACGGAACCGGCCCCTTCACCCTGACTCGGTGGAACAAGGGCAGCGCCATCACCTTCGCCCGCAACGACGCCTATTGGGGCGAACCGGCGGGAGTCGCCGAGGTCGAGTTCCAGTACATCCCCGACTTCACCGCCGGAGTGAACACCGCTCTCGACGGCGGGGTTCAGGTTCTCACAGCCGTCGACCCGAATCTCGCCCCGCAGCTCGAGGATTCCGGCGACTTCACCCTCACGACCGGCCGCACCACAGACAAGGCCACGCTCGCGTTCAACAACGCCAAGGCGCCTCTCGACGACGTGCGGGTACGCGAGGCACTCCGCCTCGCGATCGATCACGAGGCTCTCGTCGAGGCCGTCGGTGCGGGATCCACCCTGTACGGACCGATCCCCGAGCTGGACCCCGGTTACGAGGACCTCTCCGATGTCGTCTCCTACGATCCGGAGAAGGCGAAGGAGTTGCTTGCAGAAGCCGGCCAGGAGGATCTCGAGCTCACCCTGACGATCCCCAGCTTCTACGGAACGACGGTCCCCAAGGTGCTCATCTCGGACTTCCAGAAGGTCGGCGTCACCCTCGATGTCGACTCCGTCGAGTTCCCGGCCTGGTTGGAGGACGTCTACACCAACCACGACTACGACCTCAGCTTCGTGCTGCACGTCGAGCCGCGTGACTTCGGCAACTTCGCGAACCCCGACTACTACTTCGGCTACGACAACGCCGAGGTGCAGGGCCTGTACACCGAGGCGCTGGCCGAGGTCGATCCCGACAAGTCCGCGGACCTGCTCGCCGAAGCCGCGCGCATCGTGTCCGAGGACCACGCGGCGGACTGGTTGTACAACGGTGCGACCATCACGGCCGTGAGCCCGCTCGTGACCGGCTTCCCCGAGGACTCGATCAACTCCCGCATCAACCTGGCCGGGGTGACCGTGGCCACCGAGAAGTGATGACGCGCACGTCGTGATCCGCTACGCGCTCGTTCGAGGAGCCCTGCTCATCGCAGGGCTCCTCGTCTCGAGTGCGGTGATCTTCCTGACACTCAGGGTCTTCCCCGGCGATGTCGCACAGCTGATCGCGGGCACACAGGCCTCCCCCGACGAGGTGGAGGCCCTTCGCGAATCCCTCGGTCTGAACCGTCCTCTCCCCGCGCAGTACGCGGAATGGATCGGCGGGATCTTCCGCGGCGATCTCGGCACGTCGCTCCTCTCGGGCGCCTCGGTCGGCGAGGAGCTGCTCGAGAAGGCGCAGGTCACGGTCCCGCTCGGCATCCTCTCCCTGCTCATCGCCGTCCTCATCGCCGTGCCGTTCGGCATCCTGGCCGCGCTGCGTCGTGGCGGTCGCGGAGGCACGGCGCTGAGCGTCGGCGCGCAGGCTCTCGCCGCGGTGCCCGTCGTCTGGGCGGGCATGATGCTCATCGTCGTCTTCTCGGTCTGGCTCGGCTGGCTTCCCCCGCAGGGCTTCCCCCGCACCGGGTGGAGCACCCCCTGGCGAGCGATCGAATCGCTGCTGCTGCCCGCTCTCACGATCGGCATCGTCGAGGGCGCGATGCTCATGAGATTCGTGCGCAGTGCGACCCTGCAGGCTGCGGGACAGGACTTCGTCCGCACCGCCGCCGCCAAGGGACTCACCCGCACGCGCGCACTCATCTCCCACGGCATACCGGCAGTCGGACTCTCGATCATCACGGTCCTCGGACTGCAGGTCGCGGGCATCATCGTCGGCTCGGTCGTCATCGAGCAGCTGTTCACCCTCCCGGGTATCGGGCGGATGCTCGTGGCCGACGTCGGAACGCGCGACCTCGTCAAGGTGCAGAGCGAGCTGCTCGTGCTCACCGGTTTCGTGCTCGTGGTGGGCTTCCTCGTCGATCTGGTCCATCGTGCGATCGATCCTCGGCAGAGGGAGGCCTGATGTCCGGTTGGCTGTCGAGGCTGTGGCGGACCGCGACCGGGCGATTCGGTCTGATCGTCGTCGCCATCGTCGCTCTCACTGCGCTCGTCTCGCTGTTCTGGACGCCGTTCGACCCGCAGGAGTCCGATCTGGCGGCTCGCTGGGGTGTCCCCGGCTGGCCCCATCTGCTCGGCACCGACGACACCGGGCGCGACATCCTCAGTCTGCTCATGGCGGGCTCTCGGACGACGGTGTTCGTGAGCATCGGCGCCGGGCTCGTCGCCACGGTCGTCGGCATCGCCCTGGCCGCGCTCGGCGCGCTCACGGCACGGTGGCTGCGTGAGACGGTGGCCGTGCTCGTCGACATCCTGATCGCCTTCCCCGTGCTGCTCATCGCGATGATGATCTCGTCGGTCTGGGGCGGCTCGCTCTGGGTGGTGATCTGGTCGGTGGGCATCGGCTTCGGCGTCAACATCGCTCGCGTCACCCGACCAGAGCTGCGCCGCGTGCAGCAGAGCGACTTCGTCCTCGCCGCGCGGGCCTCCGGCCTGACGACCGGTCAGAGCCTCGCGCGCCACCTGCTGCCCAACGTCGCGCCCGTGTTCATCGTGCAGCTGTCGTGGTCGATGGCGGTCGCCGTGCTCGCCGAAGCGGGACTGTCGTACCTGGGCTTCGGCGCGTCGGTGGTGGAGCCGAGCTGGGGGCTGCTGCTCGCCGATCTCCAGCGCTACATCGGCGTGCATCCCCTCTCGGTCATCTGGCCGGGCCTCGCGATCACGATCACGGTGCTCGCTCTCAACCTCCTGGGCGACGGCCTGCGCGAGGCCACCGATCCCACGCTGCGCCATCGCGCCGCCGAGATCCACACCCCGGCGGTGATCGCATGAGTCTCGAAGTGACCGACCTCGTCGTCCGCATCGACGGACGGCCGGTGGTCGACGGCGTCTCGTTCGAGGTGCCGGACGGATCGCGCCTGGGTCTGATCGGCGAATCCGGATCCGGCAAGTCCTTGACCGCCCTGGCCGTTCTCGGGCTCCTTCCCGACGGCGCGACCGCGAGCGGCAGCATCCGCTGGAACGGCACCGAGCTGATCGGAATGCCGGATCGCGAGCTCGCACGCCTGCGCGGTGACGAGATCGGGATCGTCTTCCAGGAGCCGCGCACCGCTCTGAACCCGATCCGCACGGTCGGCAGGCAGATCGCCGAGTCGATCCGCATCCACGAGGGCATCGGTCGACGAGAGGCCCGAGAGCGAGCGATCCAGGAGGCGGCTCGCGTGCGCCTGCCCGACCCGACGTCGATCGTCGATCGGTATCCGCACCAGCTGTCCGGCGGTCAGAGGCAGCGGGTGGCGATCGCGATGGCGCTCGCGTGCCGACCGCGTCTGCTCATCGCCGATGAGCCGACGACCGCTCTCGACGTCACGATCCAAGCCGAGATCCTCGCTCTGCTGTTGAACCTCGTCGAGGAGCAGGGCATGTCACTCGTGTTCATCACCCACGATCTCGCCGTCCTCGCTCAGGTCGCGACCCAGGGCGTGGTTCTCGAAGACGGCCACGTGGTCGAGGCGGCTCCCGTGAGCACGCTCCTCACCGCCCCGACGTCGCCGATCACCCAGGGGCTGCTCCGCGACGCGACCGCGACCCTGTGGCGGCCCGAGGGAGGCACGCGATGAGCCTGATCGAGGCGCGGTCTCTGCGGCGTGACTTCGTGATCCCCAAGCGCTCCGCCTTCGAGCCGACGCGCAGGCAGACAGCCTTGGCGCCGACCGACCTCGACATCGTCGAGGGGTCGTCCGTCGGGATCATCGGCGAATCCGGGTCGGGGAAATCGACGCTCGTCAGACTGCTGCTCGGACTCGACCGTCCGACGTCCGGCACCGTCACCGTCGATGGAAGAGTCGTGGATGCCGCGGCATCCGCCCGCTCGCTGCACTGGCTGCGCCGTCAGACCGGGCTCGTGTTCCAGGACCCGTACGCATCGCTGGACCCTCGGATGACCGCCGCCCAGATCATCCGCGAGCCTCTCTGGGCGCTCGGCATCGAGGGAGACCACCGCGCGCGCGTGCGCGACGTGCTCGAGCAGGTCGGCCTCGAACCCGAGATGGGCGACCGCTACCCGCATGAGTTCTCGGGAGGGCAGCGGCAGCGGATCGCGTTGGCCCGCGCCATCGTGCATCGACCCCGCATCCTCGTCGGAGACGAGCCCCTGTCGGCGCTCGACGTGACCGTGCGAGCTCAGATCCTCGAGCTCCTGATCGAGCTGCGACGCAGCGCCGACCTGACGCTCGTCCTGGTGTCGCACGACATCGGCGTGGTGCAGAACCTGTGCGACACGGTGGTCGTGATGAAGGACGGCGCCGTCGTCGAGCGAGGATCCACCGCGGACGTGCTGCTGCGCCCGACGCAGGACTACACGAAGGCTCTCCTCGCCGCGATCCCCGTGATCCCCGCTCCCCCGTCGTGAGCAGGGTCGTCAGCGCGCCGAGCTCGTGCTGAAGAACTTCCGTCGACGGCTGGGACGCAGCGCGCGGCGCATGTAGACGGTCCCGAGGTCGCGGCCGAACTTGTGCCCGACTCGGCCCATCCGTCCGGCCTCGACGAAGCCGAGCTTCGCGTGGAGCCGGATCGAGGCGTCGGCCTTCGTGTCGCTGATCACGGCCACCATCTCGCGGATGCCGAGCTGTTCGCAGGCGTCGATGAGCGCCTGCAGCAGCGCAGCTCCGAGCCCCTTGCCGCCGGCTCCCGGGCCGAGGTAGATCGAGTCCTCGACCGTGTACCGGTACGCGTTCTTGCCCGCCCACGGCTGCGCCAGCGCGTACCCGATCACGACCCCCGCCGGCGAGACCGCCACCAGGAAGGGCAGGCCGAGCTTGCTCAGCAGCGCGAACTTCTCACGCCAGTAGGGGATGCTGCTGCGCCGCTCATCGAGAGTGACCACCGAATTGCTGACGAAATGGTTGTAGATCTCGCGCACGTACGGGAGGTCGCCCGAACGTGCGGGGCGGATCGAGTACGAGAACACGTCGGGCTCGGGCTGCGGGCGCAGATGGCGCGGCAGCACACGGCGGCGATCACCGGGCTCGAACTGCATGCGATCAGCTTAGAGGGGGCGCTTCGCCGACGCGCCAGTCGATCGGACTCGCACCGAGCCCGTCGAGCAGCTCGTTCGCTCGCGAGAACGGCCGAGAGCCGAAGAATCCGCGCCGTGCGGAGAGCGGAGACGGGTGCGCCGAGGCGATCACGGGGGTCTCGCCGAGGAGGGGCTGCAGATTCGCCGCGTCCTTGCCCCACAGGATCGCGACGAGCGGCTGGTCCCGCGCGACGAGTGCGCGGATCGCGAGCTCGGTCACCTGCTCCCATCCCCAGCGGCGATGGGAGCCGGCGTCGCCGGGCCGCACGGTCAGCACCCTGTTGAGCAGCAGGACCCCCTGGTCGCTCCACGCGGACAGATCTCCGTGCGGGGCAGGCGGGATGCCGAGATCGCTCTCGAGTTCCCGGTAGATGTTCCCCAGGCTGCGCGGCAGCGGCCGCACGTCATGGTCGACGGCGAACGACAGCCCGATCGGGTGCCCGGGAGTCGGATACGGGTCCTGACCGGTGATGAGCACCTTGACGTCGGACATCGGGCGTTCGAAGGCGCGCAGCACGTGATCGCCCGCGGGAAGATAACCGCGTCCTGCGGCCTGCTCCTCCCGGAGCCGCTCCCCGAGGGCGGTGATCGTCTGCTGAACCGGAGCGAGTGCGTCCGCCCATTCGGGGTCCATGAGACCGTCGCCGGCGAGCTCGGCGAGAGTGCGCGCGGTCATCCTCAGTCGATCGGCCGCACGCGCAGCGGTCCGCGGGCGAGAAGATGGTTGGCCGACTGCGCGACGGGTCGCATCGTGACGAGGTCGAGATTCACATGAGCGGGCGCGTCGAGGGCATAGGCGATCACGTCGGCGACGTCCTCGGCGCGCAGCGGCGCCTCGACGCCCGAATACACGGCCTCTGCCGCGACCGCGTCTCCGCCCAGACGGTTGAGCGTGAACTCCTCGGTGTGCACCATTCCGGGAGCGATCTCGGACACGCGGATCGGCTCGCCGTTCAACTCGAGACGGAGGGCGTGCACGAGCATGGCCTGCGCGGCCTTGGCGGCGTTGTAGCCTCCGCCGCCCGGGTAGGCCACCTGGGCGGCCGTCGAGGTCACGAACACGGTGTCCGCGTGACCGTCCGCGGCGGCTGCCCGACGAAGCAGAGGCAGGAGCCCCGCCACCAGACGCTGGCTCGAGAGCACGTTCGCGTCGTACATCCACTGCCAGTCATCGATCGACGCGTTCTCGATGCGATCCGTGCCTCGCGCTCCGCCCGCGACCTGCACGAGAGCGTGCACGGGTCCCGAATCCTCGAGCTCCGAGACCAGCGCTGCGACGGCTTCCGGGTTCGTCAGGTCGCACGCGATCGTCGACGCCCCGGTCTCCGCCGAGAGCGCCTCCAGTCGGGACGCCCGTCGCGCGACTCCCACGACCCCCCAGCCGCGGGCGCGCAGCGCGCGCACCGTCCCCTGTCCGATACCCGAACTCGCACCCGTCACCACTGCACGCCTGTTCACCATTCCTCCACCGTACGATGTTCCGGCCGCGAAAGCCGCTGCGCATCGTCGGGTCGCGTCGACGCGCCGCGTCGGGAGTCGACGCGCGCCGACCGGACCTCGGAGACGAGGACGAGTGCGACCCCGGCTCCGCACAGGGCGAATCCGGCGATCGTGAGGATCGTCAGAGGCTCCCCCAGCAGGATGGTTCCGGCCAGTGACGTCGTCGGCGCGATCAGGAAGAGCAGCGCCTGCAGGGCGGTGATGCCGATGCGCTTCAGCAGCCACCAGTACAGACCGTATGCGGCGAGCGTCGGAGCGGCCGCGGTCAGCACCACGGCGAGCCAGAACGATCCGGAGGCGGGCGGAACCAGCGTCCCCGTCACCGCCGCGATCACCACGAGCAGCGCCGCCGTCACCGTCACGTGGACGGTCAGCGTCACGAGCACGCCGGTCTGCACCCCGGTCTTCCGCTGCAGCAGGGTGCCGACGATGAGGCACACCATGGCGACGGCCGGCAGCGCATAGGCCGCAGGTGGAGCCTCGGTGGCGCCGAGCTGCGACTGGACGACGAGCAGCACTCCGATCGCGCCCACTCCGAGCCCGACCCATTGAGCTCCGCGCACACGCAGACCGAGGATGGGCCCGACGAGCACAGCCACCACCAGGGGCTGCACCGCGTCGATGAGAGCCACGGTGCCGGTGGCGATGCCTGCGGCGACGGCACCGTAGACCGCGATGCAGTAGCCGAACTGCGCGAAGATCCCTATCGAAGCCTGGATCCGGAGCTCACGTCGGTGCATCCCCGTCGCCGCTCCTGAGACGACGACGAGCACGAGCAGCGCGACGGCCAGGGGCGCGAACCGCCACACGAGGAGCGTCAGGGGCGAGACCTCGACGGTGGCGAACGCCGGGATGATGAACCCCGAGCTCCAGGTCACGACGAATGCGGTCGCGGCGGTCGCCGTCGTCACGACCGGAAGTACACCGATCTGTTTACTCATGATGCCGACTATACAGACTGGTATAGTCGTCCGCATGACCTCGTCCGTTCCCGAACTCGGGCCGCTCACGCCCGGAGGGCGGCGCGTTCTCGACGCCGCATCCCGACTGTTCTACGAGCGAGGCATCCACGCGGTCGGGGTCGACACGATCGCCGAGGCGGCCGGAGTCACGAAGAAGACGCTCTACGACCGCTTCGGGTCGAAGGAGGCGCTGGTCGTCTCCTACCTCCAGCACCGGGATGCGCGGTGGCGCGACCACGTCGCCGGCCAGCTCGCCCGGGTGCCCGATCCCGGCGCCGACCGTGTGCTCGCGGTCTTCGACGCCGCGATCTCCTGGTCCGACGAGAACAGCCCGAAGGGATGCAGCGCGATCAACGCCCGAGCCGAGATCGGCGAGGGCAACGACGACCACCCGGTGTTCCCCGAGGTGTCTCGCCAGAAGGCCTGGCTCCTCGATCTGTTCGAGGAGCTCTGCAGCGAAGCGGGGATCACCGATCCGCAGGCGATGGCACAGGCGATGATGCTGCTGTACGAGGGCGCGATCGTCACGGTCGGGATGACGACGTTCGCCGAGCCGTTCGCGATCGCTCGCACGTGGGCGGCGAGGCTGCTCGGCCGGCCCTGAACCCGCACGCGCACCGGCGCCGGGATCCGGCCGGTGTTCATTACGTCACATTTCCCACCCACTGTTGACAACTTCCGATATTCCGTACTGTCGCATCAACGACATCAGTCGAATCGACCTTCCAACAGTTCCAGGGGGAACACATGTCCGCACCCGAGACCTGGCGTTTCGAGACCAAGCAGATCCACTCCGGCGCTGCTCCCGACCCCGTGACCAAGGCCCGCGCCACTCCGATCTACCAGACCACGTCCTACGTGTTCGACAGCGCGGATCACGCCGCGAACCTGTTCGCCCTGGCGGAGTTCGGCAACATCTACACCCGCATCCAGAACCCGACGCAGGACGTCCTGGAGCAGCGCCTCGCGGCGCTCGAGGGGGGCACCGGAGCCCTCGTCCTCGCCAGCGGTCAGGCGGCGTCGACGTTCGCTGTGCTGAACATCGCGCAGGCCGGTGACCACATCGTCTCGTCCAGCTCGATCTACGGCGGCACGTACAACCTGTTCAAGTACACGCTCGCCAAGCTCGGCATCGAGGTCACGTTCGTCGAGAACCAGGACGACCCCGAGGAGTGGCGCCGCGCGCTGCGACCGAACACCAAGCTCTTCTTCGCGGAGACCATCGGCAATCCGCAGATCAACATCCTCGACATCCGCACCGTCGCAGACGTGGCGCACGAGGGCGGCGTCCCGCTGATCGTCGACAACACGATCGCGACTCCGTACCTGATCCGCCCGTTCGAGCACGGGGCCGACATCGTCGTGCACTCGGTCACCAAGTTCCTCGGCGGCCACGGCACCACCATCGGCGGCGCGATCATCGACGGCGGCACCTTCGAGTGGTCGAAGAACGTCGAGCGCTTCCCCGGCCTCACCGAGCCCGACCCGTCGTACCACGGCGCGAGCTACACCGCCGCGGTCGGTGACCCGCTCGCCTACATCATCAAGGCCCGGGTGCAGCTGCTCCGCGACCTCGGCTCGGCCATCGCGCCGCAGAGCGCCTGGAACCTCATCCAGGGCATCGAGACGCTGTCGCTGCGCATCGAGCGTCACGTGCAGAACGCCCAGGAGATCGCCGAGTGGCTCGACAGCCGGGACGACGTGGCATCCGTCAACTACTCTGGCCTGCCCTCGTCGCCCTGGTACGCCAAGGCGAACCAGTACGCGCCCAAGGGCGTCGGCGCGGTGCTGTCGTTCGAGCTCAAGGGCGGCGTCGAAGCCGGTCGCGAGTTCGTCAACAGCCTGTCGCTGTTCAGCCACCTCGCGAACATCGGCGACGTGCGCTCTCTCGTCATCCACCCGGCGTCGACCACCCACGCGCAGCTCACGCCCGAGCAGCAGCTCACGGCCGGCGTCACCCCCGGCCTCGTGCGACTGTCGGTGGGCATCGAGAACATCGACGACCTCAAGGCAGACCTCGACGAGGCACTCGCCGCGGCTCGCCGCGTGTCGGAGGCCGCTCGCGCCTGACCGCCATCACCCAGAGCAAGTGCCCCGGGCTTCGGCTCGGGGCACTTCTCGTCCCCGGCTCGTTCGGCCCGTGCACAGGCGGCGCGGACGACAATGAGAACCCACCCGAGGAGCTCACGATCGCCGCCACGACGCATCCGCCGACCCGCCGACGCACGCACGTACCCGCAGGGCGAGCCATCGCCGTCGTCGCACTGGTCGTGCTGGTCATGATCGTGTGCGTCTGGGTCCCGGGCGTGGTGGGAACCGCGGCCGCTGCGCTTCTCCCCTGGTGCGGTCTCGCGCTCGGAGTGCTGGCGGTGGTCGCCCTCCTCCTCGCCCGACGTGTCCTCCTGGTGCTGCTCGTGCCTATCCTCGCGTGGATGCTGGCGATCGCTCCCTCTGCTCCGGGCTTCGCATCGGGCAGCGCCGACGAATCGCCCGGCGTGCGGATAGTCAGCCAGAACGTGCGCGCCCACTCCGGTGGCGCGGCGGAATCCGCGACGGACCTCGCTGGCTCCGGCGCCGAGGTCATCGCCCTCACCGAGCTCGACGCCGACAGCCTCGCGGCGGCACGCGACACGCTCGCCGCCGACTACCCGCACTCGTATGCCGTCGGCACGGTCGCCGTGTGGAGCCGCCTGCCGATCGCGGATGCGCAGGCGCTGTCGCTCGGACTCGACTGGAAGCGCGCACTGCGTGTGGTCGTGAATGCGCCGGACGGCGACGTGGCCGTCTACGTCATGCACGCGGCGTCCGTCCGCCCGGGCGTGCAGAGCGAGCGGGACGCGATGCTGTCCGGCATCGCCGATGCCGTCGCCGCCGATTCATCGGGGTCGGTCGTCGTCGTCGGCGACTTCAACGCCGCCTCTGCAGATCCTGCCCTGGGCGCCATCCGATCTCAGCTCGACTGGGTCAGGCCGACCGACGGCGCCCTCGGGTTCACGTGGCCCGCCGCACTCCCGCTCGCCAGGATCGATCATGTCTTCACGCGCGGCCTGACCGTGCTCGGTTCGACGACCATGCGGGCAGGCAGCAGCGACCACCTGGCGACGGTCACCACCCTCGCGTTCTGAGCGATCCGACGACGCATCCGTCCGCGGCGCACCGGGCGCGTAACCTGCGGCCGGCGCGTCGCGCGTCAGGCGAGAATGGAAGCATGGACTGGCAGACGACCTCTGAGGACACGGTGCCGTCGGCGCCCGTGACGGAGGCCGACGTGCGCCTGCTTCGCGCACGACCTCCCGCCACCGGCGCCTGGCGCGACGGGGACCCGGCCGGCGGACGGCGTTTCACCTCGTTCGGCGCTTTCCCGACCGAGAGCGGCGCCGAGCTCCCGGGCTTCCGCCTCGCGTTCGAGACCTGGGGCGAGCTGAACGACGACCGGGACAACGCGATCCTCGTCCTGCATGCGCTCACCGGCGACAGTCACGTGCGCGGCGCCGCCGGGGCGGGACACCCGACCGCCGGCTGGTGGGAGGACATCACCGGCCCCGGAGCACCGCTCGACACCGACCGCTGGTTCGTCATCGCACCCAACATGCTCGGCGGCTGCCAGGGATCCACCGGCCCGGCCAGCATCGCCCCCTCCGGATACGAGTGGGCCTCGCGCTTCCCCTACCTGACGATCCGCGACCAGGTCGCCGCGCAGGTACGCCTCGCCGACTCGCTGGGCATCGACACCTGGGCCGCGGTGATCGGCGGCTCCATGGGCGGGATGCACGCGCTCGAATGGGCGGTCTCGCACCCCGAGCGTGTCGCTCGCCTCGCCGTGCTGTCATCGCCTCCGGTCACGACAGCCGACCAGATCGCCCTGAACACGGTGCAGCTCGAGACCATCCGGATGGATCCCCGGTTCCTGGGCGGCGAGTACTACGATCTGGCCGACGGCGACGGCCCGCACCGCGGACTGGCGCTCGCCCGTCGCATGGCACTGCTCAACTACCGCAGTCCGATAGAGCTCAACCAGCGGTTCCAGCGCTCGTGGCAGTCAGGGGTGTCGCCTCTCGGCCACGGCGGACGTTTCGCGGTCGAGTCGTACCTGGACTTCCACGGCAACAAGTTCACCCGCCGTTTCGACGCGAACAGCTACATCACCCTCGTCGAGGCGATGAACTCGCACGACGTCGGCCGCGACCGCGGCGGGGTCGAAGAGGCGCTGCGCGCCGTGACGGCGACGACGCTCGTCCTCGGCATCGACAGCGACCGCCTCTTCCCCGTCGACGGCCAGCACCGCATCTCCCGCAGCATCCCGAACACCCTCGACGGCACCGAAGCCGTGGTGCTGAACAGCGATTTCGGGCATGACGGCTTCCTCATCGAGACCGAGGCGGTCGGCAGCAACCTGCGGCGTCTGCTCGCGAGCTAGATCGGATCGATCGTCCACGGCAGGGATCCGGTGCGCAGCCGTAGGCCCTCCCACTCGAAGTCGGTGCCCTGTGGCGACTGGACCACTCGGGTCGCGAAGTGCTGCGCCTCGCCAGCCGACGCGAGAGCGTCCTCGGCCGTGTCGAACCGGCTGAGCTGATGCAGGGTGACCCAGGTCGGCGGGAAGAGCGTCCACTCCCCCGTGGCATGCCTCGACAGAGCTTCGACCGGGCTCAGCCAGACCGCGTCGACGACCTCGCCGGGCGAGAACCGCAGGTCCGCTTCCGGCGCTCCGGCGAGGAAGAACCATGTCCGGATGCGGATCGGCGCCTCAGCCGGCGGCTGCCAGCGGGACAGCAGCACCGGATCGGCGATCGTCAGGCCGACCTCCTCGCGCGTCTCACGGATCGCCGCTCGACGCGCGTCGTCGCTCTCCTCCGCCCCCGCGCGGCGGTCGGACGGCTCCACCTTGCCGCCCGGGAACACCCACGCACCGGCGAACGAACCGCGATCCGGCCGTCGCATCAGCAGCACAGCGAAGCCGTCGGGTGTCGAGCGCAGCAGCACGGCCGTCCCGGCGACGGGCAGATGGTCGAGATCGGTCACAGCCTCACTCTATGAGGCGCAATGCCGCTCAGGCCTGAACGAGGACGGGCTTGCGCGCCTCTGTGCGATACGACAGCAACGCGATCACGAGGCCCGCGACGGCGAGGGCCGCCCCCGTCCACGACGGCGCGACGAAGCCCCATCCGGCCGCGATCACCATGCCGCCGAGGAACGCGCCGAGGCTGTTGCCGATGTTGAGCGCAGAGTGGTTCATCGCCGCGGCGATCGACTGATTGTCTCCGGCGACATCCATCAACCGCGTCTGAATCGTCGGGCTGAGCACCGAGGACACGAAGCCCACGACGAATACGAGGAGGGCGAGGCTGACGATCCAGAATGCGAGCACGGCGAGGAGTGCGAACACGAGCGCCATCGCTGCGAGTCCGAAGAGCAGCGTGCGTCGCAGGTCGATGTCGGCGAGATGCCCGCCGACGAGGTTGCCGGCGGTCATGCCCAATCCCATCAGCACCAGCACGATCGGCACCGCCCACTCGGGAGAGCCCGCCACCTCGGTCACCAGGGGCGCGATGTAGCTGTAGACCGCGAAGAAGCCGCCGAACCCGATCGCACCGACGCCGAGCGTGAACCAGACCTGCGGGATGCGGAACACGCCGAGCTCCTCGCGCATGGTCCGGCCGGGAGAGCCGGGATGCTCGGGCACGAAGAAGATGATGCAGACGGTCGCGAGGGCGAAGACGAGGGTCACAATCGCGAAGGCTGCCCGCCACCCCCAGAGCTGACCGAGGAAGGTCCCGAACGGCACCCCGACCACGTTCGCCACCGTCAATCCGGTGAGGATGAAGGCGACGCCCTTGGCTCGGTTGCCCGGCCCCATCACGTCAGCCGCGACCAGCGCGCCGATGCCGAAGTAAGCGCCGTGAGGCAGCCCCGCGAGGAATCGCGAGGCACCGACGAGTTCGAAGGTCGGGAGGAAGACCGTGAGCGCGTTGAACAGGGTCAGCGCCAGAGCCAGCCCGATCATCACGCGATGCCGCGGGTAGCGCGCGACGAAGCCGGCGATCGTGGGAGCTCCGACGACGACGCCGAGAGCGTAGAGCGAGATCAGCCAGCCGGCCTGGCTCAGCGCGTCTTCGGGGCTGCTGGCCCACAGCGTGGGCAGCAGCTCGTCAGCGATGTTGGGCAGCAGGCCCATGACGACGAACTCGGTCATGCCGATGCCGAAGCTGCCGATGGCGAGGGAGAGGAGCGCCCACTTCGCCGCACCCCTCGATTCAGTCGAGGGATTCACCCGTCGAGTCTACGGGGTGTCCGAGTCGTCGATCGCCGCTTCGAGCCGCTCGATCTTCGCATCGAGCTCCCCCGCGTACCCGGGTCGGATGTCCGCCTTGAGCACCAGCGAGACCCGCGACCCGAACGGCATCACGGCCTCGGTCGCGCGCTTGACGACGTCCATCACCGAGTCCCAGTCCGGTCCTTCGATCTCGGTGAACATGCTGGTCGTGCGGTGCGGCAGTCCCGACTCGCGCACGACCCGCACGGCGGCGGCGACCGCGTCGTGGACCGACGCGTCTGAGCGCTCCGATCCGTCGGAGGGTGTGCCGCTCGGCGCGACGGAGAAGGCGATCAACATGGGTTCACTCCCGGGTGGACGGATTGCGGGCGGGCACACGGACGACGGCGCGGATGCCGACGGCGAGGAGCACGATGAGGAGGACGTTCCGCGCGGTCAGGATGACGATGGGCTGCAGCTCCGCGCGCAGCAGCGCGTCGTAGCTGAGCGGGTAGACCAGGCACGTGAGGGCACAGAGCGCGAGCACGAGCACGGCGGGCCAGACGGCTCGTGCGCGGTCGAAGACGAACCACAGGATGACCGGAGCGATCAGCCACGTCTGGAACTGCGGCGAGCCCACCTTGTTCATCACGATCAGGGTCGTGACGAGACTCAGCGCGAGAGGAGGCAACAGCCGCGCCGACGATGCGCCCCGCGCAGCCTTGAGTCCCCCGACGACCATCACGACGACCACGAGGACCGCCATCAGCGGTGTGAGCACCGCACTGACCGCGTCCGCACCCTGAGCACTGATCTGGAAGGTCAGGATGTCGAAGCTGTACTCGATGCGAGCGGCACCCGAGATCGCGAGCCAGAGGAACGGGGTCGCCGCGACGGCTTCGATCTGGAGGCCCCGCCCGGTCTGCTCCGTCAGGAATCCGAAGATCTCGGTGTCGGCTCCGAGCAGGAACAGCAGCGAGATGACGACGGCGGACACGGCTGCAGCCGTGAGCAGGACGCGCATCCTGCTCACGAGCGCGACCACGGCGGCGAGCACGAGGGCGGCCGGCCAGATCTTGATCCAGGCGCCGATCGTCAGCAGCGCGGCTGCCGCAGCGGGGCGACGGACCAGCCAGAGCCCGCCGATCACCGCCAGAGGCACGGTGATCGCGTCGATGCGGTACATCGCGATCGGGCCTAGCAGAAGCAGGGCGGCGACCCAGAACCACGCCGCCGCACGCCGCGGCCGAGATGATGCGCGGCCGAGAAGCACCGCGAAGGCGATCGCATCGAGCACCGTCACAAGCGCAGCCCACGCGATCAGATAGGCCTCCGAGGCGCCCACGACGGCGATGAGCGGGGCCGACAGGACCTTGGCGAGCAGCATGGGAACGAGCGCGAGCTGGGGATAGACCCACGACTCGGTGATCCCGACGATCGCTCCTCCCGAGAGCGCGGCGGTCGACCAGGGTTCGTAGACCAGCACCACGTCGCCCATCGGCTGGCTCGGGTACAGCCACCCCATGACCGCGATCGCGATATGCACGGTCGCGAACGCGCTCCACAGCGCGACGAGACGAACCGTCGTGGTGCGACTCACGCGATGACGTCCGCGATCGCGCGAGGAAGAGCCTCCGCGACATCCAGGGCGACGA
Source organism: Microbacterium sp. Root280D1 (assembly GCF_001428975.1). Lineage (NCBI taxonomy): Bacteria > Bacillati > Actinomycetota > Actinomycetes > Micrococcales > Microbacteriaceae > Microbacterium > Microbacterium sp. Root280D1. Next base: position 310,018 of record NZ_LMJK01000002.1, on the reverse strand, counting down.
TCGGATGCCCCTGCGCGCCGCCGATTGCGCCGATGCCCGCAGCGATGCGCCCGGCGTGACCGTGCAGCCAGGCGGCGGCGGCCGCGATCTCCGCAGTCGATGCGTCGACGTCGCCCGCGAGCAGCGCTCCGAGAACACCCCCGAGGACATCACCGGTGCCGGCCGTCGCCAGCCAGCCGGTGCCTGCCTCCACTCGGATGACGCCGCCGTCGGGGTCTGCGATCAGCGTCTGCGCGCCCTTCAGCAGCACGGTCGCGTCGACCTCGCTCGCCACGCGGGCGACCGCGGTCGCCCGATCATCGTCACCGGCGAAGCCGAGCTGAGTCTGCAGTCGCTCGAACTCGCGTCGATGCGGCGTCAGCACGAGCGGCGCGCGGCTCCCGGGCGCGAGATCCAGTGCCCCCGCGTCGACGACCACCGGAACGGAGCCGTCGAGCAGGTCGCGGAGCTCGCGTTCCTCGTCGGAGGTCCTGCTCGCGGCATTCGTCCCCGATCCGATGACCCAGGCGCCGACGCGTGCGCCGGCGGCCCGCGGGCTGACCACCGTCTCGGGGCGGCGAGCGATCACGGCATCCGCCGCTCGTCCCTCACCGATATACCGGACGAATCCTGCTCCGGCACGCCACGCCGCTTCCACGCCGAGCACGGCTGCGCCGGGGTAGTCCGAAGACCCGGTGCGCAGGCCCACGACCCCGCGGGAGTACTTGTCGTCATCCGCGCCCGGCACGCGCAGGAGGCGGGCGGTGTCGTCGCGGGACCAATCGCGTGCGTCGGGCATGACTCCACGTTAGTGCGACGGCCCTCCTCGCCCCAGCCGCACAGTAGCGTCGAGGGGTGAGCATTCTCTTCTCTCCCCTGAGCATCCGTTCCTCCACTTTCCGCAACCGGCTGTGGGTGTCCCCCATGTGCATGTACAGCGCGGTGGACGGCGTCGTGCAGGAGTGGCACCACACTCACCTCGCGCAGTTCGCCTCCGGCGGCGCGGGCCTGATCGTCGCCGAGGCGACCGCTGTCGTGCCGGAAGGTCGCATCTCACCGCGAGACGCCGGGCTCTGGAACGACGAGCAGCGCGACGCCTGGGCGCCGATCGTCGAGGCGATCCACTCGCGCGGTGCCGCTGCGGGCATCCAATTGGCGCACGCCGGCCGCAAGGCGTCGACCTGGTGGCCCTGGGCCGACGAGCGCGGATCCGTGCCCGAGACCGACGGCGGATGGACGACCACGGCCCCGTCCGCGATCGCCTTCGAGGGCTTCGCCGCACCGGTCGCACTCGATGCGGCCGGCATCGACGCCGTCGTGGCGGGATTCGCCGCCGCCACTCGACGGGCGCTCGACGCCGGCTTCGACGTGCTCGAGGTCCACGGCGCACACGGATACCTGCTGCACCAGTTCCTCTCTCCTCTGTCGAACCTGCGGGACGACGAGTACGGCGGATCGCTCGAGAACCGGGCTCGGCTGCTCCTCCGGGTGGTCGACGCGATCCGCGAGGTCGCCGGTGACGATGTGCCGGTGTTCGTCCGCATCTCGGCGACCGATAACGCCGAGGGCGGGTTCACGCCCGAGGAGGCGGCGACGGTGAGCACCTGGGTCACCGAGCACGGGGCCGATCTCATCGACGTCTCCAGCGGCGGGCTCGTCGCGCATCAGCAGATCAGCGTGTTCCCCGGATACCAGGTGCCGCTGGCCGAGACTGTGCGCCAGGGCGGACGCATCCCGGTGTCCGCCGTGGGCCTGATCACCGCTGCCGAACAGGCCGAGCAGGTGCTTGCCGACGGGGCCGCCGACGCGATCTTCGCCGGCCGGGAATGGCTGCGCGACCCGCACTTCGCGCTCCGCGCCGCGCACGAACTCGGCGCGGACATCACCTGGCCGCCGCAGTACGAGCGCGCGCACTGGCGCTGACCACCGCCCACGGCGAAGGCCCCGGTCCGCTACGGACCGAGGCCTTCGTCATGTGTGCGGCTCAGTGGCCGCGGATGCGACGGGTCGCGTCCTGCACCTCGCCCACGAGCTCCTCGAGGATGTCCTCCAGGAAGAGCACGGCGGTCGTGCGCCCCTGGGAGTCGCGCACCTTCGCCAGGTGTCGACCCGCTCGGCGCATCACCGCGAGTGCGTCTTCCAGATCCGTGTCCTCCTGGATCGGCACCATGTGGTTGATGCGCTTCGAGGGCAGCGGCTCGACCAGCTTCGCGGCAGAGCCCGGCCCGTCCGACGCCCGCAGGATGTCCTTCAGGTGGACGTACCCGACCGGCGCACCCTCGTCGTCGACGATCACGTAGCGCGAGAATCCGTACCGGGCGACGGCCTTCTCGATGTCGTCGGGCGTCGTGGACTGCGGAAGGGTCACGAGATCGCTGAGCGGAACAGCCACGTCGCGAGCCTTCTTGTCGGTGAACTCCACGGCGGCCGCGACCGTGCCCGCCGTGTCGGTGAGCACGCCCTCGCGCCGTGACTGGTCGACGATCGTCGCGACCTCGTCGAGTGTGAACGTCGACGCCGCCTCGTTCTTGGGCTCGACCCGGAACAGCCGCAGCACGCCGTTGGCGGCCGCGTTCAGCAGCCAGATCACCGGCATGAAGATCTTGGACACCAGCACGAGCGGCGGCGCGAGTATGAGCACCGCGCGATCCGGCACCGAGAACGCGAGGTTCTTCGGCACCATCTCACCGAACACGACGTGAAGGAACGACACGATGAGCAGGGCGATCGTGAACGACACCGCGTCGACGACGCCGTCCGACCAGCCGATCGCGTGCAGCGGCACAGCGAGCAGATGATGGATGGCGGGCTCTGAGACGTTCAGGATCAGCAGCGAGCAGATGGTGATGCCCAGCTGCGAGGTCGCGAGCATCAGCGTCGCGTGCTCCATCGCGTAGAGCGCGGTCTTGGCGGCGCGCGACCCGCGGTCGGCCTTCGGCTCGATCTGCGATCGACGCGCGGAGATCACCGCGAACTCTGCGCCCACGAAGAACGCGTTCGCCACCAGCAGCACGACCAGCCAGGCCAGTCCTCCCCAGTCGTTCATCGTCCGACCACCTCTCCCGGCAGATCCGGACTCGGAACGTAGCGGATCCGATCGACGCGGCGACCGTCCATCCGGACGACCTGGAGCGTGCCCGTGTCGAGGGCGACCTCGTCGCCCACCGACGGCACGCGCTCGAGGACGCTCATGACATACCCGCCCACGGTGTCGTACACATCTCCCTCGGGAACCTCCACGCCCGCTCTGCGGCGCAGCTCGTCGGGCCGCAGCTCCCCGGGGAACGTGATGCCGTCCCGATTGCGGACGACACCGGCGCGCGTGCGGTCGTGCTCGTCGGAGACCTCGCCCACGAGTTCCTCCACGAGGTCCTCCAGCGTGACGAGACCGGCAGTTCCGCCGTACTCGTCGACGACCACCGCCAGCTGATATCCGCGGGCTCTGAGCTCAGAGATGAGCGCATCGACGTGCACGGTCTCCGGCACGCGCAGCGGATCGGTCGAGAGCGCGCCGACAGGGACCTCGCCGCGTCGCTCGCGCGGCACGGAGATCGCGGCCTTGAGGTGAACGACACCCGTGATGTCGTCGAGATCGTCGTCGTACACCGGGAAGCGGCTGTGCCCCGTCCGGCGAGCGAGCTGGATGACGTCGTCCGCTGAGTCTCCGACGGCGAGCGCATGCATGCTCGGCCGAGCCGTCATCACATCGGCGGCCGTCAATCGCGAGAACGTCAGGGTGCGGTCCAGCAGGCTGGCGGTGTCGGCTTCGAGCAGCCCGGCGCTCGCCGAGCGACGCACGAGAGAAGAGAGCTCTTCCGCGCTGCGGGCGCCCGAGAGCTCCTCCTTCGGCTCGATGCCGATGCTCCGCAGGACCCCGTTCGCGCTGCCGTTGAGCACGACGACGGCGGGCTTGAAGACGGTGGTGAAGGCGACCTGGAACGGGATGACGAGCTTCGCGGTCGCGAGCGGCAGGGCGAGAGCGAAGTTCTTCGGAACGAGCTCGCCGAGGATCATCGACAGCACCGTGGCGACCAGCATGGCGACGATGGTGGCGATCGGGCCGACGGCCGCGTCGGGGATGCTCCACGCGACGAGCGTCGGACCGAGGAGGTTCGAGAGCGCCGGCTCCATCGTGTACCCCGTCAGCAGCGTCGTCAGGGTGATGCCGAGCTGGGCGGACGACAGGTGGGTCGAGGTGTGCTTGAGTGCGCTGATCGTCAGCGACAGGCGGGACTCGCCCCGGGCCTGGCGGGCTTCGAGGTCGGCACGGTCGAGATTGACCAGCGCGAACTCGCTCGCGACGAACAGCCCCGTGCCCACAGTGAGCAGAAGCCCCACGCCCAAGAGGATGTAGTCCATCAGTCGTTCCTCCCGATGTGGAGAGGCAGGCAGTGGGGCGATGTACTACAACTGGGAGGGTCGTCCATGGTGTCCACGATTCTACGGGATGCCGGTGCGACGGAGGACGGACCGCTACCAGCTGACCGGCAGCGCCTTGCCCTCTTCGTATCCGGCCGCGGACTGCAGCCCGACGAGCGCCCTGTCGTGGAACTCGGGCACCGAAGACGCACCGGCATAGGTGAACGACGACCGCACGCCCGAGGTGATCATGTCGAGCAGGTCCTCGAGTCCCGGGCGCAGCGGATCGAGGTAGATCTTCGACGAGGAGATCCCCTCCGCGAACAGCTCCTTCCGTGCGCGCTCATAGGCATCGAGGCGTCCGAATCGGGCCTGCACCGCCTTCGTCGAGGCCATCCCCCAGGATTCCTTGTAGAGACGGCCCTCCGCGTCGCTCTGCAGCTCTCCGGGCGCTTCGATCGTCCCGGCGAACCAGGAGCCGACCATGACGGATGCTGCGCCGGCGGCGAGGGCGAGCGCCACATCACGCGGATATCGCACGCCCCCGTCCGCCCAGACGTGCGCGCCCTGCTCGCGTGCCGCTTCTGCGGTCTCGAGCACGGCGGAGAACTGCGGTCGGCCGACCGCGGTCATCATCCGCGTCGTGCACATGGCGCCGGGCCCCACGCCGACCTTGAGGATCGAGGCGCCCGCCTCGACGAGGTCCTTGACGCCGTCGGCGGTGACGATGTTCCCCGCCACGATCGGGATGCCGAGGTCCAGAGCGGCCACGGCGCTCAGCGCACGCAGCATCCCCTCCTGGTGCCCGTGCGCCGTGTCGACCACGAGCACGTCGACGCCTGCGGCCGCCAGTGCCTTCGCCTTGGCGGCGACGTCTCCGTTGATGCCGACCGCCGCCGCGACGGCGAGACGGCCGTCGCGGTCCAGGGCCGGCCGATACAGCGTCGAGCGCAGAGCACTGCGCGCACTGAGGGTGCCCACGAGATGTCCGTGGTGCGTGATCGTGACCATGTCGACGCCCGCGTCGGTGATCACGTCGAACGCATGACGCTCGGATCCGATGTCGTCGGCGTCGAGCGACGGTGTGCCGACGTGCACGAGATCGCCCAGCTGCGCATCGGGCAGCGCGGTCGCCAGCCGTGTCGCGGGCAGGACGCCGAGGATCCTCTCCGCATCGTGCGGTGCCTCTCCCGTGGCGACGACGATGCCGTGCCCGGCGGTGGCCGGCATCAGACGAAGGGCGTACGCCACCGACGCCTCGGGCGGCAGCACGATCGGCGTGTCCCACAGCACCGGCTGCGCCTTGACATCGCGGATCGCGGCGTCCAGCCCCTGTAGGGGCATGTCCTGCGGAAGCACTCCGAGCCCGCCCCGCCGCGCGAGCACCGCGGCGAGCCGAGGACCGGTGACGGAATTCATGTTCGAGGCCACGATCGGGAGCGTCGCGGGAGTCCCGTCCTGCGGCGCCAGATCGACCTGCAGACGACTCGTGACAGCCGATCGTCGCGGCACGAGGAACACGTCGGAATAGGTCAGATCGACTGCGGGTGACTCACCGGAGAACTCCATACCCCCACGGTACTCAGATAGCGCCGCCGAGGGCGCATGCCTTCGACGAATGCCCGAGGAAACACGTTAGGCTTGGAAGTCGAGAGTGTGCGGGCCCGGACGCATCACGCGTCCTGGTGTGCATATATGGACTTCAGCGATGAAAGAGGGCGATCGAGCGTGTCGAACCAGGTGACCGGCGTCGGGGGCGACGGGGGGTTCGGAGCCAATTCCTGGCTCGTGGAAGAGCTCTACGAGCAGTACAAGGTGAACCGCGACTCCGTCGACAAGGAGTGGTGGCCGATCCTCGAGAAGTACCAGTCGGATGCCGCGACCGGCAGCGCGGTCCCCGCAGCCGCCACGGAGCAGCCGGCTCACCCCGTGACCGCGCCCATCCCGGTCATCGGCGCACAGCCCGTCGCACGGACCACGACCAAGCCCGCCGCTGCAGCCCCGATCCCCGCGCAGGCTCCGAAGCCCGCAGCCAAGGCCGAGGCGCCCGAGTCAGCCGAGCCCGTCGAAGAGGACAAGGTCACGCCCCTCCGCGGTCTGCCCAAGACCCTCGCCGCGAACATGGACGAGTCGCTGACGGTTCCGACCGCGACGAGCGTGCGCACGGTGCCCGCGAAGCTGATGATCGACAACCGGATCGTCATCAACAACCACATGGCGCGCACGCGCGGCGGCAAGATCAGCTTCACCCACCTCATCGGCTGGGCGCTGATCCGCACGCTCGACGAGTTCCGCAGCCAGAACGTCTTCTACGCCGAGATCGACGGCAAGCCCTCGGTCGTGGCTCCGGCTCACGTGAACCTCGGCATCGCGATCGATCTGCCCAAGCCCGACGGCACGCGCGCTCTGATGGTCCCCAGCATCAAGCGCGCCGACACGCTGACCTTCAGCGAGTATCTCGTCGCCTACGAAGACCTCGTGACGCGCGCCCGCAACAACAAGCTGACGGCGGCCGACTTCCAGGGCACCACGGTCTCACTCACCAACCCCGGCGGCATCGGCACCGTGCACTCCGTGCCTCGTCTGATGAAGGGGCAGGGCTGCATCATCGGCGCCGGTGCCCTCGAGTACCCGGCCGAGTTCCAGGGAGCGAGCGAGAAGACGCTCAACGAGCTGGCGATCGGCAAGACGATCACGCTGACGAGCACCTATGACCACCGAGTCATCCAGGGCGCCGGCTCCGGCGAGTTCCTGAAGAAGGTCCACGAGCTCCTGATCGGACAGCGCGGCTTCTACGACGACATCTTCGCCGCTCTGCGCATCCCGTACTCCCCCATCCGCTGGAACCCCGACATCGCGGTGGATCTCGCCGAGCGCGTCGACAAGCAGTCCCGCGTGCAGGAGCTCATCAACTCGTTCCGCGTGCGCGGTCACCTGATGGCCGACATCGATCCGCTCGAGTACGTCCAGCGCTCGCACCCCGACCTCGAGATCGAGAGCCACGGGCTCACCTTCTGGGATCTCGACCGCGAGTTCGTGACCGGCGGGTTCGGTGGCCGCCGTGTCGCCAAGCTGCGCGACATCCTCGGCGTCCTTCGCGACTCGTACTGCCGCACGCTCGGCATCGAGTACATGCACATCCAGGACCCGGAGCAGCGCCGCTGGTTCCAGGAGAAGGTCGAGGTCAAGTACCAGAAGCCCGGCCACGACGAGCAGCTGCGGGTTCTCCGCAAGCTCAACGAGGCCGAGGCGTTCGAGACCTTCCTGCAGACCAAGTTCGTCGGTCAGAAGCGGTTCTCGCTCGAGGGCGGCGAGTCTCTCGTCCCGCTGCTCGACGAGATCCTCCAGGGTGCGGCCACATCCGGACTCGAGGGCGCCGCGATCGGCATGGCGCACCGCGGCCGTCTGAACGTGCTGACGAACATCGCGGGCAAGACCTACGGCCACGTGTTCCAGGAGTTCGAGGGCACGCAGACCCCCGGCAACCAGCGCGGCTCGGGCGATGTGAAGTACCACCTGGGCACCGAGGGAACGTTCGTCGCCGATGACGGCTCCGAGCTCCCGGTGTATCTGGCCGCGAACCCGTCTCACCTCGAGACGGTCGACGGAGTCCTCGAGGGCATCGTGCGCGCCAAGCAGGACCGCAAGCCGATCGGCACGTTCGCCTGGCTGCCGATCCTCGTGCACGGCGACGCGGCGTTCGCCGGTCAGGGCGTGGTGGTCGAGACGCTGCAGATGTCTCAGCTGCGCGGGTATCGCACCGGCGGCACGATCCACGTGGTGGTCAACAACCAGGTCGGCTTCACGACCCTCCCGAACGACTCGCGTTCCTCGGTGTACTCGACCGATGTCGCGAAGACCATCCAGGCACCCGTGTTCCACGTGAACGGCGACGACCCCGAGGCTGTGATCCACGTCGCGCAGCTCGCGTTCGAATACCGCGAGCGGTTCCACCGCGACGTCGTCATCGACCTCGTCTGCTACCGCCGCCGTGGTCACAACGAGGGAGACGACCCCTCGATGACGCAACCGCTGATGACCGACCTGATCCAGGCGAAGCGATCGGTGCGCAAGCTGTACACGGAGTCGCTCGTCGGTCGTGGCGACATCACCGAAGAGGAGTACGACGAGGCCAAGGCCGACTTCCAGAACCGTCTGGAGATCGCGTTCGCCGAGACGCACGCCGCCGAGACCGGCGCCAACCCGGTCGCGCAGGATCTGCCGCCGGTCGACGAGCAGGTCGGCGCTCCGGAGATCACCGGAGTCTCGAACGAGGTCATCCAGCTCATCGGCGACGCGTTCGTGAACAAGCCCGAGGGCTTCACGGTGCACCCCAAGCTGCAGCAGCAGCTCGAGAAGCGTCTCGACATGAGCCGCAACGGCAACATCGACTGGGGCTTCGGCGAGCTTCTCGCCTTCGGTTCGCTCCTCGTCGAGGGAACGCCCGTGCGGCTCGCCGGGCAGGACTCGCGCCGCGGCACGTTCGTGCAGCGTCACGCGACTCTGCACGACCGCGCGAACGGCCAGGAATGGCTGCCGCTGTCGAACCTCTCCGAGTCGCAGGGCCGTTTCTTCGTCTACGACTCGCTCCTCAGCGAGTATGCGGCGCTCGGCTTCGAGTACGGCTACTCCGTCGAGGCTCCCGAGGCGCTCGTGCTGTGGGAGGCCCAGTTCGGCGACTTCGTCAACGGCGCTCAGTCCGTCATCGACGAGTACATCTCGGCGGCGGAGCAGAAGTGGGGACAGCAGTCCAGCGTCACGCTGCTCCTCCCCCACGGCTACGAGGGTCAGGGGCCGGACCACTCCTCCTCGCGCATCGAGCGGTTCCTGCAGATGTGCGCGCAGGACAACATGATCGTCGCGCGCCCCTCGACGCCCGCGTCGTACTTCCACCTGCTGCGCCGCCAGGCCTACGCGCGTCCGCGCAAGCCGCTCATCGTCTTCACCCCGAAGGCCATGCTGCGTCTGCGTGGGGCGACGAGCCCGGTCGAGGCCTTCACGCAGGGCCGTTTCGAGCCGGTTCTCGACGACAGCCGGGGCCTCGATCGCAATGCCGTGAAGCGCGTCCTCGTGCACTCCGGCAAGGTGCACTGGGATCTCAAGGCCGAACTCGAGAAGAACCCGAACCCCGAGATCGCGCTGGTCAGGCTCGAGCAGCTCTACCCGACCCCGATCGACGGACTGAAGGCCATCACCGATTCGTACCCGAACGCCGAGCTGGTGTGGGTGCAGGAGGAGCCGGAGAACCAGGGAGCCTGGCCGTTCCTGGCACTCGCCTTCGCCGATGTCCCGGGTGACCGCAGCTTCCGTCCGGTGTCGCGTCCGGCTTCGGCATCGCCCGCGACGGGCTCGTCGAAGGTGCACGCAGCCGAGCAGGCGAAGCTGCTGCGGGATGCCCTCACGCTCGGCTGATACCCGGCAGACATGAAAGGGGCGCCTCGACTTCGGTCGAGGCGCCCCTTTCGTCTGAGAGTTCAGTACCAGATGTCGAGTGCCGGCACGGGGAATGCCACGAACGCGCGGTCCAGCTCTTCCACGACGGCGGCGTCGGCATCGATCCGTCCGGCGACGTGCAGAGACGAGGCCCGCACACCCCCGGCATAGAGGATGGAGAGCGCGGACACATCGAGCTCCGCATCCACGGCCGCGGGATCGTCCACGGCCTCGACGGATGCCTCCCCCGTCTCGTCGACGCGCAGACGCCAGTCACCCGACGCGAAGCCGAGCGGATCGCGAACGCGCAGAATCACATCGATGGGCGCCGAGTACCGTCGCGCAGGGAGAGCCGCGGGGACGTCGAGCAGGCGCAGCCAGCCATGGTCGTGCACCGTCTGTGTGACACCGCGCGGGTCGCGAACCAGCCACGGAAGGGCATCGTCGAGCGGGCGCAGATCGGCGGTGACCTCGTCGACGAGATCGTGCTGCAGCGCGAACCCCCACAGGGCGGCAGTCGCTTCGGGAGTCTCCGCGACCAGCAGGCGCACGGCGAGGGCGAATCGGAAGGATCCGGTGCGCTCGCTGAGGGTGAAGGCCATCGCCCCGCGCACCTCGCCGTCCGCATCGACGAAGCGGATGCCGCGCACCTGATCGCGGTCGGTGTCACTCGGTGACAGGCCGGCGATGCCGGTCCAGCGGGAGTGCCACCCGGGGATCTGACCGCCACGATGACCGCGGACCCGATCATGCACCGCTCCGAGTTCCGCGGCGAGCGACTCGCGGTCGAGGTATTCGACGCGGCCGTCCGAAGACGGACCTGCCCAGCCGGCGCGACGGGTATCGACCGTGACGCGCGACATATGCACAGCCGACCCGAAGCCGTACCTGCCGTAGATGGTCGCCTCCGAGACCGTCAGCCCCGCGATCGGCACTCCTGCCGTCGCCGCTGCCCTGAGCTCGCCCTCGAGGAGCGCTCGCGCGATGCCGCGACGTCGGTGCGTGGCCGACACCGTGACTCCGCTGATCGCCCACATCGGGATCTCGCCCCCACCGGGCAGCGTCAGCGGCGTGACCCAGGAGTCGATCGTGGCGACCGGAGGGGCGCCCGTCGCCGCTGCGTCGTAGACGCCGATGTTGCGTCGCGACTCGAAGGCCGCTCGGCCGAAGGCGAGCACCTCCGGTGTGGGCTCCGCGCCGAGGAAACCTCGGGTCATCGCCCTCTGGAAGCTCTCGGACTGTGCGTCGTCAGCGGTGTCGACGACCCGGTAGACCAGCGATTCCGCCGCCAGTCGCTCGGTGGAGGTCGGATCGGCCGGGATGTCGCGTGAATCGATGAGCGTCATGCTTCCAGCCTATGGGCGGATGCCGACATCACGATCTCAGGGGTCGACGGCTGCTCGCCCGCGGTCAGTGCTGAGCGGACTGCACCTCGCGCAGTCGCGCGAACACCTGGTCGCGCAGCTCCTCCGGAGCCGTCTCCTTGCAAGCGCGCGCCACGACCTCGGTGAGGGTCGTCGCCACGAGTGCCTCGTCCCGACAGGACGGGCAGTTCTCGAGATGCTCGCGGATCTCCGTGTGCTCGGTGTTGCAGACCTCGTTGCGGAGGTACTCCTCGAGATCCTTGCGGGCCTTGTCGCAGCCGCAGTCGGTCATTTCTTGCTCCTCGGGTCGGCCGCGGAGATTCCCCGCTCCACGGCGTAGTCAGCCAGCAGCTCCCGCAGCATCCGCCTGCCTCTATGCAGGCGACTCATCACGGTGCCGATGGGCGTCTTCATGATGTCCGCGATCTCCTGGTAGGCGAAGCCCTCGACGTCCGCGAGGTACACCGCCAGCCGGAAGTCCTCGGGTACGGCCTGCAACGCGTCCTTGACGACCGATGCGGGCATGTGGTCGATGGCTTCCGCCTCGGCCGAACGGCTGTGCGACGCGGTGGTCGTGGTCGACTCCGCACCGCCCATCTGCCAGTCCTCGAGCTCGTCGATCGTGCCCTGGAAAGGCTCCCGCTGCTTCTTGCGGTAGATGTTGATGTAGGTGTTCGTGAGGATCCGATAGAGCCACGCCTTGAGGTTCGTGCCCTGCGAGAACGTCGCCCAGGATCCGTACGCCTTGACGAAGGTCTCCTGCACGAGGTCAGCAGCATCAGCCGGGTTGCGCGTCATGCGCATCGCCGCGGCGTAGAGCTGATCCATGAACGGGATCGCCTGTTCCTCGAATTCGCGCCGAGGGTCGCTGACCGTCTCTGCGGTTGCCGTGTCATCCATCACCGGCCAGTCTAGGCGGGCGAGGTCCACCGACTCGCGTTCCAGCGTTGCGAGCATGCTCTCTCCTTGTCGTCGAGCGCCCGGATTCCGTCATGCGAGCACTCGCGTTTACTAAGGTGGGAACCGATGAGCGCCAACAGGTATTCCCCCTCCCCTGTCCAGGGCGTCTACGTCGCGCCGACCAGCGCGAACGCCGTCCACGCGACCGTGACGATCCCGGGCTCGAAATCGCTCACGAATCGCGAGCTCATCATCGCCGCGATCGCTGACGGACCGGGCCGGCTCATCGCTCCGCTGCACTCCGACGACTCCCGTCGGATGATCGACGCGCTGCGGGCGTTGGGTGTGGGCATCGAGGAGGTCGACGGCAACGGAGACTTCGGCCCCGATCTGGCGATCACTCCCGCCAAACTCGTCGGCGGCACCACGATCGACTGCGGCCAGGCCGGCACGGTCATGCGCTTCATCGCGCCGCTCGCGGGCCTCGCGCAGCACGACGTGCACCTCACCGCTCACGAGACCGCGCTCCACAGGCCGATGGGCGGCCTCATCAGCGCACTGCGCGACCTGGGAGTCGACATCGACGACGAGGGGACGTGGGCGCTGCCGTTCACCGTCCGCGGGCACGGCCGCATCCGCGGTGGACGGGTCGAGATCGATGCCTCGGCATCCAGCCAGTTCGTCTCGGGACTGCTGCTCGCGGCGCCGCGGTTCGACGTGGGTCTGCACCTGGTGCACACCGGCGAGCATCTGCCGAGCCTGCCCCACATCGACATGACGATCGAGGCGCTGAGTCGTCGTGGCATTCGCATCGAGCGGCCCGCCACCGGAGAGTGGCTCGTCGAAGCCGGGGTGCCCCGCGCCAAGGAGATCGCCATCGAGCCCGATCTCTCGAACGCCGCGCCGTTCCTCGCCGCGGCCCTGGTCACGGGCGGGGCGGTGTCGGTTCCCGGCTGGCCGGTGCACTCCACCCAGCCCGGCGCACTGCTTCCCGAGATCCTGCAGGCGATGGGCGCGCACGTCGGCCGGCACAGCGGGACGCTGACGGTCAGGGCCGGCTCCGAGATCCGCGGACTCGACATGGACCTGTCCGCAGCGAGCGAGCTGACTCCCACCCTCGTCGGGCTCGCGGCGTTCGCGTCCGGCCCGACGACGATCCGCGGAATCGGTCACATCCGACTCCACGAGACCGATCGCATCGCGGCCCTCGTGGGCAACATCCGCGCGCTGGGAGGCGAGGCGGAGGAGCTCTCCGACGGTCTGCGCATCATCCCGCGGGATCTGCACGGCGGCGGCTGGGCGGCGCACCACGACCACCGCATGGCGACGACGGGCGCCCTCATCGGCCTGCGCGTTCCGGGAGTCGAGATCGACGACATCGGAACGACATCGAAGACCCTCCCTGAATTCACCCTCCTGTGGGAGCGCATGCTGCGGGGCGCGTCCGCGTGAGCTGGCTCGACGACTCCGACGACCTCGAGGACGACTTCGAGGACTTCGATGAGAGCAGCATCCGCGCGCGTCCGAACCCGAAGGCGAATCGCCCCCGCACGAAGCGGCGGCCCGCCCATGACGATGCGCAGATCGGACGCGTCCTCGGTGTCGACCGCGGCCGCTACTCCGTGCTGCTCGATGAGGACACGCCCGACGAGCGGATGATCACCGCGGCACGGGCACGAGAACTCCGCAGGAACCCGATCGTGACGGGCGACCAGGCGAAGGTCGTCGGTGACATCTCCGGCGAGGACGGCACGCTGGGGCGCATCATCGGCATCGCCGATCGCACCTCTCTGCTCAGGCGCAGCGCCGACGACACCGACCAGGTCGAGCGCGTCATCGTCGCGAACGCCGATCAGATGCTGGTCGTCGTCGCCGCGGCCGACCCCGAGCCGCGAGCCCGACTGGTCGACCGCTATCTCGTCGCCGCTCTGGACGCCGGCATCCGCCCGCTCCTCGTCGTGACCAAGACCGACCTGGCCGATCCCAGCGCCTTCCTGTCGCACTTCGACGGCCTCGACCTGCGCGTCTTCACGAGTGCGCAGGACGAGATGCCCGTCGAAGAGATCGGCGCGGCACTGGTCGGTCACTCGACGGTCTTCGTCGGCCACTCCGGCGTGGGCAAGTCGACGCTCGTGAACGCCCTGGTGCCCAGCGCGCTCCGCGCTACAGGGCACGTCAACCAGGTCACCGGCCGTGGCAGGCACACCTCCTCGTCCACCGTCTCTCTGCGGTACGTCGGCCCCGAAGGTCGCGGCTGGGTGATCGACACCCCGGGGGTCCGGTCCTTCGGACTCGGGCACGTCAACCCCGCGAACATCCTCGCCGCATTCACCGAACTCGCCGAGATCGCCGAGAACTGTCCGCGCGGATGCACGCACCTCGCCGATGCCCCGGATTGCGCTCTCATCGAAGCCGCGGAGAGCGGCGAGCTCAGCGAGACGGGACGAGCGCGTCTGGACTCCCTCCAGCGGCTCCTGCAGACCTTCGCCGACAAGGCGGAGCAGACGCCCGGCCGCTAGGCTGGAGGGGTGACTGTGCGCCTGGAACCCGGAACCGCTGCCCCCGACTTCGCTCTCCTCGACCAAGACGGACAGACCGTCACCCTCGACGATCTGCGCGGCCGCAAGACGGTGCTGTACTTCTATCCCGCGGCCATGACCCCGGGCTGCACGACGCAGGCCTGCGACTTCCGCGACAGCATCTCGTCGCTCGAGGGCGCCGGATACCGGGTGGTCGGGGTCTCGCGCGACGAGCCCGCAAAGCTCGCCGAGTTCCGCGAGCGCGACGGCCTCACCTTCACCCTTCTCAGCGACCCCGACCACGCGGTGCACTCCGCGTACGGCGTATGGGGCGAGAAGATGAACTACGGCAAGGTCGTGGAGGGCGTCATCCGATCGACCTTCGTGCTCGATGAGCAGGGCACGATCGCACTCGCCCAGTACAACGTCAAGGCCACCGGACACGTCGCGCGCCTGCGCAAGCTCCTCGGCGTCGACGCCTGACGGTCACTCCGCCGGGCGCTCGTTCTCGGCTCGCGTGCTGGCGATCAGCAGCGCGAAGCACAGCAGTGCTGGCAGACCCACTCCGACGGTGAACGCCCACGCGACCGGCTGCAGCGTCAGCGAGGCGAGCGCGAGCGCGATGGCGAGCACCTGGAAGACGACGCCACCCGATCGCGCCCATGACCGCCCCGTCCTCGTCCCGATCGCGAACGCGATGAGCGCGGCGGCGCCGAGGAGAGTGAGCACGATGAGAGCGAGCGCTGTCGGCAGTGAGGCTGCGTCCCCTGCACCGAGGCCCACGAGCTCGATGAGAGCGAAGACGATCAAGGCGGCGCCCTCCGCCGCGAGGACCGCGGATGCCGCCAGAGCGAGGCCGGGTGAGCGCACAGTTGTCTCCTGAGAATCGGATGAGAACGGCGGAAACCCTTGATTTCGCTGGTTTCATGTAACAGAATAGACAGCGTCATGTGCTCCCACAGCGGCGTGGGGCGGGCTTCGAGCTCGCATCACAGAAAGCGGGCATCCGTCCGTATCTCATACAGGGTAGCTGAACCCGATCTGCACCCGAAATCCGAGTCGTCGCAGTGCGTCGATTTCTGAAAAACCACACCGAGGAGCCCCCATGGACTGGCGCGATAAGGCCGCCTGCTTGACTGTCGACCCCGAACTGTTCTTCCCTGTCGGGAACACGGGTCCGGCCGTCGACCAGATCGAGAAGGCGAAGACCGTCTGCGCCACCTGCACGGTGACCGAGATCTGCCTGCAGTACGCCCTCGAGTCCAGCCAGGACTCGGGCGTGTGGGGCGGCCTCTCCGAGGACGAGCGCCGCGCACTCAAGCGCCGCGCCGCCCGCGCCCGCCGCGCCTCCTGAACATCGAGAAGCGGCCCGAGACGATGTCTCGGGCCGCTTCTGCGTATCTGCTCACCGTCGCGGCGGACTCGTCACGCGGTGAGCCAGCGGAGCGGGATGTCGATGACGACTTCGGTGCCCTCTCCCTCGCTCCCCCGCCACTCGATCGATCCGCTGAGCTCCCCCTGGATCAGGGTGCGGATGATCTGCGTTCCCAGTCCCTGACCGATGCGCCCCTCCGGCAGCCCCTTGCCGGTGTCGTGCACCGTGACGCGCAGATTCTCCTCGGTGCGCGTGGCGTCGATCGTGACCATGCCCTCCTGCCCTGCGAGGCCGTGCTCTACCGCGTTCGTGACGACCTCGGTGAGCGCGAGAGCCAACGGCGTCGCATACTCGCTCGGCAGGACCCCGAAGCGCCCGGTCGACCGAGTGCGCGCACGGGTGTTCGGCGCGGATGCGACCTCGGCGACGAGCTTCAGAACCCGGTGGAACACCTCGTCGAAGTCGACCTTCTGAGTCAGCCCCTGAGCGAGGGTGTCGTGAACCACCGCGATGGAGTCCACACGTCTCATCGCCTGGGTCAGCGCATCGCGCGCCTCGTCCGAGTGCGTACGACGCGCCTGGATGCGCAACAGCGATGCGACCGTCTGCAGGTTGTTCTTGACACGGTGATGGATCTCACGGATCGTCGCGTCCTTGGTGATGAGCTCCTGCTCCTGATGACGCAGCTCCGACACGTCCCGGCACAGGACGATGGCACCGATGCGCGTCCCGTGATCCTTGAGGGGAATCGCCCGCAGCGAGACAGTGACGCCGCGTGCTTCGATGTCGGTGCGCCACGGGGCGCGCCCCGTCACGACGACGGGCAGCGACTCGTCGACCTGTCGCGACGGCGGCACGAGCCTGGTGGTGACCTCGGCGAGAGACTCGCCCTCCAGTTCGTCATCGAACCCCATGCGATTGAACGCCGAGAGCGCGTTCGGACTGGCGAACGTCGTGATGCCGTCGACGTCGATCCGGATCAAGCCGTCTGACGCTCGGGGAGCTCCGCGGCGCGGGGAGGTCGGAGCCGCCGGATCGGGAAAGCTGCCGTCGGCGATCATCCGGAAGATGTCGTTCGCGCACTCGTCGAACGTGATCTGCTGTCGCGACGGCGTCCGGGCCTCGCCGAGGTTCGTGTGCCGGGTGACGACGCCGATGACGGTCCCCTGGTGCTCGCTGCCGCGGCGCTCGTTGACGATCGGCACCGCCCTCACGCGCGTCGGGGTCTCCTCGAACCAATCCGGTGAGGACGAGTCCACGATCTCCGCCGAATCGAACGCCCCCTGCACCTGCGTGCGCCACTGCGGCCGCACCCGCTCGCCCACGATGTCGCGGTAGAACAGGGTGGCCGCTCCGCTCGGACGGGCGTGGGCTACGGCGACGAACGATCCGTCGTCGGTCTCGATCCAGACGACGATGTCCGCCGACGCGAGGTCCGCGAGAAGCTGACCGTCGCCGGCGAGTCGATGCAGCCACTCGACATCGTTCTCGGCAAGACGGCCCTGGGCATTGGCGAGGTCGCTGAGCGTTGACACCCCACCAGCCTAGAGCGCGTCCGCTCAGAGAACGGCCAGCGACGTCGCCCGCCAGCGTCGGTCGAGACCTTCGAGGCGAATCGCCACCGCCCGGGTGCGACCGGGACCCGCGACCACGACGACGGCCTCTACCTTGCCGTCCACCGGTTCCGTCACGCGGATCGACAGGATCTCGAAAGTCGGGCGCGCAGGCGAGACCCCCCTCGCGCTGCGCGCCCTCGCCGACAGATTCGCCCGCGTCACCAAACTCCGGTACGCGTCTTCATTGAACCAGCGGGCGAGCTGATCGACTTCTCTGACTCCCGCGAGCACCTCGAGCACGCCCTGGGTCAGGCTCCGCAGCAGCGGACTCGGATCCGGCAGCTCGGCGCGGGGCGTCGGCTGTGGTGCGAAGTACTCGTGAAGCATCATCTGAGGCACTCTCCATCGGGAAGACTGCGCCAAGTAGAGCATGCGTCGACTGGCCGATCCGGTCGCGTTCGTGATGTATGTGGATAACTCGTACATGCGCTCCCGGACTTCATTTACGGTGGTCCGCGTGCACTGGGATCGACTGTTCGAAGACCTCGAAGGCCAGCTGGCCTCCGAGTGGGAGAGCGAGCGCGCGGCGCTCGACGCCGAGTCGGAGCGCCTGCGCATCTCGAGGCTCGAGCTTCGCAGCCGGCTCAGAGTGCTCTGCACATCGGCCGCTCCCGCCACCCTGGATCTGCCGGGTGGAGCTCGCGTTCGGGCACGACTGAACGCGCTGGGCTCCGATTGGATCGCTGCGACGATCGCGCAGGCCGAGGAATCACGGACGACGCGGTCGACCGTGATCGTCCCCCTCCACGCGCTCCGCGGGCTCACCGTCGATCACGGTCTGCTGCTGTCGAGCCTGGACGAAGAGGACGACCCCGCCCCCGTGCTCCGCGAGCGCATGTCGCTCGGGTTCGTCCTCCGTGACCTCGCCCGGCGGCGGGTTCCGGTCAGAATCGTCAGCGTCGATGCATCCGACCTCCACGGGACGATCGACCGAGCGGGTGCGGACCATCTGGATCTCGCCCTGCACGACCCGGGCGAGGCGAGGACCGCCTCGGCGGTGCGTGCGTTCCAGATCATCCCGTTCGCAGCCGTCACGTCGGTTCAGACCGCGGGAGATCAGATGCCGTGACGGCGGGATGTGCCCCAGACCTCTGGGAAACTCGCCTCATTCGCCTCACGCCACAGTGCCATCCGTCTGGCCTCTTCGGACTGCTCGGCGAGATACTCCGAAAGGCTCGACTCCTCGACGCGCCACCGGGCGGGTGCACCGAGCTTGGACCCGCGCAGACGTCCCGCGTAGACGAGTTCGATGACCTCGTCGACCCCGATGCTCAGCAGTTCCGCCACCTGCGCCGGCGCCAGGAAGCGCTGCGTGGCCGGAGAGGAATGGGGCATGCTCCCATTCTCCCCCTGCCGTGCCGATACGCCAGGGCCGATCCGATGCTGTGGATAAGTCTCGAGCAGCCGCGGCGATTTCTGTGACCATGTCGCCATGAGCAAGTTCTCCCGTTCACGGCGTGCCGTCTGGGGTGATGCCCGCTTCCTGATCGGCATCGCCGTGGTCGCGCTGTCTGTCGCCGGCGTGTGGGCCGTCGTCTCCTCCTCCGGCGCCACGACACCGGTACTCCAGGCGACGCGAACGATACCGCTCGGCGAAGCGCTCGTCTCCGGTGACTTCCAGGTGGTGGACGTGGGACTCGGCGCCGTCTCGGATCGCTACCTCGCGCCCCAAGACCTTCGGCCCGGTCAGATCGCGTCCCGGACGGTCGTCGACGGCGAGCTGATGCCGACTTCTGCCGCCGAGGACGCGGATGCGAACAGAACCACCACGATCGTCGTCGAGAGCAGCACCGGCATCCCGGCCGATGTGGGCGCCGGGAGCATCATCGAACTCTGGCATTCTCCTCCGGTGGACGATGGCGCCCTCCCGGGGACGCCGCGCATCCTCGTCGCCGATGCGATCGTCACATCGGTGACGAAGACCGAAGGAATGCTCGCCGCCGACGGCACCACGGCTGAGATCGTGATCGACCGAGCGGATGTCGCCGATGTGCTGTCCGCGATCACCGGCGGCTCTGTCCTGTCCGTCGTGCCGATCGGCTCGACCTCGTGACGTCGGTCGTGATCGCCCTACCCGATTTCCGTGCACGCACCCTGGCCGACGAACTCGAGCTCGAAGGCATCAGCGTGGTTTCCGTCGTCGCGCCGAGCAGGATCCTGCCCCTGCCCGACGACGTCGATGCCGTCATCGTTCCCACCAGCCGCGCGGTGCTGACGCCCGCGCTGGTCGCCGAGTGCGACAGGGCAGGAGTGCGGATCCTGCCGCTCGGCGACGGCGACAGCAGACTGCTCGGGCGCTACGGCCTCGCGGCCGCACTCCCGGCAGAAGCGCGCGGCTGGGAGATCGCTGCCGCGCTCACCGCCGACCTTGCAGGCTCCGTCGAGCGAATCGCGCCGTCTCCGCATCGTGTCACGGTGGTCTGGGGCCCATCCGGTGCGCCGGGACGATCGACCGTCGCGATCCAGCTCGCCGTCGAGCTGTCCAGGGCAGGACGCCGCACTGCCCTGGTGGATGCCGACACCGTCGCTCCCTCCCTCGCGCTGCTGCTGGGGCTCAGCGATGACGCACCCGGGATCGCCGCCGCGTGCCGTCGGGCAGAGCTCGGCGCACTCGACTCGGCAGAACTCACGCGGCTGGCGACCGTCCTCGACACGAGCGCAGGAGAGATCGAGGTCCTCGGGGGCATCAATCGCCCTGGGCGCTGGCCGGAACTCGGCGCACGTCGATTGGAGGCGACGCTGCGCGCATGCCGCAGCTGGGCAGAGGAGACCGTCGTCGACGTGGCGAGCGCCTTCGACGCCGACGATGAGGCGACGTACGACCTCACCGGCCCGCGTCGCCACGCAGCCACAGTTGCCGCGCTGCAGGAGGCAGACCTGATCATCGCCATCGCGGCGGCCGACCCGCTCGGCATAAGCAGGTTCATCAGGGAGCATGCCGAGCTACGACGGCTCACGACCCCGACGCCCATCAGAGTGGTGGTGAACCGCGTGCGCCCCGGCCCCCTGGGCGTGGATGCGCGAGGTCAGATCCGGCGCACGCTCGAGAGGTTCGCCGGCATCACGGACGTCGTGTTCCTCCCTTTCGATCAGCGGGCCGCCGACGCCGCACTCCTGCACGCGCGACCGATGGCGGACCTCACTCCGCGCTCGTCCCTCGTCGCCGGCGTGCGCCGCGTCGTGGAGACTCTCGTCTCCACATCAGCAGAGCCGCCTACTGGCGGTAGCTCGAGAGGAAGTTCCCGAGGCGCTCGACGGCTTCTGCGAGCACGCGGGGCTCGGGGAGCGTGACCAGTCGGAGGTGGTCGGGGGTCGGCCAATTGAAGCCGGTTCCCTGCACGAGGAGGATGTGTTCGGAGACCAGCAGGTCGTAGACCAGCTTCGCGTCGTCCCTGATCTCGTGGACGTTCGGGTCCAGACGAGGGAAGGCGTACAACGCGCCAACGGGCTTGACGCACGAGACACCGGGGATCGATTCGAGTCCCTTCCAGGCGATGTCACGCTGCTCATGCAGGCGCCCGGTCGGCGCGATCAGCGAGTCGATGGACTGCACTCCCCCGAGAGCCGCCTGAACCGCGTACTGGGCGGGGACGTTCGGGCAGAGACGCGTCGAGGCGAGCAGGTTGATCCCCTCGAGGAACCCCTTCGCGTGGTCCTGCGGCCCGGTGATCACGAGCCACCCGGACCGGAAGCCGGCGACCCGGTAGGTCTTCGAGAGCCCGTTGAACGTCAGACACAGCAGGTCCGGCGCCAGGGTCGCCGTCGGGATGTGCACCGCATCATCGAACAGGATGCGATCGTAGATCTCGTCGGAAAGCAGCAGCAGCTGGTTCTCACGGGCGATCTGCACCATGCCCTCGAGAACTTCGCGTGAGTAGACCACGCCGGTCGGGTTGTTGGGGTTGATGATGACGAGAGCCTTGGTGCGCGGAGTGATCTTGGATCGGATGTCCTCGAGGTCGGGCTGCCATCCGTTGTCCTCATCGCACAGGTAATGGACCGGGGTGCCGTCAGCAAGACTCGTCATGGCGGTCCACAGCGGGTAGTCGGGTGCCGGGATGAGCACCTCATCGCCCTCGTCGAGAAGAGCCTGCATCGTCATCGTGATGAGCTCGGAGACGCCGTTGCCGAGGAAGACATCCTCGGGATCGAATCGCGGGAACCCGGGGATCTCCTCGTACCGGCTGACGACTGCTCGCCGTGCCGAGATGATCCCCTTGCTGTCGCTGTACCCGTGGGCGGTCGGAAGCGCGGCCAGCATGTCGTGCACGATCTGGTGGGGTGCCTCGAAGCCGAAGATCGCGGGGTTGCCCGTGTTGAGCTTGAGGATCCGATGTCCCTCGGCCTCGAGCCGCGCCGCCTCGACGAGCGTGTTTCCACGGATCTCGTACAGGACGTTCTTGAGCTTCGACGACTGGTCGAAGTGGCGCGTTGGTGTCATTGAGCAAGCCTACAATGACGCGACGAGGGGCCGATCCCCACGGACCGGCCCCTCGTCATGCGCTCTGCTACTTCTTCTTCTTGCCCTGCGCCCGCCGCTGCTCGCGGTTGCCCGCGGGAGCTGCCGAGCCCTCGGTGCGCTGCCCGAACGCGCCGCGCGGAGCCTCAGCCGACTCGGCCTCCTCGGCGGGAGCCTGACGCGCGGCCGCTGCCTGACGAAGCTTCTCGGTCGCGGCCTGCTGAACCTGACCGCGGTCGTTGCGGACCTCGACCTCGCCGGCGTCGTTCGCGGCGGAGTACTCGAGCCGCTGGTCTCCACCGTCTTCGGCGAGGCCCTTCGCCTCGACCTCGGCCGTCTGCGAATCGCCCGCCCGACGCACCTCGACCTCGAGATTGTAGAGGTAGCCGACCGACTCCTCCTTGATCTGCCCCATCATCGACTGGAACATCGCGTAGCCCTCGCGCTGGTACTCGATGAGCGGGTCGCGCTGCGCCATCGCACGGAGACCGATGCCGTCCTTGAGGTAGTCCATCTCGTAGAGGTGGTCGCGCCAGCGGCGATCGAGCACCTGCAGCACCACGCGTCGTTCGAGCTCACGGGTCGCCGCTTCTCCGAGCGACTCCTCACGGGTCTCGTATGCGATCTTCGCGTCCGACAGCAGCTCGCGGGTCAGACCCTCTGCGGTGATGCCACCCTTGCGGCCGGCGGCCTCGGACACGACCTCGTCGATGGTCACGCTCACCGGGTACAGCGTCTTGAGCTCGGTCCAGAGTGAGTCGAAGTCCCAGCTCTCGTTGTGACCCTCGCCGGTGTGATCGCGCACCACTCCACTGATCGCGTCCTCGATGAAGTGCTGGACGCGGTCGGCGATGTCATCGCCCTGCAGGATGTGGCGGCGGTCGGCGTAGATCGCCTCGCGCTGACGGTTCAGGACGTCGTCGTACTTGAGGACGTTCTTGCGCATCTCGGCGTTGCGCGACTCGACCTGCGACTGAGCGCTGCGGATCGCCCGCGACACCAGGCCCGACTCGATCGGGACGTCGTCGGGGAAGTTGGTGCGCGCGAGGATCGCCTCGGCGGCGCCCGACTGGAACAGGCGCATGAGATCGTCGGTGAGGCTCAGATAGAAACGGCTCTCGCCGGGGTCGCCCTGACGGCCCGAGCGACCGCGAAGCTGGTTGTCGATGCGGCGCGACTCGTGGCGCTCCGTTCCCAGGACATAGAGTCCACCGGCCTCGATGACCTTCTCGGCCTCTTCCGACACGATGGACTTCATCGCCTCGTACGTCTCGTCCCACGCGATCTCGTACTCCTCAGGCGTCTCGACGGGGTCGAGTCCCTTACCCTTGAGCTCCTGCACGGCGAGGAACTCGGCGTTGCCGCCGAGCATGATGTCGGTTCCACGACCGGCCATGTTCGTGGCGACGGTCACGGCACCGAGGCGCCCTGCGCGAGCGACGATCTCGGCCTCGCGCGCGTGGTTCTTCGCGTTGAGGACCTCGTGCTTGACGCCCTTCTTCGCGAGGAGCCGCGACAGGTACTCGCTCTTCTCGACGCTCACGGTGCCCACGAGCACCGGCTGCCCCTGCGCGTGACGCTCGGCGATGTCCTCGACCACCTGCGCGAACTTGGCGGTCTCGTTCTTGTAGACGAGGTCGGACTGGTCCTTGCGGATCATCGGACGGTTCGTCGGGATCGGGATGACACCGAGCTTGTAGGTCGACATGAACTCGGCCGCCTCGGTCTCGGCTGTACCGGTCATGCCGGCGAGCTTGTCGTACAGGCGGAAGTAGTTCTGAAGCGTGACCGTGGCGAGAGTCTGGTTCTCGGCCTTGACCGGCACGGCCTCCTTCGCCTCGATGGCCTGGTGGATGCCCTCGTTGTAGCGACGTCCGACCAGGATGCGACCGGTGTGCTCGTCGACGATCATGACCTCGTCGTTCATGACGACGTAGTCGGTGTCCTTCTTGAACAGGGCGAGGGCCTTGATCGAGTTGTTGAGGAACGAGATCAGCGGCGTGTTCGCGGACTCGTACAGGTTGTCGATGCCGAGGTAGTCCTCGACCTTCTCGATGCCGGGTTCGAGAACGCCGACGGTGCGCTTCTTCTCGTCGACCTCGTAGTCGACGCCCGCCTCGAGGGTGCGCGCGATCTTCGCGAACTCCGCGAACCAGCGGTTCGCCTCACCGGAAGACGGTCCTGAGATGATCAGCGGCGTGCGCGCCTCATCGATCAGGATGGAGTCGACCTCGTCGACGATCGCGAAGTAGTGCTCGCGCTGGACGAGGTCTTCCTTGCGCCACGCCATGTTGTCGCGGAGGTAGTCGAAGCCGAACTCGTTGTTCGTGCCGTAGGTGATGTCGGACGCATACTGCTCGCGGCGCACAGCCGGGGTCTGGCCCGAGACGATGATTCCCGTCGACATGCCGAGGGCCCGGTACACGCGCCCCATGAGCTCTGCCTGATAGCTCGCGAGGAAGTCGTTGACCGTGATCACGTGGACGCCCTCGCCCGCGATCGCATTGAGGTACGCCGGGAAGGTGGCGACCAGGGTCTTGCCCTCACCGGTCTTCATCTCTGCGATGTTGCCGAGGTGGAGAGCAGCACCACCCATGATCTGCACGTCGTACGCGCGCATACCGAGGGTGCGCTTCGCCGCTTCGCGCACGGCGGCGAACGCCTCGGGCATGAGCTGATCGAGCGACTCGCCCTTCGCGAACCGCTCACGCAGCTCGGTGGTCTCGTTGCGAAGTTCGTCGTCCGTGAGCTTGGAGATGTCCTCTTCCAGCGCGTTCACGGCCTTGACCACCTGGTTCAGGCGTCGGATGACCCGCCCTTCTCCAGCGCGCAGCAGCTTCTCAAGAGGATTGGCCACAGATGTCATCTCCCTGTCGATGGTTCCGGCGGCGCCGCGTGTCGGGCGCGTGCCAGGCATACCTTGTCATGTTACCGGTCCG
This sequence comes from Microbacterium sp. Root280D1, assembly GCF_001428975.1. NCBI lineage: Bacteria > Bacillati > Actinomycetota > Actinomycetes > Micrococcales > Microbacteriaceae > Microbacterium > Microbacterium sp. Root280D1. The sequence continues at coordinate 285,075 of NZ_LMJK01000002.1, read as the reverse complement.
TGACCTGCACGTCGTCTGCACGTCGTCTGCATGGCGTGCCTCCAACGCGTTTCCGAGTATGTATATATTGGTCCACGACACCGGGAGGTCCATATGTCGGTTCGACAGAGTCTGCTCGCGATCCTCGCTCAGGGCCCCTGCTACGGCTACCAGTTGCGGCACGAGTTCGACCGCCGCACGGGCTCGGTATGGCCGCTCAACGTCGGTCAGATCTACAACACGCTCGAGCGCCTCGAGCGTGACGGGCTCGTCGCTCGCGGTGCAGCGGACGAGCACGGCCACGTCTACTGGGAGATCACGGCCACCGGCGCGTCCGAGGTGGACCGCTGGCTCGCGTCTCCCGCGCCACGAAGCCAGGCGACGCGCAACGAGCTCGCCATCAAGCTGGCTGTGGCGGCAACCCTCCCCGGCGCGGACGCCGCCCGAGTCATCGCGGCCCAGCGCGCGGCGTCGGAAGAGCATCTCGCAGATCTCATCGCGACGAGGGCGACGCGCGAGGACGACAGCCCCGAGGGGCTCGCATGGTCGCTCGTCGTCGATTCGATGATCTTCACGGCGGAGGCCGAGGTCCGCTGGCTCGACCATGTGCAGACCCGGCTCGCCCAGCACCCTGTCCACGCCCTCGCTCTCGAGTTGACGACCGATCGACCCAAACGTGGCAGGCCTTCGAGGGCAGACGTGGCGGCACTCGTCTGACGGGTTTCGCCTCAAGCGTATGCACAGCCAGCGGCGTCGCCCGGGAAACTAGGATCAGTCCTATGGCTGGAATATGGGGCAGACGCAAGCGCGAGCAGGAAGAGCTGGCCGCACAGGACGCCGACCTGGCTCGCCGCGCTGAGCAGGCACTCGTCTCGGCGGACGAGCGCATCAGGAGCACGTCCGACGAGCTGGCGTTCGCGGAGGCCGAACTCGGGGAGCAGCTGACTCGTGACCTGAAGAAGGCGCTCGCTGCGGTGCGCACGCATCTGCGCGAGGCATTTCAGCTCCACCAGCTCAACCACGATGAGATTCCCGACACGCCTGAGGAGCTCCGCACCCGCAACGCGCGGATCATCCAGCTGTGCGATTGGGCGCAGGATCTGCTCGACGAGAAGACGTCGGATCTCGCGGCATCGATCTCGAAGGTGCGTCGCGCACCCGAGATCATCGCCCAGGTGCGTGCCGATGCCGAGGCGCTGAGCGCACGGATCCCGCACACGAACGAGACCGTCGCGCGTCTCTCCGCGCGTTACTCGGACTCGGCGATGCACCAGATCACGGCGAGCGCCGCCGAAGCAGAGCAGCTGATCGCGTTCGCAACGCACGGCGCGGCCGTCTCAGAGCGTCGCCGCGCGGCGAAGCAGAACGAGGAGGCGAACCTCGCACTGGAGACCGCCACCGAGGCCACGCGGCGCGCTTCCGCGCTGCTCGACGCCGTGGAGGACTTCGAGATCGAAGCGCTGCGTGCGGAGTCGACCCTTGCCGAGGTCGTCGCGGATTCACGCAACGACCTCATCGCCGCGCGCACCGCCCCCCAGGTGCCGGCCGTCGCGGCCGCCGTCTCCGCGCTGCAGGACGCGCTGAGCGCCCTGTCGCCCGCGGGCACCCCCGGGGATCCCTTCGCCGAGCTGTCGCAGCTGCGCGACGCGAACACGGCTCTCGACGACGCGATCGCCACCGCTCGGCATCGCGAGGCGCACCCGCTGCCCAGCATCCAGCAGGTGCAGCATGCGATCGATGATGCCGACCGCCAGCTCGGCGTCGCCCGCGGACTCATCGCCGGGCACCGCGGCTGGATCGGCGCCGACGCGCGCACGCGCCTCGCCGAGGCCGAGAGGCTGCGGGTCGATCTGTCGGATCTGCTTCCGGCGGAAGAGACGCGCGACGAGGCTCTGGCCAGTGCACGACGCGTCGCACACCTGGCTTCTGAGGCCCTGCAACTCGCCCAGCGCGACATCGATTCCTCACGGCCGCAGGATCAGGGCTGGGGCGGCGGAAACGGCTGGGGCGGCGGCGGCTGGAGCGGCGGCGGCCGACGCGGCGGTGGCGGCGACGTCGCCTCGGGCATCCTCGGCGGCCTCGTCATCGGCAGCATTCTCGACGGCATCTTCGACTGACGCGGTCGCACAACGCGACGACGGCCCGGCTCCCTCTGGAGCCGGGCCGTCGTCGTCTCAGCCTCAGGAGGCGAGCGCCTCAGTGGGCGGAGCCTGCGTCTCGAGAGCGATCACACCGTAATCCCAGCCCTTGCGTCGGTAGACGACGCTCGGGTGGTCGGTGCGCACGTCCACGAACAGGAAGAAATCGTGCCCGACCAACTCCATCCGGTCGACGGCCTCTTCGACGGTCATCCATTCCGCTCCGAAGTTCTTGGTGCGGATGACCACCGGCGAGTAGACCTCGTCGTCCTCGTTCTGGATCGGCACGTTGCCGGTCGCGACGGCCCGCAGGACATCCACGGATGCCGGCTGGACATCGATGCCCTCCAGCGCTCCGCTCTCCTTCTCGAAGTGCGCGCCACGCGGGTGCTGGCGTCCGTCGACTCGCTTCTCCTTCGCTCGACGAAGCTGCTCGGCCATCTTGTCGACGGCCATGTCGAGTGCGACGAACTTGTCTCCGTCCGTGGCTTCAGCGCGCACGACGGGGCCCTTGCTGACGAGCGTGAGCTCCACGGTCTCGTCCGGCACGTGACCGTTGCGGTACACCCGGTGGGTGACCTTGACATCCAGCCGTTGCGCACGGGACGCGAACGTCTGGATCTTGGCGATCTTCTCTTCGACAACGGCTCGGAATCGATCGGTGATACCCACCCCGACGCCAACGATGCTCGTTTCCATTGCTGCCTCCTTGTCCCGGTCCTCCCGGCCAAGGGCGGACCGTGGTCGCCTTGTGACCCCCCACGGTAGTCGGCCTGACCTCGGATGTCACGGGTCAGTTGCTGCGTGTCCCCGATGCGTTCACATTCCGTTCGCTGTGACGCGGCGTGGCGGCGAGCGCGACCGCTGCCAGGACATGGGCGCCCGCGTCTGTCAGCGCCCGAGCCGCCTCATCGAACGTCGCACCCGTCGTGACCACGTCGTCGACGAGCACGACGGTCTCCCCCTCGAGCACACGTCGCGCTCGCATGCTCCCGCAGACGTTCTCCGCTCGGCTCACGGAATCGAGGCCTCGCTGATCCGTGCGCCGACCCCGCAGAACGAGCAACCGGTCGGGAAGCCGACCCGCCCGCCGGATCAGCAGCTCGGGCACCCGGTAGCCGCGCCGTCGAAAGGCGGCCACCGATGTCGGGATCGGCACGAGGTGGAGCGGCCGATCGGCATCCGGGCGCGCCTCGAGCACGTCGACCACCTCCCCCAGCGCCGATCCGAGCGGGCGAGCGAGCACCGTCTCGCCGTCGTCCTTCATCCTGCGGATGCATCGCGCCGCGACCGACTCGAAGGGCATCGCCGCGCGGACCTCCAGTCCGGCGGGCGTGCGGCGGACGAGCGGCTCCGGGCGGATGCTCTGTCGGCACGAGCCGCAGAGCAGCGTCTCGGGCCGGTCGCACCCCGCGCAGGTCGCCGCGAGCAGAAGGGCGAGTATCTCGAGTCCTACGGCGCGGGCCGGTGGGTGCGGTGACATCCGTCGATGCTCTCGCAACAATCCGGCGCCGGGGCTGCAGAGGCTGCGCGGAACGCGGCCGTCATGGACTGTCAGTCGATGTCGGACGGCCGTGCAGGGACAGTCGCGCTCAGTGCCCCGCACGCGTCGCGAGAAGTGAGACTCCGCTGATCGACTCGCTCCATGCCGAGCCCGCACGGGCGAACACGGCGCCGTCCGCGCCCAGCACTCGCAGACCGGTGGCTGCGCGCGCACCCGCCAGGGACACCGCGCCGGTCGGAGCCACCTCTGACGTGCCAGGCCCTCCGACCACCTGCGTGACGACCATCCGGTCTGCGGGATCCGTCAGCAGTCCGAGACGATCCGCGCCCAGCCAGACGAGGCCGATGGCGCCGCCGTCGAGCTGCGCCAGCGGCTCGGTGAGTCCGAGCTCGGTCGGAAGCCCGGCCTCATCGCGGATCACCGATGACACGACGATCCAGCGCTCGCCCCCGATCACGACGGCCGCGGCGACGCGGGCCCCATCCGCCGAGACGCGGATGGCGGATACGGAGGAGGCCTCCGGCCACGCGCCCGCGATGCTCTGAGGGGCGACATCGCTGCCGATCGCCTGCAGAGCCGCCGGTGCGTTCGAAGGGACCGACCACGTGTAGTCGTAGGGATCCATGGACGGCCGCACCAGCGATGGGCGGTCGTCCAGCTCGTTGAAGCTGCCTTCACCTGCGAGCCACACGTGCCCGTCGATGAGCTGCACGGCCGCGTGGGAGCTGTCGACCGACACGTCGACCGCTGTGACGGGCTGACCCGCGTTCACGATCTGGTCCGAGACGCCGGGGATCGGCGTGATCTCTCCACCGACCAGCATGCCGAAAGTCCCGTCCTTCAGCACGAGGCTGCCCGGATCGGCCTTGTCCGTCACGACCTCGACGACCCCGGCCTCCAGTGTGCGGCCGTCGACCGTGAAGCGCACCTGGTCGATCTGCACGCCACCGGCGGTCAGGGTCGCCTGGAGCTGAGTGCGCATGCGCGCGAGGGTGGTCGGGTCGAGGCCCAGCGCCGCCCGGTTCAGGGCGACGTCGGCGATCTGGTCGGGGTCGATCGGCACGGAGTCCCGTGCGAGCTGCACCTCCTGCGGGAACGCGCTCTGCACGGCCGGATCGAGCCAGGGGCTGGGCGCGCCGCCGATCAGCGACTGCGCGATGGTCGTCGCCACCGTGGCGCGTCGAGGGAACCAGCGCACATCGGGCACGAGTCGTTCCCACGTCTGATCGAAGTACTGCAGCGCGTAGTCGTCGTACACGCGCGAGAACCTGGATTCGTCGATCACCACGCCGTCCGGCGCCTCGGCGATCCGCCACTGGCCGTCTGTGAGTTCGACCACGAAGGCCGAGTTCGAGGCGCCGAACGCCTCGGAGTACGCTCCGGTTGCGTCGACGCTGGCGACCTGATCGAAGGCGACCCTCACGTCGGCCGTGTCGCCGTCATCGGCATCGTCGTCTTCGTCGACATTCGAGCTGAACGAGCGAGTCGCCGAGCTCACATCGATCGACACGCCGGTGTTCGGACGCCAGGTCGATGCGAGCTCCGGGGTGAGAAAGCTGCGAGCGGTGTTCCAGTTGTCGGCCGGGGTGATCGCGGCCTCCATGAAGCCTTCGACGATCGCCGCAGGCCCCGCGCCGTCCACCGGACCCGAAGCGAGCGGGAGGAAGTCCTGCCCCTCGGGGGACGCCCCGAGAGGCTTTCCCGGCTGTGCGTCTCCGCTGGTCGGAAGACCTGTGCACGCTGACAGGATGAGCACGGTCGCCGCGATCACGAGACCACGCAGCGCGCGCCGAGTCCGCGCGGTCATTCGATGCTCCTTCGATCGAAGAGCTCCGCCGGGACATCGGCGAGCTGGATCGGCTGCGTGGCATCGCCGAGTTCGGCGAGCGGCTCCTGCGGCTCGATCGGGATGGGCGAAGGCCCATCCGTCGCATCGCCACGGCGAGGCAGGGTCAGAACGAAGTTCGTCCCGACGCCGAGTTCGGACCACACCGCGAGCGATCCGCCGTGGAGAGTCGCATCGCCGAGCGCGATCGACAGTCCGAGCCCCGTGCCTCCGAGAGTGCGCTGGCGGGAGGGATCAGCGCGCCAGAATCGGTCGAACACCCGCTCGGCATCCGCCGGGTCCATGCCGAGCCCGAAGTCGCGGACTCCGGCGGCGACCGCATGCTGATTGCTGTCGACGGTGACCACGATCGGCCGGCCCTCGCCGTGCTCGATCGCATTGCCGATCAGGTTGCGCAGCACTCGTCGCACCCGCCGCGGATCCATGTCGACCGGCGAATAACCGCCGGGGGCGACGAGCCTCAGCTCGCTGCCGCGATCGTCGGCAAGAGGACGCATCTGCTCGATGATGTCCTCTGCCAGATGTGCGAGGCTCGTCGCCTCGAGCTCGAGCTGCACGGAGCCTGCGTCGTAGCGGCTGATCTCGAGCAGATCCGACAGCAGCGTCTCGAACCGCTGCACCTGCGTGTGCAGGAGCTCGGTGGTGCGAGCGGTCGTCGGATCGAACTCCTCCCGCTGATCGTTCAGCATGTCTGCGGCGAGGCGGATCGTGGTGAGCGGAGTCCGCAGCTCATGCGACACATCTGACACGAAGCGCTGCTGCACGAGTGACAGCTCGCCGAGCTCCTTGATCTGGGATTCGATACTGTCGGCCATGGCGTTGAAGGAGCGTCCCAGGGTCGCGATCTCGTCTTCCCCGTGCACGTCGATGCGGACGCCGAGGTCGCCCGAGGCCAGACGCGCGCTCGTCTCGGCAGCCTCGACGATAGGCGTCGACACGGTGCGGAGAACGATGAAGGAGATCGCGGCGACGATCGCCACCAGACCTATGCCGGCGACCCACAGGGTGCGCTGCACGAAGGTGAGAGTGTTGTCTGCATCCGCGAGGTCGTACGCGAAGTAGATCTCGAACGGCCCCGCCTCGGGAACCCGCAGCTGCTGCCCCACGATGATCCCGGGCACAGCTCGGCCGCCGACCTCGAGTGATACGGACTGCCAGGACTGCCAGTCGTCGAACTCGACCACCCTGTTCCTGAGGCCCGAGGTGATCAGATTGTCGCTCAGCCCGGCGGTGAAGCCGTTGAGCGGGACGTCGGGGTCGACCTCCATGCGGAATCCGGCAAGACCTTCGGCCGTCGAATTGCGTCCGAGGTCCTCCTGCACGCTGTCCCACAGCTCCGGCAGGGCTGCCGGGTCATCGCCCAGCGCCGTCGCGTCCAGGGTCGCCTGCGCCTGGTTCACCGAGCGGGCCGCGTCTTCGAGCGCCTCGTTCTTGCGGGATTCGAACAGATCGTTCTGGATCACCAGCGCCATCGTCACGCAGGTGATCAGGATCGCGGTGGACGTCAGCAGAAGCGTGATCGTGAGCGTCCGGAATCGCAGAGAACTGCGCCACAACGCCTGGACGACGGTCGGCCAGCCACGCCAGTCGCGGATGACAGCGACCGCCGTGGTGGTCGCTGTGGTCGCGGCCATCGTGGGCCTAGCCCGCGCTCCCGGCACGGTAGCCGACGCCCCGTACCGTCATGACGATCTTGGGGTTGTCCGGGTCGAGTTCGACCTTCGCCCGCAGACGCTGCACGTGCACGTTGACCAGCCGCGTATCGGCCTTGTAGTGGTAACCCCACACCTGCTCGAGCAGCATCTCCCTCGAGAACACCTGCTGGGGCTTCGACGCGAGCGCGACGAGCAGTTGAAACTCCAGGGGCGTGAGAGCGATCGGAGCCGTGCCGCGGCGCACCTCATGGGCGTCGACGTCGACGGTGAGGTCTCCCACGCGCAGCTGCTCCCCCACATTCTGCGACGTGGGCCGCAGTCGGGTTCTGATACGAGCGACGAGCTCCTTCGGGTTGAAGGGCTTGACGATGTAGTCGTCGGCTCCGACCTCGAGTCCTCTGACCACATCAGCGGTGTCGCTGCGGGCGGTGAGCATGATGACGGGGACTCCGGATTCGGCGCGGATGCGCGTGCAGATCTCGATGCCGTCCATCCCGGGCAGCATCAGGTCGAGCAGCACGAGATCGGGACGCTGTGCGCGCCACTCGTCGACCGCCCGCGCACCGTCGGCGCAGAACACCGGCTCGAAACCTTCCGTGCGCAGCACGATGCCGATCATCTCGGCGAGCGCGGTGTCGTCGTCGACCACAAGAATGCGTGAGGTCATAACTGTTACCTTATGGCACTCAGTACCACGGTCCTCCTGTCTACGCGCCCGACGGGTCATGTGACACGATGGGAGCGCACGACGGAGGGAGCGCCGGTGAGCGGCCAGACATGGACCCCTGCCCCGAAGAAGGGCATCATCCCCCTGCATCCGCTGACGTTCGGGATGCTGTTGAGCAAGTCGTTCGTCGCACTGCGCCACAACCCCAAGGTCCTCTTCGGCTTCGGAGTCGTCATCCAGCTCGCGGTCGTGGTGCTCAGCGCCACGGTGATGGGCTTCGTGTTCGTCACGACGTTCACGCGGCTCGAGTCGCTCTCTCCCTCCTCCCCGGACTTCGAGGCCGTGTTCGCCGGAACGATCGCGATGAACATCGTCGCGGGCATCTCCGTCGGTCTCGCGTCCGTCGCTTTCACCGCTCTGATGCAGGGCGTCGTCGCAGCCGAGATCGGCTACGCCGCGATCGGCGTGAAGGCCACGCTGAAGACCCTCTGGCGCAAGATGACCCCGTCGTTCTGGCGGCTGGCCGCCTTCGCTTCACTCTCGGTCATCTTCATCTTCGGTGTGATCGTCATCCTCTTCGTCATCGTCGCCGGCTTCGTCGCCAGCGGGCTCGGCGGATCCGCTGAGGCCATCGGCGGCGTCGTCATCCTCGTGCTGCTCGTCCTGCTCACGACGATCCCCCTCCTGGTCTGGCTGACGACCAAGCTGCTGCTGGTGCCGTCCATCCTCGTCCTCGAGCGCGCGAAGCTCCGCGATGCGCTCGTGCGCTCGTGGCGACTCACCCGCGGTCGCTTCTGGATCGCCTGGGGAGTCACCTTCCTGATCGGCGCCATCATGGGTGCCGCGATGCAGCTCGTGAATCTCCCCGTGTCGCTGCTGAGCTCGATGCTCGGATCGGTCATCGCCCCGACCGGCTCTGCGGACACTGCCGCGATCATGGGGTTCGTCTTCGCCCTCCTCGCCCCGCAGATCCTGCTCCTCGTGCTGCAGGCCATCACGCTCGTGGTGCAGAGCACCGCAGGCACCCTCGTGTATCTCGACAGTCGGATGCGCTACGAGGGTCTCGACCAGGCGCTGATCAGTCATGTCGAGCGACGCGACCTGGGGTGGACGGAGGAACAGCTCGGCGACCCCTTCGTCGTCGACGCCACGCGCGCCGTCTCGAGTGCACCGCCGCCCAAGCAGGTGCCCGAATGGGCGACGATGACGCCGGCCGGCTATGAGACGCAGCCGTATGGAGGGCAGCCGTACCCCGGGCAGCAGTACCCCGGGCAGCAGTACCCGGCACAGCCGTACCCGGCACAGCCGTACCCGGCACAGCCATACCCGGCACAGCCGTACCCCGGGCAGCAGTACGGGTACCCGACTCAGCCTCCCCCTGCACAGCCGCCGTACGCGCCGCCGGCTGCGACCGTCCCGCCTCAGCCACCGGCGTATCGGCCGGCACCGGCGCCCGCCGCTCCCCCGGCATCCTCAGCGCCCGCGGACGACTCCACCTGGGCGGCCCCCGGAGCGGGCAGCGAAGGATCTGCATGATCCGCCCGCTGGACGATGTGCTGGTGCCCGACGGAGACGAGGCGAGACAGTGGGCCGAGCAGGAGCTCTCCGACCCGCGCTATGCCGATGCGAAGCCGACGTGGTTCGATCTCGTCGCGCGTGACATCGGACGGTTCCTCGCCGATCTGTTCAGCTCCGACAACGGCGCCAGCGTCGGGCCGCCTGCACTGATCATCGTCAGCGTCATCGTCTTCGGCGCTCTTGTGGCGGCCCTCATCATCTGGGGTCGCCCTCGCCGCTCCCAGGCGATCCGTCGGCCGGGTGCCGGGCTTCTCGGCGCCGAGGACGACCGCTCGGCGGCGCAGCTGCGTGCGGATGCCGACCGTGCCGCGCGGGCGGCGGACTGGGACGAGGCGACGGTCCTGCGGTTCCGCGCGCTCGCGAGAGGACTCCTCGAGCGCGACCTCATCGAGCCGTCCCCCGGCGCGACGGCCCAGGCGATCGCGCGCGAGGTCTCTGTCGTGTTCCCTGCGGAGACGACGCCCGTCCGCCAGGCCGCCGTGTTCTTCGACGACGTGCGCTATCTGCGGCATCCCGCGACCGCTGATCGCTACGCGGAGCTCGCAGCGACAGACGACCGGCTCAGTGCCCTGCGCCCGGAAGCAGTGACCGCGTGAGCGTTCTCGAGCAGCAGGACGTCCCCGCGTCGACCGCCGAACGCGCGCCTCGAGGCCGACGGTCGCGAGCTCTGCTCGGATGGCTGATCATCGTGGCGCTCGTCCTCGGCGGCGTCTTCGTCGCGATTCAGGTCGGTGTGCGCATGCCCGATCAGCGGGGTTCGCTCGATCCCGAGAGCGTGAGCGACTCGGGTGCCATGGCCATCGCGCAGATCCTGCAGGAGAACGGTGTCGAGGTCTCGGTCTTCCGTTCGCGCACCGAGGCACGCCAAGCGCTCGATGACGACGCCACGCTCGTGATGGCGAATCCGTACACGCTCTCCGACGAGGCGATCACCGAGCTCATCGAGCCCGCCGACCGGGTGGTCTTCCTGTCGAGCAGTACGCACCTGCTGAGCCTCTTGCGGATCGGCGACAACGCCACCCCGGATTTCACCCCGGTGCAGGCGGACTGCGACGCACCCGAGTTCGCGGACGTCGGCTCGATCCGTCCTGATCGGCTGTTCACGCCCGCCGACGGCGTGGAGGGATGCTTCGGCGACGACGACGCGGCGGCCGTGCTCATCGATGAGAGCGACGGAGCCACGCATGTCGTCGTCGAGGGTGCGCGCCTCTTCAGCAACGCCTATCTCGCGGATGACGGCAACGCCGCACTCGCGCTCGCGCTGCTCGGACAGACCGAGCGCGTCGTCTGGTACGTGCCCAGTTTCGGCGACACGGACATCGAGGGCGAGACCGAGGACACCCTCGGGTCGCTCACCCCGGGATGGGTGACACCGGCCATCCTGCTGCTCATGCTGGCCGGCGTCGCGGCAGCACTGTGGCGCGGTCAGCGCTTCGGACCGCTCGTCGCCGAGACGCTGCCGGTGACGGTCCGCGCCTCGGAGACCATGCACGGTCGCGCACGTCTGACCGCGAAGGCCGGCGACGCCGCGCACGCGGGCGAAGCTCTCCGAGACGGGAGCCGGCGCCGCCTGGCGCGCAGGCTCGGCCTCGCTGTCACCGCGAGTGCCGAGGAGGTCGCGGATGCCGCAGCCGACCGGCTGCGCGTGCCGCGTGGCTCGTTGCACGAGCTGCTCGCGGGCGCGCCACCCGTCGACGATCCGTCACTGATCGACCTCGCGCGCCGACTGCAGGAACTCGAGAGCGCCGTCGACGCCTCGTCCTTCACGGAGCGGAGATCCGAATGAACCGCCCCCGCCGAACCGCCGTCCATCCATCATCCGACCGGAAGCCGAGGACACCACGTGACCGCTGAGAACTTCAACGACGCCGAGCTGCGTCAGGCCATGCACCGCGTGCGCACGGAGGTCGACAAGGCCGTCGTGGGCCAGGCGGGCACGGTGACCGGCCTGCTGGTGTCGCTGCTCGCGCGAGGACATGTGCTGCTCGAGGGCGTGCCCGGGGTGGCGAAGACCCTGGTCGTGCGCTCGTTCGCCCGGGCGCTCGGCCTCGACACGAAGCGCGTGCAGTTCACCCCCGACCTCATGCCGGGAGACGTCACCGGTTCGCTGGTCTACGACGCCCGCACGGGCGAGTTCGACTTCCGTGCGGGTCCGGTGTTGACGAACATCCTTCTCGCCGACGAGATCAACCGCACGCCTCCGAAGACCCAGGCCGCCCTGCTCGAGGCGATGGAAGAACGTCAGGTGTCCGCCGACGGTGTCAGCCGAGCTCTGCCCGACCCGTTCCTCGTCGCCGCGACGCAGAACCCGATCGAGCACGAGGGCACGTATTCGCTGCCGGAGGCCCAGCTCGACCGCTTCCTGATGAAGCTGGTCGTGGGAATGCCGGAGCGGGATGCCGAGGTGTCCGTGTTGCGCAAGCACGCCTCCGGCTTCTCCCCGCGCGAGCTCACCGGCGTGGAGGCGACCGTCTCCGCGGACGAGATCCGTGCGGCTCAGGATGCGGCAGGACGCGTCGAGGTCACCGATGACGTCCTCGGCTATGTCGTCGACCTCGCCAGAGCCACGAGGCAATCGCCCTCGGTCGAGCTCGGCGCGAGCCCCCGCGCCTCCACGGGTCTGCTCGCCGCTGCGAAGGCGTGGGCGTGGCTCAACGCATCCTCTGCCGTCACGCCGGATCACGTGCAGACGATGCTCGTCCCCGTCTGGCGGCACCGGCTGCAGCTCCGCCCGGACGCCCAGATGGAGGGCGTGTCCGCGGATGCCGTGCTCACATCCGTCGTCCAGCAGACCAGGGTGCCGATCTAGGTGTTCGTCACCGGCCGTCTCGCGCTTGCCGTCGCCGTCGGCATCGTCCCGCTCGTCCTCGCCGGGCTGGCGGACTTCCCGCCCTATGCCGCCCTCGGCATCTGGGTGCTGCTCTGCGTCCTGCTGATCGTCGTCGATGTGCTGCTGGCTCCAAGCCCCCGCTCCGTCGTCGTGACCAGGCGCGTGCCGACGCGCACCCGCATCGGCGAGCAGGTCCCCGTGAGCGTCGCGCTGCAGAATCAGGGTCCCCGGACGCTCCATGCGCTGATCCGCGATGCCTGGCAGCCGACGGCCGGAGCGGGTGAGGCCCGTCAGCGACTCAGCGTCCCGCCGGGCGAACGGCGACGCGTCTCCATCCCCCTGCTGCCACGACGTCGCGGCGAGCTGGCGAGCGAGTTCGTGATGATCCGCTCGCTCGGTCCGCTCGGCCTCGCCGGCCGGCAGGCCCGTCACCTCGTACGCGGGACCATCCGGGTGCTGCCCGCCTTCTCGTCGCGGAAGCACCTCCCCTCCCGCCTCGCCCGTCTGCGGGAGCTCGACGGGAACACGAGCATCCAGGTGCGCGGTCAGGGCACCGAGTTCGACTCGCTCCGCGAGTACGTCCGAGGGGATGACGTGCGGTCGATCGACTGGCGCGCCACCGCTCGCGCGGGCACCACGATGCTGAGGACGTGGCGACCGGAGCGCGACCGCCACGTCGTGATCATCATCGACACCGGCCGCACGGCCGCCGCGCGCGTCGGCGACGGCACGAGGGTCGATGCCGCCCTGGAGGCGTCTCTTCTGCTCGCGGCCCTCGCCGCACGTGCGGGCGACCACGTGCATCTGCTCATGTACGACCGGGTCGTGCGGGCGCGCGTGACCGGTGTGGAGGGGACAGCGCTGCTTCCGGCGCTGACCGATGCGATGGCTCCGGTGCACGCGCGTCTCGTCGACACCGATTGGCCGGGTGCTTTCGCTGCCGTGCGCACGCTCACGACCCGTCCGTCGCTCATCGTGGTGCTCACCGCTCAGGATGCGGCTGAGTCGGCTCGCGGATTCCTCGGTGCGTTCCCCGACGCGAGCAGGTCGACATCGATCCTCGTCGGTTCGGTCACCGACGACGGCATCGCAGATCTCACGACGCGGCGCGGATCTCGAGAGGAGATCTACCTCGCTGCGGCGGCCGAACGCACGATGCGCGACGCGGAGAACGTGGCCGACGCGGTGCGCCGCGCGGGAGGCGAGGCGATCGCCGCTGACCCCGAGTCGCTGCCTCCGAGGATCGCAGACCGGTACCTGGAGCTGAAGGCCGCCGGGCGCCTCTGAACGCGGAGAGTCAGCCGGCCAGGAGCCTGGGCGTACCTGCCTCGTACTCGACGAGGTCTCCGGTCTCGCCGCGGCGATACGCTCGACCGCCGATCACGAGCATATAGATGAGGAACGCGGCGAGGGCGGCGACGCCGATGCCGATCTTGACCGGCCAGGGCAGCGCCCACCCCGTCACGAATCCCTCGATCAGCCCGGACACGAACAGCGCGAAGACGAGTCCGATCGCCACTGTCGCGAGCGAGCGTCCCTCGGACGCGAGTGACTCGCCTCTCGAACGGTGTCCCGGCGCGACCCACGACCAGAACAGGTGCAGACCCGCCGCAGCCGCGACGAAGATCGACGTCATCTCCAGGAGTCCGTGCGGGAGGATGTAGAGGATCATCACATCGACCTGGTCGTGTGCGGCCATGACGGCGCCCGACACGCCCAGCCCCATCGCGTTCTGCACGAGGACGTTGATCGGCCAGATGCCGGTGATGCCGAACAGCACGCATTGCAGGGCGATCCAGGCGTTGTTCCACCAGACCATGCCCATGAACACCGCGGCCGGGTTCTCGGTGTAATAGCCGGTGAAGCTCTCGTCGGCGTACTGCTCCAGCAGGTCCGGCGGGCCGAGGGTCGCGAGGAGTGCCGGATCTGCGGAGATCCATGTCGCGGTCCCGACGACGATCGCGATGAATGACGCCGCGATCACGAGCGTCGTCCAGCGCAGTCGATAGAGCGCGGCGGGCAGCTGCAGCGAGAAGAATCGGCCGGTCTGGGTGAGGATGCTGTCGGACGCCCCGGTGAGTCGCAGCCGCGCGCGCACGAGGATCGTCGAGAGGTACGCACCTTGAGGTGACTCCCCCACCGAGGTCTTGAGCTCAGCGAGATCCGCGGACGCCGCGCGGTAGCGGACGATCAGCTCGTCGACGCCCGCGCCGTCGAGCCGAGCACGGCTCAGCTGGTCGAGCCGTTCCCACTCGGCGCGGCGTGCATCTGTCAGCGCATCGGCATCCACCTGATTTACTGTACTCATGTCCGCCGCGCTCGATGCATCCGACGAGGTCCTCTCGGGCGAGGCCGTCGCGATCGACGTGCAGCCGATCGGCTTCGTGTTGCGAGCCGCGGGCGCGATCATCGACCTCCTGGTCGGGCTCGCTGTGTTCCTGTCGACGATCTTCCTGCGGATCTGGCTCCTCGACATCGGCGTCCTGACCCAGGCGACAGACACGATCGCCTTGATCGCCTCGATCGTGATCAGCTTCGTGGTGCTGCCGATCACCATGGAGGTCGCCCTCAAGGGCCGCAGCCTGGGCAAGCTCGCCGTCGGGGGTCGGATCGTGCGACTCGACGGTGGCGCGACCGGTTTCCGCCATGCGTTCATCAGGGCACTCCTCGGCGTCCTCGAGATCTACATGACGCTGGGCAGCATCGCGGTGCTCGCCGGAGCGTTCAGCGCCCGCTCGCAGCGGCTGGGAGACATGGTCGCCGGCACCTACAGCCAGCGCGTGCGCACGCCGAAGCTGATCCCGAGCGTCCCCGTGCTGCCGCCGATGCTCGCCGGCTGGGCGCAGATCGCCGATGTCGCGCGCCTCCCCGACCGTCTCGCGCGCCGCATCTCGCAGTTCCTGCAGAGCGCTCAGCGGATGGTCCCGTCAGCTCGCGCCCGAGTGGCGCAGGATCTCCTGACCGAGGCATCGCCGTTCGTCTCGCCTCTGCCTCAGGCCGCCCCGGAGGTTGCGCTCATCGGCATCACCGTGCTGCGGCGCGAGCGGGAGCGCAGAGCGCTGGAGAACGCCGACCGCCGAGCGGAGAAGCTCACCGGTCGACGCGTCGGGGCCTGAGCACACCGGTCTCTTCGCGAACCCCGGCGCCGTCAGAATCGGATCGCGTCGATCACCTTGACGCGAAGGGCGACCAGTGCAGGGATGAAGCCGGCGACGGCGCCCACCAGGATCGACGCGGCGAGCCCCACGAAGGCCGCGCGCATCGGGAACGGCGGCACGTCCTGGATCCCGTAGAACAGCGAGGTGACGACCCAGTCCGAACGGAGCACCGCGACGACGATCGCGATGCCGACGAGCCCCGCCACCGTCGTCGCGACGAGGCTCTCGAGGAAGACCGAGAAGAAGACTCGGCCCGAGGTGGCGCCGAATGCGCGACGCACGCCGATCTCACGCACTCGCTGCCGCATCGCGACGAGCTGGATGTTGATCAGACTCAGAGCTCCCAGCGCGAGGATCACGGCAGCGATGCCGCCGGTGACCATCTCGAACGTCGCCTGCGCATCCAGCGCACCGGGCTGGGCGGCCCAGTCCGACCGGCTGACCGACACCGTCTGCCCGTCCGGGAGCCC
The DNA here is from genome assembly GCF_001428975.1 of Microbacterium sp. Root280D1. Lineage (NCBI taxonomy): Bacteria > Bacillati > Actinomycetota > Actinomycetes > Micrococcales > Microbacteriaceae > Microbacterium > Microbacterium sp. Root280D1. The sequence continues at coordinate 269,250 of NZ_LMJK01000002.1, read as the reverse complement.
TGCGCGAAGATCCATGGCGAGCACGGGTGCGATCTCGTCGACCTGCTCCTGTCCGAGCCAGACCTCGTACTGCGGCCAGGCGCCCTCCGGCAGAGCATCGACGCGGGCACGATACGCGTCGTAGAGGATGTCGACCCGAAGCTCCTCGTCTCCGAACCCCTGGCGAGGCACGACACCCACGACCTGATAAGTGCCACCCGCAGGCCCCGCGAGCGTGAGAATCGGATGCTCCGCGACGGGCGTGCGACCGATGCGATCCCACAGCGCCTCCGTGATCACGACGGGCGGGGAGAGTGCGTCGGCATCCGCATCCCGCATCCATCGGCCCACGAGCAGCTGCTCGCGGTGGATCTCGGAGTAGAGCGGATCGATCAATCGTGAGTTGACATCGACGATGCCGTCCGGCAGCTGCACCGGAACGACCATGCCCTGCGCGATCCGGGCCGTGTGGCTGAACTCGAACCGCTCGGTGACGCGCGTGAACCTCTCATCGAAGGCGTCGAAGTCGACCGGCGCCCCGTCGTCGCTGCTGATCGTGACGACCAGGGTCGCCGCCCTGCCTCCCCAGCGATCCGACTGCTCCGCCTGGAACTGACGCTGATATTCCGAGACGGCGACGACCCCGGTGAGGGCTGCCACCGAGACCGCGATGCCGATCAGGCTGAGCAGCACACGCAGCTTGTGGACGCGGATCTCCGCCCACGCATCCGACAGCGCTCCGAGGATGCCGGTCATGACGCGGCTCCGCGACGCGAGTACGGCATGGCCGGCATGCTGTCGGGTGTCGGCATCTCGGCCCCGGTGGACGCAGCCGCCGGTGCGGATGCGGACGGGACGGATGAAGAGGGAACGGATGCGGAGGGAACGGACGCCGCGAGGGTCGAGGCTTCGAAGGCGCGGCTGAGATCCGCAGGCTCGAGGACCCCGGCGTCGAGTCGGTAGTGCCGTCGGGCACGGGCGGCCACATGGAGGTCGTGCGTGATGGTCACGAGTGCCGCGTCGGTCTCGGTCGCGACCTCGTCGAGCAGCGACATGACGGACGCGCCCGTGTCGATGTCGAGTGCGCCGGTCGGCTCGTCCGCGAGGATCAGCACGGGCCTGCGCACGAGGGCCCTCGCGATCGCGACCCGCTGCTGCTCTCCTCCCGAGAGTCGATCGGCGATCTGCTCGATGCGATGACCGAGGCCGACTCTCTCGAGCATGTCAGCGGCGATCTGCCTCCTGTTCCAGAACAGCCGACCGCGCGCATGGCCGAGTGGCATCATCGCATTGTCGAGCGCGGTGCGCCCCGGGAGCAGATTGAACTGTTGGAACACGAAGCCGACGTTGTCGCCGCGCAGCCGGTCCAGCCGCCCCGACCGCATCCGACGCACTTCGCGATCCTCGAACGACACGGAGCCGGTGGTCGGAGCGTCGAGCATCCCGAGGATGTTGAGCAGCGTCGACTTCCCGGAGCCCGACCTGCCGACGATCGAGACGTGATCACCCGCACTGACCTCGAGCGTGATCCCTCGCAGGATCTCCAGCTCCGAGTCGTCAGCGAGCCGCACGCTCTTCGTCACATCGCTCAGCGCGACGAGAGTCACCAGCTGACCCCGCTGTCGCACTGCTCGACTCCGGGAGCCACCTCGTAGCAGACCTCCTCGACCGGGGCGACGAAGCCGGGGACGAACTGGCGGATCGACTCCCCCTCTTCGAGGCCGGAGACCACCTCGACCATGGCCCCGTCACTCACGCCGAGCTCGACCGCTCGCTCTTCCGGTTCAGCGCCGTCGCCGGCATCGACCCAGACGTTGCCCGTGCCCGCGCCACCCTGCACAGCGGTGACCGGCACCACCAGGGCGTCATCCACCTGCCCGAGCGCCAGATCCATCGTCGCCGGCAGACCGGCGAAGACGACCTGGTCACCGGGCACCGCGCATCGCACGCTCGCTGTGCCCTCGGCGCTCACCTGCACCCGCACTCCTGTGCACACGAACGGCGCGGGCCCCCCGGTGATCGTCACCGATGCGTCGGCCGGCGCATTCACCAGGCGGTACAGCTGGACCGGCTCGACGGTCGCGAGCAGGTGGTAGCGCGCGGGCGTGAGCGTGAAGATCTCGGTTCCGGTGGATGTCGCCTGACCCTTCACGAGAGCGATCTCCGAGACGTCGCCAGCCTCCGGCGCGACGACGTCCACATCCTTCTTGGGCTCGTCCTGCCTGATCGTGAAGAGCTTCTGCCCCGCCGCGACGGTCGCCCCGTCGGGGACATGCACCGCGATGACCGTTCCGGTGATCTCCGACCGCACCGGGAACGCGTCATCGCGTGCGACGTTGCCGCTCAGGGTGAGAGCGTTCACCACCGAGCCCCGTTCGACCGGGATGACGGGATCGACGATCGACGACTCGGGGCTGACCATCGCCTCTGTGGCGTCCGGGAAGAACGCGATCTTCACGAGAGCCGCGGCGCACGCACCGAAGACGAGAACGAGAAGAAGAGGGAAGATCCAGCGTCGCCAGACGATCACGGCTGCCTTTCCGGCGGCGCCGCCCTGGCGCATCCGCGGTCAGCGTATCGGCATGCGTCGATGACCCACCCGCCCCGAGGCGGCGTGTCCCCGTCGGCGATGCGGACGGTATATCAGGCGCGAAGCGCCTCGTGCCGGACGACGAGCCATCCCGCAGGAACGGACAGGCGGTCCGCATGCTGTGCGCACAGATCATGCGCGTTCGGGTGGCGCGCCATCCCCAGGGGCCCGAGCGCGGCCATCTGATCGCCGTAGTCGTAGGTGAGAGTGGCCACGGCCTCGCGCGCGCAGCCGACCTTCGAGCAGAGTCTTCCGTCCATTCACGCCAGGCTACGTCGAGGTTCATCGGATGAGCGGATGCCGCGCCGCCGCGCCCGTCGGACTCAGCCTAGACTTTCGCTATGCCCCGTCGCTCCCGCACCTCTGACGCACCCCGCCGCGGGGCCAGGCACGGGCGCCACGGTCGGCTCGGACGCAGCGAGGTCGTGCGCCCTCCACTCGCCCCTCTCGACGGGCGCATCGACCGGTTCGATCTGACCGTCGGCACTGCGGTGGAGTTCCTTCGAGGAACCTGGCCCGAACTGCAGGAGGTGCGGTTCGAGATCGGCGCCATGCCCGCGTTCGAGGCCGCAGACGAGGTCCCGCGCTGGTACCTCGATCACGAGAAGGCGCGCATCGTGCTCTTCCGGCTTCCCATCGAACGGCTGCTGCCGCCGGGACACGACGACTCCGCCCACCGCAGGATGGCGATCGAGAGCGCCGTGTTCAGAGCTGCGGCCGAGTACGTCGGCCGCGAGCCCTGGGACCTCGGCGGCCACGAGCACTGAACTCAGAGACCGTCCTCGCCGGTCCGCAGGTCACGGGTAGACGGTGATGCTCTGCTGCGCTCCCGCAGCCGGCCATACCGGCCAGACCGCGAGCGCTCCGGGCGCGCTCATCGTGACGGAGGCATGCACCGGCGCCGAGGTCGACAGCGCATACACCGTGCGCGGCGTCACATCGACCGACGCCGACGAGTGGGCGGGGACAGTGACCTCGACGGGCTCTCCGCCCGATGTCGATGCGACCTGCACCGTCGCATCGACATCCTCGTCGTTGGCGAGCACGAGGCGAGGCGTCGGCCCGGCAGGAACGGCGACGTACACGTCATCCTCGAGCTCCGGGGCCGGCGTGACCCAGGCGAAATCGTCCTGCGGCCCGGCGACATCCTGCTGCCGCACCGCGGCGAGCACAGGGTTGTCCGATTCGATGCTCATCGTGTAGTCCCCCGGCGACAGCGCGGAGAGCGACAGCTCGGTGGGTGCGTCGGCGGTGAGCGGAACGGTGAACTCGTCGGCGATCGTCGACGCACCGACCTCTCTGACCGTCACGACGGCCTGGGAATCGACCTCGGGTGACATCAGCCGCAGAACCGCCATGTCTGCGTTGTCGCCCTGGTTCTCGAAGACCTGGATGCCCGGGAGCACCGGCTGACGCTGCGCAGCGGGAACCGCATCCTGCAGGTCGATGCCCGAGGGATCGAGGGTCCGGGTGAGCGACGACTGCAGTACAGCCCGCACGGGCGACCCTGTCGCGGTCACCTTGACGATCGGGAAGTCCGATCCGGCGGCGATCGAGGACAGCGCGAGCGCGACCTGAGACTCCGCGGGGACGATCACGGTGCTGGACGCCCGCGCAGACCCGAACACGCCGAGAGAAACAGTGGAGGGCACGACCCCGGGGTTCGTGAGAACGATCAGGTCCTCGGTCCCGGTGGCGACCGTTCCGCCGACGAGCCACGACTCGATGCCCGCAGGACGGCAGGGCGCCGCGGCGAGACCGAACAGGTCCGCCTCCTGCACGCTGACCGACTCCGTGGCGCCGAGCAGCGGCGCCTGGCGTCCCTCGACAGGGCCCACGAGGCGTTGCGCGGATCCGCCGTCGGCGAGGTCCTTCGCAGGCAGGGGACTCGACTCCGGTCGCCCGGATGACCCCTCGGAGGTCAGTTGGGGAGACGCCGCCGACACCATCTCGAGCGGGTTGGAGGGATCTCGACCGACCGCGCGAAGGTCACCGTTGCAGACGAGAACGGTGTCACCCGGAAGGGGCGCCACCTGCGCCTGAGCGGGCTCGTGCGAGACAGTCGGCCACGGCGCGGTGATGCCGACGACGACACCGACGACGCACGCTCCTGCGACGACGGCGCCTGTCAGGACTCGAGCGCCGGTCGCCGCCACCCGGAATGCGCGGTTGCGGGTCATCGCCGCTCCTCCTCACCCTGTTCGGTCGACGGATGGGCCTCGACTGCCGCATCCGGCTCGGGCCCGTCCGAGGGCGCGGCGTCGGCTGTTGCGGCTGTCTCAGCGACCTCCGGATCGCCGTGCGGTTCTGCGGCGCCGTCGCGGTCCTCGGGGTGCCGAGGCAGCACGAGCGGCTCTTCCGGTGCTCGTCCGACGATGCGCGAGCGGGCGCGGGCTGCTCGCCGCGACGCACGTGTCGGCACGGACAGCAGCAGCGCCGCGAGCACGAGCACGAGCTGGACCGTGCTCACGAGGCGCGCTGTCGCCTGCTGAGCGGTCGAGAGCGGAGCCCGTGGCGAGGCGTCGGCCTCGAGCCTGTAGAGCACACCACGGTCGGTCGAGCCGGCCTGGACGAACCCAGCCCGCTGGTCGAGCGATGTCACCGCGGCCGTGCGCAGAGAGCGAGCACGGTCCGACTCCTCACCCGAGACCTGTGCGAGCAGGACGTACGAGATCCCCGTCCGAGCCAGCTCATCAGCCGCATCGAAGTCCCTGGCCGAGAGCAGATCGACCGCGAGCGTCGTGAGGTCGGAGCCGCGCAGCTCCGTCGCTGTGGAGAGGATCGTCGTCTGGGCGCTCAGCGTCTCGCTTCCGCCCCACGCCACCTCGGTCGCCAGGCCGCCGTCGTTCTGCGGGGTGAGCACGAGGGTTCCGATCTGACGGTCGGCACCCGCCTGCGCTGCGACATACGCCGGCAGCGTCGATGCGGGACCGTCTCGGAGCTCCGACTCGTCCGCGTGGACCGCGGCCAGGGCAGGAACAGCGCACACGGCGATCGCAAGACCGGCGACCGCCGCGCTGAGCACCCGGACCCGTGGCATGGTCACCGCGGTGTCGAGCGTCACGAGGGCGGCTCCGGTGACGCCGATCCACGCGAGGCTGAGACCCGAACCCGGCCAGATGGCGACGGGAGTCCCTTGGGCGAAGGACACGGCGACTCCCACGGCCAAGAACGCGGTGGCCAGGCCGCAGAGCGCGACGAGCAGAAGAGTGATTCCGGCTCGCCAGCGCGGGGCGACCGCTGATGCGAGAGCGAGGAGCGCGAGCGGGGCGAGCAGCACCCCCACCCACGGCGCGAGCTCGAGGCCGAGCCACGTCGCCCACCCGGCCATGTCACCGCTGGGGAATCCGCTGGCCAACGCGAGTCTGCCTGCGGCATCGGCCGCTGCCTGCGGACCGGCCCAGATCGAGCCGGGATCCGCGAGCACCGCGAGGATGTCTCCGCGGCTCAGCTGCCAGACCACGAGCGGCGCGAAGAGGGCGACGGCGGGAATCGGCACCCAGACCAGGCGGACGGCTCCGCGGATACGAGCGCCGGCGAGGGTGATGCCGAGCGCCACGACCCACAGCAGGAGGAGTGCCGGGGCGAGCGAGGGCGCACATGCCGTGACCGCGGCGAAGAGGAGCGATGCTGCACCTGCCGCGCCCCACGAACGATGGGCTACTGCCCCTGCGTGGAAGAGCCAGGGCAGGAGGAGGTGCACCAGCACAGCGGCGGGGCGACCGTCGACGAGCGCGGTGAGGAAGGTGGGAGCGAGCGCCCACACGATTCCGGCGAAGATGCGCAGACCCGCACGATCGGTCACTCGCGTGGCCGCGAACCAGCCGCCGAGCACGGCGAGGGGCAGCGCCAGCACCCAGAGGAGCACGAGGGAGAACGACGGGGCGGCCGGCCAGAGAGAGCCGAGCACAGCGAGCACTCCGGAGAAGGGGTCCGCGGGGCCGACGACGTCGACTCCGAGACCGCGCAGCCCCCAGGCGGCGTCATTCCACAGCGCACCCACCGTCGACCGCAGCGGAAGCAGCGCACCGCCACCGAGCACGGGCCACGCGAGGATCGTGGTGAAGGTCGCGATGCTGACGACGAGGGCACCCAGCACCGCCCAGGCGCCTCCGCCCGAGAAGAACCGGAGCTCACTGACCGCTCCGCCCTCGCTGCCGTGGCCGTCATCCAGCCGACGACGAAGATCGGAGCTGCTCACACGCAGCGGGGCGATGCTCGACCAGCTCGAGGTGCGGAAGGAGCGGATGCGAGAACGAGACCGCGCGATCGCGCCGAAGCGGAACATCGCCGTCACCGCAGCCGCCCACTCGGGCGCGACGGCCTCCGGCCGCTTGCCGATCAGGTCGGCCATGGATCGCCAGAGCGCGAGAGGAAGCAGAGTGAGCCAGTGCAGCGGGACGGAGATCGCCGGGGCATAAGCGAGGCGGCGGTGCAGCTGGGCGAGTCTGGTCGCGAACGCGCGCCTGCCCCGCGCGGTCGGAGGTGTCCCTGGTCCGTCCGGTGACACGGATACGCGCGCCGAGGGCGCGAGCACGACGCGTCCGCCACCGAGGCGGGCACGGACTCCGAGGTCGAGACCCAGGTCGGCTCCCGCGAGCGCCGGATCCGGACGCAGCGCATCGCGGACCTCGCCGCGGATCAGCATGCCGCGGATGTCCGCACCGAGCGCGTCGTCGCTGGCATCGTGCTGTCCTTGGTCGAGCTCGCCGCCGGCCAGCTCCACCGAGCGCCCCAGAGTCGTCATGCTGACGCCCAGAGAGACGATCTCGCGGTCGTTGTCGGTCTGCACGAGCTTGGGCGCCACGATCGCCGCCGACGGAGATCGTTCGAGAGTGCCGATCAGGCGCTCGAGCGCTCGCGGGTGCGGAGCGGTGTCCTGTGCGAGCAGCCAGACGGCGCTGCCCTCGAGGATGCGGGGTCTGGCGAGTTCGACGGCATCCGCGAATGAGGTGTTGCCGCGCGCCTGGATGATGCCCTCGACTGTGCTGGTCACCGCCTCGCTCTCGCGAGCCGACGCCGCGTCGCCGCACATCACCAGGGTGATGGCGGCTGCGGGCGTCGTCTGGGAGCGCAACGCATCGAGTGTGCGGAGCAGCTGCGCGCGGGCGGAGGAACCGGGGCGCGCGACGATGATTGCGTGAACTCGGGCTGGCATGACGTGGTCAGCCTATGCGTGCGACAGGAATCGGGGGCTGACCCGACCCGGCGTGGCCGCGAAGCTATGAACGCGGACGAATCACTGCCGGGTCAGCTCGCGCGACGCTTGAGCTTGCGGCGCTCGCGCTCGGAGAGACCGCCCCAGATTCCGAAGCGCTCGTCGTTGTTGAGCGCGTACTCGAGGCACTCGCCGCGGACATCGCAGGACGTGCAGATCCTCTTGGCGTCGCGGGTCGATCCGCCCTTCTCGGGGAAGAAGGCCTCAGGATCAGTCTGCGAGCACAGTGCATCGCTCTGCCATGCGAGAGCATTGTCATCGTCGGTCTCGACCTTGCGAACCCCGGGAACACCGAGGTTGATCGGATCGACGAACCAGTTCTCCGGTACGTCTGAACGGTAACCCGTCATCTCGCTCTCCAACCCCTAAATTCCGCCCCCTCGGCGGGCCGTGCTCAACTAATTACACCCGTGTCATTCCCATCGGTCAAGTCGCGGATCGTAAACCCTCAATCCGGTCTTGAAGGTTCTTGACCTCCGTACGGCGTGTCGCACGTCCGCCCGAGGAGTCAGCGGCCGGAGGTGAGATCGCCGGGCGATGCGACGAACGCCTCGCCCTGGCCGCCGACGGTCAATCGAACCTCGTCGGCGGACGCGAACGCGACGGTGCCGACCGGAACATCGAGCACTGCACCGTCCGCACCGCCCACCCTGACGCGACCGGACGTCGCGAGGACCATCGTCGGTCCGTCCACGTCGATGACGACGTCCTGGCCGTCGAGTTCGACTCTTCTCAGCGAGAAGTCCGCGACGGGCACCGGGTACTCCGTGATCGCACCATCCGTCGTCGGGCGCAGCACCGGCACCTCGCCGGTCGTCGTGTCGAGGACCGAGAGCAGCTCGGCCACATCGATGCGCTTGGGCGTGAGACCGCCGCGCAGGACGTTGTCGCTCGCCGCCATGATCTCCACTCCGAGACCGGCGATGTAGGCATGCAGGAGCCCGGCCCGCAGGAAGATGCCCTCGCCCCTGCGAAGCACCACGTGGTTCATGAGCAGCGCGACGACCACACCGGGGTCTCCCGGATAGGTCTCCGCGATCGCCGCCACACCGCGGAGCGTCTCGGCCCATTCGCCCGACGCGGAGGCTGCGGCCGCGCTCACCGAGGCGACGACGTCGTCGACCACGGACCGCGCATCGCCGGACAGCAGCCAGCCGATCGTGTCGCGCAGGACGTCGCCCTCACCGCGGAGACGATCAGCGAGTTCCTCGACCCCGGCGCTCTGCCCCAACTCCCCCAGCAGGCCCAGGGTGTCGCCGACGGGGCGCAGCCCGCTCAGGGATTCGAACCGTTCGCTCAGGGCGACGATCAGCTCGGGCTTGTGGTTGTCATCGCGGTAGTTGCGAGTCGGGTCCGTGGCGTCGAGCGTCGATTCTCTCGCCCACCCGGCTCTCGCCTGCTCGACGGTCGGGTGCACCTGGATGGACAGGGGCGATGCGGCCGCGAGGAGCTTGAGCAGGTACGGCAGAGCACCGCCCGTGACGGCGTCCAGCGTCCCGCCGCCCTGCACGTCGGACGGGTCTCCCGGGTGGTCGCCGAACCACACCTCCGCCTCAGGCGCACCCGTGGGGGTGCGGCCTTCCAGGTCGGCCAGGAGCGTCGGGGATCCCCACGCGTAGTCACGGGGTGCATTCGAGAGACTGAGCAGCATGCCACCAGGCTATTGGCAGGGAACCCACGGTGCCACGACCGTCCCATCGGTGACTCGCGACTTCCGCGCGGTAGCCTGAACGCGATGGCGCAATACACGAAGCACCCGGTCGCCGCCCCGCCCGCCGCTCCCGAGCGCGAGTCCACGGGGCATCTTCTGCTGCGCGGGTACATCGGCCTGGTGCTGTTCGCGACCTTCGCGCACTCGGCGGTGTACAACCTCGTGGGCGAGATCGGCGCATTCATCACCCTCCTCGTCTTCCTGATCGCGACGCTCTCCATCGGCGTTCCGATGATCGCCCGTCGGCGACCTGCCGCGTTCGCGTGGCGTCGCCTGCCCTGGGCCGCCGTCGCGTACACCGCGCTGGCCCTGCTCTCGATCGCGTGGTCTCAGTGGCGCGGAGCGACCGTCATCACCTGGGTCCTGCTCGCCACCGTCACGGTGAACGCGCTCTTCATCGTCCACGTGCTGACCTGGCACGAGATCGTGCGGGCGCTCGCTTCCGCGTTCAAGTGGATCCTCGGCCTGTCCCTCGCGCTCGAGCTGTGGGTCGCCCTTGTCGTCCACGCTCCGATCCTGCCGAACTTCTTCGTGCGGCCGGACGGCGAGACCAACGCCCACTGGTACTGGGTTCGCGGCAACCTCGTGGACGGCGGCCGGATCCAGGGCATCGTGGGCAATTCGAACGTGCTCGCCATCATCTGCCTGTTCGCGATACTCACCTTCGGCGTGCTGTTCGCCGCGCGCACGCGCTGGCGCACCACTCTCGCGCTCTGGGCCCTCCTCGCGGGATACTTCCTCGTCCGGGCCGGATCCGCGACGGCATACGTGTGCGCCGCCGCTGCCGCCGCAGTCCTGGTCGTCGCCCTGCTGATGCGCCGCGCGAAGTCTCCGGGCGCACGAACACGACTGTATGTGCTGTTCATCGGCGGCGCCGTGGTCATCGGATCCGCCGTCTGGCTCCTGCGTGAACCCCTGTTCGCGCTCATCGGTCGCAGCGCAGACCTCACCGGGCGCTCCGACAAGATCTGGGACAAGGTCCTCGCGCGTGCCGCGGAGCATCCGATCTTCGGCAACGGGTTCTCGAGTCCCTGGGTCCCCTTCGATCCTGCCTTCGCCGGATGGATCGAGGATCACGGCATCACCGTGTTCCACGCGCACAACATGTGGCTCGACGTGCTGATGCAGCTGGGCGTGGTGGGGGTCGTCCTCATGGCTCTCGCCTATCTCAGTCTGCTCTGGCGTTCGTGGTTCTTCGCCATCGACCGCCCTCGCTGGGATCTGAGGTCGGACCGCGACTATTCGGCGATCACTCTGCTTCCGAGCCTCTTCACGGTCGTGCTGCTCGTGCAGGGTCTGACGGAATCGACCCCGATCATGCTCTGGGGCTGGATGCTGCTGGTCCTGCTCTCGTTCAAGATCAAGGTCGTGCCCCTGGTCGGCGTCGGTGAACGCGAGCGTGTGATCGAGCGCGGCGAGCGAAGCCGGCGGGTTCCGTGACGCCCGAACGTCGTCTGAGCGATCTGCTCGGCTCGGCCGAGTTCGCCCGCGCGTACACGATCGCGGTCCTCACAGCGGTCTTCTCGTCGTTCGCGATCGAGCACATCGCCTCATCGGTCACCCTCGCGACGATCATCGCCGTCCTGTGCGTCGTCGGCGCCTGGATCCTGTGGGTGCGCAGGGAGGAGCTGTCGCTGCTGCGGATCGCCCCGTCGTCGCTGCTGGCCTTCCTGGCGTGGGCCGCCGTCAGCATCGTGTGGACGACCGACAAGTCCGACACCGCTTTCGGTTGGATGGAGATCTTCGGCTTCGCCTTCCTGGCGATCACCGTCGGCCACATCCGCGACACCCTCCAGACCGTCCGCGCCCTGGGCGACTCGCTGAGGTTCCTCCTCCTCGTGTCGCTGGGCCTGGAGCTCCTCTCCGGCGTGCTGCTCGACACGCCCTTCCTCTTCCTCGGCATCCAGGGAGACCTGGCCGTCGGCGGGCCCGTGCAGGGGATCTTCGGCAGCAGGAACATGCTCGGTTTCGTCACCGTGATCGCACTCATCACTTTCGTGGTGGAGTGGCGGTCGCAGTCGCTGACCGCTCGCATCGCGATCCCCTCGATCGCGCTCGCGGCGCTGCTGGCCTTCTTCTCCTCCTCCCCCACCGTGCTCGTGCTCGCGGCCGCAGTCGGCGTCGTCGCCGTCGCGCTCGCGATCGTCCGTCACACCCCGCCCGAGCGGCGGACCATCGTGCAGTGGGTGCTCGGTGTCCTCGTCGCTCTCGCCCTCGCCGCCGCGTTCGCACTGCGCCATGTGATCATCGCGCTGCTCGATGCCGGTTCGGACTTCTCGATCAGAGCGACCCTGTGGAACACGATCCTCGATTTCGTCGCTCTCAAGCCGGTCGAGGGGTGGGGCTGGTACGGCGCGTGGGCCCGCGGAGAGTTCCCGTTCACGTACATCAACTTCCTGCTCGACGATCACCACCAGAGCGCGCTGAACGCGTACTTCGACGTCCTGCTGCAACTGGGCGCCGCCGGCCTCGTGCTCTTCCTCCTGTTCGGCGGCATCGCCACCGTCCGGTCCTGGCTCGTCGCGAGCGCTCGACGTTCGGTGGTCTACGCCTGGACCCCGCTCATGCTCGTCACACTCGCCGTCGAGTCGATGTTCGAGAGCTTCACGATCGTCGGCGCGGGCTGGTTCATGCTCGTGCTCTGTGCGCTGCGGGCCGGCCAGACGAGGTCGTGGCGGGAGAACATCGACGCCGCGCACACCGGAGCGATCCCGACGCTGCGTCCCGAACGCTGACCTCCGCGCCGCGCCCTCGGCGGATTCCGAACTGCTCCGGGTAGGGTGGATCTGCTCGCGGCGCCCTGCGGGCCCCGAGCCTCCGGAGATTTCACCTCGTGACTCACGCCCCCTTCGACCCGGCCTCCGCGACGATCGTCATCGTCACGTACAACCGGTCTCACCTCCTGACCGGCCTCCTCGAGAGCATCACGGCGATGGACCCGAAGCCGGGCCACGTCGTGATCATCGACAACGCCTCGTCCGACGACACCACCGAGGTCGTCGACTCCTTCCGTCCTCGGCTCGGCACCGAGATCATCTACCGACGCCTCGAGACGAACACCGGTGGGTCGGGCGGCTTCAGCGAAGGCATGCGCACGGCGTACGAGCTGGGTTCGGAGTGGATCTGGATGATGGACGACGACGTCGAGGTCGTGACCGACGGCCTGGCGAAGATGGGCAAGTGGGCCCCGCGGTTCAAGAGCATCCAGGGCCGCCGGTACGACTACGACGGCAGCGAGTTCTACTGGCAGTACCGGATCGCCGAGCGCATGGGCATCCCGATCCCGTTCGCGCCGTCCGGGTTCGATGCGTCGGGCTACAAGGAGATGAACAGCGGATGCTTCGAAGGCATGTTCATCCATCGGTCCATCGTGAAGCAGATCGGTCTGCCCGACCACCGCTTCTTCATCTACTGGGATGACCAGATGTACGGGTGGCTCGCCTCGCGCAAGACCACTGCGGTGATCGTCGACGAGTTCGTCCTGCGACGCACTCGCGAGATCAAGCAGTGGGACATGGGCATCCGCCACATGAACGCCTCGAGCAACGCCTACCGGTTCTACATCATGCGCAACCGGGCGTACATCAAGCAGTACTACCGCGTTCACCGCAACTACAACCCCGTGCTGTTCGGCCTCGGGACGTCGATGACGTTCGCGAAGGAGCTCATCCGCCTCCTCTTCGTCGAGCGCACGGTGCGAGGGACGAGCAATCTGTTCCGGGGACTCAAGGAGGGCGGCAAGCTCGGCCGCGATCGCTCCTGGACGCCCATGCCCGCTCTGGAGGACTGACCGCATGACCGACGAACCGCAGCCGGAACTCCGCTGGGCGCCACTGGAGCCGAAGCCGAGCAATCCTGGTCGTGTCTGGCTCATCGTCGGGCTCGTCGTCGCCGTGCTCGTCATCGTGGGCGTGCTGCTGTTCTTCCTCCTCCCGCGGGGCGAGACCCCGACTCCGGGAGCCAGCGGCTCSCCCYCCCCTTCCGCGTCGGCATCGACATCACCGTCCCCGTCAGCGTCGCCGACGCAGACCGAGACCCCTCAGCCGACAGCGGAGCCCGCGCCGACGATGACACCGATCACGACCCCGCCCCCCGTCGCGGACCCCTCGGTCGACGCCTTCCGCGGACAGGTTCAGGGCTGGCTCGATGATGCGCTGACAGGACTGCAGATCGTCAGCGAGTCCAGTGGACAGGACGCGACCGAGGTCATCGAGAGCCTCCAGGCCGACGCGCAGCGGCTCGGCGAGAGCGCTCCGCCCTCATCCATCGAATCCGCCTGGGGCAGCGCGCTGAGCGAGTACGACCAGGCGCTCAGCTCGCTGCACTCCGACGCGGCCGCAGGGATGCAGCCGAGCGTCGACAGTGCACGCTCGGCTGCGAATCAGCTTCGAGGCCTCGTCGGGCTCTGACCCCGCGGCGGCGGCCCGATCCGTTCGGCTCAGTCGCCGTCGGACTCGAGGCGGCGCAGGCGCTCCTCGTAGTGCGCCGCGAGTTCGAGGCGCAGTCGCGCGCGCTCGTGCTCCGACTGGGCGCGGCTGAGCGCCTCGTCGGCTTCCAGATCAGCCACATCGAGGCGCACGCGCAGCCACTCGAACCGCTGCTCGAGCGCGGCGACCTGAGGAGCGATGCGATCGAACTCGGATCTGATGTAAGAGAAGTCGGCCTGGGTTCCCGCGAGGCGTGCCTCGTAGTCGCGCTGCGCGTGTTCGACCTGCTCGAGAGCACGCCCCATGCGGGCGTCCACTCTCGCGTCTACACGGCGTTCGACGACGGCGTCGAGTCTGCGACGGAGTCGGTTCAGCATTCAGTCCTCAATCATTCGGGTGATTGTCGATGGTCTGTGGGATTCAGCGGTAATACGTGACGCGGCCGGAGTCGATCCAGTGCCGCACGAGCGCCGACTCCAGGTCGATCCGGTGCTCTGCTCCGACCGCCGAGGGGTCTCCGTAGGCGTGGTTCCATGATGTCTGATCCGGCGCGTCGACGAAGGAGAATCCGGCCGCATCGACCGTGGCGTCCGGGAACAGGCGGGTGGCGATCCAGAGCATCACCGTCCCCGTCGTCGCCCACTGGCCACCGCTGCGCGGATCGGCTCCCATCGCCTCGCCGAGTGGCAGCACCACCTCGCGGTTCGGCATCGTCACGATTCCGAGATCCGCGGGCCAGAAGGCCGGGAGCTTCGGGTTCTCCCAGAGCAGGCGCCCGGGTTCGATCATCAGGTAGAGGCGCTCGGAGTAGCCCTCGAAGAACCAGGGCGTCGGACGCACACCACGATTGAACACGACGACGTCGGCGCGCCGACCCACCGACGGCATGCCGTCGACGTCGTCGACACGGAAGCCGTTGACTCGGAACACGATGTCAGCCGTGTCGATCATCGCGGCGCGCTCGTCGGACGGCTCGAGCGGCTGATTTCCGACGACGGCGATCCGACGAGCGGTATCCGCTCGTCCGTATGCCGTGACGAGCGGACGGAGTCGGTCGTAGAAGTCGACCTCTCCGGCAATCGCCCTGTCATCACCGACAAGATCCGTCACACGCCCCATGAGACCTCAGCTTAGGGCACCGCGGCGGCTGTCCCATCGGCGGGGCGGCGAGTCACGGAGAGGACGCGTCTAGAGTTGTCGGCGTGACTTCTTCGCAGACCATCCCGCTCTCCACGGCGAGCATCGGCACCGGCTCCCCCGTGTTCACGATCGCTGAGATGTCGGGAAACCACAACGGCGACATCGATCGGGCGCTCGCGATCGTCGACGCGGTCGCCGCCACCGGCGCCGACGCTCTCAAGATCCAGACTTACACCGCCGACACGCTCACGATCGACTCCGACAAGCCCGCCTTCCGGGTCGCGAGCGACCACGGGCTCTGGGGCGGCAGGAACCTCTATTCCCTCTACCAGGAGGCTCACACGCCGTGGGAGTGGCATGCGCCGATCTTCGATCGCGCGCGCAGCCACGGACTCATCCCCTTCTCGACGCCCTTCGATCCGAGCTCGGTCTCGTTCCTCGAAGAGCTGGGGGTCGAGATCTACAAGACGGCATCCGCTGAGATCGTCGACATCCCGCTCCTCCGGGAGGTCGCCCGCACCGGTAAGCCGATGATCGTGTCGACCGGCATGGCGACGCTCTCGGAGATCGATGCGGCGGTGACCGCCATCCGCGGTGCCGGAGGCACCCAGCTCGTGCTGCTGGCCTGCACAGCGGCCTACCCCGCGGTTCCCGAAGAGGCGCGACTGGGCAACATCGCGGCGCTCCGAGACGCCTTCGACGTGCCGGTGGGACTCTCGGACCACACGCTCGGGATCGGGGTCGCGGTCGCCGCTGCGGCCCTCGGCGCGGTCGTGATCGAGAAGCACGTCACGCTCGACCGAACAGACGGCGGCGTCGACGCGGACTTCTCTCTCACGCCCGACGAGTTCAGCGCTCTCGTCGTGGCCTCCGAACAGGCGCGCGTCGCGTCCGCGAGCGGTGTGTCCTTCGGACCGACCGCTCAGGAAGAAGCGGTGCTCGCCCTTCGCCGTTCGCTGTTCGTCGTCGCCGACGTCCGAGCCGGCGACACCGTGGGACCCGAGAACGTGCGGTCGATCCGCCCCGCCGGCGGACTCCGCCCCGATGACTTCGCTCTGGTGAGCGGACGCACGTTCACGCGAGACGTCGAACGCGGCACCCCGCTGACCTGGGATGCGCTCTAGACCGCGCTCCTACGAGAGCCGCCACCGGGCGAGGGTGAGGAAGCCGGCATCGTCGGCGGGCAGGTACGGCAGATAGCCGGCGCGCTCGAACAATCGTCGTGATGCGACGTTGTCGCCGTGCACGGTGGCCACCATGCGCACCGGCGGCTGTGCGGCGAGGGCTCGCTCCGCGGCCTGGAGCACCGATGCCGCCACCCCGCGGCCACGGCTCTCGGGTGCGACCGTGATCGAGATCTCCCACTCGTCGGCCGACCGTCGGTCCCATCGGCAGGTGGCGACCGGCACTCCGTCGGACTCGACGATCAGGAGTCGCCGGTCGGGGTTCCGCAGGCTTCGCGCGAGCCAATCGGTGTGCGATCTCCAGTCGATCTCGCCGCGTGAGCGCGAGCCGGAGCGGACCTCCGGGTCGTTGCGCCACTCGAACAGTCTCCGCCCGTCGTCGACGTTCGCCGCACGGGCGACGAGTCCGGAGGGAGGCTCGACGGAAGGGCGGGTCGTCAGCAGCTGTTCCCAGGACGCCACGATCCGCCAGCTCCCGAGTCCGTCGACGGTCCGCTTCAGCTCGGCGGCCGTCCGGGCGAGCGATGCCGGAGAAGCCAGGAGATCGGCGAGCGCGCCGATCCTCTCCTCGAGTCCGTGATGGGGCGGCTCCCCGAGGCCCACCGCGAGCCCCTGTTCGACGACCTGACGGTAGCCGACCCGCTGGTTGTCCGCCACGCAGACGAGCGCCATGGGAAGACCCATGCACGCGAAGTCCCAGACCGAGGTGCCGGCAGCCGTCACGGCCAGGTCGTGGGACGCGGCGATCGCGGGGAGGTCCTCGACGAAGCCGAGGACCTGGACGGCATGACGCGAGGACCCCGCCGCGGACAGCACGTCGGGACGCCGCCGGGGGTCGATCACCGTGATCTCCACCGGAGAAGGAACGCGATCGAACGCGGCGACGACGCGCGCGGTCACGCCGTGAGGGTCCGTGCCGCCCATCACGATCAGCACGCGAGGCGCTGCCGCCGCCGTTTTCCGGGCGTCACGCTGAGCGAGCACCTGAGCGCGTACGACAGCCGCGTCGATCCCGGCCAGATGACTCCGGCTGCGTTCGGGACTCGCGAAGGTGCGCTCGGACGCCAGATTGGCATCGATGGCCAGATCGGCATCGCGCACACCGAACGGACCATCCTGCATGTTGCTGAGCAGCACTGCGAGGGACGAGAGATCGGGGACTTCGCGATAGGTGTCCAGATGGATCACGTCGGCGTCCCGCCCGAGCTCCGCGAAGTCGCCGAGGCTCGCCGCGGCGCCGTCCACGGTGAGCAGCTCGAGTTCCGGATCCATCCGGCGCAGGACCTCCGCGCCGACCGCATCCACATCGCCGAACACCGACGCCGCCCACCCCCGGTCCCGCGCCTCGCGGGCGATGGTGAGAGTGCGCATGAGGTGCCCCATGCCCGCCTCGACACCGGCATTGCAGTGCAGGAGGACCCGTCGCCCGCTCATCACACGTCCCTCTCCTCGGGGGCGCGGCTGCGCCCACCCGATAGGATAGGCCGGGCATGGAACAACCCGAGCATCCGTGCCATCACGACAACGCTGAGGAGACAGAGTGTCGGTTCTCGAGGGCGCGAGCATCCTCATCACTGGCGGCACCGGGTCGTTCGGCAAGGCGTTCATACGTCACGCCCTGACCCACATCAATCCCCGGCGTCTCGTGATCTTCTCGCGCGACGAACTCAAGCAGTACGAGGTGCGGCAGCAGTTCGGCGACGACCCTCGACTCCGGTGGTTCATCGGCGACATCCGCGACGAGAGGCGACTCGCTCGCGCGCTGCACGGCGTCGACTACGTCGTTCACGCCGCTGCCCTCAAGCAGGTGGACACGGCCGAGTACAACCCGTTCGAGTTCGTGAAGACGAACATCCTCGGCAGCCAGAACGTGATCGAGGCGTCGATCGACGCCGGTGTGAAGCGCGTCGTCGCGCTGTCGACGGACAAGGCCTCGAGTCCGATCAACCTCTACGGTGCGACCAAGCTCACGGCCGACAAGCTCTTCATCACCGGCAATCACTACGCAGCCGCGTACGACACGCGGTTCGCGGTGGTCCGCTACGGCAACGTCATGGGATCCCGCGGCTCGGTCATCCCCTTCTTCTCCCGCCTGGGTGCCGAGGGAAAGCCGCTTCCCATCACTGATCTTCGATGCACGCGGTTCTTCATCACACTCCCCCAGGCGGTCGAGATGGTGATCGACACGTTCGAGCTCATGCAGGGCGGCGAGCTCCTCGTTCCGCGGATCCCGTCGATGAAGGTCACCGATCTCGCCCACGCCGTCGTGCCGGGAGCGGAACTCGTCGATGTAGGCCTGCGTCCGGGCGAGAAGCTCCACGAGGAGATGATCAGCCCGGAAGAGGGCCGTCGCGCCGTCACGGTCAGCGATGGGAAGTACTTCATCATCCAGCCCGACCTCGCGTCCTGGGGCTATCAGATGCCCGCCGGAGCCGTACCCGTGCCGGAGGGCTTCGCGTACCGGTCGGACAGCAACGATCAGTGGTACTCGCAGCAGGAGATCTCCGAGATCATCGAGGCGGGGATCTGACGATGCTGCCCTACGGACGGCAGTCGATCTCCGAGGAGGACATCCAGGCCGTCGTCGAGGTGCTCCGTGGCGACTGGCTCACGACCGGCCCGGCAGTGGCCGCATTCGAAGCGCGACTCGGCGAGATCGCCGGCGGGCACCGGGCGGTCACCGCGACCTCGGGCACGGCGGCGCTGCACATGGCGTACGCGGCTGCGGGGGTCACGCACGGAGACACCGTGATCTCGACTCCGATGACCTTCATCGCCACGACCTCGATGGCGTCGGTCCTCGGGGCCGACATCGTCTTCGCAGACGTCGAGGAGGACACAGCGCTCATCGACCCGGACGCGGTCGACGCCCTCGTCGATGAACGCACCAAGGTGATCGCCGCCGTGGACTATGCGGGACACCCCGCCGACTACGACAGACTGACAGAGATCGCGGCGCGTGTGGACGCGCTCGTCCTCGACGACGCCGCCCATTCGATCGGCAGCACGTACCGGGGTCGGCCGGTCGGCGATCTCGCGGACCTGACGACGTTCTCGTTCTTCCCGACGAAGAACCTCACGACCGGCGAGGGCGGTGCGCTCGTCGCCAAGGATCCGAAGATCGCCCAGCGCGCCCATGAGTTCCACTTCATCGGGCTGGTGCGGGATGCCGATCGCTTCGCGATGACGACGGAAGGCGCGTGGCATCAGGAAGTCCATGAGTTCGGGTTCAACTATCGCCTCGACGACATCGCCTGTGCACTCGGGATCGCCCAGCTGGCGCGGCTCGACTCGTTCCGGCGGCGACGCGCCGAGATCACGCGGCGCTACGACGCGGCTCTCGCAGGCGTCGACGGGGTCCGTACTCCGATCCAGCGTGACGACGTCGAGCTGATCCGGCATCTCTATCCGGTGCGCATCCTCGACGGACGCCGTCGGACGGTCTTCGACCGGATGCGCGCGGACGGCATCGGGGTGCAGGTCAACTACATGCCCGTGTACTGGCACCCCGTGTACGCGGACGCCGGTTATCGCCGCGGAATGTGCCCGAACGCGGAGGCCTTCTACGCCGAGGAGCTCTCGCTCCCCATCCACCCCGAGCTCACCGACGACCAGGTCGACCAGGTCGTCGAGTCGCTCCTCAGGGCTCTGCGTTGACGCGGATCGGGATCATCACGCAGGCGCGGATGACCAGCACCCGTCTTCCGGGGAAGGTGCTGATCCCGGCCGGCGGCCGCTCCATGCTCGACCACCACCTCGACAGGCTCGCCGCCACCGATCTGCCGATCGTGCTCGCCACCACCACGAACGCCGCAGACGACCCTCTCGCCGCGCTCGGGCACGCACGCGGCATCGACGTGTTCCGCGGCAGCGAGACCGATGTGCTGAGTCGGTTCGCGGGGGCGGCTTCCTCCGCCGAGTTGGATGTCGTCGTCCGAGTGACGTCGGACTGCCCGCTGATCGATCCCGCCGTGGTCCTCGAAGGCGTCCGTCGATTCATCGAGCTGGACGATCCTCACGCTCATGTCTCCAACGTCCTCCAGCGCACGTACCCGCGAGGCTTCGACTTCGAGGTGTTCTCCGCGGCCGCTCTCGCCGACGCCGACAGGAACGCCACCGAGCCGGCGGAGCGCGAGCACGTCACCCCTTATCTCTACGCGGGCGGGTCACCGCGGGCGAACATCCACTCGATCACGCAGGACGTCGATGCCTCGCGCTATCGGGTGACGCTGGACACTCCGGAGGACCTGACGGTCATCCGCAGCCTGATCGAAGAGCACGGTGCCGCGTCGCTGGACGCGACCGGGATCGTGGCGGTGCTCGACGCGCATCCCGAGCTCGCCGCGTTGAACGCGCACGTCGAACAGAAGAAGCTCGGGGAATGACCGGGAGATCGCCGGCGAATCCCGCTCAGCCGCGGTTGTAGTCGGCGTTGTAGCGATCGAGGACGTCCGCGATCGGCCCGTCGAGCACGAGCCCGCCCTTGTCGAGATAAAGACCGCGGGTGCAGAAACGGCGGAGGTCGCGCTCGTGGTGACTCACGAAGAAGAGGGTGCGCCCCTCGGCGAGCAGCTCGTCGATGCGCTTGTAGCACTTCTCCCGGAAAGCCTTGTCTCCGACCGCCAGCACCTCGTCGACCAACAGGATCGGCTCATCGAGCTGCGAGACGACGGAGAACGCCAGCCGCACCTTCATCCCGTTCGACAGGTGCTTGTAAGGAGTGTCCTCGAATCCGGCGAGTTCGGCGAAGGCGATGATGTCGTCGTATCGTCGCGCCACCTCGTCTCGCGACATGCCATGCAGGCCCGCCGTCAGAGCGACGTTCTCCCGCACGGTCAGGTCCCCCACGAATCCACCCGTGATCTCGATCAGCGGAGCGACCCCGCCGTGCACGGTCACCGATCCCTCGTCGGGGAGCAGCACCTTGGCGACGAGACGGAGAAGCGTGGACTTCCCCTGACCGTTGCGCCCGACGACGCCGATCGATTCTCCTTGCTGCACCGTGAACGAGACATCGCGCAGCGCCCAGAACTCGCCCGGACGCGAGCGACGCGACGCACCCGCGAACAGGTCCTTGAAGTTTCGGCTTCCACGGCGGTTCCGACGGAAGCGGACACCGAGATCCTTGGCCTCGATCGCGACGGTCATCCCAGCTCCTTCAGCACGGAGCGCTCGAGGGAGCGGAACGTCCACACGCCGAGGGCCAGGATCACCAGGGTCATGCCCACGCTGACCAGCAGTGTGAAGGGGTTCCACTGGTCGGGGAAGAACGGCATCCGATAGAGCATGAAGATCCCTGCGAGAGGATTGAATGCACCGAGCGTCTGGAAGATGCCGGGGAGGTCGGTGACGTTGTAGATGATCGGCGTCGCGTAGAACATGGCTCGGAGGATCAATGCGGTCGTCCGTTCGAGGTCGACGAAGAGGACGCAGAGCGGAGCGACCAGCAGGCCGAGTCCCACGAGGAGGACGGTCTGGAGGAACACCGCGACCGGCACCCAGAGGACTCCCCAGCCCACCTGCACCGTGTGCGCCGGATCCTGCTCGACCAGCAGGTTGATGATCACGAAGGCAGCGAGCACAGGCAGCGAGAAGAGGAACTCGATTCCCTTGCTCAACACGATGCGGTTGACCCAGATCGAGCGCGGGATCGCGGTCGATCGTACGAGCCGCGCATCCTTCTTGAACGCGCGCGTGAAGTCCGTGACCGACGTGTTGAACCACACCCAGGGCAGCAGAGCGCTGATGAGGAACACGATGTACGGATCCTCGCCGACGTCGCGGTTGAAGATCTGCGTGAAGACGAACCAGTAGATCACGCTCATGACGAGCGGATCGAGTACCGACCACAGATAGCCGAGCAGGCTCGTCGAGTACCGCACCTTGAGGTCTCTGGCCGACAGCAACCACAGAGAATGCAGATAGCGCCGGGGCGTCCCGGGCGCCCCGACAGCAGCGTGACTCACGGTGTCGAGTCTACGAGAGCGAGTTGTTCCACAGCGACAGCGCCGAGCCGATGGCCATGTGCATGTCGAGGTACTGGTACGTGCCGAGGCGTCCGCCGAAGTGCACGTCCTTCTCGCCCCTCGTGAGCTCGCGATAGGCGAGCAGGCCGTCACGGTCCATCGGGGTGTTCACCGGGTAGTACGGCTCGTCCTCGCGGTTCGCGAAGCGAGAGAACTCCCGCATGATGACCGTCTTGTCCGACTCGTAGACGTCCTTGCGCTCCGGGTGGAAATGCTTGAACTCGTGGATGCGCGTGTACGGCACATCCATATCGGGGTAGTTCATCACGCTGGTGCCCTGGAAGTCGCCGATGTTCAGCACCTCCTGCTCGAAGTCGAGCGTGCGCCAGCTGAGGGCACCCGCCGTGTAGTCGAAGTAGCGGTCCACGGGGCCTGTGTAGACGATGGGCAGCTGTCCGACCGTCGCCCTCTTGTTCAGGGGCTGAGCCTCATCGAAGAAGTCGACGTTCAGCTTCACCTCGATGTTGGGGTGATCGGCCATCCGCTCGATCCACGCGGTGTAGCCGTCCGTCGGCAGCCCCTCCCACGTGTCGTTGAAGTAGCGGTTGTCGTATGTGTATCGCACAGGCAGGCGGCTGATGATGTCGCCGGACAGCTTCTGCGGATCCGTCTGCCACTGCTTCGCGGTGTAGTCGCGGAAGAACGCCTCGAACAGGGGGCGGCCGACGAGCGCGATGCCCTTCTCCTCGAAGTTGGACGCCGTCTTGACGTCGAACTCCCCCGCCTGCTCGCGCACGAGGGCCCGTGCCTGGTCGGGCGTGTAGGCCGACTGGAAGAACTGGTTGATCGTGCCGAGGTTGACCGGCATCGGGAACACGGTGCCCTTGTGCGTCGTGTACACGCGGTGCACGTAGTTCGTGAAGCTCGTGAAACGGTTGACATACTCCCACACCGTGGCGTTGGAGGTGTGGAACAGATGCGCGCCGTAGCGGTGGACCTCGATGCCCGTCTCGGGCTCGGCCTCGCTGTAGGCGTTCCCGCCGATGTGGTGGCGACGGTCGATGACCGTCACCTTGCGGCCTGCATCGGCGGCGCGTTCTGCGATGGTGAGGCCGAAGAAGCCCGACCCGACGACAAGAAGATCCATGTTGCTGCTTTCTGCCCACAAGGCTGACATCCGCACGGCGTCGCGCGGCACACAGCAGACAACTCTACCTGCAGCGCACTCGGCGCTGCCTGTCAGCCCGCCTCGGTGCCGAGAGGCCCTCCCACGTCCAGCATCTGCTGGAGCATCGGGGCGAGCGTGCGCCCATACGAGTCGGAGAGGTGATTGTCGTCGATGTAGACGGCGACGTTGCCGATCGAGCCCCTGCACACGCCCTCAGGACACAGCCAGGGTCGGAAGTCCACCGCGATCACCCCGTCAGCCGCCGTGAGATCGTCGAAATCCTCTCCGTCGACGAAGGCGAGTTCGGGCACGTCGCACGATGCGGCGTCGGCACCCGGAACGACCTCCGAATCCTCCGACACGCACTCGTACATGTCGAAATCGAAGCGAGGATTGTCGCGCACGGCGATCACCTGGATGCCGTTCGCCGTGAGCTCCTCCGCGATCTCGCGGATCCCCTCGACGAGAACCTCGGGAGACGAGGGCGTCGCCCGGGTCGCGACCAGGTAGACCGCATCCGGCTGGACCCTCATCGCATACTCGATCGCCGCGGCGCGCCATTCGTCGCAGGGTGTACCCGCCGCCGACCAGGTCGGAGCTCCGATGCCGATGGCGCACCCTCCCTTCAGCAGAGCGACGAGGCCCCATCCCTGCTGATCGGCGAGAACGGCGAGAGGCGACATGAGCTGCTGTGCGTGCGAATCCCCCATCACGAGCACTCGCCAGGCGTCGGAGTCCTCCGCTGCCGCGGTCTGGGCGCAGCTGCCTGCCAGCGCAGGCTCCACAGGTTCGAGGTCTCCCGCGCAGCTGCCGTTCAGGTCCACCCACTCGTCATCGAGCGCCGTGGCCGGCGGCATCAGCGGGAGGTCGGTGACGGCGAGATCGATCGGCGAGTCGATCTGGGCGGCACCCGGATACCCGCCGCTGTCGCTGTCCATCAGCGCCGCCGCACGATGCTGGATCGTGAGCTGCCAGGCGGCGAGGGGTGCGGCGACCAGCAGGACCGAGGCCGCGAGTGCGAGGACGCCGAGACGACGGGAGCCATCGAAGAACGCGGCGTCGCGGATCGGGCGCTCCACGAGCGTCGACACGATCCGCGCCAGCACGAACGAGACCAGGACGATACCGGCGCCGGCCAGCCATCCCGGCTCGGACCTGCCGCTCACCATCATCCAGGTCACGAGGACCGGCCAGTGGACGAGGTAGAGCGCGTACGCGTCATGGGAGACGAATCGCAGCGGCGCCGACTCGAGGATCATCGCGGGGCCGCCACGCGGGCGGTCGCGCCCGGCGACGATGACGAGCGCCGTGCAGATCACCGGCCACAGAGCGAGATACCCGGGGAATCCGCCCTGCACGTCGAGCACGATTCCGCACATGACGATGCCGACGATCCCGACCCAACCGAGGAGTGCGGCGATCGACGGTCGGACGCGGACATGCGGGAGAGCGATCGCGACGAGCGAGCCGGCCGCGAACTCCCACAGTCGCGTGCGGGTGTCGAAATAGGCGAAGGACTGGGCGCGCATCGTCTCGACGACCGAGAATGCAAGCGAGGCGACGAAGATCGTCCCGAAGACGACGGCGAGTGCGGGGATGACGAGGTGGCGCCGACGACGGAGGATCAGCCAGACCGCGGCGATGATGAGCGGCCACAGGATGAAGACCTGTCCTTGGACCGACAGCGACCAGAAGTGCTGGAACGGACTCGGGGTCGCGGAGTCGCGAGCGTAGTAGTCGACCTCCGACAGGGCCAGCGTCCAGTTCTCGACGTAGAAGAGACTCGACCAGGCCTCACGCCAGACGCGCGGCCACTCGGTCTGCGGATACGCCGCGAACGCGACGCCGAGGACGCCGACGATCGTCACGGCCGCGGCGGGCAGCAGCCGCCGGAAGCGGCGCAACCAGAAGGACGCGAGCGCGAGCGGACGCTCCGACCCGACTCGTCGCACGAACGACGCGGTGAGGAAGAAGGCGGAGACCATCAGGAACACGTCGACGCCGCCCGAGACGCGCCCCAGCCACACGTGGTACGCCACGACCAGCAGGATGGCGAGCGCGCGCAGACCGTCGATGTCCGCGCGGCGGGTGAGCGGATCCCCGGCGACAGGCGCGGTCGGAGGAAGCGGTGTCGGGTGCGTCGTTTTCATGAGGGGCGGCGTATCGGCGAGGGGTGTCGCCGCAGTCGTCTCGGGTCGACCGTCTGCCTCTGCCAGCCTATCCGCCCGTTGCGAGCAGTCGCTCGGCCGCCGCGTCGATCTCGGTTCCCAGCAGTCTGGCGTATTCGAGATTGAGATGATCCGCGTCGTAGTAGACGGGGATGCCGCCGACCACGGCGTAGCACGATGTCGCGTCGCAGAATCGGTCGGTCAGATCCAGCACGCTGATCGACGGTGACTCTGCCTTAGCGCCCGCCACGACCACCGGGTCGACCGGGTGCGCCTCGGCTCGAGGGCGCGCGCAGGACTTCGGGTCCTCGGCATTGTGCAGCACGCAGTCGGGGCTTCTGACCTCAGCGTTGAACGGAGGATCCGCCAGCGCGAGCACCTTGATCCCCTCCTCGCTCCACCGCGCCCAGTAATCGAGCAGTCCGTCCGACATCTGATCGACCTGCGGCCGGTCGCTGCCGTCGTCCACCAGCTGGAGCCGCGACGCCATCGCGGTGATGACGAGGTCCGGATCCTCTTCGGCGACGGTGTCGGCGAGGTCGCTCGACCACTCGCGGCACCTCTCGACGTCGGCGGCACCCCACGCGCTGCGGAACCCGATGAACTCGACGTCGGCTGCGGGACACCCGCCGTAGAAACTCGTGTCGACGATCCAGCCGTGCTCCTCTGCGATGTCGAACACAGCTCCCTGCCACTGCTGCGCATGGGAGTCCCCGATGAGCCATACCCTCGTCGGATCCTCTTCGCCTCGCGAGAAATCGCACTCGTGGGTGGTCTTGAGGTCCCCATACGTGAGAATCGGCAGGAACTCGCCGCACTCCGCAGGCGTGTAGAAGTACTCGTTCTTCTTGGTCATCACCGAATAGTCCGCAGCCCCGAAAGGGTCGTCGCACTCGGCCCCCGGTGCGAGCGCCGAAGGCCCTTCGCACGTCGACGCGGCGAGGTCGTCCGGTGGGCTGTCCGCCTCGACCCTCGCCGCATATGCGGCAAGGACCGCCGCCACGAGCGCCGCGATGACGAGCATCCCCGCGACCATGAGCCCGAACGCGCGGCGCGAGGAGCCGCGCCAATATCCCCAGGTCTGTCCGGCGTCTTCGACGAACCTCTTCGTGAGCACGGCCAACACCAGCGAGATGGCCAGAACCGCGATCTTCGAGAGAGTGCTCGCTTCGCCACCGATGACGAACGGGGCGACGACGATGAGCGGCCAGTGCCAGAGATAGAGCGAGTACGAGACTCCGCCGATCCACTGCACAGGTCTCAGTGCGGTCACCTTCGCATGCCAGAGAGCGGCGTGCGAGTTTCCGGCGAGGATCACCGCTGCGGTGCCGAGAACCGGCACCAGTGCGGCGTACCCGGGGAAAGAAGTCGCATGATCATAGGCGAAGGCGGCGACGACGATGAGGCCGAACCCGAGCAGGCTGACGATGTCGGCCGCGGCGCGTCCGAGCGGGATTCGACTGCCGAGCAGCGCGACCGCCCCGCCGATCGCGAACTCCCATCCGCGCGTGAACGTCGCGAAGTACGCCTGAGGCGGAGCCATGGTCGTGTAGACGACGCTGGCGACGAAGGAGGCGACCCCCACCAGCGCGACGACCGCGATCAGCGCCGTGGCCGTCCGCGCTCTCACTCCGCGTCGCGTGTCCGGTCGTCCGGTGCGCCGCGACACGGCCAGCGCGGCCACCAGCAGCACGGGCCAGACGATGTAGAACTGCTCTTCGACCGACAGCGACCAATAGTGCTGGACCACGCTCGCCGCATCATTGAGCGCCGAGTAGTTGACCGACATCGATGCCAGGAACCAGTTCTCGACGTACCCCGCGCTCGCTGCGACCTCCCAGGCGCCCCGCTCCCAGCGAGGGTAGGGAAGGAACAGCACGAGAAGCACGAGCGACACCGCGAGGACGAGCAGCGCCGCCGGAAGCAGGCGCCGGATCCGTCGGGCGTAGAACGCACCGAGGCGCACTCCCCCGGTCCGTGTCATCTCGCCCACCAGGTGCCCCGTGATGAGGAAGCCGGAGATCACGAAGAACACATCGACTCCGACGTAGCCGCCGGGCAGGCGCATCGGCCAGAGGTGATTGAGCACCACCAGGCCGATGGCCACGGCGCGAAGTGCTTGGATGTCGGTTCGGAACACCCGCGCCTTCGGCGCCGCGGTCGGAGCGTCTGCGCTCCGCAACGACACGCTCACGACGCGAGATACTCCCTGAGGAGTTCGTCTCCCACGCGAGGGGTGAAGCCGATGCTCTGCACCCGGGTCAGGTCGAGGACGCTGTTCGTGGGGCGCGGAGCGACGGGCGACGTCGCCGCGGCGAAGTACGCGTCAGTCGACACACCCGTGACCCGCGCCGGATCCTCGCCGACGAGTTCGAACACACGGCGGGCGACGTCGGCCCAGGTGACGCTCTCGCCCTCGGATGTCAGGTTGTAGACGCCGAACGGCGGGCGGGTCTCGACGAGGGTGCGGATGAGGCGCGCGATCTCGGCCGCGAACGTGAGTCTCCCCCGCTGGTCGTCGACGACCTTCGGGTCGACTCCCTTCGCGGCCAGCGACGCCATGGTGCGCACGAAGTTCCCACCACTCCCGATCACCCACGAGGTGCGGACGATGTAGTGACGAGGGGCTGTGGAGACGGCGAGATCGCCCGCCGCCTTCGACTGGCCGTAGACGCCGAGTGGACACACGACGTCGTCCTCCGTGTACGGTCGCTCGGCGGTTCCGTCGAAGACGTAGTCACTCGACACATGCACGAGGGTGATGCCGTGCTCCGCAGCGATGCGAGCGAGAGCTGCCGGTCCGGCGGCGTTGACCGCCCACGCATCCCGCCTGCCCTCGGGCGTCTCCGCACGATCCACGGCCGTGTACGCGGCGGCGTTGATGATCGTGTCGTAGTCGCGCCACCGTCGCGCGTCGGTCAGAGTCGTCGATCCGAGATCGAAATCCGCGCGCGTCGTCCATTCGACGCTGCCGACGCCTTCGAACTCGGCTCGCAGCGCGGTTCCCAGCTGCCCGCCCGAGCCGATGACGAGGGTCTTCTTCGGGGCGACCGGCTCGACATCCGCGAGACGCGGGTGTGCGAGGTCCTTCGCAGACACCTCGGCCTCGGCGAGCGGGATGGGCCACTCGATCGCGACGGTCTCGTCAGCGAGATTCAGGAACGAGTACGAGGCGTCCGGCGACCAGTGATCGTTCACGAGGTAGGTGTACGCGGTGTCAGGCTCGAGGGTCTGGTAGGAGTTGCCGACGCCGCGAGGCACGAAGATCGCCTTCGAGGGATCCAGCTCCGCCGTGAAGACCGCTCCGAATGTCGGGCCTTCTCGCAGGTCGACCCAGGCCCCGAAGATCCGACCGGTCGCGATCGACACCCACTTGTCCCACGGCTCGGCGTGGATCCCGCGAGTCGTGCCGACGGCGTCGTTGAAGGAGACGTTGTTCTGCACCGGACCGAAATCGGCGAGGCCCAGTGCGGTCATCTTCTCGCGCTGCCAGTTCTCCTTGAACCATCCGCGCGAGTCGCCGTGCACGGGCAGATCGAAGATCTCGAGCCCGGGAATCGTCGTCTCGGTGCGACTCAGAGGCTTTCCGAAGTCGATCTCGCTCACCGGGTCACTGTCCCTTCGACGCGTAGAACGCCTCGGTCTGGTCCTTGGACGGCGCCCACCACGATTCGTTGTCGCGGTACCAGGCGATGGTCGCGGCGAGTCCGGACTCGAAGTCGGCGAACTCCGGCTTCCAGCCCAGCTCGGTGCGGAGCTTGGTGGAGTCGATCGCGTACCGCAGATCGTGACCTGCGCGGTCCGTGACGTGGTCGTACGCGTCTCGCGGCTGGCCCATCTCCTCGAGGATGAGCTCGACGACGTCCTTGTTGTTCCGCTCCCCGTCGGCGCCGATCAGATAGGTCTCGCCGATCCGACCCTTCTCCAGGATCGTGAGCACGGCGGACGAGTGATCGTTCGCGTGGATCCAGTCCCGGACGTTCT
Organism: Microbacterium sp. Root280D1; assembly: GCF_001428975.1. NCBI lineage: Bacteria > Bacillati > Actinomycetota > Actinomycetes > Micrococcales > Microbacteriaceae > Microbacterium > Microbacterium sp. Root280D1. The sequence goes on along the minus strand of NZ_LMJK01000002.1, from coordinate 239,715 downwards.
CCCCGGCACCGTACAGCTTCGGCCGGATACCGCGGATGACATTGGTGATCTGCCGAGGGATGAACTTCTCGACGTGCTGATAGGGGCCGTAGTTGTTGGAGCAGTTCGAGATCGTCGCCTGGACGCCGAACGAGCGGACCCACGCGCGCACGAGCAGGTCGCTGCCGGCCTTTGTCGACGAGTACGGCGACGACGGGTTGTACGGCGTCTGCTCGGTGAACCGCTCGGGGTCGTCGAGTTCGAGGTCGCCGTACACCTCGTCGGTCGAGATGTGGTGGAACCGCGTCTCGTGCCGACGCGCCGCTTCCAGCAGCGTGTACGTGCCGATGATGTTCGTGTCCAGGAAGGGACGAGGACTGTGCAGCGAGTTGTCGTTGTGCGACTCCGCCGCGTAGTGCACCACGGCGTCCGCTTCTGCGGTGAGCCCGTCGACGAGCTCGGCATCGGTGATGTCACCGTGCACGAATCGCACCCGGTCCTCGGGGAGCCCCTCGAGCGACGCCCGGTTTCCGGCATAGGTCAGCGCGTCGAGCACCGTGACTGTGTGATCGGTGTTCTCCACCGCGTAGTGGACGAAGTTCGAGCCGATGAAACCGGCGCCTCCGGTGACGAGGATGTTCGACATCAACGACCTCTTTCCAGGGTCTCGAGCAGGTAGGTGCCGTATCCGGACTTCACGAGCTTCGTGGCCCGCTCGCGCAGGTCATCGTCGGTGAGGAAGCCCTGACGCCAGGCGACCTCCTCGGGGACGCCGATGCGCAGACCCGTGCGGCGCTCCATGGTGCGCACGTAGTCGCCGGCATCCGACATCTGGTCGAAAGTCCCGGTGTCGAGCCACGCTGTTCCGCGCGGGAGCACCTCCACCTGGAGCGCGCCTCGTTCGAGATAGGCGCGGTTGATGTCGGTGATCTCGTACTCGCCGCGAGCGCTGGGCTCGAGGGCGCGAGCGATCTCGACGACGTCGTTGTCGTAGAAATAGAGTCCAGGTACGGCGTAGTTGCTCTTGGGGTGCTCCGGCTTCTCCTCGAGCGAGACGGCACGACCGTCGGCATCGAACTCGACCACTCCGTAGGCGTTGGGCTCCGCCACCCAGTAGGCGAACACGGCGCCGCCCTCGACATCGGTGTAGCGCTTGAGCTGCGTTCCGAGCCCCGGGCCGTAGAGCAGGTTGTCACCGAGCACGAGCGCGACCTTGTCGTCGCCGATGAAGTCCGCTCCGATCACGAAGGCCTGTGCCAGGCCGTCCGGCGAGGGCTGCTGTGCGAAGGTGAGGTTCACTCCGAACTGCGAGCCGTCTCCGAGAAGCCGCTCGAACTGCTCGGCGTCGTGAGGCGTGGTGATGATCAGGATGTCTCGGATCCCGGCCAGCATCAGCGTCGACAGCGGGTAGTAGACCATCGGCTTGTCGTACACGGGAATCAGCTGCTTCGAGATGCCGATCGTGATCGGATGCAGTCGGGTTCCTGAGCCACCAGCGAGAATTATGCCTTTCACCCCCATATCGTGCCACATCCCAGCTGGGACTCAGACAGGCACGATTTACTTGCGTCACATCGTTCACACTGGCATCGTCTGTGCATTTCCGTCACAATGAGCAGGTGACCGGCTCAAAATCCCCCCACCTGCTCGGCCTCATCGCCAGTGCAGCGGCTGTCGTCTTCGCCGCATCCCTGCTCGTGGCGACGCCGGCCAACGCCGTCGCGCCCTCCTCCTCCGGCGCTCTGTCGGCTGCAGGGGCCACGCTGACATCCTCGACCGCAGTGACGGGTTCCGCGGACGCATCCATCCGGGACACCGCGAACCTCGCGCAGTTCAAGCCGGGGAACATCATCTCCGATGGCGTGTTCTTCCAGAGCGACACCATGTCCGCCGGCCAGATCGACTCGTTCTTCCGTGGGAAGGTGGCTTCGTGCCGAGGCGGGTACGTCTGCCTCAAGGACTACCGCCAGAACACACCGAACCGTCCTGCGGACAGCTACTGCCGCGGATACTCCGGAGCGCCGAACGAGTCGGCGGCGACGATCATCGCGCGGGTCGCACAGTCCTGCGGCATCAACCCGCGGGTGCTCATCGTCATGCTCGAGAAGGAGCAGAGCCTCGTCACGCACACGTGGCCGAGCACCTGGCGCTTCGACATGGCCCTCGGCCAGGGGTGCCCGGACACTGCGCCGTGCGATCCGGCCTACGCAGGCTTCTTCTACCAGATCTACGGCGCCGCCCGGCAGATGCAGATCTACGCCGAGGGACGCTGGTTCACGTACTACGCGCCGGGGAAGACCTGGAACATCCTCTACCACCCCAACCGGGCCTGCGGGTCCGCCCCGGTCAGGGTCGAGAACAAGGCGACCGCCGCTCTGTACTACTACACGCCCTACCAGCCGAATCGGGCGGCGCTCAACGCCGGATACGGCACCGGGGACGGATGCTCCAGCTACGGCAATCGCAACTTCTACCAGCTCTTCACCGATTGGTTCGGCAGCACTCAGACGACGGGCGCCGCTCCGGCCACCCTCGCGCAGGTGCCGGGTCGCGCGGAGATCTACCTCGTGCAGTCCGGTGTCCGCCACCATGTCGTCGCTGCCGAGGACCTCGCCGCACTGCGGTCGAGGCTCGGCGGTGCCGTGTCCGTGGCCGCGGCGTACCTCGACCCGATGCCCGAGGGCAAGCCGGTCACGCGGTACGTGCACGACCCTCGCACCGGGACGCTGTACCTCCTGGAACCGGACGGCACCCGCCATCGCTTCGTCGACGCGGCTCAAGTCGCCCTGTTCGGATACGCGTTCAGCTCGTACGTCAACCTCACGGGCACCACTGCGGACCGATTCTCCGAGGGTGCCCCTGTCGGTTCGTTCTTCCGCTCGGGGGCGGACCCCGAGGTCTACCTCTACCAGGGCGGTCTGCGCAGGCATGTGGCCAACCAGCAGACCTGGCTCGAGGTCTCCAAAGGAACATCCGGGTACGTCGCGTCGATGAAGCCGTCCGCGGCCGCATCGATCGGCAACGGGCTCCTCGTCATCAAGGCGAACAGCCTGATCCGCGCCGCGGGAACACAGGATGTGTTCCTCACGCTTCTCGGCGACCGCCTGCTGCGCGTACCGAGCACCGCCCTCGCCCGTGAGTTCGGCGCTGCCGGCATCACCGTGGTGCCGAGCAGCTCGGTCGCAGCCAACACGAGAGTCGGTTCGACGCTCACCCCCGTCGTCTCGTGCGGCAGCAGCACTCTGATCGCCGCGGGCGGCAAGCTCCATCCGGTGTCGGGCACGCAGTATGGCGGCATCAAGCCGACCACGCTGGGCAGCGGGGAATGCGGCGCGATGCCCCGCTCGAAGACCACGGTCTCCGCACCTCTGTTCATCCAGCCGCAGGGAGCCCCGGAGATCTACGTCGTCTCGGGCGGCACGCTGCGTCATGTGCCGTCCCCTGCCGACCTGCTGGCCCTCAACGGGTCCAGGCCGTTGAAGGTGCTGCCCTGGTCACCGGCCACCGTCGAATGGTTCGGCACCGGTGCGGCGAACCTGCCCGAGAAGTCGTTCGTGCGCTTCACCGGGCGCGAGGAGATCTACCGATACGAGAACGGGACATTGCGTCACGTCCGCAGCATCAAGACCCTGCTCCAGCTGAACGGGGGAACCGCGCCGCGCGAATACGTGCTCCCGGGTGATCAGCTGTCGCGATACAAGGTGGGATCCCCTCTGCTGACCAGCGGAACCGACTTCGTGCAGTTCACCGGCGCGCCGGAGATCTACTTCTACGAGAACGGCAAGCTCCGACATGTGACGTCGATCGGGGTTCTCCTCCGGCTCGGTGGAGGGCGTGCACCCGCAGTGCTCCAGCTCGCCCCCGCCTTCAAGGCCGACTACGCCATGGGCGCTCCGATCACGTGATCGTCGCGTTCGGCCGATCGGATAGGATCGGTGAACTATGAGCTTGTCGTCGGACCGTGTCCTCGTGATCGTCCCCGCATGGAACGAGGCCCGCAACGTCGGACGCACCGTGCACGAGATCCGGGCAGCGAGCGCCGACTTCGATCTGCTCGTCGTCGACGACGGATCGACCGATGACACGAGCGCGGTCGCGCGAGAGGCCGGCGCCACGGTCATCTCCCTCCCCTTCAACCTCGGCGTCGGCGGAGCGATGCGCACCGGCTTCACCTACGCGAAGCGCCACGGCTACACCCGGGCCATCCAGGTCGACGCCGACGGCCAGCACAACCCCGTCGACATCGCCCGAGTCCTCGACGGCCTCGACACGGCGGATATCTCGATCGGCGCACGTTTCGCGGACGTCGGCGACTATTCGGTTCGCGGCCCGCGTCACTGGGCGATGGTGTTCCTGGCCAAGACCGTGTCCCGGGTCGCGAAGACCCGTCTGACAGACGTGACGAGCGGCTTCCGCGCTGCCAACAGCAGAGCCATCGAACAGTACGTCCGCTATTACCCCGCCGAGTACCTCGGCGACACCATCGACTCCCTCGTCGCAGCGTGCCACGCCGGATTGACGGTGACGCAGGTGCCGGTGGCCATGCGGCCGCGCGTGCACGGCACCCCGAGTCAGGGCCCGATCGGAGCATCGATCTACCTGCTGCGTTCGGTGTTCACCCTCGGCCTGGCGATGCTGCGACGACCCGGTTCGACGAGTCGGTCCACATCCGTGGGCGAACCGGAGGTCGCACGATGATCGTCATCGTCGGGATCGCTCTCGCTCTCGTCATCCTCGCCCTGGTCTTCTGGATGCTGCTGACGCGACGTCTTCGCGAGAAGTACGCGGTGATGTGGATCGTCATCGCGCTGAGCGTCCTGCTGCTCGGGATCTTCCCCCAGCTCCTGCTCTGGGCGACATCGCTGCTCGGTGTGCAAGTGCCGGCGAACCTGCTGTTCGCTCTCGCGATCACCCTGCTCCTGGGAGTCGCGCTGCACCTCTCCTGGGAGCTCTCCCAGGCAGAGGACGAGATCCGCCGCGTCGCGGAGGAAGCGGCGCTGTCGCGCGCGGAGATCGACCGGTTGGATCGCCGCATCGCCGCTCTGGAGGCTCAGCACCGCGGCCGCGACGCCGACAGCGCTCCCCCGGCATGACGTCCGGAGCCCCGAGCGCCGATGTCTGGGGCGTCGTCACCGTGCATCGCCCGGCACAGGTGCCTCCGCTTCTGGGAGATCTCGCTCCGCAAGTCACCGGCATCATCGTTGTCGATGACGGCAGCGGTGCAGAGTTCGACGTGATCCGCGCGGACATCGCATCGACGGGTGCGCAGGTGATCACGTTGGAGAGCAACCGCGGCATCGGTGCGGCACTGAATCACGGCATCCGCTGCGCCATCGAACACGGCGCGAGCGCGGTCGTGACATTCGACCAGGACTCGACCATCGCCCCCGGCTTCGTCGCCGCTCTGGGCGCCGCGCACGAGCATGCGCGCGCGCACGGCGTTCCCGCGGGCCCCGTGGTTCCGGAGTTCTTCGCAGACGTCTCCCAGGCCGGGTCATCGACGCCGCAGGGAGTGGTCCACGCCGCCCACGCGATCCAGTCGGGCATGTATCTTCCGTCAGAGGTGCTCGAACGGGTCGGGCTGATGGACGAAGCCCTCTTCATCGACCTCGTGGATACGGACTTCGAGATCCGCTGCCTGGATGCCGACCTTCCGTGCATCGTCGCCCCCGGCCTCCGCCTGCCCCACCGCCTGGGTGCACGCTACCGGGTACCCGGCCCGCTCGGAGCGGTGCTTCCCACCCTCACGCTGAGCACGCCGTTCCGGTACTACTACAGGGCGAGGAATCGGATCGTCGTGGGACGGCGGCATCCGCGTCACCGGGCGCGCCTGCGTCGCGACGCGCGAGCCGACTACGCGTACTTCCTCATCGCGTGGATGCTGTCCAGGCCCCGATCCACCATGCGCAAGCTGCTCATCGCGGGGTTCCGTGACGGACGCGCTGAGCGCCTGGGCAGGATGAGCCCGGAACTCGCCGCTGACGCCGCTCGAGTCACCTGGCGCGCGCGCCCTGTGTGACCGGCGCGAGATCTGCGAACGGACCGCTCAGCGTGCCACCGTCGGGGTGCGCCGCCGGCCCCGGATCAGCCACCCCGCTGCCCAGCTCGCGACATAGGCGATGACGAAAGGCGTCGGGACGGCCCGCGCGCGGCGAACCCTCCGCAACATCCCCAGGGTCACCGGCAGTCGCCGACCCGAGCCGAAGAGCCGATCCAACTCGATCGCGCGTGCCGCGCGGGGATCACGCTCCAGGAGCGTCTGCGCCATGAGCTGGCGCCACCCCACATAGATCCAGAACAGCATCCGCGTCATCGCGGACGGTGACGCCGCCCCCTCGTACCGCACGGCGAACGTGACGGCGTTGCCCCAGGCTCTCCGCAGGGTCGCGATCGGGCCGAGCCTCAGCCTGCTCGGGTCACCGAACACGTTCGCGGAGTGCTGCACGTAGTCCTGCACGACCTCATCCACGATGCGACCGCCTCCCTGCGCCATCCCGACGACAGCGAGCCAGTGATCGTGCGCGACCGTGTGTGAGGAGAGGCGGGGAAACGGCAGCGCCGTCGTCAGCAGGTCTCGGCGGAAGAGGCACAACGAACCGGTGAACTGATTCACGATCATCGTCGATGCCGGGTCGAGCTGCCGGCGGTCGGTGAATCCGAGCACCTCGTCACCGGGATGGGACACCAGACGCGCCTGCCCGGAGACGATCGCCGAATCCGAGAGGTACGGGAGCAGCTTCTCGAGCTTGTCGGGATACCAGAAGTCGTCCTGGTCGCTCAGCGCCACCCACTCGGTCTCGGCGGGCACCGCTGCGAGACCCCTCTCGAAGTTCAGGTAGAAACCCAGGCGTCTGCCGTCCGCGACGATGCGGAAGCGCTCGTCCCCGGCCGCGACCTCGGCGACGACCTCCTCGACGGTCTCCAGTTCTCCGTCGACGGAGATGATGCACTCCCAGTCGGTGACCGTCTGATCGCGAATCGAGGCGAGCTGGCGGGTGAAGAGTTCCCGGGAAGGTCGGTAGGCGGCGAGCACGATGACACCAACCATGGGACCCTGACCTCTCGTTCACGCCGACTCAAGTAGTCTAGGGTCGCACGCGTTCACGTCCGCGCCATCCGGAATGGTGTCGGGCCGCAATGGTCCGAGGAGTCCCATCGATGAAGGTTCTGCTGTCACGCTTCGCGGGCTTCAGCGCCGTTCCTCTGATCTCATTCATCGCGCCGCTGTTCCTGTTGCCGATCATCCCGAACGTCTTCGGTCTGGCGGCGTGGGGCTCCGTGGGCACGGCTCAGGCCGTGGGAACCGTCTGCGCGATAGTCGCGGGATTCGGCTGGAACATCTCGGGCGGAGCGCGCATCGCGCTCAGTGCCGACGACGACGCCCGACGTCAGCTCTTCGGTGATTCGTTCTGGTGCCGCGGACTGCTCGTCGTCGCGGCGGGACTCGTCGGTGCCGCCCTCAGCTCGGCCCTGGTTCCCCCCGAGTTCCGCCTTGTCGCCGCCCTCGTCACGCTGGCGACCACTGCCGCGGCCATGACCGTCGTCTGGTACGCAGTCGGCGTCGGGGATGCGCGGGTCGTCCTGCTGTTCGAGACCGTGCCGGTGAGCCTCAGCGTCGCTCTCGCGATCCCGCTCCTCCTGCTCACCGAGCAGCTGCTGTGGTATCCGGTCCTCACTCTGATCGGCTTTCTCACCGGCCCGCTGCTTCTGAATCTCCGCCTCTACCGACGACCCGTGCCTCCGTTCGCCGGGCGGCGCATCCTGCGCGCATACCGCGCGAACGTCTCGGTCGCCGCGGCCGAGACGATCGGCGGAACCTACACCTCTGCGCCCATCCCGCTCGCCCAGGGCCTCCTCGGCGCGACGGCCAGCGGTCAGGCGACCTCCGCCGACAAGTTCTTCCGCATCGCCCTCTTCGCCGTCACCGTGCTGTCGAACACTCTGCAGAAGTGGGTGCTCGAAGTGTCTTATGCGCATGGCCGGGCGCGCCGCCATCTCGTGGCATTCGGCCTCCACACAGCCCTCGCTCTCTTCGGCGGTACGGCGCTGGCTCTGCTCGGCCCTGTGCTGTCCACGCTCCTGTTCGGCCGGGCGGCGACGCCCGAGATCACCGTGTTCCTGGGCTTCGGCGCCACCTTCGCGCTGACGAGCCTGACGACCCCCTTCATCCGCAACGTCCTGGTGCCGGCCGGCCTCAACCGCTACGTGCTCTACGGCACCCTCGGCGCCGCTGTCGTCGGAGTGCCGCTCATGATCTGGGCGTCCCAGTGGGGTCTCAGCGGGATCATCGCCGGCCTCGCCGCCTCGGAGCTCGTGATCCTCGCCGTCGTCGGGTCGGCCGGAACACATCATCTGCTGCGGGAGAGGCGGGCGGCTTTCGCTCTCGTGGCACCGTCTGAGCGAGGAGTCGCACATGACTGAGACCGTGTGCGTATGCATGGCGACGTACAACGGCACAGGGTATCTGCGCGAGCAACTCGACTCGATCCTCGCGGGACTGCGGCCGGACGATCAGGTCGTCATCGTCGACGACGCGAGTACCGACGGCACCGTCGCCCTTCTCGAGACATACCGCGATGCGCGCGTGACCGTGTACAGAAACCCGAAGAACCTCGGTTACGTCAAGACGTTCGAGCGTGCGCTGTCGCTGGCGGACCGTGACGTCATCTTCCTCTCCGACCAGGACGATGAGTGGGTCCCCGGGCGTCGCGACCTGTTGGTCGAGGCACTCCGCGACCGCTCGATCGCCGCCGGCGACCTGGTGCTGCTCCCTGACGACTCGCCACTGAGCTCGCCGCTCACCGGACGACCCTGGCGCCTCGCTCCGCTGCCCTCGGGCGGATCCCTGGCGAACGAGCTGCGTCTGCTGGCCGGCGATGCCCCCTACTACGGCTGCGCGATGGCGATCCGACGTGAGGCCTCGGAGCTGATCCTGCCTTTCCCGGGGTTCCTGGTCGAGTCCCACGACCTGTGGATCGCGACGGTCGGCAACACGGCCCGTGTGCTCGCGCATGTGCAGAGCCCGGTTCTGCGACGTCGGCTGCACGATGCCAATGCGTCGGCACCGAGGCCACGGGGTCTCCGCAAGGCTCTGCAGTCGCGGTGGATGCTTCTCCGTGCCTGGCGCGAGGCATCCCGTCGCGTCGCCGAGGCACGACGACTCAGCCGAGGCCGCTCAGCCCCGTAGACAGCGGCTGAGCAGTTTTGCGTGCCGACCCTCAGCGGGGATCCGCGACGTGCGCCAGGGCCGACCGCACACCCCGCGCCGTGCCATGCCTCAGGACGAGGGGCAACGCGGCGATCCCGTGCAGACGGGACATGAGACGTACTCTCGCGGTCCGCGCTGTGCGGCTCCATCCCCGCGCAGCGGCCGATCGACGCGCGATGCGGTAGTACCGACGCTCGTCGAGGAAACGACTGCCGTCGAGCAGCGTCTTCTGAGACGCGCTCGCCAGATGACGCCGATAGGAGAACGCGAGCGGCGGCGTATACGCCAGCGTGCCCCCGTCGAACGCGATGTCCATGAGGAGAGCGAGATCCTGGATGACGGCGAGGTCATCCGTGAAGTCGATCCTGCGCAGCGTCTCGACCCGCAGCGAGAGCGAGGGCCAATACAGCCAGTTGCCCCGGATCAGCGTCGTGGCCATGTCAGGGCCGTTGAACACGGTGATCCCCTGGCCCTTCGGGGTGAGCAGGCGCTGCTTGATCCGATCGACGAGGGGCAGCACGACCGCGCCGCGCTCATCGATGACCTGGACTCCCGGCTGGATCACATCCGCGTGGGGCACGGCACGCGCCGCGGCGCGGACGACCGCCACGTAGTTCGGGTGCAGGAGGTCGTCGCAGCCGAGGATCGTGACGAAGTCCCCGGACGCGCGGCGCACCGACTCCCGGAAGTTCTCGGTGATCCCGACGTTGTGCTCGTTCCGGGTGTAGATGATCCGCTCGTCCGACTCCTCGTCGAAGTGCGCCGCGACGGACTCATCGGGATAGCAGTCGTCGATGATGGTCAGCCGCCAGTCCGGGTCCGTCTGGGCGCGCACCGATTCGACGGTCTCGTAGAGCTGTTCGGGGTCTCCCCAGAAAGGCACGAAGATCTCGTACGTCATGAGCCGAGTCCGCACGAGACGATCTTGTAGAGCTTCGCATCTCCGCGCTGCTCGACGAGCTCGACGTAAGGCGAGCTCTCGAGGTCGTCGAGTCCCGAGTAGTCGCCGTCGTTCTCCTGGAAGTCGCCGTCGGCGCTGAAGTCGAGGACGTACGCGACACCGGTGTCCTCGAGGGCGTCGCACACCTGCGGAGAGTCGCCGTCTGTGTTCAGCTTCGTGTTGATCGCCTCGGCGTCGTCGGTGAGATCCATCAGGAGATGCGGCATGAGGACGCGTCGTCCGCTCACGCCATAGGCGAAGGACGCTCCGGTCCACGGGTCTCCCGCGATGACGGCATCCTCGGGAACGAGCTCGTCGAGATCCTCCATGAGATCGAGCTCGTCCGGAGACAGGATCGGCCCACCCGGTCGCAGCTCGTAGGTGAACTCGATATCTGCTGCCGCCTGCCGGATCGCGGCGTTCTGGGTGACTCCGACGAGTGCGATCACGACGACGGCGATCAGGACGATCGGCAGACGCTCGGAGAAGCGCCGCACCGGCGCGAGCAGGCGCTGACGAAGAAGCCATGTGACCAGCACGATGCCACCGAGCGCAGCGAGCGGGAGGACTCCGATCGCCCAGAACGCGGCGATACGAGGCGGGTTGTTGTACCACGGGGCCGTGAACCAGAACCGGAGCGTCTCATACGGTGACGCCGACACGATGATATAGAGCACGGCGGAGATGACCGCCATCGCCAGGACCGACCACCGCGCATAGGTGCCTCGGCGGATCACGCTGTACGCGCCGATGATCATCAGAGCGGTGATCCCGAGCGAACTCGGGTAGCCGTACACGCTCGCCGCGACGACCTCACCGATGGAGTCGGGCACGGTGTTGATGATGGGCCAGTAGATCTGGCTTCCGGGGGGACGCACGACCTGCAGGAGGACCACGCCGACGGCGGCGTAGGCGACGAGCAGGCCCATCGCCATCACCCGCGGGCGTCCGGGAGCCCTCATCTGATGCAGAAGCCTGGCAAGGACGAAGGGCACCGTGAGAGCGACGACCGCCATGAGAGCCCCGGGGTGCGCGACACCCAGGCCCGGCACGACGAGCACCAACAGCAGGGCCCAGTCCTGGCGACGTGACACTTGCCCGGGCCTGAGAAGCCACCAGGCGACGACGATCGCGGCCGGAGCCACGGCCAGGCCGAGGAACAGCGGATAGAGCACCCCGTAGTGCAGGAGCAGGAAGGGGAACGCCGGGAAGGCGGCAGCCAGAGCGCCCGCGATCACCGTCATGATCTGGTTTCGTCCCAGAAGCTCGCGCACGAGGAACACCGCGCCGATCGGCCAGACGACCGCCGCGACGACGATGATCATCGCATTGGTGGCGAGGGGCACGGATGCCCCGCTCAGGGCGACGACGATGGAGACGAGCGCGTGCCATCCGGACGGGTAGAAGGGGACGCCGGCCGGCGACGTCATGCTTCCCAGCCACAGCGGCGATGCGTTCCCGGTGTCCAGGACGTACTGCACAGCGTTCAGATGGAAGAAGTTGTCGTAACGCTGTGAGAAGAACTCTGGGTCGTGCATGCTCCGCACGAGCACGAACGCGATCAGCGCAGCGGGCACTGCGATGGAGACGATGATCGCGACCAGCTGCCTCGCGCTCACGTGCGTGCGTGGTCTCGTCGGGACTCCGACGTGCTTCGACCAGAAGAAGGCGGCGAGCGACGCCACCGCGGTGAGTACGAGGACGGGCAGGATGCTCCATCGGATTCCCACGAAAGGCGCTGCGATGGCGGCGACCGCGACGAGGGAGACGCTCAGCGCCGGTGCCAGCGCGAGGAGTCTCATTCCGCGCAGGCGGAGGAGGAAGCCGAGCAGGAGTCCCGGGAGGAAGAGAAGAGCTCCGGTGACGATCAGTGCGGGCAGGATCGAGACCCAGCTCACGCCGCCTCAGCCTCCGGGTAGCGGACCTTCGGATTGAAGGTGATGCCCTTCAGCCACTTGCCGAGCAGCTTCGCGCGCAGATCCAGCGGGACGCGACCGCGGTGCAGGCTCACGAAGAGCCGTGCGCCGAACTCGATGAAGTACAGGAATCCGCGATGGTGCAGCTGCCAGGAGGCCTCGTTGCGCACGCCGTACGAGAACTTCCAGAGGCTCTTGCGGTCGACCATCGCGAAGTTCACTCCGCGGTTGTCGCCCATGTCGTGGACCACGACGCTGTCGAGCACCTGCACGCCGGGGCAACGAGCGGTGAGGCGAAGGGTGTACTCGCGGTCGTCGAACCAGATGAAGTACTCGGAGTAGGGAAGCCCGTACTCCGCGATCGCCCAGCGTGGAATGAGCACGGAGACGAACGAGCACGCTGTGACCATGACATTGTTCTGGCCCTTGACGAGCAGACGACCCCAGTCCCACGTCGTCACGGGGTTGTTCATCTCGCAGATGCTGCCGTCGGTGAACTCGACGACGGAACATGCGAAGGGGACGTCGCCGCCGAGTTCCTGGACGGCCCCGTCGAATCCGGCGATGAGGCTCTCGAGCGCTTCCGGCTTCGGATAGCAGTCATCGTCCATGATCCACACGTGGTCCGCGCCGGAGGCGTATCCGCGCAGCATCCCCTCGGAGAAGCCACCCGCTCCCCCGGAGTTGGTCGACATGGTCACGACTTCGAGGGGGACGGACGTCTCGAGGGATGCCAGGTACTCCGCCGTGCCGTCGGTCGAGGCGTTGTCGATGACGAACAGCGTCTCGACGGCGTGCGTCTGCGCCTCGATCGATGCGATCACCGTCTTCAGCTTCTCGAGCCGATTGAACGTGACGACCACTCCAGCGACACTCACCATGAGCCCACCTCTTCCTTGAACCATGAACTCGCGGACTGCTGGGACAGCAACTTCTTCTCCGCCTTGCGCTCCTTCCGCCACAGCGCTTCCCTCGACTCCTCGTCATCGACGAGCGGGGCCACCGCCTCGGCGAGTCGACGGGCGGCGACACGTGCGTGACGCGGAACCAGAGCGGATTCGGGGATGATGTCGCTCTGTGCCCCGACATCCGTCGAGATCACGGGCACACCGTGTGCGATCGCCTCGAGCGTCGTGAGCGTGAGTCCCTCATTGTGCGACGCGACGACGAGCACATGCGCTTCATCGAGCGTCTCGGAGACAGGGGTGTCCGAGCTGCGTCGGACGATGTCCTCCCCCAGCCCCTCGGCACGGATGATGTCATCGACCCAGCTCGACAGCTCGCCGCCGCCGTGAAGGATGAAACGCAGCGAGTATCCCTGGCGCTTCAACCGCCTCGCCATGGTGATGTACACCTCGGGCGCCTTCTGCCGGGCCATCCGGCCGATGAACGCGACGGTGAACTGCTCACCCGCGGTCCGCGGACGGAACACGGCATCCTTCGGCTTCACGGTGAGTCCGCCGAGCGGTGCCATGACCACACGGTCAGCAGGGATGCGCTGCACATCGGTCATCCAGCGGGCGAGGCTCGGCGAGATGACGTGATGCGTCGTGATCGATCGGGACGCGATCGCACTGCTCAACGGATACCCGCCGCCGGTGTACTCGACGATGTGAGTGCTGTCGATGATGGGGATGCCGGGACGCGATGCGGCGATCCAGGCGACCCGGTCGTACAGCCACTGATTGTGGTGGATGACGACACCGCGCACGTCGAAGGTGCGCAGCAGCGAGCGGAGCAGCGGTTCGACGCCGGCGGTCTGCGAGGTGACGGTGGGCTCGGAGAACGGGATGAGCAGCGCTCCGTCGAGCTCGGGCCGTGTGACCCATGGCTGGTGAGAGTCCCGATTGGTCAGCACGATGGGAAGGAAGCCGGCCTCGCGCACCAGACGCACCGTCTCGAACGCCCAGAGTTCGGCGCCACCGAGCTCGAACCAGTGGAGTCCGATGATCACGGCCTTCGGCGCCCCGTCGAGAACCGGGCCGGCCGGCACGATCACGTCGTCCTCGTGTGCGCCCCCCGGACGGAACTCCGCCTCGTAATCGCGAGGCTCGATGGCCGTCGTGAGCTTGCGGCGGAATCTGAGCAGCGAGAGGTCCCGGGCGTCGTCGTAGAGCAGCGGCGCGCGCGACTTGACGCTCCGTGCGATCCGGCCGACCAGGCCGGGACGCTGCGGGCGGTAAGGGTCCGAGTCGAGCACATCGTCGGATGACACGTGCAGATGCCTGGCGGGCGACGCCACGAGACGGGCCGAGGCCGCTTCCGCACGCTCGGGCTCACGCTCTTCGACGGAGACGGAGCTGACGATGTCGAAGCTCCCGATGCGGTGTCGGTTGTTCCTCGAGAGTCCGTCGAACGTGCTGTCGTCGGTCAGTCGAGGCGTCGTCTCCACCGAGCCGTCGTAGAGATGGATCCGCAGCTTTCGCTGAGGTGCCATGAGCGCGTGGAAGTTCAACGCGCCGACGAGAAGGCGGCGTTCGCGCTCCGACAGATCGGCGCCCGTCTGCGGGTCCTCGAAGCGGAAGAGTGCAGGCTGATCGAGAGCTTGAAGAGGTGTCACGGATACAGTTTGCTTTCGGATCGACGGACGCACGAGACCTCCGCGATCCTACCAGCGGCCCAGCCCCTGACCCTGGGTTGCGCCTGTGCCGCGCGTTCGGACGCATCCCCATCGATCTGCCAGGGACACCGCGCGGAGGATCGTATGATTGCTCTCGGTGCGCCCGAGACCGTCGGCGCCTCGGAAGGTGGAATCGCGGTGCAACAGGCTCGCACAGCCGACGACCAGAGAATGACGACTCCTGGCGCGAATCGAGGGCTCCTCGAGGTCTTCCGGCAACGGCATCTCCTCTCGCTCATCGTGCGCAAGGAAGTCCAGATCCGGTATCGGGGTTCCATCTTCGGCTGGCTGTGGTCGTACGTGAAGCCACTCGTGCAGTTCGTGGTGTTCTTCGTCGCGATCGGCGTGTTCCTCGGCCTGAACGACCGCGTCGACTACTTCCCGATCTATCTGCTCTCGGGCATCACCGTCGTCACCTTCTTCAACGAGGCGTTCTCCAACGGCACCCGGTCCCTGGTCGACAACGCGGCGCTCATCAAGAAGATCTACCTGCCTCGCGAGATGTTCCCGATCGCCAGCATGATGATCGCCGCCGTGAACACGGTGCCGCAGATCATCGTCGTGATCGCCATCTCGCTGTTCTTCGGGTGGGCGCCCACCTTCGCCTCGCTCGGCGCCATCCTTCTCGCACTCGTCATCATCGCCGTGCTCGCCAGTGGCCTCGGGCTCTTCTTCGGGTCGATCAACGTGACGTTCCGCGATGCGCAGAGCTTCGTCGAGATCATCGTGATGGTCGCGATCTGGGCCTCCCCCGTGATGTACGAGTGGACGCAGGTCGCCAATGTCGTACCCGACTGGCTCTTCGTCCTCTATCGACTGAACCCCATCACCGCCGCCGTGGAGCTCTTCCACTACGGCGTCTGGTTCCCGCTCGGGCCTGACGCGTCCCCGCTCCCCGACGTGTGGATGTACGGGCTCATCGCCCTCGTGACGTCTCTCATCGCGCTGGTCATCGGCCAGCTCGTCTTCCGCCGACTGGAGGGCCGCTTTGCCCAAGATCTCTGATGCGCAGCCACTTCCGCGGATCATCATCGACGACGTCCACAAGACGTTCAAGCTCCGGCACACGCATTCGATCAAGGAGACGGCTCTCGCCGCGATCCGTCGCAAGCCGCTGACGACCGACTTCCACGCCCTGGACGGCGTGTCGTTCGACATCCAGCAGGGCGAATCCGTCGCTCTCCTCGGTTTCAACGGATCGGGCAAGTCGACGATGCTCAAGCTGATCTCGGGTGTTCTCGAGCCCGATGCCGGCACCGTGCTCACTCGCGGCCGCATCGCCGGCCTGATCGAGGTCGGCGCGGGGTTCCACCCCGATCTGTCCGGACGCGAGAACATCTTCCTCAACGCCGCGATCCTCGGCATGAGCAAGAAGGAGACCGAGGCTCGGTACGACGAGATCGTCGCGTTCAGCGAGATCGAGCAGTTCATCGACACCGAGGTGAAGCACTATTCGTCCGGCATGTTCCTCAGACTCGCGTTCTCCGTGGCGATCCACACCGAGATGGACGTCCTGCTGATCGACGAGATCCTCTCGGTCGGCGACGAGCCGTTCCAGAAGAAGTGCCTCGCTCGTGTGCGCGAACTGCACGCTGAGGGGAAGACGCTCGTCGTGGTCAGCCACGACCTCAACATGGTCTCGAACCTGTGCGACCGCGGCATCCTGCTCCAGAAGGGCAAAGTGCGCTTCGATGGACCGAGCGCGGAAGCCGTCGAGGTCATGCGCTCCTGAGAGCCCGCTGACGCTGTCGGCGAGCTCGACGACAGCGGTGCCGGTCGTCTCAGAGATCCGCGTGGAGTCCCCACACACGCTCGGCCGCGCCGAGCCAGGAGAACGACCTCGATCGATCCGCGCCGAGCACGCTCAGACGCCGTGCGCCGTCTCCGACCGCATCGACGACGGCCTCGGCCATCTCGGTCGACGGCACGATCGCGCCCCCGTCAGCGATCACATCCCGATGGACTCCGCTGTCGACGGCGACCACCGGCACACCGAGGGTCATGGCCTCGACCGCACGCCATGGCCACGCAGCGCGTGGGCTGGTCGCGACCAGCGCCGACGCCCCGGCGAAGACGGCCGCCCGATCCTCCGTCGACAGTGCGCCACGGATGTGGGCCCGTGCTTCAGGCAGCCCTGCGGCCACTGCGACCTCGACGAGTCGCGGTTCTGCCCCCTCCGGAGCGTCGAGCACGACGGCATCCCTGCCGGATGCGACAGCTGCCCGGAAGCCGTGCTCGAGCGACTGCGCCGATCCGGTGAGCAGCACATATCCTTCCGTCAGGGACAGAGCGGCTCGTCGTTCTCGCGCGTCGAGGGGCATCACCAGAGCAGTTGGGGCGGCCCCAGGGATGACGCGAATCCGTCCGCTCAGCTTCGCGATCTCCGCCAGTCGCTCACCGACCGAGTGGGAGGGCACCACGACGGCATCCGCGTGCTTGACGGCTCGCTTCAGCATCGCCCGCTGCCAGGCGACCACGGACTTGGTGAGCGAATCCGGCTCGTCCCACGCCTGCAGATCCCACAGCGTGACTGTCGTCTGATCGAGGTCGTGCAGGCGGTCGTGACGCACCAGCGGAGCCATCAGGGTCGGCGAGTGGATGAGCCCCCCGCCCACCCCGGGGGCGATGCCCAACTGCCAGGACGCCGCGAGCTCGCGCCGCGCGAGCGACAGTCTGCGCACGTCGACCAGACCCGGGATCTGCACGTCGACGCCCGACGGGACGATGGCCTCGACCTCGCACCCGGAGGGGGCGGTCGAGATGAGCGCAGCGGTGAGGTCCGACGCCGCTGAGGCGTGGTCCGCGTGCACGACATGCGTCAGCTGATCCAGAACAACACGCAGCCGAGCACCCATGCGACAACAGTAATCGCCCACCCGCCCCGAACCTGGGAGCAGCACCGGGTGCGCGGAGGATTGCGGGGCCGTCCGCCGCCGATATCTCGCTTCGTGCTTGAATGCAGGGGTGAGTGACGGACGCCTGCCTGTACGTCGTCGATGGTTGCGGTGGACCATCGGCGCGATCGTGACCCTCGTCGTGCTCGCGATCGGCTGGGTCGGCATCCGTGGGATCGGAGCCGTGAATGATCTGCAGCAGGTCTCGGCCGCGTCGTCGAAGCTCAAGCAGGCGATCGGGCAGGGCGACCTCGACACAGCCGCAACGCTCTCTGCGCGCATCGCTCACCACGCACGGTCCGCGCACGACCTGACATCCGATCCGATCTGGTCAGGCTTCGGTCTGCTGCCCTGGCTCGGACCGAACTTCTCGGCGGTGAGCGACGTCGCCGAGATCGCCGACGACGTCGCGTCGGACGCGCTCGTTCCGGTGCTGGCCGCCGCTGAGGAACTCGATCTGGCGAGTCTGGGCCTCTCGGGTGGCGTCGTGGACCTCACGCCTTTCGCGCAGATCGAGCCCCCGTTGGCTGAGGCGAGTGCCACGCTGACCTCTGCGGAGACGCGAGCGCTTGACATCGACGCGGGCGCGACGATTCCTCCGCTCGCCGATGCCGTGCGAGAGATGCGATCGGCCGTCACGCAGGCTGCCACCGTCGTGGGAGCGCTGCATGGAGCGTCCGCGCTGCTGCCGAGCATGCTCGGCGGAGAGGGTCCCCGCAACTATGTGCTCGCGATGCAGAACAATGCCGAGCTGCGATCGTCCGGCGGCATCATCGGGGCGATCGCCCTGCTGCACGCCGAGAACGGCCGGATCACGCTCGTGCAGCAGGCCTCCGTTCCGGACTTCCCCTCCCTCGACACGCCGCTGCCGTTGAGCGAGTCGACCGTCGCCCTCTTCGAGGACAGCCCCGGTCGGTATATGCAGAACCTGACGAGCATTCCGGACTTCACCGAAGCGGGCCCCGCGATCGCGGCGCGGTGGCAGAACCGATTCGGGCACCCCATCGATGGCGTCATCGCGGTCGACGCCGTGATGACGGAGAACCTCGTCGCAGCCACGGGCCCGCTCACCTTCGGGCCGTTCAGCGCGACGAAAGACACCGTCGTGGGCCTGCTGATCTCGGAGATCTACGCCAGCGTGCCCGATCCGGCGGCGCAGGATGAGATCTTCTCCCAGGCGGCGGGAGCGCTGCTGTCCGCTGCACTGACCGAAGCGGCCCCGAAGGATCTCGTCGCCGCCCTCGCCGAGTCGGCCGACGAGGGACGCATCCGCATCTGGAGCGCGCATGAGGATGAGGAGGCGATCCTGTCGGCGTCGACGCTCGGCGGGGCGCTGCCCGAGGACGGCCCCCAGACCCACGTCGGCGTGCTCTTCAACGACACGACCGGCGGGAAGATGGACTTCTACGCGGACGCGGCCATCACGACGTCGATCGGCACGTGCGACGGCGAACCGACCACGCAGGTGACGGTGACCTGGAAGAACGACGCGCCCGCGGACGCCGGGACGGCGCTGCCGCCATACGTGACCGCTAACGGGTTCTACGGAGTACCCGCCGGGTCGACCAGGACCCTGATCACCGTGTACGGCCCCGAGGGCGCGACCCCGTCTCATATCGATCGCGACGGAGAAGAGGTCAGTGTGCAAACGGCTCTGCTCGGCTCCCGCTCCGCCGTTCAGCACGAGGTGCTGCTGGCTCCGGGCGAATCGTCGACGATCACCGTCGAATATCAGGGAACCGGCGCCGGAGAACGACTGACGGTGGTCGATCACACGCCCATGGTCACCGCACCCGACGTGTCCCGCGAACAACTGCGTTGCGCGTCGTGACTTTCTTGATTCGATGATGTAGGGTCATTCTCACTGGGGAATATCTGAGTTCTGCAATTCTGTCGTGGGGACAGGAAGAGCTCACGCAGTCGGATGCAGGGGTGTATCCGAAGGCGATTCCGCGTGTATTTCTGGGGAGAATCATGCTGAAGAAACTGGCTGCCATCAGCCTTACCGCTGGCGTACTCGTGCTCATGGCACCTGCTGTCGCCTCCGCCTCACCGGTCGTTCCGACCGAGTCCGACTCGTATGCCGGCACGCCGCGGGTGAGCGTCGATGATCCGATCATCGACATCTGCGAAGTGTCCACCGTCGTCTTCGGCGCAGGCTATTTCCTGCCGTCTGAGAACGTCGGAGTGTCGGTCTCTGGCCTCAACGCGGGCGACTCCGCTGTCTCGGGCAACACGGCCGCGGCGGACGGCAGCCTCGTCGTCACCTTCCGCCCGCCGGCCGACGGCGAGGGCTCCTACGCACTCGCCTTCGACGGGTCGCGGTCGTACACGGCGACGATCACCGTCTCGCACGGCCACGATTCGGCGGTGAGCTGCGACCACGATCCCGGTGTCGCGGCCGCGGGCACGGAGCTTCCGCTCACCGGCGGCGGGCTCGAGCTCGCCCTCACGGGCGGCAGCGTCTCGCCGTGGGTTCTCGGAGGTGGGGCAGCTGCTCTGGTGGCTGGTGGAGTTCTCGTCGCCACAGGCGTCACGCGCCGTAAGCGCGCCTAGGTCAGGTCCCCGCTTTCAGCGGGAACCGACTGGACGACGGTGATCCCTCCCCCTCCGATCACCGTCGTCTGGTGAATCCGGTCCTGAACCGGAGGCCCACGGCCGCCACCTTCACTCTCAGGTGGCGGCCGTGGGCTCACTCATGTGCACCGGCCGTTCGAGGGAGAACATCCCGATCGACGTCGCCGATCACGGAGTCGGCGTCGGCGTCTCCGTCGGCGGGTGCAGCGTCTGCCGGACCAGCTCGTGGATGTACCCGTAGTCAGGGGTGTGCTCGTCCACCCCGTTGTCAGGAGTGAGCTCGATCGTGGCGACGGTCTGCTCCCGGGCCTTCGTCATCAGGTCGAAGAACTCGGGCAGCTTGTCCTGAGGCAGATCGGTGCTGATCAGCGCGGTACCCGCGGCGGCCACCTCGTTGAAGCGCGTGAGCACCGTCTGCGGGGTGAACTGCGCGAGGATCGCCTCCTGCAGTTCGCGCTGGCGCTTCATCCGATCCCAGTCGCTCGTCGTGTACCGCGATCGCGCATACCACTGCGCCGTGTCACCGTCCATGTGCTGCTCGCCGACCTCGATCCACCCGATCGCCCATGCGTCGACGTCATACGGGTCGGTGCCCTCGGGTGGGCCACCCTTGGGCAGCCGCTCCGTCACAGTGATGTCCACACCGCCGAGCGCGTCGACGAGCGCAGCGAAGCCGTGCATGTCGACGAAGACGTAGTACGGGATCTCGATGCCGAGAACGCCCTCCGCCGCATCCTTGGTCGCCTCGATGCCGGGATCGGAACCGTGCGATGCGGCGTCCGGGTACAGGCCCGTGCCGTTGTCGTCACGGCAGATCTCTGCGGCATTGCGCACGTGGTTCATCCAGCCGTTCCAGCCGCACGCGCTGGAGCTGTGGCCCTCGAAGCCGTTGGGATACAGAGCCTGCATCGGGCTTCCCTCGCTGAAGGGCGCATTGGGCAGCTCGCGCGGGATCCCGGTGATCGTCACGGCGCCGGTGGTCGCGTTCACCGAGACCACCGAGATGCTGTCGAACCTCATCGAGTCTCGGCCCTCGCCGCTGTCCGCTCCGAGCAGCAGGATGTTGTAATACCCCTCGCTCGGCGGCAGGCTGGGCCCGCTCTGTCCGAAGATCGTACTGATCGTTCCCCGGGCTGTGCCGACGTACGACGCCGCGTATGCCGTTCCGGTTCCGACGAGACCGAGCAGAAGCAGGGCGACGAGTGGGATCGCGAACTTGGACGGGCCCGGAACCCTGACCAGTCGGACGAGCCGCAGCACATCGAAGGTGAGCACCACCCACAGCACGAGGTAGGCGATCAGCAGCACCTGGACGAGAGTCAGGATGACCGCGGAGAACCAGCCTCCGCCCACCGTGAGCCACAGCAGCACAGGACGAGCGAACAGCGCCAGCCCTGCGCCCACGATCACGAGCAGCCATGCGGTCAGCGTCGCCCCGAGACCGAAGCGTCCGAGCCTGCGATTGCCGGCGAGAACCTGGGCAGAACCGGGCACCAGCAGGTTGAGCAGCACCAGCCACCACCCGCGTTTGGTCATCATCCCCGCATCGGCGGTGTTCGGATGCCGGATCGGGCGGCTCTCGATCAGTGGTCGCGCCGTACCTCGCGGCGGCGCAAGGGTCACAGGGACCCCTTCAGCCGATCGTTCTTCTCCTCGACCTGCGCTTCGAGGTCGAGCGCATAGGCCTCGACACGATCGGCGAGGTCATCGTCGGAGGTGCCGAGGATCCGCGCCGCGAGGATGCCCGCGTTGCGCGCTCCCGCTATCGACACCGTCGCGACCGGGATTCCGGCGGGCATCTGCACGATGGAGAGAAGCGAGTCCATCCCGTCGAGGTACGCGAGCGGAACGGGGACTCCGATGACCGGCAACGCGGTCATCGAGGCCAGCATCCCGGGAAGATGAGCGGCCCCGCCGGCACCTGCGATGATCACACGGATGCCGCGACCGCGCGCTTCCCGCGCGTACTGCATGAGCTTGTCGGGGGTGCGGTGCGCCGAGACGACCTCCACCTCGTGCGGGATAGCGAAGTCGCTCAGCGACTGAGAGGCGTCGCTCATCACGCGCCAGTCGGAGTCGGAACCCATGACGACGCCGACGAGGGGCGCGGTGGAGGAGTGCAGTGGCTCAGTCACCCACTCAGGCTACGGTCTGGTGCTGGGAGAAACCCCGAACGGCACACCCCTGACCGCACGCTCAGTCGAAGTGCGCCGCCGCGGCGCGCGCGACGTACACCGCGTCATCGAGGTCGTCGCCCGTCACATTGACGTGCCCGACCTTCCGACCCGGTCGCGGGCTCTTTCCGTAGGTGTGGATCTTCGCCGACGGATGCTCGGACATGGCTCCGGCGAAACGGTCGCCGAGCGTGCCGGTCTGCGGCCCTCCGAGGATGTTCACCATCACGGACCACGCCGCCTGAGGCGCGGTGTCGCCGAGGGGCAGGTCCGCGACAGCGCGCAGGTGCTGTTCGAACTGCCCGGTCACTGCGCCGTCCTGGCTCCAGTGGCCGCTGTTGTGCGGACGCATGGCGAGTTCGTTCACGAGGATGCGCTCATCGTCGGTCTCGAAGAGCTCGACCGCAAGCATCCCGGTGACCCCGAGTCCTTCCGCGATCGATCGACCGATCTCCTCGGCGACCCGGACGAGGCGCTCGGCCGCATGAGGCGCCGGCGCGATCACCTCTGCGCACACGCCCCCGCGCTGCACCGTCTCGACCACCGGGTAGGCGACGATCTGGCCGCCCGGACGACGAGCCACCTGCTGCGCGAGCTCGCGCACGAATCCGACCAGCTCCTCGACCAGCAGCGCCTCGCCGTCGGCGAGCCCGTCGAACCAGTCCTGAGCCTCGCCGGCCTCTCGGACCACGCGGACTCCCTTGCCGTCGTATCCGCCGCGGGGGGTCTTCACGACACCCTGCCCGTCGTGCTCGTCGAGGAATGCCTGCAGCTCGGAGGAGTCGCGCACCGGCGCCCAGTCCGGCTGAGGAACCCCGAGCTCTTCGAGCCTCGCCCTCATCAGGAGCTTGTCCTGGGCGAACTGCAGGGCGTCCGGCCCCGGGTGCACGGCGACCCCGTCGGCGACCAGTGCCCGCAGCACCTCCTGCGGCACATGCTCGTGGTCGAAGGTGACGACGTCCACGTCGCGGACGAACGCGCGGACGACCTCGAGGTCGTGGTAGTCGCCGACCGCGGTCGCGGCGAGCTGCGCGGACATCCCCTCGTCCTCAGCGAGCACCCTCAGCTCGAGTCCGAGCTCGACCGCCGGAGCGATCATCATCCGAGCCAGCTGGCCTCCACCGATCACACCAACGCGCAGCGCCATGGGCCGCCTCCATTTCGTCCTGACCATTCTCGCGCATCAGCGCGGGCGGCGTTCACGCGTCCCGCCCGACGCGGTACCGCGCTCAGAATCCGGCAGTGCCGTCGTGACCTGACTGCGCATCGCGGTGCGCCAGGATCTGGCTCACCTCGATCTGATCGGCCAGTGTCTCGTGCACGAGCGTCACGTTCGGGACATTGGGCAGACGCAACGGCGCATCGACCCCGTTCGAGAGGGTGATCGTTCCGACGCCCCACATCCGCTGGATCATGCCGCGGCGGACGCCGATCGTGTATCCCCGAGCGTGCGACATCTCCCGCCTGTTGCGGGCGCCGATACCGTGATTGACGATGACCCTCCGCGTGGTGAGAGTAACGGAGCGCGAGTACCAGATGACCCAGGGCACGACGACCAACAGGAGGACGATCGCCCCGGCTGCACTCAGCAGCATCCAGTTCTCGAACGGCGCCGGGAGGTTGTCGTAGAAGAAGGACGTCGCACCGAAGACGGCGATGAGCACGAGCGCCGACCAGAAGAGCCTCCGGGCGTGAGTGCGGAACCGGGCGATGAGCAGCTCTTCCGCGGGCGCACCCGGCGGTGGCATCGTCGGCCTTCCGCCGAGAGTCACGGGCTGAGTCACCCCTCCATTGTGCCCGCAACCGCCGACATCGCCGCTCGCGCGCCGGGCGTGTCAGACTCACGCCGGACGGACGTGCACCACATCTCCGGCAGAGATCGATGTCTCGGCACCCTCCCCCTGCACGACGAGCCGACCGTCCACGTCGAGTCCGGTGGCTCTTCCGACGAGGACGGAATCGCCGGGAAGGGAGACCCTGACGTCGAGACCGATCGTGGCGCACCGCTCGGTCGCGGCGGCGTGGAGACCGCTCGAGACGGCGTCGCCCGCTCCCGCGAGCTCGGAGACCAGCTGATCGAGTGCGCGCAGGTAGGTGGCGAGAAGCCTGTCGGCGTCGGCCTCGACGCCGAGGATCGCGAAGGACGTCGCGGTCGGCACCGGAAGCTCCGACCGTGTCATCGCCGTGTTCACACCGGTTCCGACGACGACCGCATCCTGAGTCGCCTGCGCCAGGATTCCGCAGATCTTGCGACCGTCGACCAAGATGTCGTTCGGCCATTTGACCGCCACGTCGTGGTCGGGAAGCTGTTCGGCGATCGCATCCGCCATCGCCACTCCGGCCGCGAGCGGGATCCAGCCTCGCGAATCCGCCGCCGAGGGCAGCCTCCGCAGCAGCACGGAGACGGCGAGCGATGCGCCAGGCGCGGATGTCCAGGAGCGGCCGAGTCTGCCGCGCCCCGCCGTCTGGTTGTCGGTGACGACAACGGACAGGTGCGGCGTCGACGGCGAATCGCGCGCTCGCTCGCTCAAGATGTCGTTCGTCGAGCCTGCTTCGGTCAGCACCTCGAGACATGAGGCGACCGCGGCAGTGAGTGGAAGGTCCACGTCAGACCTCCTCTTCGTCGGCCTCTTCGTCGTCATCGTCCTCATCGGTGCGCACTGCCCCGATCTCGTTCGCCTGCCAACGATCCCACTTCTGCATGAGCTGCGCGATCGCGGCGTGGAACTTCTCTGTGGCCACTCCGGGGGTCGTGTCTCCGAAGTAGTGCTGCACCCACATGCGCAGCCTCGCGATGGCGACCTCGTCGGCACGCACGCGTTCCACCTCGGCGACGATGTCACCCGCAGCGCCTGCGTCGAGCCATTCACAGTCCGACAGGTAGCCGTTGGTGTCGATCGATGCCCTCTCGTCGGCCGGCCGTGTGATCATCAGCGGCTTGCCTACTGCGAGGCGGTCGTAGACCATCGCCGAGATGTCGACGATCGCGACATCGGCGGCGGCCAGCTGCCATCCGAGCTCCGCGCCGTCGTCGTAGACGTGCTGTGCGGACGGATCCGCGGCGTTGGCGGCCGCGATGGCGGCGATGATGCGTCGGTGCGCGGCACCGTACGCGTCGTCGATCACGCCGCTTCGCGGGTGCGGGCGGTAGATCACGCGGTGCCTCTCCGAGGCGAGCAGCGTCGTGACGAGGGTCTCGCCGTGGGTGGCGATCGACCCGTAGTGCGCGCTCGGGCGGTCGCCCTCCCACGTCGGGGCGTAGAGCACCACGGTGCGCTCGTCCGGAACGTACGGCAGCGTGCCCGAGTAGTGGTCGGCCTGCGGCCGGCCGATCTCGATCGTCCGTCGATCGATGTCCCAGTCCCAGAGAGTCCGTGACAGGCGGTCACGGGCAGCCTGTCCTGCGACCAGGGCGTAGTCGTACGCCTTGTACTGATTGGTCGTCATGTACATCTTGTCCGACTCGCCGTGATTGATGAACACGTGCCAGCGCCTGCCGTAGCGGAACATCTGGAAGTTGCGGGTGTTCTGATTCACGTAGAGGACGACACGGATGTCCTGCGTGCTGAGGAAGCGTTCGAGATCACGGATCGTCGGGACGAAGGCGACGGGAGGACCGTCCTCGTCGAGCAGCTTGTCGGCGCCCGTCGCCGACCGGGACAGCACGACGACGGGCCAGTGCTTCGACAGCTCCACGAGAGGGCGATACCACTGCCGCATCTGGTACATGTTCACGTCGCCGTCGGCGAAGTACACCGCCACCTGGTAGTGCTCCGGCGGGTGCGGTTCGCGCTCGGCGAGGCGCCGCCGCACTCGCTGCACAGCCTTGCGCGAGGCGAGCGCCCGCTTCAGCAGACGGTAGGCCTTCTTCGCATCGGACACAGCACCCATCCCTCCAGGATACCGAGTGCGGCGGCTCGCCCCGCCTGACGCCTTCCGAGATCACCGGTGCCGGGAATCAGCGAACGCGCGAGAAGCGCATGCCATGATCGTCATGTGCCTGACAACGACATCGCCGCCCCGGAGAACGGAGTGTCTTTCGTCATGCCCGTGCTCAACGAGCGCGCCTATCTGGAGCACGCAGTCGCCTCCGTGCTCCAGCAGGAGCTCACTGTCCCGGCCGAGCTGGTGCTCGCGCTCGGGCCTTCCACCGACGGCACGACGGAGCTCGCCCAACGCCTGGCCGCCGGGGACGCGCGGATCCGGCTCGTCGACAACCCCGCAGCTCACATCCCGGTCGGATTGAACGCCGCGATCCGGGCCAGCCGCTTCGCGACGATCGTCCGCGTCGACGCCCATTCCGAACTCGCTCCGGGCTATGCGGCCCTCGCCCTCGCGACTCTCGAACGCACGGGTGCCGCGAACGTCGGCGGTGTGATGCGCGCTGACGGGCGCACGCCGTTCCAGACCTCCGTCGCGCGCCTCTACAACTCCCCCGTCGGCCTCGGCGGGGGGGCCTATCACGGGGGCACCCACGAGGGCGAGGCCGAATCCGCCTACCTCGGCGTCATGCGTCGGTCGGTGCTCGACGAGGTCGGGCTCTTCGACGAGTCGATACGTCGCGGAGAGGACTGGGAGCTCAACCTCCGCATCCGCCAGGCAGGACATCTCGTCTGGTTCGATCCCGATCTCTCGGTGACCTACTGGCCTCGCGAGAGCTGGCTGCGGCTCGCCCGTCAGTTCCGGGCCACGGGCGCGTGGCGCGGCGAACTCGTGCGACGATACGGACGCCGCAACGGCATCCGGTACTTCGCTCCCCCGGCGCTCGTCGTCCTCGTCGCGGCCGCTCTCCTCACCGGCGTCCTGCAGCTGACCGGCATCCTCTCCGGCGCTCTCTCGCTCGTCGTCGGGGCTGTGGTCTATCTGCCGCTGGTGGCGTATCTGCTGCTCGTGGTGGGCGTCGCCTGCCTTCCCGGCGGTGGCGGGCTGCGCCAGAGACTGTGGACACTGCTGGTTCTGCCCACCATGCACCTCTCCTGGGGCCTCGGCTTCATCGAGGGCGTGCTGCGCGGCGCTCGCGACACGGTCGACGCGTCCCGACTCGGCACCCGCAACACGCCACTCCCCTGACGCGCCGCACCGCCGACCGGCTCACCGGGTGACGTACCCCTGGTCCAGGATCCGCGCGACGACCCGCTCGGCGGAGCGACCGTCATCCCGCGGGTTGAACTGCGCCCGCCAGGCACGATATCGCTCGGCATAGACGTTCCCGTGCTCGCCGTCGGCGAGTGCCGCGACCAGTTCATCCTGCGTGCGGACCAGAGGGCCGGGGGCGCGGGTCTCGAGATCGAAGTAGAACCCACGGAGCTCTCCGCGATAGTGGTCGAGGTCGGGCACGAGGAAGAACATCGGCTTGCCCGTGACACTGAAATCGAACATCACCGAGGAATAGTCGGTGATCAACACGTCGGCGGCGAGCAGAAGCTGCGAGGTCTCGGGGTATCCGGTGACGTCGATCACGCGAGCGCCCGCTCGGTCCCGTCCCGTGTCGATCGTTCGCGAGTGGCCGCGCACGAGCACGACGGAGTCCGTCTGCCTCGCGAGCTCCTCCGCGTCGATGAAGTCGACCATCTCGGGTCGGTCGTCGCGCCAGGTGGGCGCATACAGCAGCACGCGCTCGCCGTCGGCGATGCCCAGGTCCGCGCGGATCGCTGCGGCATCCCCGGTGACCAGAGCGTCGTTCCGCGGATACCCCTCGACCCAGATGGGCCGTCCGAAGAATGCGTACGCCTTGCGGAGAATGCGCTCGGAGTAGGTGTTCTGTGCCAGGAGCACGTCCCAGCGTCGAGACTCCTTGATGACCGCCGCCATCCGTCGAGGAGCGAACCCCGGACGATGCAGCGCCAGCCGCTTCAGGGGCGTGCCGTGCCAGGTCTGCAGCACCTTCTGGCCGGGCTTGCGGGCGAAGCGGCGGCGCAGCCAGTCGTTGACCACGAGCAGGCGGGATGCCGCGCGGGCACGCCACCACTCCGGGCTGCCTTCGACCACCGCGATCGCCCCGTCGGGAACCGCCACCGACAGGTCGACCACACTCCAGTAGCGCGTGACGTCCGGCGCCTGCGCGTACAAGGCGCGGTCGATCGCCTGCGGGTTGCAGCCGACGGCACGTCCGTAGAAGCTCTCGAAGAAGACGGCGTTCTCGGTCGCCCCGGGATGCGCGAGGTAGCGGCCCTCGAGCGTCGCCTGCCCCTCGCTCGTCTCATAGGCGGGATCGATCGGGGCCGCGATGCGCACGGTCGTCCCGTCGACGGCGACGCGCACGCCGGTCAGCACCTCCGCTGCGACGAGGAGATCACCGAGCTCCACGTCTGCAATGTGCAGCTCGTAGTCCCCAGTCGGCAGGGGGAGCTCAGGGCCGCCCCACCGTGCCGCGCGCAGCGGGAACGTCGCCTTCCAGGTCTTGCCTCCGCCGGTGATGCGCGCGGCGACCCGGGCGCGCGGCCCGATCAGCTCGGCGGTGGTGGGGCGCTGGCCGGCGCCTGCGATGACCAGCGTCTCTGCCGCCTCATCGATCCGGGCCGTGGTCATGCTGCTCCCTTCGGCGCGGGG
This sequence comes from Microbacterium sp. Root280D1, assembly GCF_001428975.1. Taxonomy (NCBI): domain Bacteria; kingdom Bacillati; phylum Actinomycetota; class Actinomycetes; order Micrococcales; family Microbacteriaceae; genus Microbacterium; species Microbacterium sp. Root280D1. Next base: position 210,858 of record NZ_LMJK01000002.1, on the reverse strand, counting down.
ATCCCCCGCGCACGGATTGTCTCGTAGACGCGCCGGGTGTTGCCGCCGTCGCGGAAGGCGTGCATCTCCGCGCTGAGCGTACCCGAACGCTCGGCGCGTGCAGAGAAGAGGTCCTCGTCGTCCAGAAGTGCAGACAGCTGCGGCAAGAGCGAGTCCCAGCCGGTCGCGGCGTCGTCGCCGGCGACGTCCTGGAACCGACCGTAGAAGCCTCTCGTCCGCGCGTAGTCCTCGGCGTCGGGAGCGAGGAACAGCACCGGCATTCTCAAGAGTCCCACGTCGTACGCCATCGAGGAGTAGTCGGTGATGAGCACATCGATCGCCGGCAGCACCGGCGTGACGTCGGTCAGCAGGCCGGAGCCGAGCATCCGCACCCTTCTGCTGGGCAGCGGAGGCGCATACCCGCCCTCTCCGAGCGGGTGGGAGCGAACGAGCAGCACGGCATCCCGCTGCTCGAGCATCTGGATGATCCGCACCCACTGAGTCGCCGACGGGACTGCCGGATCATCGGCTCCGTCGCGCCAGGTCGGGGCGTAGAGGATCGTCCGAGATGCGGTCGGCAATTCGCCGACGACGCGCGCCAGCGCATCGGACGCGGCGGCCCGACGCTCGGTCGGGTCGCCTGCGGACAGCACGTCGACGCGCGGCTCGCCTGTGACGACGACGCGGCCGTCGCCGAGCGCGAAGGCCGACTCGAGCCGACCCCTCGACCGGTGGGATGCGGCCGGGAAGACTCGGATCCGCTGAGCGGCTCGGCGGTACAGGAAGCCGACGAGACGACGCAGCAGCGGCGCACCGGGGACGTCCGGGACCTGCGTGGTCGCGGGTGAGTCCAATCCGATCCGCTTGAGGGGAATGCCGTGCCAGAGCTGCACGACGAAGGCACCGGACACCGCATAGCGGTTGACGTCGCCGAGGCCGTGCGTGACGACGACGACGCGGGCACGCGCCGTCGCCCACCACCCTCGTAGGCTGCCCTTGCGCATCGTGCGGAGGCCGAGCGCCGCGGCATCGCGGTCTTCCCGATCGGAGGACGTGAGCCACACGGTGTCGTGCCCCTCAGCTGCGGCGACACGGTGCAGGGCGAGAGCCCCATCCCCGACGCCTGCACCGCACCCGAACACCCATCGGGCGCCTCGCGGAATCACGAGGGTGCCGGCGCGTCCGGCGAGATAGAGCGGTATCCGAAGCAGCTTGGCCGCATTGCCGGAGCCGAAAGAGAAGGACGCCACCCCGCGAGCCTATCGCGGGGTGGCGTCCTTCTCGGTGAGCACGGTTGCCGGAGTCAGCCGGCGAGGTCGCCCAGGGTCACATCGGCCTCGTATTCCTTGCCGCCACGGATGTACGTGACCTTCGCGTCGCTGCCCCCGGCTGCCGCCCGCACCTGCGCCGTGAGGTCGCTGGCGCTCGTGATGGGCACGCCGTTGAACGCGGTCACGATGTCATCGGCCTTCAGCCCGCCGGCCGCGGCGGCGCCGCCACCGGTGACATCCGCGATGTAGGCACCCGACACGTCGGCATCCTTGACGCTGGCCGCATCCTGCACCGACGCCCCGAGCAGGCCATGGGTGGCTGCGCCGTCGGCGATGATCTCCTCCGACACCCGCTGAGCGATGTTCGCGGGGATGGCGAAGCCGATCCCGATGGATCCCGACTCCTCCGAGCTCCCGGAGCTCGCGATCGCGACGTTGATGCCGATGAGCTCGCCCTTGCTGTTCACGAGCGCGCCGCCGGAGTTGCCGTGGTTGATGGCGGCATCCGTCTGGATCACGGCGATCGAGATCGACTCCGACGTCTGCTGCGAGGTGTTGCCGGGCAGATCGAACTGGAACGGGCCCTCGCCCTCCTCAGGCGTCTGCTGCTCGTTCTGCGGAGCATCTTCCGAGGACGAGTCCGGAAGCGCCGACGACGCGATCTGGATGCTGCGGTTCAGAGCACTGACGATTCCGGTCGTGACCGAGTTCGACAGGCCGAGCGGCGCGCCCAGAGCCACCGCGGTGTCCCCCACGTTGAGCTTGGAGGAGTCTGCGAAGTCGATCGGGGTGAGATCTGTCGCGTCCTCGAGCTTGATGACGGCGAGGTCGTAGATCGGGTCGGTCCCGACGACGGTCGCCGAGAAGATGCGGCCGTCCGACGTGGTGACGCGGATCGTGGGATCGGCGACTGCGCCGCCGAGCGTCACCACGTGAGTGTTCGTGAGCACGTAGCCGTCGTCGCTGATGATGACGCCCGATCCGCTGCCGCCCTGATCGGAGCCGGCCACCTCGATGGTGACGACCGACGGGAGCGCCGCGGTCGCGACGGCCGTCGTCTCGTTGACGGAGCCGGGGTTGTTGACGGTGATGGTCTCGGGACCCTGGGCGACGCCCGTCGAACCCTGGTCGGAGATCCCGTTGAGGATCGCTCCGCCGCCGAAGCCCGCGACACCGCCGACGAGCGCAGCCGCCACGACGATCGCGGCGAACTTCACTCCGGCGCGCGGCTTCTGCTCTTTGACCTTGACGGAGCCGTCGACCGGCTGCCCGGGCTGCGCTCCGGTGTGCAGACCGAACGCCGCACCGGGAGAGGCCGCGGCCGGTCCGCCGACCGGGCCCGATGCGTGGCCAGGGTGGTGTCCCGGCGCTCCGAGGTACTGCTGCGGGACGGTCTGGGCGTCCGGCGCCACCGGGGCGGTCGGCGCCTCGAATGCCGGCGCGGGTGACGATGTGAACGTCGCGGGAACGTGGTGTCCCTGATATGGCCCCGGGGCGGCGACGATGCCGGGGGTCTGAGCGGCGGCATCCGTCGTCGAACGGTCGACGACCTCTGCTGCCTCGGTGGACGGCGCTGCGTCATTCGACGCAGGTGCCGTGTGGTCCTGGGTGCTGTCTTCGTTCATGGTGTGTGCTCCTTCAACAACGCCCTCTCAGAGTGACGCCTGTATCTGTGCGTTTCGTATGGCGAAGATGAGTTTCACCTATGGCCTTAGCCTGTTCTTCATGAGTGTCATCCCCGGCGCATGGCGGCGCACGGCAGCGGGAGCCGGTCTGCTCGCACCAGACGGAACCGTCGCGCCCACCATCTTCGCAGAGATGTCCGCTGCTGCGGCCCGAACCGGTGCGATCAATCTCGGCCAGGGCTTCCCCGACGAGGATGGTCCTGCAGAGGTGCTCGACGCTGCCAGGGACGCGATCTCCCGCGGGGTGAACCAGTACCCGCCCGGAAGAGGGAACCCCGACCTGCTCGCCGCGATCAGCGAACACCAGCGGCGCTTCTACGGGCTCGAGGTCGACCCCTCCACAGAGGTGATCGTGACGGCCGGTGCCACCGAGGCGCTGACCGCGACGCTGCTCGCCCTCATCGACGGTCCTGACGACGAGGTCGTCGTCTTCGAGCCGTACTACGACTCCTACGCGGCGGCGGTCGCTCTCGCCGGCGCACGACTGCGCACGGTGCCGTTGCGAGCACCGGACTTCCAGCCCGATTTGGAGCAGCTGGCGGCCGCGGTGTCCGACCGCACGCGCATCATCCTGGTCAATGACCCCCACAACCCCACCGGAGCCGTCTTCGGTCGCGAGGTGCTCTCGGAGGTCGTCCGTCTCGCCGACCTGCACGATGCGATCATCGTCACCGACGAGGTCTACGAGCATCTCGCTTTCCAGATCCCGCACACCCCCGTCGCCACCCTGCCGGGTGCCGCCGAGCGCACGCTCACGATCTCGTCGGCAGGCAAGACGTTCTCCGCGACCGGCTGGAAGATCGGCTGGGTGCACGGCCCCGCCGATCTCATCACCGCTGTGCTGACCGTGAAGCAGTATCTGACATACGTGAACGGCTCGCCGTTCCAGCCGGCGATCGCCGTGGGTCTGCGCCTCGGAGATGCGTTCTTCGCGGATGCCGCGTCGACGCTGGCGCGCAAGCACGAGATACTCGGCGCCGGCCTGCGCGCCGCCGGGTTCACCGTGCATCCGCCCCAGGGCGGCTATTTCACGGTGGCCGACGCGTCAGCGCTCGGCGGAGCGGATGCCGCGGAGTTCTGCCGCGCACTTCCCGAACGCGCAGGAGTGGTCGCGATCCCGCTGACCGCCTTCGTGTCGCAGTCACGCCGACGCGAGTACGCCGGGCTCGTCCGCTTCGCGGCGTGCAAACGCGTCGAGATCCTGGAGGACGCGGCGACGAGGCTCGCGACGAGCTTCTGAACGCTCTCGTTCAGCGCGGACCGACGGCGTATCGGCGCCCGCGCAGGGACGGGTTCACTGCCCGCACGCGATCGATCGTGCTCCGCTCGACTGTCGCGACCGCGATGCCCTCGTTCGTTCCCACCCCGGCGAGCACGACGCCCTGCGGATCGACGATCTGCGAGTGCCCGACGCCGATCGGGGTCGGGTGGTCGGCGGCGATCACGTACGCGGTGTTCTCGATGGCGCGTGCCGCCAGCAGCGTGGTCCAGTGGTGCTCCTTGAGCGGACCGCGGACCCACTCGGCCGGCACCACCAGGGCGTCGGCGCCGGCATCCATCAGAGTGCGCGACACCTCGGGGAATCGCAGGTCGTAACAGGTCATCAGTCCGAATCGGATGCCCGCGAGCTCGAACGTCGCCGCTCCCCCGACCTCCCCCGCCTCGACCCAGTCGGACTCGGTCTGGCCGAAGGCGTCATACAGGTGCTGCTTGCGATAGGTCGCGAGGATGCCGTCGCCGCGCACCGCGACCACCGTGTTCCTCACATGAGCGGCGTCCGAGGCCTGCTCGGCCAGCCCCGCCACGATCACCACCGCGTAGTCGGAGGCCAGCGCAGTCAGTGTCGACACGAACTCACCATCGAGTGGCTCCGCGTTCTCGGCGAGAGTGGCGTCCATCGGATCCACGAAGTAGCTCGAGTACTCGGGGAACACGACCAGCCTGGCACCGCGTGCGGCGGCCTCCGCCGTCAGCTCCGCGATCCGATCCCGGTTGGCCGCACGGGAGGCGGTGGGGGCGAACTGACAGACGGCGACGGGCACAGCGACGGGCACGGCGGGGGTCTCTGGCATGCTCCCATCCTCTCGCACACGCGTCCTCGCGGCTCGATTCGCGCACTCCTGATTCGCGTGTTAGGCTATTGATCGTGCCGCGGGGTGGAGCAGTTCGGTAGCTCGCCGGGCTCATAACCCGGAGGTCGCAGGTTCAAATCCTGTCCCCGCAACGAGAATGCGACACACGAAAGGCCCCTGATCGGGAGATATTCCGATCAGGGGCCTTTCGCATGTGTACCTCACGCCGGCCTCGCAGCCGAGCGACATCGAGATCGCTCGGCTGCGAAGGATCAGCGGTAGCTGAGTGTGAGCTCAGGACCGGTCGGCTCGACGAACTTGACTCGGACGCTGCCCAGCGCCGCCGCGCCGGCCGCGACGTAGCTCATCACGACGCGGTCCCTGTTCGCGGTTCCGCCGTCCGGCAGGATGAGAACGCGCGCGACCGAGAGCGCGTCCACGAAGTCACCCGCCGAGGCGCCCCCGACCCGGCCCTGTTCCCAGGTGCGGAAGACACTCGCCGCGGGTGAGCTGTCGCGCTGCACTCCCTCGGAGATGGTGGTGCGCGCCATCTCGTCGAGGAAGGCGAGATTGTCGAGAACCATATCGACGTCGTTGAGGACGGACTCGTCGAAGCGGTCCGGATAGTCGATCTCGATGCGCACCTGCACATCGTCTCCGTCGAACGGCACCGAGCCGTTCATCGCGCCTCCTCCGGTTCCGCCGTCGAGGGTGATCTGTCCGAGATGACGGCTCTCCATCAGCTCACACCCCCAGATTCGCACTGAGGATCTCTTCGGCAAGGAGGCGCGAGACCTCCTGCGAAGCCGCGGAATCCGACGAGAAGAAGTCCTCCACAGTCGCGTCGAACAGCTGATGTCCTCGGGCATACTCGGCCACGGTGAGGGCCAGGCAGCGCGCCGTCAGCGCGTAGAGGTCGCTCGCCGCGTAATGCGTGCCGTTCGACGAGCGCCCGACGCCGGCGCCGCGGGGAGTCGGGTTCGACGCCGGCGCGCTGCCGAGCGCCGCCGCGGCACTGGCGAGCTCCGTATCGATCCGGCCCATGCTGTTCGACACCACGGTCGCATTGCTCCTGTCCATGCTCATCGTGCCGTCACCGACCGGGTACGGGCCGAGAGCGAACGCGTCCAGATTGTAGGTGGCGTTGTCGGAGCGGATGATGCTCGCGGCTTCGGTCATCGCGTCGTTGAGCTCGTTCTCCTGCTTCTCGAGCGCCTTGTCGAGATTGCCGAGCGCCTCGTCGAGAGACGACAGGATGTCGGAATAGGTGTTGCCCTCGATGACGACGTTGCGGGCGATCCCCTGCACGGCGCTGCTGGCCGCGCCGGCGATTCCCGAGAGCACGGCTGCTGCGGCCACCGTGCCCGTGCCGGCCGTCACGATCGCGGATACGACGCCCGCCACCGCTCCGACGACGGTCAGCACGAGCGTCCCGTTGGCCGCAGCGGCGTTCCCCGCCTTCTGGTCCCAGGCGGCGCGAGCGCTGTCGCAGATCGACACGACGTCCTGTCGCGCGGCGGGCCACATGGCGGCCTGAGCGCTGTAGTTGAGCTGGAGGATCACGCATGCGTCCCCCAGGCCGTGGGTGACGGACTGGAACTGGATGTAGTACTTGTCGATGAACGCGGGCTTGAAGCTGCCCTCGATCTTGTTCGCCATCATCTCGTGCACCGAGTCGTTGGCTGTGCCGATCGCACCGGTGTTCTGCACCGACGCACCCGCGCCCGAGGTGCCGAGGATCGCGGCTGCCGCCGAGGTCGCACTCGCCGGCGCCTCGCAGGCGTCGCCGCCGTCCGGCAGATCAAGCCACTTCGACACGCGGGCATCGATCGCGGCCCGGATGTCGTCGAAAGCCGGTGCGACCGAGTGGTTCACGCCGTTGCCGTCGCCCCCACCCTCGCCTGCGGCATTCGGCCGGTTGTAGAAGTTGAGCATGAAGCCCCACTTCGCGTAGATCTGGTCATTTCCCCAGTTCGGGTGAAAGCCCTGGTCCGCCATGAAACAGTCGATCGCGGCGCGCTTCATCTTGCCGATGATGTCCGGCAACTCCGAATAGTCAGGCATATCTCGATCCCCTCCAGTCTCGATTTCCGTCAAGTGCCGCCCGGACATCTCTCGACGCGTCGGGACGGCTCCACCGAGAGACTAATCGATTCCCGGACTCCTTCGCTCGCGACAGGACGACACCCGCATCGCCCGCGGATCCACTCGTTAGACTGTCCCACCGAACGGCGCGACCGTCGACGGCGGCGCGGTCGGTGGAAACAATGACCCGGAGGTCCATCATGACGCAGACTCCCGACAGCGCCGCGCGGAAACGTCCCGCGCTCGCATCAGGCTCATCGCGGCGCGCGATCGTCAGCCTCTGGATCGGCGCCGTGGCTCTGCTGATCTCCGTCGCATTGATCGTGCTCCTCGTGCCCGTACCGGCCCTGCTCCCGGTCGCAGCAGCCGCCGCGCTGCTGGCGATCGTCGCTCTCCTGCTGGGCGGTCGAGCGAGACGCTCCGCGGTCGCTCGCACGGGAACGGCGGCCGTCGTCGTCGCAGCGGTCGCCCTCATGGTCGATCTCATTCTCGTCGTCGTGATGGCAGTCGGCGTCCTCGCCGGCAACGGCCTCAACCACGTCGAGGTGCGCGCCACGGGCGGACCCACATTCACGGTCTCCTTCGCCGATGACACACAGGCGTACGACGAGGAGTGGGCCTCCAGCGGCTGGAAGCAGTACACGACGACCGGCGATTCGGCGGAGATCGTCGTCACCGCCCCGGACGACGACACGGACTCGACCGTGAGCTGTCAGATTCTGTGGAACGACGAGCTGGTCGTCGAGCAGAGCGGCACGGGCTCCGTGACCTGCCGCTACGACGCGGACTGACCGACCGGACTGATCGGCGCGGACGGATCGCGGCGGCGTCAGCGGACTGCTCGTCGCGCCCGTCGCCTGCCTCCGCGGGCGCCGGCAGAAACGGACGATGCCGCCCCTCGCGAACGAGGGACGGCATCGTGTGCAGACGGGGCCGGGGTGTTACTCCCCCGAGGCGGCTTCCAGTCCGAGCAGCGTGTTCACGGCATCCGTGAGGCGCTTGTCGGCCTCGGCGAACTTGGTCAGGTCGCCTGCCTTCAATGCGGCCTCTCGGTCGGTCAGCGCCTGCTGCGCGGCTGCAAGAGCCTCGGCCTCGGCGTCGGTCGGCACCGTCGGCTCGGTCGGGACCTCACCGGTGTCCGGGTCGGGCTCGGTCGGCTCGACCTCATCGTCTCCACCGGTCGCACCGGCATCACCGCCGAAGAGGGTGTCGAGCGCGGCGGTCAGCGTGTCTTCGAACGCGACCTTGTCGCCGAAGGCCACGAGGACCTTCTGCAGACGCGGCAGCTTGGTGCCCTCCGAGGACTGCACGTACACCGGCTGCACGTAGAGCAGACCGCCGCCCACGGGCAGAGTGAGGAGGTTTCCGTACAGCACCTCGGACTCGCCCTGCTGCAGCAGGTTGAGCTGCGGCACCACAGCCGTGTCCGAGTTGTAGGTGTTCTGCACCTGGCCGGGGCCCGGCACGGTCGTATCGGTGTCGATCTCGAGCATCCGAAGCTGGCCGTAGCCCTCCGCCTTCACGCCGGCCTCCGATCCGGCATCCGAGTCGACCGCGAGATAGCCCATCAGCACGTCGCGGTTGCTGCCGCCCTGCGCCGAAGGAATGAACGTCGAGAACATCGAGAAGCGCGGGGAATCCTGACCCGGCATCTGCATCGTCAGGTAGTACGGCGGCTGCAGGACCTGCTCGCTGCGCGGGTCGTTCGGCGTCTGCCAGCGGTTGTCCTGCTGCGCGAAGGAGCCGGCGGTGTCGATGTGGTAGGTGCCGAGGATGTCGCGCTGCACCTTGAACAGGTCGGTCGGGTAACGGACGTGGCTCATCAGATCGGCCGACATGTCGCTCACGGGCTTGAGCGTCGACGGGTAGATGTTCTGCCAGGTCTGCAGCACGGGATCCTGGTCGTCCCATGCGTACAGGGTGACCGAACCGTCGTAGGCGTCGACCGTGGCCTTGACCGAGTTGCGGATGTAGTTGATCTCGTCGATCGCGAGCGTCGGCGACGGGAGGTTCGAGTCGGCGATCGCATCCGACAGGCTCACGTTCGTCGAGTAGGGGTAGGTCGAGCTCGTGGTGTATCCGTCGACGATCCAGACGATCCTGCCGTCCACGACGCTCGGGTACGGGTCGCTGTCGAGCTCGAGGTATGGCGCGACCTTCTGCACGCGCGTCTTGGGATCGCGGTCGTACAGGATCTGCGAGTCGTCGTTCACGAGGTTCGAGAACAGGATCTGCTCCGACTGGAACTTCAGCGCGTACAGCAGCTTCGTGAAGCTGCTCCCGATCTTCGGTCCGCCGTCGCCCTCGAACGTCGTCTTGGTCTCGCTGGCGCCGTCCTTGCCTCGCGGATAGTCGATCTCGACAGGATCGGTTCCGTCGGGAGAGCCGACGATCGAGTACTCCGGCGAGTTCTCGCCGAAGTACACGCGCGGCTCGAACTCCTCCTGCTGGGTGAGGAAGCCGTCGGACGGGATGCCACGCTCGAGGAAGACCGGCTCGCCGTCGGGCGTGCGCTGGTTGCCCGCTGCGACGACCAAGCCGTAGCCGTGCGTGTAGACAGCGGCGCGGTTGTTCCAGTTCGTGACGTCGACGCCGTTCATGTCGAGGTCGCGGACGGAGACGACCGTGTCCTGCATCTCCCCGCCGATCTCGTATCGGTCGACGTCGAGCTTCTCCTGGAACTGGTAGTAGCCGCGGTACTGCTCGAGCTGTCGCACGGCGGGGCTGATCACGTTGGGGTCGACGATGCGGATCGATGCGGTGGTCTCGGCGTCTTCACGCAGCTGGCCGGCCTCGGCGTCGGTCTCGGCTTCGAACGGGGTGGTCTCGAGGTCGGCGACCCCGTACGCCTCCTTGGTGCCGTCGATGTTCCGCTGGTAGAACTCCGCCTGGTAGGCGTTCTGGTTCGGGCGGACCTGGAACGTGGTGACCGCCCACGGGAATCCGACGCCGACGACGAGCGAGGCGACGATGAGCAGCGCGGTCGCGGCGAGAGGGAACCGCCAGCGGCCGATGACGGCCGTGACGAAGAAGAGGATGGCGACGAGCGCGGCGATGATCGCGAGGATCGCGAGGCCGGGGATCGTGGCGTTGACGCCCGTGTAGGCCGGGCCGACGATGCGGTCGTCCTGTGCGACGAGGGTCTTGTAGCGGTCGAGCCACAGGCTCGCCGCCTGAACCAGAAGGTACAGACCCGCGATCACAGCGAGCTGGATGCGTGCGGGCTTCGAGATGCGCAGCTCGCCCTGACCGATGCGGACCGACCCGTAGAGGTACGACACCAGCGCGGTGACGATGAGGGTGAGCAGCAGGACCGCAGACACGAAAGCAAGCAGGATCGAGTAGAACGGCATCGCGAACATGTAGAAGCCGGTGTCGACGCCGAACTGCGGGTCGGTGGCGTCGGTCGCGACGCCGTTGGCCCAGAGCCAGACGGTCTTCCACTGGCTGGCCGCCGAGAAGCCGGCGAAGAGGCCGAAGAAGATCGGCATGCCCCACATCGCGAGGCGGCGGAGCGGCTCGATGACCTCCTGGTACCTGTCGAGCTGCGAGCTGAGCCGCACGTAGACGGGGCGCAGTCGGTACGCGAGCTGGATGGCGACGAACAGCGGCACGGCCATGCCGAGGAATCCGACGACGAACATCACCGCCGTGGCGAACCATTGGGTGGTGAGCACTCCCGCGAAGCCCACCTGGTCGAACCAGAGGAATTCGGTGTAGAGCGACGCGAAGACGAAGAAGGCGGCGATCAGCGCGGCGATGATCGCCAGCGAGATACCGAAGATTCTTCGCGAGGTTCGGGGAGTGGCCGGGTTCGGTGCAGAAGTCGAGGTCACCCTCCCATCCTAGGCACGCCTTACTGTGCTGCGGCTGTCATACCTGTCACGGGGAGGTCACGACGTCGCAGGTCGGGAGCGATCCCACGTCGCCGCCGTTCGCGATCACCTCGAGCGCGTCGAGCGATTCCTCCAGCGTCGAGGTGCTGATCACGGTCAGTCCGTCCGGCACGTGGCCGGTGACCTCGTCGCAGTTCGTCGACGGAGCGAGGAAGTACTCCGCCCCCGCATCACGGGCACCGTAGAGCTTCTGACGGATGCCGCCGATCGGCCCGACCGTCCCATCGGCCTCGATCGTGCCGGTGCCGGCGACGTTCTCGCCGCCGTTCAACTCCCCTTCGGTGAGGGTGTCGATGATGCCGAGCGCGAACATCATCCCGGCGCTGGGTCCACCGACGTTGTCGAGCTGGAGCGTCACATCGATCTCGAAATCGTAGTCCGTGCGCAACGTGACACCGATCAGCCACGTCGTCACGTCACCGTCGGTCTGCTCGACGGGCGTCACCTCGACCACCTGTTCCTCGCCGGAGCGCTGCACGGTGAGCGAGACCGGCGCGCCCTCCCCATCCTGGATCGCCTGACGCAGCTGCTTCGCGGAGGTCACCGCGGCGCCGTCCACTGCGGTGATGACGTCCTCCGCCTCGAGTGCTCCCTCGGCCGGTGCATCCTCGACGACCTCCTGGACGACGACCTCGGCTCCGGTGTCGTAGCCCAGCTCGTTGAGCGCTGCCGCGGTCGCCTCGTGCTGCGAGTCCACCATGAGTGTCGCGTTGCGTTCGTCGCGCTGCTCCGTCGTGACCCCCTCGGGGAACACGGAGTCGAGAGGCACCACCGCTCGTGAGGAGTCCATCCACGCGAGAGCGAGCTCGAACCAGCTCGGGGTGCGCTCACGGTTTCCGACGACCTGCACGGTCGTGAGGTCGAGAGTCCCTCCGGTCTCGAACGTCTCGGCGCCGTCGACCTGGATGAGCGGAACCTGCTCGCCGTCGGCTCCTGCCGCGGTGCCGAGGGTGTCGTAGACCGGGCCCGGACGCTGGATCACGTAAGGCGTCGGGAGGAAGGTCAGCACGACGAGCGCGATCAACGCGACGACCAGCGCCCAGACTCCCAGTCCGAGCTTGACAGACCGGGTTCGATCCACAGGGTTCCTCCGTCGTTCGCGGGCGGCGTACAGCGATCTGTCCGCTTCGGGGTCTCGCGGCCGATCCTGTGACTAGCGTAGATGCCACGGCTTTAGGCGTGCTGAGAGGCGAGCGACATGTCAGACAACGACCCGACCCCCGAGGACTTCCAAGAGTTCCTCCGACGCATGATGTCCGGCCAGGGCGCCGGAGACATCGACCCCGAGGCGCTGCAGAACGCCTTCGCGGGCATGGATGGGATCCAGATCGACCCGGCGATGATGCAGACGATCATGTCGCAGCTGCAGGGTGCGTTCGGCGGCGATCCCTGGGAGAACGCGCTGCGGCAGGCGCTGCACATCGCCAACCGCGACGGTCTCGGCATCACCGACGGCTCGCGGACCTCGCTTGTCGACTCCTTCGCCCTCGCGGACCTCTGGCTCGGCGAGGCGACCACGATCTCCGAACTCGGCGAGTCGCCGAAGGCCATGACGCGCGGCGAATGGGTCGAAGCGACCCTGCCCGTGTGGAAGGAGATCGCCGGCCCCGTGTCGACGAGCATCGCCGATGCGCTCACCAGCGCGCTCGACACGCAGGTGCCCGAAGAGATGCGCGACGTCGTGCAGGGCGCGGGCAAGCTCATGCGCGGTCTCGGCGGCTCGGTCTTCGCGGCGCAGTTCGGCCAGGTTCTCGGCAACCTCGCACTCGAAGTGGTGTCGGGCGGAGACGTCGGCATCCCGGTGCTTCCGGCCGGCACTGCCGCTGTCATCCCCCAGAACCTGACAGCATTCGGCGAGGGTCTCGAGATCCCCGAAGACCAGATCACCCTCTATCTCGCGACCCGCGAACTCGCATACGCCCGGCTGTATCGCCACTCGAAGTGGCTGCACCTGCACGTCATGGCGCAGATCACCGATTTCGCCCGCGGGGTCACGGTCGACGTGGATGCACTCGAGGACGTCGCAAGCCGTCTCGACCCGTCCAACCCCGAAGAGCTCCGCGCGGCAATCGAAGGCGGAGCGCTGCTTCCCACGCAGACCGACGCGCAGCGCGAGGCACTGGCCCGACTCGAGAACCTCGTCGCGACGATCGACGGCTGGGTCGACGTCGTGACCGCGCAGGCCACCTCGCGTCTTCCCGACGGTGCCCGCATCGCCGAAGCCGCTCGCCGCCGCCGCGCGGTGGGCGGTCCCGCCGAGGACGCACTCGGCGCTCTCGTCGGACTCAAGCTGCGGCCCCGTCGTCTGCGCGAGGCGTCGGCCATGTGGCAGGCGGTGACAGACGCCGTGGGCATCGCCGGACGCGACTCCCTGTGGGACTACCCCGACCTCATGCCGACGTCGGACGACATCGACGACCCGTCGGCGCTCGTGGCGCGACTGCAGGCGAGCGCGCGGGGAGAGCAGCCGGTCGCCGATGAGTTCGACGAGGCGCTGGCACGTCTGCTGGATGGCGACGACTTCTCGCAAGAGCAGCCGGAGACGCCCGAAGGCGAGCAGGACACCGACGGTGACGACGGCCCAGGAGGAGACCGACCCGTGTGACCGACGGGGTGGCAGAGTCTCGAGGACTTTTCCACGGATGCCCGCGACTCCCCCACCGGGAGCTCGGCTTTGCGCAGAATCGAGGGATGTCTCCTCTGACACCCAAGACCATCACTCGCCTGGATCCCGCGGTTCCGCTGCTCTGGCGGGACGGTGAGACACTGCAGATCGGCATCGAGGGGACGCTGCGCATCGCCGCCTCGGAACCGTGGGTCGAGCGTCTGATCGCTCGGATGGCCGCCGGATTCCGGCGCGGGGGCTTCGATGTCGTGGCACATGCCGCCGGCGCCCCGCGCGCAGAGGCGCGGATGCTCCTGTCGCGGCTCGAGCCGCTGCTCGTCGACGATTCTCCCGCTCCCCCGGCTGCGTGGGTGGAGAGCATCGACGTCGCCGACGCGCGATGCGAGTTCCGCATGCGCGAGGCGCTCCTCGACGAGGGCATCGCCGTCGGCGAGCGGGAGAATCCCCGCGACATCGGCATCGTGCTGGTCGAAGGTGCGGCGGCCGCGCTGCACTTCGCACGCTACCTTCGCGACGACACGTCGCACCTGCCGGTCGCGCTCGAGCGAGGACGGATCACGGTCGGACCCCTGGTGGTACCCGGCGAATCGGCCTGCCTGACCTGCCGCGACGAGCATGAACGCGAGCGCGACGATGCCTGGCCCCGCATGCACGCCCAACTCATCGGGCGCGGCGCGGGTCCGATCAGTGCCGCGCGGATCACGGAGGCGGCGACGCTCGTCGCGCGGCTGCTCGCAGAGAGCGCGGCCCCGGGCTCGTTCGTCGAGGTCAGCGGCGAGGGGCGCCGCGACTGGCGCTCGGTGACGTTTCACGAAGAATGCCGGTGCCGCGAGCAGTCGTTCCCATCTCTGCCAGGAACCGCGACGGGGCGCGTTCCCCGCGTCCCGCTGAGCGCGACCACGACAGCGAGAGAGTACGCGCGGCCCGCGTGACGCCGACGTAAGCGAGGCGGCGCTCTTCGTCGATCGCCTCGAAGCCGGTGGCGTAGGAGATCGGAAGTGCGCCCTCCGCCCACCCCGCGAGGTAGACATGCGGCCATTCGAGACCCTTGGCGGCGTGCAACGTCGACAGAGTCACGGTGCGCATGGTGGGCTCGTGCTGGTCCTTCGCGCGCGCCATGAGCGCGTCGCTGAAGGTGCGCAGGGTCTCATCGGGTCCGGCGTCTTCGGCGAGACGCAGAATCGCCCGCCGAGCCTCCCAGCCGTCGCGCTGAGCTCCCCCGGCCGCCGGTGGCTCGTCGGAGAGACCGAGCTCGCGGAGGACCCTCTGGACCCCGGGCAGGAAACCGTGCTCGGTCGGCGCGACCGCGGCGGCCCGCAGGGCCAGGATCGCCTGTCGCACCTCGGGCATCGCGAAGAACCGGGTTCCACCCAGCACCGATGTCGCGATGCCCTCGGCGGCGAGCGCCTGCTGCAGCACCGCGGACTGCGCATGAGCCCGGTAGAGCACGGCGATCTCTGAGGGCGAGGCCCCTGACTCGATCCGCGCTGCCACGGCGGCGGCGATCCCCTCTGCCTCGTCGCGCTCGGAGTCGTACGCCGTGACCGTGGGCGAATCCGCGTTGAACGTCTCTCTCGCCGGGACGAGTTCGAGGGCGCCCGGCCGCCCCTTCATCAGGGCGTTCGCCGCTTCGAGGATCGGGGCCTGCGAACGGTAGTTGGTCTCGAGACGCACGACCGTGGCATCGGGATGCCGCCGCTCGAACTCGAGGAGGAATCGCTGTTCGGCGCCGGCGAACGAGTAGATGGTCTGACTCGCGTCACCGACGACGCAGATGTCCTTGCGATCGCCCAACCAGAGTTCGAGCAGGCGGTTCTGGAGCGGAGAGACGTCCTGGTACTCGTCGACTGTGAAATGCCGATACTGCTCGTGCACGGACGCTGCGACGCGAGGTTCGGCCTCGAGCATCCCGGCGCAGGCCAGCAGCACGTCCTCGAAGTCGAGTTGGCGCCGCTCGTCCTTCAACGCTTCATAGCGCTGTTGCAGTTCGACGAACTGAGCGGAGTCGACGCCGCTCAACGTGCGGCCGAGCGACGCGTGCTGTTCGATCGACAACATCGACACCTTGCGCCATTCGATCTCCGAGGCGAGGTCGCGAAGCGTCGCGGTGCTCGGCCGCAGTCGCATCGCGTCGGCAGCCTGGCCGAGCAGCCTCACCTTGTTGTCGATGATCGACGGAGCGGGTGATCCGGCCAGCGTGGGCCAGAAGAAGTTCAGCTGGGCGAGGGCGGCGGCGTGGAATGTCCGCGCGGCCACGCCCTCGACGCCGAGCGCGCGCAGACGACCCCTGAGCTCGCCCGCCGCCTTGGCCGTGAAGGTCACCGCCATGACGCGCGACGGCGAGTATGCACCGGTGTCGACACCATGGGCGATCCGGTGGGTGATCACTCGGGTCTTCCCGGTTCCCGCACCTGCGAGCACGGCGACGGGACCGCGCAGCACGGATGCCGCCTCCCGCTGTCGATCGTCGAGGGCTTCGAGCGCGCTCACGCGCGCTCCTCGAACCAGTCGAGGATCAGTGCGCGGGCGATGGACGCGGGTCCGGGGAGGCCGACGGGTCCGTCACCGGCGAGAGCGGACCCGATCTCGTCACGGGTGAACCAGCGGACGTCGATGATCTCCTCCCCGTCGGGCCGCAGCTCGTGCTCATCCAGAGCGACGGCACGGAAGCCGAGCATGAGCGAGCGAGGGAACGGCCACGGCTGAGACGAGACGTAACGCAGCGAGGCCAGCCGAACGCCGGATTCCTCCTCGAGCTCACGATGCACGGTCGACTCCAACGACTCGCCCGCCTCGGTGAATCCGGCGAAGCAGGAGTACATCCGGCCGCCCCAGTTGGCGTTCGCCCCGAGCAGGAGCCGTTCGCCGTCAGAGCTCTCCACCGCGACGATGACGGCTGGGTCCGTCCGAGGGAAGTGCTCGCGACCGCAGACGAGGCAGCGGCGCGACCATCCGGCCTGGCGCAGCTCCGTCCCTCCGCCGCATCGGGGGCAGAACGGTGCGTCCCGCAGCCAGCCTCCCAGCGCGAGCGCCTCGATGAGCAGCTCCGTGTCACCCGAGCCGAGACGCGCGCCGAGGTCGCGGAGTCCCAGCCACACCTCGTCGGGTGCGGTGTCGACGGTGTCGCCCTCGGGCTGCAGAACGGCGAGAAGCACGGCGGTACCGTCACCTTCGCGCCCGAGGAGCGCCCAGGTCGCATCGACGATCTCGGCGGCGGGAACCCGCAGCAGCGTGGCCGATTCGAGGTCGGCGCCCGAGATGCGCACGCGGCCGTCTCGTACGGCGATGACCCGCGTCGCCTCGTCGGCGCGCAGACGATCGAGGACTCCGGGTTCGACCCGCAGATCCGCTGCGCGATCGAGGGATGTGCTGCTGCCGGCGATCATCGTCTCCCTCTCTCACGGGCGTGGCGGAAGCTGGACCACCCCCACGTCCACCTACCCTGGAGGCATGGGACGCTCTCCATTCACTCTAGCCGCGGCGGTGACTGCCGCACTGCCCGGCGCCGAGGTGATCGGGGCCCGCACGCTCAGCGCCGACGGTGACGGACGCTTCGACTCCGCGGTCGCCACTCTCGCAGACGGGCGCGAGCTCGCGATCCGTGTCGCCGATGACGACGAGACCTCACGCGAGCTGGCCGCCGAGGCCCTCGCGCTGCGGGCTCTGACGGCCGGTGCGCGGGCGATGCTCCCCTTCCGAGCCCCCGAATACATCGGCGAGACGCGACTCGCAGACGCCCGCGCGCTCGTGACGGAGCTGCTGCCCGGATTCCAGATCGAGGCGGCGATGGTGCCGGCCGGCCGTGGCGCCGCCGAATCGATGGGTGCGGCGATCGCGGCAGTGCACTCCCTGCCCACCTCCGTCGTGAGAGGCGCCGGATTGACGACGCGGTCTGCGCAGGAGAGCCGCGACGAACTCGCTCGACTGATCGACTCCGCGGCATCGACCGGGCGCGTCCCCGCGCGGCTCACCGTGCGATGGCGCGACGCCGTCGCCGATGACGATCTCTGGCGGTTCGAATCGACGGTCGTGCTGGGCGGCGTGCAGTCGACCTCCTTCATCTTCCGGGACGACCCGGATCTCGGTCCCGAGGTCACCGGACTCATCGGCTGGCATTCGCTCTCCGTCGGAGATCCGGCGATCGATCTGTCGTGGCTGTCCACCGCCCCTGATGCGGCGCACGACGTCCATGCCGCGTACGCTCGGGCCGCCGACCGCGGGCCGGACGGCGCTCTCGAGGTGCGCGCACGCCTGCTCGCCGAGCTCGAATTCGCCCGATGGCTCGTGCACGGCGACTCCTTGCACCGACCCGACATCGTCGACGACGCCGCCGCCCTTCTCGAGGCACTCGCCGAAGGATTGCACAGCGACGATCTCGGCGTGATCGCGTCGCGCAACGAGGGCGTCGAGTCCGCCCTGGACGCGCTCGACAGAGTGCCGGCACGCGCCTCGGCGGGGGCCGACACGTCGATGCAGACCGACGCGTACAACCCGAACGAGCTGTGGCGCGACGACGAGGCCGACGGTCCCGATGGCGATGCCGACGATCAGGCGACGAGCGATCTCAGCGACGCCGCCGCGGACGCCGCTCGTCGTCTCGAGGTCGGTGGCCTCGAGACGGAAGATCTTTCAGGCGTGCGCAGGCACACCGCGCAGGAGCCCGCCGCGGAGCGACGCCCGGTCGATGACCCGGCGCGGACTGAGCGAGCGGACGGCTCAGACGAGGGATTGCCGGAGGACGAGGCTCAGCGGGCCGCCCGAGCAGCGCTCCAGCGCTGGAAGAGCTCCGACTCGGAGTAGACGCGGTCACCGCGGATGACGAGGTCGTCCGCGACGTAGTACAGCGCCACGTCGATCTCCTCCAGGGGCACTCCGAAACGACGGTGGTAGGCGAGACGGTAGAGCGCGAGCTGCAGCATCCGCTCCTCCCGTTCCCGAGGTGTGCGTGGGGCCTTGCCCGTCTTCCAGTCGACGATCTCGATGCGCCCGCCGCGATCCTCGCGTCGATAGACCGCGTCGAGTTTGCAGATGACGATATGGCGTTCGTCACCCGGCACAGCGCCACCCAGCGCGAAGTCGATCTCGATCTCGACCGCGATGGGCTTGAGCGCTCCCCACTCGCTGGCCTCGAAGATCGACTGCAGGGTCTCGAGGTCGGCGGCGTCGGCGGACGAGACCTCCGCTCCGCCGACGGTCTCGACGAACGAGAGATCATCCTCGTCGACCTCCCACAGCGCCTCGTCGACGCGCTGACCGACGCCGACGAGTTCGCTCCGCCGCTCGACCCATGCGTGGAACAGCGTGCCCAGCCGGGTCTGCCGATACGGCCGCTCAGGCATCGGACGGACGATGGAAGACACGGTGCCGGTGAAATCGGTGACGTAGTCCTTGAAGCGGGAGGCCGGCACCCGGGTGGGCGGTGATGCGTCGGTGCCACGCAATCGGGCGGCGCGCTCGGCGAGCAGACGCGCCAGTTCGGGAGCGGCCTCCGGCTCCCCGTCGGCTGCCGCGCGCACGGCGGCGGCGGCTGCCTCGACGACCCCACGCCGAGCGCCGAGCGGGTCGAGAGGCCAGGTGAGCGTTGCGCCGGGGCCGTCGTAGGGGTTCTCGTCCGGATCCACGGGCTCGATCGGAGCGATTCCGAGAATCTCCATCGCCTCGGTCAGATAGGGGCTCGGCTTCTTCGGCTGCTTCTGCCCCGCCCAGTGGGCCCCGGTCAGAAGCAGATGACTGCGCGCCCTGGTGACGGCGACGTAGGCGAGTCGACGCTCCTCCTCCTGCTGATACTCGCGGTAGGCGTCCTTGAAGACCGTGATCGCGCCCGGCGCTGTCTTGCTCCTGCTGGTCAGCGATGCGATACCTGCCTTCAGCCGCTTCGCCGCATCGAGCTCTTCGTCCGAGGGCGCTATCCAACTGAAGGTCGGCAGGGCCGCGCTGTCGCCTCGCAGAGCGAACGGCAGCACTCCGAAGCCGAACCATCCTGAGGTGTCCGTCGGGCGCGACGGCAGTTCGCCCTCGACCATGCGGACGACGGCGACCGCATCCCACTCCAACCCCTTGGATCCGTGGATCGTCAGAAGCTGGACGACCCCGGGTTCGGGCGGCTCGGGCCGCGGCACCAGCTCGTCTGTGCTCTCGGCCTTCTCCAACCAGGCGAGGAGACTCGAGATGGTCCCCCGTTCGTCTGCGGCGAGGAACGACCGAACCTCGTCGGTGAATGCGCGCAGCTGCGTCGCCGCGATACGCGCCGGCCCTCTGGTCTCGTTCGCTGCGAGCTCGATGTCCAAACGCAGCTCGAGCTCGATCAGCCTCAGCAGATCGGGAAGCGGAAGCGACGACGCCCGTCGGAGGCGTTCGAGCATCTCGCCCGCGGCACGGATGCGAGAACGCCCGTCCGGCGTGATCCCGGCGAGAAGGCGGTAGTCGTCGCTGAGACCGCGGAGCACGTCGACGGCGTCGATGATCGACAGCGCCTCGTCCGCCCCCCGTGACGCGCGGATGCGTTTGCGGAGCTCGTCGTCCAGCGGCAGCAGCCCGCTGTCCCGACGGGAGAGCTCCGCCGCGAGCTGCTGCAACGCCGCCATGTCGGCGACACCGACGGAGAATCGAGGACCGACGAGGAGCCTGATCAACGCAGAGCCCGCCGTCGGATCGTGCAGCACGCGCAGCGTCGACACGACATCGACGACCTCGGGGGTCGCCAGGAGTCCCCCGAGCCCCAGGATGCGGTGCGGAATCCCTTCTGCGGCAAGGGCCGCCGCGAACGTCTGCATGTGCCGCTTCGACCGGAACAGCACCGCTCCGGTATGCGGCTTCGCGAGGTCGTCGTGCTCCGCGCGACGCGCCGCGAACCATTCGGCGACCGCGCGAGCCTCGTCATCGACGGTGAGCGGGAAGCTCATCTCGACCGCTCCGGGGCCGGCGCCGGGACGAGACTCGAGCGGTGGCACATCCAATCCGGGCCTGCGCAGCGGACCGAGGATGCGGTTGGCGACACCGAGGATGCTCCGGTCGTTGCGCCAGCTCGTCATCAGACTGTAGTTGCCGACGCTCTCGTGTTCGGAGAAGGTGCGCGCGAAGGCATGCAGATTGTCCGCGCTGGCGCCTCGCCATCCGTAGATCGACTGGTGCGGATCCCCGACCGCCATCACCGCGGTGTCGCGGAAGAGTCGGGCGAGGAACTGCGTCTGGATCACCGAGGTGTCCTGGTATTCGTCCAGCAGCACCACCTGATGCTGCTGCCGCAGGTCCTCGCGCACGTCGGGAGACGACTCCACGATGTCGTAGGCGCCGCTGACCTGGTCGGCGAAGTCCAGCACTCCGCGGCGCTCCTTCTCGGCGATGTAATCGCGCACCAGGACGGACAGAGCGGGAAGAGCGCGCAGGTTCGCAGCCGCGGTCGCGACCTCCGCGTTGCTGAGGTACGGCTCGAACGCCTCGGCCTGGCGCAGCGCGATGCGATCGGCGCGGTCGAGATCGACCCGGTGATCGAGCGAGTCGCCGGCCAATCTCTGAACCGCGTCGACCACCCCCGCCACCGACCGGTCGATCTCCTCCAGCTCCGGCAGGTCGGCGCGCAGCACCACGTCGCGCACGAGCATCCAGGATGCGGCCTGGCTGAGCATGGCGACGTCGGAGTCGCGGCCGATGCGCGCCGCGTGCTCGCGCACGATGCCATCCGCGAACGCGTTGTAGGTCGAGACCTTCGGACGGATCAACAGATCCTCGGCCGAACGGGGGGTCGAGACCGCCCCGGTGCCGAAACGTGCGGCGAGCTCGTCGAGCACCTGCGATCGGACGACCTCGCGCTGTCTGGCGTTCGCGGCTCTCGACACGCGATCGAGGGCACCGCTCGCCACGATCTCGGGCAGGTGCGGCAGCAGTCCTCGTCTCCCGTATTCGTCGATGAGCGCCAGACGGACGCCGATGCGCTCCGCGAGCTCACCCGCGGCCTTCCGCGTGAAGGTCAGGCCGAGGATCTGATCGCGTCGCACATGCCCGTTCGCGACCAGCCAGACGACGCGGCCGGCCATCGTCTCGGTCTTTCCGCTGCCCGCGCCCGCGACCACCAAAGCCGGCGCCGGTGGCGACTCGATCACCCGCTGCTGAGCCTCCGTCGGTGCGGGGAGACCGAGCGCGGCGGCGACGTCCAGAGCGGAGATCCCGTTCCCCGCTCCCGTCCACGCCGTCACGCGCTCACCGCGGCGACGGTGTGGATGCGGCATGGCTGGACTCGCCATTGCGTATCCGCGCAGTGAGTCTCGACATGGGCCGTGAAGCTCGCCGCCGACATCCCTCGGGCGGCTTCCGCGATCCGCCCGAGGAACTGGACACGCTCTTCACCGGCGAGGGTGTGCTGGTGCGCCACGCGGAAATCGCTGCCGGCCAGGGTCTTGGCGACCAGGACCAGGCGCGCGCCGGCGAGGGCCGCAGGATCCGCTCCCGCCACGAGTCCTTCCTGCACCGCCACCTGGTATGCGGCGAGCTGGGCGTGGTCAGCCACCTTCTGCTCGCTCTCCGGCTCGTACTTGCCGGTCTTCAAGTCCACGACCACGACGCGCTCCCCGCTCTGCGCATCGGCCATGCGCGTCCACTTCTGTCCCCGCGCCTTCGCATGCTCTCCACCACCCGCGGTGTACGCCTCGACCCGGTCGATGAAGCCGTGCACGATCGCATGGTGCGGATGGGGGTCGCCGTCGACGCTCGCCGCACGCACGCCCGGCGCGATGCCCTCCTGCTCGGGCACCTCGACCGCGAACCGGAACTCCACCTCGCCGGCGATCACTCGACCGCCTTCGTCCGACACGTCCGACAGGTAGCTGTGCAGTCGATCGATGTACAGATCGGCGCGGTGCCTCTCCTTGCGACCTATCCAGGCCGTCTCGAAATCGAGCTCCGGCCAATGCTCGGCCAGGACGTCACGCAGACGGTCCAGTTCGCCGTCGGGCACCTGCTCCATCGCCTCGTGGATGATCGTGCCGATTCCGGCCGACGGCGGCATCACGGTGTCGCCGCCCAGGGCGGACACCGCCCAGTTCAGCTCGCACTCCTCGAAGGACTCCATCCGCGACGGCGAGACCCGGGCGGCGTCGACGGCGAGGTCGTGCAGCGGTGCATCGGTCGTCGGCGGCGTCACTCCGTACCACTCGTCCGGATCGGCACCCGGCACTCCCTCCCGCGCGAGCACCGCCAGCTGGGCGGAGGCGTGGTCTCGGGCGGCACGGACGCTCGAGGTCGTCAGTACCCGACGATGACGCGCCACGAGACCGCGCAGCGTGAGCGGGTGCTCGGCCGAGGCATGCAGCTCGGGCGGGTCGGGCGGCGGGAGGAAGCCGAAGAACGCACTGGGTGTCATGTCGTCGTCATCGACCGCGGTGATGAGGAGTCTGCTCCGCGAACGAGAGATGGCGCGGACGAACAGCCGCAGCTCATCGTGCAGAGCGGCGCGGCGCCTGTCGAGTGCCTCGGGCGGGTGCTCGGCGGTTCCGGTGCGGGATGCGAGCAGTGCGTCGGCGAGACGCCAGGACTGGAGCATCCCGCCGCGCAGCCGCACATTCGGCCAGATTCCGTCCTGCACTCCGGCCACCACGACCGCGTCGAACTCCGTTCCGAGTGCGGTCGCCGGTGTGAGCAGGGTCACACGGCCCGGCCGGTCGGGACTCGAGAGGGAGTCTTCGGGCACCTCGCTGTCGAGGATGTCGCGCACGAAGACCTCCGGCTTCTCGTTCGGGGTGCGCTCGACGAATCGCTTGGCCGCACCGAACAGGGAGACGAGCGCATCGAGGGCTCGCGCCGTCTCCGCGCCGCTGGTCTGCAACGACATCTCACGCCAGGCGATCTGGAGCTTGCGCCCGTCGACCGCTCTGGCCTGGTCCCAGACCCGCCACAGGAGATCGTGGATCGTCTCGCCGTCGGCAGCCGCGGCGGCCACATCTGCGATCGTCGCGGCGAAGCGCGCGGCCAGGCGCGATTCCTGGGCGTCGATGAGCGTGAAGTGGTAGGGCGATGCCAGCGCCTGGCGCAGCAGTTCCCGTGCGGGCGTCGAGCCCCCCAGGTCGAGCTCGATATGGCGCAGACGAGCGCGAAGGCGTCGGAGCCCGATCGCATCCATGCCTCCGAAGGGCGTGCGGAGCGCCTCCTCCCAGTCCTGGGGAGTCCGCTCCTCGGCCGGCGTGAGGGCCAGGCGCACGATGCCGACGATGTCGCGCACGATCGGCTCGGAGCCGAGAGGACGTTGCACGCCCGCGGCTCTCGTCGGGATCTCCCGCGCGGCGAGCTCTGCGTCGAGCTGCGTGACCTGCCTGGTGTCGTGTGCGATGACCGCGATGCGATCCCACGGGACGTCATCCACGAGATGCCATTCGCGCATGACACCCGCGATGCGGTCGAGCTCTTCATGCGGTGACGGGGCGATGAAGGTGCTCACGTCGCCGGGGGCGCCCGGGCTGTGCGCGGCGACGGGCTCGGGCGCGCGCCTGTGGTCGACGCGACCCGACACGCCGATCGCCTGCGTGACGGTGCGGGTCAGCGCGGTGAGCGCCGGCGCCTGACGATGAGGGACATCGAGCACGTGGACCTCGCCCAGCGCCGTGGCGAGCTGCGCGAACAACTCGGGGCTCGCGCCGCGGAAAGCTCCGGAGGAGATGTCAGGATCGCCGAAGGCGAGCACTGCCGTGCCTCGCGCACGGAGCGCCTCGACCACCGCGATGCCACCGCGCGTCAGCTCCTGCGCGTCGTCGATGAGCACCACCCTGAGGTCGGCGAGAGGGCCGAGGGCACTCGGCTCGGCGGTGCGCAGGATCGTGCACGCCTCGGCGAGCAGGTCTGCCGCGTCGCGGTGGGATGCCCGTGCCAGGTCGAGCACGGCGCGGTATTCGACGAGGAACTCGGCGACGGACGACCAGGCGGGGACATCGGACGTGCGCAGCTCGTCGGGCTGCGCCCCCAGTTCGACGCATTCCGCGAGGAAGGCACGGAGCTCGGAGCGGAACCCCTTGGAGGCGCGTACGGCGGGGCTCAGCGCCTGCGGCCAGTCGATGCGCTCGTCCTCCGCATCGCCGGCGAGGAGCTCGGCGATCAGGCGGTCCTGGTCTGCGCCGGTCAGCAGAGCCGGTGGCTCCGCCCCTTCGCGAACCATCGCTCCGCGCACCACCTGGAATGCGAACGACCCGAGCGACCTGGCCAGCGGCCCAGGAGTGGCCTGACCGATCCTGACCCCGATGCGGTCCCGCAGCGCGGTCGCCGCCTGCCTGCTGGGAGTGAGGACGAGGACCTGCTCCGGACGCATCCGCGCTGTGTCGAGCAGATGGACGACGCGCTCGGTGAGAGTGCGGGTCTTGCCTGTGCCGGGCGCCCCGATGATGACGCCGGATGCCGAGGCGTCTGCACCGATCACGGCGTTCTGCGCGGCATCCTCTGTCATGTCCTCCACGCTACTGCGGCGCGCCGACATCGCCGGGCGTCGGCGTCTCGCGACGGTGTGCGCTCAGGGCGAAACCGGCCCGATCCGCGGATCCCGTCACCTCGCCGCCCGGTAGAGTTGGGCTCAGTCGTCGACCTCCGAGGTCGACTCGACCACAGCATCGTCGACTGGAAAACAGGAGTACGCGTGGAAATCCGCATCGGCATCATCAACACCGGCCGCGAGCTCAGCTTCGAGACCGCATCGAGCGCGGACGAGGTCCGCACGCAGGTCTCCTCGGCTCTCGAGCAGAACACTTCTCACCTGAGCTTCGCCGATGTCAAGGGCAACTCCTACCTGGTTCCGACCGCGAACCTCGCGTACATCGAGCTCGGCACCGAGGAGTCTCGTCGCGTCGGCTTCTTCGCCTGACCCCACGATGTACATCCTCCTCGCTCTCGTCGGGGCGTGCGCGCTCGGCATCGCGGCCCACTACATGATCGGTGGGCGGGAGTTGCGCGGGGTCGCTCTCACCCCCGCTGTCGCCACGGCCCTCGCGGCCGTCGTCTACACCGGCCTGCAGTGGCTCGGCGTGGGCGAGGACAGCATCTGGCTATGGCTCGCGAGCGTCGTGGGCTCCGTCGGCATCGCGGCAGTCGCCACCGTCGCGATCGTCGCGTCGCGCCGACGCAGCGATGCCGCGGCCAAGGCGGCGCTCGGCATCTGATGCCGTCGGCCGGGTCCGTCGGCTAGGAGGCGAGACCCATCGCATCCATGCGGCGTGCGTGCGCGCCCATCAGCTCGGTGTAGACCAATTCGACGCGGTCCTCGCTCATCGCGGCGAGCTCGGGCTGACGCAGCGCGGACCGGCACACCAGGATCGTGTCCCCCACGAGCCGGCGCGCCCACATCGAGAGCAGCGACCGCCACTCGCCGTCGCCGTCGATCGTCTCCTGGATGATGGCGACGATCTCGTGTCGCGCGTCGTCCTCGGAGAGGATCTCCGCGACCCTCTCCCCCGTGTCGCCGTAGCTCGAGGCGAGTGCGAAGTAGAAGTCGTCGAGCATCCCTGCCGTGATGTAGACGGCGAGGAGAGTCTCCCGCGGACGCGCGCCGATGGTCTTGCGCCGGAAGGCGTCGAGGTTCTCCCGGAACGGGAGCATGAGCTGCGTCGGATCGTCTCCGCGCTCCGCGATGAGTTCGACGATCGCCCGATGCTTGGTGAGCGCAGCACCGGCTGCCCGGGAGAGCGCCTCCTTCTCGGAGAGCTCCGGAGTCGCCCTGATCAGCCGCGTGAGCGTCTCGAAGTACCCCAGCTGGAGGTACGCCGCCTGTCCCAGGAATCGCGGCAGCTCCGGCGCGAGTTCGGCGAAGTCGACCCGCGTCGCCGCTCCTTGATCGCCCCGACTGCGCAACGTCATCGTGCGCCGGGGCGTCCTACGCTTCCAGAACCAGTTCACCACGGGGTTCACACTACCCGGGGGACGCGATATTCCCGGGCGTCGCCACCCCCTCGGGTAGGCTGTCCCTGTCCCCGCCGTCGGAGCGGGGCCCGCGCCTGTGGCACAAGAGACGGCGTGGATCCGTGAACATGGCGATCCTCGCAGGTCGCCGGACAGGCATCTGAACATTGACAACCTTCGCTGATCTCGGAATCGATCAGGACATCATCGACGCTCTCGCCTCCAAGGGCATCGTCGACGCATTCCCGATCCAGGAGCAGACCATCCCCCTCGGCCTTCCGGGCCAGGACATCATCGGCCAGGCCAAGACCGGAACAGGCAAGACGTTCGGCTTCGGCATCCCCGTGGTGCAGCGGCTCGGCCTCGACCCCGAGCACGGCGTCAAGGCGCTCATCGTGGTGCCGACGCGCGAGCTCGCGGTGCAGGTGTACGAGGACATCGACCTGTTGACGAGCAACCGCTCCACCAGCGTCGTCGCGATCTACGGCGGCAAGGCATACGAGGGCCAGATCGACCAGCTCAAGGCGGGCGCCCAGATCGTCGTCGGCACGCCCGGTCGCCTGATCGACCTCGCCGGCCAGCGTCTGCTCGACCTCTCCAACGCGACCGAGGTCGTGCTCGACGAGGCCGACAAGATGCTCGACCTCGGATTCCTCGCGGACATCGAGAAGATCTTCCAGAAGGTCCCGGCCGTCCGTCACACCCAGCTGTTCTCCGCGACCATGCCCGGACCGATCGTCGCGCTGGCTCGTCGGTTCATGACGAACCCGATCCACATCCGCGCGACCGACCCCGACGAGGGTCTCACGCAGGCGAACATCAAGCACCTGGTGTACCGCGCCCACTCGCTCGACAAGGATGAGATCATCGCCCGCATCCTCCAGGCGGAGGGTCGCGGCAAGACGGTGATCTTCACCCGTACCAAGCGCGCCGCGCAGCGCCTCGTCGACGAGCTCAGCGACCGCGGCTTCAACGTCGGCGGCGTGCACGGCGACATGGGACAGGACCAGCGCGAGCGGTCGATGGCCGCGTTCAAGGCCGGCAAGCGCGACGTCCTCGTCGCGACCGATGTCGCCGCCCGCGGCATCGACGTCGACGATGTCACGCACGTCATCAACCACACCATCCCCGACGAGGACAAGACGTACCTGCACCGCGCCGGTCGCACCGGCCGTGCGGGCAAGACCGGCATCGCCGTGACCTTCGTCGACTGGGAGGACCTGCACAAGTGGGCGCTGATCAACCGCGCCCTCGAGTTCGGGCAGCCCGACCCGGTCGAGACCTACTCCTCGAGCCCGCACCTGTTCAGTGACCTCGACATCCCCGCAGGCACCAAGGGCCGTCTCGTGTCGGCTCCCAAGACCCAGTCGGTGAAGACCGAGCGCGCACCGCGCCCCGAGCGTGCGGCCGATGCCGCGGCCGAGGGCACGGATGAGGGCGGCACCCGCCGTCGTCGGCGTCGTCGGGGCGGCTCGACCCCGGTGGGCTCGACGTTCGCCGAGGGCGCTGCCGACGCATCACCCGGAGACTCTCAGTCCTCGCCGTCAGCGGACCGCGGCGCCGAGGGCGCCGGCACCCACGACGGCGCAGGCAAGGAGCACCACGACGGCAAGCCGGCCCCGGCCCGTCGTCGCCGTCGTCGCCGCGGGGGTTCGGGCGGCGCGGGAGCGGCTCCGGTCGTCGGAGCCTGATCGACTCCACCTCAGGGACTCACAGAGGGGCGGATGCTGCAGCTGCGGCATCCGCCCCTCTGCCGTCCCGGCGTCAGGCGTAGCGGGGCGCGGAGCCGGTCGCGCGCTCGATCAGTCGCTCCACCATCTCGTCGGATGTGGTGTTCTCGCCCGGCAGATTGGGTTTCCCGGTGCCGTGATAGTCGCTCGAGCCGGTGACGATGAGATCGTGCTTCGCGGCGATCGCGTGCAGCGTCTTCCGGCCTGCCGCGGTGTTCTCCCGATGATCGATCTCGAAACCGCCCAGGCCTGCGGCTATGAGCTGCTCGATGAACGGCACGGGCATCATGTGGTCGCGGCCGATCGTGGCAGGGTGCGCGATGATCGCCACCCCTCCGGCCTCGGTGATCAGACGCACTGCCGTGAGGGGGTCGGGCGCGTAGTGCGGCTCGTAGTAGCCCTCTCTGGGGTGCAGAATCCCGTCGAACGCCTCGTTGCGGTCGCGCACGATTCCGCGCGCCACAAGGGCATCGGCGATGTGCGGACGGCCGACCGTCGCGTCGAGAGTGGTCTGGGCGAGGACATCGTCCCAGTCGAGGTCGTAGTCACGACCGATGCTGCGGACGATCCGCTCGGCACGACCGATCCGGTCGCCTCTGATGCGATCGGTCTCGGATCCGAGCGC
The DNA here is from genome assembly GCF_001428975.1 of Microbacterium sp. Root280D1. Lineage (NCBI taxonomy): Bacteria > Bacillati > Actinomycetota > Actinomycetes > Micrococcales > Microbacteriaceae > Microbacterium > Microbacterium sp. Root280D1. Next base: position 182,025 of record NZ_LMJK01000002.1, on the reverse strand, counting down.
CTCGTCGAGCGGATCGAAGAGGTAGCCCAGCACGTGCACACTGCGCCACTCGTGTTTCGCGGAGAGTTCCATGCCGGGGATGAACGTCATCCCGAGCTCGGCCGTCGCCGCCGCCGCCTCGTCCCACCCCGTCGTGCGATCGTGATCGGTCAGCGCCATCGTACGCACCCCGAACCGGTGTGCCTGGCGCACGACATCGCCGGGCGACTCCGTTCCGTCCGAGTGGTTCGAGTGCATGTGCAGGTCGGACGGACCGGCGAAACGGCGGGATCGAGCGGTGGCCATGCTCCGAGCGTACCGACGACCGTGGACGTCGGCCGCGCACGCCTGTCGCTCTAGGGACTTCACAGAGAGGACTTCTAGGCTGAAGAGGATGTTTCGACTACTGGGGATCCTCGTCACCGTGCTGCTCGCGATCGCGACGGCCGTCGTCGTCTGGCCGCAGTTCTTCCATCTCGAGCAGACCTATCCGTTCGCGCAGATCGTCGCCGCCCGCGGCGTGGTCCTGGCGGCATTCCTCCTCGTCGCGGCCGTTTCGCTGCTGCTCCTGCTCGCGAAGCCGTTGCGCGGCTTCGCGGCATCCGTACTGATCGTCGCCCTGCTCGGCGCCGGTGCGACGGGAGTCATCGGCTTCATGCGCGGGTTCGGCGCGGACACGCTCCCCGCCGCCACCGATTCGAGCATCCGGGTGCTCACCTGGAACACCGCCGGCGACGAGGTGTCCGCAGAGGAGATCGCGCGGGAGATCCTCGAGCGTGGCGCTGACGTCGTCGCATTGCCCGAGACCACCGAAGAGGTGGGCGAGCAGATCGCCGTGCTGCTGCGCGATCAGGATCACCCCATGTGGGTGCACCATGTGCAGTTCAAGCCCGACGTCGTCGACGGCCCCAAGTCCTGGCACACGACCGTCCTCGTCTCCCCCGACCTCGGCGAGTACTCCGTGATCGAGTCGTCCGAGGACGGCTCCAACAACACCGGCTCGGTGCCCAGCGCGGTGCTGATGCCGGTCGATGGCGAGGGTCCGACGATCGTCGCGGTGCACGCCGTCGCGCCCCGGATGGAGGACATGGCGCAGTGGCAGAGCGACCTGCGCTGGATCGCCGACCAGTGCCCCGAGGGGAACTTCATCCTCGCGGGTGACTTCAACGCGACGATCGACCACATGGCGGGGCTCGGCGTCGACGGCGGCGACATGGGGTACTGCCGCGACGGCGCGAGCCGCTCCGGCAACGGATACAGCGGCACATGGCCGAGCTCGCTGCCGGCGCTGCTGAGCACCCCGATCGACCACGTCATGGCGTCGCCGAGCTGGTCCACGACGGGTTCCGTCGTGATCGGCGGCTCGGGAAGCGACCACCGCGGTCTCGTGGTGCAGCTCGAACCCGCAGGCTGACATGCCGTGGCCGTCGCTCAGGTGACAGACTGGAGGGATGAGCACCGCTGAGCGCGACACGATCGCAGAGCCCACGACCGAGACTCCCGCCGAGACGACCACCACGAATCGGAAGCAGCCCTTCCCCCGCGGATTCCTCGACACGATCTCGACCGGATGGGCGGAGCGCCCCGAGTCGATCCCCGCGCCGCGAGCGCAGGCGCCGTTCGCCGCCGTGCGTCGCGCCGCCCTGTCCGCTGCCTTCCCCGGCAAGCGACTCGTCATCCCTGCCGGTTCGCTCAAGCAGCGCAGCAACGACACCGACTACCCGTACCGTGCGCATTCGGCCTTCGCACACCTCACGGGATGGGCTTCGGATGCCGAGCCCGACTCGATCCTCGTGTTCGAGCCGGCCGAGTCCGGCCACGATGTGACGCTGTACTTCCGGGAGCGCGCCGATCGCACCACCACGGAGTTCTATGCGGACGCCACGGTCGGTGAATTCTGGATCGGCCCTCGCCCGTCTCTCGCCGGCGTCGCGGCAGACCTCGACATCGCGACCGACCACCTCGAGAGGTTCTCGGCCGCCGAGGGAGAGCTCGTGCTCGACGAGGACGACGACCTCACCCGCTTCGTCTCGGAGCTGCGGCTCGTGAAGGACGAGTACGAGATCGCCGAGATGCGCCGAGCGGTGGACATCACTGCGCAGGGATTCGAGGACGTCATCCGTTCGCTGCCCGACGCGATCGCTCATGCTCGCGGCGAGCGCGTCGTCGAGGGCGTCTTCCACCGCCGCGCGCGCGAAGACGGCAACGGCGAGGGGTACGACACGATCGCCGCATCGGGTCCCCATGCCTGCTACCTGCACTGGACCCGCAACGATGGCACGGTCGTGCCGGGAGACCTCATCCTCGTCGACGCGGGCGTCGAAGCGGACAGCCTGTACACCGCGGACATCACCCGCACGCTCCCCGTCTCCGGAACCTTCACCGAGGTGCAGCGCCGGGTGTACGAGACGGTGCGCGAGGCCGCTGATGCCGCGTTCGCCGCGGCTCGCATCGGGGTGCGCTTCCGCGAGGTCCACGAGGCGGCCATGCGCGTCATCGCCGCGCGCGTCGCCGAATGGGGAATGCTCCCCGTGAGCGCACAGGAGGCGCTGGACGGTGACACCGGCGGGCAGCACCGCCGCTACATGGTGCACGGCACGTCGCACCACCTCGGCATCGACGTCCATGACTGCGCTCAGGCCCGGCGTGAGATGTACTACGACGGCATCCTCGCCCCGGGAATGGTCTTCACGATCGAACCCGGCCTCTACTTCCAGATCGACGACCTCACCGTTCCCGAGGAGTACCGGGGTATCGGTGTGCGAATCGAGGACGACATCCTGATGACCGAGGACGGCCCGGTGAACCTCTCGACGGACATCCCGCGCACGGCGGACGAGGTCGAAGCCTGGATCGCACGAGTCCAGCACTGACCTCACGGATGCACGAGGGCGAGCTCGCACTCACGGACGATCGCGCTGCGCGGCTGATCGTGCAGACGTTCCCCGAGCTCGCCCATCTGCCGATCGAGCGCGTCCGCTCGACGGGCACGGTGAACACGATCTTCCGGATCGGCGACGACCTCGCGGCACGGTTCCCCCTCGTCGCAGAATCGCGCGATGTCCTCGGCGCCGAGGCCGCGGCGATGGCTGAGCTCGCCGACGTCTGCGGCGTGCCGGCGACGCGGCCTGTCGGACTCGCCGCGGCGACCGAGGAGCATCCTTCTGCCTGGTCGATCCAGACCTGGTTGGCGGGTGTCGCCGCGACCCCCGCCGGCCACGCATCGTCGGAGTCGCTCGTCTCGGACGTCTCCGGGCTGATCACTGTGCTGCGGTCGACCGAGACCCGCGGACGGAAGTTCGACGGGCGCGGCCGCGGTGGTGTTCTCCGTGACCACGACGAGTGGGTCGCGCTCTGCATCGAGCGCAGCGCGCACCAGGTCGATCCTGATCGCGTGGATCGACTCTGGAGCTCGCTGCGCGACGCGCCCCGCGAGGGTGCGGACGTCATGAGCCACCGGGACCTCACGCCGTTCAACCTGCTGGTGGCCGACGATCGTCTCGTCGGTGTCCTCGACGGCGGGAGCTTCGGCCCTGCCGACCCTGCGCTCGATCTCGTCGCCGCGTGGCATCTGTTCGACGCTCGGGGGCGATCCGTCGTGCGTGACCGTCTGCGCGTCTCCGACAGCGAGTGGCGGCGAGGAGCAGCCTGGGCGCTGCAGCAGGCGATGGGCCTCGTCTGGTACTACGAGTCCTCGAACCCCGCCATGAGCGGTCTGGGACGGTCGACGATGAGGCGTCTGCTCGACGATCCGGACCTCGCGAACCTCTGAGCGATCATGGCGTCGTCGTCTGCGATGCCTGCCGCCCTCGATATACGGCGGTGCGGAGCTCGACGGCCCAGACATCGGCGGTCGGCATGTCGAGCGATTCGGCGACGGCGATCTCGGCCTCGACGTCGTAGGGCACGCGCACGAACTGGATCCCGAAGGGATCGTCCGCCGACTGTCCTCCTTCGAGGATCACGTAGGACGGAACGGGTGTGTCGAGCGGGTTCCCGACGCTTCCGACGTTGAACAGCGTACGTCCGTCGTTCGATTCGATGTAGGCGTCGTGGATGTCGGCGTAGCCCACCACATCGGGCAGCGGGCCGTCGCCGGTCATCTCCGTCGCCTCGAACATCGCGGAGAACTGCTCGGGCGTGTGGGCGAAGTGCACGCGGACGTGCGGGCTCTGCGCCGACGCGTGGAACAGGCGGATCCGATGACCGCTGAGGACCAGATCGACACTCAGCGGAAGCGACCGGAGCCACGCCCTGCTCGGCGCCGACAGCTCATCTCGCCACCACAGCATCTCGGACGGCCCGTCGTCGGGGATGGTCGGCAGGAAGTCGTCCCAGTTGCCGCGGACGTTCACCTCGCACACGTCGCGGCAGCGCCGCACGGCGTCCTCGCCTCGTGGCCCCTTGCCCGCCGTGTCTCCGAGGTTGACGATGCGGGCGATGCCCCTGCGATGGATGTCGGCGAGCACCGCCTCGAGAGCGGTCAGGTTTCCGTGGACATCGGAGATCAGGGCGACGCGTTCGAGACTCACCCTGCCATGCTGTCAGGGCCGGACGAACTCCGCGACGATCGGCGCGAGCGACGCGCCGATGTCGGATGCCGCACGCTTGCGCCCCTTCACCTCGAAGGTGTGACCGCCACCCTCGATCCAGACGACGCGGGCGTCCTGACACGTGGAGACGACGTCATCGAACTGTGTCAGAGGTTGGATGAAGGGGTCGTTCGTGCCCTCGACGAACAGCTGCGGCGCAGCGACCGCCGGCAGGTGGTCGGCTCTCGGCTTCTCCGGTCTGCCCGGAGCGTGCAGCGGGTAGCCGAGGTAGACGAGACCGTCGACCGCCAGTCCCTCGGCCACGGCCATCGATGCCATGCGTCCGCCGTAGGACTTGCCTGTGGCCCAGATGGCGGCCTCCGCGTCGAGATCGCGCGCGAAGGCCACCGCCGCGTTCCACGTCGCGATCGCGTGCGCCGCAGGCCCCGGCATCCTGCGCCCCTGCTCCACGTAGGGGAAGTTGAACCGCAGGGTGGAGAATCCCCGGTCCGAGAGCGCATCCGAGAATCCCACGAGGAATGGATGGTCCTTGCCCGCACCGGCGCCGTGGGCGATCAGGACTGTCGCGCCGTTGTCTCCGGGCGCCCAGTCGGCAGAGACCGTCGTCACCCCGGAGGGCAGCTCGACCGGGATCTCGAGCATCAGGCCCGCAGGTACGGGATGGCGAACGGCACGCGCATGACCTTGCCGCTCGACGCACGCACCATGCCCACGATCACGAGCACGACGTGCAGCACCGAGAGCGCGAAATAGAGCGTGATGGGGATGCCGAGCGGGTAGAAGCCGGTGGTCGGCGAATCGGAGGTCAGCGCGAACAGCAGCACGAAGTGCGTGACCAGGAGCACCGTGGAGACCAGAAGGTACGTCAGCCCCCAATTCAGCGCAGCGCGAGCGTTCTCACGCGCGACCCCGCCGTATCGACGGGACGCCCCGCCGCTCACGGCCATGGCGAGTCCGGACGCGAGTCCGCCGACGAACGGGAACGGGATGAGGATCAGCAGGCCCAGTGCCCACGGAAGCAGACCCCGCGGGGGGACGGCCGCAGGGTAGGCGCCGACGGGGTACCCCTGTACGGGGTAGGCCGGCGGCGCGTAGCCCGGTGCCGATTGCTGCGGCGCGTAGCCCGGCGCCTGAGGCGGCGCATACCCCGGGGCCTGGGGTGCCGCATACCCCGGGGCCTGCGGCGGTGCGTACCCGGAGCCCTGCGGCGGTGCGTACGCGGAGCCCTGGGGCGGTGCGTAGCCGTGCGACTGCTGCGGGGCTGAGCCGGGCGCCGGCGGCGGGGCGTACGGGTTCAGCGGACGGGCCGGCGCCGCGGGCTGCTGCCCGTCAGGGAAGGGCGGAACGGGAGGCACGGGCGTCGGTGCGGGCTGCGCCGATCGCTCGGACGGGGTCGACGGATCGCGGGGTGCGTCTGACATCAGGCGGGCTCCGCAGACTTCGGAGGAACCCCCGCGCCACCGGTCCCGGGCGCCGCGGGAGACGGCGGCTCCGGATCCGCGGGCCTCGGCGGGACGGCCGGCTCTGCAGGCGGAGTCTCACCGCCGCCCAGCGGCGGTGTCGGCTCGCTGCCGGGAGTCGGATCGGCTCCGGGCGTCGGCTCTTCGGGCGTCGGCTGTGTCGTGGTCGTCGGCTGTCCGGCCGGTTCGTGCGCGCCGGGGGTGATGCGCTCGCCGTACCGCGGCGGCTCGTCGAGGTTCACCGGTGCCCGCGCCGGTGCCGGCGTGGCCGCACCCAGGGCGAGACGGGCCTTCGCGAGCGAAGCGGCCTGGACGCGGACCTCGTAGTGATCGGCCGCGAACTGCGTGACGCTCGCGAAGTCGCGGCGTCGCCGCACGATCGCATACGTGACGAGGCTCAGAAGCATCCCGAGTGCGACGCCGATGAAGACGAATCCGACGAACAGCTGGATCGGAACCTCCGGGTTGCCGATCACGAGGATCGCAGAGAGGAAGAGACCGATGAGCACGCCGTTGATCGCTCCCGATCGGGCGGCTGCTGCATAGCCCAGACGCCCGGTGATGCGCTCGACCGTCCGGACGCTCTGTCCGATGATCGCGATGTCCCGGGCGGGCACCTCCTGGGCGATCAGTTTCGACACCGTCTTCTGGGCGCCTTCGTAATCGCGTGTGGAGGCGACGATCTCGCCCTCATCGCGGCTGTCGGCTGGACGGTTCAGCATGCTCATCCCGCCATTGTTCCATGCCTTGTGGTGACAGGGCCGGGAGTGTGTCGTGCAGCGGTGCCGCCGGGGCCACCCCTGCGACACCGGCGACTACGCTGGACGAGTGAGCACACAACGGGTATTCGCCGCGCGCCTTGCTGGCTGCGCCGTCTTCGACCCCGTGGGCGACCGGCTCGGCAAAGTCCGTGATGTCGTCATCGTGTACCGAAGTACGGGTGCTCCCCGCGTCATCGGCCTCGTCGTCGAGATCCCCGGGCGCAGACAGGTCTTCCTCTCCATCGGACGGGTGACGTCGATCCGCGCGGGCCAGGTGATCAGCACCGGTCTCATCAATGTGCGCCGATTCTCACCGCGCGCCGGCGAGGTGCGCGTTCTCGCCGAGCTCCTCGGGCGTCGGGTGAGCCTCGTCGACGGCAGCGGCACCGCCGTGATCGAAGACGTCGCCATCGAGCCGAACCGCATCGGGGAATGGGCGATCAGTCAGCTCTTCCTGCGTCGACCGAAGACCAGCGCCTCTCCGTTCGCGAAGGGACCGACCACGTTCGCAGCCTGGAGCGAGGTCGCCGAGCAGCACTCCCCCGGCGAGTCCCAGTCGGCCGAGCAGCTCGTCGCGTCGTACTCGGAGCTCCACGCAGCCGACCTCGCGAACACCCTGCTCGACCTCCCCCAGCAGCGCATGATCGAGGTGGCCGAGGAGCTCTCGGACGACCGCCTGGCCGATGCCCTGGAGGAGATGCCCGAAGACGAGCAGGTGCATATCCTCGATCGACTCGGCGACGAGCGCGCCGCCGACATCCTCGACCAGATGGAACCGGACGACGCCGCGGACCTCCTCGCGCAGCTTCCGCCGAATCGTCTCGAGCAGCTGCTCGAGCTGATGGAGCCCGAAGAGGCCGAGGACGTCAGGATGCTGCTCCGTTACGGCCCCGACACGGCCGGTGGACTCATGACGCCCGAGCCGATCATCCTGTCGGCCGACGCGACAGTGGCCGAGGCGCTCGCCCTCATCCGGCGCCACGAGCTGCACCCCGCCCTTGCAGCCGCGGTCTTCGTGACCCTGCCGCCGTTCGAGACGCCGACCGGTCGGCTGCTCGGCATGGTGCACTTCCAGCGGATGCTGCGCTACCCGCCGCACGAACGTCTCGGGGCCATCATGGACGACAGCCTCGAGCCGGTGCGGGTCACCGCGTCCGCCGCTGAGGTCGCCAGGATGCTGGCGAGCTACGACCTCGTCTCGCTCCCCGTGATCGATGCCGCCCACCGACTGGTCGGCGCGATCAGCATCGACGACGTCCTCGACTACCTGCTGCCCGATGACTGGCGCACGCACGACAGCGACGAGCCGACGGTCTCCAAGGAGGTGCGCTGATGCCCCGCTCCCGCTCGCGCTCGCCTCGGCTCGACGCACCCCTGGGCCGCGGCACCTCCCGCCAGCGCTCGACGTCGCGTGATCGCTTCGGCCGTTTCACCGAGTGGGTCGCCCGCGCCATGGGCACCCCCGCGTTTCTGCTGATCCTCACTCTGTTCTGTGTGCTCTGGATCTGCTGGAACACACTGCTGCCCGACCACCTGCGCTTCGATGACGCGGCGCTCGGTTTCACGGCCCTCACCCTCATGCTCTCGCTGCAGGCGTCGTACGCGGCCCCTCTGATCCTTCTCGCGCAGAACCGCCAGGACGACCGTGACCGGGTGCAGATCGAACAGGATCGTCAGCGGGCCGAGCGCAATCTCGCCGACACCGAGTACCTCGCCCGTGAGATCGTCGCGCTGCGGATGTCGCTCGAGGAGCGCAACAACCAGGTCGTGACCCGCGATGTGCTGCGGCAGGAGCTCAAGTCGCTGCTCGCCGAGCTCGGAGACCATGACGACGAGCCGGTCGAGCGACGCCCCCGCGGCCGCGCCGCATCATCATGAGCACCGCTGATTCCGTGCGGGCGGCCGTAGCCGCGGTCACAGATCCCGAGCTGCGACGCCCCATCGGCGATCTCGACATGGTCAGGGAGATCGACGTCGACGGTCCGCGCGCGCACGTCGCGATCGTCCTCACGATCGTCGGCTGCCCGGCTGCCGCCCGCATCGAATCGGACGTCCGCGCGGCCGCCGCCTCCGTGCCGGGGATCACCGAGGTGGACGTCGAGGTCGGTGTCATGACGCCCACCGAGCGCAAGGCGCTCACCGAGAAGCTGCGCGACGGCCGGCCGCCGCGCCAGATGCCCTTCGGCCCGGACTCGCTCACGCGGGTGATCCTCGTCTCCAGCGGCAAGGGCGGGGTCGGCAAGTCCACGGTGACGGCGAACCTCGCGGTCGCACTCGCCGCGCAGGGTCTCGCAGTCGGTCTCGTCGACGCCGATGTGCACGGCTTCTCGATCCCCGGGCTCCTCGGCATCCCCGCGGGGACACAGCCCACGCGCATCGATGACCTCATGCTCCCGCCCGTCGCCCACGGAGTGAAGACGATCTCCATCGGCATGTTCCTGCGCGACGGCGAGGCCGTGGTGGCCTGGCGCGGTCCGATGCTGCACCGCACAGTGCAGCAGTTCCTGACGGACGTGTTCTTCGGCGACCTCGACATCCTGCTGATCGACATGCCCCCCGGCACCGGCGACATCGCGATCTCGATCGGGCAGCTGTTGCCGCACGCCGAGGTGCTCGTCGTGACGACCCCGCAGGCGGCCGCATCCGACGTCGCGATCCGCAGCGGGCTGGTGGCGCGTCAGACCGGTCAGCGGGTGATCGGCGTGGTCGAGAACATGGGCGCGCTCACCCTGCCGGACGGCACCGTGATAGACCTGTTCGGCTCGGGTGGAGGTGCCGCCGTCGCAGAGGCGCTGTCCGAGACGCAGTCCGTCCCACTGCTGGCGTCGATCCCGCTCAGCCCCGCGCTGCGCTCCGGAGGCGACGACGGTGTGCCGGTCGTCCTGAGCGACGGCGCCGATGCGGCGGCGACGGCGATCCGTGATCTGGCCCGCACTCTCGCCGGACAGGGGCGCGGACTCGCCGGCCGGTCGCTTCCCATGAATGTCGGATAGGCCCGACCATGACTGTCACCGTCGATGAGCGGTTGCTTCGGGGAATGGCTCGAGATGCCGCGGTCTACGCGCTCACTCGTCCTGCGGCGATCGTGATGTGGATCGCCCTCGCTGCAGCGCTCGCGCTGAGCATCCTGAATCTGAGCGCGACCGGAGGCAACCCGGGGCTGTCGGGTCTGCTCCCCGTCGCGAGCATCGGTCTGATGCTCTATGCCGTCGTGATGACGATCGTCGGAGCGCGGCGTGCCGTGCATTCGGCGACCCCGCCAGGCACCGTCGTCTGGGTGCGACTGGGCGACACTGCCCTGCACATCGGCGCGGGGCATCGCTCGTCCGACATCGACTACAGCACCTTCCAGAGCGTGCGAGCAGGCGCTGACGCGGTACTGCTCAAGCTGCGTGGCGCGTCGGCGATCACCGCCATCCCCCGGTCACTGGTGACGGACGACGACCTCGCCACGCTGCGCGCGCGCATCGGCTGAGCCTTCGCAGCGGAGCTCCGCCGGGCGGAGACTCGGGCTATGTCGCTTCGGAATCGTACGGCGGAGGACTCGCGACCGAGAACTCCGGTCGCACCCTCGCCGTCCGCACCGGTTTCACCGTCGGCTCCGCAACGACTGCCTCCGCACGGGCGGGACCGGGCGCAGCGTCGTCTTCGAAGAGCGCGTCGCGGATGATGCGCCGGGGGTCGTACTGCCGTGGATCGAGTTTGCGCCAGTCGACGTCGTCGATCTCGGGACCCATCTCGTCGCGGACACGCGATTTGGTGTCGCGGAGGAACTCGCCGGCGCGCCGAGCGAGCTTGGCGACGCTCTCGGCGTAGCGGGGCAGCCGCTCCGGTCCGATGAGAAGCACAGCGATCAGACCGATGAGCAGCAGCTTCTCGAAGGTGATCCCGAACTGCATCTGTCCAGGCTACCGCCGCGCCTGCCGTTGTGCCGCGCACCGAGCGCATACCCTGGGAGAACACATATCTCAGTCGGGAGAATCAGGCAATGAGCGAGAACGATGCGAATGCACGTTTCATCCGCGAGTCCATCGCGGAGCCGTCGCCGATCGCCCGCGCGCGTGCGCACGCCATCGAACTCGGCGCGTCGCCGATCAGCGCGGCCGTCGGCTCGCAGATCGCCGTGCTGGCCGCCGCGACCGGTGCCAGATCGATCGTCGAGATCGGCACGGGCGCCGGAGTCTCGGGGCTCTGGCTGCTGCGCGGCGCGCCGCAGGCGGTGCTGACCTCGATCGACAACGAGCCCGAGCACCTCGCCGCCGCCCGTCAGGCCTTCTCCGACGCACGCGTCCCCGCGACGAAGGCGCGTTTCATCACAGGTCGCGCGGCCGACGTGCTGCCCCGCATGAACGAGGCGTCATACGACATCGTGCTGGTCGATGCCGACCCCGAGAACGTCATCGACTACGTCGAGCATGGCCTGCGGCTGGTGCGTCGAGGCGGAATGGTTCTCGTCCCCCGCATTCTCGGAGGCGGCCGTGTCGCCGATCCGGTGCAGCGCGACGAGGTGACCTCCGCCTACCGCTCGCTCGTGCAGGAGACTCAGGAGTCATCAGCCGTGCTCGCGACCGTCTCTGCCTCCGGCGAGGGGCTGCTGCAGCTGATCAGCGTCGGCGAGAGCTGAGCCGAACACCGTCGTGAACGGACGGAAGAGGGCGACGGATCATCGATCCGTCGCCCTCTTCGTGAATCCGCGTGCGCGAATTCGAGTTCGATCAGGCGGGCGTCACGACGGCTGCCAGCACGTCGTGAAGCTCCTTCGCCTCTGCGTCGTTCACGGAGACGACCAAACGGCCGCCGCCTTCGAGCGGGACGCGCACGATGATGAGTCGCCCTTCTTTCACGGCCTCCATGGGTCCGTCTCCGGTCCTCGGCTTCATCGCTGCCATCGTGGGCTCCTTTTCCTCCGGTGGTATGCGATCAGTTTATCGGGTGTTACCGGAACCTGGATGTCCCCTATGAAGAAATGCATCAAGCCTTAACATTCACGGCACCTGCCAGAAGGTGTTCCCCAGGGCGTAGATGTGGAATATCCACAGCCACTGCCCCAGCAGGCAGACGGCCAGGACCCCGAGCCGCCAGACGCGCGAGCGCGGCACCGCGAGTGCTCCCCAGATCGGGCTCACGGGCAGCAGCAGCCGGAAGGTGCTCGACTGAGGGAAGAACACCGCGAGCAGGTAGAGGAGGTAACTCGCGCTCCACAGCCGCAGGTCGGGACCCAGCGCACGCACCTGCGGCACGTAGAGCAGGGCGGCACCCGCTGCCACCACCAGGAGCGCGACGGCGACCGGCCCCCACGAGCCGGGGAGTCCCCACTGACCGAACCAGAACTGGGATGCCTGGACCCACCCTTCGAAAGGCACGAACCCGTCGACACCGCCCACGAGCCAGTTGCGACGCCAGGAGAGCTCGGTCGCCAGGTACGCACCGGGATCGCCGGTCACGACGCCGGCGATGACCTGCCACGAGAAGCCCGCGACCGTGGCGAGTGCGCCGAGCGCCACGATGTGCACGATCTCCCGCGGGGCGAGCGGATCATCCCTGCGATGCCACCAGCGGAGGATGCCGTGCAGACCCAGGTACAGCGCGAACGCGAGAATCCCCGGTCTGGTGAACGCCATCACGGGGATGAGGAGATACAGCCATGCGTAGTTCCGTCGCACCGTGGCATCGAGAGCCAGGAAGAGCAGCAGCAGGAACAGGGTCTCGGCGTACCCCACCTGGAACATCGCCGCGATCGGTCCGGAGGCGAAGAACACCACCGCCCACATCGCCGCACGCGCGCCGATCCGATCGCGCAGCAATCGGTGCAGCGCGAGACAGGCGAGGTAGCCGGCCACGAATGACAGCAGGAAGGCGCCCATCCCCCAGGACCCGAACACGAAGCCGATCGCCTTGGCGGCGAAGGCGAACACCGGCATGAACGCCCAGGCGTTCTCAGCGACGTCACCCGATTCGGTGAGCGGCAGATCCGAGGGGTATCCCTCTTCGGCGACGAGCCAGTACCACTGCGCGTCCCACCCGACGATGAAATCGGCGAGGCCCGGTTCTGCGCCGAACCTCGACAGCGATGTCGACTGCGTCGCCGCCGCGATCATCATCGCGGTCGTCACCGCGCGAGCGGCGAGGTAGATCAGGGCCACGCGCAGCGCCAGTGGCGCTGCGGCCCACCGGCGGGTCGCGGTCAGCGCGAGCTGAGCCATGCGCGCAGTCCTCGCTCGACGGCGTCGATCTGCGCGAGCGGCACGCGCTCCTCGTCATGGTGCGCGAGGTGCGGGTCTCCCGGTCCGTAGTTCACGGCGGGGATGCCGAGGGCGGAGAACCGAGCGACATCGGTCCAGCCGTACTTCGGGCGAGGCTCGGCGCCGACGGCGGCCACGAAGTCTTGGGCGATCGGCGCGTCGAGGCCCGGCCGCGCGCCTTCTGCGGCGTCCGTGATCTCCACGTCGAAGCCGGCGAGGAGGTTGCGGATGTGCGCTTCTGCATCTGCTGCCGACTTGCTCGGAGCGAACCGGTAGTTCACCTCGACCTCGCAGGCATCGGGGATCACGTTGCCTGCGACCCCGCCTGTGATGCGCACGGCGCTCATGCTCTCCCGATACAGGAGTCCGTCGACCGCGATCTCTCGTGCACGGTACTCGGCCAGGCGCGCGAGGATCGGGGCTGCCCGATGGATGGCGTTCTCACCGATCCACGCACGTGCCGCGTGCGCACGCACGCCGGTGGTGCGCACGATCGCGCGCATCGTGCCGTTGCAGCCACCCTCGACCTCGCCGTTGGACGGCTCGCCGAGGATCGCGAAGTCGGCCTGGAAGAGATCCGGCCGCACCGCGGCGAGGAGCGCCAGCCCGTTCTTCGAGGCCTCCACCTCTTCGTTGTCGTACCACATCCAGGTGATGTCGACCGAGGGCTCGGTGAGCTCGGCGGCGAGCTTCAGCTGCACAGCGGTGCCGCTCTTCATGTCGACGGTTCCCCGGCCCCAGATGTACTCGACGCCGTCGATCTCGACGTCCTTCGTCGGCACGTTGCCGTTGATCGGCACGGTGTCGATGTGTCCGGCGATCGCGACCCGCTGCGCTCGCCCGAGATCGGTGCGCGCGACGATCGTGTTGCCGTGGCGGATCACCTCGAGATGGGGGTACGCGGAGATCGCCTGCTCGATGGCATCCGCAAGCGCCTTCTCGTCACCCGACACGCTCGGGATGTCGCAGATCGCACGGGTCAGGTCGACGGAGGACGCGGTCAGATCGAGCATCATGCCCCCAGCCTACTTACCCCGACATCTGGACCATCCCTCGTCGCCTGTCGCGATACCGTGGAGGTATGACTGAGGCGCGCACCGTGTGGGGTACTGGACTGTCGACGATCGCCGGTGACGGCACCGTACTGGATGCCTGGTTCCCCGAGGTGACGGCCGTCGAGCCCGGTGCCGACGACGCGGGCACCGCGCTCGCGGCGCTCGAGGAGTTCACCGGTCCGGACGAACGTCGCAACGTCTCGGTGCAGACGGTACAGCTGCAGATCGATCTCGATGCGGCGCCGGCCTCGACCGCTGACGCCTATCTGCGGCTGCACACACTGTCGCACCTCCTGGTGCGACCGAACGAACTCAACCTCGACGGCATCTTCGCGCATCTGCCGAACGTGGCGTGGACGAATGCCGGCCCCATGCACCCCGTGGATGCCGCGCGGCTTCGACCCGTGCTCCAGCGCTCAGGGATCCAGGTTCAGGGGCTCGACAAGTTCCCCCGGCTCACCGACTATGTGCAGCCTGCCGGTGTGCGCATCGCAGATGCGTCGCGCGTCCGCCTGGGCGCGCACCTCTCCCCCGGCACGACCGTCATGCACGAGGGCTTCGTGAACTTCAACGCAGGCACCCTCGGTGCGTCGATGGTCGAAGGACGTATCTCCCAGGGCGTCGTGGTGGGCGACGGCAGCGACATCGGCGGCGGCTCGTCGATCATGGGCACGCTCTCGGGCGGCGGCGCACACCGCGTCTCCATCGGGGCACGCACGCTGCTGGGAGCCAACGCGGGCATCGGCATCTCGCTCGGCGATGACTGCGTCGTCGAGGCCGGACTGTACGTGACGGCCGGCACGAAGGTCGTGCTGGTCGACGGCCCGGCGACGCCTGACGGCGGCAGGAAGACCGCCAAGGGTTCCGAGCTGTCCGGACGCGACGGACTGCTGTTCCGCCGCAACTCGCTGAGCGGCGCGGTCGAAGCCGTGCAGCGCGCCGGCGTCGGTGTGACCCTCAACGACGCACTCCACGCCTGATCGCGCGACTCGCTGAGAGCGGGCCGTCTCAGCCTTCTCCGGGACCGCCGTGATAGGGTCGCGGTGACGCCACTCGCACTGCGAGACGTCTGCGTCGTCGACACGCTCCCGCGCCACTTGCCTGGTTCTGGCCATTTCGAACGGCGAAACGATGCGCGATCCCGCGCCGTCGCCCACCTTCCGCACCCGGCCCCTCGGCTCGTGCGTGCATTTCTCGGAGATACTTCATGACTTCCTTCCTCGATCTCGGCGTGCCCGCCGACCTTGCCGCCGTCCTCGCGAAGGACGGCAAGACCGAGGCGTTCGCGATTCAGCGCGACACGCTTCCCGACTCGCTCGGCGGACGCGACCTCCTCGGCCGCGGCCGCACCGGCAGCGGCAAGACGATCGCCTTCGCGCTCCCCCTCGTCGCCCGCCTCGCCGCCTCGTCGCGCAAGAGCCGCCCCGGGCACCCCCGAGGACTCGTCCTCGCTCCGACCCGTGAGCTCGCGACCCAGATCGCCGCGACCATCGCGCCCCTCGCCGAGGCGAAGGGCCTGCGCGTCACCACCGTGTTCGGCGGCGTCAGCCAGCGTCCCCAGGAACAGGCCATGCGCAACGGCGTCGACATCGTCGTCGCGTGCCCCGGCCGTCTCGAAGACCTGATGAAGCAGCGGGTCGTGCAGCTCGACTCCGTCGAGGTGACTGTGCTCGACGAGGCCGATCACATGGCCGACCTCGGCTTCCTGCCGGGTGTCACCCGCATCCTCACCGCCACGCCCGCCGGCGGACAGCGCCTGCTGTTCAGCGCCACGCTGGACCGCGGCATCGACACCCTCGCCCGCCGGTTCCTCTCGAACGCCGTGAGCCACGAGGTGGACGAGGAGAGCGTGCCCGTCGGCGAGATGACGCACCGCGTGCTCGTCGTCGATTCCACCGACAACAAGACCACTCTCGTGCGCGAGCTCGCCTCGGGCACCGGTCGCCGCATCCTCTTCACCCGCACGAAGCACCAGGCGAAGAAGCTCGCGAAGCAGCTGACCGCGGCGGGCATCCCCGCTGTCGATCTGCACGGAAACCTCTCGCAGAACGCGCGTGAGCGCAACCTCGGCGCCTTCTCGTCAGATCCCGCCGACGGAGGCGTGCGCGTCCTCGTCGCGACCGACGTCGCCGCCCGTGGCGTGCACGTCGACAACGTCGACCTCGTCGTCCACGTCGACCCGCCCATGGAGCACAAGGCATACCTGCACCGCTCCGGCCGCACCGCCCGTGCGGGAGCCGCGGGAACCGTCGTCACGGTGGTCCTCCCCGAGCAGCGTCGTGATGTGAAGGACCTCCTGCGCAAGGCGTCGATCACCGCCGCGCTCGAGCCCGTCACGTCGAACGCCGTCACCGAGCTCGTCCCCGAGCGTGCGCCGCACGTTCGTCCGGCTCCGGTTCAGCCCCAGCAGCAGCAGCGTCAGTCGTCGAAGCAGCGCCCCGCCGGTGGCGAGCGCAATTCAGCGGCCAACCCGCCGTCGCGCCGCAGCCGTCGTCCGCGCTCGGGCCAGGGCGGCCAGGGCGCCACGGCCGGCAGCCGTCAGGGTGGCCAGGGCGGATCCCGCTCCGGCGGCCAGGGCGGCCGTGGTCGCGGTTCGCAGGGCCGCTGACCCGAGAGACATACAGGCGGGTGCGCCGACGCTCAGCGTCGGGGCACCCGCCTTCTTCGTCCCGCCTGCGCGAGGTCAGCCGCGAACGGCGGCCAGCACCTGCGGATCTGAGCACCCTCGGGCGAAACCGGCGATGCGCCGACGGATCTCGAGCCCGAGCACCCGCGCGCCGATCCACTCGGCGATCGGCGCGAGCCAGGTCGGCTGACACGAGAAGTTGTACTTCCAGACGGCGAGCGTGCCCTCAGGCACCTCGGTGAACCGCCAGCCTCCGCCGAGCTTCGTGAAGAACCACGGCCCGGTCTCCATGACCATCCCGACGTTCCTCGGCGGGGCGTAGGACACATACCGGCTCACCATCGACAAGCCGAAGCGCTGCCTGGTGAACGTCCGCACATCCTTGGCCGCGACATCGGCGCCATCGAGGAAGTGCTGCTCACTGATGAACGGATCCCACCGGCGTCGGATCGCACCCGTCGTCTGTGAGACGGCGAAGGCCGTCGCCGGATCCACCGGCACGACGGCCTCCGCGCTCACGACAGGCATCGCGAGTCGATTCAGCGGGTCTGGAAGGTGCGCTCGGGAGATCCTGTGTAGAGCTGCTGCGGGCGACCGATCTTGGTCTGCGGGTCGAGCTGCAGCTCGCGCCACTGTGCGAGCCAACCGGGCAGACGGCCGATCGCGAACAGCACGGTGAACATGCGCGTCGGGAAGCCCATCGCCTTGTAGATCACGCCGGTGTAGAAGTCGACGTTCGGGTAGAGACGACGCTCCTTGAAGTAATCGTCGGCGAGAGCCAGCTCCTCGAGCTCCTGAGCGAGGTCGAGCAGCGGATCCGTGACGCCGAGCTCGGCGAGCACCTCGCCCGCCGCCTCCTTGACGAGCTTGGCGCGCGGGTCGTAGTTCTTGTAGACCCGGTGCCCGAAGCCCATCAGCTTCACGCCCTCTTCCTTGTTCTTCACCCGCTCGACGAAGCGCGAGACGCTCTGACCGGAATCGCGGATCTGCCCGAGCATGGTGAGCACGGCTTCGTTCGCACCGCCGTGCAGCGGGCCGGAGAGAGCCTGGATGCCGGCGGAGATCGAGGCGAACTGGTTCGCGCCCGTCGAGCCGACGAGACGCACAGTCGAGGTCGACGCGTTCTGCTCGTGGTCCTCGTGCAGGATCAGCAGCAGCTCGAGGGCCTTCGACATCACGGGGTTGACCTGATACTCCTCGGAATGCACGCCGAAGTTGAGCTTCAGGAAGTTCTCGACGAAGCCGAGGGAGTTGTCGGGGTACAGGAACGCTTGGCCGATGCTCTTCTTGTGTGCATACGCCGCGATGACCGGCAGCTTGGCCAGCATCCGGATCATGTTCAGCTCGACGTGCTCGGGGTTGTGCGGGTCGGTCTGACCCTCGTAGTAGGTCGAGAGGGCTGCGACGGCAGACGACAGCACCGACATGGGGTGCGCGGTGTGCGGAAGCGCCGAGAAGAAGCGCTTGAGGTCTTCATGCAGCAGTGTGTGCCGACGGATCTTCTCGTCGAACTCGGCGAGCTCGGCGGCGGAGGGAAGCTCGCCGTAGATGAGGAGCCAGGCGACCTCGAGGTAGCTCGTCGAACCGGCAAGCTGCTCGATCGGATACCCGCGGTAGCGCAGGATGCCCTTGTCTCCGTCGATGAACGTGATCGCGGACTTCGTCGACGCCGTGTTGACGAACCCGTAGTCGAGTCCCGTGTAACCCGTCTGCCGCGTCAGCGTCGAGAAGTCGATGCTGTCGTTGCCGGCCGTGCCGCGCACGAGTGGGAATTCAGCGGTCGTATCGCCGATCGTCAGCTTCGCCGTCGCCTGCTGCTCTGCCGCTGCGCTCACGCGGGCCTCCTCATGGATCGTCATCAAGTCGGATGTGGCGATGTCACGGCGCTGTGCACCAGGTCAGTTCGAGATCGTCGATACACGACCGAATCGCCTTTACAGCCTAGTAGGCACACAGGCCTACTGTGACAACCGACAAAAGAACCACTGATCTGAGGCCAGAACCTACACGGCCTGTTCGTGCAGACGCCGCGCGCCCTCAGCGATCCTGTCGGAGGGAGCCGTCAGAGCCAGTCGCACGTGCTGGGTCGAGAACTCACCGTAGAACGGACCGGGACCCGCCAGGATGCCGAGATCGGCGAGCCGCTCGATGCTCGCCCAGGCGTCCTGCCCCTCCGTCGCCCACAGGTAGAGCCCGGCCTCCGAGCCGTCGATCCGGAACCCCGCCGCCTCGAGCGCAGGCCGCAGCATGTCGCGTCGCGCTCGGTAGAGCGCCTTCTGAGCGGCGACGTGCTCGTCATCGCCCAGCGCCACTGCCATGGCGTGCTGCACCGGCTCTGGCGGCATCAGCCCCAGGTGCTTGCGCGCGGTGAGCAGTTCGCCGACGATGCGCGCGCACCCTGCGACGAATGCCGCACGGTAGCCGGCGAGATTCGACTGCTTGCTGAGCGAGTAGACGCTGAGCAGATTGGCCCTGCTGCCACCGGTCACGCGAGGGTCGAGGATCGACGGAATCGGCTCAGTCGCCCAGCGGCCGTCCCAGCCGAGCTCGGCGTAGCACTCGTCGCTCGCGAGCACGGCTCCCAGCTCTCGAGCCCGCTCGACCGCAGCAGCCAGTTCCTCCACGGTCCAGGTACGGCCGTCCGGATTCCCGGGCGTGTTGATCCAGATGAGCTTGGTGCCGTCAGGCCACTCCGTCGGATCGTCGGACGGCAGCGGGGTCGCTCCCACGACGCGAGCACCCACCTCATAGGTCGGGTAGGCGATTCGGGGATGCACCATGATGTCACCCTCCCCCAGGCCCAGAAGGGTCGGCAGCAGAGCCACCAGCTCCTTCGAGCCGATGGTGGGCAGGACGTTGTCGACGGTCAGGTCGCTCACTCCCCTGCGCCGCGCGTACCACTCGACGATCGCCTCACGAAGGGCGGGAGTGCCGACGGTCTGAGGGTAGGCGTGCGCATCGGTCGCCTCCGACAGCGCCCGGCGGATCAGCTCGGGCGTCGGGTCGACGGGCGAACCGACCGACAGGTCGACGATTCCGTCCGGATGGCGCGCGGCGCGTTCGCGGTAGGGAACGACCGCGTCCCACGGGTAGTCGGCGAGATCGCGAACACTCACGGACTACTCGCCCTGCGGCGGGAGAGCGGCGATGATCGGGTGATCGTGTGCGATGACGCCAACCTTGGCCGCACCGCCCGGGGAGCCCACCTCGTCGAAGAACTCGTCGTCTTCGTAGTAGATCGCCTCGACCGGGCAGACGGGTTCGCACGCGCCGCAGTCGACGCATTCGTCGGGGTGGATGTACAGCGAGCGTTCGCCCTCGTAGATACAGTCAACGGGGCACTCGTCGATGCAGGCGCGATCCTTGACATCGACGCACGGGAGGGCGATCACATACGTCACCCCTCCAGTCTACGACTCGCCGCCGGTCCGATCGCCCAGGACGGGGGCACGAGGGGCGGTCGCCTCGTCTGCGCCGGGCGCCGTGCCGGATGCCGCGGCCGTCGACGCCTGCGCCTCGGTGCGAGTCGGAAGCCGCGAGAACGAGGGCCATGCGACAGCGAGGAGCACGAGCCCCGCGACGAGATAGGTCCAGATGCGACCGCTGAGCGTGTCTTCGACGACCACCGATCCCCCGGGCCCGACGCCGGAGATGAGCACCAGCATGCCGAGCATGCCGAGCCCCGCGGCGAGAGTCGCGCCTCGGTCGTGGGTGAGCGCGCGGATCGCGACGAGGATCGCGCCGCACGCGATCGCTCCGACGATGAGTCCGACGGGCACGGGACCCCACATGAGGCTGTGACCGATCGTCCCTGCGACGCCGAACACGCCGCCGACGAGAGCCGCGGCGATCCAGGAGAGCACCCGGGAGATCCATCCGATACGCACGAGTCGATCCTACGCGCGCCGCCGCGAAGGGGCGCTCAGACAGCGAGCCCGAACAGGCGCAGGAGAGCCGCGACGAGGGCGGCCGCGACCACCACGACGAGGAACGACTGACGCAGCCAGAGAAGCCCGGCCGCGACGAGCAGAGCGGGAACCCGTGCATCGACGACGACGGCCTGCCCGGCTCCGAGGGTCTGCACGGCCACGAGCGCGGCGAGCAGGGCCACGGTGAGCAGATCGGAGATGCGCGCCGGTCGCGGTGCCTCGAGCACCGAGGGCGGCACGAGGTACCCGGCGGCCTTCAGAGCGAGGCAGATCACCGCAGCGAGAAGGATCGCACTCCAGATGCTCACGCGGCGGCCTCCCCACCGTCGAGTGCGGAGGCATCGACTCGACCGAGCCAGTTGAACCAGCCCACGATGATCGCGACGACGGCTGCCACGAGCACGGGCAGCCCGGGCATGATGAACGGCGTGAGGGCGGCCGCCACCACCGCCGCAGCCACCCCGACCGCTATGGCCTGACGTTCCTTCAGGCGCGGCCAGAGCAGAGCCAGGAACGCCGCGGCCGCCGCAGCATCCAGCCCCCAGGTCTTGGGGTCACCGAGCACGTCGCCGACGAGTGCCCCGATCAGGGTCGTGATGTTCCAGCCGATGAAGATGCCGATCCCGGTGACCCAGAAGCCGACCTGCCTCAGCCGCGGATCAGTCTGCGAGATGGCCACGGCGGTCGACTCGTCGATCGTGAAGTGCGCCGCCGCTATCCGCCGTCCGGTGGTCGTGCCGACGACGGGTGACATCCGCATGCCGTATGCGACATTGCGCACTCCCAGCAGCGCGGCCGACGCGATCGCCGACGGCAGTGCGGACACTCCTCCGGCGGCGAAGACTCCGACGAAGGCGAACTGCGACCCGCCCGTGAACATCAGCAGGCTCAGCACGCACGCCTGCCAGACGTCGAGTCCGGATGCCACGGCCAGCGCGCCGAACGAGATGCCATAGGCGCTGGTGGCGAGCACGACTCCCAGCGCTTCACGCCAGACCTCGCGGTCGGCGCTCATCGCACGATCGTTCGCTGCGGTGAACACATGACCATCATTCTGAACGCGGTGTCCGGGATAGTCAAGCGAACGATCGTTTGACATGATGAACACATGGAGGAACTCCGAACGCGCATCGCCCGCACTCTGCGCAGAGAGAGGGAGAGAGCCGGACTGTCCGTGTCGGAGTTGGCGCGTCGAGCGGGAATCTCGAAGGCGACCGTCTCCCAACTGGAGTCCGGTGCCGGCAACCCCAGCGTCGAGACGCTCTGGGCGCTCGGCGTCGCGCTCGGGGTGCCGTTCGCCGTCCTCGTCGATCAGCAGAGCAACGCGCCGACGCTCATCCGCGCCGATGACCTCACGGGCGTCCCGTCGTCGGTCGCCGCGTACAGCGCGACCCTGCTCTCAGCGAGCCCGCCGGGTGCGAGGCGGGATGTGTACCTGATCCACGCGGATCCCGGGGATCCACGCCGCTCCGATCCGCATCACGCGGGAACGACCGAACACGTGATCCTCATCTCCGGCCAGGCTCGGATCGGTCCGTCGGACGCCCCCGTGCTGCTGAACCCGGGCGACTATCTCTCGTACGCCGGAGACGCGCCCCACGTGTTCGAGGCGACCGTCGCCTCGACCAGTGCGGTGCTCATCTCGGAGCTGCGCTGAGCATCACTTCGGCGCGGAGCCCGAGACCGGTGACGGGTCCGGGATCTCGTCCGGCTTGTACTTCGGCAGCCGGGATGCAGGCAGGATCGCCACGGCACTGAGTCCCGCGAGCAGCAGCAGGCCGAGTCGCAGCGTCCCCAGACGCGACTCCTCGTTGACGGCCACCGCCGCGTCGACCTGCTCGGGCGTCGCATCCGTCTGCTCGAGTGCTGCGCGCAGGTCGTCGTTGCTGACGAAGTTCAGGTTGTCCATGTCGACCTGCGCGACGAGCGACGGCGGCAGCTCGGGGTGCTCGACGACCGCGCGGCCGATGCTCACCCCGAGGAGCGAGACGAGGAGTGCGCCGGCCAGAGCGGTCCCGACCGCCGAGGCGAGATTCTGCGTGGTGCCGCGCAACGAGCCGACATCACCCGCGAGCTCAGCCGGCGCCGCGGTGACGAGCACGTTGAAGACGAGGGTCACGAGCGCACCCTGACCGATGCCGAACACGACCAGCCCGAGGATCGTCGGAAGCGTCTCCCAGTTGTTGTTCACCACGAAGGACAGCCAGACGAGCGCGACCGTGGTGAGGATGAAGCCGAAGACGCCGATGACCCGCGGCGGGTAGCGCTTGTAGAACCGGACGACAAGTGTGGCGGTGATGAACACGGTCAGGTTGAAAGGCATCATCGCGAGCGACGTGTCGAAGGGCGTCCTTCCCTGCACGATCTGGATGTACAGGGGGATGGTGAAGTTCACGCACGCCTCGAGCGCCACGACGATGAACATCGCGTACACGGCAGCGCGCTCCTTCGACGAGTCGAGGATGCTGAGGTCGATCAGCGGCACCTTGCCCTCGGCCATCCGACGGCGAGTCCAGACGAAGAAGCATTGACCGAGCACGACCCCGACGACGACGAAGGCGGGCGCAGGCGAGAGCCCGAGGATGTTGAAGGGTGCGGCCTCGGTCGCAGCGACGGCACCCCACCCGTTGAGGTTGTTGAAACCCAGGGTCAGAAGCACGATGGCCGCGCCGATGAGGAGCGACGCCACGAGGTCGATGCGGATCGACGCGTCTCCCCCATCACCTCGCAGCGTGAAGCTGAACGCGAAGACGACCACGGCGATGCCGAACACGATGAAGAACATCGGCCGCCATCCGACCAGGGTGCCGAGCGTGCCGCCGATGAGGAACGCGGTGACTCCCGAAATGGCTCGGGCGGACCCGATCGCACCGATCGCCGTCGCCTGCTGCGCGCCCCGATAGTTCTCGGCGATCAGCGCCACGATCGAGGGGACGATGATCGCTGCGGCGGCGCCGGCGACCGCCTGCCCCGCGATGGCCCAGCCCACGCTCGGGGACACGATCATCAGCACCGACGACGCGGCGAACAAGCCGATCACGATCCGGAAGATGAGGACCCAGCCGACCCGCTGACCGAGCTTCGCGCCGGTCATCACGAGGGCGGCCACGGCGAGGCCGTACATCACGATGGTGGTGCTGGCGACCGTCGGCGGCACGCCGAACTCACTGACCATGCCACCGAGGGATATCGGTAGGGCTGCCACGTTGAACGACATGAGCACCTGGGCGAGGAAGAGACTGACGAGCGGCATCCAGGAGGTCTTCGTGGATGCCGGAGCAGTGAGTGTCATGGCAGGGTCCTCTGAGCGGGGAAGGAGGTCAGTCCGTCGACCGAGCGGTCGGCGCGGGCGCGGAGGCGAACAGGTTCAGTCCGAGAGCGCGGGAGAGGTGACCGATGGCGAGCTGCGATCGCACGGAGTTTCCCGCCGCGTCGAGGCGCGGTGAGAATCCGGCGACGGCACCCTTGCCCGGCGCGACGGCGACGATCCCTCCTGCCACACCCGACTTGGCGGGCAGCCCGATCTCGAACAGCCACTCACCCGAGGCCTCGTAGAGGCCCGTGGATGCCACCACTGCGAGAGTGTCGCGGCAGACGTCCGCAGAGACCACCCGCTCGCCCGTGATCGGATTCACGCCGCCGTCGGCGAGCGTCGCCCCCATCACCGCGAGGTCGTGGGCCGTGACGCTGAGAGCGCACTGACGCGTGTAGACGTCGACGACCTCGTCGGGGTCGCCGACCAGCCGTCCATAGCTGCGGAGCAGCCAGCCCATCGCCCGGTTGCGCTCGTTGGTCGCGGCTTCCGAGGCGTACACCACGCCGTCGAGGCTCAGCGCGCGGCCGGCGAAAGCAGAGAGCCCCTCGCGCACGCGCTCCCACTGCTCGACAGCCGTCTGCCCCGGCATCAGTGCCGTCGTCGCGATCGCACCGGCGTTGACCATCGGATTCATGGGGTGTCCGCCGTTGAGCTCGAGCGCCATCAGGGAGTTGAAGGCGAGGCCCGTGTTGTTGACGCCGACGATGTCGCGCACCCGCTCATGGCCGTGCTCCTGGATCGCCAGGGCGTAGACGAACATCTTCGAGATCGACTGGATCGAGAACGGATGCTGCGCATCCCCGGCGTCATGCAGGCCGCCGTCGACCTCGATGACCGCGAGACCGAACAGCTCGGGGTCGGCGTCGGCGAGCACCGGGATGTAGTCGGCGACCGCGCCGCCGTGGTCCTGCGCATACAGACGATGAGCCTCACGCACGAGCTGGTCGACCCTCTCCCACCCGGGCAGCCCACCCGTCGAGACCTGCTGCGGGATGCCAGCCAGCGCCGCGACGTCCATGCGTTCTCCTTCGAGTCCACGACCCCCCAGCCGTCATCGCTCACCGTAGTGCCAATGCGTCGCGCTGCCTAGGGCATGCAGTGCCCTGTTGCGACACATGTCCGGACACACCGAGACCCACCACCGCACGCAGGCGGGGTGGGTCTCGGAGGGAGGGTGTGCGGAGCTGCGGCTCAGTACCAGTTCACCGACTGGGAGTGGCCCCACGCACTGCAGGGGGTGCCGTAGACCGACGAGATGTACCCGAGGCCCCAGCGGATCTGAGTGGCCGCGTTGGTCTGCCAGTCGGACCCGGCTGACGCCATCTTGCTTCCGGGCAGAGCCTGCGGGATCCCCGTCGCGCCACCCGAGGCGTTGTACGCCTTGTAGTTCCAGCCGGACTCCTTGGTCCACAGCGAGTTCAGGCAGGAGAACTGGTCCTCGCCCCAGCCGTACTCGCTCGACGCGATGTCGCGAGCCGCGGCCTTCGCGCCGTCGACGGTGTTCGTCTGAGCGAGCGCCGCGGCTTCAGCCGCCGCCTGGGCCGCAGCCGCGTCCGCAGCGGCCTTCGCCTCCTGGGTTGCGACATAGGACGCCTGCAGCGCAGCGGTCTCCGCGACGATCTCGTCCGTTCCGGTGACTGCGTACGCGGTCAGGCTCGAGAGCTCTCTGTTCGAGAAGTCATCACGGTCCGCCAGCTGATCGACCCACGTGGTCACGTCAGCCGTGTCGACGCTCGAGGGTGCGGCGCCCAGATCGAGGCCCGATGCCGCGACCTCTGCGTTCAGCGCCTCAGCTGCCGCGACGGCATCCTGAGCGGCGACCATCGTGAGCGCCGAGTCATCCGCGCTCTTGGCCGGGGCGTCCGGCTCGCCGGTGACGAACGAGGTGACGCCTGCGACGGCGTCCGGCAGCTCGGCGCCGGCCGCGGGGGCGGACACGATGCCGACCGTCAGAGCGAGGCCGAGCACGCCTCCGGTGATCGTTCCGAGAATCAGTTTCGGGCGACGCGCCGTGATGGCGTTACGAGCTGTCGCCGCCGCGTGGGCGCGCCGAAGCGCACGGGTGGTGTGAAGCATTGGGTTCGACTTTCGGGTCGTCGTACGCCCGTCACAGGACACTCATCGGGAGATCGCCCCAGGCGCAAGGTAACGATTCTGCAACGGCACTCCTGGACGTTTCGTGAGAAAGGGGCCCTGTACCGCCGTTTCCGGCGGTACAGGGCCCCTTCTCTCAGACGATTCTCAGACGTTCGCGTCCTGGCGCTTCAGGCGAGCGGTCTCACGCGCACGAGTGTTCGCGTCGAGATTCACCTTGCGGATGCGGACGACCTCGGGCGTGACCTCGACGCATTCGTCGTCACGGGCGAACTCGAGGCTCTCCTCGAGCGTCAGCTGGCGCGGGGGCGTCATCGACTCGAAGGTGTCGGAGCTCGCCGCACGCATGTTGGTGAGCTTCTTCTCCTTCGTGATGTTGACGTCCATGTCGTCGGCGCGGGAGTTCTCGCCGATGACCATGCCCTCGTAGACCTCCTGCGTGGGCTGCACGAAGAACGACATGCGCTCCTGCAGGGCGATCATCGCGAACGGAGTCACGACGCCCTGACGGTCGGCCACGATCGAGCCGTTCTGACGGGTCGTGATGGAACCGGCCCACGGCTCGTAGCCGTGCGAGATCGCGTTCGCGATGCCGGTGCCTCGGGTCGTCGTGAGGAACTCGCTGCGGAACCCGATGAGACCGCGCGACGGGACGATGAACTCCATGCGCACCCAGCCGGTGCCGTGGTTCGTCATGTTCTCCATGCGGCCCTTGCGGTTCGCCAGAAGCTGCGTGATCGCGCCGAGGTGCTCCTCCGGCGTGTCGATCGTGAGGTGCTCGAACGGCTCGTACGTCTTGCCGTCGATCTTCTTCGTGACCACCTGCGGCTTGCCGACGGTGAGCTCGAAGCCCTCACGGCGCATGTTCTCGACGAGGATGGCCAGCGCCAGCTCTCCGCGGCCCTGCACCTCCCAGGCGTCCGGGCGTCCGATGTCGACGACCTTGAGCGAGACGTTGCCGATCAGCTCCTTGTCGAGACGGTCCTTGACCATGCGAGCGGTGAGCTTGTGACCCTTGACCTTGCCCATGAGCGGCGAGGTGTTGGTGCCGATCGTCATCGAGATGGCCGGGTCGTCGACGGTGATCGCGGGAAGCGGCCGGACATCCTCGGGGTCGGCGATCGTCTCGCCGATCGTGATGTTCTCGAAGCCGGCGATGGCGACGATGTCGCCCGGGCCCGCCGAATCGGCCGGGTAGCGCTCGAGCGCCCGCGTCTTGAGCAGCTCGGTGATGCGTGCGTTCTGGTGCGTGCCGTCAGCGCGGACCCAGGCGACCGTCTGGCCCTTCTTCAGCGTGCCGTTGAAGACGCGCAGCAGAGCGAGACGACCGAGGAAGGGGCTGGAGTCGAGGTTGGTGACCCAGGCCTGCAGCGGGTGCTCGTCGTCGTAGGCGGGAGCGGGGACGTGCTCGAGGATCGCCTCGAACAGCGGCTCGAGGTCGTCGTTGTCGGGCAGCGATCCGTCGGCGGGGCGGTTCTGCGAGGCCGCGCCGGCACGGCCGGACGCGTAGACGACGGGAACGTCGAGCAGGGCGTCGACATCGAGGTCGGGCACGTCGTCGACGAGGTCGGACGCGAGGCCGAGCAGCAGGTCGTGGGCCTCTTCCTCGACCTCGGCGATACGAGCGTCGGGACGGTCGGTCTTGTTGACCAGGAGGATGACGGGCAGCTTGGCCTCGAGAGCCTTGCGCAGCACGAAACGGGTCTGCGGGAGCGGGCCCTCGCTGGCGTCGACGAGCAGCACGACGCCGTCGACCATCGACAGGCCGCGCTCGACCTCACCACCGAAGTCGGCGTGGCCGGGGGTGTCGATCACGTTGATCGTGATCTCCTTGCCCTGAGCATGCTTGCCCTTGTAGGTGATCGCCGTGTTCTTGGCGAGGATCGTGATGCCCTTCTCGCGCTCGAGGTCGTTCGAGTCCATCGCGCGCTCATCGACGTGGGCGTGTTCGCCGAACGAGCCGGTCTGACGCAGCATGGCGTCGACGAGAGTGGTCTTGCCGTGGTCGACGTGCGCGACGATTGCGACGTTGCGGAGGTCAGAGCGAAGGGCGTGCGCCATGCAGATGTCCTAAAGAGTGTGGGGTTTTGCCGAGAAGCCGACGTTCCAGACTATCGTATTCGGGCGAGTCGTTCCTGAACGGCGAAGTACGACCTCGACCGTCGCGCCGATGCGAGGGCTGTGCGATACCGTGGCCGCATGAGCGGCCACATGCACGACACCGACCTGGCCGCCGTGCAGAATCCTGCGACGCCACCCGCTCTGCTCGCAGAGATAGCCGCACGCCGGGGAGATCTGCATTCGCTCCTACTGCATCACCCCGCCTGCTACCCGCAGCTGCGCGAGTGGATACTCGCAGTCAATCCCGCGATCCGAGCGGCGATGGCTGCTCCAGCTCCAGCCCCTGTTCCGCGGCGAGGAAGGGGCGGGCTGTGCGCGCTCCTCGGTTGCGGTGGAATCGCTCTGCTGGGCTTCGCCCTCGTCGTGGTGCTCGTCGTCGCAGGGCTGTTTGCGTCCTCTTCGTCGCCGGAGCAGCCGGCAGCACAGGGAACCGGCTCCCGCTCCGAGTCGCTGGCGGCGTTCGATGCGGAGCGGAGCAGGTTCTATGAGCTCTATGCACAGATCGAGGCGAACCCGGTGGCTCCCCTGGTCGCGGACCTCATGACGTTCCGACGCCTGGAGGCGTCGATCTCGCAGCCCCCTGTCACCGACGCGTCGGTCGCTGACCATGCGAGCGAAGCCAAGGCCATCCGGCAGAGCCTCGAGCAGCGGATCGCCGACGCCGCCGCGCGACGAGCGAACGTCTCCGGTTCGGTCAGCGAGGCGATCGTCGACGAAGCCGGCCAGGGATTCATCGACATCGCATGGAACGCGGACACCGAGTGCGGGACCCCCGGAGAACCGGATGACGGAAGTGTGACGATCGGCTGCATCTCCGAGGAAACGCTGACGGTTCACCTTCTGCCTGAAGACCAGCTCGGCGGCGACACCGCCATCCGTCTGGTCGTTCTGCACGAGCTCTCGCACCTCTACATGCGAGCCGACAGCGATGCGAACGGGGCCGAGCTGGGGTCATCTGGCGTCCTCGTCGAGCAGGGGCACTTTCAGGGGAACAGCGAGGTGTTCGCCGACTGCTACGCACTGACCTATCTGGATCTGTGGACCCTGACCTTCGACGGTCGCGACTACGGCTACGACTACATCTGCACAGCCGAAGAGCGACAGCTCATGCGCACGTGGGCTGTCGAAGTGCACGCGCCCATGCCATAGCAGTGCCAGCCGCGCGAGTACGATCGGTGATGCCATGAGCCTCCCCTCGAACGCCCCATCCCCGAGAGCACGCCTGTGGTGGGAGATCGCGATCGTCCTCGCGCTCGGCCTCGGGCAGTCCGCGGTGTACGCGATCGTGCAGCTGGCCTACCGACTCACCGACGAGACGCCTCTCGCCGATCAGACGGCCGCGCTCAATCCGTCCCGCAGCGATCGGGAGATCTTCGACCTGATCTATCAGGTCCTCTCGATCGGATTCTCGATCGTCCCGGTGCTGCTCGTCTGCTTCCTGCTCTGGCAGTCGTCGAGGCCGCACCTCGGCAGGCTCGGCCTCGACGGGACCCGCGTGGGTGCCGACATCGGGCGGGGCGCACTGCTCGTCGCGGCGATCGGCATCCCGGGGATCGGGCTCTACCTGGCCGGAAGAGCCATGGGGATCTTCGTCGCGGTCGACCCCTCGGGCCAGGGCGCCCACTGGTGGACCGTGCCGATCCTCCTTCTCGCGGCAGCCCGTGCATCGCTCCAGGAGGAGTTCGTGGTGCTGGGATATCTGTTCGCCCGTCTGAAGCAGCTCGGGTGGGGCCCGTGGACCATCATCCTGACGACGTCACTGCTGCGCGCGAGCTACCACCTCTACCAGGGGCCCGGCGCCTTCATCGGCAACTTCGCGATGGGCCTGCTGTTCGGCTGGCTGTTCCAGCGCAGTGGCCGGCTGATGCCGTTCCTGGTGGCGCACTTCCTGATCGACGCGACCGTGTTCGTCGGCTACCCGTGGGCTGCGGCGACCTGGCCGGCGCTGTTCGGGCTGCCCGGCTGAGA
The DNA here is from genome assembly GCF_001428975.1 of Microbacterium sp. Root280D1. Lineage (NCBI taxonomy): Bacteria > Bacillati > Actinomycetota > Actinomycetes > Micrococcales > Microbacteriaceae > Microbacterium > Microbacterium sp. Root280D1. The sequence continues at coordinate 151,921 of NZ_LMJK01000002.1, read as the reverse complement.
GCCGAGGCGGGGTCAGCCGTTCGCGATCAGGATCGACGCCACGGCCCAGAGTACGATGACACCGAGGGCGATGAGCGCCCGATAGTCCCACGTGCGGCGGATCGGCGCGTCCGCACCGGAGAGAGCCGCCTGCCAGCGGTCACGGACGTCGGTGAGGTCGCGGAGCGCGACGGGGGCCTTGGCCTCGTCGTCGCCGGTCGCGCGTCGCACGGGCCGCGCTCGAGCCGGCCCTCCGTAGCTCGACAGGTCGGTGCCGTCGTCGAGCGAGAAGACAAGCTGCCAGCGCAGGTCGACGTCGCGCACGCGGCTCCAGCCGAACGAGGCGCGACGCAGCATGTTCTGCACCATCGCTCCCTGGTCGTCGATGCGGACGACCGAGACGAACGCGATCTCGTAGACCACCCAGAGTCCGAGCAGCACCCAGGGTGCGAGCAGGAGCATCTGGCCCCAGCCGGCGCGTACGACGGCGTCGCCGAGCAGGAAGATCGCGAGCAGCGAGCACAGCACGAGGGAGACAGGCCCGGAGGCCGCACGGAAAGTCCGTGCGGCCTCCGGTCGAGGGTCGATGCTCACTCTCAGTGACCGCCGAGGGTGATGGTCGCCCCGGGGATCGCCTTGAGCAGACGATCGGTGTACTCCTGCTGGGGATTCGCGAAGATCTCGTCGACAGTGCCCTGCTCGACGATCTTGCCCTTCTCCATGACGCACACCAGATCGCTCGACACTCGGACGACCGCGAGGTCGTGAGTGATGAACAGGTAGGTGAGCCCCAGCTCCGACTGGAGCTCGGCCAGCAGCTGCAGCACCTGATCCTGCACCAGCACGTCGAGCGCCGACACCGCCTCGTCGAGGACGATGATGTCGGGCTTGAGCGCGAGAGCGCGTGCGATCGCGACACGCTGACGCTGACCGCCCGAGAGCTCGTTCGGATACCGGGTCGCGAGGACGCGCGGAAGCGAGACCTGGTCGAGCAACTCCTCGACCCGCTCGCGCTGCGAGGCGCGATCGCCGACGCCGTGGATCTGCATCGGCTCGGCGATCGTGTTGCCGATGTTGCGCAGTGGATCGAGCGAGCCGTACGGGTCCTGGAAGACCGGCTGCATGCGCCGACGCAGACCGAACGCCTGCGCATTCGACAGCCTCGACACATCCTGCCCGTCGATCTCGATGGTTCCGCTGGTCGGCTCTTCGAGCTTCAGCACCATCTTGGCGACCGTGGACTTGCCAGAGCCCGACTCGCCCACGAGCGCGAGCGTCTTGCCGCGAGGGATCTCGAAGGACACGTCGTCGACAGCGCGGAACGCTTCACTGCGGAAGTTCCCCTGGCGGATCCGGTAGTCCTTCGTGAGTCCGGCGACGCGCACCGTCGGCGGGATGTCGGCGAGGTCGTCGAGCGTCTCGATCCCCCGGTCCTCCACCACCGCCTGGATGCGCTGCGATGCGACGCTGGGCGCCGCGGCGACCAGTCGCTTCGTGTACGGGTGCTGCGGGTTCTCGAGGATCTCGCGGCTGGGACCGGACTCGACGATGTTGCCGCCGTTCATCACGATGATCTTGTCCGCACGCTCGGCTGCGAGACCGAGATCGTGCGTGATCAGGAGCACAGAGGTGCCCTTGTCACGGGTGAGCGACGCCATGTGGTCGAGGATCACGCGCTGCACAGTGACGTCGAGAGCCGAGGTCGGCTCGTCGGCGATGAGCAGCTTGGGGTCGGCCGCGAGGCCCATCCCGATCAGCGCGCGCTGGCGCATGCCTCCCGAGAACTGGTGCGGGAACTGGTGCAGACGCTTCTCGGCGTCGGCGAGTCCGGCCTGCTGCAGCACCTCGACGGTGCGCGCCTTGGCCGCATCGCGCCCCTGGGCGATGCCGTTCGCACGGATCGCCTCCTTCACCTGGAAGCCGATACTCCAGACGGGGTTGAGGTTCGACATCGGGTCCTGCGGCACGAAGCCGATGTCCCGGCCTCGGACGGCCTCGATCTCGCGACGGTTGAGCGTCGTGAGCTCGCGTCCCTCGAGGGTGATCGATCCCGCGGTGACCTGGCCGGTGCCGGGCAGCAGGTTCACGATGGCCGTGGCCGTCGTGGACTTGCCCGAGCCCGACTCGCCCACGATCGCGACGGTCTCTCCGGGCATGACGTCGAAGCTCACTCCGTGGAGCACTTCGCGCAGACCCTCCTGCGTGCGGAACGCGACGCTCAGGTCGCGGATGCTCAGCAGCGGGACCTGTTCGGTGATTCGCTCGCTCATCGGCGTGCCCTCGCCTTCGGGTCGAGGGCGTCTCGGATGAGCTCGCCCAGGGTGACGAACGCCAGCACCGCGAGGGTGAGAGCGATCGACGGATAGATGAGCGCCATCGGCGCGACACGCAGCGATGCCTGAGCCTTCGCGATGTCATTTCCCCACGACATCACGTCGCTGCCGAGACCCACCCCGAGGAACGAGAGCGTCGCTTCCGCGACGATCGCGGCGGCGAGGCCGAGCGTCGAGACGACGAGCAGCGGAGCGATGGCGTTCGGGACCACGTGGTTCAGGAGGATCTTGAACTTCGACTGACCGAGCGCCTGCGACGCCATCACGAAGTCCGCCTGACGCACACGGAGCACCTCGGCCCGCACGACGCGAGCCGTGGACGCCCAGGCGAACGCTCCGATGGCGAACGCGAGCGTCCACACCGAACGGGAATCCCGGAACACGGTCATCACGACGACGGCCGCGAGGATGTACGGGATGGCGAAGAAGATGTCGCCGATGCGCGAGAGCACCGAGTCGAGCCATCCGCCGTAGAAGCCCGCGAGAGCTCCCATGATCAGGCCGAGAACGGACGAGATCAGCGTCGCGATGAGGCCGACGGCCAGCGACGTCTGAGCACCCCAGACGATGCGCGCATAGATGTCGCAGCCCTGGAACGTGAACCCGAGCGGGTGTCCGTCCGTCGGACCGCCGTTGCTGTTCGATAGCTGGCAGTCGTTGTTCGGCGGCGTCGCGGTGAACAGAGTCGGCCACAGCGCCATCACGAGGAAGAACAGCGCGAGGACGACCGAGAACCAGAACAGCGGACGACGACGCAGGTCGAACCAGGCGTCACGCCAGAGGTTGCTGGGCTTGTCCGAGATCCGAACGGCGTCGACCGCGATCGACTCCGTCTCGATCGGAGCGACGTAGTGCTTCTGAGATGTGGGATCAGGCATAGCGAATCCTCGGGTCGAGCAGACCGTAGAGCAGGTCGATGAGAAGGTTCACCAACACGTACAGGATGACGAACACGGTCACGAACGAGACGACCGTGGGTCCCTCGCCGCGCTGGATCGCCTGGAAGAGCGTGTTTCCCACACCGGGGACGTTGAAGATGCCCTCGGTGACGGTGGCGCCCACGAGCAGCACGCCGAAGTTCGTGGCGGAGTTCGTGATCACCGGGATCAGGGAGTTGCGCAGCACGTGCACGGGCAGCACGCGATTGCGCGAGAGCCCCTTGCTGTACGCCGTGCGCACCCAGTCCTGGTTCAGGGTCTCGATGACCGAGCTGCGCATGAGACGCATGCTCACCGCATAGAGGCTGAAACCGAGCACGATCGCCGGCAGCCACAACCCGCCCCAGTCGTTGTCCGCACCCACCGTGGGCTTGAACCAGCCGAGCTGGATCGCGAGGAAGTACTGCGCGAGGAACGCCACCACGAAGATCGGGATCGCGATCGCGACCAGCGCCACGACGAGCGAGACGTTGTCGAACAGCTTGCCCTTGCGCAGCGCCGAGATGGTGCCGATGACGATGGCGAGCACGAACTCGATGGCGATGGCCATGACTGCGAGTCGGCCGGTGACAGGAAGCGTGGCGGCGAGCACAGCCGAGACCGGGCGGCCCGAGTAGGTCGTGCCCAGGTCGCCCTGGAAGACGCCGGTGATGTAGTACCAGTACTGCACGATGAACGGCTGGTCCAGGTGGTACTGCGCGCGCAGCTGCTCGACGACCGCCGGGTTGGGCGTCTTGTCGCCGAACAGGGCGAGGATCGGGTCGCCGGGCATGGCGAACACGAGGAAGTAAATGAGCAGGGTGGCTCCGAAGAAGACCGGGATCACCTGCAGGAGACGTCTCAGAATGTAACCGAGCATCCGCTTGTCCCTTCTTGAGGGGAAAGAAAGCTACGTGAACACAAGCCTGTGAGGCGGTGACGAAGAATCGTCACCGCCTCACAGGTGAAGTGCCGTCAGACTTACTCGCCGGCCTTCGTGATCTCGTAGTACAGCGGAACCGAGTTCCAGCCGAACGTGACGTTGTCGACGTTCTCGCTGAAGCCACCGGTCACGTTCGAGTACCACAGCGGGATCGCGGGAAGGTCCTGGAACAGGACCTCCTGCGCCTTGGTGAAGTCCTCGATCTGAGCCTCGGCGTCGGGGTTGCTGATGCCGGCGGAGATGAGCTCGTCGAACTCGGGGTTCGTGTAGTCACCGTCGTTGGAGCCTGCGCCGGTGGCGTAGAGCGGTCCGAGGAAGTTGTACAGACCCGGGTAGTCGGCCTGCCAGCCCGAGCGCGCAGCCGTGGTGATGGTGCGGTCGTTGATCTTCGTGCGAAGGTCCTGGAAGGTCGGGTACGGGTCACCCGATGCCTCGATGCCGAGCGTGTTCTTGATGCTGTTGCTCACCGCGTCGACCCAGGCGTCGTGGCCGCCGTCGGAGTTGTACGCGATCTTGAACTCGCCGTCCCACGGTGCGATGGCGTCGGCCTCAGCCCACAGCTCCTTCGCCTTCTCGGGGTCGAAGTCGAGGACCTCGCTGCCGGGAACCGAGTCGGACCAGCCGTCGATGACCGGAGAGGTGAAGTCGGATGCCGGGGTGCGGGTGCCCGAGAAGATCGTCTCGGTGATCTCCTCGCGGTTGATCGCCATCGACAGCGCCTGACGACGCAGCTGGCCCTCTTCGCCGCTGAAGTGCGGGAGGAACTGGCCGATGGTGAAGGACTGGAACACAGCGGAGGGCTGGTTCACAGCACGGTCGCCGAGCTCGTCGGTGAAGACCGGGAGCGAGTTCGTCGGGATCGCGTCGATGACGTCGACCTCGTTCGACAGCAGGTCGGCGTATGCGGCCTCCTGCGTGGCGTAGAACTTGATGGTCAGACCGCCGTTGGCGGCCTGACGGCCACCGTCGTAGTCGTCGTTGCGGACGAGGTCGATCTGGACGTCGTGCTGCCACGCGTCTTCGCCGTCGATCATGTACGGACCGTTGCCGATCGGGTTCTGACCGAACGCTTCCATGTCCTCGAACGCGACGTCGGGGAGCGGGTAGAAGGCCGAGTAGCCGAGACGCAGAGCGAAGTCGGATGCCGGCTTGTTCAGCGCGATCGTGAAGGTGTAGTCATCGACCTGCTTGAGACCCGTGAGCTCGGAGTCGGTGTCGTAGCTGAAGCCCTCGATGTCCTCGAAGAAGTAGCTGGAGAGGTGAGCGTTCGACGCCTTGGCGCCCTCGTTCCACGCCTTGATGAAGTTGTCGGCGGTGACTTCTTCACCGTCGGTGAAGGTCAGGCCTTCCTTGATCTTGACGGTGAGGTTCTGCGGGTCCTCCGTGGTGATCTCCTCAGCCACGTCGTTGACGGGCTTGCCGTCGGCGTCGTAGTAGATCAGACCGGCGAAGATCTCGTCGAGGATCTTTCCGCCGCCCACCTCGTTGGTGTTGGTGGGGATCAGCGGGTTCTCGGGCTCCGAGCCGTTCGTGGTGATGATGGCGTCGGCGTCGGTGTTCGCACCGGAGCCGCCGTCGCCTTCATTGCCGCTTCCACCGCTCGCGCAGCCCGCGAGCGCCAGGGCGCCGATCGCGAACAGCGCAGTGCCCGCAAGGGCGATCTTGTTGCGCTTCACTTTGTGTCCTCCTGTGGACGGGTATTCATCAGACTGCGCGCTCATCGTCGAACGCGTAGGGATAGTTGACTGTAACCCGCGGTTTCGCGGACGCTGCTCTCGGCTAATGAACCGTTACTGAGTGGTGACCAACTGAAACATCCCCGAAACACGCGGAAATGCACGGAAACGAGTGACGGCGTCGTGTCCGCATGGACACGACGCCGTCACCCCTCAGGATTCGGTTCAGGCGAACGCCTCGATCGGCGGGCAGGCGCACACGAGGTTGCGGTCACCGTACGCCTGGTCGATGCGGCGCACGGGCGGCCAGTACTTGCCTGCCACCAGAGCGTGCACCGGATAGGCGGCGTCTTCACGGCTGTAGGCGTGCTCCCACTCCCCCGCGATCAGCGAGACTGCCGTGTGCGGAGCGTTGACGAGAGGGTTGTCGTCCGCGGGCCAGCGCCCGGCGGCGACGGCATCCGCTTCGGCCTTGATCATGATCATGGCCTCGATGAACCGCTCGATCTCGCCGAGGTCCTCGGACTCGGTGGGTTCCACCATCAGAGTCCCCGCGACCGGGAACGACATGGTCGGTGCGTGGAAGCCGAAGTCGATCAGTCGCTTGGCGACGTCGTCGACGGTGATCCCGGTCTCCTCGCGAAGCGGACGCAGGTCGAGGATGCACTCGTGCGCCACCCGGCCGTCCTCCCCCGCGTACAGCACGGGGAAGTGCTCGCCCAGGCGCGCGGCGATGTAGTTCGCGGACAGCACCGCGGCCGCGGTCGCGTGACGGAGGCCGTCGGCGCCCATCATCCGCACATAGGACCACGAGATCGGCAGAATGCCCGCAGATCCGTACGGTGCCGCCGACACCGCGCCGCCTTCGAAGACGAATCCGCCCGCATGCTCCGCCCGCTGCGCGAGCGGGTGCGACGGCAGGTGGGCCGCGAGGTGCGCCTTGGCTGCGACGGGGCCCACACCGGGGCCGCCGCCGCCGTGCGGGATCGCGAACGTCTTGTGCAGGTTGAGGTGCGAGACGTCGCCGCCGAGATCGCCGAACCGGGCGTAGCCGAGCAGCGCGTTGAGGTTCGCACCGTCCACGTACACCTGGCCGCCGGCGTCGTGCACCGCGGTCGTGATCTCGACCACGTCCTGCTCGTACACACCATGCGTCGACGGGTAGGTGATCATCAGCGCCGAGAGCTCGTCGGCGTGCGCCGCGATCTTCGCCCGCAGGTCGTCGAGGTCGACGTTCCCGAGCTCATCGCACGCCACGACGACGACCTTCATTCCGGCGAGCACTGCGGAGGCCGCGTTGGTGCCGTGCGCGGACGACGGGATCAGGCACACCGTGCGCTGCGTGTCGCCGTTCGCGAGGTGGTATCCGCGGATGGCGAGGAGGCCGGCCAGCTCGCCCTGCGACCCGGCGTTCGGCTGCAGCGAGACGGCGTCGTACCCCGTGACCTCGGCGAGCCACGCTTCGAGCTGCGTGATCATGTCGAGATACCCCGCGACATCGGATGCCGGCGCGAACGGGTGGATGCCCGCGAACTCCGGCCACGTGATCGATGCCATCTCGGTCGCCGCGTTGAGCTTCATCGTGCAGGACCCGAGCGGGATCATGCCGCGGTCGAGCGCATAGTCACGATCGGCGAGGCTCTTGAGATAGCGCATCATCGCCGTCTCGCTGCGGTGCGCGTGGAAGACGGGGTGTGTGAGGTACTCGTCCTGACGGAGCAGATCGCCGGGGAGGCCGCCCTGCGAACCGGAGCCGAAGAATCCGAATGCGCGCTCCCGGGCACCGCCGAAGACCTGAGCGACCTGATGGAGCTCGGCGACCGTCGTGGTCTCGTCGATCGAGATGCCGATCGTGTCGGCATCCGCGGCGTGCAGCAGGATGCCGAAACCGTGATGGGCCTGCTCCACGAACTCGGCAGCGCGCCCCGGCACCCGCACCTGGAGGGTGTCGAAGAACGAGTCGTGCACGACGTCCGCACCCGCATCGGCGAGCCAGTCGCGCAGCATCGCGGTCTTGGCCGCGACCTCCCGGGCGATCGCCTTCAGTCCATCGGGACCGTGGTAGACGGCGTACATCGACGCCATCACGGCGAGCAGCACCTGAGCGGTGCAGATGTTGCTCGTCGCCTTCTCGCGGCGGATGTGCTGCTCGCGGGTCTGCAGCGACAGCCGATACGCCGGCTTGCCGTCGGCATCGACAGAGACGCCGACGAGACGGCCGGGCAGCTGACGTTCGAGCCCTGCGCGCACAGCCATGTAGCCCGCGTGCGGGCCTCCGAAGCCGATCGGCACGCCGAAGCGCTGCGTCGTCCCGACCGCGACATCGGCCCCGAGCGAGCCGGGCGACGCGATGAGGGTGAGCGCGAGGAGGTCGGCCGCGACGACGGCGAGCCCGCCCGCGAGGTGCGCCGCATCGATCACGGCCGCCGGGTTCCAGACTCGCCCGGAGGCCCCCGGGTACTGCACGAAGACGCCGAACAGCTCGGCGGGCAGCTCTTCACCCGCCGCGAAGTCGACGGACACCAGTTCGATGCCCACGGCCTCGGCACGGGTCTCGAGCAGTGCCTTCGTCTGCGGGAACGCGTCGGCGTCGACGGCGAAGACGTTCGACGCCTTCTTCGACGCGCGGCGCGCCAGCAGCATCCCCTCGACCACAGCGGTCGATTCGTCGAGCATCGACGCGTTCGCTGTGGTCAGGCCGGTCAGTTCGGCGACCATCGTCTGGAAGTTGATGAGTGCTTCGAGGCGACCCTGCGAGATCTCGGGCTGGTACGGCGTGTACGCGGTGTACCACGACGGATTCTCGAGCACGTTGCGCTGGATCACCTGAGGGGTGATCGTGCCGTAGTACCCGAGACCGATCATCGGCCGGTTCACCGTGTTGCGGGACGCGAGCGCGCGCAGCTCGGCGAGCGCCTCGGTCTCGCTCGCTGCGCGCGGGATCACGGACTCCGTGGAGGCGGGGGTGAAGATCGAAGCGGGCACGGCCTGACGCATCAGCGCCTCGACCGGGCTCCAGTCCTCGAGCTTCGACTCGACGCCCAGGGTGTCGAGCATCTGGCGCTGGGCGGCGGCGGTGGTTCCGATATGACGATCGGCGAAAGAGACCACTGGACGATCAGCCCTCCGTGAGAGCGACGTACGCGTCGCGGTCCATCAGGCCCTCGAGCGCACCGGCGGCGACGGAGACCTTGATGAGCCAGCCTCCGTCGAACGGCTCGGCGTTCACGAGCGACGGGTCGTCGACGACGGCGTCGTTGATCTCGACGACCGTGCCGGTGACCGGGGCGTAGAGCTCGCCGACCGACTTGGTCGACTCGATCTCACCGACGACCGACCCTGCGGTGATCTCGGTGCCGACGGCGGGGAGTTCGACGAAAACGACGTCTCCCAGCTTGTCGGCCGCGTAGTCGGTGATCCCGATGGTGACGGTGTCACCGCCAGCGGCGATCCACTCGTGCTCGTCGGTATAGCTGAGTGCGTTGAGATCGGTCATTTGGTCCTCCGGTAGAAAGGCAGGGCGGTCACGGTCGCGGGGATCCTGGTCCCCCGCACATCAAGGAATACTGCGGTTCCCGCGGCAGCGGAAGAAGGTGCCACGTAGGCCATCGCGATCGGGTGGCCGAGCGTCGGGCTCAGTGCACCGCTGGTGACCTCGCCCAGCACGATGCCGTCCGCGTCGACCACCGAGTAGCCCGCGCGTCCGGCACGCTTGCCCTCGGCGACCAGGCCGACGAGCACCGGAGCGTCGGATGCGGCATCCACCGCTCCCTTGCCGATGAAGTCATCTTTGTCGGACACCACCACTCGCCCGAGACCGGCCTGAGACGGCTTCGTCTCGCGCGAGAGCTCGTGACCGTAGAGAGGCATCCCCGCTTCGAGCCGGAGGGTGTCGCGCGCGGCGAGGCCCGCGGGGACGAGCCCGTGCGGCTCACCCGCCTCGACGAGGGCGTCCCACAGGGCGGGTGCGTCGGCGGCTCTCACCAGAAGCTCGAATCCGTCCTCACCCGTGTAGCCCGTGCGGGCGAGCAGCAGCGGTGCACCCTGGAACAGCGCATCGGCCCAGGCGTAGTACTTCTGCTCCGCCCATGGGGTGCCGAGATCGGTGATGCCCGGCGTCGACGAGACGATCGCCTCGGAGGCGGGGCCCTGGACCGCGAGCAGGGCATAGTCGTCGGAGACGTCTTCGACGTCCACGCCCCTGTCGCCGATGAAACCCGCGAAGCTGCGATCCTCTCCCTCGGCCCTGGCGGGCATCTCGCGTTCGATCCGCGATGGGAACGAACGGACGCGCGATGCGAACGCCGCGTCGACGAATCCGCGGTTCCCCGCGTTCGCGATCACCAGGAAGCGGTCGTCTGCGAGCCGGTAGACGATCACGTCGTCGATGATCCCGCCGTCGTCGGCGAGCATCAGGGAGTACTTCGCCTTGCCGACCGCCATCGCCGACAGCCGGCCCGCGAGCGAGTAGTCGAGGAACTCCCCGGCGAAGTCGCCGGTGACGAGGAACTCCGCCATATGGGAGATGTCGAAGATGCCGGCCGCCTGCCGCACGGCGTGGTGCTCGGCGAGGTCGGACGTGTATCGCACCGGCATCTGCCAACCGCCGAAGTCGGTGAACGATGCACCGAGCGCCTCGTGGCGCTCACGCAGCGGGGTGTAGCGGGGGTCGGACATGGAGTTCTCCCGGGCTGGATCGGGCGGAACAGCGACGCTGCTCCTGGGAACTCCCCCTCTGTCATGAGCCTGAGAGCTTCGCCCAGAGACTGGGCTTTCACCGTCGGCGGATCCGAGCTGACGCGGCGTCGCTCGAGATCGCTTTTCAGAGTGGCCGGAACCGCGCGGTACGCGTACCTGAGAGATTGGCGGGGAGGCTTGCTCCTTCGGTGCCCGGCTGCATTCGCCGGGGCTCTCCCGCGTGGGTCATTCGGCCTGTCTTCACTTGTGGCCTCAGTCTAGCGGGTCGACGTCGTCGGCACAGGCCGCAGAAAGCCGCGCTCCCCCGACGCCCCGAAGGTGGGGCGCCAGGCGAGCGCGGCGTCATGCACTGGAGGTCAGTGACCCGCCAGCTCGGCTCTGACCTCGTCTCTCAGACGCCCGAGGTTCTCGGGCTCGGGCGCGGCGCCCAGCAATGTCCTGGTGTACTCGTGCTGCGGATTGAGGATGACCTCGTCGGCGGGGCCGCGCTCGACGACATCACCCTTGTAGAGCACCATGATCTCGTCGCTGAAGTGACGTGCCGTCGCGAGATCGTGCGTGATGTAGAGCACGCCGAGGTTCTCCTCCCGCTGCAGGTCTGCGAGCAGGTTGAGCACTCCCAGTCGGATCGAGACATCGAGCATCGAGACCGGCTCATCCGCGACGATGAACCGCGCTCCCGGGGCGAGCGCACGAGCGATCGCCACGCGCTGCCGCTGGCCACCGGACAGCTCATGCGGGCGACGTTCGGCGAAGCTCTCGCCGGGCGACAGCCGCACGCGCTCGAGCAGCTCGATCGCCCGCGCCCGCACCTGGGAGCCAGACAGCTTGGGGTGGTGGAGCCGGATCGGCCGCTCCAGATGATGGATGATCGTGTGGAACGGGTTGAGTGACGCGAAGGGGTCCTGGAAGACCATCTGCACCTGGGAGCGGTAGTCCTCCACGGCGCGGCCGCGCATGCCCGAGTCCTTGCCGTCGAGCAGGATCTGCCCGCCCGTCGGCGTCTCGAGCTTCATCAGCATCCGGGCGATCGTCGACTTGCCCGACCCGGATTCGCCGACGAGAGCGACCGTCTTCCCCGCTTCGATGGTGAACGAGACGTCCTTCACTGCGTGCAGGACCGACGTCTTGAGGCCGGATCGCAGCGTGAAGTCCTTCACCAGGTTGCGGGCTTCGAGGGTGGGAGCACTCATCGGACCTCCTCCTGACTGGGCTGGTTGCCGGTGCGGACGAAATCTCCGCGCTCGCCGGTCAGACTCGGGAAGCTCGACAACAGCTTCTTGGTGTATTCGTGCTGGGGCGTGCGGTAGATCTCCTCCGCGGTGCCCTCCTCGACGATCTGCCCCTGCAGCATCACGGCGATGCGGTCGCTGATCTCGATCAGCATGGGCAGGTCGTGCGTGATGAAGATCACCGCGAAGCCCAGCCGCTCACGCAACCGCATGATCTCGCGGATGATCCCGCGCTGCACGACCACGTCGAGCGCCGTGGTCGGCTCGTCCATGATCATCACCTGAGGGTCCAGCGCGAGCGCCATCGCGATCATCATGCGCTGACGCATGCCACCGGACAGCTCATGGGGGAAGCTCGTCAGTCTCGACGGGTCGACCCCGACCAGGGTCAGCAGCTCTTCGGCCCGCGCCTGCTTGTCCTTCTTGGACATGCCGGGGCGATGGGTCTCAAAGATGTCGAAGATCTGCGCCTTGACGCTGATGACCGGATTGAGCGAGTTCATCGCTCCCTGGAACACCATCGAGATCTTGTCCCAGCGGAAGGCCCGCAGCCCATCGCCGTCGAGAGCGACGATGTCGATGTCGTGGCCGTCGCGGTCATGGAACACGATCTCGCCGCTGGTCATGAGCGCAGGAGCCTTGAGCAGCCGATTCATGCCGTAGGCGAGCGTCGTCTTGCCGCAGCCGGACTCACCGGCGAGGCCGAGGATCTCGCCTCGGTTGAGTGTGAGAGAGACGTTGCGGACCGCCTTCACGGGCGGATCCACCTCGTACTCGATCGACACGTCCCGTGCGGTCAGCACGGCATCCGGAGCGCTCATGCGGCGACCCCCTTCGTCTTGGCCGCCTTGCGCACGCGCCGAGCGGCGTCGGGTGCATTGCGGAGCTTGGGGTTGATGACCTCGTCGATCGCGAAGTTGATGAGCGAGAGTCCGGCGCCGAGCATGGCGATCATGATTCCCGGTGGGACGAACCACCACCAGGCGCCTCGTCCGAGCGCCTGACCTGACTGCGCGTCGTTGAGGATCGTCCCCCAGGTGATGGAGGAGTTGGGGCCGAGACCGAGGTATGAGAGTCCGGCCTCGCCGAGGATCGCGAAGATGATCGCGAACAGGAACTGCGCGGTGAGCAACGGCAGCAGGTTCGGCATGATCTCGACCAGGATGACGCGGAAGGATCGCTCTCCCGCGACCTTGGACGCGTAGACGTAGTCACGGGTGCGCAGAGATCGGGTCTGCAGCCTGAGCACGTAGGCGGCACCGGCCCAGGACGTGATGCCGAGCACGAACGCGACGAGCTGCCAGCTGCGCTGCGGGACGAAGGAGGAGATCACCATCACCAGCGGCAGGCCGGGGATCACGATCATCACGTTGGTCAGCAGCGCCAGGGTGTCCTCGCGCCATCCGCCGAGGTACCCCGCGAGGACTCCGAAGACAAGCGACAGGATGATGGCGATTCCGCCCGCTACCACGCCCACGAGGAGCGAGCCCTGGGCGCCGATGGCGAGCTGGGCGAACATGTCGTTGCCCAGCTTGGTGGTGCCCAACCAGTGCTCCGGCGAGGGCGGGAGCAGTGCGGGGTTGTCGGTGCTTCGAGGGTCCTGCGAGAAGATCGGCGCGATGATCGCGAACAGCACGATCGCGATCACGATGCTCGCGCCGATGATGAACTTCGTCGATGAGGTGGGAAGGACGCGGCGGCGTCTGCGGCCCCGCTGGGTGGCGAGAGAGATCGTGCTCGCAGGCTGGGTCATGGGCTGATCCTTCGTGATCAGCACTGTGTTCTCGGTGTCAGACATTCTGGCGAGCCCTCGGGTCGATGAAGCCATAGACGAGGTCCATGATGAAGTTGGCGGCGAGCACCGTGATCGTGATGACGAGGAAGAGTCCCTGCATCAGCGCGTAGTCGTTGTTCGTGACCGCCTGGAACATCAGCTTCCCGATGCCCGGGTAGGTGAAGACCTGCTCCATGACGATGGAGCCGGCGACAACGAAGCCCAGGGTGATCGAGAAGCCGGCGATCGAGGGGATCGCGGCATTGCGGGCGGCGTACGTCGTCATAATGCGACGCGGACGGAGCCCCTTGGCCTCGGCCGTGAGCACGTAGTCCTCGGCCATGGTCTGCACCATCATGTTGCGCATCCCGAACATCCAGCCGCCCACCGACGAGATCACGATCGTCAGTGCGGGCAGGATGGCGTGCGAGAGCGCATCCATGAAGAACGCCCAGGTCGGCTCGGGACCGTCCGGGAAGTCGAACACGTCGTAGCCGCCGAAGATCGGGAACCAGCCGAGCCCAACCGCGAACACCGAGACGAGCAGCAGCGCCATCCAGAAGTACGGGATGGACTGCAGCACGGTGGTCGCCGGGATGAGGTGGTCGACCCACGTTCCGCGCTTCCATCCCGCCCAGGCGCCGAGGACGACGCCGAGGATGAAGGAGATCACGGTCACCGTGCCGACGAGGATGAGCGTCCAGGGCAGCGCCTGCCCGATCAGCTCGCTCACCGGCGCGGGGAACTTGGTGACGGAGATGCCCAGGTCGCCCTGGAACATGCGCCCCCAGTACGCGATGTACTGATCCCAGAGGGACGAGTCATCACCGCCGAGAAGCAGCTTGATGTTGCGGATCGTGGTCTCGGAGACCTCGCCGCCCGCTCGCTGCATCTTGGCGATCATGATGTCCGCCGGGTTCCCCGGCATGAGCCGGGGAAGCAGGAAGTTGAGTGAGATCGCGGCCCATAGCGTGAACGCGTAGAACCCGATTCTTCGTGCATAGAACTTCATGTCACTGACCGTGCTTCCTGCTCCCCCGACTCCATGTGCTTAGTTCGCCGGCTCGAGCTGCGTCAGGACGTAGCCCGCCGCGATCGCACCCCAGGACGGCGGGAAGGCATAGAGGTCCTCCTCCGTCGGCCATCCCGTGAAGTCCTTCGTGTTGTAGAAGGTCTGCGTCGCGTTGATCACGAGCGGGATGTAGGGCAGATCACGGACGATCTCGGTCTGGATCGTGCCGTACAGCTCTTTCTTCTCTGCCTCGTCGTTCGTGCTGATCGCGGCCTGGACGGCCGTGTCGACGACGGGGTTGCTGTATCGGCTGAAGTTCCAACGCCCCGCGGGCACCTCCGAGCCCACCGCTGCGGTCGAACCGACGGTCGTGCCGCCGAACCAGTCGCGGTAGATCTGGAACGGGTCGGCCACCGAGGTTCCGACCACACCGCCGACGATCAGCTGGAACTCACCGCCCTGACGGGCGTCCGAGAATTCCTGCCACTGCACCGTGGATGCCGTGATCTTGATGCCGGCAGCCTCTGCCTGCTCGGCGATCAGCTTCGCCGCATCGTTGTAGTCGGTCCAGCCGTCGACCGAGATCAGGCTGAGCTCGAGCGGCACGCCGTCCTTCGCGTAGAAGTCGCCGTCCTTCGTATAGCCGGCGGCCTCGAGGATCTCGCCAGCCTCGTCGGCGTTCGCCTCCTGGGGGCTGATCTCGTTGGCGGAGTCCGCGACCCACTTCTCGTCACGGGGCAGCAGCGCGAAGGTCGGCGAGATGTCGCCGGTCAGACCGACGAACGCCTTGTCCTTGATGGCCGCGCGGTCGATCGCGACGTTGAGCGCCTGTCGAACCGCGACGTCGGTCTGGGGACCCGTGCATCCGAGCTCGGCGTTCGAGCACGTGTACAGGACGGTCGGGTCCTGCGGCGTGTTGATCCAATCGATCGCTCCGTTGCCCGTGACGTCGTCCGGGTTCGGGATGAACATGCCCGTCCAGTCGAGCTTGCCGGCGGCGAGCAGGTCCTGTGCGGTCTGGTTGTTGTCGACCGCGATGTACTGGACCTTCTTGACTCCGAGCTCGTCGGCGTCGCGGAAGTTCTCGTTCGCGACGAGCGTGTACGACTCGCTCGTCGTCTTGTCGACCACGTAGGCGCCGGAGCCGACAGGCTCTTCGTTGGCGAAGTTCGCGAAGTCGGTGACCTCCGCCCACACGTGCTCGGGGAGGATGTAGGTCGAACCGAGGCGCTGGAACTCGGTCGTGTACTGCGCGGTCGTGTACGTGAGGACGACCGTGGTGTCGTCGGTAGCCTCCGCCGAGACGAGACCGTTGCCCTCAGGGTTGTTGGCCTCGTAGGTGAAGGAGAACGCGACGTCGGCGGCGGTCAGCGGCTCTCCGTCGCTCCACTTGAGATCGGGCTTGATGGCGATCGTGATCACCGTGCCGTCCTCGTTGTATTCGTACGAGTCTCCGATCAGACCGACGGGCTCGGAATCCGCCGTCTTGTTGAAGAAGAACAGCGGCTCGTAGATCGGCCCGAGTGCACCGTGGAGCACGGTCGGGGCGAACGGGTTGTAGTTCGCGGTGATGGGGGTCTGACTGCCGGCCCAGACACGAAGAGCACGGTCGCCATCGCCACCGCTCCCCTCGTTGCCTCCGCCTGCGCCACAGGCCGTCAGGCCCAGGGCGAGGACGGATGCCCCCGCCACAGCGGTGAGCGCGATCTTGCGCCTTCCGTTACGGATCATTCTGTATTTCCTCTCGGTGCTGCACTGCAGGAGGGATTTCTCCGGGTGGAGTCGAACTCCGGACGGAGTTCGCAACAGATCCCGAAAGGGATTTGTTAGGACAGTAACCTAACAAATCCCTTTCCTAGCGACAAGAGTCCAGAACGCTGGTATATAACGTTTCGGCCTCAGGGGCGGTGGCGTCATGAAGATGCACTAACAGTCGAGATGACACTAAGATCGGAGCAGGAGGTTAAGGTACATATGACCCAAAGCAGAGGCATCGACGTCGCCGTGTCGACCGTGATCCTCACCCTTCGACGCGCCGAGGACGGCTCGGCGGTGCTCGCGCTGCCACTCGTGCTGCGCACGCGCGAGCCGTTCGCCGGCCAGTGGGCCCTCCCCGGCGGCTGGCTCACCGAGACCGAATCGGCTGTCGACGCCGCAGCCAGGACTCTGGCCGAGACGACGGGACTGACGCCGAGCTATCTCGAGCAGCTCTACGCCTTCGGGGCCGTCGACCGCTCCCCCACCCGCGTCGTGTCGATCGTGTACTGGGCACTGCTCCGCCAGGATGACGTCGACGCGCAGAGCGCGGCGCATCGGGCATCCGGCAAGCCTCCGGAGAACGTGCGCTGGGTCGACCTCGATGAGCTCCCGGCGCTGGCCTTCGATCACACGAAGATCGTCGAGTACGCCCTGTGGCGACTGCGGAACAAGGTCGGCTACAGCCGCGTCGCCCACGGCTTCCTTCCTGCCGAGTTCACCCTGGCGGATCTCCGCGAGGCGTACGAGGCCATTCTCGGCAAGCACCTGGATCCGGCCAACTTCCGCCGCCAGGTCGAATCCGCCGGCAACCTCCTTCCCACCGACCGGTTCCGCACCGGCAACCACCGACCCGCCCGCCTGTACCGCTACAACACCGACGTCGAGCTGGCCGATCACGGCCCCCTCGGCCCCGAGGAGACGAGCACCCGATGAGCATCACCTTCGTTCCCACACCGGTCGTCCAGCCGATCGACGCCTCTGTCGATCACGCGATCCAGTCGATCGTGTCCGGCGCCTCGACCGACGCGACGTGCGCGACCGACCTCGCCGCCGGCCCCTGGGACTTCGACTCCCGCCCCGGATACGGTCCCGGGTCGTCGATGGGCGACGTCATCCCCACCGGCGCTCCGCGGCAGGGAGAGCTCCCCGCCGAGTACCGAGAAGCCGGCGAGGCCGACCTCGACGAGCGCATCCGCATCGCGAAGGCCACCCTCGGTGACCGCGCCGTCGTGCTCGGGCACTTCTACCAGCGCGAAGAGGTCGTGCGGCACGCCGACTACGTGGGCGACTCGTTCCAGCTCGCGACCGCGGCGAAGGAGCGTCCGAACGCCGAGGCGATCGTGTTCTGCGGAGTGCACTTCATGGCCGAGACGGCTGATCTGCTCTCGGGACCCGACCAGGCCGTGATCCTGCCCAATCTGGCGGCCGGATGCTCGATGGCCGATATGGCGGACATCGATCAGGTCGAGGACTGCTGGGAGCAGCTCGCAGACGTGCTGGGCGACCTCGACACACCCGATGCGGGTGGACGGGTGCCGGTGATCCCCGTCACGTATATGAACTCGTCGGCCGCGATCAAGGGCTTCGTGGGGCGCCACGGAGGAATCGTGTGCACCTCCTCGAATGCGCAGACCGTACTCGAGTGGGCATTCGAGCGCGGTCAGCGCGTGCTCTTCTTCCCCGACCAGCACCTCGGCCGCAACACCGCGAAGGCGATGGGCGTACCGCTCGAGCGGATGCCGATGTGGAACCCGCGCCAGGCGCTCGGCGGATCCTCCGCGGCACAGCTCGTCGACTCGCAGGTGATCCTCTGGCACGGGTTCTGCTCGGTGCACCGCCGTTTCACCGTGGATCAGATCGACCAGGCGCGGGCCGAGCACCCCGGGGTCCGGGTGATCGTGCACCCTGAGTGCCCGATGGCCGTCGTGGACGCGGCGGACGAGGCGGGATCGACCGACTACATCCGTCGGGCGATCGCCGCGGCGACCACGCCGACCACCTTCGCGATCGGCACCGAGATCAACCTCGTCCGTCGCCTCGCGGCGCAGTTCCCCCAGCACGAGATCTTCTGCCTGGACCCGGTGGTGTGCCCCTGCTCGACGATGTACCGCATCCACCCCGGGTATCTCGCCTGGGTGCTCGAAGAGCTCGTCGCGGGCCGCACGCCGAATCGGATCACGGTGACGGCGGACGTGGCCGACCCCGCCCGCATCGCCCTCGAACGGATGCTGGCGGCGAAGCCGCCCGTGGCGGCGAGCGCCCGATGAACGTCGTCGTCGTCGGCTCGGGCATCGCCGGACTCACGACGGCCCTGCACGCGCACGAGACCGGTCACTCGGTCACGGTCGTGACGAAGGGTGCGCTGGGCGACGGCTGCACGGGGTACGCGCAGGGCGGCGTCGCCGGAATCTACGGCGTCGGCGACTCGGCGGCACAGCACGCCGCAGACACCATCGATGCCGGAGCAGGACTCTCGGATCCCGCCGCGGTCGATGTTCTCGTGCACCAGGGCGCGACCAGGATCGCGGAGCTGATCGCCCGAGGCGTCGCGTTCGACCGCTCACCCGACGGGCGGGTGCTGCTCGGGCGGGAGGCGGCGCACCGTCACGCACGCATCGTGCACGCCGGAGGGGATGCCACGGGAGCAGAGATCACCCGGGCGATGGTGGCCTCGGTCCGCGACGCGGATGTCACCGTCGTGGAGGGCGCCTTTCTGGCCGACGTGATCGCCGAGGACGGCGTCGTGCGCGGCGTGCGGGTCCAGGTCGGCGGGGCGGTCTCGGAGCTCTCCGCCGACGCGGTCGTGCTCGCCACGGGCGGCGCAGGGCACCTGTATGCGCACACCACGAATCCCCTCGGCACCACGGGCGACGGCATCGCCGCCGCCGTGCGGATCGGGGCCGCGGTGGCCGACCTCGAGTTCGTGCAGTTCCATCCGACGATCCTGGCCGAGGGTCCCGCCTTCCTCGTCTCGGAAGCGGTCCGCGGCGAAGGGGCGACGCTGGTGGACGCCGACGGCCGGCGATTCGTCTTCGACAGCCACCCGGACGGCGAGCTCGCCCCGCGCGACGTCGTCGCGCGGGCGATCGCCCGCCAGTCCGCCCGACAGGGCTCCCCGGTGCGTCTCGACGCGACCATGATCGGCGGACTCAGACTCGCGCAGCGATTCCCGACGATTGATCGCGTGACGCGGGAACGCGGTCTCGACTGGGCCTCCACTCCGATCCCGGTGACACCCGCCGCCCACTATCTGATGGGAGGCGTCGTCACCGACCTCGACGGGCGCACCTCCGTCCCCGGGCTCTTCGCCGTGGGCGAGGTCGCGCGCACCGGCGTGCACGGCGCGAATCGTCTCGCCTCGAACTCGCTGCTCGAAGGCGCGGTCTTCGGAGCCCGCGCGGCAGCCGCGCTCGGCACGCCCTGGCAGCATCCTCCCGTCAGCTCGCAGCGCGGCTCGGCGCCTCGCGCACCTCTGTCCGAGGAGTCGGAATCCACCGGCGAGATCGCTGTCGGCGCCGACTTCAGTCGCGCAGCGCTGCAGCGCCTGATGTGGGACCACGTCGGCCTGCTGCGCTCGGAAGAGGGTCTGCGACACGCCGCAACCATCGTCGGCCGCTGGCTCGCCGCGATTCCCGAGCCGGCCACCGTCCGCGAGCGCGAGGATGCGAACCTCCTCCTGCTCGCCCGCGCGACCGCGTCTGCCGCGCTCGCTCGCACCGATTCCGTCGGTGCGCACTTCCGCGAACCCCTCGCCTCACCTCTCCTGGAGACAGTCTGATGCTCACCGCCGCCCACATCACCCGCGTCGTCAGCGCAGCCCTCGAGGAAGACGCCCCCTGGGGCGACCTGACGAGCGCGACCCTGCTTCCCGCGGATGCCACCGCCACTGCCGACCTCGTCGCCCGCGAAGCGGGCACCTTCAGCGGCGGCGAGGTGTTCGCGGCCGCGTTCCACCTCACCGATCCGGCGATCGCGGTCGACGTGCATGTGGGCGACGGAGACGCCTTCGAGGCGGGCGACGTGCTCGCCTCGGTATCCGGCTCGGCCCGCGGCATCCTCACCGCCGAGCGCATCGCTCTGAACTTCACCCAGCGGATGAGCGGTGTCGCGACAGCCACCGCCGCCTACGTGCGCGCGGTCGAGGGGACATCGGCGCGGATCGCCGACACGCGGAAGACGACCCCGGGCATGCGAGCGTTCGAACGGCATGCGGTGCTCTCGGGCGGTGGTCACAACCACCGGTTCTCGCTGTCCGATGCGGTGATGGCCAAGGACAACCATCTCGCGGTGCTGAAGCGCTCGGGCGTCGACCTCGCCTCGGCTCTGCGGGATGCGCTCTCCCGGCTGCCTCACACGACGCACGTGGTCGTCGAGGTCGACCGGCTCGATCAGATCCCCGCCGTGCTCGACGGGGGTGCGCACACGGTGCTGCTCGACAACTTCTCTCTCGACGACCTGCGCGCCGGGGTCTCGATGATCGGCGATCGCGCGCAGGTCGAAGCCTCGGGCGGGGTCGCTCTCGACACGGTCGGGGCGATCGCGGCGACCGGGGTCGACGTCATCTCGGTCGGCGCCCTGACGCACTCCGCCCGGGCGCTCGATCTCGGTCTCGACGTGCGGATCGACTGACGGGGATGCTCTATCTCGATCACGCCGCAACGGCTCCGGTGCGACCGGAGGTCGTCGAGGCCATGCGCCCGTTCCTGACCGGGGTCTTCGGCAATCCGTCGAGCCACCACACGTACGGTGAGGCCGCGGCGAGCGCACTCGATGACGCACGGTCGCGGGTGGCCCGAGTGCTGGGCATGCGCGCGGGCGATGTGATCTTCACATCCGGTGGAACGGAATCGAACAATCTCGCGGTGAAGGGCATCGTGCTGGCACCCCTCGCACGCGGTCGCCGGCATCTGGTCGTCTCGCCGATCGAGCACGAGTCGATCCTCGAATCCGCCGACCACCTGCGGCGCTTCCACGACGTCGAGGTGACGCCGATCCCCGTCGACGGCCTCGGCAGGATCTCCGTCGCCGCTCTGACGCAGGCCCTGCGCGATGACACCGCACTGGTCGCCTTCGGACACGCCAACAACGAGATCGGCACGGTCCAGGACGTCGCCTCCCTCGCAGCAGCCGCGAGGGAGGCAGGCGTCCCGGTGCATGTCGACGCCGTGCAGTCTGCGGGGTGGCTGCCGCTCAGCGGCCTCGGAGCGGATGCCGTCGCGATCGCCGGGCACAAGCTCGGAGCTCCGAAGGGGGTCGGAGCGCTCGCCGTGCGAGGGCGCGTCGCGCTCGAGCCGCTCATGCACGGGGGCGGCCAGGAACGAGGACGCCGTTCGGGCACCGAGAACGTCGCCGGCGCGGTGGCCCTCGCGACAGCGCTGGAGCTCGCCGACGCGGAGCGCGAGGAGGCGAGCGCCCGGGTCGCTGAGTCGACGGGGCGCTTCATCGCCGCGGTGCACGCACTCGTGCCGCAGGCGGCCCTCACCGGCGACCCCGTGACACGGCTGCCCGGCACAGCGAGCTTCACGTTCGCCGGAGTCAGCGGGGAGGCTGTCCTGCTCGAGCTCGAGCGTCGGGGAGTGGTGTCGTCGAGCGGTTCTGCCTGCGCCGCCGGAAGCGACGAGCCCTCGCATGTGCTTCTCGCATGCGGGATCTCCCCCGCGGTCGCGCAGACCTCTGTGCGGTTCACCTTCGGACGCGAGGCGCTCCCGCACGACCTGGCCGAACGGCTCGCCGGGCTGGTCGCCGAATCGGTGCGCGCGGTCACCCACCCCTGAACGACGAGCCCGACCGGCCGGCCATAGACTCGGCTCGTGACCGCCTCCGCCCCGATCGTGACCCTGATCGTCCCCGGCCGCGACATCGGCGCCTTCGCTCCTGCCGCACTCGAGTCGCTGCGCTCGCAGACCGAGACGCGGTGGAACGCGATCCTCATCGACGACGGATCCAGAGACGACACGGCGGAGATCTTCGCCGCGGCCGCCGCATCGGATCCACGGTTCCGGGCGGTGCAGCACGAGGCGTCCCGCGGCCTGGGTGCCGCGCGGAACGTCGGCATCGACCTCGTCAACACTCCCCTGATCGGCTTCCTCGACGCAGACGACGAACTCACGCCCTCGGCCCTCGAACGACTCGTCGGGACGCTCGTCGAGACCGGCAGCGATTTCGTCGCCGGCGCCTATGTGCGGTCGCGCTTCGACGGCGAGCGCTACGTCGCGGGGCGCGTGCAGCCGTGGGTGTCGGCAGCGACGTCGCCCGAACGACTCGCCACCACGATCGCGGAGCACCCTCGAGCGAGCGCGAACATCGTGGCTTGGTCGAAGGTCAGCCGCACCGAGTTCTGGAACGACTTGAGGTTCCCCGAGGGCGTCGCCTACGAGGATCAGGTGGTCGCCCAGCTGATGTACACACGGGCGCGCAGCTTCGATGTCATCCCCGACACCGTGGTGCGCTGGCGCCTGCGCGCGGACGGCACCTCGATCACGCAGGGGCGTGCGAAGCTCCCCGTGCTGCGCGACTATCTCACGGCTCTGCGCGGAGGAATCCGCGTGCTGCACGAGGCGGGGGCACAGGCCGCCGTCACTGCCCGTCTCGAGCTGATCCTGGCCATGGACATTCCGCCGCTGCTCGAGATCGCGCGCACGCACACCGAACCGGACTACTCAGACGAGGTCGACGCGTTCGTCGCCGAGATCGAAGCACTCCCCGAGCACGCCGCCGCCCGCCCCGATCCCGCCCTCACCGCCGCGCTGGCGTGGTGAGACGCGCACTCTGGAGACCGATGAACCAGTACCTCGCCGACCTCTTCTCGCTCGAGGGGCGCACCGCCGTCGTCACCGGTGGCAGCTCGGGCATCGGACGCGGCATCGCGACGGCACTCGCGAGCGCAGGCGCCTCGACCGTGATCGTGGCGCGCGGTGAAGCGCGGATTGCCGAGACCGTGGCGGAGCTCACCCGCGCCGGATGCCGGGCGGCAGGAGTCGTCGGAGACCTCGGCACGCGGGAGGGAATCCGAGCCCTCGCTGAAGCGGCCGTCGAGCCGTTCGGCGAGCCGGACATCCTGGTGAACTCCGCAGGGATCAACATCCGCCCGCCGTTCTCCGAGATCACCGAGGGCGACTGGGACGCGACGATGACCGTGAATGCGCTCGCCCCTTTCCTGCTCGGCCAGCGCTATGCCACCGGCATGGCCGAGCGGGGCTACGGGCGCCTGATCCACATCAGCTCCCAGCAGGCGCATCGCGCGTTCGTCGGCAGCGGCGTCTACGGCGCCTCGAAGGGAGCCGTGGAGTCGCTGATGCGCTCGGAGGCCGAGGCATGGGGAAGCACCGGAGTCACGAGCAACAGTCTCGTCCCGGGGTTCGTGCTCACCCCGCTCAACGCCCGGCTGCAGGAGGACCCCGAGCAGATCGCCGCCCTCGCCGCACGGACCATGATCGGACGCAACGGACTGCCGTCGGATTTCGCGGCCGCGGCCGTGTTCCTCGCCGGCGCCGGCTCGAGCTACGTCACCGGGCAGTCGCTGTTCATCGACGGCGGCCTGTCGGTGCACTGAGCACGTCTCACCCCTCGGCCGGGTAGACCCGCTCGTCGGCACGGGACACGTCGAGCAGCGGAACCGGAGCGGTGAGCGCGTCGACCGCATCCGCCCCGGCGGAATCCTCCGGAGCCCGGTCGGCCCGACGGTGGGCGAGGGCCGCGCGCACGCCTCCCGAGACGGCCGTCTCGACGGCCCTCTCCGTATCGAGCACACGCGAAGCGGCCACCTGCTGCGCGGCGAGCTCGGCATAGAGACCGCCCCGCGCGAGGAGCTCGGCGTGAGTGCCCGACTCCACGATCAGGCCGGCTTCGACGACATGGATGACGTCGGCCCCCATGATCGTCGAGAGTCGATGCGCGATCGTCAGCGTCGTGCGCCCCTTGGCCGCTTCGTCCAACGCCTCCTGCACGACGCGCTCCGACACCGTGTCGAGAGCGGACGTCGCTTCGTCGAGCAGCAGCACGGGCGGATCCTTCAACAGCACTCGGGCGATCGCGATGCGCTGCTTCTCACCGCCCGAGAGACGGTATCCCCGTTCTCCGACCACGGTGTCATAGCCGTCTTCGAACCCGCTGATGATGTGATGGATGTTCGCTGCGGTGCAGGCGGCGATCATCTCCTCGTCCGTCGCGTCGGGTCTGGCGTACAGCAGGTTCTCGCGGATCGTCGCGTGGAACAGGTACGTCTCCTGCGAGACGATGCCGACCTGGTCGATGATCGACTCCTGCGTGAGGGTCTTCACGTCCGCTCCCGCGAACAGCACCGCGCCGCCATGCGCCTCGTACAGTCTCGGCGCCAGATACAGCACCGTCGTCTTGCCCGCACCCGAGGGACCGACGAATGCGACGTGCTGACCGGGCTCGGCCACGAAGGAGACGCCCTGCAGGGTGGGGCGAGCATCGGGTGCCGCGTCCGGATAGCGGAAGACGACGTCGGCGAACTCGATCCGTCCCCGTGGCCCCGGCGCTTCAGCGACCGTGATCGCATCCGGGGCGTCCTGGATCTCGGGCACCAGGTCGAGGTACTCGAAGATGCGCGCGAACAGCGCGGACGACGTCTGGAGGTCGAGCGACACCCGCATGAGGCCCATCAGCGGCTGCAGCAGACGGGCCTGGACGGTCGTGAAGGCGACGACGGTTCCCGCGGTGATCGCGCCGGTGCCGCCGGCGATCAGGTAGCCCGAGACGAGGTAGATGACCGCGGGGACGCTCGCCATCAGCACCTGGACGACCGCGAAGAAGCCCTGCCCGCTCATCGCCCGCCGTACCTGCAGCCTCACCTGGTTGCGGTTCTCGGCCTGGTACCGCTGCGATTCGGTGCGCTGTCGGTTGAACGCCTTCGACAGGAGCATCCCCGACACGCTCAGAGTCTCCTGCGTGATGGAGGTGAGCTCGGACAGCGACTCCTGGGTCTCGCCGGCGATGCGCGCACGGACCTGCCCCACGCGTCGCTGCACGATGATGAGGAACGGCATGAGCACGACAGCGATCAGCGTGAGCCGCCAATCGATCAGGATCATCGCGACGAGGGAGGCGATGACCGTCACGACATTGCCGAGGATGCTGGTCACGGTGTTGGTCAGGACGCCCGAGACGCCGCCGACGTCGTTCTGCAGACGCGACTGGATGACGCCGGTCTTCGTCCGGGTGAAGAATCCGAGCTCCATGGCCTGCAGATGCTCGAACAGCCGGACCCGCAGGTCGCCCGTGACGCTGTTGCCGACGGTCGAGGTGAGCCAGGTCTGCGCGACGCCGAGGACGGCGGAGAGGAGGAAGAGCCCGACCATCGCCGAGACCAGCCAGATCAGGAGCTGCAGCTGGGGGCCACCGCCGTCGACGGGGAAGAGCGCGTCGTCGAAGATGCGCTGCACGATCAGCGGCGGGATCACGGCGATGGCGGCGCCGATCACAACCAATACGCCGGTCCAGAAGATGCGCCAGCGGTACGGACGGAACAGCGCGATCACCCTGGATCCGAGCCCGCTGATGCGCGGTGCCTCGGCGTTGAGCCGACGCTGTGCGCTCTCGTCCACACCGCGGAATCCCCCGCGTCCACCACCCATGCTCATGTCGCCAGCGTAGTCAGCACGCATGACCCCGGACGCGCTCAGCGCGGGCGTCCGTCCGCTGAGAGCGGATTCAGAGGGATCCGGAATGAAATGTCCGAACCTGTGGTTACGCTGAGTGGTCCCCGCGCACTCGCGCGATCTCCCCCTCTCTTCAGTGCCTTGGAGGCCGTATGTCTGCCGTCGACACCGGGTCGATCACCACGCCCCCTCCCGCGCGCAGCGGCGAGATCGCCCGCAGCGACATGCGCGTGATCTGGCTCCTGCTCGTCGCCGCGTTCGTCGCGATCCTCAACGAGACCACGATGGGCATCGCGATCCCCCATCTGAACGTCGATCTGGGCATCCCGCCCGAGCTCGGCCAGTGGCTGACGAGCGCGTTCATGCTCACCATGGCGGTCGTCATCCCGACGACCGGGTTCATCCTGCAGCGCTTCACGACCCGTCAGGTCTTCATCGCCGCGATGATCTCGTTCTCGCTCGGAACCCTGGTCGCCCTCGTGGCGCCCGGATTCGAGATCCTCCTCGCCGGCCGCGTCATCCAGGCCGCCGGCACGGGCATCATGATGCCGCTCCTCATGACCACCATCATGAACGTCGTCCCCGCCCAGTCGCGCGGACGCATGATGGGGCGCGTCGGACTCGTCATCTCGCTCGCTCCCGCGATCGGACCGACGCTCGCCGGTGCGGTCCTCGAGACGCTCCACTGGCGTGCGCTGTTCGCGATCATCCTGCCCATCGCGCTCGTCTCGCTGCTCATCGGCGTCAAGTGGATGACCAACCTGGGTGAGACCCGCGTGGTCCCCCTCGATGTCGTCTCCATCCCGCTCGCCGCTCTCGGATTCGGCGGCATCGTCTTCGGTCTCAGCCAGTTCGGCGGCGAAGGCGGATCCGGCGAGACCGCCGGTGTCGTCGCTCTCGTCGTGGGTGCCGTCGCACTCGCGCTGTTCGTGTGGCGCCAGCTGGTGCTGCAGCGGGTCGACGACGCACTGCTCGACCTGCGCGTGTTCCGCTCGGCGAACTTCACGTTCTCGGTCGTCATCATGACGATCCTCGCGCTGTCGATGTTCGGGACGCTGACCCTTCTGCCGCAGTACCTGCAGAACGTCGCCGGCCTCAACGCCCTCGAGTCCGGCCTCATCCTCCTTCCCGGTTCGGTGCTGATGGGTCTGCTCGGCCCCATCATGGGTCGGGTGTACGACGCACGCGGCACTCGCCCGCTGCTGATCCCCGGAACGATCCTCGTGTCGGCCGCGCTGTTCTACTACTCGACCGTCGGCGAGCACACCGTGTGGTGGGTCCTCATCATCGTGCAGGCGGCCATGTCGGTCGGACTCGCGATGTCGTTCACGCCGTTGTTCTCCGCGTCGCTCGGGTCGCTGCAGCGTTCGCTGTACTCACACGGCTCCGCTGTGCTGAACACCCTCCAGCAGGTCGGTGGCGCGGCGGGCGTGGCGGTGCTGACGGTGACGTACTCCGCCATCCTGCACGCCGGAGAAGCCGAAGGGCTCCCCACGGCGGTCGCCGGTGCGCCGGGTGCCCGCATGGCATTCCTCATCGCCGCGATCATCTCGCTGGCTGCGGTGGCGCTGAGCCCCTTCGTCCGCAAGCCGGCAGACGACGTCTCCGGCGGAGCGCACGGCGGGCACTGATCGTCCCGCTGCGGCGGCGTCTCCTGCTACTGCGTCTGCGGCGCAGGGAAGTGGCAGACGCCGCCGCTGCAGTACCCGGCGGCGTCGTCATCAAGCAGGTTCGGAGTTCCGGTCAGCGGCTGAAGCACGGTCGGTGCGTCCTGCTCGGCGGAGTCCTGTGTCTTGGCCATCATTCGATCGTACGCCTGTGGCGACGGCATGGCGCGGAAATGCGGCGGCGGCCGGGGGCGGCTGATCATCAGACGTTCTGCCCTACGGTGGACGAGTGCTCAAACGACTCCTCGCCCGCTTCTTCTGGGCAGTCAGCCGCTGGACCCTCACCGCCGAGGCCACTCCTCAGAGACCCACCATCCTCATCGGTGCGCCGCACACGTCCAACTGGGACTTCGTGCTCATGCTGGCGATCGCGTGGAGACTGGGCATCGAGGTGCACTGGCTCGGCAAGAACAGCCTGTTCCGCGGGTGGCGGGGTCCGATCATGCGTCGTCTCGGCGGCATCGCCGTCGACCGCGCCGACCCGGCGCGGGTCGTCAACGACGTCGTGGAGCAGGTCCATTCCGGCGGCGTCTTCGGCCTCGTGATCACGCCCGACGGCACTCGCGGGGGCAACGAGTACTGGAAGTCCGGCTTCTATCGGATCGCACGAGAGACCGGGATGCCGGTGACTCTCGGTTTCGTCGACCGCACCACGATGACCACCGGACTCGGCCCCACGATCGAGCTGACGGGGGACGTCGCCGCTGACATGGACAGGATCCGGGCGTTCTACTCAGACAAGGCCGGTCTCCGTCCCGAACGCCGCACCGTGCCGCGGCTGCGCGAGGAGCACGCGAACGGCGACAGCTGACAACGCCGTCTCAGGCCGAGTCCTCCTGCTCGATCTCCGACCGGGCCTCGGAACGGGCGTACTCCAGATCGTCGTCGGACAGCGTCTCGGCCATGCCGACCACAGCCCCGGTGATCGTCCTGATCTCATCCCGCGTTCGCTCGCCGAGGTGCGGCGCGGTATCTCCGAGCACCTCGACTCGCGCCTCGAGCGACAGCCCGGGCCACCACTCGCGGATCGGTGGAAGCGTCATCCCCTGCTCCTCGAGTGCATCTGCGCAAGAGTCTGGACAGACTCCGAGCGGTGCCGCAAAACTGACTGCATGGAACCCGACCACCGATCTGCACCGTCGAGCGAGCTCGACGACCGACGAGACGGACGCGACGAGACTCGGAACGAGCGCGCCGACCGCAACTGGGAGGAGCTCCTGCAGGAGCTGCGAGTGATGCAGACCGGTACGCAGATCCTCACCGGATTCCTGCTGGCCGTCGCCTTCACTCCCCGCTTCGAGGACATGGACGAGGTCCAGAGGGATCTGTACGTGGTGCTGGTGGCACTCGCCGCGCTGGCGACGATCCTGGCGCTCGCGCCGGTGGGCATGCACCGGGCGCTGTTCGGTCGCCGCCGCAAACCCGAACTCGTCCGGGTGGCCGCTCGGATCGTGAAGATCGACCTCGTGGCGATCTCCGCACTGACGATCGGTGTGACCACCCTCATCATCGACTTCACCGTCGATCGCGCCGCCGGGCTCATCGCGCTCGTCTCCTCACTGGTCGCCGTCCTCCTCCTCTGGCTCGTCCTCCCGCGCCTGGTCCGGCGAGAGGCCGAACGTACGCGGGAGGACGAACGAGAGTGAGACGTCAGCTCAGCTGGTCGCGGGAGTGCGGTTCTCGGCACTCACCATCCACGCGAACTGCTCCAGGCTCTCGAGCACCGCGTGCAGGATGTCGGCCGACGTGGGGTCTTCCTCGTCGACGGCATCGTGCACGTCGCGGATCGTCCCGATCGTCGCCTCGAGGCGCGCGGTGATGAGGTCGATCGTGTCGGTCGTCGAGACCTCGCCCATCGGGAACGCGGGAAGAGAGGTCGATTCCGCGATCGTGTCCGTGCGTCCGTCGGGCACCGCGTGCAGTGCCCGCATCCGCTCGGCGACCGTGTCGCTGAACGTGCGCGCGGCGTCGATGATCTCGTCGAGCTGACGGTGGGTGTCCCGGAAGTTGCGTCCGACGACGTTCCAGTGTGCCTGCTTGCCCTGTAGTGAGAGCTCGATCAGGTCGACCAGCACGAGCTGCAGGTTCCCGGCGAGGGTGGGCGACGCCGTGAATCCCTTCTCGGCGTTCTGCCTTCTCGTCGTCTTCGCTCCGCGCTTGGATGCGGTGCCGGTCTTGGACGCGCTCTTGGACGTGCTCTTCTCAGCCATGAGTCCTCCTGGGGTTGGAAACTGCGAGATTAGCTCCGCTCGCGGCCCGTATCGAGGGGGTTGACAGTCCCCCCGGTCTCATCAGATCGTGGCGCAGTGACGAAATCAGAGAGAGCACAGACCGAGATCGACGACCACGCATCGGATGTGGTGATCGGCCCGACCTCGGAGTCGGATGCGGGTGAGGTGCTCACCCTGCAGCGCGCGGCGTTCGTGTCGGAGGCGCAGATCTACGGCAGCGCCGATATGCCCCCGCTGACCCAGACGCTCCCCGAAGTGGAGGCCGAGCTGCGTTCCAGCAGCGGCCTCGCGGCGCGGAAGGACGGACGGCTGGTCGGGGTCATCCGGTTCGTCGAGGACGACGGCGTGCTACTGATCGGCAGGATCGCGATCGCGCCCGACATGCAGGGAGAGGGCATCGGGCGCACGCTGCTCGACGCGGCCGAACGCGCGTCGAGCGCGGATGTGGCCGAGCTCTTCACCGGCAGTCTGAGCGAAGCCAACATCCGCCTGTACGAGTCATGCGGATACGAGCAGGCCGAGCGCGTGCCGCAGGGCGACGGAACCGAGCAGGTGTTCCTGAGAAAACCTCTGCATCAGGTGTGAGACCCCTCTGAACGGGCGCGTCGGGTTGAATCGTCCCGCCGAGTGCGGAATCGTGGCCCGTCACGCCGCACCCGCGTCGTGACCGCAACCGGAAGGAGAGTCTTGTGCTCACCCTCACCGATAACGCCACCGCAATCGTGAACACCCTCGTCAGCCGTCAGACCGACGCCGACGACGCCGGGCTTCGCATCCACTCCACGCCTGCCCCTGGACCGGATGGGGGTGCGCGCCTCGCCGTCCTCGTGACTCCGGACCCGGAACCCGACGACCAGGTCGTCGAGGTGTCGGGCACCCGACTCTTCCTCGATGAGACCGCCGCAGCCGCGCTCGATGACAAGGTGCTCGACGCCGGCGTCGATGACGAGGGATCCGTGTCCTTCGCCGTGCTTCCGCAGGTCTCCTGAGGAGATCCGCCACCGGATGCCGCGGCTCATCGAGCCGCGGCATCCGTGCGTCTGGGACTGCCGCGCATCCGCCTCGCGTAGGTTAGACGGAGACCCGTGATCGTCGCGGATCCAGAAGGACCGTTCCCCCGCATGAAGCTGGCATTGCTCCGTCGCTACGTCGTCCTCGCTGAGACGCTGCACTTCCCCCGAGCCGCTTCCCAGCTGGGCATTCCCCTGGCCTCCCTGTACACCTCTCTCGACAAGCTCGAGGACGAGGTCGGACACACGCTGATCAATCGCGAAGGGACGCCGCGACTCACGAACGTGGGAGAGCTGTTCCTCGCTGAAGCGCAGGCGACCGTGGCCGCCGCTCCCCCGCCCGCGCCGAAGACGGCGGGCCCGGCGGGCGGCAAGGCCAAGGCGTCCAAGGGCAAAGGTCGCGCGCCCATCGTGAAGGGTCAGCCGAAGCCCTACAAGAAGCGTCAGGGTCGCTGAGCCTCAGCGTTCGGTGACCTGGCCGCTCTCGACGGACCACCGCCGATCGGTCTGGACAGCCTCCAGCATCCGTCGGTCGTGCGTGACCAGCAGCAGAGTTCCGGTGTACGACTGGAGCGCCTGCTCGAGTTGTTCGATCGCCGGCAGGTCGAGGTGGTTGGTCGGCTCGTCGAGGACGAGCAGATTGACTCCCCGCGCCTGCAGCAGCGCCAGTGCCGCCCGCGTGCGTTCACCCGGTGACAGGGCTTCGACGGAACGCGTGACGTGGTCTGCCCTCAGACCGAACTTCGCCAGCAGCGTGCGCACCTCGGCCGACGACATCTCGGGCACGAGAGCCTCGAACGCATCGGCGAGCGCAGAATCGCCGATCAGCAGCGACCGAGCCTGGTCGATCTCGCCGATCTGCACGCTGCTCCCGAGCGCCGCGGTCCCCTCGACGGGTTGCTGTCGTCCGAGGAGCCCACGGAGCAGAGTCGACTTGCCGGCGCCGTTGGGACCGGTGATTCCGATGCGGTCGCCGACGTCCACCTGCAGAGACAGCGGCCCCAGCGTGAACGCGCCCTGCTGGAAGACCGCCCCGTTGAGTGTCGAGACCACGCTGCTCGATCGGGGCGCAGAGCCGATCGTGAACTCCAGCTGCCATTCCTTGCGCGGCTCCTCGACCTCGTCCAGTCGTGCGATCCGGCTCTCCATCTGACGCACCTTCTGCGCCTGCTTCTCACTCGACTCCGTCGACGCCTTGCGCCTGATCTTGTCGTTGTCCGGAGCCTTCTTCATCGCGTTCCGGACGCCCTGGCTCGACCATTCTCGCTGGGTGCGCGCCCGCGCGACGAGGTCCGCCTTCTTGTCGGCGAACTCGTCGTACTTCTCCCGCAGGTGCCGACGCACGACGGCGCGTTCCTCGATGTAGGCGTCGTAGCCGCCCCCGTAGAGACGATTCGATCCCTGGGCGAGATCGAGTTCGAGCACGCGGGTGACGCTGCGAGCCAGGAACTCGCGGTCGTGGCTGACGAGAACGACGCCGCCGCGGAGACCGCGTACGAACGCCTCGAGGCGCTCCAGCCCATCGAGGTCGAGGTCGTTGGTCGGCTCGTCGAGGAAGACGATGTCGAACCGCGACAGCAGCAGTGCGGCGAGTCCGACGCGAGCCGCCTGGCCGCCGGACAGGCCGGTCATGAGCGCGTCCTCCGCGACGCCGCTCGTGCTCGGGAGTCCGAGGTCGGCGAGCACCGCAGGGATGCGCTCCTCGAGATCGGCGGCACCGCTCGCGAGCCACCGATCGAGCGCCTGAGAATAGGTGTCGGCGGGGTCCGTGCCCGCCGGGGCGAGCGTGGGATCGCCGAGCGCCGCTGCAGCGGCATCCATCTCACTCGTCGCCGTCGCGCAGCCCGTGCGGCGCGCGATGTATCCCGCCACCGTCTCGCCGTCGACGCGCTCATGCTCCTGAGGCAGCCAGCCGACGAAAGCGTCGGTGGGCGCGAGCGAGATCGACCCGCCCATCGGCGCATCCACACCGGCGAGCAGGCGGAGCAGAGTCGATTTCCCTGCGCCGTTCGCACCTACCACGCCGATGACGTCACCGGGAGCGACAGTCAGGTCGAGGCCCTCGAAGAGGATGCGGTGGCCGTAGCCGCCTGCCAGGTTCTGGGCGACGAGGGTGGCGGTCATCAGACCAGTCTGTCAGGCTCACGGCTGGTCCACGCCCGCCCCGGCCCGGTGACCGTCAGGCCACGGCGCGGAAGAAGAGCGAGAACCAGAGGATGAAGAAGGCGACCTGAGCGAGCGTGCCGAGGATGCCGATCACCATCGCCCACCGAGCGAGGCCCCGGCCGGACTCGGTGTTCCCGGGAGCGTCCAGCTGTCGGCGCGCGAAGATCGACAGGATCACACCCGCAAGAGGGATCACGAACGCGGCGATGAAGCCCACCAGGGCGAGCAGGTTCGTCTTGGCCTGAGCTGCATACTGGGTCACGAGATCAATATAGGGCGCGGCTCTCGTCAGAGCGCGACCTGATCATGCGTCGCGATCGCGAACTCCTGCCCGGGATACCGCAGTCCCGAGAAGTACATGTTCGTGTGCGCGACGATCTGCTCACCTGAGATCGGCACGCCGTCCCACTCCGTGTCGACCGTCGTGTGCGCGTCACTCACGAGGGTCACGTCATAACCTTCCGCCGCCGCGCGCTGCATCGTGGTGCGTACGCAGGAGTCGGACTGCGCGCCGGTGATCACCAGTCGTGTCGCGCCGAGGGCGTCCAGGGTCTCGCGCAGGTTCGTGTCGGCGAAGGAGTCGCGGTAGCTCTTGCGAACCAACGGCTCTCCTTCGTCCCGCCGCAGCGGCGCGGCGAGCTCCCACTCGGGTGTGCCCACTCCGACGGGGTCGTGGTGGACCCAGACCACGGGAACCCCACCGTCGCGAGCGCGCTCTACGAGGCTTGCGGCACGCGCGAGCACACTGTGCTCGTCGAAGCATCCCGGCATCACGCCGGCCTGCAGGTCGATCGCGAGGACGACAGTGCGGCCAGATGATGGCATCCGAGTCAGTCCCAGTCCAGGTATTCCTCGATGATCACGCCGGTCTCGATCGGGTGGTGCATCGGGAACAGGTGGTCGCCGGCGATCGTCTTGATGCTGGAACGGTCAGGCATCGTGGCCTGCAACGCCTCGGCAGTGGCGGCCGGGGTGTCGGTGTCTTCGGTTCCCTGAACGATCAGCACGGGGATCGCCGGTGCGACGGCGATGTCGACGTCCTCGACGCCGAGCAGCAGCAGACCGTTGGCCCGGTCGCTGTGCGCTGCCACGAGGGCGCGTGCGATCGTCCCACCGAAGCCATGACCGCCGACCCAGGTGTCCTCGATTCCGACGTGATCGATCACGTCGATGACGTCGTCGACACGCTCGTCGAGCGAGGCATCGGATGCCGCGCGGTGGCCGATCCGCAGCACATGGAAACCCGCCTCTTCGGCGAGATAGTGCGCGGCGACGCCCAGCACGTCGGCGGCGAGTCCCTGCTCCTGGATCAGAACCAGCTTGACCGGACCGTCTCCCTCATCCACGAAGGGGATCGCGCGGCCCTCTGGCTCGAAGATCTGGGTATCGGTCATGGGCGCGCGGCTCCTCGTTCGGATGTCAGGGATCGCTTTCCAGCGTAGTCGAGCCCATCGGCGGAGATCGGCCCCGCCCCACCTCAGGCGCGCAGGGGCGTAGAGTCAGGCCAGGAGCTGACTCTGGTTCCCCGAAGATGGGAACCCGTTGTCAGACACGACACGCTCGTCCGTCCATACCCAGACCTCCGGCCCGGAGCTTCTGACCCTCGGCCTGCTGGCGAACTCCTCGATGGAGAACGAACGGCGCCTCCCGATCCATCCCCGCCATCTCGACCGCATCGACGCGGATGTGCGCGCTCGCATGATCGTCGAGCACGGGTACGGCGCCGACTTCCAGCTGGAGCCCGGCTATGTGGAGTCCCGCGTGGGCCGGGTCGCCGCGCGGTCTGACGTGCTCGCCTCCGCTGACGTGCTGCTGCTGCCCAAGCCGCAGCTCGCGGATGTCGCCGAGATCAGCGCTGGCGGCATCCTGTGGGGCTGGCCGCACTGCGTGCAGGACGTCGCTCTCACGCAGACCGCGATCGACAGCCGTCTCACGCTGATCGCCTTCGAGGCCATGAACCACTGGACCCCGCAGGGAGACATGAGCCTGCACGTCTTCCACAAGAACAACGAGCTGGCCGGCTACTGCTCGGTCATCCATGCGATGAGCCTCGTCGGCTCGACCGGGGACTACGGCCCGCGCCTGCGCGCAGTAGTCATCGGCTTCGGGGCGACGGCACGCGGCGCGGTGACGGCATTGAATGCTCACGGGGTGCACGACATCGAAGTCCTCACTCAGCGCGGGGCGGCCGCCGTGGGCTCCCCCATCCACAACTCGCACCTCACTCAGCTGAACACCGACGACGGCCCCACGCACCTCAGCGAGGTCGAGACGGAGGACGGCTCCGTGCTGCTCCCCGACTTCCTGGCGACGTACGACATCGTCGTGAACTGCACCCTGCAGGATGTCGCGGCGCCGTTGACGTATCTGCGCACCGAGGACCTGTCCCGTTTCGCCTCGGGCAGCCTGATGATCGATGTGTCGTGCGACGAGGGCATGGGCTTCGAGTGGGCGACCCCGACGACCTTCGACGAGCCGATGTTCACGGTGGGTCAGGGCGTGAACTACTACGCCGTCGACCACAGCCCGTCGTATCTCTGGAACTCGGCCACGTGGGACATCAGCGAAGCTCTCCTGCCTTTCCTCCGCACTGTGCTCGAAGGCCCCGACGCGTGGGCCGAGAGCTCGACGCTCACACGCGCGATCGAGATCCGCGACGGAATGATCCAGAATCCGAGCATCCTGAGCTTCCAGGGACGATCGACGGATTACCCGCACGCCCTGGCGGTGTGACGCGCGCTAGATGTTCCGTTTGAGCCCGACGTGGGCCGTCTGGTAGCCGAGCCGGGTGTAGAACGCGCGGGTGCGATCCCGAGCCTCGTCGGTGGTGATCTGTGACAGCGTCGCCCCCCGCGCACGACCGAACTCGTGCGCCCACTCCAGCATCGCCGCGCCCAGGCCCCGTGATCGCTCCGCCGTCGCGACACGCAGTCCCTCGATCTGCAGTCGGGTCGACCCGCCGCGAGAGAGCCCCGGGATGACGGTCAACTGCATGGTGGCGACGATGCGGTCGGCGCTGTCCCGGACGACCCCCAGGTAGTTGGATGCGTCGCGGATGACGGCGCGGAAGCCCGCCTCGTATCGGTCGAGTTCGACACTCTCACGGTCTGCACCGAATCGATCGTCCGACAGCAGCGCTGCGATCGCCTCGATGTCATCCCGGCTGGCCCGCTCGACACGGAAGGTTCGGCCGGCCACCTGCAGTCGTCCCCGCACCGAGGACCGCGCGTCGGCCTGCATCCTGGCTACGAGCAGGTCGAGCCATCCGCCGACATTGGTGCGAGCCTCTGCGGTGTCGGGATAGCGGCATCTCAGGTGCAGACCGGACTCGTCCAGGATGAACCACAGCATGACGCCGTCGGTGTCGGTTGCCGCGCTGACGTACTGGGCGTCGAGCCCGACGGAGTCGATCCGCACGGGCAGCCTGCGCAGATCCAGCCACGAGATCGCGAACATCCCTGGAGCCACCGGCATCCCACCCCACGGTGCGAGCACATCTGCGAGCGGCCACGTACCGAGTTGTACTGCTTCCTTGACGGCCGCTGCCGCAGCATGCGGTTCGGCGAGCTCCGATTCGAGGACGGAATTCGTGATGAACCAGCCGACCGAGTCATGCCAGTCGTCCTCGAAGCGACTGTGCACGGGGAACACGGCTCGCAGCGCAGTACCCGCGACTTCGCGCGTCACCGCGGTCATCGCGACCACCGCAGATGCGAGCGTGGAGACGCCATCGTCACGGGCCTGCGCGGCGAATGCCGCGGCGTCGTCGACATCGAACACATCGCGCACTTCCACGCGCTCGCGATGCGGCTCGGGTGCGCCGAGCGACAGGGGGAACTGCGGCATCACACCGCCGCTGTCCGCGATGATCGCTTCCCATCGCCGCCGCACGTGGTCCGGTGCAGGGTCCTTGTCCAGCAGCGCCTGCGTGTGTTCGACGAACGCCGGCGCCGACCTCGGCGTCGACATCGGCTTCGCGCCCGTCTTGCCCGCGTCCAGCGCGGACAGCAGATCGCGCACGATCACGAGCATCGACCACATGTCGACGTGCGCGTGGTCCGCCGCGATCACGACCGTGAGCCCCGCAGCGGTCTCCAGCACGCACAGCCGATGGGACGGACGTCCGTACGGGGAGCACTCCGCGTCGAGGATGTCGCGCAGCGCGTCATTGACCGCCTGACCAGGGCCCACCTGATGCTCGACCCAGCTTCCGGGGCTGATCTCGATCTCGTGAAGCGTCGGATCGCCGTCCGCACCACGTGCGAAGGCCGATCGCAGCGTGCCATGTCGAGCGACGACAGCCAGCCACGCATCCGCGATCGATTCACGATCGGTCTGTGCGGGCAACCGGAACGACAGAGCCATCCAGGAGCCGGGTCGGTCACCCGCCCCGACATGCAGTCGCTGGTCGAACGACACGGGCAGGGGTCGTCCGAGCCCGGACGCGCTGACGTCGTACCCCCAGAGCCGTCCGAAGGGGAGGCGGAGGTGCGTGACGTTGGTCAGTCGCATGGGTAGCACCATATCGTCCGGATAACCTGATCACTCAACACGACTGCCCGAGCAGACTCGCTCAGTCATCGATCGAGGAGCCTGATGCCCACCTTCGAGGTACCCGGAGCCGAGCTGGCTGTCGCCCTGAGCGATGAAGGCGGGCACCCCGTCGTCCAGCTGCATGGCCTCACGTCGAGTCGGGCCCGCGACCGGGTGCTCAATCTCGACCTCGGTCGCGGACTGAGCGGAACTCGACTCCTGCGGTACGACGCACGCGGCCATGGCCGTTCGACCGGGCGGAAGGTTGCCGACGACTATCGCTGGCCGAACCTGGCGGATGATCTTCTGCGGTTGCTCGATCATTGGTTCCCCGGCGAGCGCGTCCACGGGGTCGGCCCCTCGATGGGTGCCGCGACCCTTCTGCACGCTGCGTCGCTCGAGCCGGACCGCTTCACGGGACTCACACTCATGGTGCCGCCCACCGGGTGGAAGACCAGACCCGCTCAAGCGGATATCTACCGAGCCGCGGCTGCGCTGATCGAAGCCGATGGTGTCGAGGCGTTCCTCGCCAGCATGCGCGGATCGACGCCACCCCCGGCCACCGTCTCGGCCCCGGAGACATGGCCCGACGTCGCCGATGCCCTTCTGCCGTCATTGCTTCGCGGTGCAGCGCTCAGCGACCTGCCCGCCCCTGAGGTGGTCGCAGGGATCGATGTGCCGACGACGATATTGGCCTGGGTGGACGACCCCGGCCACCCGCTGTCGACGGCAGAATCCCTCGCCGAGCTGCTCCCGCACGCGACCCTGAGGGTCGCCCGCACTCCGGGAGACGTTCAAGTCTGGCCCGAGCTCTTGAGCCAGGATGTCGAGCGTCGCAGCTAGACCGGCTGTGCGCGCCGAGTTCGCTCGCGACTCCGCGGCATGGCGATCATCGCCAGTCGCTGTCACCCTCGTATCCGCACCGACCGCGCAGTGATATCTTCATGCGGTGAGGCCAGAATTCGGGGATACCGCAGGCGCGATTTTCGCCGTCACCCTCGTGGTGGACATGCCGATCACCAAGCTCCATGCGCTGGACGTCATCGCTTTCGCGGCGGACAGCGCCATCCGAGACGCCCGCACCGCGTCCCCTCGGGTACCGCTGTCGCCCGACGCCTGGGCAGAGGTGCAGATCCCACGCTTCGCCGATCCGCCGCCGATCGCCATCGACGTCTGCTCTGACGCAAGCGTCGAAGTCGCGAGCGCTGCCGCCGACCGCCTCACGGAGGCACTGATGCAGGTCGGCTGGACCGTGCGTGCTCGACGTAGCGACGAGATCTGATTCGCACCCCGCGGCTTCGTACGCGCCGGTGCCGATCTCCTCAGCACTCGGGCAGAACCTCGCTCAGTTGTTGAAACGGAACTCCACGACGTCGCCGTCCTGCATGACGTAGTCCTTGCCCTCGAGGCGCGCCTTGCCCTTGGAGCGGGCTTCGACGACGGACCCGGTCTCGACGAGGTCGTCGAACGAGACGATCTCAGCCTTGATGAAGCCCTTCTCGAAGTCGGTGTGGATGACTCCGGCGGCCTGCGGCGCCTTGGATCCCTTGGGGATCGTCCACGCGCGCGCCTCTTTCGGGCCAGCCGTGAGGTAGGTCTGCAGTCCGAGAGTGTCGAAGCCGATGCGGGCGAGCTGGTCGAGACCGGACTCGTCCTGCCCGGTCGACGCGAGCAGCTCTGCGGCATCCTCGGGGTCGAGGTCGATCAGCTCGGACTCGATCTTGGCGTCGAGGAAGATGGCCTTCGCCGGGGCGACCAGCGCGGCGAGCTCCGCCTTGCGGGCGTCGTCGGTGAGCACGCCCTCGTCGACGTTGAAGACGAAGATGACCGGCTTGGCGGTGAGGAGTCCGAGCTCGCGGATCGGCGTCAGATCGATGCCCGCGACGGACAGCAGCACACCACGCTCGAGCGCATCCTTCGCCGCGTTGGCGGTCTCGAGGACGACGGGCTCGATCTTCTTGCCGCGCACCTCCTTCTCGTACCGCGTGATCGCCTTGTCGACGGTCTCGAGGTCGGCCAGCATGAGCTCGGCGTTGATGGTCTCCATGTCGGATGCCGGATTGACCGCACCGTCCACGTGCACGACATCGTCATCTGCGAACCCGCGCACGACCTGGGCGATGGCATCCGCCTCGCGGATGTTCGCGAGGAACTTGTTGCCGAGTCCCTCTCCCTCGCTCGCGCCGCGCACGATGCCGGCGATGTCGACGAACGACACCGCGGCGGGCAGGATGCGCTCGCTGCCGAAGATCTCGGCGAGCTTGTCGAGACGAGGATCGGGCAGGTTCACCACCCCGACGTTCGGCTCGATCGTCGCGAACGGATAGTTCGCCGCGAGCACGTCGTTCTTGGTCAGAGCGTTGAAGAGGGTGGACTTG
Source organism: Microbacterium sp. Root280D1 (assembly GCF_001428975.1). Taxonomy (NCBI): domain Bacteria; kingdom Bacillati; phylum Actinomycetota; class Actinomycetes; order Micrococcales; family Microbacteriaceae; genus Microbacterium; species Microbacterium sp. Root280D1. Next base: position 111,991 of record NZ_LMJK01000002.1, on the reverse strand, counting down.
CCGACATTGGGCAGGCCGACGATTCCGATAGTGAGAGCCACGGGGGTCGAGTCTACCGGTCGCAGATGCGCAGCCCCTGCGGGTGTCGGCGTCAGGCTCGCACGGCGCGGAATGCGTGCGTCACGTAGGGCAGGTCGATCGTCCCCTCACCGTCAAGTCCGAGCTCGTCGAACAGCACGTCCATCTGCCGTGTGATCTCTGAGCGTTCGTCGTTCGACGCCGCGATCAGGTAGCTGCGCGAGCGCGCCATCTGATGCAACTGCGTCCGGTTCATCGCCCGGGTCCACTCCCACTGCTGCTTCTCGATCCCCGTGAAGGGGGCCTCGATGCGCGGGCCGTCGGAGCCGGGTCCGTTGACCATGTCCTCCGCCGGACTGCTGTGCATGATGTCAGTGAGACGGCGCACCCAGTCCGCGCGTTCGTCGCGGATGTTCCAGATCAGCCCCAGCACTCCCCCGGTGCGGACGACTCGTCCGAGTTCGAGGGACGCCGCAGACGGCTCGACCCAGTGCCAGGCCTGACCCAGCACGGCGGCGTCGAGGCTGGCGTCGGGCAGCGGCATCCGTTCGGCTGTTCCCTGGAAAGTCGGAACACCGGGAACGCTGCGCCGCAGTGTCGCGAGCATGGCGGCGTCCGGATCCACGGCGACGACCTCGGCATCCGCGGCCTGCGCGAGCACACGTGTGAGCTTTCCGGTGCCCGCGCCCACGTCGGCGATGCGACGGGAGCCGTGAGGCATCGGATCGAGCATCCACGACACGGCCTCGAAGGGATACTCGGGTCTTCCCGCCTCGTAGTTCGCGGCCTCGGCGCCGAAGGATGTCGCTCGGTCGGTACTCATGTCGCCAGCCTACGGCGCGTCATCCTGGAGCGTCTCGGATGCCGGGAGAGAGTGGGGATGTGCCACTGGATTTCACCGCAATCGACTTCGAGACGGCGAACTCCAGCCCCGCCTCGGCCTGCTCCGTCGGCCTCGTGCGGGTGCGCGACGGCAGGATCGTCGCCACCGCCGGATGGTTGATCCGCCCGCCCGCCGGTCACGACGAGTTCCAGGAGTGGAACACCAAGATCCACGGCATCCGCGCCCACGACGTGATCGACGCGGCCACCTGGGCCGATCAGTTCGACCGCCTGTGCGCCTTCGCCGGCGCCGACGTGCTCGTGGCGCACAACGCGGGCTTCGACCTCAACGTGCTCCGCCGGGCGTCCGAGGCCACCGGCGGCGACTGCCCGCCGTATCGCTCGCTGTGCAGCCTGCAGGTGGCTCGCAAGACCTACGACATCGAGTCGTACCGACTCCCGAAGGCCGCAGAGGCTGCGGGCTTCACCGGCTTCTCGCACCATGACGCGCTTGCGGACGCGCTCGCGTGCGCCCACATCATCATCGACGCCGCTCGCCGACACGGCGCGTCCGACGTCTTCTCCCTGGCGGATGCATTGTCGCTGCGAGTGACCGAGCCGGTCCTCGCCACCCCGGAGCGCGCGGTCGCCTGAGTCGCACCGGACGAATGTCCGTGGCCGAGCGCATCATGGAGCACATGGATGCTCTCACGCTCGTTCTTCTCCTGGTCGCGCTCGCGGCCGGCGCCGCCGTGGGGTGGTTCCTCCGCGGATCGCGCGGAGCAGCAGACCTCGCTCGCGCCGAGGCCGAGCTCGCCGCAGCTCGAGACGATCGCGACCGACAGTACGACCTGTATCGGGATGCCGTCGAGCACGCGAGGCTCGAGCAGCGCGCCGAGGCGCAGCGGGTGCAGCAGCAGAATGCGGTGCTCACCGCTCTCGCTCCCGTGCGCGAGAGTCTCCAGCAGATGCAGCAGAAGGTCTCGGCGATCGAGCAGGAGCGTCATGCGCAGTTCGGATCGCTCGCGGAGCAGCTCAGGCGCGCGCAGGAGTCCGACGAGGCGTTGCGCTCGACGACCGAGTCGCTCGCCGGAGCACTGCGCTCGACCGCCACACGAGGGGTCTGGGGTGAGACGCAGCTGCGACGGGTCGTCGAGGCCGCAGGGCTGATCCGACACGTCGACTTCGATCTGCAGTCCAGCATCTCGTCAGACCGGGGTCAGGGACGGCCCGACATGGTGATCCGTCTCGCCGGCGGCACATCGATCGCGGTCGACGCCAAGGTTCCGCTCGATGCATACCTCGAGGCATCGGCACTGCCGATCGGGGACGCGCATGAGACACAGCGTCGCTCCCACATGCAGAAGCACGTGAAGGCCGTTCGCGCGCACGTGGACGCACTCGCGAAGAAGGCGTACTGGACGGGCCTCGACGCCAGTCCTGAGTTCGTCATCTGCTTCCTGCCGAGCGAGTCGCTGCTCGCCGCAGCCATCGACGAAGACCCGACGCTGCTGGACTACGCATTCACGAAGAAGGTGGCGCTCGCGTCCCCGGTGAATCTGTGGGCCGTGCTCAAGACCGTGGCCTACAGCTGGACGCAGCAAGAGGTGTCGACCGAGGCGCGCGCGCTGCTGAATCTCGGCACCCAGCTCTACGACCGACTCGGCGTCCTCGCGGGGCATGCCGACGATCTGCGCCGCGCACTCGAGCGCACGGTCGACAGCTACAACAGATTCGCGGGTTCGCTCGAGAGCCGTGTGCTCGTGACGGCCAGGCAGTTCCCCGGAATCAGCGCGTCGACGCTCGACTCCGCCCCACCGGCGATCACCGCGCAGACGCGACGCTTCACCTCGGCAGAGCTCATGAGCGGCTCCGGTGCGGAGATCGGCTCCGAGCTCCGCATCCCCCATGCTGCTGACGATGCGTCCGCTGCGCCGGGTACGTCGATCCAGGCCGATGTCGGAAACGTTCGCGGCCGGGTCAGCGACGACGAATCGGCGAACTTGGATTCGGCATCCCGACAGGTCGAGGCGGAAGAGCCCCGCCGCTGAGATCAGGCGACGCCCGGTACGCCGCTGAGCAGCAGGATCACGAGGCCACTGGTCACGACGAAAGCTCCGACCATCCACCAGGAGCTGATCTCGTGCCCCTCGTCGAGGCGCTTGCGGAACAGCACGTCCGCACGTCGAGCGGGATCTGAGACAGCCGTCTTGACGACAGGCGCCGCCGGAGTCGCGATCGGCAGAGGCACTCCGGCCTCGTCGACGTTGATCCGCATGATCCGGCCGGTCGGCGTCGTCACGATCTTGGTCGGCGTGGCCTGGGAACCATTCGTGTGCTGCGTTGTCATCGGTCTGCCCTCCTGTGCCTGCGGTGCCTGGCGGCTCCGTCGACGGCGACAAATCCAGTGTCAATTGTCACACGAACGCACGAGAAAGCTCGGCTCAGCACCGCACAGGCGGTACCGGGTCGGTAACGATGAGGGGCCCGTTCCCGACTCGCGCTCTCAGGTCACGGCAGTCAGAGCCACTTCGAGACGAGGTGCTCCGAGGCGATCCGGCGAAGGGTTCCCGAGGCACCGCGCAGCACGACGCTCTCGGTGTAGATGTAGCCGCCCTCGCGTCGGACGCCGGCCACCAGCTGGCCGTCCGTGACGCCAGTGGCGACGAAGATCGTGTTGTCCCCGCGCACGAGATCGTCGGCCTCGTAGACCTTGTCCATGTCGAGGCCGGCGTCGATTCCGCGCTGGCGCTCATCGTCGTCGCGAGGCCAGAGACGCCCCTGGATGTGACCGCCGAGAGCCTTGATCGCACACGCCGTCACGATTCCCTCGGGGCTGCCGCCCACCCCGACGCACATGTCGGTTCGGGCCGCGTGACGCGCCGCGTTGATCCCGCCGGCGACGTCGCCGTCGCTCATGAGTCGCGTCCCGGCACCGGCATCCCGGATCTCCTGGATCAGCTGCTCGTGACGCGGACGGTTCAGCACCGAGACGACGATCTCGTCCACCGGCTTGCCGAGAGCCCCCGCGAGCTTGCGGATGTTCTCGCCGATCGGCAGGCGGATGTCGACCACTCCGACACCGGCAGGGCCCGTGACGAGCTTGTCCATATAGAAGACGCTGGACGCGTCGAGCATCGATCCGCGATCGGAGACGGCGATGACGGAGAGCGCATTCTGACGTCCTGCTGCGGTCAGCGAGGTGCCATCGATCGGGTCGACCGCGATGTCGCACTCCGGGCCGCTGCCGGTGCCGACCTCTTCGCCGTTGAAGAGCATCGGAGCATTGTCCTTCTCGCCCTCACCGATGACCACTCGCCCCTGAAAGGCCACTGTCCCGAGGAAGGCACGCATCGCATCGACGGCGGCGCCGTCCGCCGCCTCCTTCGCGCCACGACCGATGAACGGAACGGCGCGGATGGCGGCTGCTTCAGTGGCCCGCACCAGCTCCATCGCGAGGTTTCGATCGGGACGAAGGGGGCTGAGATCCGCTGTAAGACTAACCATGCGGTCAGCCTAACCAGTGTGAACGTCTGAAACGGCAGTTTTCGGTCGAGCGACGACGAAGGAATCCCGATTCTTAACACACGGGTAGGAGGGCGTGCTCGCCCGGTCACCGCCGACAGCATCGGGCAGTCAGCCCCGATAGAGTGACTGCTGTCCCGGCTTCCCCAAATCGCAGGAGTTCTCATGCCCGTCGCCACCCCGGATCAGTACGCCGAAATGCTCGACCGCGCGAAGGCCGGCGGCTTCGCGTACCCGGCTTTCAACGTCTCGAGCTCGCAGACCATCAACTCGGTCCTCCAGGGCCTGACCGAGGCAGGTTCCGACGGAATCATCCAGGTCACCACCGGCGGCGCCGACTACTTCGCCGGCCACACGGTCAAGGCCCGCGCGACCGGCGCACTCGCCTTCGCGCGCTTCGCGACCGAGGTCGCGAAGAACTACCCGATCACCGTCGCGCTGCACACCGACCACTGCCCGAAGGATGCTCTCGCCGGCTTCGTCGAGCCGCTGATCTCCGCCTCCGAAGACGAGGTCAAGGCGGGACGCAACCCGATCTTCCAGTCCCACATGTGGGACGGCTCGGCCGTGCCGCTCGCGGAGAACATCGAGATCGCCAAGGATCTCCTGCCCCGCATGAAGAACATCAACGCCATCCTCGAGGTCGAGATCGGCGTCGTCGGCGGCGAGGAAGACGGTGTGGCGCACGAGGGATCCAACGATGCCCTCTACACGACGTTCGCGGACGTCGACCAGGCCGTACAGGCGCTCGGTCTCGGCGAGCAGGGGCGCTACATCGCAGCCCTCACGTTCGGCAACGTCCACGGCGTCTACAAGCCGGGCGGAGTGAAGCTGCGTCCCGAGCTCCTCGGAGAGATCCAGCAGCAGGTCGCCGAGAAGTACAACACCGGCGCGAAGCCGCTCGACCTCGTCTTCCACGGCGGTTCTGGTTCGACCGATGAGGAGATCGCCCTCGCGGTGGCCAACGGCGTCATCAAGATGAACATCGACACCGACACGCAGTACGCCTACACGCGCGCCATCGCGGACTACATGTTCAAGAACTACGACGGTGTGCTCAAGGTCGACGGCGAGGTCGGCAACAAGAAGCAGTATGACCCGCGCGCCTGGGGCAAGATCGCGGAGACGGCCATGGCCGCTCGCGTCGTCGAGTCCACGCGCCAGCTCGGCTCGTACGGCCAGTCCCAGAGCTGATCCAGCCTGACAACGCAGATGCCCCCGACCGAACGGCCGGGGGCATCTCCTGTTTCACGGGGTCATCCACCCGCCGTCTTGGCGACGAAGTCGATGAACGCCGGGTCGTTCATCAGCGGAATCGCGGCGCATACAGACGCCACGAGCAGGGTCACGGCCGCACCGACCAGCGGAACCCACCACGAGAGCTTGCCGGCGCGCAGGCGTCGGATCGACAGGAAAGCGGTGAGCGACCAGCCCACGGCGAGCACTATCGCCGCGACGGTGCCCCAGATCCGGCCCTCAGCGAAGTTGGTGAACTCGCCGTCCACGCCGAGCACCGTCATCATCTGATTCATCGCGGTGGAGAAGTCGAGGTATGACAGTCCTGTCATCACGACATTGATCAGCCCGTAGGCGAGCAGTGCGATGGTCACGAAGCGATCGACGGGACGCGGACGAGCCGCTGCCGATGCGGACGGGACTCGGTCACCGGGAGCGTTCTCGGTCCCGCTCACATCCACAGCCGGCACCTCGCCCAGCGGCGGCAGCCCTGCTGCCCTCCGCTGCTCTTCGAGGGTCGCGATTTCGCCGTACTGAGGACGCTGATCGGTCATTCGGCCATGGTATCCGCCCGGTCTCTGCACGACTCACAGACTGCGGGCGTCAAAAGAATGGCGGCCCCGGAGGAGTGGGGACTCCTCGGGGCCGCGGACTCGGAACGCTGGGGACGCTCGTCATCCAAGTGGGGTGAGGAACGCTGGGGACATTCCTCCACCTGTAGCGCCGATTGCACAGACGACTACACCTCACATGTTAGGAAAGCGCGTGCCCGAGCACCAGAGGCACTTCTTCAGATAGTGAAGAGCATCAGACGGGCGACACATGCTGCGTCAGATCGGCGTCGCCAGACGGGCTGCGCCGCCGCCCAGAGCGTCCGCCCCCAACTGCATGGACAACCGCCTCGCCACGAGCTTGAGCTTCCCGAGCAGGCCGCGATCGAAGCGCGGGTGTCCCACAGGAAGCGAGACGGCGAGTGAGGCTCTGACGCTCGGGGCGATCACGGGAACGGCGATGCAGGTGTTGCCGATGGCATACTCCTCGCGGTCCACGGCGAATCCCGGAGAGCGGTCGAGCTCCGCGATCAGCGCACGCCGGTCACTGATCGTGCGAGACGTGAGTTCCTCCAGCGGATGCCGCGAGAGATAGTCGTCACGCTCCTCTCCGCTCAGATCGCTGAGGATCTGCTTGCCGAGCGCCGTGGCATGCGCGCTCGAATCCAGACCCACCCACAGATCGAGCCGAGGACTGCGCGGGGCATCCACGATGTCGATGAGGTGCACTTCGCCGTCCTGATAGCGGGACAGGTATGCGGAAGCACCCACCTCGTCGGCGGTCTGACGCAGGGCCATGCGGACGTGCGCGAAGAATACGCCCCCGGCGTCGGACTGCAGCCGGAAGGCGGGGAAGTTCTCACCGAGGACCAGACCGTCGGGCTCGCTCACGAGATACCCCTCATGCACCAGTGTGCGCACGAGGTTGTAGGTCGTGCCCGGGGTGAGGCCGGTTCGCATGGCGAGAGTCTTGACCGGCACCGGGCGCGGAGAGTTCGCGACCATGTCGACGAGTCGGAGCGCGCGCTGCACCGAGCCGATCAGCGTCGGCGCCGCCTCTGTGGCGGCCACCGTCAGGCGTTCCCGCTGGAGGAACGGCCTCCCAGCGCACGCGCGTCTCGCTGACCCGCGGCATCCTGTCGCAGCTCCTTGGGCAGGGAGAACATGAGGTCCTCCTCCGCCGTCTTGACCTCTTCGACGTCGCGGTAACCCGCTCCGTCGAGTGCGTCGAGGACCTCACGAACCAGCACCTCGGGCACGGAGGCGCCGGAGGTGACACCGACCGTCGCAACGCCGTCGAGCCACTCCTGCTTGACCTCTTCGGCGTAGTCCACGCGATAGGCGGCCTTCGCGCCGTATTCGAGCGCGACCTCGACGAGGCGCACCGAATTCGACGAGTTCGAGGAACCGACGACGATCACGAGGTCGGCGTTCGCCGCGACCTTCTTGATGGCGACCTGGCGGTTCTGCGTGGCGTAACAGATGTCATCGGACGGCGGATTGTGCATCTCGGGGAACCGGGCCCGCAGTCGGTTCACGGTCTCCATGGTCTCGTCGACCGAGAGCGTGGTCTGCGAGAGCCAGACCACCTTCGAGGGGTCCTTCACCTGCACGGTGTCGGCTTCGGCGGGCGAGTTCACGATGGTCACATGCTCGGGAGCCTCTCCCGCAGTGCCCTCGACCTCCTCGTGCCCCTCGTGGCCGATGAGCAGGATCTCGAAATCGTCGCGGGCGAAACGCACTGCCTCGCGGTGAACCTTGGTGACCAGCGGGCAGGTCGCGTCGATGGCGTGCAGGCCGCGGTCCGACGCCGCCTCGACGACCGCGGGCGAGACTCCGTGCGCACTGAAGACGACGTGAGCGCCCTCGGGAACCTCGTCGACCTCCTCGACGAAGATCGCGCCCTTCTCCTCGAGCTCGGTGACGACGTGGATGTTGTGCACGATCTGCTTGCGCACGTAGACCGGCGCGCCGTAGCGCTCGAGCGCCTTCTCGACGGCGACCACAGCCCGGTCGACGCCGGCGCAGTATCCGCGCGGAGCGGCGAGCAGAACACGCTTGTTGCCGACGACCGGGTTATCCTGAAGCCGCCCGGCCGCCCCACGTACTCGGGGGATGCGCGGCAGAGGCAGATGAACGGCAGTCGAGGTCACCCTTGAATTCTACCGCCGAGAACCTGAGCAGGAGCGGGAAGGGGCACCGAGCGCATGACGGTCTTCGAAGCATCGACGCGTCCTGGCGAGACTCCGCCGGCGGATGCGGTCGCCCCGCGCGACTCCTCGGCCGACGCACCGACCTCGGTCGCACGCCTGAACGCGACGATCCGCGACTTCGTGGCGCGCTGGAACACGGTGTGGGTCGAAGGCGAGATCACCTCCTGGAACGTGCGCGGGGGCAACATCTTCGCCCGGCTCAAGGACACCCGCTCCGACGCGCAGATCTCCATCAGGATCTGGTCGAGTGTGCGCCCGCGGATCCCCGGCGATCTGGCTGTCGGCGACCATGTCGTCGCCGCCGTCAAGGCCGACTACTTCGTCAAGGCCGGCGATTTCAGCTTCGCCGTCTCGGCGATGAAGCACGTGGGCCTCGGCGATCAGCTGGAGAAGCTGGAGAAGCTGCGACTGCAGCTGCGCCAGGAGGGCCTGTTCGACGCCTCGCGCAAGAAGCGCCTCCCGTTCCTCCCCCATGTGATCGGCCTGATCACGGGAGAGAAGTCGGATGCCGAGAAGGACGTGCACCGCAACGCCGAGTTGCGTTGGCCCCAGGTGCGCTTCCGCACGGAGTATGCGGCTGTTCAGGGCGACCGGTGCGTCCCCGAGACCCTCGCCGCTCTGGCACGACTGGACGCCGACCCGGATGTCGACGTGATCGTCATCGCCCGCGGCGGCGGCGATCCGCAAACGCTGCTCGGATTCAGTGACGAACGACTCGTCCGGGCTGTGGCCGCGGCAACGACTCCGATCGTCAGCGCGATCGGACACGAGAACGATCATCCGCTTCTGGACGACGTGGCCGACCTGCGCGCATCGACTCCGACGGATGCCGCGAAGCGCGTCGTACCCGACGTCAGCGAGCAGCGGGCGCTGATCGCGCAGCTGCGATCCCGAGCCACGACCCGACTGACGCAGCGGCTGTCGCACGACATCGCACAGCTCGAGCAGCTGCGGTCCCGTCCCTCGCTGCGCTCCCCCGACCCGATCATCGAGTCGCGTTCTCAGGACGTGTGGCTGCTGCTTTCGCGGGGACGCGACACGATCACCCGTCAGCACGATGCGGCCGGCCGTGCGACGAGCGAGCTGCGAGCCTCACTGCGGGCGCTCTCCCCCGCGGCCACGCTGTCGCGCGGCTATGCGATCGCCCATCTCGAGGGCGGAGTGATCCTCCGCGACGCCGCCGACGCTCCGGCCGGCAGCAGCCTGACGATCACGGTCGACCGCGGCTCCGTCGCGGCCCGTTCCGAGGGCGAGATCGCGGAAGCACCGGTGCCCCGCTCCGGATGAGCGGGTCCCGCGTACCGCGTAGGATGGAGGCGTGAGTGCGCCGAACGACACCCCTGTGGACACGCTGTCATTCGAGGCCGCTCGCGATGAGCTCGTGAAGGTCGTCTCCGAGCTCGAACAGGGCGCTCCGACCCTCGAGCAGTCGCTCGCTCTCTGGGAGCGCGGCGAGGCCCTGGCGGCCCGCTGTGAGGAATGGCTGCTCGGCGCCAAGCGTCGCCTCGAGGCCGCCCGTGCGACGTCGACCGGTGCCGCCGACGGAGACGACTCATGAGCAAGCCCGCTCCCATCGTCGCCGAACTGGGCCGGCCGGAGACCCCCGAAGAGACGGCGGCCCGCAAGGCCGCGTCGAGCAAGGCCTATCGCTCGAGCCAGACGGTGCGCAGCCTGGTGGCCGCTCTGATCGTCACGCTGGCCATCGTCACGGTGATCGTGCTCGCAGTTCCCCGTGGCGAACCCGCGACCGCCCAGAAGATCGACGTGGTCGGCGTAGCCGCGGACGTGGAGTCCACCATGGATCGCCCGGTGATCGTGCCCGACCTGGCCGACTTCTGGAGAGTCAACACGGCCGAGCTCACGAGCGGCGCGACGACGGTCTGGGATGTCACCCTCGCCCCGTCAGCCGAGGATGAGCGCGGATTCATCAAGCTGGCACAGGCCTTCGATGCTGACGCAGCCTGGGCCCCGCAGCGCCTCAACGGAACCGCGCCGACGGACACGACGTCGATCGGCGGGCTGGAGTGGGACGTCTACGACCTCGGCGATGCCGGTGCGAAGCAGAACATCACCTATGCGATCGGCACCCAGGCGGGTGACGACTACCTGCTGCTCTACGGCTCACGCTCCGCCGACTCCACCGCCGAGCTCGCCGAGTCCCTCGTCCCCCAGATCCGCGACCTCTCGGAGTAGCCCTCATGACAGACACGCTCACGCCCGCCGCCGCCTGGAAGCAGATGCAGGAGGGCAACCAGCGATTCGTCGATGACGCCCCGCGGCACCCGAATCAGGATGTCGCCCGACGCAAGCACCTGGCTGCGGCGCAGCATCCTGTCGCCACCCTGTTCGGATGCTCCGACTCCCGGCTGGCCGCGGAGATCATCTTCGACCTGGGGCTCGGCGACCTGTTCGTCGTCCGCAATGCCGGTCAGGTGATCGGCGAGTCGATCGTCGCGAGCCTCGAGTACGCGGTCGCGGTGCTGAACGTCCCCCTGATCGTCGTGCTCGCACACGACTCGTGCGGTGCTGTGCGCGCCGCCATCGACGGCACCGCGATCGACGCGGCGCCGCTGCCGCCGCACATCTGGAAGCTCATCGCACCGATCGTGCCTGCGGCCCGGAAGGTGCTCGTCGAGAGTGGCGGGACCACGGTCGCCGAGATCGACGCCGACCTGGTCGGCCAGGAGCACCTGCGCAACACGGTCCGCGACCTGCTGCAGTCGTCCGAGGTGATCTCCCACGCCGTCGCCGAGGGTCGTCTGGGCATCGTCGGCGCCAACTACCGTCTGGCCGAGGGAACCGCGATTCCCGTCATCACGGTCGGACTCGACACAGACGGAAACGACACCGAGGGGCACAGCCCCGCAACCAAGGAGGGTTCGGAATGACCGACCAGCACAGCGGCGCAGACGCGCAGGGCTACCGCATCGAGCACGACACGATGGGCGAGGTGCGTGTTCCCGTGAACGCCCTCTACGGCGCACAGACGCAGCGCGCCGTCGAGAACTTCCCGATCTCGGGCAAGGGCCTCGAATCCACGCAGATCGCCGCCCTCGCGCGCATCAAGAAGGCCGCCGCGCTCGCGAACAAGGAGCTGGGCACGCTCGATGGGGCCATCGCGGACGCGATCGCCCAGGCCGCCGACGAGGTCGCATCCGGTGCACATGACGGCGAGTTCCCCGTCGACACCTACCAGACGGGCTCCGGCACGTCGTCGAACATGAACATGAACGAGGTGCTCGCGACGCTCGCGACGCGCATCCTCGGTGCGGATGTGCACCCGAACGACCATGTGAACGCCTCGCAGTCGTCGAACGACGTGTTCCCGACCTCGGTGCACATCGCTGTCACGCAGGCGCTCATCGACACCCTCATCCCCGCGCTCGACCACCTCGCCGTCGCCTTCGAGGCGAAGGCCGAGCTGTGGAAGGACGCGGTGAAATCGGGTCGCACGCACCTCATGGACGCCACGCCCGTCACCCTGGGCCAGGAGTTCGGCGGCTACGCCCGTCAGATGCGCCTCGGCATCGAGCGCGTGCAGTCGGCGCTCCCCCGCGTCGCCGAGGTCCCGCTCGGCGGCACCGCCACCGGCACCGGCATCAACACCCCGCTCGGATTCCCGCAGAAGGTCATCGAGCTCCTCGCGGCCGAGACCGAGCTTCCGATCACCGAGGCCAAGGATCACTTCGAGGCACAGGCCAACCGCGACGGTCTCGTCGAGGCGTCCGGCGCGCTGCGCACGATCGCCGTCTCGCTGACCAAGATCAACAACGACCTGCGCTGGATGGGCTCCGGCCCCAACACCGGACTCGGCGAACTGCACATCCCCGACCTGCAGCCGGGTTCCTCGATCATGCCCGGAAAGGTGAACCCGGTCGTCCCCGAGGCCGTGCTGATGGTGTGCGCACGAGTGATCGGCAACGACGCGACCGTCGCCTGGGCCGGAGCATCCGGCTCGTTCGAGCTCAACGTCGCGATCCCGGTCATGGGCACCGCCGTTCTCGAGTCGATCCGTCTGCTCGCCAACGCCTCGCGCGTGCTCGCCGACAAGACCGTCGACGGACTGCAGGCGAACCTCGACCGCGCCGCGGCTTTCGCCGGAATGAGCCCGTCGATCGTCACCCCGCTCAACAAGCTCATCGGCTACGAGGCTGCGGCGAAGATCGCCAAGCACTCGGTCGCGAAGGGCATCACGGTGCGCGACGCCGTGATCGACCTCGGCTATGTCGAGCGCGGGGACCTGACGCTCGAGCAGCTCGACGAGAAGCTCGACCTGCTGTCGATGACCCACCCGGGTTGATCACCGGATACTGACACGACGGATGCCGCAGGGACTCGTTCCCTGCGGCATCCGTCGTCTGCCCCTCAGCAGCACCGGGCTCCGGGGTCGGCATCCTGCTGGGCGTAGTGCGCCCGCCAGAACTCGCGCTCGGTGAGCGGCTCTCGCTCGGGATGCCGCTCCCGTTCGTGCGCGACGTAGGCCGTGTACCGCGACTGCCCTGTCACGCCGTTCATGTACCAGGCGACGGAGTGCCAGATCCTGCGCGCCGCGTCGGTCACCGCCACAGACATCAGTGCCCCCTCGTCGGCTGGGCGGACGAGGGCAGCGCGTTCCACTCCTTCTCGACCGCGCGCTCCTCCGGTGAGGCGATGAGGCCTGCCGGAGCGAACCGACGCGACGGCACCTCCGGGTCCTCGTGGTCGATGATCGGCCCGGGTCGCACCGCCTGGATGACCTTGACGATCGAGATCGTGATGACGATCACAGACAGCACCAGGAAAGTCACCGACAGGATGCCCTGGATCATCGTGTTGCGCACCACCGCCTCCATCGCGGCGACGCTGGTCGCCGTGCCGAACGACGTCTCGCCCGCAGCCAGCGCGTTGCGGAAGGCGACGTGATTGGCGAAGTAGCCGACCTGCGGCACGCTCGAGAAGATCTTCTGCAGCGACGCCGTGACGGTGACGACCGTCACGAATGCCAGCGGCAGAGCGACCACCCAGAGAACCGTGAACGTGCGCCTGCGGGCGACGATGGTGAGCACCACGGCGAGCGCGATGGCCGCCAGCAGCTGGTTGGCGATGCCGAACAACGGGAACAGGGTGTTGATGCCGCCGAGAGGGTCCGTGACGCCCATGATCAGCACCGCGCCCCAGCCCGCGACCATCACCGCCGTGCAGATCCAGGCCCCGACCCGCCACGACGTGTCCTTGAAACGGGGGATGACGTTGCCGACCGAGTCTTGCAGCATGAATCGCGCGACACGGGTGCCGGCATCCACCGCGGTCAGGATGAACAGCGCCTCGAACATGATCGCGAAGTGATACCAGAACGCCATCATCCCGGTGCCGCCGATCCACTGCTGCATGATGTGCGCGAGGCCGAGAGCGAGGGTCGGCGCACCGCCGGTGCGGGAGACGATCGACTCCTCCCCCACAGCCTCCGCCGTGCTCGTGAGCATCTCGGGCGTCAGGTTCACACCCGTCAGCCCGAGGCTGTTGACGAACTGCACGGCGCCTTCGACGGTGCCGAGGGTCGCGGCCGGCGAGGAGTTCATCGCGAAGTACAGACCACGGTCGATCGAGATCGCGGCGACGAGCGCCATGATCGCGACGAACGACTCCATGAGCATGCCGCCGTAGCCGATGAAGCGGGTCTGCTTCTCCTTCTCGATCATCTTCGGCGTGGTTCCCGACGCGATGAGCGCATGGAATCCGCTCAGCGCCCCGCAGGCGATCGTCACGAACAGGAACGGGAAGAGGGATCCTGCCCAGACGGGCCCCGTCTCCCCCGCAGCGAATTCACTGAAGGCCGGGACGGTGATCTCGGGCCGCACGAAGAGAATCGCGACGGCGAGTGCCACGATCACGCCGATCTTCATGAAGGTCGAGAGGTAGTCGCGCGGAGCGAGCAGCATCCACACCGGCAGCACCGCGGCGATGAAGCCGTAGATGATGATCCCCCACGCGATCGTCGTGCGGTCGAGGGTGAAGACCGCCTGACCCCAGTCGGTCTCGGCGACCATCCCGCCGCCGATGATCGCCGCCATCAGCAGCACGAACCCGATGAGCGACACCTCGGTGATCTTGCCTGGTCGGATCCACCGGAGGTACGCGCCCATGAATAGGGCGATCGGGATCGTCATGGCCACGGAGAACACGCCCCAGGGGCTCTCGCCGAGGGCGTTCACCACGACGAGAGCGAGGATCGCCGTGATGATGATCATGATGAGGAGTGTGGCGACGATGGCCGCCGTGCCGCCGAATCGACCGAGCTCATCGCGGGCCATCTGGCCGAGAGAGCGCCCGCCCCGGCGCATCGAGAAGAACATCACGAGGTAGTCCTGCACGGCACCTGCCAGGACGACTCCGACGATGATCCAGATCGTGCCCGGCAGGTAGCCCATCTGCGCGGCGAGCACGGGTCCCACGAGAGGGCCGGCACCCGCGATCGCGGCGAAGTGGTGTCCGAACAGCACTCGACGGTCGGTCGCGACGTAGTCCTTGCCGTCCGCCTTGTACTCGGCGGGTGTCGCGCGCCGGTCGTTCGGCTTGACGAGGTTGCGCTCGATGAACTTCGAGTAGAAACGGTAGAAGACGAGATAGGTGCAGACCGCCGCGAACACGAACCAGATCGCGTTCACCGTCTCGCCTCTGACGATGGCGAGCATCGTCCAGGCGACACCGCCCAGCAGCGCGATCGCCGCCCAGAGGACGATCTTCAGCGGTGTCCAGCGCGGCTTCTCATCGACAGCCACCGGGGGAAGCGAGTGGTCTTCGACAGTCTTCGTTGTGTCACTCATGGCGCATCACTCCATCGTCTGCGTTCGGTGCCACGAGCGTAATCCGACGACCACGCCGACGGAAGCGAATCGCCGACGCATCCGCCGGAACATGCGACAGCGGATGCCGTGACACCACGGCATCCGCTGTCGGACCACTCAGGTCAGCTGAGTTCGCCCCCTTCGAGAAGCTCGGTCACCAGGGCGGCGATCGCGGAGCGCTCGGACCGCATCAGCGTCACGTGGGCGAACAGGTCATGCCCCTTGAGCGTCTCGATCACGCTGGCGATGCCGTCATGACGGCCGACACGGAGGTTGTCGCGCTGGCCGACGTCGTGGGTCAGGATCACGCGCGAGTTCTGCCCCATGCGGCTGAGGACGGTCAGCAGCACGTTGCGCTCGAGCGACTGCGCCTCGTCGACGATCACGAACGCGTCGTGCAGCGACCGACCGCGGATGTGCGTGAGCGGGAGCACCTCGAGAATGCCCCGTTCGACGACCTCCTCCATGACGTTGCCTGACACGACCGAACCGAGCGTGTCGAACACCGCCTGCCCCCACGGGCCCATCTTCTCGCCCTGATCGCCGGGCAGGTAGCCGAGCTCCTGGCCTCCGACGGCGAACAGCGGGCGGAAGACGATGATCTTCTTCTGCTGCTGTCGTTCGAGCACCGCCTCGAGGCCGGCGCAGAGAGCCAGGGCGGACTTTCCGGTGCCCGCGCGCCCGCCCAGCGAGACGATGCCGATGTCCGGGTCGGTGAGCAGGTCGATCGCGATCCGCTGCTCGGCGGACCGCCCGTGCATGCCGAAGATGTCGCGGTCGCCGCGGACGAGCTTGTACTCGCCGTCTCCCGTGATCCTGCCGAGTGCGGAACCGCGCTCGGAGTGGATGATGAGCCCGGTGTTCACTGGCAGGCCCCTCGCATCTTCGCTGATGCCCACCTCGCTCTCGTAGAGATCGCTGATCTCGTCACCGGACAGGTCGAGGGTGGTGATTCCGGTCCATCCCGAATCGACGGCCTGCTCGGCGAGGTACTCCTCGGCACGCAGACCGAGCGAGGCCGCCTTGACGCGCATCGGGAGGTCCTTCGAGACGATCGTGACGTCCTGACCGTCCTGCGCGAGGTTCATCGCGACCGAGAGGATGCGGGTGTCGTTGTCGCTCAGCCGGATGCCGGCCGGGAGCACCGAGGAGTCCGTGTTGGCCAGCTCGACCCGAAGCGTGCCGCCCTCGCCGACCTCGACGGGGAAGTCCAGCCGTCCGTGCTCGACACGAAGGTCATCGAGGTGGCGAAGCGCCTGACGGGCGAAGTATCCGATCTCCGGGTCGTGCCGCTTGCCTTCGAGTTCGGTGATGACCACCACCGGAAGGACGACCGAGTGCTCGGCGAACCGGAAGAACGCCTGCGGATCGCTCAGCAGGACGGACGTGTCGAGCACATAGGTCCGAAGATCCTGATCAGGACCCTCCGCCCCCGCTCGCATCGTCGTCTTACGGGTGGACTGCTGCGCGGTGCTGGTGGACTGCTGCGCTGTACGTGAGGTCACGACCCACTCCCGACCCGGGGAACTCCCGGTTATTCGAACGAGTCGACCAGGGGGTCACGAGTCGTCATCCTGAGGCCGACCCGACGGGCACCTTGCCCGATGCCTAGAAGCTACGACCAGCCGCCGACATTTGACGAACTCGACACGCCACGAGTTCGTTACGTGTTGGTTAACGCGGGGTGGCGTCGTCGGCGAGGTCAGCGGCCGAAGCGCCGGTCGCGGTCGGCGAAGTCGCGGATCGCGCGGAGGAAGTCGACCTGTCGCAGGTCCGGCCCGAGCGCCTCCACGAAGTAGAACTCGCTGTGGGCGCTCTGCCAGAGCAGGAAGTCGCTCAGACGCTGCTCGCCGCTCGTGCGGATGACGAGATCGGGGTCCGGCTGGCCGCCGGTGTACAGATGCTCCCCGATCATCTCGGGGGTCAGATGAGCGGCGAGGTCCTCGATCGTGCCGCCGGACGCCTGATGCGCCGTGACGATGCTGCGCACCGCATCGACGATCTCGTTGCGTCCGCCGTAGCCGACCGCGAGGTTGACGTGGAGGCCGGTGTGGTCGCGCGTGCGCTCCTGTGCGTCGTCCAGCACCTTCGCGAGCTCCGCGGGAAGGATGTCGGAGCGTCCGACGTGCTTCACACGCCAATTGCCCTCGCGCGACAGTGCCTCTGCGAGCTCGGCGATGATCTCGATCAGATCGGCGAGCTCGGCGGAGTCGCGCTTTCGCAGGTTGTCGCTGGACAGGAGATACAGCGACACGACCCGAACCCCGAGTTCATCGCACCAGCCGAGGAACTCGCGCATCTTGGCGGCACCCGCCCTGTGTCCCTCCGCGGGAGTCTCGTAGCCGAGCTGCCTGGCCCAGCGCCGATTGCCGTCGATCATCATGGCGACGTGATGGGGAACGGTCTCCGGATCGAGATGGCGGCGCAGCCGGCTGGTGTAGAGGCGGTACAGCGGCCCCCGCCCCTGACCATCGCGTGTCATCACCTCCCTACGCTATCGTGTCGGCGTCGGCGGACCCAGGGCCGACGCTCAGGATATGTACGCTCGCCTGCATGGGAGCCCGCATAGAGTGAAGGCGTGAGCACTCCCGACTCCTCGGTACCTGACGTCCCCCAGCTGCCCCTCCTGGAGGAGGCGGCGCACGACGCCGCCGTCGAGATCAAGCCGACCTGGCGCGGCTGGATCCACGCGGCCACGTTCCCCGTCGCGATCGTCGCCGGGGTGGTGCTGATCACCGTCGCGCAGGGCGGCGCGGCCAAGTGGGCCGCCGCCGTGTTCATGGCCACCTCGCTGCTGCTCTTCGGCAACTCCGCTCTCTATCACCGGATCGACTGGAGCCCGAAGGTCAAGGTGATCCTCAAGCGGATCGACCACGCGAACATCCTGCTGCTGATCGCCGGCACCTATACGCCGCTCGCCGTGCTCGCGCTGCCCCCTCAGAAGGGCGCCCTGCTGCTCGTGTTCGTGTGGAGCGGGGCGCTTCTCGGCATCCTGTTCCGGGTGTTCTGGATCAATGCTCCGCGGTGGCTGTACGTCGCCCTCTACCTGCTTCTGGGCTGGGCTGCGGTGATGTACCTCGCCGACCTCTTCGTCGCGAACGCCACGATGATGGTGCTCGTCATCGTCGGAGGGCTCCTCTACACGGGCGGCGCGGTCGTCTACGCGATCAAGAAGCCCAACCCGTGGCCCGGCCATTTCGGGTTCCACGAGATCTTCCACGTATGCACGGTGCTCGCTTTCCTGTGCCACTGGATCGCGTGTCTGCTCATCGCCCTCGCACCGCTGTCCCCGTCACTCGGGGCCTGACCCGCCGAAGGCTCGGTCAGCGCTTCTCGGGGTCGTCGTCGCCCTCGCGCACGATCGGCAGGTCGGCATCCGTCTCGGTCGCCTCGTCAGCCGCCCGCGCGGCCTCTTCGGCGTCGAGCTCATCCCTGACCTCTTCGCGGTAGCGGACCCGACGGATGCGACGGTTCATGTCGAGGATCAGCAGGATCACCGCGATCAGGATGATCACGACGGCGGCGAAGCCGACGAATCCGGGCGTGACCAGCTCCGGTGCCACCGTCATCGTGGGCGTCGGCATCGGTGTCTCGGTCAGAGCGAGCATGGAGTCTGCCTTTCATGCGCAGGTCGCATAACCTGGAGTTACCAGCCTAACGACCGGAAGACCCACCCCGTGACGACCGCACAACAGCTCGATGACCGCTACGGTCGCACCCGCTCCCGCCGGGGGCCATGGATCGTCCTGATCGCCATCGCGGCACTTCTCGTCGGCGCGTTCGGCTGGATGATCGTCGCGGCGCAGATGAACGCGGTCGACTCCGACGATCTCGGCTTCGATCTGGTGGATGAGCACAGCGTCACCGTGCGCTTCCAGATCACCGGGGTGCAGGGCAAGGACGTGGCCTGCATCGTCGAGGCGCTCGACGAGGAGTTCGGGGTCGTCGGCTGGAAGGTCGTCGAGATCCCCGCCGGCGACGCCCATTCGCAGGCGCTCTCTGCCACGGTTCCCACCGTCTCGAGCGCCACGACAGGTTTGGTGAACAGCTGCTGGGTCGCTTAGACTCGAGCCAGACAGATGACGCCCTGGCACCGTGCCGGGGCGTCTTGGCATATCCCCCGCGGAACGTCGCCGGGTACCTAACGAAGGAGCTTCGTCATGTCTACTGACGCTCAGGTTCCCTTCCTCACGCAGGAAGCGTATGACCGGCTCGTCGCCGAGCTCGAGCACCTCTCCACCACAGGTCGCGAAGAGATCGCCAAGCGCATCGAAGCGGCACGCGAAGAGGGCGACCTCAAGGAGAACGGCGGTTACCACGCCGCCAAGGACGAGCAGGGCAAGCAGGAGGCGCGGATCCGCACCCTCGAGAACCTTCTCAAGACCGCCAAGGTCGGCGAGGCGCCCGCGAGCCGCGGCATCGTCGAGCCCGGCACGGTCGTGACGGCCGTGGTCGCCGGTGGCGAAGAGGTCTTCCTCCTCGGCAGCCGTGAGATCGCCGTGGGCAGCGACCTCGACGTGTACAGCGAGGCCAGCCCGCTCGGACAGGCGATCCTCGGACTCAAGGTCGGCGAGAAGTCCTCGTACGAGGCGCCGAACGGCCGCGCGATCTCGGTCGAGATCGTGAACGTCGAGACCTACACCGGCTGACGCGCTCCGATCACGCGCGCGTTCCGCGACGACAGAAGGCCCCGTCCGAATGGACGGGGCCTTCTGTCGTCGCGGGTCAGTCCGGAACGATCATCGGCTGGAAGCCGGCACGACGGAGGATGTCGAGGGTGTGCTCGGAATGCTCGGTGCCCCGCGTCTCGACGCTGAGCTCGAGGAAGACCTCGCTGATCTGCAGCCCGTGCCCGTGACGGGTGTGCATCGCCTCGATCACGTTGGCGCCGGCCTCCGCGATCAGCTCGGACACCCGCGCCAGCTGACCGGGACGGTCGGGCAGCGGGATGCGGATCGTCAGGTACCGGCCGGATGCCGCCAGACCGTGAGAGACCACGCGCTGCAGCAGCAGCGGGTCGATGTTGCCACCGGAGACCACGGCCATGGTCTTGCCGCTGGCCTTCACCTTGCCGGCGAGGATCGCGGCGACTCCGACGGCACCCGCCGGCTCCGCGATCACCTTGGACTGCTCGAGCAGCACGAGGATGGCGCGTGCGAGGTCGTCGTCCGTCACCGTGACGACCTCGTCGACGAGGTCCTTGATGATCTCGAACGGGATGGCGCCGGGGCGCGCGACCAGGATGCCGTCGGCGATCGTGGGCTTCGTCTCGATGTCGACCGGGTATCCCGCTTCGAGCGAGGGAAGCATCGCCGCGGCGTTCTCGGCCTGGACGCCGATGATGCGGACGGTGCGGCCCATCTCGGCGGCCTTCGCCTTCACCGCGGCGGCGACACCGGCGATCAGGCCTCCCCCGCCGATCCCCAGCACGATCGTGTCGACGTCCGGAGCATCCTCGAGCAGCTCGAGCCCGAGCGTGCCCTGGCCGATGACGACATCGCGGTGGTCGAACGGATGGATGATCACCGCTCCCGTGCGCTCGGCGAACTCGGCGGCGAGCCGCAGCGACGTCGCGACCGTCTCTCCCTCGAGCACGACCTCGGCGCCGTAGCTCCTGGTCGCCAGCAGCTTGGGCACCGGGATGCCGATCGGCACGAAGATGGTCGCCGGGATTCCGAGGGTCTGCGCCGCGAGGGCGACGCCCTGCGCGTGATTGCCGGCGGAGGCCGCGACCACGCCGCGCGCGCGCTCTTCGGCACTCAGCTGGGAGAGGCGATATGCGGATCCCCGGATCTTGAAGGACCCCGTTCGCTGCAGGTTCTCCATCTTGAGTACGACCGGCGCTCCGAGGACATCCGACAGAGCGCGCGAAGGCAACGTCGGCGTCCGCGTGATCACCTCAGCCAGACTCTGAGCTGCCTTCTCGAACTCGTCCAGGCTGGGGACTGCGCTCATCGATTCCTCCGTCTCCGCTCGCGCGGAACTGTGCTCCAGATTAGGTCTGCGTTCGGGACGTCGCCGGTCTTCCACGACCCCGTGCTGACGGTCACCGCTGCGACGTTGACGAACGCTGCGAGAGGCACCGCGAACAGCGCTCCGGGGATGCCGCCGACCATCGAGCCGCCGGCGACGACGAGCACGACCGCGAGCGGGTGCACCTTCACCGCGGAGCCCATCAGGATCGGCTGCAGGATGTGCCCCTCGAGCTGCTGCACGCCGAGCACGACGGCCAGCATCGCCAGAGCGATCCACGGCCCGTTGTAGACGAGGGCCAGCAGGACCGCGATCGCGCCGGTCACGACCGCACCGACGATCGGCACGAAGGATCCGAGGAAGACGAGCACGGCGACCGGTATCGCCAGCGGGACGCCGAGCAGAGCGGCACCCACGCCGATGCCGACCGCGTCGATCGCGGCCACCAGCAGCTGCGTGCGGGCGTAGTTGACGATCGTCGCGAAGCCGTTGCTCGCGGCCGCGTCGGCGGCAGGTCGCGCCGCGCGCGGGAACAGGCGCAGCGTCCAGCGCCAGATCCCCCGACCGTCGGCGAGCAGGCAGATCAGGATGAACAGTGAGAGGACCGCTCCGGTCACCACATGCGCGGCGGTCGTGCCGACCGCGAGAGCCCCGTTGAGGAGCGTCTGCGTCTGCTCGTTGATGATGCCGAGGCCCTGATCGATGTAGTCCTGGATCTGCGTCTCACTCAGGTGCAGCGGTCCGTTGAGAAGGAACTGCCGGAATTCCTCGATCGCCTGGGAACTCCGCGCCTGCACGTCGGGCAGCTGGGCGCGGACCTGCCAGATGACGAGCCAGAGCAGTAGGGAGACGATCGCGAGCGTGCCGATGATCGACAGCGCCACTGCCAGCCAGCGCGGGAACCGGTGGCGCAGCATCCACTGGAATCCCGGCCACAGCAGAGCCGTGATGAGGATGCCGACCATGAGCGGGATCACGAGGAGCTTCAGCTCGATCACGAGCCAGATGAATCCGGCCACCACCGCTGCGATCAGCAGGATGCGCCAGGAATATGCGGCCGTGATGCGGAGTCCTCGCGGGACGGCTTCATCGGCCTCGGTGGTCACCGTGCGATCCGGCGAGACCGGGCGCGGACGGAAGAGGTCTCTCAGCCGTGGACGCAGCTCTTCGCTCATCGCCCAAGTCTACGGCGCGGGCGCCGCGCGTCCGGACGTACGAGGCCCGGATGTCGGCGCTCGGAGATACCCTGACGAGGTGACCGAGACCCTCAGCTCCGCCCAGGCCCGTCGCATCGCGCTGGCCGCGCAGGGCTTCTCCCGCGCACGCCCCGCATCGGTGTCGGCCCGGCACATCCACCGGGTGATGGATCGGCTGGGCGTGCTGCAGATCGACTCGGTCAACGTGTTCGCGAGGTCGCACTACATGCCGCTGTTCTCGCGTCTGGGAGCCTACGATCCGGCGCTGTTCGATCGGGTGTTCCACTCCCGGACCACCCACTACGTCGAGTACATGGCTCATGAGGCGACGTTCATCCCCATCGAGGATTGGCCGCTGTGGCGATTCCGGATGGATCACTTCCGCGCTCGATGGGCGGCGGCCGACTCGTGGATGAGCCTGAACACGCGGACGCTGCGCTGGGTGCAGGACGAGCTCAGGGCGCGGGGCCCACTGCGACCGGCGGATCTCCGAGAAGATGCGCCCCGCGAGCGCGGCACATGGTGGGACTGGGATGACGTCAAGCTCGCGCTCGAGCACCTGTGGCGCACCGGGGACGTCGCGATCAGCGGTCGGAAGGGTTTCGAGCGCAGCTACGCTCTCGCCGAGCAGGTGATCCCCGACGCCATCCTGTCGCGCCACGTGCCGCGGGACGATGCGATCCGCGAGCTCACACGTCGGGCGGCGCGCTCGTCGGGAGTCGCGACGCAGTCGGATCTCGCCGACTACCACCGCATCCGCGATCGCGCGGCGGTCTCGCAGTCGATCGCCGATCTGGTCGACACGGGCGAGCTGCTCCCGGTGTCGGTGCGGGGCTGGGACCGCGGTGGGCGCCCGCTCCCGAGCTGGCGACATCGGGATGCCGTGCTGCCGCGCCGCATCGACGCGTCAGCGCTGCTGACACCGTTCGATCCCGTCGTCTGGTTCCGCGACAGAGCGCTGCGCGCCTTCGAGCTCGACTACAGGATCGAGATCTACGTCCCCGCCGACAAGCGGCGATACGGCTACTACTCGCTGCCCGTGCTCGTCGGCGACCGGATCGTGGCCCGCGTCGATCTGAAGGCCGACCGCGCGACGTCGACGCTTCAGGTGCAGTCGGCCTGGTGGGAACCTCAGGCCAGGCCTGACGCCGACGCTGAGCGGATCGCCGCAGAGCTGGCCCTCGCAGCGGAATGGCAGGGCCTCGCGCATGTCTCGGTCTCGCGGTGGGGCACCGCGGCAGAGGCTCTTCACGCCGCACTCTCGGTTCGCCCGGACACGTCCGTGCGTCGCCATGTGCACGCGAGAGAGGTGCCCTCGTGAACCGCCGCAGGGCATGGGCGATCGGCGGCGTCGGTGCCGCTCTCGTCGTCGTGGTGGCGGCATCATGGCTGTGGCTGTCATCCGGCGATGTGTCCCCTGCTGCCGGTCCCCCGGCGACGAGCAGCGCACCGACGCCTGAGATCGATGTGCGCACGACCGCACAGCAGGCGCTGGACGACCACCTCGAGGAGTGCACGTCTGCGGAGGCCTCCGATGACGCCGTTCCCGACGGATGCGGGATCAGGATCCCCTGGGGCACCGAGTTCGCCTCGGTCGACGACGTCCGGTTCCGCATAGAGCAGCTGCCGGTCCTGGAGCTCACGGACGGTGGATTCGTCGCCGACGGGGGCGTCCTCGTCGCCACCGTGTCTGGCACAGGTCAGGACGGCAGTCCGAGGACCGAGACGTATCGCACGGACTCCTGGACGCTCCGCGGTGGCGTGACCGTCGAGGGTGACGCTGTGGAGCTCGACGTCTGGTGAGCGTCGCTCAGGCCCCGCGATCGACTCGCCACGGGCAGCCGGACATGCAGAAGGCCCGATGCGCTGGTGCGCATCGGGCCTTGTGACACATCAGAACTGCACGCGTGGCGGTTCGGAGATCGCGCCGCTGTCGGCGACCTCGAAGAACTCGCGCTCGGTGAATCCGAGTCCCTTGGCGAAGAGATTGTTGGGGAAGACCTTGATCTTGGTGTTCAGCTCGCGGACCCCGCCGTTGTAGAAGCGGCGCGCAGCCTGGATCTTGTCCTCGGTGTCGACGAGGGCCTGCTGCACCTGAAGGAAGTTCTGGCTCGCCTGCAGCTGCGGATAGGCCTCGGCGACCGCGAACAGGCTGCGGAGCGCCTGCTGCAGATGACCTTCGGCGATGCCCGCCTCGCCGGGGCTGCCGGCAGACAGCGTCTCCGCTCGCGCACGCGTGACGTTCTCGAACACCGCCTTCTCGTGCGAGGCGTAGCCCTTCACCGTCTCGATGAGGTTGGGTATCAGATCCGCTCTGCGCTTCAGCTGAACCGTGATGCCGCTCCAGGCCTCGTCGACGCGGACGTTGAGCTGCACCAGCGAGTTGTAGGTCGCCCAGAGGTAGATTCCGATGAGCAGAATCACACCGACGACGATCAGTACCGGCACGAGCCATTCCATCAGAGGCCCACCCTTCCTCGTGTTTGTCTCATCCTATCGGCGCAGCCTGCGCGTCGACTGGGTGTGCGACGGTCAGCTGCAGCCCCGTCATGCGCCGAGAACGCGATCCAGGTATCGGTTCGTGAATCGGCGATCCGGGTCGAGCCGGTCGCGCACGGCGGTGAAGTCGTCGAACCGCGGATAGCGCTCTCGCAGCTGCTCGGCGGTCAGCGTGTGCAGCTTGCCCCAGTGGGGGCGTCCGCCGTGCTCGAGCATGATCTGTTCCACGGCCTCGAAGTACACCGACGGATCGGCGCGCCAGTAGCGGTGGACCGCGATGTACCCCGTGGCCCTGCCGTACGCCGTCGACAGCCACCTGTCGTCGCCCGCCGCGAAGCGCACCTCGATCGGGAATTCGATGCGCCATCCTCGTCGCTCGATGAGCTCGCGCACAGCGCGGAAGGCCGGCACGACGTTCTCGACGGGCAGCGCGTACTCCATCTCGCGGAACCGCACCGTGCGGCTCTGTGTCAGGACGCGGTGCGACAGCTCGGTGTAGCGCCGGTCGCCCGTGAGCTTCACCGCGAGCCTGTTGAACGGCGGAGTGATGACGGGTGCCACCTGCCCGGCGGCGCATACCGCCCGGTATACGCCGTTCGAGAGCAGGGTCTCATCGATCCAGCGCCCTACGACGGGGAGAGGCTGCCGCCGAGTCGACTCCGGCAGTCTGGTCTGTCTCTTGGTCAGAGCGATGTCCGTGTGCGGGAACCAGTAGAACTCGAAGTGGTCCGATTCCTCGACCCGACTGTGCAGGGTCTCGAGAACGTCGTCGAGAGGCGCTGGCTCGTCGACTGCCTCCAGGAGGAGGTTCGGCACGCACTGCAGCGTGATGTCGACCAGGATCCCGAGCGCGCCGAGCCCCAGTGTGACCGCGGGCAGCAGATCGGTGTTCTGCCTCTCGTCCACTCTCAGGAACTCGCCGGCTGCGGTCACCATGGTCGCCGCGACGACCTGTGTGGCGAGTCCTCCGAACCCGGACCCGGTCCCATGGGTCCCGGTCGAGATCGCGCCGGAGATGGACTGACGGTCGATGTCGCCGAGGTTCTCCATGGCGAGACCGAACGGCGCAAGCAGTGAGGGGATGCGGTGCAGCCGGGTTCCCGCGAGCAGGGTCGCGCGGCCGGTGGACGCGTCGGCCGATACGAGTCCTTGCATGTCGTCGAGTTCCAGGAGCACCCCGGGGGCGACGGCGATGCCCGTGAAGCTGTGCCCCGCTCCGACCGCCTTCACGGTGAGACCTTGCGACACAGCCGCCCGGACGGCGCGCTGCACGCCTTCCGGCGTGCGCGGGCGCTCGACGCGAAGCGGCTTCACCTGCGCCGACCGCCCCCAGTTCTGCCAGGTTCCGCCGATCCGGGTCACAGGAACGCCTTCCCCTCGCCGCGATACGTGGGAAGCTCGTCGACGATCTCGTCGCCGGAGACGAGCTGGTAGCTGTCGATGCGCTCGGCAGGCTCGCCGCTCTTCGCGTGGCGGAACCAGACCCGATCGCCCACTCCGAGGTGCTGGGCCTCTCGCCCCTGCAGCGGTGTCTGCACCTCGCCCGCGGCCTCGCGCGACAGAGTGCGCAGTCCCTGCGGCCAGACGGGCGACGGCTGTCGCGACGTCACGGCGGGGCCCGAGGCGATCCATCCGCCACCGAGCACGGTCGCGATGTCGGCGGCCGGCCGCCGCACCACGTCGAACGCGAACGCCGACGCCGGTGCCGGGCGGAAGGATCGATACCCGTCGAAGAGGTGCCCTCCGAGCAGTCCGCTGCCGGCACTCGCCTCGGTCAGCGATTCGTCGCTGCCGGTGAACTCGAGGGAGCCGGTCCCTCCGCCGTTGAGGAACTCGAGAGGGGCGATCTCCGAGAGTGCGCCGACGATCGCGGCTCGTCGGTCTCGCAGTTCTGACCGGGAGCGCGCCTGCATCAGACGGATCACCGGCGCGTCCGGTCCCGCGTTGTCGCCCTGCCCGGCGATCTGGGCCTCGTACATCTGCAGGCCGACGAGCGTGAAGCCGGGGCGGCGGACGATCGTGCGAGCGAAGGCCGCCACCTCTCCCGGAGTGAACAGCGCGGACCTGCGGACGCCGATATGACCGAGCGCCGCCGATCGCAGTGAGGCGTCCGCGTCGATCGCGACACGGATGTCGGGGCGATGGCCGGCAGGCGCGACGCTGTCGACGATGTCGAGATGCGCCGGGTCGTCGACCATGAGCGTGATGCGCCGAGCCGCCTCTTCGGATTCGAAGAGCTGCGCGAGTCCCGCGCGATCGACCGTCGGGTAGCCGATCACGATGTCGTCATGGGTCTCGGCGAGCCAGAGCGCTTCGGCGAGGGTGAACGCGAGAATCCCCCGGTAGCCGGGAAGCTGCAGCACCGCGTCGAGAACCGAGCGCACGCGCACCGACTTCGAGGCGACGCGGATCGGCAGTCCGCCCGCACGGACCAGCAGATCCAGGGCGTTGTGCCGGAGCGCTTCTCTGTCGATCACCGCCACGGGAGCAGAGAGGTGGCCGGTCGCCGCAGACAGGCGCGGCCAGTACCGTGACGGGTCGTGCCACTCGGGGGAGACTGCGTTTCGTCCCTGATCGGGGCTCATATCGGCGATGAGGTCGAGCACTCCCCCACCCTATGTCCAGCGCGGACGCGGATTCATGCTTTCTGAGATCGAGTCGCAGCGCAGTCGTACGGCCACGTCCGGAATCCCGGTACTTTAGCCGCAATGCTCGTAATGAACATCCACGGTCGCCGTCTCTATCACTGAGGCCGTCATTCGTGGCGGCTCACCGGCCGTGCCCGGCCGGTTGCCGGGGGGTAGCGATGCTGTCTCAGCAGCATCACAGGGAGACGGGCGCTGGGACGCCCGTCTCCCTTCGCCCTGTCCGTGCGGGATGCGGCGCCGGAGCGGCCGATATACCCGTGTAATCTGAGCCAGTCACATGGAGCCCCCGTAGCCCAATGGCAGAGGCAGGCGACTTAAAATCGCTTCAGTCTGGGTTCGAGTCCCAGCGGGGGCACAGCGCGCTTCTCAGCCATCCGCGCGTCCATCTGCCGCGCCGCGGGTCTGTCCGTTCGCGGATGCCGACCCGCGCGCCTCACGGATTCGGCGCAGGACCAGCACACCGACGGCGATCGCCAGCGCTGAATACACGGCGTAGTCGAGATACCCGAGCAGGTGCTCGAGCTGCTCGTGCTGGGTTCCCAGCAGGGCACCCACCCCGATGAGCAGAGTGTTCCACAGGCCGCTGCCCACGATGGTGTAGACGCTGAATCGCGCCAGGTTCATCCGCGTGGCACCCGCAGGGATCGAGATCAGGCTGCGGACTCCGGGGACCATCCGCCCCACGAGCACCGTCCACCCTCCGCTTCGCTGGAACCAGGCCACTCCCCGGTCCAGATCGCCGCGGCTGACCAGCTTGGTGGCCGCGAGAAGCCGCACGGCCCGCTCGATGCCGATGGCCGCCCCGAGCCAGTAGAGCAGGAGCGCCCCGATCCATGAGGCGAGGGTGCTCCACACGATCAGCCAGCCGAGCGTGAGGTCGCCGCTCTGACTCAGGTAGCCGGCGAACGGGAGAATCACCTCGCTCGGAATGGGCGGGACGAGCACCTCGAGGAACACCAGCACGCCCACCCCGATGTCGCCGAGCTGGGTGAGGACGTCGGCGGCGAACCCGGTGAGGCCGGAGAATCCGTGATCCGACGGCGATGACTCGGCGGCCGCCATGATCGCGCCGCTCATCGGCCGAACAGATCGCCGATTCCGGGGATGCCCAGGTCGCCGAGCCGCTGACCCCATTCGCTCGCGGCGTCGCCGAGGCCCGAGACGGTCTCACCGGCCGATCCGAGAACACCCTCAGCGGCTCCCGCGAGCTCCTCGCCGCCGAGTCCGCTCGCGATCGCCTCGACGTCGACACCCTGCGCGAGCGCGTCGAAGTCGACACCGAGCCCGGCCGCCTGCTCGAGAAGGGGGGCGGCGACGGCACTGCCGACGGCGCCGACCGCCACGATGCCCAACGCGCCCACGGCGGCGCCGCCGACGGCACCGGCAGCGCCGAACCCGCGCACCCGCGACAGGATGCCGCGCATGCGTCCGGGGTGCGCCGCCTCGGAGCGCCCGGCCGCACGTGCGAGATCCTCCGGCGAGGACGAGGTCGGGCGTTCGCCGGGCGCGAGCTCCGTGCTCATGCGCTCCTGCACCTGCGCGCGCTGCGCCGGCGTCAGCCGCGCGAACGCCTCGCGATGGATCTGCTCGATGCGGTGCGGATCGGCGGTCTCGAGCAGGTAGTCGTACCGTGCGATCGCGGCCCGGTCGGCATCCGACCCCGATCCGGCTGCACGGGAGGCGGAGGCGGCACCGGCAGGAGGCGGAGAGTACGGGTCACGCGACGTCCGGTGCACCGGCGGAGGAGAGTATCGATCATTCTCCGGGTGACGCCGTCCGGGCGCGGGAGGCGTCTGCCCCCGCGAGCCGTCGCGATCCGTGCGGGATCCGCTCTCGTCGAGATCGAGGGCGCGAGCGGCCATCCCGAGCAGTCGGTTGAGTTTTCCCATGGTGACGATTCCTTCGTGGTGTGGACGACCACGGGTCTCGACAGCGGTGCGGTGAGGGGTCCTTGGCCGTCCGCGGATACGGACGCCAGGTCTCCTCCACCCTCACGGGCCGGTGGGCCGGGACACGACCTCGTATCCGTAATGACGACACCACCGCAGACGGGAGTACTCCCCTTGCGCTGCCGACGGTAGCAAGCGCGCCTATGAACGGGGTGCGAGACACGCCCCGTCGGCGGAGACGACGAACGCCCCGACTCCGGAGGAATCGGGGCGTTCGAGGAGAGGACTACTTGGCGGCAGCCGTCTCGGCGGTCTTCTTGGCGGCCGGCTTCTTGGCACCGGTCTTCTGGCCGGCGGGCTTCTCGTCAGCAGCCTTGTCGACGGCGGTCGCCTGCGCGGCCGGAGCCGTGACGGCGGGAGCCGGCGCATCGGCGGCCGGACGCGGGCGAGCGGCGAACTCCTCGAAGACATAGCGCGGGTTCTGGACCGTCTCGAGGTTCACCAGGTCGCGACCGAGCCACAGGTTGTTCCACCAGCCCCACACCACGCGGAACTTGCGCTCCCACGTGGGCATCGCGAGGCCGTGGTATCCACGGTGGGCGACCCAGGCGACGAACCCCTTGAGGGCGATCTTGCCGGACTGGAAGACACCGTTGTAGAGCCCGAGGCCCGCGACGGCGCCGAGGTTCTTGTGGAAGTACTCCTTCGGGTCCTCGCCACGCAGCACGGCGACGATGTTCTTCGCGAGGAGCTTCGCCTGACGGACGGCGTGCTGGGCGTTCGGCACGCAGAAGCCGCCGACGCCACCACCGGACAGGTCGGGGACGGCAGAGACATCACCGGCGGCCCAGGCCCCGGGAACGAAGGCCTCGGGGGTGCCGACACGGAGGTCTGCACGGGTCTGGATGCGGCCGCGCTCCTCGATCGGGAGGTCGCCACCGCGCACCACCGTCGGGTTCGCCATGACACCGGCGGTCCAGACGATCAGATCGGTGGGGATGACCTCACCCGTCGACAGCTCGACGTTGCCGTCGACCGCGCTGGTGAGCTGCGTGTCGAGGTGCACGTTGGCGCCGCGCTTCGCGAGGTCCTTGAGCACCCACTCGCTCGTCTGCAGCGAGACCTCGGGCATGATGCGCCCCATCGCCTCGATGAGGTGGAAGTGGGTGTCGTCGAAGGTCAGCTGCGGGTACTTGCTGACCAGCGACGAGGCGAGCGAGCGCAGCTCGGCGAACACCTCGATGCCGGCGAAGCCACCGCCGACGACGACGACGGAGAGCAGGCGATCACGCGCGGGGCCCGCAGGCAGCGACGCCGCCTTGTCGAAGTTCGACATCAGGCGGTCACGGATCGCGACGGCCTCCTCGATCGTCTTCAGGCCGATCGCGTTGTCTGCGATGCCCGGGATCGGGAAGGTGCGCGAGACGGCACCCGCGGTCACCACGATCTGGTCGTACGCGAACTCGTACGGCTCACCCACGGGAGGCGTGATCGTCGCGACCTTCTCGGCGTGGTTGATTCCGGTCACCTTGGCGGTGAGCACGTTCGTGCGCTTGAGGTGACGACGGTGGGCGACCACCGAGTGTCGGGCTTCGATCGAGCCGGCGGCCACCTCGGGGAGGAACGGCTGGTACGTCATGTACGGCAGCGGGTCGACCATGGTGACGTCTGCTTCACCCTTGCGAAGGTGCTTCTCCAGCTTCCACGCCGTGTAGAAGCCTGCATAGCCTCCACCGACGATCAGAATCTTGGGCACAGTGCTGTTCTGAGGCACAGGGGGACAACTCCTCGGGAGTCAGGAATGTGGCGTGCGTGCGCGCGCCGATCGGATGCGCCGGGCAGCTGCGGTGACGCCAAGCGCTATCAGGATACCAGGGACTGTGAGCGCGATGAGCGGCAGGGTACCGTAGCGCAGCGATTCAGCGCTGGGAAGCAGCGGTGAACCGGCTTCCGTCGGCGCGTCCGCATCCGGCAGAGGCGGGACCTCGACCGGCGCGGCGGTGGGTTCCGGCTGCGGGACGGTCTCCGCCCGACGGAACAGGCGGACCCACTCGGCGAGGTCTCCCATGGGGTTCTCGGAGACCTTGGGCACGTCCCCGCTGATCGCCGCCTCGGCATCCACCAGACCATAGCCGTAGAGGGGGTCGGGAGGATCCGCCATGCCGGGGACCTCGATCGCCGTCTTGATGATGCGGTTGATGACGTTGGCGGCATCGAGCTCGGGATGCGCGGACCGGACGAGGGCCGCGATGCCCGCGACGATGGGCGCCGCACCGCTGGTGCCGCTCCAGGGCACGACCGTGCCGTCCGCCGAGACGCCGCGCAGGCCCTCGCTGGGTGCCGCGATGCCGATGGTGATCCCCTGCGTCGAGGCTTCGATGCTCGCCGTGCCCGTCTGATCGACTCCGCCGACCGTGAGCACGCCGGGGATCGTCGCGGGGGCGCCGATGATGTCGGTGCCGCTCCCCCGATTGCCCGCCGCGACCACGACCACGACGTCGTTCTCGAAGGCGTAGAGGAACGCGTCGTCCCAACTCTTGTCCCAGTCCAGCGTGTTCGTGGTGAACGAGAGGTTGATGATGTCCGCCCCGTGATCGACCGCCCAGCGCATCGCCTTCGCCACCTGCTCGGTGAACGGCACGGCGGCAGC
This sequence comes from Microbacterium sp. Root280D1, assembly GCF_001428975.1. Classification (NCBI taxonomy): domain Bacteria; kingdom Bacillati; phylum Actinomycetota; class Actinomycetes; order Micrococcales; family Microbacteriaceae; genus Microbacterium; species Microbacterium sp. Root280D1. The sequence goes on along the minus strand of NZ_LMJK01000002.1, from coordinate 79,947 downwards.
TGCGCCGAACCCCACGGAGATCGAGAGCAGATCGGCTTCGGGGGCGACGCCGATCATGCCCTTGCCGTCGGCCGCGCCGCGCCCGGCGGCGAGGGATGCGACCCACGAGCCGTGATTGCCGTCGATGGCACCCACCGGGGTGCGCCCGTCGGGTGTCCCGGTGCCGGACACGTCCGTGCCGCCGACGACGGCCCCGTCGAACACTCCCGGGACCTTGGCGATCCCGGTATCGATGACGGCGATGGTCACTCCGTCGCCGCGGGTGGTCTGCCAGGCGTCTCGGATCCCGGCGCCATCGAGCCAGTATTCGGCGGCGCGCACCGGATCGGCAGGATCATCGGGCACCGGCGGCGGCGTCGCCGCTGCGCCGAGGAGCAGGACGGATGCCACGATCGTCGCCACCGCGACGCCGTTGCGCAGCATCCGCGGCGGCCTCATTCGGTCGACGCCTCGACGTCGCGCAGGGCCGCACCCGGGGCGTCGCACCGGCACTTCTCGGGAGACCACGTCGAACGCTCGAGCGCCACGTCACCGATCGGGTTCACGCCGGGGCCGGCCGCGAGAGCGTGACCGGCCAGAGCGTGCAGGCACTTGACGCGCGTGGGCATGCCGCCCGCCGAGATGCCGTCGATCTCAGTGACCTCGCCGAACTGCGCACGATCGGCGAGGTAGGCCTCGTGCGCCGCGAGGTAGGCCGCCGCGACCCCGTCGTCCTCGGCGAGGAGCGCCGCGAGCTCCGGCATGACCTGCGTGGCCTCGAGAGTCGACATGGCCGCAGTCGCGGCAGGGTGGGTGAGGTAGTAGAAGGTGGGGAACGGCGTTCCGTCCGGCAGCCTCGGCGTGGTGGCGACGACCGTGGGGTTGCCGCAGACGCAACGGGCTGCGATGCCGACGACGCCGCGAGCGGTTCTCCCCAACTGGGCCGACACCACGGCGAGTTCGGCGGTCGTGGGGGCGGGGAATGGCGGCGTGGTCACCCGACCAGCGTACGGGAGCCGACCGGGAGGATGCTCGGAGCACACGCCCCGTGCGGCGGCGGCGCAGGTCAGCGGGCGACTGCGGCCGTGTCGCTGAGTCCGGCGGACGTCAGAGTGCGCAGGAGCTGCGGCATCCAGTCGGAGGGCGTCTCCTCGAGCGTGTCGCTGACCGGGCCCTGCTGCTGCGGAAGCGCGGCGGGGTCGAGGTCGTTGTCGATCAGGTACACGACCTCGCCGGGCTTGACGTAATACAGGCGCTCACGCGCCTGGGTGGTGATGTACGCCGGGTCGTTCCAGCGTTCACGCTCTTTCTCGAGCGCGGCGATCTGGTCTTCGGAGACCTGGATCGACTGCTCCAGAGCCGAGATCTTCTGCCTCTGATCGATGAAGGTGCCGAGGGTCGGCACCAGCACCCACGCGCCGAGGACCACGAGAGACAGCATGATGACCGAGAAGGCCGACAGGCGGATGCCGGAGGCCCACTCGCGCACATCGACCCTGCGGTCCTGCGCGCCTCTGCTCGCCGCACCCCGGGGCGTCCGACCCGCGGTGCGCCGTGCGGGCGACGGCGGCGCTGAGGCGGGCCGGGTCGACCCCGGAGACGCCGAAGGAGGAGCCGGTCGTCGTGCCACGGCTCCTCCTTCGTTCGAGCCGCTCAGGCGGCTTCTGTCTGTCTCAGCTGTGTTCAGCCCTGGTAGCGCGGGAACGCGGAGCGGCCGGCGAAGACAGCCGCGTCGCCCAGCTCTTCCTCGATGCGCAGAAGCTGATTGTACTTCGCGACGCGCTCGCTGCGAGCAGGCGCACCCGCCTTGATCTGACCCGCGTTCGTCGCGACCACGAGGTCGGCGATCGTCGTGTCCTCGGTCTCACCCGAGCGGTGCGACAGCATGGCGGTGTAACCCGAGCGCTGCGCCAGGCTGACCGCGTCGAACGTCTCGGTGAGCGTTCCGATCTGGTTGACCTTCACGAGCAGCGAGTTGGCGACGCCGCGCTTGATGCCGTCAGCCAGACGCGTCGGGTTGGTGACGAACAGGTCGTCTCCGACGAGCTGGACCTTCGAGCCGAGAGCGTCGGTGAGGAGCTTCCAGTTGTCCCAGTCGTCCTCGGCGAGGGCGTCCTCGATCGTGACGATCGGGAAGTCGTTGACCAGACCCTGGTAGTACTCGATCAGCTCGGGGCCGGTCCAGTCCTTGTTGTCGAGGCGGTACACGCCGTCGCTGAAGAACTCGGTCGCTGCGACGTCGAGGCCGAGCGCGATCTCGGTGCCCGGCTTGAAGCCGGCCTTCTCGATCGCCTTGACGAGGAAGTCGAGACCCTCGCGGTTGCTGGGCAGGTCGGGGGCGAAGCCGCCCTCGTCGCCGAGGCCCGTCGCGTAGCCGGCGGCCTTCAGCTCGCCGCGCAGCACGTGGTAGGTCTCGACACCCCAGCGAAGCGCCTCGGAGTACGTCTCGGCGCCGATCGGCGCGAGGAAGAACTCCTGCATGTCGATGCCGTTGTCGGCGTGCTCGCCGCCGTTGATCACGTTGAAGAGCGGCACGGGCAGCACGTGCGCGTTGGGGCCGCCCAGGTAGCGGAACAGGGGCAGATCGGCCGAGTCGGCCGCGGCCTTCGCGACGGCGAGGCTGACGCCGAGGATCGCGTTGGCGCCGGTGCGCTGCTTGTTCTCGGTGCCGTCGGTCTCGATCAGGATCTCGTCGACGATGCGCTGCTCGCTCGCCTCGATGCCCTCGAGCGCCGGTCCGAGTTCGTCGATGATGGCGTCGACGGCCTTGAGCACGCCCTTGCCGCCATAACGGCTCTTGTCGCCGTCGCGCAGCTCGTACGCCTCGAATGCGCCGGTGGATGCACCCGACGGGACGGCTGCCCGCTGGACTACGCCGTCGTCGAGGAGCACCTCCACCTCAACGGTCGGGTTTCCGCGCGAGTCGAGAATCTCGCGTGCGCCTACAGCCTCGATCAGTGCCACTGATGTGCTCCTTGCTCAGAGAAAAGGTGTGTGGAGCGTCGTCGATCCGCGCCCAGTCTAGCCCGCCCGAACCTCAGCACCCGGGTCGGGGTCGGAGGTTCACACGACGACAGCGAGCGCGACGCCATCCCAGCCTTTGACACCGACCGTCTGCAGCGCGGTGGCGTCGAAGCGCGGGTCCTCGCCCAGCATCCGCAGTGCATCCCTGGTGCCGACGACCTTGGGGTCGGCCGCATCGTCGCGCACGATCTCACCCTCCCGTCCGATGTTGTCGAGCACGATCACGGTTCCGGGATGGCCCAGTTTCGCGGCCCAGTCGAGGTAGACCGTGTTCGACTCCTTGTCGGCGTCGATGAAGACCAGGTCGAAGCCGCCGACCAGCGTGGGGAGCACGTCGGCACCTCGGCCGATCCGGATGTCGACGCGGTCTCCGACGCCGGCGGCATCGATGCTCGCGCGGGCCACGGCGGCGTTGTCCGCTTCGGCCTCGACGGTGATCACCCGCCCCTCGGGACCCACCGCCCGTGCGAGCCAGATCGTCGAGTACCCGCCGAGCGTTCCGATCTCCAGCACGCGGCGAGCGCCGCTGATGCGGGCGAGGAGGTTGAGGAGCTTGCCGCCGACCGGCGCGACCTCGATCTCGGGAAGACCGGCATCGTGCTGAGCGGCCAGCGCCGCCTCCAGCTGCGGATCATGACCGACGAGGAGATCAGCGAGATAGGCGTCGGCATTCGACCAGGCGGCGGGAGTGGATTCCATGCCCTCAGCAAACCGTGAGCCCCGAAGAGCGTCAAGAGGGTTGCGGACCCCTCCCGGCTCGGGGAGCGGACAGCAGCCGCCCGGGCGCGCCCGCGAGCTCGGGCTGACGACGGAACTGGCCCGTGAGTGCCAATGCGGCGATCACCGCCGCCGCGACGATCCATCCCGCGACGCCGAGAGGTCCGGCGAGTGCGAGATCGGGCTGCGATGCGGCGAAGATGAGGACGAGTCCGGCGGCCGCGTTCAGCGAGCCGTGCGCGAGGACGGCGGGCCAGACCGATGCGGAGCGCAGACGCAGCCAGCCCAGCAGCACACCCCAGGCCATGCAGCCGCCGATCATGAACAGCACGCCGGTGATGTCGGTGCGCCCGAAGTTGTAGCCCAGCAGGATCACCGGGCTGTGCCAGAAGCCCCAGATCGCTCCGCTGATGAGGAGTGCCGGCCACGTGCCGAGCGGTCGCAGGGCCGGGACGAGCCACCCGCGCCAGCCGAGTTCTTCGCCGAACGCCAGCACACTGTTGATCAGGGCGCCGACAGGGATCATCACGATCTGCGAGATCACGATGAGCTCGATCGGGGGCATCGGCGCACCGGCGGGCAGCGACCTCGCGATCTCAGCGGAGAACGCCGAGAACGTCGGGTCGAGCTGCACCCATCCGAAGGCCGCCGCGACCACGATGCCGAGCACGACGAGAACCGGAGGGACGAGCCAGCCCGCCACCATCAGCCAGACGACCCGCCTCGCCGGGCGCAGGGGCCAGATGCCCAGGAAGCGGAGCCGCTCCCCCGGTGCCGGCACACGCAGGGCGAAGGTGACCACGAGCGCGGCGAGCGCGGGGGTCAGCATCATCACGGGCAGCAGGAACCAGGTGCTGGGCTCGGCGAGGCCGTCGCCCAGCCACAGCGGCAGGGCGACGAGCCAGGCGAGCCCGCACGCGAGCGCGACGAAGAGGACGACGGATGCGGCTCTGATGCGGGTCATGGATTGACTCCCGGTTCGGTGTCGATGTGCTGTTCGGTGTCGATGTGCTGTTCGGTGTCGATGTGCTGTTCGGTGTCGATGTGCGGTGCGATCATCGGGATGCTGCGGAAGCGAGGACGGATGCCGCTGTGGAGGCGTCATCGACGGTGACGACGAACACGCGACCGTCTGTGCGGGTGATCTCGAGGGCCTCGCCGGTGCGCAGCACGAATCCGCGCCGCCCGTCGGTGCCGATTCGGTAGCCCCAGCCGCCGAACTCGGCGAACGGGTCGACCTGCACCGCGCGAGCGCTGGCGATGTCGGCCGCGGCGATCTCGAGACGCGGCCATCCGGCGACGGAGCGCACCCGAAGGCCAGCGGTGCTCGCCCGCACCCGGAACGACAGACCCGTCGCCACGACGATGACGAGGACCGCAGTGATGCCCGCCACGATCCACCCGGCGGCGATGCCCCGGGCGAGCAGCAGCACGCTCACGGCGACCGTGAAGAAGACGCTGATCCCGAGGACGACCTGGCCACTGCGGGCCACGTTCACGGTCTTCATCCACACGGCGCGCTCGTGGTCGGCGAGAGGGAGAGGTGCCGCCGGATCCGCGGACGCGACGGATGCGACGGGCACCTTCGGCTGCGCGAACCATCCGATCACCCCGAGGCCGGCGGCGATCGCGACGATGACCGGGACCCAGAGGGTGATGTCGGGCGCCTCGGTCGCATCGGAGAGCCCTCGCTGGGAGCCGGTCGTCGTGATCGCGAGCATGGACATCAGGCCCGCCATCGCGAGGCCGGCCGCTCCGAGCAGACGGGCGGTCGTCGACCACTGCGACTGGGGAAGCGGCCCGCCCGAGCCCCGTGGGGGCAGCCTGTGCGAGACCAGGACGATGATCGCGAACATCGCCACGATCCCTCCGCCCAGGCCGATCAGCATGACCAGTGGCGTCCACCGCGGCGCGAAGCCATCGGCCCCGTCGAGGCCCCAGTGGATCGCCGCAGGATCGGGGATGTCGGGCAGCCACGCCAGGACGATGACGGCGGCGAGCACGATCAGAGCGGCGGGGACGATGACCCCGACCCACCAGAAGGCGGTGCGGGCGCGGCGGATCTCGGGGGTCATGCGTCGGTCTCCTTGATGAGCGCGGCCAGTGTCGAGGAAGAGAGTCCGAGGGCTGCGGCGCGGGCGACGAGCGCGGCGATGTCCTGTGAGAGCTCGGCGAGCGGAGATGCAGCAGCGGACACCACCGCTCCCCTGCCACGGCGCAGATCGATCAGCCCCTCGTCGCGCAGCTGCTGATAGGCACGGAGAACGGTGTGCAGGTTGATCTCGAGCGCCTCGGCGAGTTCACGGGCTGCAGGCAGCCGGTCACCCGGCACGAGACGTCCGGCGAGGACATCGGCGCGAACGGATGCCGCGACCTGATCGAAGAGCGGCCGAGCGCTGTCGGCGTCGATGCGGATCAGCATCCCGTCCTCCAATCTTCTAGTAGTTCTACATAAACTATAACAACTGTCGCAACCCTCCAGCGAGCTTTGTCCGGATCAGGCCGTCGGCCACACTGACCTCATGCGCATCACTCCCCGTCGTCTCGCCACGGGCATGAGCCTGTGGGTCCCCAATCTGTTCAGCGGCATCCGCATCCGCCGCTTCAGCGAGGACTGGACGCACGCCACGGTCGAGCTGCACGTCAACGTGTTCACCCGCAATTACGTGAAGACGGCATTCGGCGGCTCGATGTCCGCGATGACGGACCCGTACTTCTTCATGCTCGTGATGCATCAGCTCGGCCGGGACTATGTCGTCTGGGACACCCGGGGCGAGATCGAGTTCGTCAAGCCCGGGCGCGGGGTGCTGACCGCCGAGTTCGAGGTCAGCCGCGAGCGGGCCGAGGAGATCCGCGAGCGGGCGCACGGCGGTGCGAAGGTGCTCGAGTGGTTCGAGACCGTCATCACCGACCGCGACGGAGACGTCGTCGCCAGAGTCCGCCGACAGGTCTACATCCGCGAGAAGCAGCGCGTCACCTCCGCTCGGGGCTGACGGCGACGGCGATACCGGACGTTCACCCGGACGTGCCACGATGACGGGATGCCCCTCGCCCGCCGCCTGACACTGGTCGACGCCGTCGCGATCGGTCTCGGTTCGATGATCGGCGCCGGCGTGTTCTCCGTGTGGGCACCGGCCATGGGAGTCGCCGGAAGCGGCATCCTGATCGCCCTGGCGATCGCCGCGATCGTCGCCTACTGCAACGCGACCGCCTCGGCGCAGCTCGCCGCCGCGCATCCCGTCGCCGGCGGCACCTACGCGTACGCCCGCGCCGAGATCGGCCCGTGGTGGGGATTCGTCGCCGGATGGAGCTTCGTGATCGGCAAGATCGCCAGCTGCGCGGCGATGGCCATGACCTTCGCCGCCTACGCCGCACCGGACGGCTGGCAGGTGCCGGTCGCCGTCGCTGCCGTCGTCGCTCTCGCGGCGGTCAACTGCTTCGGCGTGACGCGAACCGCCCTCGTCACGCGCATCCTCGTCGTGTGCTCGCTGCTCGGACTCGCTGTGGTGGTCGCGGTGGGCCTCGGCGGTTCCTCGTCTACCGCCCCGGCTCCCCTTCCGGATGCCTCCGCGTACGGGGTGCTGCAGGGCGCAGGCCTGCTCTTCTTCGCGTTCGCGGGATACGCGCGCATCGCGACGATGGGCGAAGAGGTCGTCGACCCCGCCCGGACGATCCCCCGGGCGATCGCCCTGGCCCTCGGCGGCACGGTCGTCGTCTACACGCTCGTCGCGATCACGGTCGTGATCGTGCTCGGCGGCGACGCGGTCACGAGCACCACCCCTCTCGCCGATGTCGTCACGGCCTCGGCGTGGACCGCTCTCGCTCCTGTCGTCCGCGTGGCCGCGGCCGCCGCCTCGCTCGGAGCTCTGCTCGCCCTCCTGACCGGCATCGGTCGCACCACACTGGCGATGGCCCGCGAAGAGGATCTGCCGCGCTTCCTCGCGAAGGTCGACGAGCGTTGGCACGTACCCCGTCGGGCCGAGATCACGATCGCGGTCATCATCGTGGTGATCGTGCTCGTCGCCGATCTGCGCGACGCGATCGGCTTCTCCTCGTTCGGTGTGCTGCTGTACTACCTCATCGCCAATGCGGCGGCCTTCCGCCAGCGCACTGCGGCTCGCCGCTATCCGCGGGTGCTGCAGGTCGTCGGTGCGCTCGGGTGCCTCGTGCTCGTGAACACGCTGCCGGTGGTGGCTCCGGTGGCGGGTACCGCGGTCGTGCTGGTCGGTGTGCTCTATCGGATGATCCGGCTGCGGCTCGCGCGCTGATCAGGGTGGCGCGGCAGCGCTCCGAACGTCCTGCGCGGAGGACGCCCGGTACGCGCGGGGCGCGATTCCGAGCACGTTCCGGAAGTCGCGGGTGAGATGGGCGTGATCCGCGTACCCCAGGTCGGCGGCGAGATCCGCCAGATCGACCGTTGGGTGCAGACGCAGGTGCTCCGCGGCCTCCTGCAGCCTGCGGCGCCGGATCATGGCGGCCGGCGACACTCCGACGTGACGATGGGCGAGGCGCTGCAGCGTGCGCAGCGAGACCGCGAGTCGGGTCGCGGCCTCCTCGACCGAGTCGGCCGCGCCCTCCTCCATGAGCACCTCGACCAGCGCGTTCGCATGCCTCGCACTGTCGTCGAGGGGTCCGACCCGACGAGCGAGCCACTCCGAGAACACCGCGACGGCGCGTTCGCGGTGCCCCTCCCCCGACGCCATCGCAGCACTGACCCCGTCCGCGAGCTCGGGAGCGACGACCGGCTGCTCGGAATCGACGAGTGCGGCAGGGTCGTCGATGAGGGCCGCGACAGCTGCGGGTCGCAGCAGGGCGCCCACTGCCCAGCCCGTGCCGGTCAGCTCGCGATGCGAAGCCCGTGTCGTCGCCCCGGACAGACTCACGTCACCGTTCTCGACGACGAGGTTCAGCGCCGGGTAGCCGACGATCTCCTGGCGAGACGATCGAGCGGGCTCGATGCTCCACTCGGGAATCCAGAACCACACCGCGAGGTCCCGCGCGGCGGTCGCAGGCGGCAGACGATGGAAGTCCGGCAGCCGGGCCGGATACAGCACACCGCGGGTCGCACGCATCGCTAGCCGCCCGCGAGGATCGTCACAGTGACCCGCATGGCGGACACGGTCGGTCCGAGGTCGTCGACGTCCATGCCTCGACCCTATGACCCGGCGCACGATCGTGTCGCGCAAGTTCAAGCGCGCGTCTGCGACTGCTCCCTACTGTGGCTGCATGAGCACCGAGAACAGGACCGGCGTGACCGGCGAGCACACCACGGACGGCCGACCGAACAGCGCGACCTCCCTCACTCCCTTCCTCGCGGTCCCCCGGGCACGGGAGGCGATCGAGTTCTACCGGGACGTCTTCGGCGCTCGCGTCATCGATGTCACGGAGTTCGGCGGTGTCGTCGCCCATGCGGACCTCGACTTCGGGTTCGGCCACCTGCAGCTGGGCGAGCCGAGCCCCGACTATCATCTGGTTTCTGCGCCGTCGGGAGACGACGACTGCTACTCGATGGGACTCTATGTCTCGGACGTCGACGCCGTCGTCGAGCGTGCCGTCGCCGCGGGCGCAACCGTGCGCGAGGCTCCGTCGGCGTTCGTGTCGGGAGACCGATTCGCCAGCATCCGGGATCCGTTCGGCGTGCGATGGTCGGTGATGACCCGGGTCGAAGACCTCTCGGACGAGGAGAGCGCACGGCGGGTCGCCGACTGGGCGGCGTCCTTCAGTGCTGCCCCGTCTGACGGCGCGAGCTGAGCGCGGTCTCGGCAGCCCGACACGCGGCCGGGAGCAGTGCCTCCGCCGTGCGCCGATAGCCGAGCGGACTCGGGTGGAAGCGATCGAGGCTGAACATCGCCTCCGGATCGTCGAAGAACATCGGGCCGACGGCGCGGCGGAGGTCGACGGGGTGCGCGCCCTCGGCACGAGCGGCCTCGGCCTGTACCCTGGCGAGTCGACGGGACATGCTCGACATCAGGCGCCGCAGAGGCTGCGGTACCGGGCGGAGGGCTCCGAGATCGGGACAGGTGCCGACCACGATCTCCGTACCCCGAGCACGCAGCCGTCGGACGGCCTCCCGCAGGTGCTGCGTCGAGACGGCGACGGGGATGCGGTGCGTCACGTCGTTGCCCCCGACCACGATCACGGCGACATGCGGGGCGTAGTCCTCGGGCAGCGCGTCGAGCTGGGCGGCGAGGTCGGGCGATTCGGACCCGACGACGGCGGCCGTGCGCAGATGGACCGGTCGTCGCATCCGTCGCGCCAGACCCTTGGCGAGTCGTCCGCCCAGTGTCTCCTTGCGCCGCTCGGCGCCGAGGCCCGCCGCCAGCGAGTCTCCGAGCACGAGCAGATCGATCGGCATGCCGTCGAGCGAACGACGCCAGACGCGGTCGGCGTCGATCGACTCCTCACCGAGCGGCTTGCCGATGCGTCGACGTGCGATCGCGGCCTGTCGGGTGAGGACGACCCGGATTCCGGCGGCGGCCACCGCGGTGGCGACACCCACCGCCGCGACGGCGACGAACGGCGGTCGGCTCATGTCCCGATTCGACCGGAACGGCGTGAACGCCGAGTGAACGGCATCCGCCGAACTCAGGAGAGGGGCTTGAGCTCCAGCTCCGAGGTGCCCGACGAGACGGTCGCGAACTCCGTGTATCCGTCGGCGGCCGAGCGCTCGAGCAGGGCTTTCACGTTCTTCGTGCGTCGTTCCAGCCGCACTCGCGCCCCGGAGCCCACGAGACCCGCCTTGTGCATGACGAGCTCGGCGACCGGCACGTCGGCGTCGTGGATGAGCACGACGGCGCGCTCGCCGGCATCCGCGCCCGCCGTCACGAGGTCGACGAGGCGCTCGAAGCCCAGCGAGAACCCGACGGCAGGGACCTGCTGGCCGAGGAAGCGGCCGATCATGCCGTCATAGCGACCGCCGCCGCCGAGCGAGTACGACACCGAAGGGTGGGCCAGCTCGAAGATCGTGCCCGTGTAGTAGCCCATGCCGCGCACGAGGAACGGGTCGAAGACCAGCGGGATGTCGGTCGCGCCTCGGCCGGCGGCGACGGCCTCGCCGATCGCGACGAGGTGTCCGACGATCTCGTCGGGGGCACCGTCGGGAAGCGCCTTGCGGATCTGACGTTCGCCGAAGGGGTTGTACTCCATGGTCTGCGGGCGCAGGAGGAAGGCTTCGAACGCGTCGACGGCCGATGGCGCCGAACCGCGCTCGCGCAGCTCGGCGGCGACGCCGTCGGGCCCGATCTTGTCGAGCTTGTCGATCGTGATGAGGACCCCGGGACGTTCGTCGCCCGTGAAGCCGAAGCTGTCGAGCATCCAGTCCAGCGCACGGCGGTCGTTGATGCGCACGGTGGCGCCCTCGAGACCCAGTGCGTCGACCGCATCGAGCGAGGCGACCATGAGCTCGGCCTCCGCGCGCGACGAGTCGTCGCCGATGATGTCGATGTCGCACTGCACGAACTGGCGGTAGCGCCCCTTCTGCGGTCGCTCAGCACGCCAGACCGGACCGATCTGGATCGCGCGGAACACACCGGGGAGCTGAGCGCGATTGCTCGCGTAGAAGCGCGCGAGCGGAACCGTGAGGTCGTATCGCAGACCGAGGTCGGCCAGGGCGCCCTGGTCGTCGGCGGCGTCGCGGATGGCATCCGCATCGAGGCCGCGGCGCAGCACGTTGTAGGCGAGCTTCTCGTTGTCGCCGCCGATGCCGGCGTGCAGTCGCGAGTACTCCTCGAGCGCCGGGGTCTCGATCTCGTCGAACCCGTGCGAGCGGTAACGATCACGGATCACGGAGAGGACGCGCTCGCGGCGAGCCTTGTCGGCGGGGAGGATGTCGCGCATTCCGCGCGGCGGGTTCACAGTAGCCACGCCTCCATCTTTCCAGGTCGGCGGGCCAGGCCGTGGACTCAGGCTTCGGATTCCGCCTCGCGGACCTCGGCCTCGACCGCTCGGAGCCGTTCGCGCAGCGCTCGTTCGGCATCCCAGCCCTCGGCGCGCGCGACCGCCACGAGGCGGAGAAGTGCGTCGCCGAGCTCTGCTTCCGAGGAGGGCGCCGGTCCAGCCCCGTCCGCGTCGGTCCGGGCGACGACGACGCCGGCCCCCTCGGCTCGACCGGCGACCTTCTGTGCCAGCGCGAGCGCCGGCATACCGCGCGGGATCCCGTCGAGGACGCTGCGTCTCGCGCGTTTCTCCGCCGCCTTCGCGGCGTTCCAGTGCACCAGGACCTCTTCAGGGGTCGTCGCGACCTCGTCCGCGAAGACGTGAGGATGCCGCCGCACCATCTTCTCGGTGAGCGTGGCCGCGACATCGTCGATGTCGAACGGGTCGTCGGGGTCCTGCGCAGCGATCGCGGCGTGGAACAGCACCTGCCAGAGCAGGTCGCCGAGCTCCTCACGCAGGTCGGCCCGTGAGCCGTCCTCGACGGCGTCGATCACCTCGTGCGACTCCTCGATGAGATACGGCACGAGATCACGATGGGTGATCTGCTGCGACCAGACGCAGCGATCCCGGACCTCGCGCATCGTCTCGGCTGCGGCGCGCAGCGGGTCTCGGGCGGGCTCTGCACTCACCGGTCCTCCTTCGAACGCCACTCGGGTCGCCTCGCGGTCACGAGGTCACGGCGCCGCGTCGTCGGTACGTACGGGCGCGGAGTGACACGATCACACCCGAGAGCACGAGAGCCACGAGCGAGCCGACGAGCACACCGAGGATGGCCTGATCGCGGGTGCCGGCGTCGGCCGCGAAGGCGAGGTTGGCGAGCAGAAGCGAGACGGTGAAGCCGATGCCGCCCAGCGCACCGGCGGCGAAGATGTCGGCGAACGGCAGGGCCGGCGCCGCGCCTCGGGGCCGGATCCGCATCGCGAGCCACCCGAACAGGGAGATGCCGATGATCTTTCCGACGGGCAGCGCCACGACGATCCCCCAGAAGGCGGGAGAGAGCTCCGACGGTGCGAGGGCGGGGATCACCACGAAGGCGGCGACGAACGCGAAGATCGGCAGGATCGCGCCGTTCACGGTCGGTTCGAGCACGTGCCTGGTGCGCGCGGCAGGAACGGGCGACATCACGAGCCCGAGCATCACGCCGGCGATGGTGGCGTGGATGCCCGACGAGGCCACCAGGCCCCAGGCGACGACGCCGACGATGATCATCGCGACGGCCACCGCCGGATGCCCCTTGGCGTGGAGCAGTCTGCTGAGCAGCCAGAACGCGACGACGGCGGCGACGACGAGCGCGAGGAACAGCCACTGCACGTCGTGCGCGAAGAGGACCGCGATGAAGATGATGCCGATGATGTCGTCGAGGATCGCGAGCGCGAGCAGGAAGACGCGGACGTTCGACGGAAGCCCCCGTCCGAACATCGCGAGCACGCCGAGCGCGAAGGCGATGTCGGTCGCCGTCGGGATGGGCCAGCCCGTGGCGGTCGCGGAGTCGCCCGCGATGAGCAGATAGACAGCGATCGGCACCAGCACACCGCCGGCGGCAGCGATGGCCGGCTGCACGGCCTTGCTGGGCGAATCGAGCTCGCCGTGGGTGAGCTCGTGCCGCAGCTCGATCGCCACCACGAGGAAGAACACGGCGAGAAGCCCGTCGGACACCCAGTGCTCGATCGAGAGGTCGAGCACTGTGCCGGGCACGGCGATGTGGAAGTCGAGCACCGCGGCGAGCGCATCATGCGAGGGAAGATTCGCCAGCAGGATGCCGAGCCCTGCCGCGACGAGGAGCAGGACAGCAGGGAACTGCTGGCCACGGAGAGGGTTCGCGGAGATGCGCATCGCCCCCATGGTAATTGCGAGCGCCCCGCACGTCTCACATCGTCATGCGTTCAGAGCACGACCCCGACCCGGGATACTCTCGAACGGTGACCCCCGAACACGCCTTCCCCGAGCCCACTGACACCTCGGCCATCCGCATCATCGGCCGTTTCGAAGCGGGCCGCGGCATTCCGGATGCCATGCGCACCGATGTCAGAATGCTCGGCGCCCTTCTCGGCCAGGTACTGCGCGAAGCAGGCGGTGACGACCTCTTCGAGGACGTCGAGCGGCTGCGGCTGGCGACGATCCAGGCCTATGACGAAGAGACCTCCGACGCCTTCGATCGGGCGGCCGCGATCGCCGAGTCGTTCAGCATCGCGCGCGCCGACGAGGTCGCCCGGGCGTTCACCTGCTACTTCCACCTCGTCAATCTCGCCGAGGAGCACCAGCGCGTGCGGGTGCTCCGTGAGCGCGCCGGCCAGCCGGGCCGCGAGGATGCGGCCGACACCGTCGCCACCGCCTATGCGCGTCTGAAGACGGAGGTCGGTGACGACGAGGCGCTCCGCCGTCTCGAGGGCCTGCGCTTCCACCCGGTGTTCACCGCCCACCCGACCGAGGCACGCCGTCGCGCGGTGTCGTCGAGCATCCGCCGCCTCTCCGAGCTGCTCACCCAGCACGACGCCGCGAGCGAGGGCGGGTCGGAGGAGCACCGCGCGCGCCGGAGGATGCTGGAGGAGATCGACACCCTCTGGCGCACCGCGCCGCTCCGCGCCGAGAAGCCCTCGCCGACCGACGAGGTGCGCACGGTAATGGGCGTGTTCGACGAGACGCTGTTCACCACCGTGCCGCACGTGTACCGGCGCATCGACGACGCACTCCGCGGCGACGACTCCGGCTCGAGCGCTCCGGTCGTGCCCGCGTTCGTGCGCATCGGGTCCTGGGTCGGCGGCGACCGCGACGGCAACCCGTTCGTGACCGCATCCGTCACCCGTGAGGCGTCGCAGATCGCGTCCGACCACGTGCTGCGCGGACTGGAGCGCGCACTCGAGCGCATCGGCCGCGCCCTCACGCTCGACGCCGAGGACACCCCTGCGAGCGCCGGAGTCACGGCGCTGTGGGAGGCCTTCGCCGCCGCTGAGCCGCGCGTCGCCGAGGAGCTGGGCGCCCGCTCCCCCGGTGAGCCGCACCGCCGCGTGCTGCTCGCCCTCGCCCACCGTGTCGCGGCCACCCGCCGCGGCGAGGAGCAGCGCTACTCGCGCCCCGAGGAGCTGCTCGACGACCTGCGCACGGTGCAGTCGTCGCTGGCGGATGCGGGCGCGAAGCGCCATGCGTTCGGCGGCGTGCAGCACCTCATCTGGCAGGTGGAGACCTACGGCTTCCATCTGACCGAGCTCGAGGTGCGTCAGCACTCGCAGGTGCATCGCAAGGCGCTCTCGGAGCTCTCCAGCGGCGACGCGATCAGCGCGCAGACCGAGGAGGTGCTCGAGGTCTTCCGCGTGATCGCCGAGATCCAGCGCGACCGCGGCCTGCGGGCTGCCGGCCGCTATGTCGTGTCGTTCACTCAGTCGGCGTCCGACCTCGCGAACGTGTATGCGCTCGCGAGGCACGCGCTGGGCGACGACGCGCCCGTGCTCGACGTCGTTCCCCTGTTCGAGACCTTCGCCGACCTGCAGGCCGCGCCCGCCATCCTCGCGGAGGCCGTGACGTTCCCGGAGTTCCAGGAACGCCTCGCCACGACGGGCAACCGGCTCGAGGTCATGCTCGGCTACTCCGACTCGTCGAAGGACGTCGGCCCGGTCGCCGCGAACCTCGCCCTGTACGAGGCGCAGGAGAAGATCGCGCAGTGGGCCAAGGACTCCGACATCGAACTGACCCTGTTCCATGGTCGCGGCGGTGCTCTGGGCCGAGGCGGCGGACCCGCCAACTCGGCCATCCTCGCTCAGCCGCCGCACTCGGTCGACGGTCGCTTCAAGCTCACCGAGCAGGGCGAGGTCATCTTCGCGCGCTACGGCGAGCCGGCCATCGCGATGCGCCACATCGATCAGGTCGCCGCGGCGACGCTGCTCGCCTCGTCTCCGTCCGTCGAGAAGCACGCGAGCGACGCCGCCGCACGCTTCGCCGACATCGCCGCCGTCATGGACACCTCGTCGCGCGAGCGCTTCTTCTCGCTCGTCAAGGCGGAGGGCTTCGCCCCCTGGTTCGCCACGGTCACCCCTCTCGAGGAGATCGGCCTGCTCGCCCTGGGCTCCCGCCCGGCTCGACGCGGGCTGTCGGTCGAGTCGCTGGAAGACCTGCGCGCGATCCCGTGGGTCTTCGCCTGGACCCAGGCCCGCATCAACCTCGCCGGCTGGTTCGGACTCGGAACCGCTCTCGCCGCCGTCGGCGACGAGGCCCGTCTCGCCGAGGCCTATCGCGACTGGCCGCTGCTGCGCACCATGATCGACAACGTCGCCATGAGCCTCGCGAAGACCGATGAGCGCATCGCCCGCCAGTACCTCGCCCTCGGCGATCGGGACGATCTCGCGCAGCTCGTGCTCGACGAGCTGTCGCTGACGCGCGAGTGGGTCATCCGTCTCACCGGCGGCGTGGGCCTGCTCGAGAACAAGCCGATCCTGCAGCGCGCCGTGCAGCTGCGCACTCCGTACGTCGACGCCCTGTCGCTGCTGCAGCTGCGCGCCCTCCGCGCACTGCGCGACCCGGCCGAGGCGACCGGCTCGGGTGCCGACGACGAGCAGCGGCGACTGCTGCTGCTCTCGGTGAGCGGCGTCGCGGCGGGCCTCCAGAACACCGGGTGACCCCCGCGTCGTCGTCCCCGAACAAGCGCATGCCGGTGTGAAGGTGCTCACCTCGGCGTGCCCGCTAGAGTGAAAACTTCGCCGTATCCGGCGCACCCTCACGCGACACGATCGCACGCAGCACCATCCCCCGATCAGAAAGCTCTTTCGCGTGACCTCTCCGTCTTCCGTCGACTTCCATCCGCTCGCCGACGACGTGCAGCCCGTGTTCGACACGGTGCTCGCCCGCAGCCCGCACGAGCCCGAGTTCCAGCAGGCCGTGCACGAGGTGCTGAACTCGATCGCACCGGTGCTCGCGCGCAACCCGCAGTACGTCGACGGCGGCATCCTCGAGCGTCTGGTGGAGCCGGAGCGGCAGATCCTGTTCCGCGTGCCGTGGGTCGACGATGCCGGGCGTCTGCAGGTCAACCGCGGCTACCGGATCCAGTTCTCCTCGGTGCTCGGACCGTACAAGGGCGGCCTGCGCTTCCACCCGTCGGTCAACCTGTCGATCATCAAGTTCCTCGGGTTCGAGCAGATCTTCAAGAACGCACTGACCGGCCAGGGCATCGGCGGCGGCAAGGGCGGATCCGACTTCGACCCGCACGGCAGGTCGGATGCCGAGATCATGCGCTTCTGCCAGTCGTTCATGAACGAGCTCTACCGTCACCTCGGCGAGCACACCGACGTCCCCGCCGGCGACATCGGCGTCGGCGGTCGCGAGATCGGCTACCTGTTCGGCCAGTACCGCAAGATCACCAACCGCCACGAGTCCGGCATGTTCACCGGCAAGGGCACCGGCTGGGGTGGCGCAGAGGTGCGCACCGAGGCGACCGGCTACGGCGCGGTGTTCTTCGCACAGGAGATGCTCGGCGTGCACAGCGACTCGCTCGACGGCAAGCGCGTCGGCGTCTCGGGCTCGGGCAACGTCGCGATCTACGCGATCCAGAAGGCATCCCAGCTCGGCGCGACCGCCGTCACGGCATCCGACTCGTCGGGGTACGTCGTCGACGACGCCGGCATCGACGTCGACCTGCTGCGCCAGATCAAGGAGGTCGAGCGCGCGCGCATCGTCGAGTACGCCCACCGTCGCCCCGGCGCCCGATTCATCGAAGGCGGCAGCGTCTGGGAGGTCCCGGTCGACATCGCCGTGCCGTCGGCGACCCAGAACGAACTCGACCTCCACGCCGCCGAGACCCTGATCGCCAACGGCGTGCGAGCGGTCTCGGAAGGCGCGAACATGCCCTGCGTCCCCGCTGCCGTCGATGCGTTCCAGAGCGCCGGAGTCCTCTTCGCGCCGGGCAAGGCCGCGAACGCGGGAGGCGTCGCCACCTCCGCTCTCGAGATGAGCCAGAACGCGTCTCGCCAGCGGTGGAGCTTCGACGCGAGCGAGAACAAGCTGCGCGAGATCATGGCGGACATCCACCGCGCCGCGTTCGACGCCGCGGAGCGCTACGACGTGGCCGGCGACTATGTCGCCGGGGCGAACATCGCGGGCTTCGAGCGCGTCGCGGGCGCGATGCTCGCCCAGGGCGTGATCTGACCGGAGTCGCACCCACTGCGCACGACACAAGAGCCGCCTCCCTCCCGGGCAGGCGGCTCTTGCGCGTCTCTACGCCTGAGGTGCTCAGTTCTCGTCGACCGGCACCTTCACGACCTTGTTGAACCCGGTCACCGCCTGGTTCTCATCGAACGCGACCACCTTCTTGCGGAACCCCTTCGTGATCACGGCGAGGTAGATCAGGCCGAGAGCGGTCCAGATGAGTCCCCCTGTCAGGGCGTCGGAGTGCAGGTTCACCCACAGCAGACCCGTGAGGAGCATGCCGATGCCCGGCATCACGATGTACGAGAAGATGTCGCGCGGTGTGTGGCGCCGCCCCTTGCGCACGGCGAACCAGGCGATCACCGAGATGTTGACGAAGGTGAACGCGATCAGGGCGCCGTAGTTGATCCACGCCGCGATCAGCTCGAGGGTGAACGGGATCGCGAGCAGCGAGATCGCGCCGACCAGCACGATGTTGAAGGTGGGCGTGTGGGTGCGCGGGTTGATGTAGCCGAAGGCCTTCTGCGGAAGGACGTTGTTGCGACCCATCACGAGCAGCATCCGCGAGACGGATGCGTGCGAGGCGAGACCCGAGGCGAGCGTGGCGCAGAAGCCGGCGGCGGTCAGCACGGCCATGAGCACGTTGCCCCCGACGAGGTTTCCGATGATCGGCAGCGTCGAATCCTCGACATACTGCATGTCGCCACCGGGTGCGAACTCGTTCCAGTCGGGGAAGCGCAGCTGCGTGACGTACGCGGCGACGAGGAAGATCGCGCCGCCGAGCAGCACGGTCAGCAGGATCGCCTTGGGCATCGTCTTCGGATCCTTCGCCTCCTCGGCGTACATCGTCACGGCGTCGAACCCGATGAACGAGAAGCAGACGATCGTCGCGCCCATGAGCACCGCGCCGATCGTCGCACCGTCGTGGATGAAGGGCGCGGCCGATGCGATCGTGCCCGCTCCTTCGCCGCGCATCAGCTGCGCGACGACCATGACGACGAACACGACCATCACGACGATCGAGAACACGAGCAGGATCATGTTCATGTTCGAGGTGCCGCGCATCGTCATGTAGATGATGCTCGTGACGAGGATGCAGTACAGCACGACCCAGATCCAGCCGGGGATGTCGGGGAAGAGCGCTTCGAGGTAGCTGCGGATGATGAGGCAGTTGACCATCGGGAGCAGCACATAGTCGATGAGCGAGGTCCAGCCGACCATGAACCCGAGGTTCGGGTGGATCGACTCGCGGACGTACGTGTACGCAGACCCGGCGCTCGGGATGGCGCGGGAGATCTTGCCGTAGCTGATGGCGGTGAACACCATCACGACGAGGGCGACGAGGTAGGCCGCGGGGACGACGTTGTCGGTGTCGCGAGCCACCATGCCGAACGTGTCGAAGACGACGGTCGGTGTCATGTAGCCGAGTCCGAGACCGACGATCGCCCAGAGGCCGAGATTGCGGCGGAGGGTTCCTCCGCCCTGCGCGAGCGGCTTCGTCTTGATGGGCGTGACCATGAGTACTCCTTCGGGAACAGCGCATGGGCCGGACTTCGGGCGGTCCGACACTGACGCTCAGTATGTACCCCGGAGATTCGTCAGCGGAAGAGCGGATCTGATTCGAAATACGCATTTAACATGCCGAGAACCGACTCGATTCGAAGACCCCGCTCGATCACCAGCCCTCGGTGAGCACGCGGTCGAGCATCGCGACGACATGGTCGGCGCTCTCGACCGACAGACAGAGCGGGGGTTTGATCTTCAGCACGTTCGAGCGCTCCGAGGTGGTGAGCACGATCACGCCGAGCTCGCGAAGCCTCTCGCAGATCGCGGCCGCCTCGGCCGCCGCCGGGTGCAGGGTCTCGGGGTCGCGCACGAGCTCGACCCCGAGATACAGCCCCTGCCCGTGCACGGGCCCGACGATCGGATGCCGTTGCGCGAGTGCACGGAGCGACTCCGCCAGATGCCGACCGACGTCGAGCGCGTTGCGTTGCAGGTCGTCCTCGACCATGGCATCGAGGACTGCGAGGCCGACGCTGCTGCTGAGCGTGCTGCCACCGCCCGAGGAGAAGAACTGGCCCTGCTCGCTCAGCGCGTCGGCGATCCTCTTCGAAGTGATCACGCCGCCGATCGGGAAGCCGTTGCCCATCGGCTTCGCGATCGTGACGATGTCGGGGATCACTCCGGACTGCTCGAATCCCCAGAACGTGGATCCCATGCGCCCGAAGCCCACCTGCACCTCGTCGGCGATGCACAGGCCACCGTGTGAACGCACGAGGTCGTACGCTCCGGTCAGATATCCGTCGGGGAGGACCACCCCGCCCGCGTTGCCGAGCACGGACTCGCACACGAACCCGGCCGGATCCCGGCCCTCGACGCTGAGCCGGTCGAGGTCGGCGGCGAGGTCGGCGAGGTACCTGTCCGCCGAGTCCTGGCCGCGGTGCGTGCCGCGGAACGAGTTGGGCACATCGGCGACGTGCACCCAGTCGGGACGCGTCGCGAGCGCATCAGGATTGTCATAGGCGCTGGTGGTGACCGCATCGCTCGCCATCGTCCACCCGTGATAGGCCTCTCGCAGCGCGACGACGGTTCGTCGGCCGGTGGCCGCCTGCGCGAGACGGATGCCGAGGTCCACCGCCTCCGATCCGCTGTTCACGAGCAGTACGGTGTCGAGGCCGCTCCCCTCGGGCATCAGCGCGATGAGTCGCTCGCTGTACTCGGCGAGGCCGCGGAACAGGAACCTGGAGTTCGTGGCGAGAGTCTTCAGCTGGCGGTTCGCCGCCGCCGCGACTCGCGGGTGCCCGTGGCCGAGCCCGGCGACGTTGTTCACCATGTCGATGTAGCTGCGACCGGTCGTGTCGACGAGGTGGTGCCGCCAGCCTCGCTCGATCTGCGGCGGGTGCTCGTAATAGCGCTCCTGTGCGGCCGCGAAGATGCGCTCGCGGCGCTCGAGCTCCTGACCGGCCTCGTCGCGCTGCGCGGCGGACCGGAGGCCCAGCAGCGGAGCGGGGTCCGCGGTGAAGCGACGCCAGGCCGCGACGCGTTCCGGGGTGACGAGCCGCGCGGCGATCGGCGGATTCGGCAGCGGGGAGCGGAGCGGCGGAGCATCCCCTCGCGTCAGCCCGATGACCATCGTGCGGTTCTCGAAGGATGCGGCGAGCCTGCCGATGCTCTCGCCCCTCTCGACTCTCCCGCTGCGATTCGGCTCGATGTCGGTGCCACGGAGCGCGAGCCTCCACCCGCCGTCGAGCTCGATGCGCACCCCGTCGTCGGTGATCTTCAGCTCCCCCGCGGTCGGTGCGACCAGTCGCGACGACGGACCGGGGGCGACATGCACCTCCGTCTCCACCGGCCAGGTGGCGGCTGCGCTCACGGCGTCGACGGTCGTCCGGGTGAGCCGGAAGACGCCGTAGGGAACCACGGCAGCGCGAGCACCCGCCGCGTGGGCCTCGGCCACGAGAATCGCCTCGGCATCCGGATGCGACCAGCGCCCTGCATCGAGCCCCTCGGCTTCGATGCCCGGATCGACCAGGAGGACTCGGCCGTCGAGATCGGGAAGCAGCATCGACAGTTCCCGGCGGGAAGCGTCGGGTACGTCGGGAGCGTCAGGCACGTCGGGAGCGTCCCCCGGAATCTCGGCATCCGGAATCTCAGCATCCGGAGCCCCCGCATCCGGAGTCCCCGCATCAGGAGTCTCATCCGAAGTCCCAGCATCCGACATCTCGAACTCCGGAGACGCGAACCCGAGCCGCGCGAGCACGTGCTCGGACATCTCGGCGAGCGGAACGGCGGTCGCCGCGTCGAAGATGGCCTGCTCCCCCTCGATCCTCTCGCGGGCGTAGTCGTTGTCCCCGTCGATCGCGAGCTGACGCCAGCCGCTCGCGACGAGCAGCGCTGCTCTCAGCACGACGAGGGGCCACACCGCGACCGCCTCGTCGCGAGTGAGCGGGGCATCGGCGTGGAACGCCGCGACGGTGTCGAGTGCGCGAAGCGGGCGCTCCGGCTCATGGTGCAGCATCGACGAGACGCAGACAGTCAGTTCCGCGACGCGCCAACCGAGACCCAGGTCTCCCAGATCGAGCACCGTGTGCGGGTGCAGCCGCGAGTCGGCACCGCGCATTCCGGTGACGTTGTCGTCGGTCAGGTCGCCGTGGATCGGCTGCACAGGCAGGCCGGCAGCGACGGTCGAGACAGCGGCGTGAGCCTCATCGGCTGCCGTGCGCACGCGCACGCGCAGTTCGGCCTCGGTCACTGCCGGGGCCAGCGCGATGATCTGCTCGTACGCGACGCGCATGTCCCACATCTGCTCACGGTCGAGCCCCGGATGCACGAGACCTGCGAGCGCGTTCACGGATGCCGCAGCCAGCGTGCCGAACTCCCTCAGCACGACGGGAGCGAGATAGCCCGCGTCGACCATCGGCTCGCCCTCGGCGAACTCGCTGCGCCGCACCGCAAATCCTCGCCAGCGCTGGGTGAGCTCACCGTCGAGCCCGGGGAGCACGGTGGGAACACGAACGCCGGCTGCGCGGTAGGCGTCGAGCGCCGCATGCTGCGCGGCTCTCGCGTCGTCGCCGAACACCGGGTTGTCGACGCGCAGCACGCTGCGTGATCCGTCCGGCTCGATCAGGACGAAGTTCCGGTCCTGGTTGCTACCGAGCTCGCTCGCCTGGGCGTCGACCCCGTAGCAGTCGCGAGCGATCAGCGCGGCGTCCTCCGCGCTGATGTCCGGTCGGACGAGCCCTGCCCCGTCACTCACCCTCGGCCCGCCGCGTGGCCGTGGGCATCGAGACGCACGTCGTCGGCATGCCGGGCCAGGGAACTGCCGTACCGCTCGGTCAGCTGAACCATCAGGTCGGGGGTGTCGCGGTCCACGCCGAAGACGTGCCCCGGGAAGTCGAGCTCGGGCTGGGCCGCGGAGATCTCCTCCTCGCGGTCGGGAGAGAGGAGCTGGACGGGATCCCCGACCGCGACCCAGCCGATCGGCACGACGGTGCCGGACGGCAGCACCGCCCGCCGGTGCACGATGGCGTTCACGCGCACCTCGCACCGGTCCCCGACCAGCGCGCCGTTGAAGATCCGGGCGCCCGACGCGAGGAAGACCTCTTCGCCGACGGTCGCACCCGCGATGCTCGCGAGGGTTCCGACGAGCGTGTGCGAGCCGATGTGCACGGCGTTCGCGGCCGTCGCCCTGATGAGCGCGTTCTCCATCACGATCACGTGCTCGCCGAGCGTGATGGGCCCGCCCTCGGCGGTGATCACGGCGCCGTGCAGCACTTGGCAGTCCGGTCCGATCGTCACGTCTCCGGAGATCACGGCGGTGGGAGCGACGACGGCGGTGTCATGGATCCGGGGCCGAGCCCCGAGGTGCTCGTACAACATGACGCCAGCGTAGTGGTGCAGCGCACGGGACGAGAAGGCCGACGGCGGCGTCCTGCTACGCTGACGCCCATGCAATGCAGGTGACTCGATCTCTCCCCCGCCTCCGGCCGCCCCTCGGCATGCCGCGGCATCCTCGATCGAAAGGCATCCTCATGCACTCCGCCGACCTTCCCCTGCTCGGACGCACCGCGCTCGTGACCGGCGTCTCGCGCAGGCGCGGCATCGGATTCGCGACCGCCACGACGCTCGCCTCCCTCGGCGCGAACGTGTTCGTCCACCACTTCCGCCCGCATGATCTCGACCACCCCTGGGGCGGCGACGATCTCGACGCCGTCCGCACCGGCATCCGGGACTCGCTCGCATCCGGAGCGGTGATGGGCGACGCCGAGGCGGATCTCCGTGACCCCGACAGCATCGAACCGCTGCTCGATGCGGCGTCCTCGCTGTCAGGACGGCTCGACATCGTCGTCTGCAATCAGGCGATGAGCGGAGGCGACGGGACGATCTTCGACATGACCGCCGACCGGCTGGACGCGCACTGGCAGGCGAACGCGCGCGCATCGCTGCTGCTCACCGCGGGCCTGGCGCGTCGAGTCCGGGTCGAGCTCGGCGGCGCGGACACCCCCGTCGCCCGCCCGGGCGACAGCATCCCCTCACTCGGCCCGTTCGAGAAGCCGACGGCGCACGTCATCTGGATGACCTCCGGTCAGGGCCACGGAGCGATGCGCGGAGAGATCTCCTATGCGACGAGCAAGGCCGCGCTCGCGGGCATCACGCGGTCGACGGCGGCGGAGCTGCTCGACGTCGGGATCGTGCTGAACACCGTCAACCCGGGCCCCGTGAACACGGGCTACCTCGATGCGGACACCACGGATCGCGATCTCTCCGGCGTCGACGAATGGATCGCCGGCACGCCGTTCGGCCGAGTCGGTCGACCGGACGACCCGGCGCGGCTGATCGGCTGGCTGTGCACCGACGCCGGCTCCTGGGTGGTGGGTCAGGTGCTGACCACGGACGGCGGGTTCTCGCTGTGACGCACGCGAGGTCGCTGCGCCGCGCCTAGGCGTCGACGGTCTTCTCGGCCGAGACGGGCTCGGGGAAGATCGCGGTGAACAGCTGCCCGACCCACTCGAGCAGCTCGGCCGCCTGCAGCGGTTCGAGGCCGACTCCCACGGCGGCCGGCACGGTGGGCATGGGCACCACGAGGGCCTCACCCCCGGCGACCAGCTTCGCCTTGGGATACAGCCGCTGCAGACGCACCTTGATCGAGTCCTCGAGCCGCGCCGGCGCGATGCGCAGGTTCGATCCCATGACCACCACGTCGGAGAGTCCTGCTCTGGCCGCACGCCGACGCAGACGTGCGACGGCGATCAGACCCTCGACCTCGTCGGGCGGGGTGCCGTAGCGGTCGGTGAGCTCGTCGATGACGAGGTCGATCGCGTCGTCCTTCGCCGTGGCCGCCGAGGCGGCGGAGAGCTTCTGGTAAGCCTCGAGACGGAGTCGCTCGCTGTCGATGTAGTGCTCGGGAATACGCGCGTCCAGAGGCAGCTCGAGTCGCAGCTCCTGTCCCGACTCGACATCCTCGCCCCGGAACGTCGCGACGGCCTCGCCGATCATCCGAAGATAGAGATCGAATCCGACGCCGGCGATATGCCCGGCCTGCTCGCCGCCGAGCAGGTTGCCCGCACCGCGCAGTTCGAGGTCCTTGAGCGCGACCTGCATGCCGGAGCCGAGGTCGTTGTTCACGGCGATCGTCTGGAGTCGGTCAGCCGCCGTCTCGCTCAGCGGCTTCATCTCGTCGTAGAGGAAGTAGGCGTACGCACGCTCGCGACCTCGCCCGACACGTCCGCGCAGCTGATGCAGCTGGCTGAGTCCGTACTTGTCGGCGCGGTCGATGATGATCGTGTTCGCGTTCGAGATGTCGAGGCCGGTCTCGATGATCGTCGTCGACACAAGCACATCGAACTTGCGCTCCCAGAAGTCGTCGACGACCTGCTCGAGCGCGTGCTCGCCCATCTGACCGTGTGCGACCGCGATGCGCGCCTCGGGCACGAGCTCGGCGAGCTGCGCCGCGACCCGCTGGATCGACTGCACACGGTTGTGCACGAAGAACACCTGTCCCTCGCGCAGGATCTCGCGCCGGATCGCCGCCGCGATCTGTTTGTCGCTGCGGGGGCCGACGAACGAGAGGATCGGATGCCGGTCCTCCGGCGGGGTGGCGAGCGTCGACATCTCGCGGATGCCGGTGACCGCCATCTCGAGCGTGCGCGGGATCGGCGTCGCACTCATCGCGAGGATGTCGACGTTGGTCTTCATCTTCTTGAGGGTGTCCTTGTGCTCGACGCCGAAGCGCTGCTCCTCGTCGATGATCATCAGACCGAGGTCCTTGAACATGACCTGGTCGGTGAGGATGCGATGCGTGCCGATCACCATGTCGACCGTGCCGTCGAGCAGGCCGTCGAGCGTGAGACGAGCCTCCTTGTCGGTCTGGAAGCGGGACAGCGGCCGCACCTTGACCGGGAATCCGGCGAAGCGCTCGGTGAAGGTCTCGAGATGCTGCTTCACGAGAAGCGTGGTCGGCACCAGCATCGCGACCTGTTTGCCGTCCTGGATCGCCTTGAACGCCGCACGCACGGCGACCTCGGTCTTGCCGAACCCGACATCGCCCGAGAGCAGGCGGTCCATCGGGATCGGCCGCTCCATGTCGGCCTTGATCTCGTCGATGGTCTGCAGCTGATCGAGGGTCTCCGCGAACGGGAACGCCTCTTCGAGCTCGCGCTGCCAGGGCGTGTCCGGACCGAAGGCATGCCCCTTGGCGCTCATCCGCGCCGAATACAGCTTGACGAGCTCGACGGCGATGTCGCGCACGGCCTTGCGCGCCTTGCCCTTCGCCTGCGACCAGTCGCTGCCGCCCATCTTCGAGAGCGTGGGGCCCTCGCCGCCGACGTACTTCGAGAGCAGGTCGAGCTGGTCGGTCGGCACGTAGAGCTTGTCGCCCGGGTAGCCGCGCTTCGACGGCGCGTACTCGAGCACGAGGTAGTCGCGCACCGACTTGGTCGCATTGCGGCCCCCCGTGGAGACCTCGCGCTGCGTCATCTCGACGAAGCGGCCGATGCCGTGGGTGTTGTGCACGACGAAGTCGCCCTGTTTGAGCTGCAACGGGTCGACGACGTTCTTGCGACGCGAGGCGAGCTTCTTGACGACCCGCTGGTCGCCGCCGATGGTGCGGCCGTAGAACTCGTTGTCGGTGAGGACGGCGAGCTTCGCCTCGCCGATCTGGAAGCCGGCCTCGACGGATCCTGTGACGAGCGTCGCGACGCCGGTGTCGGGCGCCTCGATGAGCTCGGAGACGATGCGCGCGGCGATGCCGCGGTCGGAGAGCACGTCGCGGGCGCGGTCGACGAGTCCGGCACCGGCGGCGATGACCACCACGCGCCACCCCTCGGCCACCTTGGCGTCGACGAACGAGATCGCGCCGTCGACGTTGCCGTGGAACGACGGGATGACCTGGGCGTCGATGGTCTCGGCGTCCTCGCCACCCATCGCGAACGGGCTCAGCCGCCACCACACGCCGCCACGGTCGCGGACGACCTCGCGCAGTCGGGCGATGGTGAGGAAGTCGCCGGCGCCGAGGTCGATGGGAGCCGATGCGCCGGACGTCGCCGCACTCCAGGCCGCATCGAGGAACTCGCGGTTCGTCTCGCCCAGCGTGATGGCCCGCGCGCTGGAGCGCTCGGGATCGACGACCGCGGTCGCGCTGCCCTCGGGCAGATACTCGGCCAGGGACTTGAGCGGACCGGACACCGCCGGGAGCAGCGACTCCATTCCCTCGACCGGAATGCCCTCTGCCATCTTCTCGAGCATGCCGGCGATCGCCGGGAAGCCGCCGATCAGCGCCCGCGCACGATCGCGCACATCGGGGGTCAGCAGCAGCTCGCGGCTCGGAGGCAGATCGACGCCGTCGACGTCGCCCGGAAGCGAGCGCTGGTCGGCGACGGAGAACGCGCGGATCTGGTCGACCTCATCGCCGAAGAACTCGACGCGGAAGGGGTGTTCCGAGATCGCGGGGAAGACGTCGAGGATGCCGCCGCGCACGGCGAACTCGCCGCGACGCGACACCATGTCGACGCGCGAGTAGGCGCGCTCGACCAGCTGCTCGACGACGCGGTCGAGCTCATGACCGCGCGTGCCGGCGCGCAGCTCGAGCGGAGCGATCTCGCCGAGGTTGCCGGCGATGGGCTGGAGCGCTGCTCGCACCGAGGCGACGACGACGAGGGGGTGATCACCCGACCACTCGGCGACGCGACGGAGGGTCTGCAGTCGCTGACCGACGGTGTCGGGGCTGGGACTCAGTCGCTCATGCGGCAGTGTCTCCCACGCGGGGAAGGTCACGACCTCGGCGTCGGGGATGTAGGCGCCGAGCGCCGCGGCGAGGCTCTCGGCGCGCCTCCCCGTGGGGACGACGGTCAGCAGCGCTGCGGGATGACCCGCGGCGCGGCGCTTCTCGAGCAGGCCGGCGAGCGCCGGCGCGTCGAGGCCGTCGACGAGGCCGAGATCGGCATCGGTCTGCGCCCAGCCGAGGGCGTCACGAAAAAGAGACGCCTCTTCCAAGGCGCGCAGAATCCCCGGAACAGTCACCGGACAAGCCTAGTCGCGGCCGCCGACACCGGGACCGGGAGCCGCGCGCACACGCGTTCTCCGACCCGTAGGATTCCGGGATGGAACCGGTCACCCTCACCACGGACCGCCTCACGCTGCATGTGCCGGACGAGTCGGACATCGACGCGATCGTCGCAGCCTGCCAGGATCCGGAGATCCCGCGGTGGACGACCGTGCCGAGCCCCTACACGCGAGAGCACGCCGCGGACTATGTGCGCCTGATCGGCGAGTGGTGGGCCGACGGGAGCCAGACGATCTGGTGCGCGTATCGCGACGAGGAGCTCGTCGCCTCGATCGGGTTGCACCACATCACGCCGCACCACACCGGCGGGCACGCGGAGCTCGGATACTGGGTCACCTCTGCCGCGCGCGGCAACGGCTACCTCGTCGAGGCCGCGCGCGCCGTCGTCGACTGGGGCTTCGACGAGCTCGGTCTCGCACGGCTGGGCTGGCGGGCGGTCGCGGGCAACATCCCGTCGGCACGATCGGCGAGGGCGCTCGGGTTCCGCTACGAGGGATTCGCACGCCAGGCGCTCACGAGCGAGCGCGGCCGCGACGACGGGTGGTTCGGCGGACTCCTCGCGTCCGACGACCGCACACCGGTCGACTGGCCGGTGCTCTAGTCGCGTGTCCGACCCCGATGGCAGGATGAACGCATGCCGGAGATGCCGGAAGTACAGGGCCTGACCACATTCCTCACCCAGCGCGCGGTGGGGCGGACGATCGTGCGAACCAGCGTGGGCGCGATCGCCGCGCTCAAGACATACGACCCGCCGAACTCCGCACTGCACGGTCAGCAGATCACTGCGGCCTCCCGACGGGGAAAGTTCGTCGTGCTCTCGTGCGGCGACGACCTGCATCTCGTCTTCCACCTGGCCAAGGCGGGCTGGCTGCGCTGGTACGAGACGCTGCCCACGACGCCGATCAAACCCGGCAAGTCA
The DNA here is from genome assembly GCF_001428975.1 of Microbacterium sp. Root280D1. NCBI lineage: Bacteria > Bacillati > Actinomycetota > Actinomycetes > Micrococcales > Microbacteriaceae > Microbacterium > Microbacterium sp. Root280D1. Next base: position 51,184 of record NZ_LMJK01000002.1, on the reverse strand, counting down.
CCCATCGCCGTCCGTGTCGGCCTCGACGACGAGAGCGGATTCGACCTCACCGAGGCCGGCACCAAGAAGTCGCTCGCTGTGTATGTCGTGCGCGACCCGCAGGACGTCCCGGGGATCGCCCGGCTCGGGCCCGACCCTCTCGACGAGTCGTTCACCCGGGAGGTCTTCGGCGGTCTGCTCCAGGGGCGGCGCACGCAGATCAAGGGCTTGCTCCGCGATCAGGGCGTGATCGCCGGAATCGGGAATGCCTACTCCGACGAGATCCTGCACGCCGCGCGGATGTCGCCGTACGCGATCGCCGACAAGCTCGACGACGACGAGGTCGATCGCCTGTATGCCGCCATGCAGACGACTCTCGCGGATGCGGTCGCCGAGGCCTCGGGCAAGCCGCCGGCCGACCTCAAAGACGCCAAGCGCCGTGGGATGCAGGTGCATGCCCGTCGTGGCGAGGCCTGCCCCGTGTGCGGCGACACGGTGCGCAGCGTCTTCTTCGCAGATCGCTCGATGGAGTACTGCCCCACGTGCCAGACCGGTGGCAAACCGCTCGCCGATCGCCGGTTGTCACGGCTGCTCAAGTAGCACTTCGACGCGGAATGAAATGCATCCGGATGTGTTGAGTACACTCAGAGCATCAACGTGCTCCGGGGTCGGTGAGAATCCGAACCGGCGGTGACAGTCCGCGAGCGTCTCGGTTCTCCGAGATGCCGATCCGGTGGAATTCCGGGACCGACGGTGGTGCGAGGCCCAGCCTCGCTAGTCCGGAAGGGAGGCAGCACGGTGCGCCGCCGCGCGCGCGTACTGCCGACGTCTCCCTCGAGGAGATCCCCCGGAGCCTCAGAGAGGACCACGGATGGCAGTGAACGAGGCGGAACGCCGGGCGATGACCCGTGCGCTCGAGCTCGCGACGCTCGGCCCTCGCGGAGTGAACCCGCAGGTCGGCGCCGTCATCCTCTCCCCCGACGGCGAGATCATCGCCGAAGGCTGGCACCATGGCGCCGGCACCCCGCATGCCGAGGTCGACGCCCTCTCGAAGCTCGCACCGGGAGCCGCGCACGGCGCGACGGCCGTGGTGACTCTCGAACCCTGCAATCACACCGGGCGTACCGGTCCCTGCGCGCTCGCGCTCATCGATGCCGGTGTCTCGCGGGTCGTCTACGCGCTCGACGACCCCGGTGCCGTGTCGGGCGGCGGCGCCGATCGCCTGCGTTCGGCGGGTGTGAGCGTCGATGCCGGCGAACAGGCAGGAATCGCGCACTCGATCATCGACGGCTGGCTCACCGCGCAGCGCCTCGGCCGCCCGCACGTCACCGTAAAATGGGCGCAGTCGCTCGACGGTCGCGCCGCGGCATCCGACGGCTCGAGCCAGTGGATCACCGGGCCGCAGGCCCGAGCCGACGTGCATCGGCGTCGTGCCGCAGCAGATGCGATCGCCGTCGGAACCGGCACCGTGCTCTCCGATGACCCTTCTCTCACCGCTCGCGACGGCGATGTGCTGTTCGAGAACCAGCCGGTGCCGGTCGTCATCGGCTCGCGGCCCACGCCCGACGATGCCGCGATCCGGCGGCACCCGCAGACGCCGCTCTTCTACGACACCCGCGATCTGCACTCGGTTCTCGCAGACCTGCACTCCCGCGGAGTCCAGAGCGTGTTCGTCGAAGGCGGTCCGACGCTGGCGAGCGCCTTCATCGCCGCAGGTCTCGCCGACCGGGTTCTCGCCTACATCGCCCCGGTGCTGCTCGGCGGCGACCGTCTGGCACTCACCGACATCGGCGTCGGCTCGATCGACGCCGCCCGCCGTCTGACGATCGACGAATGGCTGCCCCTCGGAGCAGATCTTCTCGCGATCGCCTCCCCCGCGAATCATCTGGAAGAAGGAGCCCCCTGATGTTCACCGGAATCATCGAGGAGATCGGCGAGATCACTGCGATCGCACCCGCCGGAGACGGGTGGCGTCTGACCGTGCGCGCTGCGAAGGCCGCATCGGACGCGATCCACGGCGAATCGATCGCAGTGTCGGGCGTGTGCCTCACCGTCGTCGGCTCGACCGCCGACACCTTCGACGCGGATGTGATGAAGCAGACCCTCGACGTCGCAGCCCTCGGCGGAGCATCCGTCGGCACCCGGGTGAACATCGAGAAGGCGATGCCGGTCGGGGCGCGCCTCGGCGGCCACATCGTGCAGGGTCACGTCGACGGCGTCGGCAGCATCGTCGAGGTGCGACCGGGAGAGCAGTGGAGCGTGCTGCGCGTCTCACTGCCCGACGATCTCGCCCCGCTCGTCGTAGACAAGGGATCCATCTCCGTCGACGGCACCTCGCTCACCGTGAGCGCAGTCAGCGAGGCCGGTGCGACCGAGCACTGGTTCGAGGTGTCGCTGATCCCTGAGACCCTCGCCGCCACCACCCTCGGCTCTCGCACGGTCGGAGACCGCGTGAACCTCGAGACCGACATCCTCGCCCGCCATGTCGAACGCCTTCTGGCGTTCCGGGCAGCACCGGAAGGAGGCTCGCTGTGAGCCTTTCCACCATCCCCGAGGCCCTCAAGGCCCTGCGCGCCGGGCGCCCCGTGCTCGTCGCGGACGACGAGAACCGCGAGAACGAGGGCGACGTCATCCTCTCGGCCGAGCTCGCGACGCCCGAGTGGGTGGCCTGGACGGTTCGCTGGTCGTCGGGATTCATCTGCGCGCCGATGCCGACCGATCTCGCCGACAACCTCAACCTGCAGCCGATGGTCGCCGCCTCCGAAGACGCGCGCTCGACCGCGTACACCGTGAGCGTCGACGCCGCAGAGGGCGTGACCACCGGGATCAGCGCACACGACCGCGCGCACACGCTGAACGTGCTGGCGAACCCCGCGTCGACCGCGACGAGCATCATCCGCCCCGGTCACGTCCTGCCCCTGCGGGCGGTCGACGGCGGTGTGCGCGAGCGCAGCGGTCACACCGAAGCCGCGGTCGATCTGATGAAGCTCGCGGGGCTCCGCCCGGTCGGCGCGATCGCCGAGGTCGTCGCCGAGGACGGCAGCATGATGCGTCTTCCCGGCCTGCTCGAGCTCGGGCAGCGCGACGGCGTGCCCGTCATCACCATCGAGCAGCTCATCGCCCACCTCAATGAGATCGACCCCACCGGCTGGGCTCCCGAACGCGCCAGCCGCAGAGTGAGCCTCAGGGCCGACGCGACCGTGCCGACGACGCACGGCACCTTCCGCTTCCTCGCCTACAAGGACCGGGTCACCGGCACCGACCACATCGCCGTCGTCTCGGGCGAACCGGGTGAGACCGCCCTCGTGCGGGTGCACTCGGAGTGCTTGACCGGCGAGGCCTTCGGGTCGCTGAAGTGCGAGTGCGGCCCGCAGCTCGATGCGGCACTCGACGCGATCGAGCAGGACGGCGGCATCGTCATCTACATGCGCGGCCACGAGGGTCGGGGCATCGGTCTCATCAACAAGCTCCGCGCCTACAGCCTGCAGGAGGAGGGCCTCGACACGGTCGATGCCAACCTCGCACTCGGGCTTCCCGCCGATGCCCGCGACTATGCGGCCGCCGCCGGCATCCTCGCCGACCTCGGGGTGTCGAAGGTGCGCCTGCTGACGAACAACACCGACAAGGTGAACCAGCTGCGCGGCCTCGGACTCGACGTGGTCGAGCAGGTGCCGCTGATCGTCGGAGTCGGCCCGAACAACCACCAGTACCTCGAGACCAAGCGTGACCGCATGGGTCACATCATCGGAGAGGCAGAGCTCGCTGAGGCTCTCGCCGAAGGAAAGAAGGACGACGCATGAGCGGCGCAGGAGCACCCCAGACGGAGAAGATCGACGGACGCGGACTCGATGTCGTCATCGTCGCAGGCACGTGGCACGAGACCATCTCGAACGGCCTGATCGCCGGCGCCGAGCGCGTGCTGAACGAGGCCGGCGCCACGCACCGCCTCGTGCGCGTGCCCGGGTCGTTCGAACTCGCGCTCGCGGCGCAGGCCGCCTTCGCCGGCGGCGCGGACGCGGTGATCGCACTCGGCGTGATCATCCGCGGCGGCACCCCCCACTTCGAGTACGTCTCGGCGGCCACGACCGACGGGCTGACGAGGGTCGCACTCGACGCGGGCAAGCCGGTCGGCTTCGGCGTCCTCACCCTCGACGACGAGAAGCAGGGCCTCGATCGTGCCGGACTCGAGGGATCGAAGGAAGACAAGGGTGCGGAGGCTGCGGATGCCGCGCTGCGCACCGCGCTCGTCACGCGCGCGCTGCGCGGCTGAGGTCAGCCTGCCCTTGCTGGCGTGCGCACCCCGCGTGCTCATAGCGTGAGGGCATGGAGACTCTGCGTCACGTCGTTCTGTTCGTCCACCTGATCGGCTTCGCCGTGCTCTTCGGCGCCTGGGCGGTGCAGGCCTTCGGCGGCAAGCGCGAGTTCACCCGTCTGATGAGCATCGGCATGACGATCGCCGCGATCGCAGGCCTCGCACTCGCCGCACCGTGGGGTCTCCCCGAGGGCGTCGAGATGAACTACGCCAAGATCGGCACGAAGCTCGTCGTGCTCCTGGTGATCGGCGCGCTCCTCGGCATCGGCACCTCGAAGCAGCGCAAGTCCGGCTCCGTGCCCGTCGCGATGTTCTGGCTCGTCGGCATCCTGACGGCGCTCAACGCAGGCATCGCGACCATCTGGCGCTGAGCCGCGCATCACTCGGTCACGAGCGCAGCGGCACCCGCACGTCGGCTCCGGCCTCCTCGGTCAGCCGTTCGCCCATCTGTGCGAACGTCGGCTGGGCGATGAACCCTCCCGCGAACAGCGCCTGCCCCTGGGCGAATCCCTGGGCCCGGCGGATGTCGTCCTCCCCGACGAAGCCGAACACGTCGGCCAGCTCGGCGATGTCCCGCGGGGCGTTCACGCGCATCAGGCCGAGGTTGTCGCACTGCGAGAGCACGTTGGGGTGGATCTTGGTCGGGCGCTGCGTCGACAGGAGGAGCCAGAGTCCGAACTTGCGTCCCTCCGCAGCGATCTGCACGAGCCTCTCGGTGAGAGCCCTCTCGACGGCGGTGCGCGGCTCGGGCGAGCAGAGGTTGTGCGCCTCGTCGATCACGATGAGAAGGGGGCGACGGCTCTCTCGCTGCGTCCAGAGGGACTCGAGCACCGCGAGGGCCGCGACCTTCGGTTCGGCGGGATGATCGAATCCTCCGAGATCCAGGACGGTCACCCGCGGCCGCTCATCGACCACGTCGACGACAGATCCCGCGCCTCGCGACCACAGATCCCACTCGAGCACCTGCAGGTTCTCCATCCGATTCGCGAGCCTGATATGCGCGGGATCACCCGTCGCGCGGAACCCCCTGAGCATCTCGTCGGCGTCGAAGTCCGTGGTGCTCACCGACCAGTGCAGCAGCGCGTTGTACTCTTCGGCGTCGGCGATCGGATCGATCTGCAGCACGGCGGCCTTCGCGGCGGGAGACAGATCGACATACCGGGCATGAACCCTGTCACCCTCCCCGTGGCCCGACCGGAACACGCGGATGTCGGTCTGCGCGATGGCGGCCGCATGCTCGGTCGACGCGCCCGCTCTCGTCTCCGCCAGCCTGACGAAGTCGGCGTTCGGATCGAGGATGAGCATCGGCAGCTCGGTGCGCAGCAGGAGCTGCTCGAGGACGACGCCGAGCGCATAGGTCTTGCCACTGCCGCTCTGCCCGCACCAGAACGTGTGCCTGTTGAAGCGACGTGCATCCAGCTGCACGGTTGCGTCCGCATCGTCCGTCATCGTGCCGATGGTCAGTTCGGTCATGCCCTGCCTCCAGCCCTTCGTCGGCTATGACGCCAGCGCCTTCGCCTTGAGCGTCTCGAACTCGGCCTGGGTGATCACGCCCGAGTCCAGGAGTCCGCGAGCCTTCGCGATGTCGTCCGCAGGCGAAGACCCTGCGGTCTCCCGGATGTAGGCGGCCTGAGCCGCCTGCAGTCCGGCGATCTGCTCCCCTCGCCGCTGCGCCATCCCCTGCCCTCGGGCGATGAGGTACACGAGTGATGTCAGGAACGGGAGGAAGACGAGGAAGATGATCCACACCGCTTTCAGCCATCCGTTCAGAGAGCTGTCTCGGAAGAGGTCACCGATGATCGTGAAGACGACCATGAGGTAGGAGATGAAGACGAAGGACCAGAAGAACCAGGCCACGAGATCCCAGATGGACATGCGCGATCCCTTTCGATCGGAGGTGGTGAGTACCAGGTCTGAAGTTAGCCAGGCGCGGATGCCCCCGCGTCACCCTGCCCGGGTGACCCGGCGTCAGATGCAGGGACCGGATTCACCGAGATGACCTCGATGTGGAGGTCGTCGAATGCCCCGAGCAGGCCCAGCAGGCGCGGCTGATCATCGATCGGTCCGAGGATGCTCGTCAGTCCACCAGGACGAGGCTGCACCGTGAAGCCATCCAGTGCCTGTGCGAGCTGGGGGCTCATTCGTCCGCGGACGAGCACTTCGAAGACCTGGGTCATGACGGCAGCCTCCCTGGGGTGCACGAGCGGCGTGAACGCGCGAGCGCGACGGTCCCATGATGGACGCGCGGATCGCGGGCGTCCTCATCCTCTGCGGATGATCTGAAGTCGCTGTGGATGACGCGGCCGCGCCCTGCCATACTGACACCGGATTCGCCGATGACAGCCATACCTCCCCCGCCGGCTCACGCCGTCGAGCGACCACGATTGCGTAGTCGACTCGACGCGGCGCTGAACGCGCCCCTCAGCGTGGTCGTCGCTCCGGCCGGTTCCGGCAAGACCGTGCTGGTGTCGCAATGGGCGGCATCGCACCCCGACGTGCGCGTCAGCTGGATCGGGCTGGAGCCGGCCGACAGCGATCCACGCCGCCCGCTCGATCACCTGCTGAGTGCGGTGCTGCCCCCCGGCCGCGGGACGAGAGACCTCGGACGGCCTCATGCAGTCAACGCGCGCGCCTTGGGGCGTCCTGTCCTCGAGTCTCTCGTCGGCGTCTTCCGCGAGCATCCCCCCGTCGTGCTCGTGCTCGACGACCTGCACCATCTCGCCGGATCGCCGCTGCTGCCCGACCTCTGGTGGCTCGCCGACAATGTTCCCGAGCACACCCACCTCATCTTCTCGTCACGTATCGACTACGGCCTCGGCTGGGGTCACCATCGACTGAGCCACTCGCTGATCGAGCTGCGACAGAGCGACCTCGCGCTCGATGAGGCCGCGAGTGCGACGCTGCTCGAGCGGATCATCGGCGCTCCAGTCAGTCCTCGCACCCTCACAGCAGTGATGGAGCGCACTGAGGGATGGGCCGCCGGTGTCGTGCTGACCGGTCTCGGTCTGCGCAATGAAGACGATCCGGAGCACTTCGCGAGTGAACTTCGCGGCACCGATCGCCTCATCTCCGAGTATCTCAGCGAACAGGCCCTGGCCCAGCAGCCGCCCGAGCGACGGTCGCTGCTGCTGCACCTGTCGGGCCTCGACCGGATGTCCGCGGAACTCGTCGAGTCGATCCTCTCCGTCGACGACGCGACCTCGCTGTTCGAGGAGCTCGAGAGAGAGTCGATGTTCCTCGTCGCCCTCGATCGAAACCGGGAGTGGTTCCGCTTTCACCCGATGTTCCGAGAGCTCCTGCGCTACCGGTTGAAGGCCGAGCACCCCGGAGCGGCGACCGAGATCTGCACGGCCGCGGCCGATTGGCACCTCGCCCGGGGTGATGCGCCTTCAGCCATCGACTACCTCCTCGAGGCCGGATCGTGGGAGCGGGCGGCGACCGTCATCTCCGGACACGGCCGCGAGGTGCTCGAACGCAACGACACGGTGTCGGTCAGTCGGTGGCTCGATGCTTTGCCGGCAGAGTTCCGTGCGACCCGACCTGACGTCGAGATCCTCCGCGGGATGCTGCTGATGATGAACGGAGACGCGGCCCGAGCCGAGGACGTGCTGCGCGAACAGGCCGATCGGCCAACGCTCACACCGGGCCGTTCGGTGGTCATTCATACGTTCCTCGCCGCGCGGGCGCAGTTCCGGTCTGACCCCCGCATCGCACTGCAGGCTGCGGAGTCGGCTGCGGCACTGCTCAGCGAGCATCCCGATCTGCACCCGCCCGAGCTGCTGGGCCTCACGCACCCGCACCTGCTGCGCACGAGTTCGCTGACCTCGGCGGGCCGAGCGCTCTTCCTCTCGGGCGATCTCACCGCGGCGCGACGACGATTCGACGAGGCGCTCGCCGCGCCAGGGGGCCAGTACAGCCTGTATCGCATCCATCTTCTCGGCTCGCTCGCACTGCTGGAAGCGTGGGCAGGACGGCTGCGCCGTGCCGCGGCGGTCTCCGAGGAGGCACTGGATCTCGCCGCCGAGACCGGCCTGCTCGCACATCCGTCGCCGGCGGACGCCTTCCTGGCGGCGGCACTCGCATCGATCGAGCGAGCCACGCCGTCCTTCGCCGCGGTGTCCCTGCACGAGGGTGCGCTCCGCGCCGCCGCGAACCACCGCACTCAGCTCATGTGGATCGCGCACCTTGAGACGGTTCTCAGCAAGGGAGACGCCGTGGACCCGGTCGAGCGTCTGCCGTCGACCCCGCCTCCGATCGTCGCGGTGGCGCTCGAGGCCGAAGAGGCTCGCGCACTCCGCCTCGCGCATGCACCGAACGGCGGGTTGCGCCATCCGACCGCAGGACGCTGGTCTCCTCTGACCTTCGAGGCGACAGCCGCCGCACTGACGCGCAACCGTCCCGACCTCGCTCGTGCCCACCTCGATGTGGTCACCCCGGAGCCGCCCGAGTCGATGCCGCGCGCCCGTGTGGAACAGCTCCTCCTCCGCTCGTGGCTCGATGCCCGCGAGCGTGGGACGGGCGCGGGTGCGGAAGCCATGCACAAGGCCCTCGATCTGGCGTCACGGCATGATCTGGTCGCCGTCTTCGTGCGCGCCGGCCCCGAGGTCATGCGCCTGATCGCCGACCTCCCCGGCACCTCGACGCCGTTCCGCGCCACCGTGCTGGAGAGGGCGAGCCTGCTCCGCCGCGCCCGCGCGACCTCGCCCGAACTGGCCGAGCAACTGACCGACCGCGAGCTCGAGATCCTCACCTACCTTCCGACTCGCATGACCAACACCGAGCTGGCAGCCCGCTGCTATGTGTCGCCCAACACGATCAAGACCCACATGGCTCACATCTACCGAAAGCTCGCGGTGCCCAACCGCAACACGGCCGTCGCGCGCGCACAGGACCTCGGCCTGATCTGACCCCGCGGTATATCGCCCTGAAAGGGTGACGCGGCCGTGCGCCCTGCGCCCGAGAGTGGCACCGTGAGCGATGCGAGCGTGCCTGAGGAGTCACCCCCTCAGCTTCGGCGCGCCACACGCGGGCCGCGACCACGCAGCATCCAGATCACCGTGACGCGCCCCCTGCTGTTCGGCTTCGCGCTGGTTCTCGGCGGGCTCGGCGCGTTCGTCCTCGGCGTCGCCGCGAGCTCGGTCGCCACGATCCTCATCTACATCGCGATTGCCCTCTTCGTCGCCCTCGGCCTCGACCCGGTGATCCGCTGGCTGGAGGCACACCGGGTGTCGCGAACGCGCGGACTGCTGATCGTCTCGGGCGGCTTCCTCGTCTTCCTCGCCGTCGTGATCGGGTTCATCCTCCCGCCCGCCCTGGTGCAGGTGGGCGAGTTCGCACGCTCCATCCCCGCGGCCATCGCCGACTTCCGCACCTCGGAGGCGTACACAGCCTTCGAAGCACAGGTCGGAGATGTCGTCGGAACCGCACTCGATCAACTCGCGGCGTTCTTCGCGGATCCCGGCAACCTGCTCGCCGTCGGAGGCGGAGTGCTCGCCGTGGGTTTCGGCGTCGGCAACGCGATCTCCGGTGTGATCATCGTCGTCGTCCTCACGCTGTACTTCCTCGCGTCGCTGTCGTCCATCAAGTCCGCGTTCTACTCGCTCGCACCCGCGCGCGATCGAGCCAGACTCCGATCGCTCACGGAACAGATCACCGACTCGATCGGCGGATATCTCATCGGGATGGTGGTGCTCGCCGCCTGCAATGCGGTGTTCGCGACCCTCCTGCATCTGATATTGGGGCTCCCGGCTCCTGCGTTCATGGGGCTGGCCGCCTTCCTGATCACCCTGATACCGCTCATCGGTCCGGTCGCGTACTGGATCTTCGCCTCGGTCGTCGCGCTGTTCAGCGACCCCCTGCTCGCGCTGATCTTCGCGGTGCTGTATCTGATCTACATGCAGTTCGAGGCATATCTGCTGACTCCGCGCATCATGAACAGGGCGATCGCGGTGCCAGGGTCGCTCGTGATCATCGGGGCGCTCATCGGCGGGGCCCTGCTCGGTCTGCTCGGCGCACTGGTGTCGATCCCGATCACCGCCGCGATACTTCTGATCATCAAGCAGGTCCACATCCCGCGTCAGAACGCGAGAGTCTGAGGACGGAGAATCACATGGCACGATCCACGGTCCAGGAGCTGCAGCGGCGCCTCGCTGCCCTCGAAGCCGAGAACAGCGCCCTCCGTGGCGGCATCCCGGCGGCAACCCCCGCCTCGACACCCGATCCGGTCGGGTCGCGCCGCCGATCCCGCGGGTGGGGACGCACTCTCTCGGCCACCGTCCTCATCGTGCTGGGAACGCTCATCGCACCCGTCGCCCTCGTCGCTGCCTGGGGCAACGTGCAGCTCACCGACACCGATCGATTCGTCGCGAGCTACGCCGTGCTCGCGAGCGATCCTGACGTGCAGTCCGCGGTCACCGATCAGGTTGTCGAGGCGATCGAGGGACAGGTCGACATACCGACCCTCACCACGGACGTGATCGACGGCATCATCGACCTCGGCACCGGCCCCGCGGCGACTCGTGCACTGGAGTTGCTGAAGGGACCCGCTGCGCAGGGACTGCAATCGCTCGTGGGAACCCTGGTCGAGCGCTTCGTCGAGTCCGAAGCGTTCGCGAACGTCTGGGCGTCGGCGCTCCGCATCAGCCACGCGCAGGTGGTGTCCGCGCTGCAGGACGATCCGGATGCGGCCATCGCACTCGGGTCCGACGGCACGATCGGGATTCAGCTGGCGCCGATCATCGACGCCGCGAAAGAAGTGCTCGTCGACCAGGGCGTCGGATTCGCGGCGTCGATTCCGACGGTCGATCGCACGATCACCGTCGCGCAGGTCGATTCCCTCGCCTCGGTCCAGCTCGCCTACGAGCTGGTGGTGGCCGCTGGACTCTGGTTGCCCTGGGTGGCGATCGTGTTCCTCGCCGCCGGCGTGGTCGTCGCGCGACGACGCTCGGTCGCGCTGGTCACCGCAGCGCTCTCCCTCGGTCTCGTGATGCTGATCGTGCTCGCGGGTCTCGCCATCGGCAGGGTGCTCTTCGACGCCGCTCTGCGCAGCAACGGCATCCCCGCGGATGCCGGGGGCGCGATCTACGAACTGGTCGGCGGCGCCATGCGCGACACCGCCGTGGCTGTGCTCGTGCTCGCGCTCGTCACCGCCGTGGTCGCGTGGTTCGCCGGCCCCTTCGACGTTCCACGACGACTTCGCGCCGTCGTCCACGGTGGCGCCGCCTCGCTGCGCGGCACCCTTGACCGGCGCGGCCTGAGCAGCGGACGCGTCGGCACGTGGATGTACTCGAGACGCGCTCTCCTGAGGGCTGCGATCATCGTGGCCGGTGCGGCGGTCGTGCTGCTCGTACGGCCGCTCACCCCCGCACTCGTGCTGTGGACTCTGGCCCTGTCGCTGCTCGTCGTCCTCGTCCTGGAGGTCGTCGAACGTCCGTCGTCCGACGATGACGATGCCGATGCCGATGCCGATGCCGATGCCATCGATGCCGTGGCGGCTGAGGACGACGCGCGGGACGAGATCTCGCGTGAGAAGGCTGCCCTCGCCTCCACCGACTCCCTTGGCCGAGCCAGCTCATGACTCGGTCCCCGGAGGTCGCGAAGCCGTTCGCCGAGCGGCGCGATGAAGGACGCGCCGCTCGATCGCGAATGCCCCGGTCGCAGCTCGCAGCATGGTCACCGGCCACGGACCGGCCGGATCCCATCTATCTGCTCGAGGAGCAGGGGCGATCACGGGTGCAGGAACTCACGCCGGTGCGGTACGCGCGCATGGCCGTGTCCCCGCTCGCCTTCTATCGGGGGGCGGCCCTGCACATGGCATCGGACCTCGCCTCGTCCGAGCACACCGGCATCATCGCGCAGCTCTGCGGAGACGCGCACCTGTCGAACTTCGGACTGTTCAGCTCCCCTGAGCGGCACCTGATCTTCGATATCAACGACTTCGATGAGACGCTTCCAGGGCCGTTCGAGTGGGATGTGAAACGACTCGCGGCGAGCTTCGCGGTGGCCAGCAGGCAGCGTGGATTCAGCGCTGACGAGGAGCGCGCCTGCGTCGTGGCCGCGGCACACGGCTATCGCACCGCGATGAGGGCGGCGGCCAAGTCGAGGGTGCTCGACGCCTGGTACGACCGACTCGACGCAGAGAGTGCGAGGCTGTCGACCCGTCAGGCACAGCTCGACCGGCAGGTGGGAGACGAGGAGGTGCGCCGGCTGGACGTGACGATCGACAAGGCGCGAAAACGCGATCATCGGAAGGCTTTCAAGAAGCTGGTGCGCGTCGTCGACGGCCACCTGCGCATCGTCGCGGCGCCGCCGCTGATCGTCCCCGTCGAGGATCTCATCCGCGACGCGGGGCGCGCGGCAGACGAAGCGGATGTGATGCACCAGGTGTTGGGCGCGTATCGGACGACGCTCGTCAGCGAACGGCATCCGATCGCCGAGTACAGGTACCGACACATGGCTCGAAAGGTCGTCGGTGTCGGAAGCGTGGGGACACGCGCCTGGGTGCTCCTGCTCAGCGGACGCGACGACGACGACCCTCTGCTCCTTCAGGCGAAGGAGGCTCAGGCATCTGTGCTGGAGCGCTTCCTCGGGCCGAGCGAGTTCGACGACCACGCGGAACGCGTCGTGCGGGGCCAGCGCCTCATGCAGGCATCCAGCGACATCTTCCTCGGATGGCAATCCGTCGTCGGTCTCGACGGGCAGCCCCGCGACTTCTACATCCGGCAGCTGCAGGACGGGAAGGGGGGAATCGACCCGGACACGATGAGCGTGCGGGGTGCGATCCTGTACGCGCGGATCTGCGGGGAGACACTGGCTCGAGCCCATTCCCGCTCGGGAGACCGGGTGCAGATCGCGGGGTACATGGGGCGGAGCGAGATGTTCGAGGAGGCGATCGCGGACTTCGCCGCGGCGTACGCCGATCAGAACGACAGCGACTTCCGGGCTCTGAAGACGGCTCTGGCATCGGGGCGACTGCCGAGCGAGCACGGACCGGTGTGAGGCGCCTCCATGGGATCCCGATACACGATGCGTGAACCCGCGATTCTCGGGGCACACGTCGCGAGGCCGGTGTCCGGATGGCCGTCCGGTTATTGGCTCGTGCTCGCGCTGCTCGTGCTCACCTACGGGCTGTGCGCCGCTCAGGGCACGACCGACCCGAGCCCGCCGGCGTTCGTGGTGCAACTGGTCACCGTCGCCGTCGTGCTTCGCGTGACCGAGGCCCACGCCCGGATGCAGCGCATCGCCTGGATCGTCCTCTCGGCGGCGGGCATCGCCGCGATCGTGGTCGCAGTGTTCGACCTGCAGGGACACGCACTCGACATCGCGCTGTCGGCGGCGTCGATGGTCGCGTTCCTCATCGCACCGGTCGCGATCATCAGACACCAGGTCACGCGGCGGGGCCTGGATGCCGAGGCTCTGCTCGCCGCGATCTCGGCGTACGTCCTGGTGGGCATGTTCTTCGCTCTCGTCTACAACCTCGGCGCGCTTCTGACCATCTCGCCGACCTTCGGTGAAGAGGTCGTCGATTCCCTCTCGAGCCAGCTGTTCTTCTCGTACACGACGCTCACGACCACCGGCTACGGCAACATCGTTCCGGTGAGCCCCGCCGTGCAGGGAATCGCCGTCGCCGAGGCGGTCACCGGACAGCTGTTCCTGATCACGGCCGTGGCGCGGATCATGCGCGGCAACCGCCGTCCCGCGTCCGAGGCGGCCCCCGAGGTATCGCCCGCACCTGCACACGCACCCACGCCCGAGGAGATGTCATGAAGAAGTGGAACGTCGTCATCGTGCTCGGCGCCGCGCAGTTCGTCATGGTGCTTGACGGAACCGTCATGAACGTGTCGATATCGACGGTCGTGAGCGATCTCGACACCTCCGTGACGGCGATGCAGGCGGCGATCACGTTCTACACCCTGACCATGGCGGCGTTCATGCTCTTCGGGGCGAAGCTCGGCGATGTGTGGGGTCGACGCCGCGCCTTCGTGATCGGTTCGTGCGTCTATGCCGCAGGCTCCCTCATCACGGCGCTGAGTCCGTCCGTGGGGTTCCTGTTCCTCGGGTGGTCGATCATCGAGGGGCTGGGCGCGGTGCTGGTGATCCCCGCAATCGCCGCCCTCGTCGCCGACAACTACCGAGGTGCCGAGCGCGTCACGGCCTTCGCCGTCATCGGCGCCGTGTCGGGTGCGGCCGTCGCGGCTGGTCCGTTGATCGGCGGAGCGGTGACCACCTACTCGAGCTGGCGGTTCGTCTTCGTCGCCGAGGTGGTGATCATGCTGGGCGTCGTGCTGTGCGCTCGCATCATCGCCGATTCCACCCCGCGACAGAGCATCCGCATCGACATCGGCAGCGTGCTGCTCTCGTCTGCCGGTCTCGTCCTGATCGTCTTCGGCATGCTGCAGAGCAAGACGTGGGGGTGGGTGCTGCCCCTGTACACGCCGGAGATCGCGGGCATCCCCATCGCACCCCTCGGAGTCTCTCTGACGACCTGGTGCATCGCGCTCGGCGCCGCTCTGATCACGCTCTTCATCAGGTGGCAGCGACGGCTGATGCGCGACGGCCGATCTCCTCTGATGCAGCCGGACCTGTTCTCCATCACGACTCTGCGCAGCGGGCTCTCGGTACTCGGCGCCCAGTACGCCGTGACGGCAGGGCTGTTCTTCATGGTCCCGGTCTACCTGCAGATGACACTCGGATTCGACGCGCTCGAGACGGGCATCAAGATCTTCCCGCTCTCGGTCTCGTTGATCCTCTTCTCGATCATCGGCACCGCTCTGTCTCGGCGGTGGTCGCCTCGCCGCATCGTGAGAGCCGGGCAGTCGACCCTCGTGCTCAGCGCCGTCCTGCTGCTCGGCTCGGTGACCGAGGACCTCCGCGGCGGCCTGTTCGCGGTCGGCATGTTCCTCGCCGGCAGCGCTCTCGGTCTTCTGGCCTCGCAGCTCGGCAACGTCAACATGTCGAGCGTGAGCGAGAAGGACACGAGTGAAGCCGGCGGACTGCAGGGCGTCTTCCAGAATCTCGGCTCATCGCTCGGAACAGCGTTGATCGGGTCGCTGCTGATCGGGGCGCTGTCGACCTCGTTCGCGTCGGGAGTCGCCGTGAGCGATCTTCCGAACGACGTGCGCGAGACGGTGAGCGCCGCGACAGACCGCGGCGTCACAGTGGTGCCCGCAGCCGACGTCACCGGAATCGGGGAAGCGGCCGGCCTCAGCGACGAGGACTCGAGCGAACTCGCCGACATCTACCGCGAGTCGCAGCTCTCGTCACTCCGCGTGTCGTTCGTCGGGCTGATCGTGATCAGCCTGCTGTCGATCCTGTTCTCGCGGGGCATCCCGGCAGGGTTGTCGATCCGGCGAAAAGACGGCGCCGACGTGGCGGAGAAGGCCTGATCGGCGTGTCCCTCGCCGTGTGAACTCAGATCCGCGGCGCTGCCGTGCTCTCGCGCACGATGAGCTCGGTGCCGACGAGCGGCGTCTGACTGCGCTCTCCCCCATCGAGCTCGGCGAGGAGGGCGTCGACCGCGAGAGCGCCGACCTTCTCGGGATGCTGCTGCACCGTGGTCAGCGGCGGCCACAGTTGGGCGGCATCCGGCAGGCCGTCGAACCCGACCACGCTGACGTCGCCGGGAATGTCTCGACCGGCCTCGCGGAATGCCCGCACGACGCCGATCGCCATCTGGTCGTTCGCCGCGAACACGGCGGTGACGCCGTCGTCGTCACGCAGGCGGAGCCCGGCGCGATAGCCGGATTCGGCTGACCAGTCGCCCTGCAGCGGCTCGGGTGCCTCGATGCCGCGATCCATGAGAGTCGAGCGCCAGGACTCGCGTCGACGCTCTGCGGAATAGGACTTCGCCGGTCCTGCGACGTGCCAGACGGTCTCATGGCCGAGGTCGAGCAGGTGCTCGGTCGCGAGGCGCGCACCCTGAGCCTGATCCGTGTCGACGAACGGGTGAGTCGTGCCGCGGTTCGAGTCGACGAGCACGACGGGCAGACCGTCGGGGATCTCGACCTCGGCCTCGTCGAGCTGATGCGCCTCGATCACGATGATGATCCCGTCGACGGCGTGCTCCTCCAGGCGGCGGAAGGCTCCCGCGACGGTGTCGCGGGCACTCGACTCGACGGGGATGAGGGTGAGGGCGTATCCCCTCTGCGAGGCGCGCACGGCGATCGCATCGAGCGTGCGCTGGTTGCCGTACGAGCTGAAGGAGAACATGATGACGCCGATCGCCCGGAATCGGCCGGATCGCAGCGCACGAGCCGCACTGTTGGGCCGGTAGCCGAGCCGCTGCATGGCGTCTTCGACGCGCTCCCTGGTGGCGGCGCCGACGTAGCCGCGCGCGTTCACGACGCGCGACACGGTCTGTCCGGAGACACCGGCCTCGCGGGCCACGTCCTCCATGGAGGGGTCTCGCCGCCGCTGCGGCGGCTCTGCCGACTGTACCGAGGTCACGAGCACTCATCCATTCATGTGTTGACGTTGACACACTAGCAGTGCATCGAATATGTTGACGTTGACACACGGCGCCGTGAGCGCCCGATCTCTAAGAAGGTTCTCGTCAATGACGACTCAAGATTCCGCAGCCCTGGCGGACCACGGCATCCGCCGGCGCGAGAAGCGCGACTGGAAGGGATGGGCCTTCGTCGGCCCGTTCATGGTCGTCTTCGCCCTGGTCTTCCTGACCCCGCTCGCCTACGCGCTCTACCTCAGCTTCTTCCAGGAGAAGCTGATCGGCGGCACGGCGTTCGTCGGGTTCGACAACTACGTCCGCGCGCTCACCGACCCGCAGTTCTGGGAGGCGTTCGGCCGCGTGGTGCTGTTCCTCGTGGTGCAGGTGCCGATCATGCTCGTCCTGGCGCTGGCCGCGGCGCTCGCCCTCGACAGCGCACGTCTGCGCGGCGCATCGTTCTTCCGCATCCTGATCTTCCTGCCGTACGCGGTGCCCGCGGTCGTCGCGGTGCTCATGTGGGGGTACATCTACGGCGACCAGTTCGGTCTGACGTCGAACTTCAACGACTTCCTCGGCAGCGACCTCATCACGCCCTTCGCCCGGGAGTGGATCCTGGTCTCGATCGGCAACATCGTGACCTGGCAGTTCGTCGGCTACAACATGCTGATCTTCTACTCGTCGCTGAAGACCATCCCCACCGACATGTACGAGGCGGCGTCGCTCGACGGCGCGGGCGCATGGCGCACGATCTTCTCGATCAAGATCCCCTCGGTGCGCGGTGCTCTCGTGATCGCCACGATCTTCTCGATCATCGGCAGCTTCCAGCTCTTCAACGAACCCAACATCCTGCGGCCCCTGGCTCCGAACGTGATCACGACGTACTTCACCCCCAACATGTACGCGTACAACCTCTCGTTCGCCGGACAGCAGTTCAACTACGCCGCGACGATCGCCATCATCATGGGCGTCATCACCGCAGTGATCGCCTACGTCGTGCAGCTGCGCGGCTCGAAGTCGGAGGTGCGCTGACATGGCACTCCCCCTCGCCCGTCCCTCGCAGAAGCGCCACGATCTAATGAATCCGCGCAAGTCGAAGATCCTGCTGATCGTCATGGTGATGTACGCCCTGTACACACTGGTGCCGCTCGTCTGGCTGCTGTTCAGCTCGACCAAGACGCAGTCCGGGCTGTTCAGCTCGTTCGGGCTCTGGTTCTCCGACGACTTCGCATTCGTCGACAACTTGGTGGCGACCTTCTCGTATCAGGACGGCATCTTCCTGCGCTGGCTCGGCAACACGCTGCTCTACGTCGTGGTCGGCGCCGGAGGCGCGACGCTGCTCGCCACCATGGCCGGCTACGGCCTGGCGAAGTACCGCTTCCCCGGCCGCCGCGCGGTGTTCGCCGTCGTGCTCGGCGCGGTCGCCGTGCCGGGCACCGCCCTCGCCGTGCCGACCTTCCTGCTCTTCAGCGAGCTCGGGCTCACGAACACCCCGTGGGCGGTGATCATCCCCTCGCTGATCAGCCCGTTCGGTCTGTACCTGATCTGGGTGTTCGCGTCGGAGTCCGTGCCGACCGAGCTGCTGGAAGCGGCCCGCATCGACGGCGCCGGAGAGTTCCGCACCTTCTTCACGATCTCGATGCGACTGCTCGCACCGGGCATCGTGACGGTGACCCTGTTCACCGTGGTCGCGACGTGGAACAACTACTTCCTGCCGCTGATCATGCTCTCCGACCCGGCCTGGTACCCGCTCACCGTCGGCCTGAACCAGTGGAGCGCTCAGGCGATCGGCGCCGGATCTCAGCCGATCTACAACCTCGTGATCATGGGCTCCCTCCTCACCATCATCCCGATCGTCATCGCCTTCCTGCTGCTGCAGAGGTTCTGGCAGTCAGGTCTCACCGCCGGAAGCGTCAAGCAGTAGCCTCCGGCACCCTCCGCACCGCCCCCTGTCGGTCCGACGCTGGACCGCACCCCCGAAAGGACACAGCAATGAAGCACCTTCCCTCACCCGGCGCACGGCGCACCCTCACGGTGCTCGCGGCCGGAACCGTGGCAGCGCTGGCGCTGGCCGGCTGCAGCACCGGCGACTCCGGCTCCGGCGGCAGCGCTGCCGGCGACGGCTCGTTCGACTCCGTCGAGGCCGCTCTCGAGAAGGGCGGCGAGATCACGTACTGGTCGTGGACCCCCTCCGCCGAGGCTCAGGTCGAGGCGTTCGAGAAGGAGTACCCGAACGTCAAGGTGAACGTGGTCAACGCGGGCACCAACAACGAGGAGTACACCAAGCTGCAGAACGCCATCAAGGCGGGCTCCGGCGCCCCCGACGTCGTGCAGATGGAGTACTACGCCTTCCCGCAGTTCGCGCTGACGGATGCCTTCGTCGACCTCTCGCAGTACGGCTTCGCCGACTTCGAGGACGACTACACCGCCTCGACCTGGAACTCCGTCACCGACGGCGACGCGATCTACGGCCTCCCGCAGGACTCCGGCCCCATGGCGCTCTTCTACAACAAGGCCGTGTTCGACGCCGCCGGCGTCACCGTACCCACCACGTGGGACGAGTACTACGAGGCGGCGAAGGCGATCCACGCCGCGAACCCCGACGCCTACATCACGAACGACACCGGCGACGCCGGCTTCGCGACCTCGATGATCTGGCAGGCCGGCGGCAAGCCGTTCGAGACGTCGGGCACCGACGTCACGATCGACCTGCAGGACGACGGATCGAAGAAGTGGACCGAGAACTGGAACCGCCTCGTCGAGGAGGACCTGCTCGCGCCCTACGGCAGCTGGAGCGACGAGTGGTTCCGCGCTCTCGGCGACGGCAGCCTCGCGACCCTCGTGATCGGCGCCTGGATGCCGGGCAACCTGATCACGGGCGCCCCCGACGGTGCCGGTGACTGGCGCGTCGCTCCGATGCCGACCTACGACGGCACCCCGGCGACCGCGGAGAACGGCGGCGGCGGCCAGGCCGTGACCACGCAGAGCAAGAACCCGGCACTCGCCGCCGGATTCCTGTGGTGGCTGAACAACTCGGAGGAGAGCATCTCGACGTTCCTCGAGTCCGGCGGATTCCCGTCGACGACCGCCGAGCTGTCGAGCGAGGAGTTCCTCGCCGACGCGCCCGAGTACTTCGGCGGCCAGAAGATCAACGAGGTCCTCGCCGCAGCGGCCGACGACGTGGTCGAGGGCTGGAGCTACCTGCCCTACCAGGTCTACGGCAACAGCATCTTCGGAGACACCGTGGGCCAGTCGTACCAGAACGGCACCGACCTGAACGAGGGCCTCATGACCTGGCAGGACGCGCTGGTCGAGTACGGCAACTCGCAGGGCTTCGCCGTCAACAAGTAATCGCACGTCCGGGCCGGACGGGGACTCGCTCTCCGTCCGGCCCTCCCCATCGAAAGCACCGCATCGTGACCTCCTTCTCCATCGGCGAGACAGACTTCCTCCGCGCCGGGCTCCCCCACCAGGTGATCTCCGGTGCCATCCACTACTTCCGGGTGCACCCCGACCAGTGGCAGGACCGCATCCGCAAGGCCCGTCTGATGGGACTCAACACGATCGAGACCTACGTCGCATGGAACGCTCACGAGCCTCGGCGCGGCGAGTGGGATGCCACGGGTTGGAACGACCTGGGCCGGTTCCTCGACCTGATCCAGGCGGAGGGCATGGATGCGATCGTGCGGCCCGGCCCCTACATCTGCGCCGAGTGGCACAACGGCGGGCTGCCGAACTGGCTCACCGCGGGCGAGCGCGAGCTGCGCTCCTCCGAGCCGACGTTCCTCGCCGATGTCAGCGACTACCTCCGCCGGGTCTACGACATCGTCGCGCCCCGGCAGATCGACCGTGGCGGCTCGGTCGTGCTCGTGCAGATCGAGAACGAGTACGGCGCGTACGGCTCGGACAAGGACTACCTCGAGGCGCTCGTCGCCCTCACCCGAGAAGCCGGTATCACCGTGCCCCTCACCACGGTCGACCAGCCGACCGATCGGATGCTGGCAGACGGCAGCCTCCCCGAGCTGCACAAGACCGGATCCTTCGGATCGCGCAGCGCCGAGCGCCTCGCCACCCTGCGCGCCCACCAGCCCACCGGCCCCCTGATGTGCTCCGAGTTCTGGGACGGCTGGTTCGACTGGTGGGGCGGCGTGCATCACACGACCGACGTGGACACCGCCGCCGCCGATCTCGACGAACTGCTGGCCGCGGGGGCCTCGGTGAACATCTACATGTTCCACGGCGGCACGAACTTCGGTCTCACGAACGGTGCCAACCACAAGGGCCGTTACCTGCCGATCGTCACGTCATACGACTACGACGCGCCTCTCGACGAGGCCGGCAACCCGACGGCGAAGTTCTTCGCCTTCCGCGACGTCATCGCGAAGTACGCGCCCGTCCCCGACGAGCTGCCCGCCGCGGCCACCGCGGCACCGGTCTTCTCCGTGCCGCTGAAGCCGGCGGGATCATGGACGGATGCCGCGGCATCGACGCCCGCATCCGCAGTTCCGCGGACATTCGACGAGCTGGAGCACCTGAGCGCTCTGATCCGGTACGACGTCGAGCTTCCCGAAGGGCGCGGCGGTCAGCTCGTGCTCGACGAGGTGCGCGACCTCGCCTGGGTGAGCGTCGACGGCCAGCCCGTCGGCATGCTCTCCCGCACCCGTCACGACCGTTCCCTGCGGATTCCCGCGGGACGGACGCTCAGCATCCTCGTCGAGGAGGGCGGCCGCGTGAACTACGACCACCGACTCGGCGAGCAGAAGGGTCTGATCGGCGCTCCTGCCCTCGACGGCACGCCGCTGACCGGCTGGCACTCGACCGCGCTGGACGTCGCAGGGATCGCGGCGGAGATCGGCTCCAGCGGCGGGAACACGTCGAGCGGCCCGGGAAGCGCACCCTCTGCGTGGGTCGCAGACTTCGCGCTCGACTCCGCCGCCGACCTGTTCCTCGACACCGTTGCCTGGAGCAAGGGCTATGCGTTCGTCAACGGGTTCTTCCTCGGACGGTACTGGCGCAACGGGCCGCAGCGCACCCTCTTCGTGCCGGCCCCGACGACGCGAGCGGGAGACAACCGGCTCATCGTGCTCGAGCTGGAGCAGCTGCTCGCGCCCACGGCCGACTTCGTGCCGGCGCTCGCTCTCGGCGACACCGAGGAATAGATCACAGGCACGGGCATCCGCCCAGTACCGTGTGTCTGTGCCGCGCCGAAGATTCTCCACCCCCACGCCCGCTGCGCGCGCCCGTCATGCGAAGCGGCGCCGGGGCCGGGTGGCCAGAGCGGACAACGACCTCACCGCCGAGCAGTGGGCCTCGCTGCAGGAGGCCTGGGGCGGATGTGCATACTGCGGAGCGGGCGACATCGCGCTCCAACGCGACTGCGTGATGCCGATCTCCCGCGGCGGTCGCTACACCGTCGAGAACGTGGTGCCCGCGTGCGGGTCCTGCAACGCGAGCAAGCGCAACGACGAGGTCACGTCGTGGCTCCGACGCAAGCGACTCGACGAGCGCGCTTTCCTCAGCCGGTATGACGCCATTCTCCGCGACCTGCGCCCGACCGACTGATCGGGCCCGTCACCCGCTGCGGCGGGACCTCCAGACGGCCGCGGTGAGGTGCGCGGCGTCGGCCCGGGTGATGCTCTGCCAGTTGCGACCGCCCCGCGCGAACGACTCGTGCACGCCGGACGGCACCGCGGCCGGCTCCACCGGACGATCGAGCCAGTCGCACGCGCGCACGTGCACGAGGTCGACTGCACGGGCTTCGCCCGACGCGTCGTAGCGCCAGGGCCCGGCGATCCGGCCGAGCCACAGCAGTCCGTCGACGTCGCGCGTCCAGACGAACGACCCCTCGGAAACCGAGGAGAACCTCTCGAGCCTGCGCGCCGCCCGCTCACCGAAGGCGGCATCGACTGCGGCGAGCGCGTCGGCCGGCGACTCCGGGATGCGGTCGAGGCGACCTCCCACTCCGCAGACCCCGATCCGCAGCGCGCGCTCGACCGCGAGCCCCTCGCGCACCCCGTCGTCGCGCGATCGCATCGGGGCGCGGTACGCCGCGGGAACCTCGATGTCGTTACCCGCGCGAGGTGCGGTGGTCATGCGAGCGGCACCAGCGTGGCGTCGACCCGTGCGCCGTCGATCGCCACCGACATCATCGTGCAGACGGGCTGCCTGCGGCGGTCGGTCGGCGACCCCGGGTTCAGCAGGCGCATCCCGGATGGGGCGACGGTGTCCCACGGGATGTGGGAGTGGCCGAACACGAGCAGGTCGACGCCCGGGAACGCCGCATCCATCCGCTCCTCGCGCCGCTGCTTCGGTCCGGTCTCGTGCACCACAGCGACCTCGACGTCCTCGACCGTCAGCCGTGCGATCTCGGGCAGTCGCTCTCGCAGCGCGGGGCCGTCGTTGTTCCCGTGGACGCCGACGAGCAGCCGCGACCGGGACTCGATCAGATCCAGCGTCGCGAGGTCGATCCAGTCCCCCGCGTGCACGACGATGTCGGCGTCGTCGACCGCTCGCAGCACCGCGTCGGGCAGTCGCTTGGCACGGGCGGGCACATGCGTATCGGCGATCAGCAGCAGTCTCGTCGTCACGGTTCTCCGTCTCGGGTGGGCACGGGCATCCGCCTCCGACTCTACGCACGCGGTCCAGCGGGATGTCATACGCACCCAGCAAACGTTCAGGAAGGCGTAGGATCTCTCGGTGCCTTGGTATACCGGGCCATGGATCTAAGGAGCTGTATGAGTACGTCCACCGCCCCCGCGAACCCGCGTTCGCGTGTCATCACGGCGAGCCTGGTCGGCACCACGATCGAGTTCTACGACTTCTACGCCTATGCGACAGCGGCCGTGCTCGTGTTCCCCGTGCTGTTCTTCCCCACCGGCAACGACACCACGTCGCTGCTGTCATCGTTCGCCGTGTTCGGCGCCGCCATGGTCGCCCGCCCCATCGGCGCGGTCGTCTTCGGCCACTTCGGCGACAAGTTCGGACGCAAGGCGACTCTCGTCGCCTCGCTGCTCACGATGGGCATCGCGACCTTCATCATCGGCCTTCTTCCCACGTTCCAGCAGATCGGCTGGTGGGCGGCACTGCTGCTGCTGATCCTGCGCCTCGCTCAGGGCTTCGCCCTCGGCGGCGAGTGGTCGGGTGCCGCGCTGGTCGCCACCGAGAACGCTCCGGCCGGCAAGCGCGCCTGGTACGGCACGTTCCCGCAGCTGGGCGCGCCGCTCGGCTTCATCATCGCCAACTTCCTCTTCCTCGGCATCAACTGGCTGCTTCCCCACGCCGACAACCCCGCACTGAAGTCCGAGGCCTTCCTGTCGTGGGGCTGGCGCATCCCGTTCCTCTTCTCGGCCGTCATGGTCATCATCGGCCTGTGGGTGCGTCTGAAGCTCGTCGAGTCCGACACCTTCAAGAAGGCCGAGAAGAAGGGCGCGATCCGCAAGCTGCCCCTCGCGACCGTGTTCCGCCACCACTGGAAGCAGCTGATCCTCGGCACGTTCATCATGCTGGCGACGTACGTGCTGTTCTACCTGATGACCAACTTCACCCTGGCGTACGGCACGAAGCCGGCCACGCTCGAGACGGCGTCCGCCGCCGCTCAGGCCGCTGCCGAGGCGACGGGCAAGGACTTCGACGCGTCGGCTTTCGCCGCGCAGTTCTATCCGGGACTCGGGTTCGCCTACACGGACTTCGTGCTCATGCAGATCGTCGGCGTCGTGTTCTTCGGCATCTTCACCCTGCTCTCCGGTCCCATCGCCGACACGATCGGGCGTCGCAAGCTGCTGCTGTGGGTCACCGGGCTCATCATCGTGTTCGGCTTCACGTTCAATGCGTTCCTGCTCCCCGCGATGGACCCGAAGTTCACGGGCGCCCTCGCGCAGGCGTTCCTCGTGTTCGGGTTCATGCTCATGGGCGCGACGTTCGGTCCGATGGGAGCGCTGCTGCCCGAGCTCTTCCCGACGAACGTCCGCTACACGGGATCCGCGATCTCCTACAACGTCTCGTCGATCCTCGGCGCAGCCGTCGCTCCGCTCATCGCGCTCTGGCTCTGGGAGCTCGGCGACGGCGCTCCGTGGCTGGTGGGACTGTACCTGTCGGCGATGGGCGTGCTGACCTTCATCGCGCTCCTGCTGTCGAAGGAGACCAAGGACAACGACTACGAATCGGACCTCGGAGTCGCGGCCGCCGTCGAACTCTGACGCGCTCGTCCACGCGAAGGGCGGCATCTCCTCGGGAGGTGCCGCCCTTCGTCGTCCGGCGGTCAGTAGGCGGCGTGGATGGTGCGCGTCGAGCCGTCGAGCACCATCGTCCCGCCGAACGGCACGATCCACTGCGGCCGCGTGTGGCCGAAAGGCACCCCGACGCAGACCACCGCGTCGGGGTTGTACCGCGAGACCGTCTCGATCACCGCATCCCGTTGCGCGGCGCGCAGCGCGTCTGCCTCGGTCGACGAGGGGAGGAACTCGAAATCGCTCACGGGCGGACGCGCGACGACCACTCCCGCGACCACATCGAGGATCCCACGCTCCCCCAGCCCGCGCATCCATCGCGCCACCCAGCTCGCCGGCGGACGCTCTTCGCTGGTCTCGAGCAGCAGGATCCCGCCGCGCAGGTCGTATGCCGAGGGCAGCCTGTCGGCGAGCGCGAGCTGATCGACGACCTCGAGGCAGCCGCCCCAGGTGCGACCTTCGACGCGGACAGCCGGACCCGACCAGGTCCAGTCCTCGGTCGCGACCCGATCGCCGTATTCGGTGAGAGCGCGCGGGTCCGTCCAGCGCCTCCCCACGTCCTCCGACTCTCCGGGCTCCGTGATCTCGACCGTGCCGCCGTCGAGCAGCGCCGCGCGCAGCGACCGCAGATGCACGTCGTCGACCGCGGGCCCGGGACCGAGATGCACGGCCGTGGATCCGCCGTAGTAGCCGCGGATCCCGAGGCTCCACAGCCAGTTGAGGATGTTGGTGTTGTCGCTGTAGCCGAGGAACGGCTTCGGGTCGGCCTGGGCGAGCGCGGCGTCGAGGTGCGGCACCACCAGGATCTGGTCGTCCCCGCCGATCGTCGCCAGGATCGCCCGGATGCTCGGGTCGGCGAAGGCCGCGTTCACGTCGGCGGCCCGGGCTTCAGGACTCGCATCGAGCTGCCGCGTGGTCGGATACTCGACCGGGATCAGTCCGGTCAGCCGCTCGAGTCGGCTGAGCGCCTGCTCGTGGAGCTCGGGCGCGACCGCGGGCGCGGCGAAGGCGGGCGACAGGACGGCGACGCGGTCGCCGGGCACGGGTTTCGATGCGGACAGCATCGGCCCAGTCTCGCATCCTGAGCACCGAGATAACGTCAATGCATGTTGACAAGGGGGCGATCGTCAACAAGTATTGACGCAGGAGGTTCCCCATGACCATGAAGACCGCCATCGCACAGGATGACGCCGGCGAGCCGCTCTCGGAGCTCCACCGCCTCGCCGCTCTGCGCAGCGAGCTGGCCAGGGCCGAGGAGACACAGGTGCGACGGGCGCGCAATCTCGGCTATTCCTGGCAGGCGATCGCGAGCTCCCTCGGCGTCTCGAAGCAGGCGGCGCACCGCCGTTTCGGCAGGCACTGACACTCATACAGCCCATCCACAGGATCCGCCCGCACACGAAGTACGGTCGAACTACCCCCTTTCAGAACGAGGTCCCGCATGTCCAGCACGGCGACATCACGCCGACGCGGACGCGGCGCGCACTACGACGGCCCGCGCGCCACTTTCCGCCAGCTCCTCCCCTTCCTCTTCGAGCACAGGCGCACGCTCATCGTCGTCGCTGTGCTCAGCGTCTTCGGGGCGGCCACCTCGCTCGCGCAACCGCTGCTGGTCGGGCAGCTCATCGAAGCCGTGCAGTCCGATCAGGGCCTCGGGATCCTGGTGTGGGTCCTCGTCGGTCTCGTGATCGTGTCGTCGATCATCTCCGGCTACCAGCACTATCTGCTGCAGCGCACCGGCACCGCGGTCGTGTACTCGAGCCGTCGCAAGCTGATCTCGCGCATCCTTCACCTGCCCATCAGCGAGTTCGACGCCCGCCGGACCGGAGACCTCGTCTCGCGCGTGGGCACCGACACGACACTGCTCTACGCCGTGCTCACCCAGGGACTGGCGGATGCCGTCGGCAGCGCGATCCTCTTCCTCGGCGCGCTGATCGCCATGCTCGTGATCGACCCGGTCCTGCTGCTGCTCATCGTCGTCGTGATCGGAGCCTCGGTCGTCGTCGTCACGGCGCTCAGCGGCCGCATCCGCACCGCGTCCACCGCTCAGCAGGAGAAGGTCGGCGAACTCGCCTCCGGGGTCGAGCGCGCCGTCGGCTCGATCCGCACCGTGCGCGCCTCGGGAGCCACCGAGCGCGAGACCGAGACCGTGTCGGCGCTCGCCTCGGAGGCCTACGGCATCGGGGTGCGGATCGCCAAGATCTCGTCGCTCGTGGTCCCCATCGCCGGAGTCGCACTGCAGGTGTCGCTCCTGGTGGTGCTGGGAGTCGGCGGCTTCCGGGTCGCGGCCGGCACGATCACGATCGCCTCGCTGATCACGTTCATCCTGTTCCTGTTCATGCTCGTGATGCCGCTCGCCACCACCTTCGGGGCGATCACCTCGGTGAACCAGGCACTCGGCGCCCTCGGCCGCATCCAGGAGGTGCTGAACCTGCCGACGGAGACCCAGCACGACGCCGAGATCGCCGCATCCGTCCCCCGCGATGCGGCAGACCCCCTCGCTCCGGCGATCGAGTTCCGTGACGTGCGCTTCCGCTATCCCGAGAACGTGGTCGCCGCTCGCCTCGCCGCCGCGAAGGAGGCGCAGACGCTTCTGGCCGACGCGCACCTCGAACCGACCGACGACTCGGCCGCCGTGGCGGAGCGCGAGGTGCTGCGCGGCGTCTCGTTCGCGGTGCCCCGAGGTGCGCGCGTCGCGCTCGTTGGGCCCAGCGGTGCCGGCAAGAGCACGATCCTCTCGCTCGTGGAGCGCTTCTACGACCCGACAGGCGGTTCGATCCGCCTCTACGGCCACGACTCGCGCACCTACCCGCGCGACGAGCTGCGCGCGCAGTTCGGCTACGTCGAGCAGGACGCCCCCACTCTCGCCGGCACGCTCGGCGACAACCTGCGTCTCGCCTCGCCGGATGCCTCGGATGCGGCCTGCGAACAGGTGCTGCGCGCGGTGAACCTGGGCGACGTGCTCGATCGCGATCCGCTGCGTCTCGATGCCCCCGTCGGCGAAGACGGCGTGATGCTCTCGGGAGGAGAACGCCAGCGTCTCGCGATCGCTCGCGCGCTGCTCACCGACGCACCGATCCTGCTGCTCGACGAGTCGACCTCGTCGCTCGACGGCGTGAACGAGCAGCGCATGCGCGAGGCCATCGACGCGGTCTCGACCGATCGCACCCTCATCGTGATCGCTCATCGACTGTCGACCGTCGTCGACAGCGATCTCATCGTCGTGCTGCAGGACGGCGCAGTGGTCGGTCAGGGCACTCACGCCGAGCTGATCGAGTCGACGCCGCTCTATCGCGACCTGGCTCGGCACCAGCTGCTCGCCTGAGCGTCGCGGCAGGGGCGCACGCGGTCAGCGCGGGAGAAGTACGCGAAGGCGGGATGCCGGAGACCACTCAGCCATGGGTTCGTCTCTGACGTCCCGCCTTCGCGGGTCTGGGGCCACGGGGGCCGTGGAGCGCCGGCTCCCCCGAACCGGCGCCCGCTCTGTCACGCCTTGTCGAGGCGGTAGCGCAGCGAGGCGAGCTCGGCCCGGAGGGCGGCGGGGACCTTGTCGCCGAAGGTGTCGTAGAACTCCTCGGTGAGGTCGGCCTCGGTCTTCCAGGCGTCGGTGTCGATCGAGAAGAGCTCCTCGAGGTCGGCCTCGGGCACGTCGATGCCGTCGAGATTGAGGTCCTCGATCAGCGGCAGGCGACCGATCGGGCTGTCGACCGTCGAGACCTCGCCGGAGACGCGACGGATGATCCAGTCGACGACTCGCGAGTTGTCGCCGAATCCGGGCCACAGGAAGCGGCCGTCCGCGCCACGACGGAACCAGTTCACCTGGAAGATGCGCGGTGCGCGGTCGAACCGGAGACCACGGCCGACCTTCAGCCAGTGACCGAAGTAGTCGGCCATGTTGTAGCCGCAGAACGGGAGCATGGCGAACGGATCGCGACGCAGCTCGCCGACCTTGCCCTCGGCGGCCGCGGTGCGCTCGGACGAGATGTTGGAGCCGAGGAACACGCCGTGGGTCCAGTCGGTGGCCTCGACGACGAGCGGCACATTGGTCGCCCGACGTCCGCCGAAGAGGATCACGTCGAGCGGCACCGCCTCCTCCCAGTCCTCCGAGATCTGCGGGCACTGCGCGGCCGAGACCGTGAAGCGCGAGTTCGGGTGCGCGGCGGGGCGGCCGGAGTCCGGCGTCCAGTCGTTGCCCTCCCAGTCCGTGAGGTGGGCGGGCGCCTGATCGGTCAGCCCCTCCCACCAGACGTCTCCGTCGGGCCGGAGCGCGACGTTCGTGAAGATCGTGTTGCCCCAGAGGGTCTCGACCGCCGTGACGTTCGTCGACTCGCCCGTGCCCGGCGCGACGCCGAAGAATCCGGCTTCCGGGTTGATCGCCCAGAGGCGGCCGTCTTCACCGGGGCGGATCCACGCGATGTCGTCGCCGAGCGTCTCGACGCGCCATCCCGGGATGGTCGGGCGCAGCATCGCGAGGTTCGTCTTGCCGCACGCGGAGGGGAACGCCGCAGCCACGTGGTACGCCTTGCCCGTGGGATCGATCACCCGGATGAGCAGCATGTGCTCGGCGAGCCAGCCCTCGTCGCGGGCGATGACCGAGGCGATGCGCAGGGCGAAGCACTTCTTCGCGAGGATCGCGTTGCCGCCGTAGCCCGAGCCGAAGGAGTAGACCTCGAGCGTCTCGGGGAAGTGCACGATGTACTTGTCGTCGTTG
The DNA here is from genome assembly GCF_001428975.1 of Microbacterium sp. Root280D1. NCBI lineage: Bacteria > Bacillati > Actinomycetota > Actinomycetes > Micrococcales > Microbacteriaceae > Microbacterium > Microbacterium sp. Root280D1. Next base: position 21,518 of record NZ_LMJK01000002.1, on the reverse strand, counting down.
CAGGGCCACTCGACGTCGGGCTCTCCCGCAGCGAGCGGCGAGCCGACCGAGTGCACGGTCTTGACCCACGGAGCGCCGTCGGCGATCTGGCGGGTGACCGCATCGCCGACGCGCGTCATGATGCCGATCGACGCGACGGCGTAGGCGCTGTCGGTGACCTGGACGCCGATGTGCGAGAGCGGTCCCCCGACGGGCCCCATCGAGAAGGGCACGACGAACATCGTGCGGCCTCGCATGGATCCCTCGAAGATCTCGGTCATCTTCTCGCGCATCTGCGCAGGAGGAGCCCAGTTGTTGGTCGGGCCGGCATCCTCTTCGCTCTCGGACGAGATGTAGGTACGGCCCTCCGTGCGTGCGACGTCGCTGGGGTGCGAGCGGGCGAGGTACGAGCCGGGACGCCACTCGGGGTTCAGCTTGATCAGCTTGCCCTCGTCGACGAGCCCGCGCAGCAGCCAGTCGTTCTCGGCACGCGAGCCGTCGACCCAGTGGATCGAGGCCGGCTGCGTGAGCGCCGCGATCTCATCGACCCAGGCGGCGAGCTCTGCCATCGCAGGGGTGTCATACGTCGGAGCCGTCCCGAAGGTGCGCACAGGTGCGACAGATGATGCTCGGGGGGTGAAGACTTCGGCGATCGCCATGACTACTCCTTTGAAGTGAGGGGCGTTTGTTCCATCTTCTTCCGGTTCGTGCACGACTTTCTGCCATTCCGGGCGATAAGAATCGCGCTTCTTTCGCTAGTATCAAGGAATGGCTCCTTCCGGCATCCACCTCGCGACTCTCGGCCACCGCATCAGGCACCACCGCCTCGAGAAGGGCTTCACGCTCGATGAGCTGGGCGCACTCGTCGGCGTCGCCGGTTCGCAGCTGAGCCTGATCGAGAACGGCAAGCGCGAACCGAAGCTCTCGCTGCTGCAGGCCATCGCGCTGGCGACGGGCACCGAGGTCACCGACCTCATCTCGGGCGAGCCGCCGAACCGTCGCGCCGCTCTCGAGATCGAACTCGAACGCGCCCAGGAGAGCCCGGTGTTCCGGCAGCTCGGCATCGCCCCCGTGCGCGTCACGAAGGGGATGAGCGACGAGACGATCGAGTCGCTTCTGGGCCTTCATCGCGAACTCCAGCGACGCGAACGAGAGGCGATCGCCACGCCCGAAGAAGCCAGACGAGCGAACACCGAGCTGCGTCTGCGGATGCGCGAGCAGAACAACTACCTCGCGGACATCGAGAGACTCGCTGAGAAGCAGCTGCGGTCCGCCGGGCACGTGCAGGGCGCGCTGACGCACCGCACCGTGAGCATCATGGCCGACAAGCTCGGCTTCGAACTGATCTACGTCAACGATCTGCCGCACTCGACCCGCTCGGTCACCGACCTCGAGAACGGGCGCATCTACCTGCCGCCCGCATCGATCCCCGGGGGTCACGGCCTGCGGTCCATGGCGCTGCAGGCGATGGCGCACCGACTGCTCGGACACACCCCGCCCACCGACTACGCCGACTTCCTGCAGCAGCGGCTCGAGATCAACTACTTCGCCGCCGCGTGCCTGATGCCCGAGACGGCGTCCGTCGCCTTCCTGCAGCAGGCGAAGAAGGATCGCAACCTCGCGGTCGAAGACTTCCGCGACGCATTCGGCGTGACCCACGAAGCGGCCGGGATGCGCATGACGAACCTCCTCACCCAGCACCTGGGCATGTCACTGCACTTCCTCCGTGTCGACGCCACCGGTGCGATCACGAGGGTCTACGAGAACGACGACCTCCCCCTGCCGATGGACGTCACGGGCGCTGTCGAGGGCCAGCGGGTGTGCCGGAAGTTCCAGGCGCGCGCGGCGTTCACGCAGCAGAACCGCACGAACGAACACCACCAGTACACCGACACACCCTCCGGCACCTTCTGGTGCTCGACGCAGACCGGCGCCTCGACCGACGGCGAGTTCTCGATCACGGTGGGCGTTCCCTTCGACGACGCGCGCTGGTGGCGTGGGCGCGAGACCGCCGACCGCGCGGTCTCGACCTGCCCGGATGAGGCGTGCTGCCGCCGCCCCTCGGCCGACCTCACCGAACGGTGGAACGGGAAGGCCTGGCCGAGCGCCCGCGTGCACACCCACATGTTCTCGCCGCTCCCCCGTGGCGCGTTCCCCGGCGTCGATGACAACGAGGTCTACAACTTCCTCGGACGCCACGCGAGCGAGTGATCCGCGCCGACTCGGCGACTCAGCCGTCGAGGAAGCGCGTGAACCGAGCGAGGGCCGCCCGCACCGCCTCGTCGTCGACCGGCCGCGAATCCGGCACTGACTCGAAGAGCTCCGGCGGAGACCCGAGCGAGGCGCTCGCGTGCGTCCAGCATCCGATCACCCGGCCGTCGGCGACGAGCGTCGCCCGCACCATGCCGTTCTTGCCCGGTCCGACGAGAGCGAGATGCTCAGGGGCGCAGACGTCCGTGCGGTCGGCGTAGGAGATGTAGTACTCGTCGAAGGCTCCGAGCGCCCGCACCGCCGGGGCACTCGATGACCGCCGCGGACGAGCGACGCCGACGAACACCCCCTCGTCGACCTCGACCACGCGCGCCGCCGCGCGATCCCGCGCCTCGCGCGCCTGCCCCAGCGTGAGGCCGGACCACCAGGCGAAGTCCGCGACCCCAGCCGGACCGTGCCCGTCGATGTAGCGCACGAAGAGCTCGGCGAGCGGATCGTCGGGCGCCGCATGCTCGCTGATGTGCTGCTCGACGAGCACGAAGCGCTGCTCCCGGCTCACACCATCGCGCGCGACGACCGGACCCTGGCAGATCAGCCCGTCGAGGGTGAGCTCGCTCAGCAGATGGATGCCGCGCTGCCCGGCGGGATCGATGCCGATACCGGCGAACACCTCGAACATCTCGGCCCGCGTGAGTCCTCCGTCGCGCAGACGCGGCACCGCCGCCGCCACGACCGCGGCGACCATCGACGCATCGATCCCGAGATCGCGGCGCCTGCCCGCCGCCTGCTGACGCTGCCGCGCGGCGGTCACCGAGAGCACCCAGCGCAGGTCACGCGCCGGGATGATGTGCAGCGTGCCGCGCATGGTCCACGCGCGCACCAGGTCGCCCCGGGCGAAGGCCCGGTCGACCGCGTGGAGCGGCGGCTCGCCACGGGTGCGCGAAGCCAGGACCCACCGTCCGGCGGTGAAGTCCTGGCTCTGCACCGCGAGCATGTGCGACGCGGCATGCGTCACCGTGCGCGCCGGAGCGCTGAGACGATGCGAGCGGAGCCGCTCGGCGCGCAGAGTCGCGGTCTTCATGCCCTCATCATGCCGGGCACGACCGACATCGCGCACTCACCCGTGCAACGTCACCTCGCGACGTTCCGGCAGCACGATGGGGTGCGAGCCCGCCATGACCTCGAGCACGCGGATCACCTGGCAGGAGTAGCCGTACTCGTTGTCGTACCAGACGTACAGCACGACGTCGCGGTCGTTCGCGATGGTCGCGAGACCGTCGACGATGCCCGCGCGATGCGAGCCGACGAAGTCCGTCGAGACGACCTCGGGGCTCTCGACGTAGTCGATCTGCTGACGCAGCTTCGAGTGCAGCGAGACGCGACGCAGGTAGTCGTTCAGCTCGTCCTTGACCGCGGGGCGCTCGAGGCCCAGGTGCAGCACGGCCAGCGAGACGTCGGGGGTCGGCACGCGGATCGCAGAGCCGGTGAGCTTGCCCTCGAGCTCGGGCAGCGCGCGCGCGACGGCCTTGGCCGCCCCCGTCTCGGTGATCACCATGTTGAGCACGGCCGAGCGGCCGCGACGATCGCCGCTGTGGAAGTTGTCGATCAGGTTCTGGTCGTTGGTGAACGAGTGCACGGTCTCGACGTGCCCGCGCACGATCCCGTAGGCCTCATCGATCGCCTTGAGCACGGGGGTGATGGCGTTCGTCGTGCAGGAGGCGGCGGTGATGATGCGGTCGTCCGCCTCGATCGTGTCGTCGTTGATCCCGTGCACGATGTTCTTCAGCGCGCCCTTGCCGGGTGCCGTGAGCAGCACGCGAGCGACGCCGGTCGATTCCAGGTGCCGGCTGAGTCCTGCGTCGTCGCGCCAGCGTCCCGTGTTGTCGACGACGATCGCGTCGTGGATGTCGTACGCCGTGTAATCGATCGTCGAGGGGTCGTCCGAATAGATCACCTGGATGCGGGTGCCGTTCGCGATGATCTGGTCGGCGTCCTCATCGACCGTCACGGAGCCTGCGAAGCGGCCGTGCACCGAGTCGCGCAGCAGCAGCGACGCGCGCTTGACGAGATCGTTCTCCGAACCGCGGCGCACGACGATGGCCCGCAGACGCAGGCCACTGCCACCACCCGTGTGCGCGATGAGGATGCGCGCAAGCAGGCGCCCGATGCGTCCGAAGCCGTAGAGCACGACATCGGTGGGGGCCGCTGCGACCGCTCCGACCGCCGGCGCGAGCGCCTCGGCGAGATAGGCGTCGAGGGGCAGCTCGCTGTCGGAATGACCTGCGGCGAGGCGCGCGAGGTCGAGCGAGGATGCACCGGGGGCGAGTTCGTGGACGCCCTCGAGCACGGCCAGAGTCTCGTCGACGGCGAGTCGCTCATGCCCGAGCTGCGCCACCCTGTCGTGCACCTCGACGATGCCGGTGGCCGACAGACCGAGAAGTCGGTGTCCGTGGAGGGAGGTGACCACATCACGCTCGCGCTTGAGGGCGCCGATGAGCGGGATCATCCGCTCGGCCAGCTCTTCTCTCGCCGTCCAGTCGTCGTGGGGTGCAGCGGTTACGTTCATCTGCGTCCTTGCATGTGTGAGCGCGCCGAGGTCGTCGGCGCGCGAGATTGCCGGGTGAGCTTCGGGGGATGCCTCCAGGGTACGCGCCGGGCGCGAGGGTTCTGAAATCAGAGGCCACGCGCTGCCCCGACCGGCCTCGGTGGCGGATCCGACTGGCCGGCCGTCAGAACCCGAGGCACATGACGGAGACTCCCGCCGCCATCGCCCACGACTCGACCGCGAGCAGGCGGGCGGTACGCCCCTGATGCACGGGGACGAGCACCCACTCGGCGACGACCGTCCAGAGCACGACGCCGATGACGCCGACGATCACGAGCGCCGAGAGGAGCCCGCCGAGCCCATGCCCACCGTGGGCCCCGACCTCGGCCGCCCCCGCCATCGCCTGGCCCGTCGACAGGCTCTCGAACGAGCAGATCGCCATGACGAGCGACACCAGTGCACGGTGACAGCAGGTGGCGGCCGCGGGCGTTCCACGCACGCCCGCCGTGCCGAGCATCGCGGAGACGAGGAGCACGAGTGCGGCCACCAGGCCGATCAGCGGATCGCCACCGCTCACCGCGATCACGATCATCGCCGCTGCCATGATCAGGGCGCTCTGCCTCCCCTGCCACGGCACAGCCCGCCAGACGGCGATGCACGCAACGGCCGAGACGACGGCGGCGAGCGCCATCAGCCACGGTGCTGCGGGGAGGACGTGATCCACACACGCATCATATTGATCAATCGCTCAAAATAGCGAGACCCATGGCTCATGCACCAGGATGGGGCATGTGCCCCGCGTCGTAGACCACGATGAGCGCCGCCGGCAGATCGCCGAGGCGCTGCTCGCCGTCGCCGCTCGCGACGGACATGAAGCGGTGTCGTCTCGCGCGGTCGCCAAAGAGCTCGGTGTCGCCACCGGCTCTCTCTGGCACTACTTCGACGGATTCGACGACGTCGTGCGTGCAGCCGCTGTGGAGATCACCCGACGCACCGACGAGCGCATCCGGTCGGTGACGACCGGGCTCCGCGGGCTGAGCAGACTCGACGCCCTCATGCGGGAGGTCCTCCCCGTCGACGCGGAGACGCGCACGGAAGCGTATGTCGTCGTCGGATTCTGGGGGCGCCTCGCGACTCTCGCCTCAGACCCGGACGCCGGCTCCCCCACTCGCGCGACCTGGCAGAACGGCATCAGCGAAGCCATCGACGAAGCGGTCGCCGACGGCGAGCTGTCCCCCACCACGCCGAAGCACGCGGTGATGTCGCTGCTCCGTTCGATCACCTACGGACAGCAGGTGCTGGAGGTCACCGAGCCCCGTGGCGCGGACGCTCACCTCGCGGTGCTCGACAGCATCCTCGCGCCCTGGCGCGCCTGAGTCACTGCCACACCCCGCACGCTCGCGCCACCTGCCAGCCGCGCACGCTCACTCGGCCTGCTGACGATGTGCTCTTGTGCGCCTCGTCGCGCCGTCGTACCATCGACCCAATCCGTTTATTGAGCGAACGCTCGAAATAGTGAGGTACGCCGATGTCCCACCCCCAGCCCGTCACCATCGACAAGATCGCCGCGCCGCACCCACTCGACCCCCTCACCGGCGAGGAGATCGCGGCGGCCCGAGCCGTGCTCGAGTCCGCCGGACTGCTCGGCGAGACCGTCCGCGTGCCGATGCTGCTGCCCGATGAGCCCACCAAGGAGGAACTCGCCGCATGGAGGCCGGGCGCCCCCATCGATCGCCGCATCGACGCGACCCTGCTCGACACCGCGACCGGCGTCGCGAGCGAAGTCGTCGTCTCGATCACCCGCGGCGAGGTGCTGCGCGCCGAGCGGGTCCCCAACGATGCGCCACCCTACGGCCAGCCCCAGTACCTCTTCGAGGAGTACGAGCGCGCTGAGGCGATCGCGAAGGCGTCACCAGAATGGCAGGCGGCGATGACGCGCCGAGGGCTCGCCGCGCACATGGCTCTCGCGTTCTGCGGACCGCTCGCACCCGGGTACACCGGCCGCGCCGATGAGGTGGGCCGCCGGGTCATCCGCTCTCTCACCTTCCTCAAATACGACGAGCACGACTCCCCCTGGGCGCATCCCGTCGAAGGGCTGGTCGTGCACATCGACCTCACGACGAACAGCGTGATCCGCATCGACGACGAGGGCGACGTGCCTGTGCCGGCGGGCCACGGAAACTACTACCCCGAGGTGCAGGGCGCCGCGCGCACCTCGCTCAAGCCGATCGAGATCACGCAGCCGGAAGGCCCCAGCTTCGCCGTCAGCGGCTCGCTCGTCGAGTGGGAGAACTGGTCGATGCGGGTGAGCTTCAACGCTCGCGAGGGTCTCGTGCTGCACGACGTCAGGTTCGACGGACGGTCGGTGCTCAATCGGGCGAGCGTGCCCGAGATGGTCGTGCCCTACGGCGACACCGCACCCGGGCGCTTCTGGATCAGCTACTTCGACGCCGGCGAGTACCTTCTCGGCAAGAACGCGAACCACCTCGAGCTCGGCTGCGACTGCCTGGGGGTGATCCGCTACCTCGACGGCTATGTCGCCGATGACCACGGCCATCCGGTGCGCATCCCGAACGTGGTGTGCATGCACGAGGAGGACTACGGCATCCTCTGGAAGCACACCGACCTCGCCGGCCGCTCGGACGTGCGCCGCTCGCGCCGCTTCGTGGTGTCGTACTTCTCGACGATCGGCAACTACGACTACGGGTTCTACTGGCACTTCTCCCTCGACGGCTCGATCGAGGTCGTCGCCAAGGCCACCGGGATCGTGTTCGCCGGCGCCGGCGAACCGGGGGTGCGGCAGAAGCACGCCACCGAGCTCGCGCCGGGCGTCTTCGCGCCGGTGCACCAGCACCTGTTCTGCGCACGGCTCGATGTCGCCGTCGACGGCGAGGAGAACCGTCTGGTCGAGATCGACGCGCAGCGCATCCCGATGGGGCCGGACAACCCGTTCGGCAACGCCTTCACGTGGTCGGAGACTCCGTTGCTCTCCGAGGGCGGGGCGCAGCGGGAGGCGGACACCTCGGTCGCGCGCGCGTGGGAGGTGCAGAGCACCACTCGGACGAACCACGTCGGCCGCCCCACGGCCTATCACCTGATCCCGGAGCCCACCGCTCTGCTGATGGCCGACCCCGCGTCATCCGTCGCCGCGCGTGCGGCGTTCGCGACCAAGCATCTCTGGGCCACCCGCCATGAACACGGGCAGATCTGGCCGGCCGGCCGGTATCCGAACGCGCACCAGGGAGGCTCCGGCCTGCCGGAGTACTCGGCGGGCGACCGTTCGCTCGACGGCGAGGACATCGTGCTGTGGCACACCTTCGGACTCACGCACTTCCCGCGCCCCGAGGACTGGCCGATCATGCCGGTCGACTATGCCGGATTCTGGTTCAAGCCGAACGGCTTCCTCGATCAGAACCCCGCGATGGATGTTCCTGAGTCGTCTCAGGCGCACGTCACCGAGGACGCCGGATGCTGCGGAGGTGGCGAGGGCTGCACCTGCTCCCATTGAGCCGCGGCGTCGGCCTCGGCGGTCGACGCGGCGTCGTCATCGGGAACGCCCTGGCGGAAGCACGCGGCGAAGGTACCCCTCACGACAGTGCGGCGATCGCGACACGGAGGATGCCGTCGGCGCTGTCGAGCGCGTGGGCCGAGGCTTCTGCGGACGCCCCCGTGGCGACCATCAGGATCGCGAGCTTGACCGATCCCCCCGCCGCATCCAGGGCGGCGGAAGCCTGGTCGACCTCTGCGCCGGTGAGCTCCGTCACGGTGCGGATCGAGCGCGCGCGCAGCTTCTCGTTCGTCGCCTGAAGATCGACCATCACGCCGTGATAGGTCTTGCCGAGCTTGATCATCGACAGCGTGGTGAGCATGTTCACGACGAGCTTCTGGGCTGTTCCCGACTTCAGACGCGTCGATCCCGAGATGAACTCGGGCCCCGTGACCACCTCGATCGCGATCTCGGCGACCGCACCGATCTCGGATGCCGGATTCGAGGCGATCGCCACGGTGAGCGCGCCGACTCCCCGAGCGAACTCCAGACCGCCGACGACGTACGGGGTGCGACCCGACGCCGAGATCCCGACGACGGCGTCGCGCTCGGTGAGGCCGAGCTCGCGCAGCGAGGCCGCTGCCGCCGCGTCGTCGTCCTCGGCATTCTCGACCGCCGACCGGATGGCCGTCTCGCCTCCGGCGATCAGCCCCACCACCATCGAGGGGTCGGTGCCGAAGGTCGGCGGGCATTCGCTCGCGTCGAGAACTCCGACGCGGCCTGCGGTGCCCGCCCCGAGATAGATGAGTCGTCCGCCGGCGCGGAAGCGGGCGGTGATGCCGTCGACCGCCGCGGCGATCTCCGCACTCCGCTCGCCGACGGCCGCCGGCACACGATGATCTTCCGCGTTCATGCGCCGCACGAGCTCATCGGTGTCGAGCAGATCGAGGTCGCCGCGATCGGTCGTCGACGCCTCGGTGCCGAGCGTCGAGAGGACGTCGAGGAGCGCGGTCAGTCTGGCGTGTTCATTCGGCACGATGCACGAACCTTTCGTGGGGAAGATCGGTGCGCTCCGCGAGCAGGAGCGCACCGTCGAGGGCATCGCCGGAGGAGACGACGACCGTGCGGTCAGCGGCGCGGAGCGCCTGGGCGAGCGACGAGCGGAACCAGACGTGGTCGGTGAGCCCTCCGTGCAGGGCGACCTCGCGACTGCTCGAGGACGCCGCGATCGCCGACGCGACGAGCAGGCGGATGCCCTCGGCGGCGATGTCCGCGGAGACGGCGTCGCCGCTCTGCGCCGCATCGAGGAGCAGCGGCGCCAGAGTCGCGAGACGGCGAGGCACCGGCCCGTCCATGGAGATCCAGGCGGGAACCGCGGTGGGCTCGCCGATCGTCGCCGCGACCGCATCGGTGAGCACGGTCTCGACCGCGAGCCCGACCGAGGCGCGCAGGACGGCACGCAGCGCCTCGCGCCCGAACCAGGATCCGCTGCCGAGGTCTCCCAGCTCGGGACCCCACCCGTCGACCAGCGTCGCCACCTCGCCGTCGATGCCGAGGGCCGCAGCGCCCGTTCCGGCGATCAGCAGTACGCCCGCACCGCCCCCGAGCGATCCGGCATGAGCGGACACCACGTCGGAGGTCACCGCGACGGGCACGTGAAAGGCATCGGCGAGGACGGCGGCGAGCTCTGATGCGGCCTCGGGGGCGGCCCAGGCTCCGGCCGCACCCACGGAGACCGCGGAGATCTGTGCATCGAGATGATCTCTCATCGGCAGAATCGCGGCGAGAGCTGCGTCGACGCCGCCTGCGGCCGCGAGCCCGGGAGCCCCGATCCCGTCGTACACGGGACACCGGGGCACTCGACGCTCATCGGCGGCAGAGACGACGCCAGAGTCGACGCCGGATGATTCGGCGATCACGGCCCGGCAGCGCGACTTGCCGAGGTCGACGGCGACGAGAGCATGCGAAGAGGGCATGGAAATAGTCTACGCACGAGCATCCGATCATGAAAGAATTGTTCACACGCCCGAAATCCCCCTCTGACGCAGGAGAGCCATGAGCATCCAGACGACGATCGCCTCGGCCGCCGAGAAGCTGCCGCCGTCGCTGGCCCGCATCGCTCGGACGATCGCCGATGATCCCACCATCGTCGTCGACAGCACGATCACCGAGATCGCGGCGAGGTGCGACACGTCGGTCGCCTCGGTCGTCCGCTTCTGCCGCACCATCGGCGTGAACGGCTACGCCGCGCTGCGGATGGCGCTGGCCACAGAGCTCGGTCGCGAATCCGTGCAGTTCCCCGCGGCATCCGGTTTCGGATCCGAGATCTCCGCGGCCGACACCCTGCGGGAGGCGACCGCGAAGGTCGCCGCACTCGAGCTGCTGGCCATCGAGGAGACCGTCGCGAACCTCGACTACGACGAGCTCGCGGCCGCGGTCGAGGCGATCGACGACGCCGACCGCGTCCTGCTCTTCGGGATCGGCGCGAGCGGACAGGCGGCTGCGGATCTCGGCCGCAAGCTGCTCCGCATCGGACATGCGGCGATCGTCCTGACGGACGCGCACGAGGCGAGCGCCGCCGCATCGCTCGGAGCGAGGAAGACCGTGGCGATCGGGTTCTCCCACTCGGGAACGACCCGCGAGACCGTGCACTTCCTCCAGACGGCACGGGCGGCATCCGGCACCACGATCGGCGTCACGGGTGGGCCGGCCTCGCCGCTCGCCGAGAACTGCGACCACGCCCTGCTCACGCGGGCGCGTGAGCCTCGCCTCCGCGCGGGCGCGATGGTGAGCCGCATCGCGCAGCTCGCACTGGTGGACTGCCTGTTCGTCGGCGTCGCCCAGCGCCGGCACGCGCACACCGTCCATGCGCTGCAGCGCACGGCGGATGCCACGCAGCCGCTGCGCTGAGGACCGACGCTCAGGCCGGGGTCGGACCGGGCCGCTGCCCCGCGTGCACGGACCCGGCGGGGTGCGCTGATGCGGCGGGGTGCACCGATCCTGCGGTCCGGAGGAACACGATGATCCAGCTGAAGATCAGCACCGCCGCGATCAGCTCGACCGCCGTGAGGTTGTAGTAGCCGACGGCGAAGAACACGCCGAGCAGCACGATCACGAGCACGTAGATCCACCCGAGCACCACGAACACCCGTGGGATCGTGCGCACGAACCAGGGCAGCCCGACGACGATCACGGCGAACGCGACGGTCATCCCGGTGGCGACGGTGTTGTGCACGAGGAAGAACTCGTCGACCGGGAAGATCCCGACGCACGCGAGGAAGATCCCGATCAGGATCAGCCCGCCTCGCACCACGCGCCGTCCGCGACGATCGACGTGGTCGTCGACCGGCAGCCCCGCCGTGGCATAGCGGGCGATCGTCGTCACCAGGACCCCGGCGATGATCAACGTCGCGTTGAACGCCAGAGACGCGCTGTTGCTGCTCATCCCCAGCGCCGACAGGTTGTCCTGCCACCAGTGCACATCGCTGGAGGCGAGCATCGCCGCGAAGGCGCCGACCACGAGGAAGACCGCCAGGACGAGGGAGAGCACCATCGGCGTGAGCGCCACCGCGCTCAGGAACGTCACATAGGCGGTGAGAGCGAACGCGACGGCCACCAGGATCGCCCCGGGGAAGGCGAACACCGGGGCGTCGGTGAAGCTGCGATCGAGCAGTTCGGCGATTCCGAGCCATCCGAGGTACGCGATCGCGGCGTGCGCGAAGGCGATGGCGGCCAGGTCGTACCAGCGCAGCCGATCCCCGGGGACGCTGAATCCATCGCGGGCGCCGTCCGGCGCGACCGCCGCCGGTCGCACGACGAGACGCCCGAGCGCGAACGCCAGGACGGCGGTGATCGCGCCGCCGTAGGCGGCGAACGCGCCGATCGAGCCGGTGCCGCTGATCGCCATCTCCTGACCCCAGAAGACCGGCCACCCGATGGCGAAGCCGAGCACGAAGAACACCGCCCCGACTATGAGCGCGGTGGCCTCGAAGACCGCATCCGCTGTGTCGGGTCCGCGCAGCTGACGCAGGACCTGCATGACCCTCTCGCCGACATATCGCATCACTGGCCTCCGCCCACATCATAGAAGCCTCGCCCTCCGGACCGCGCCGGTGATAGCATCACGGCACGGATCGTATACAACGTCGTCGTTCCACCACCCGAGGTGATCAGTCATGAACGGTGCACTCGCCGCCCCCGCCGAATCGGTGTCGACGCTCGTCGCGCGCAACATCAGCGAGTTCCGGGCCGCCGTCTCGGAGTCCTTCGTGCCGCTCCAGGTGTCGACGGCCGGGCCCGACCACTTCCGCGGGATCATCCGCGGCGCCTCGGTCGACGAGGTGCACGTCAACGAGGTGCGCGCCACCTCGCACGTCGTCGAGCGGACACCCGAGCTCATCGCACGCAGCGACCGGTCGTACTTCAAGCTGAGCCTCATGCTCGCCGGCACCGGGATGCTGATCCAGGACGACCGGGAGGCCGTGCTCCAGGCCGGCGATCTCGCCGTCTACGACACCGACCGCCCGTACTCGCTGGTCTTCGACGACGACTTCCGCACGATGGTCGTGATGTTCCCCAAGCACCTGATCAGCCTGCCCTCCGACATGATCGGCCAGCTCACCGCGGTGCGCATCTCGGGTCAGGGTGGCCTCGGCGGAATGGTCGTGCCGTATCTGACGCAGCTCGCCGGCAACCTCGACCAGCTCGCCGGCACGACAGGGGCACGACTGGCGCACAGCGCGCTCGACCTCGTCACGACGGTGTTCACCCGCGAGCTGGGCCTCGACGAGGTGTCGGCCGACCCTCATCGCGCGCTCGTGCAGCGCATCCGCTCGTACATCGACCGCAACCTCGCCTCGACGGATCTCGGACCCGCGACCATCGCATCGGCGCACTTCATCTCGACCCGTCACCTGCACGGCCTGTTCCAGGAGCAGGGCGTGACGGTGTCGACCTGGATCCGCACCCGCCGCCTCGAGCAGTGCCGTCGCGATCTGCTCGACCCGATGCTCGCCGACCGGCCCGTCGCCGCGATCGCGGCCCGATGGGGCTTCGTGGATGCGGCGCACTTCAGCCGCGCGTTCAAGTCGGCGTTCGGCATCTCCCCCAGCGAGTACCGCGCGGCGCACTGAGCGCAGCGCAGCGGGAGAACGTCCGTCAGGGGACGTAGACCGGCGGCGCGAACATCGTGCCGCCGTACAGCATCTGCACGGCGACGAAGCCCGGCAGAGACACGGCCGCCACGAGCGCGAGAGCGAGCATCGCACTGAGAAGCCCCCCCGCGGCGTCCTCCGTCCCGGACGGCGAAGAAGGCGCCGATCGCGATCAGGGCGTGGAGCACCAGCACGGGCACGAGGCCGATGGTGAACCCCCAGCCCTCCATCGTCGACCCTGCGGAGACGGCCTTCGGCTGCTCGCTGAACTCCTCCTCGTACGACATCCCGCACCAGACCCACGCGACGGCGAAGAACAGGAGAGCGAAGAAGACGGATGCCGTCCAGGCGACCGCCTTGACCGCCGGCGAGAGGGCGGCCCGGGGTTCTGTTCGCATGACTCATCCTGACACCCGCCCGGAGCCGCGCCGCTGACGCCACGGCGGATTCCCAGGCCCGTCCTTGCTCTGCAGGGCACGCCGGTTGACTGTCGGCGCGCGATGGCGCCGCTTCTCTTGAGCGGATGCCAGGGCGAGCCGGAGCATGAGGCAAGCACACCGCGAGGATGCGGTGCCCGGAGCGAGGACGCTCCGCCGCATGCGACGTCAGGACTCCCATGACCGCTCCCGTCACGACCGATCCCGCACTCGACGAATGGCGCACGTACGACGAGTTCGCCGCCGGGATCGACACCTTCCGACTGCCGAACACCTCGCTGTCGGGCACCGCGCTGACGCTCACGCTCGACGATGGATCCGCGCTGGCGCTGACGTTCGATGCGGTCGCTGTCACCTGGTCAGGACTCGGCGAGTCGGGCACCGACCCGTACGACGCCGTCGCGGTGCGTGACGACGTCATCTTCGTGAACATCCCGATCGAGAGCCGTGAACGCGAAGCGATCACCGTCGTCTATTCGACCTCGACCCACCGGGCCACCGTCGTGCGATCACGCATCGCGCCGGAGGCTGTCGAGGGCACACCGCAGGTCGGTCAGGACTTCTGGGCGGCGACGACCGATGCCGGTCCCGCGACGGGCGAGGTGCCGGGGCCGAGCCGAGACCTCATCGGCAAGCGCAACATCTATCGGTACAGCCCGCACCACCTCTACGAGCACGTCTACATCTCGAGCCGGCGCTACGCCTGGCAGTGCCTCGAGGGCGTGCAGCGGGGCCACGGCGACATGGACCTGTCGACCGTCTGGAAGTTCGCCGACGGCCTCTACCTCTTCTGCTTCCGGGAGTTCCGCATCGCGGTCGCGAGCGTCTGGCTGCACGACCTCGGCTACCAGCTCATGACGACGGGGATCTTTCTCGGCCTCACCGGCGACGGCGCCGCGGAGCACTCCCGCGGCGGCGGTCACATCTATCCGCTCGGGTCCGTCGACTACCCCGACGCCCAGCCCGTCTGACCCCGCGACGAGATCCAGGAGAGGACCTCCCATGAGCAACGCCGACATCATCGCAGCGCATTACGCGGCCAGCGACCGCAGCGACCTCGACGGCATGCTGGCGCCGCTCGCCGACGACGTGAGCTGGACCGAGGCCGCCGGTTTCCCGTACGCCGGCACGTACATCGGGCCGGATGCGGTCGCGGCAGGCGTCTTCCAGCGCATCCAGGACGAGTGGGACGACTACACGGTCGCGATCGACGAGGTCATCGACGGCGGGGACGTGGTCGTCGGCATCGGCACCTACTCGGGCACGTACCGCGCGACCGGCCGATTCTTCGCGGCACGTGTCGCGCATGTCTGGCGCCTGGCCGATCACCGGGTCGTCGCGTTCGAGCAGTTCACCGACACCGAACTGGTCAACCGCGCGCTGCGCGACTGACCGCAGCACGACAAGCACACGAGAGGCAGGAATCACATGAACAAGCGAGTATCCGGCACTGCGGCGCTCATCGCCGTGGCAGCCCTCACTCTGGCAGGTTGCGCCAGCGGAGACGGCAGCGGAGGTGGCGGCGACGCCCCGATCGTCGTCGGCTCCGTGAACACGATCAGCGGTCCGGCGACGTTCCCCGAGGCGTCGCAGGCGGCGGCGGCGGTGTTCGACGCCTTCAACGAGGCCGGAGGCCTCGACGGACGCACCATCGAGTACAAGACCCTCGACGACAAGGGCGACCCGGCCACAGCCACCGCGTCAGCCCGAGAGCTCGTCGGCAGCGACGGGGCCGTCGCGCTGGTCGGATCAGCGAGCCTGATCGAGTGCGAGATCAACGCGAAGTACTACGAGCAGGAGGAGATCCTCTCGCTGCCCGGCATCGGAGTCGATACCGGCTGCTTCGCGAGCGACAACATCTCCCCCGCCAACGTCGGTCCGTTCAACGACATGACCCTCACGCTGCAGTACGGCTCGGAGGTGCTCGGACTCGACGACATCTGCATCCTGCTGGAGATCGCAGGATCCACCCGACCCACCTACCAGGCGGCGATCGACAAGTGGACCGAGATCACGGGCAAGGAGCCGAAGTACGTCGACGACACCGTGCCGTACGGCGCCTCGGACTACACGCCCTACATCGTGAAGGCCCGCGAACAGGGCTGTAAGGCGCTCGCGATCAACCCCGTCGAGCCCGACGCGATCGGCCAGGTCAAGGCCGCGAACGCGCAGGGTTGGGACGACGTGACCTGGCTCTATCTGACGAGCGTCTACAGCGAGAACTTCGCGGATGCGATCGATGACGCCGGGGCCGGCATCTACGTGCCCGCCGAGTTCTACCCGTTCACGGACGACGACGAGATCAACACCGACTGGCGGGAGCTGATGGAGGCCAACGACATCCCCCTCACCTCATTCAGCCAGGGCGGATACCTCGCCGCGACCTACTTCATCGAGGTGCTCGAGGGCATGGACGGCGACATCACCCGCGAGACGGTCACCGAGGCGCTGCGCG
Organism: Microbacterium sp. Root280D1; assembly: GCF_001428975.1. NCBI lineage: Bacteria > Bacillati > Actinomycetota > Actinomycetes > Micrococcales > Microbacteriaceae > Microbacterium > Microbacterium sp. Root280D1. The sequence continues at coordinate 5,251 of NZ_LMJK01000002.1, read as the reverse complement.
GAATGGATCCCATCGAGAACCCCATGGTCGGAACGCCCTACGCCTTCGGCACGCAGAACACCGCGGGATGGCCGATCATCCTCGAATCCGGCACGAACGCCTGGGAGAAGGTCGCCGACGACTGGCTCCGCATCGGCGAGTAGCCGCCCTTCACCTGCCGCCGAGCGCATTCTCGGCGGCAGGTCCTCTCCCCCTCACACCAGAAAGGACGCCTCATGCTGCAAGGCGCCATCGCCGGTCTCGCCGCCGGCGGTCTCTATGCGGTCCTCGGAGTGTGCCTGACCCTGATGTCGCGCCTCGTGCGGGTCGTCAACTTCGCCCAGGCCGCGACCGGGATGTTCGGCGCCTTCAGCGCCGTGTGGTTCGTCAGCGAACTGGGGGTGCCGATCTGGCTCGGCTCCGTGCTCGGCGTCGTCGTCGGCGGGGCGCTCTCCGCCACCATCGGGTGGATCGCCGCGACCTGGCTCTCCGAGGCCTCCACCACCACTCGCTCCGCGATGACCGTCGGTCCGCTTCTCCTGCTCATCTCGATGTCGTTCATCCTGTTCGGCAACAAACCGCAGCCGTTCACCCCGATCATCGCGGGCCCCGCCTTCTCGTTCGGGGGCGTGGTGATCAGTCAGGTCACCGTCGCCACCGTCGCCATGGCGGTCGTCACGGCGGTCGTGGTGCGGATCGTGCTGCGCCGGACGAGAGTGGGCACGCAGCTGCGCGCGCTCTCCGAGCGCCCCACCACCGCCGAGCTGCTCGGCATCCGTTCCCGTCCGCTCTCCATCGCGGTGTGGTTCGTGACCGGTGTGATCAGCGCGATCGCCATCATGATCGTGGCGCCGTCGCAGTCGAACGACGCGACCAGCCTCGCGATGCTCATCGTCCCCGCCGCAGCCGCTGCGCTGCTCGGCGGCTTCCGCCGTCTCGACCTCGCCGTCGTCGGCGGAGTCGTACTGGGCGTTCTGGGAGGGCTCGTCGCGCAGATCGACGAGGTCGCGCTCGTGCGCAACTTCCTCCCGTTCCTGTTCATCGTCGTCCTGCTCCTGTGGACGCAGCGCAAGGAGGTGTGGGATGCCGCTCGCTGACCGTCCCTGGTTCCGTCTGTCCTGGCCCCTCGCCGTCGCCGCCGCGGCGGTCGGACTGGGTGCCATTCTGAGCGCGGCGCTTCCGGGCTACTTCGTGTTCCTCGCGATCAGCGCAGTCGTCGCGGCCATCGCGATCCTGGGACTGGGCATCGTCACGGGCTCCGCCGGCATGATCGCGCTGTGCCAGCTCACGTTCGCCGCCGTGGGCGCCTGGATCGTCTCGCTGCTCAACGTCATGCAGGCGCCGGGCGGCTTCGTCGTCTGGCTCCTCCTCGGCGGCATTGCCGCCGGTCTTGTGGGCATCCTCGTCGGGCTCCCCGCGCTGCGGCTGCGCGGCGTCAACCTCGCGGTCGTCACGCTCGGCTTCGCTGCGGCGGCGGATGTCACCCTCGTGCAGATCCAGTTCCCCGGGTCCGCCGACGGCACGGCTGTCGAGCGCCCGACGCTGTTCTCGAACGATCGCGAGTTCTTCTTCCTCTCGGTCGTGGTGCTCGCCCTCTGCGCGCTGGGAGTCTTCTTCCTGCAGCGCGGACGGTGGGGCTCGAGCTGGAAGGCGGTCGCCTTCTCGGAACGCGGCACCGCGGCTGCAGGGCAGAGCGTGCAGAGCGCCAAGCTCACCGCGTTCGCCGTCTCGGCTGCGCTGGGAGGCATCGCCGGAGGACTCCTCGCCGGCCAGGTGCAGCTTCCGTTCGCATCGAGCTTCACCCCGTTGCAGTCGCTGGCGCTCTACGTCCTCGCCGTCATGTCGGGGGCCCATCTGATCGACATGGCGATCCTCGGCGGCATCCTCTGGGTGCTCGTGCCCGAGCTGCTGAAGCGCTGGGGCGTGCCGCAGGACTGGGCGTTCGTGGTCTTCGGCGTGCTGGGCGTGCAGGCGCTCACCAGCGGGACCAACCTCGGTCAGGGCATCCGCAATCTCATCTGGAAGCGCGCGGATCGCAGGACCGCCTCGGCGAAGCTGACCGCGTTGCCTCCCGATGCGGATGCCGAGGATCGAGCGATCACGACAACGACCACCGCGACGGTCGATGAGCGCGCGCTCGATGGTGCACCGGTGCTCACTGTCGACGGACTCACGGTGCAGTTCGGTGCTCTCACAGCGTTGGACGATGTGTCGTTCCAGGTGCCGGCGGCGTCGATCATGGGCCTGATCGGTCCGAACGGGGCAGGCAAGTCGACGTTCGTGGATGCGATCAGCGGGTTCCTGCCGAAGCACGGCGGTCGAGTACTGCTCGGAGATCGCGATCTGGCCGGCCTGTCTCCGACGCGTCGCGCCCGGCTCGGGCTGCGCAGGACCTTCCAGCAGGACAGGGTCCCGCCGTCGCTCACAGTCGGCGCGTACGTGAGGTTCGTCGCTCGACGCCGACTCGCCGCATCCGACATCGATGAGGTTCTCGAGTTCTTCGGATGCCCGCCGGCGGGTGCGCGCCTGTCGAGCGTCGACGTCGGCACCCGGCGACTCGTCGAGGTCGCGGCGAACGTGATCTCTCGTCCGCGGCTGCTGATCCTCGACGAGCCCGCGGCCGGCCTGTCGCACGATGAGCACCTGGCTCTCGCCGCGCGTCTGCGCGAGCTGCCGGCCCGGTTCGGCGTGGCATTGATCATCATCGAGCACGACCTCGATCTCGTGCGCTCGGTGTGCCCGACGCTGACTGTGCTCGACTTCGGTCGAGTGCTCGCGAGCGGTCCGCAGGCCGAGGTGCTCGCGAACCCGGAGGTCGTGAAGGCGTACATGGGAGAGACGGAGCTGCTGAAGTGAGCGAACTGGTGCTGGACGGGGTGACGGTCAGCCGGGGCGCGGGGCCGGTGATCTCGGATGTGTCGCTGACCGTGCGCGGAGGCGAGGTGCTGGCGCTCGTCGGACCGAACGGGGCCGGCAAGACCAGTCTGATCGAATCGGTGTCGGGGGTGACCCCGCACTCCGCGGGATCGATGATGCTCGACGGCGAGCCGCTCGACAAGCTGTCCCGGGTGTCGAGAGCGCGGCGCGGCATCGTGCACATCGAGCAGGGGCGAGCGGTGTTCCCATCGCTGACCGTGCGCGAGAACATCTCGCTCACCGCGCGGACGCCTGCGGAACAGGATGCGGCGCTCGCGCAGTTCCCTGAGCTCGAGAAGCGCATCGACTCCCCCACCGCGCTGCTGTCGGGTGGCGAGCAGCAGATGGTGGTGCTGGCACGTGCCTTCGCCGCGAAGCCGCGGATCCTGTTGATCGATGAGATGTCGCTCGGTCTCGCGCCTGTCGTGTTCATGCGGCTCATGCCGATCGTGAAGTCGATCGCCGAGTCGGGCGTCGGGGTGCTGCTCGTGGAGCAGTTCACGCAGCTCGCCCTGAGCCTGGCTCGCGAGGCCGTGGTGGTGGCCGGTGGGCGCGTCTCCTTCCAGGGCACCGCCGAGGCGTTGAAGGAGGATTCGCAGCTGCTGCACCGCGCGTACCTCGGTGGGTAGCGCCGTCAGGTCGGGCTTCAGATGCTGCGGCAGTAGCCTGAGGGGATGACCGAGACCATCAGCGCCCGCGCCGTCCTGCTCGACATGGACGGCACTCTCGTCGATTCGACGGCTGTCGTGGAACGGCTCTGGCTGGCGTGGGCCGAGCCCCACGGAATCGCTCCCGAGACTGTCTTGAGCGTCGTGCACGGCCGGCAGGGGCATCAGAGCATGGCGATCATGCTGCCGGAGCGCGACCACGAGATCAACATCCGCGAGAACGCGGTGATGCTCGCGAACGAGAGCAAGGATGTCGATGGCGTCATCCCGATCGAGGGTGCGGATGCCCTGCTCGCCGCCCTGCTCCCCTACCCCCACGCGATCGTCACCTCGGCCGACGTGACGCTGATGAACGCGCGGATGGGCCAGGCCGGCCTGACCGTGCCCGCACTGACGGTCACGGCCGAGAACGTGTCGGCCTCCAAGCCCGACCCCGAGGGCTTCCTGCTGGGTGCGGAGCTGCTCGGCGTCGACCCCGCCGACTGCGTGGTGTTCGAGGACTCGGGCGCCGGCATCCAGGCCGCGCATGCTGCGGGGATGCGGGTCATCGGCGTGGGCGCGCACGCGACGTCTCATCAGCCGACCTTCCATGTCGATGACCTCACCCAGGTGGCCGTCATTCCGACGGCGGACGGTTTCGAGCTCGCGATTCGCTGATGCGCTGATGCGCTGATGCGCTGATGCGCTGCTGCGGTCGCATCGGTGACGCTCACCCGCGTCATCCGGTGCGGGTGAGCGGCGCGGGGAGTGTGAGTCGCGCCACGCTGAGCCTCGGTGTGCGCCATCCCCGGTCCCCGCACCTGCGGGACCCCGTCGTCCATGCGGATCTCCCACCCCGAGGTCCCGAGGGATCGGTGGTGCCACCAGCACAACGGCACCCCGTTGTCGGTATGCGTCGGACCACCCCTGGCATGCTCGACGACATGGTGGATCTCGCACCACGATGCCGGAACGTGGCATCCGGGAATGAGGCATTCTTTGTCGCGGGCGATGATCGCCCGGCGTTGGTGCACGGTGAACACCCGGTCGGTGGTCGTGATCCCGATGATCCGCCCCTCATCGGTTAGCACCCGTTGAATCGTCCCCGCGCATCCGACGTGCGCGGCGACGGAAACCGGGACGTGGGCACCGGATCCGACGACCGTCGCCCACCCACCGTTGCCGCCCATTCCGCCCACGAGATCACTCGCGTCGACGTTCACGACCAGGACCGGTGCCGCTCCACCGAGGGTGGGCATGTCCGTGTGNCTCCGGCGACGGTCGCGTGGATGCCTTCACTTCGGGGACGTGGGCACCGGATCCGGCGACCGTCGCCCACCCACCGTTGCCGCCCATTCCGCCCACGAGATCACTCGCGTCGACGTTCACGACCAGGACCGGTGCCGCTCCACCGAGGGTGGGCATGTCCGTGTGYCGSGCGGCGATCCCGAACACCATCGCGAGAGCGTCGTGACGCTTCTGCGACGCGGTGCGGTCATCGAGCACACRCCGCGGATCCGAGTTGAACTGATCCCTATCGTCACAGTCCGCACCAGCACCAGCACCAGTACCAGCACCCGCATCCGCATCCGCATCCGCATCCGCGCCCTCGCTCGGGGCGAAGTGCACTCCGGGCATGGGCGCGCCGCCACCTTTGGGGTTGAGGATCGCGTCCAGGATCAGCTGCAGCTGCGCCGCGACGTCCGGGG